>NZ_QKZO01000008.1 GCF_003254295.1 Rhodobacter capsulatus
CGAACGAAGGTGTTTGGGGATACCCCCTTTGGTGATGCTGACGAATCTTTTCCAGAGGAGGTTCAGGTCCTTGATCCGCGCCATCCGCTCTTTGGGCGCAGGTTCCAAGTTCTTGGCCGATCGTTGTTTCGCAGGGGCAGTTCTTTGCCGTTCTACGAGGTCGCGTATCGCGATGGCGTGACACTGAATGTTCCGGTGGCGGTGACCGAGCCGTTTGCCTTGCTGACTGCCCCCACCAAACTGAGCGTGGAAGCTTTGCTGGATTTACTAAATGTGGTAAGTTTGGATCATGAGCACGGCACCCGAAGATCTTTGGACGACGCTGCCGGTGACGCTGAGGCGCCAGATCGTCGACGATATTGCCGTGGTTCTGGCGGAGGTCTTTCGTGATGTCCGAGTTGATCCAACTGGCGCATCTGAAGCGCAAGGCCGTCGTCTACATCCGGCAATCGACGCCGCATCAGGTCGTGAGCAACCAAGAGAGCCTGCGGCTGCAATACGCGCTCAGCCAACGCGCCCGCGAGCTTGGATGGCATGAAGCCGACATTGACGTGATCGACGCCGATCTCGGTCTGAGCGGCGCCTCGGCCGCACATCGCAGCGGGTTTCAGGAACTTGTCGGTCGGGTCGGGCTCAGCGAAGTGGGGCTGATCCTGTCTGTCGACGTGACGCGGCTCGCGCGCAACTGCTCGGATTGGTATCCTCTTCTGGACATCTGCGGGCTGCGGGGGTGTCTGATCGCCGATCGCGATGGCGTTTATGACCCCGGCAGTGCCAACGGACGCCTTCTGCTGGGCCTCAAGGGCACCATCTCCGAACTCGAACTGCATACGATCCGCAGCCGCCTGACGACCGGCTTGATGGCCAAAGCACAGCGCGGGGAGCTCGCCCTCACCTTGCCGGTCGGCCTCGTCCGGGAGACCGGCGTCGTGCTGAAGGATCCCGACAGGAGTGTTCAGGACCGGCTTGGTCTTGTGTTCGACCTCTTTCTGAAGCTGCGCAGCATCGCCAAGGTGATGCGCATACTGAATGCGCGTGGTCTCGACCTGCCACGCAGGGACCGGCACGGCGCGTTGCACTGGGCGCGCGCGACGGTTTCCGCGGTCGCTGCGATCTTGAAGAATCCCGCCTACGCAGGCGCTTTCGTCTATGGCCGAACCCGCATGCGGGACACCGCGCCGGACAGCCGGTCTGCGGCAAAGGCGAAAGTGGCGAGACCTCTCGAGGAATGGCGTATCGTCGTGAAGGACCGATATCCGGCCTATATCGATTGGCAGACCTATGAGAAAATCCGCAGCATCGTGAGCGACAACCGGGCCGAATACATGCGCACCAAGACACGAGGCATCCCCCGCGACGGCGACCTGCTCTTGCATGGCATCGTGTGGTGCGGGCGGTGTGGCCACAAGATGTATGTGCGATACAAGGGCGGCGGCGAATATGTCTGCAACCACTTGCGCACCCACTCCGGGTTGCCCGCCTGCCAGCACATCCGGGCCGAGGCAGTGGACGCCGCTGTTGCCGAGGCCTTCCTGTCCGCGCTGGCCCCTGCGGAACTCGATGCCCTGTCGCGCGCCCGCCAGGCTCAGAGCAAAGTCGACAGCGCCTTGCTTGCAAACGCAGAACGCGAAGTCGAGCGCAAACGCTATGCGGCGGCCCTGGCGCAGCGACAGTATGACCGCGTCGATCCGGACAACCGTCTTGTCGCCACCGAACTTGAGCGCCGCTGGGAAAGCGCGCTGATGGAGGTTCGCGCGGCGGAGGCCGCGCTGGCCGAGCAGTCCGCACAACAGCCGACCGCGCCCATGGCAATGGGCAAGGCTTTCACGGGCAAGGTGGTGGCCCTGGCGGGACGCCTGCCGCAAATCTGGGCGGATCCCGCCACCACCGACGCACATCGCAAGTCGCTCCTGCGCTGCCTGGTGGACAAGGTGGTGCTGGACCGGACGCCCGAGAGCGCGCTGGTCCGCATCGTATGGCGCGGCGGGGCGGTGACCGAACTTGACGTCAAGATGCGGGTCACTGCGATCACGAAGCTCGCACGGGGCGCCGAAATGCGGGTGCGCCTGCTTGAATTGGCAAAGACAGGCATGCCCGACGATGAAATCGCCCGTCTTCTCACCACCGAGGGACATCGCGCGGCAAACTGTGCCGACAAGGTTCTGCCTGTCACCGTGCAGCGCATCCGGCTGGCCGAGGGCATCAAGGCACCTCCCTCGTGTCGGCGGTGGAACCACGACCCCGGCTACCTGAGCACAACGGCTCTTGCTGCAAAGCTGGGGATCCCGGTCAACTGGCTCTATGTCCAGATCAGGGAAAAGCGGCTGCTCATCAACCCTCAGCCAACCGGTGCCTATCTGTTTCCCGACACGTCAGTCGTGTTGGACGGGGTGCAGAACCTACGAAATCACGTGATCGGCGAACTGGATTTGAGAATCTGTCAGCCTGACAATGGGGGGTATCAACATGGGTGATCGATCGCTTTCGGCAGTTGCAGGCGATCCGCGCCGAGACCTTCGAAAGCCATTCGAAAGACTATGATTTTTCGCGGCTGACGATGCTGGGCCATTGGGTGGCGGGCTGCGGCTATGTCAGCCAGACCTTCTCGCGCAAGGCCTGGAAAGCGCGCGGCGCGTCCCCGTCCGGCTTGCGGATCTTCGATCCGGGGATCGGCAGCAAGGAGATCTGACCGGCGCCTTGCCGCCGCGCGCGGGCCGCTCCGGGGCCGTTAGAGGCGCGCGATCGGGGCTTTTGCCGTGCGCTCACGGCTCCGGTGCAGAGCCGGAACGGAAATCCGTGCCGCGCGCCGAGCCAAGCGCGATCCGGGCCAGGGCGGGCAGGGAGGTGGCGCCGGTCTGCCGCATCACCGCGGCGCGGTGGTTTTCGACCGTGCGTCGGCTGATGCCCAGATCCTCGGCGATGTTCTTGCTCGGATACCCCGCCAGAACAAGCTCCATCACCTGCCGTTGCCGTGCCGTCAGCCCCGACAGACGCGGCGACGCCTGCCCGGCCTCGGCGGTCGGGCCCTGCGGCAAGAGCAGCACGATCACCCCCGACACCGTCCCCGCACCGCTCGGATGCGGCTGCAGGTTGCACCGCCAAAGCGCCCCATCCCGGCCCGCGGCAAGCCTTGTCCGGGGCTTGCCCGCGCGGCAAACCGCCGCCAGTTCGGCAAGGGGAACCGTCGGTCCGTGGGCCTGCGGCCCGAGCATTGCGGCGCTCCGCCCCAGATCGGCCGCGCCGATGCCCCAGACCGGCATGGCCGCCGTGGTGAAGTCGCGCAGCCGCAGGTCGCGACCGAAGAGCAGGATCGGCAGGTTCAGGCTGCGCAGGACCGAGGTCATGGCCTCGGTCGCGGCGATCTGGCGGGCCAGCAAGCTGCGCAGGATCAGGTTCTGCTCGGCGATCCGCGCGCCCTCGGCCTCGGCGCCGCCCACAGTGCCCCGGTCGGTGGGATGCGATGTGACTGGTGACATGACTTTGCCCTTTTCTGCGCGAAGCCCCGGCTCGAGGCCTGGCGGCAAGATAGCCCGGTTGCGCCAAGGCGTCTTAACGTGGGTCAGCCCGGTGCTGAGTAGTTTCCGACCCTGCCCCCGCGGGCGGCGCCGCGCTACGCTTCCGACCGGGGTGCCTGTGTCCCTTCGCGCCCGCCCCGTCCGTCGCAAGATCGTGGCCGACACGGGCTGCGCCCCGGCGATCCCGTTGCCCAAGGCCGCAGGCCGAAGAGATGTTGTCAACCGTCCGCCTTGCCGGAATGGCGGCGGGCCAGCCAAGGAGCGTAAAATGTCGGAACTCATCGTCATCGGTCACGACAGTGTCGAACAGGCCGAAGCCGCGCGCACCGCCCTGTTCGCCATGGTGCGTGAAGACCTGCTGGAGGTGACCGATGCGGTCGTCGCCACGGTGGATGCCAAGGGCACGATCCGGCTGCATCATATGGTCGATTTCTGGACGCTTGGCGCCGGTGGCGGCGCGTTCTGGGGGCTTCTGGCGGGGCTTCTGGTCCTGCAGCCGATCGCGGGCATGCTGCTTGGCGCGACCGCGGGGGCGCTCTCGGGGGCGATGACGGATTTCGGCATCAGGGACGAATTCATGCGCGAGGTCACGGCGACGCTGGCGCCCGGCAAGGCGGCGCTCTTCGTGCTGCTGCGGGTTTCGGCCTCGGACATGGTGATCGCCCGGCTTGGCGAAAGCGGCGGCAAGATCCTGCGCACCGATCTCGACCCGGCCGCCGAAGACCGCCTGCGGGCGACCTTTGCCCTGGCCCATGCCGAAGCCGCCAAGGTCAAGACCGCAAACCCGGTCCCCACACCCGAGCCCGCGGTCTGAAAGACCCGCAAACGGCCCGCAGGCCGCCGAAGCTGCGGCGGGGCTGATGCAGGTCAATGTCGGCGCCTCCGGCGGATCGCAGACTGACGGACCGCTGAAAGGTCCCGCCCATGCGCAAGCGTTCCTCTGACGACCTGTCCCGAAACCTGCGGCCCGAGGGTCCGCCTCTTGCGGCCGGGTTGACCGCGGCCGAGGCCGCCCGGCGGCTGCGCGCCGAAGGGCCGAATGCCCTGCCGCGCCCGAGACCGCGCGGGGCGGTGCGTCTGGTTCTGGATGTGCTGAAAGAGCCGATGCTGAGCCTGCTTCTGGCGGGCGGGGCGATCTATCTTCTGCTGGGGGATCGCGCCGAAGGGGCGATCCTGCTGGCCTTTGCCGGGCTTTCCGTCGGCCTGACCGTGGTGCAGGAGGCGCGGACGGAACGCGTGCTGGACGCGCTGCGCGATCTGACCAGCCCGCGGGCGCTGGTGATCCGCGACGGGCAGCGGCGGCGCATTGCCGGGCAGGATCTGGTCCGGGGCGATCTGATCGCGCTGAGCGAAGGCGACCGGGTGCCCGCCGATGCGCAGCTGCAATCGGGGGCAGAGCTGACCCTCGACGAGTCGCTGCTGACCGGCGAGGCGGTGCCGGTGCGCAAAAGCGCCGCCCGCGCCACAGCGCGGGTGTTTTCGGGCACGCTGGTCGTGGGCGGCAGCGCCGAGGCGCGGGTGATCGCCACCGGCGCGGCCAGCGAGATCGGCCGGATCGGCACCTCGCTGGCGCTTCTCGATCCCGAAACCCCGCATCTGCAACGGCAGATGCGCGGGCTGGTGCTCTGGTTCGCGCTGATCGGCGGGGCGGTCAGTCTGGGGGTGGTGGCGCTTTACGGCCTGACCCGGGGCGGCGACTGGTTGCAGGCGCTGCTGGCCGGGATTGCCGTCGGCATGTCGATGCTGCCCGAGGAATTCCCGATGGTTCTGGCGGTCTTCATGGCGATGGGGGCGTGGCGGATCTCCAAGGCGGGGGTTCTGACCCGCCGCGCCAGCGCCATCGAGACCCTGGGCGCGGCCAGCGTGCTGTGCACCGACAAGACCGGCACGCTGACGGAAAACCGGATGGCGATCGCCAGCCTGCAGCTGGCCGATGGCTGCGCATGGGAGGCCGGGGCCGCGCTTGCGCCCGCCTTTCAGGGGCTGGCGCAGGCGGGCACGCGGGCCTCGGCGCCTGCGCCCTTCGACCCGATGGAGGCGGCCTTTCACCGCCTTTCGCCGCCGGGTGCGGGCAAGCTGATCCGCTCCTATCCGCTCGGGCCGGAGCTTCTGGCGATGACGCAGGTCTGGCGGCAGGGCGATGCGGTCACCGCCTATGCCAAGGGCGCCCCCGAGGCGATCGCGACGCTTTGCGGTCTCGCCCCCGAGACCCTGCGCGCGCGGGTGGACCGGCTTGCCGCGACCGGGCAGCGGGTGCTGGCGGTGGCGCAGGCCGAGACCGAGGCGGCCGATCTGCCCGACCGGCAAAGCGGCTTTGCGTTTCGATTTCTGGGGCTGGTCGGGCTGATCGACCCGCTGCGCGCCAGCGTGCCGCAGGCGATGGCCACCTGCAAGACGGCCGGGATCCGGGTGATCATGATCACCGGCGACCATCCCGCCACCGCCGAGGCGATCGCCCGACTTGCGGGGCTGGGCGATCACCGGGCGCTCACCGGTGACGATCTGGACGGGATGACCGATCCGGCGCTGCAAAAGGTGCTGGCGGGCGCCGCCGTCTTTGCCCGCATCCGGCCCGAGCAGAAGCTGCGCATCGTGCAGGCGCTGAAAGCCTGCGGCGGGATCGTGGCGATGACCGGCGACGGGGTGAACGATGCGCCCTCGCTCAAGGCGGCGCATATCGGCGTGGCGATGGGCGGGCGCGGCACCGATGTCGCGCGCGAGGCCGCCGCGATCGTGCTCTTGACCGACGATTTCGGCGCGATCGTCCGCACCATCGCCTTGGGGCGGCGGATTTACGACAATCTGCGCAAGGCGATGAGCTTCATTCTGGCGGTGCATGTGCCGATTGCCGGTCTGGCGCTTCTGCCGCTGATCCTTGGCACGCCGCTGCTGTTCGGGCCGCTGCATATCGCGCTTTTGGAAATGATCATCGACCCGGTCTGCGCGCTGGTCTTCGAGGCCGAGGAAGAGGAGGCGGGCCTGATGGCGCGTCCGCCCCGCCCGGTGGCCGAGCCGCTGTTTTCCGGCCCGACGATCCTGTGGAGCCTGACGCAGGGCGTCGTGGCCTTTGCCGCGGTGGCCGCGATCCATCTGGCCGCGCCGCAGTTCGGCATGGCCGAGGCGCAGACCCGGGCGCTGAGCTTTGCCGCCCTGGTGATGACGATCCTGGCGCTGATCCTGGTGAACCGGGTGCGCTCGGCCTCGGTCCTGACCGCCCTGTCCAGACGCAACCGGGCGCTTGGCGTGATCCTGGCGGCGGTGACAACGGTTCTGGCGCTGGTCTTGGGCGTGGCGCAGATCCGCGCCCTGTTCGGCTTCGAGCTGCCGCCGCCCGTGGCGCTGGCGGTGCCTTTGGCGGCGGGGGCGGCGGTGCTGGTGCTGCTCGAGGCGCTCAAGGCGCTGTGGGCGCGGTTCGGCCCGGCAAGACCCGCCCCGGCGGCAGGCTGACCCAGCGGCGGCCGCCCGTTCCCGCATGACGCATGACGCTTGGCGCGCATGGGAAAGGCCCCCCTTTCGGGGGGCCTTTCGTCTTGTCTCAGGAGCCGAAGGTGAAATTCGGCAGGGCCTTGAGCGACTCCTTGGTGGCGCCGTGCAGGGTCAGTTTCTTGCCCATCAGCTGCAGCGCGCTGCCCGCGACCACGACGTGATGCGCGTTCATCCCCAGAAAGCCGCCGACCGAAACCACCGCATAGGGCACGGTGCCCGAGGTGGTGACGATCATGTCCTCGAGCGTGCCGACCTTTTCGCCCGCATCGTTGTAGACATCGGCCTTGAGGATCTCCGAGGCGCGGTAGCCGGTGGCCAGCACGGTCGGATCGACCTCGGTCAGGGTGACCGTCGTCGGCATCGGGGTTTCGGCGCGGGCGGGCAGACCGCCCGCAAGGCCGGTGGCCAGAACGGCGGTCGTCAGCAAAATCGCACGATACGTCATGGGGGTATCCTTCATGAAAGAGAGAGGGATCGGGCAGAGATCCTCCACCCGACGGGGTCGGCGGCAGGCGGTCGGGGCCGCCGCAGTGTCCGGCAAGGCCGGAGAGGGACCACGCTGCCCGGGACGCAACTGCGGGCGGCGTGGCCAGGGATCCGGTCAGACCGGTTCCTTTTTCGGCGCGATCGCCGCCGCCGCCCGGGTGCGCAGATCCGAGATCGTCTCCTTGGTGGCCTGCGCCGCGTGCTGGGCGCCCTCGCGCAGCGATGCCCCGGCCGCGTTGATCCCCTCGCGGACCTCGCTCACCTTGTCTTCGGCCTGCAGGGCGGCGACGCCCATCCGATCCTTGGCCCGGTCGATCTCGGCCCGGACTTCCTGGGTCCGGGTCTCGACGACGGTCTGCATCCGCGTGACGAAGCCTTCGGCCTCGACCTGGGCTTCGGCCAGCTCCGCCTTGGCGGAACCTTGCATCTTTTCAATGTAGTCGCTGATCTGGTCGTGAAGGTCCTGCACCTCGGCGCGGATCTGCTCCAGACGGGTCGCGGGATCGCTCATGGGTATCACCTTTCGCAGTGAGGGGGGATCGGGCGCTTTGGCCCGGCGCGAACAACGACCGGCCCGGCGTCACGCGGATCAGGAGGGATGCCCCTGACCGGCTGCCTCGTTCCGGTCCGATCGTTGCCGCTGACACGCCCGCCCCCGATGGGTCCGATCTTGCGATGCGGGGCGGGAACGGGCGCTCGACACAACCCTAGCGAAAACCCGGGGCGCGGCCATTACCCATGTTAGTGCCGCCGGTCGCTTTTCGGATCACAAGGGAAAACACCCCCGTCCCGTTGCGCCCTGCGCGCCCGGGCCGGGTCCGATCCGTCGGAAACGGGCGCATCCCGCGCCGCGACGGACCCCGAACACAGGGTCGAAGCCGACCCTTTTCCCATCATGCAAGCAGGCTGCAAAGCCTGACTGGAGGCACGATCATGTCTGTCGGAACCCTTCTGATCATCGTTCTGGTCATCTTTCTGCTTGGCGGTTTTTCCGGTCGCTTCGGCGGCTACGGCTATGGCTTCGGCCATGGCGGCATCGGCGTGCTCGGCGTGCTGCTGGTCGTGCTGGTCGTGCTCGTGCTGACCGGGCGACTTTGACCCCATCGCGTCCGCCATCGGACGGAAACCTGCCGGGAGGGCATGGAATGTATGGATTTTTCACCGGAACGATCGTCGGATTTCTGGTCCTCTCGGTCGCCTATGTGCTGGTGTCGGCCTATGAACGCTCGCTCAAGCGGCAAAGTCTGGAAGGCGATTTCGACGCCGCCGTGACCGCGGGCGCCGATGTCGACAGCCGCTCGGCCTTCATCGCCGAAGGGATGGCGGATTACGACGTCAGCCTGAAGAAGCGGCTTTTGCTGCTGATCTACATCATCCCGATGATCGCCGTCGCGGTCACCGCCTATGTCGTCAACCTTCTTTAGGAGCAAACCCATGTGGACAAAGCTCAAATGGTCCCTGCGCGGCGGGGTGGCGGTGCTGCTCATCGCGGTGCTGCATTACAACCTGCCGCATCACGACGTGGTGCGGATCACCAACACCTACAACCGCCAGACCACGATCGGCGCGAACTGGCTGTTCTTCGCCCAGGCTGAAACCGCGGCGAGCGGGGTGGAAAAACGCGACATCCGCTTCATCGAGGCGGTCCGCCCGAATGGCGAGGTCAGCGTCTATCGCAACGAGGACACCGGCTGGGTCTGGCCGCCCTATTTCAAATACGACAGCTCCAACCTGCAGGCCGAGGCCTCGAACGCGGTCTCGACCGAGGAGGCGCCGCGATGGGTGGTGATCACCCATTACGGCTGGCGCACGCCGTTCTTTTCGATCTACCCGAATGCCGTCAATCTTTACCCCGTCGCCGGACCCGAGGTCACGGTCTTTCCCTGGATCAATCTGATCCTGCTCGGGCTGCTCGGGCTCGGGGCGGCGATGATTGTGCGGATGTGGCGGCAGTTCAAGCGCCGCATGTTCGGCCCGAAGCCCGAAAAAACCGAGGATTCGGACGTGCTTGCGCCGATCCCCTCGGCCCTGCCGCCGCAGCTTTGACCCCCTTGAAGGAGATGATGTCATGTCGATCCGATCCAGCCTGCTGACCCTTGCTCTGGCCTTCGCCCTTGCCGGATGCCTGGAGAACGACGCGCAGCGCGGCCTTGCCGGGGCGGCCGGGGGCGCGGTGATTTCCGGCGCCACGGGCGGCAGCCCGGTCACCGGCGCGGTCGTCGGCGGCGCCGCGGGCTATTTCTGCCGCGATCTGAACGTGCCCGGCTGCCGCAACGGCTGACCCCTCCGGCCGACCCTCGGCGACGGGCCCCTCTTGCCCTGCCCGGATGCGTTCGGGCGCTCCCCCCGCAGCTTGCTGCGGGGGGAGATGTTTTGGGCGCAGGCTCCGCGGAAAGCCGCCCATCGCGCCCCGGGGCAAACCTGCATCAGGATGCGACTCGGGGGGATGGGGCAGGGTGCGCCATGGCAATCGAATACCCGCTTGCCATGGTCTCTGTCCAAAGCCCTGCAGGCTGCACTCCGTGACGGATAATTCCATCACCTTGCGGAGATCTGCGCAGCCTGTCGCCGCGGCAGATCGCACAAAGGACCAAGCCGATGAACGCCAACACCACCTCGAACAGCGCCGAACGCATCAAGACCGTCAAGGCCGCCTGGGACAAGGCGCCCGACGGCCCGAAGAAAGAGGCCGCGCTGAAGCATTATCAGGCCGCCGAAAAGGCCCAGACCGCCAAGGATGACGCGGGCGTCACCAAGTCGCTCGACGCCGCCGTGGCCGCGCTGGCCTGACCCGACAGGTGCCACCCCGGTGCAAACTGCCCGGGGTGGCGCATGTGTCCCCTTAGAGAACCGGAGAACCCCATGTCACGCCCTCTGCCTGTCCGCCTGCTGACCGTTGCCGCGCTGATCGGGATGGCCCTGTCCACCGCGGCCCAAGCCATGGATGATCGCAAGGTGAGCGCGATCGACGTTCAGATCGATCTGGCGGCGCTGTCGAATGCCGCCGCCGCCAGGCATTATGCCACGATCGAGGCCGATCTTGAAAACGCGCTGACCAGCCGTCTTGTCGATCGCACCGACAAGGACGGTCTGAAGATCACCGTCGATCTGTCGGAATTCGAGCTGAGCAATTCCTGGAAGGAAGCGATGAACCTGGCCGACACCCGGCTGGTGGGCACGGTCAGCTTCACCGATGCCAAGGACAATTCCAATTTCGACAACTGGCAGCAGACGGTCGACGTGAATGCGACGGCGAAATTCCTGCCCGAGGGGACGGAGCTTGCCAAGCTGAAACCCGACAGCGACGTGTACTACAGGGCGATGATCGCGTCCTTCGCCGATGCGGTGGTGCAGCGTCTCGACCAGTGAGGATACCCCCCCGGCCGGCCCCGCGCGGACGCGGCGCCGAAGCCGGGGGACGACATGATCTGCGGCGGCCGTGACCCGCGTGATCCCCGGGCGCCCGGGCCGCCCCTTGCAAGGAGCGATGCGATGACCTTCGATCATACCGTGAAAACCGAGGTGCTGGCGGAACTGGCCTGGGATCCGATGGTGCGGGAGGACCAGATCGGCGTGACCGTGCGCGACGGTCTGGTGACGCTTTCCGGCCATGCCGACAGCTATTGGCAGAAGCGCGCGGCGGAAACCGCGACCGCGCGCGTCAAGGGCGTGCGCGCGATCGTCGAGGAAATCGAGGTGCGGCTGCCCGTGCATGTGCAGCGCAGCGACGAGGAGATCGCCGCCGCCGCGGTGAACCGGCTCGACTGGGACGGTGCCGTGCCGACGGGGGCGGTCAGGGTTCAGGTCGAAGACGGGGTGATCACGCTCAAGGGCACGGTCGATCACCAGTATCAGCGCGCGGCGGCGGTGCATGCGGTGCAGCCGCTCTGGGGCGTGCGCGGGGTGGCCGATCAGATCCTGATCCGCGAGGCGCAGCGCAAGCGCGCCGACGCGCAGCAGATCAGCGATGATATCCGGAAGGCCCTGAACCGGGGCTGGTTTGCCGCCGATACCGTGCATGTCGAGACGAAGGACGGCACGGTCACGCTGTCGGGCCGCGCCACGACGCTGCGCGACCGCACGCTGGCCGTGTCCACCGCCTGGGCCGCGCCCGGCACCGTGGCGGTCGAGAACCACATCCGCATCGGTTGAGGTTTCCGGCCGATGCGATGCCCCGTCCGCCCTGTCATCCGGGGCGGGCGGGTCGCGACGGCCGGGCGGGCAGGGGATCTGCGCCGCCTTCCGGCACGAATAACGATCCGGCCCCGCTTTTCCGCCGCGGCACTGATGCACGGCAGCATCGGCGGGGGCGATTCGGGGCAGGCTGCGGCAAGCGCCCAGCCCGGGCGTTCCGATTTTCCGAAAGGTTCAGACCATGACCCGAATTCTTCTTCTGGCAGGCACGACGATTGCCGCGCTGGCGCTTGGCGTGCCTGCGGCCCTTGCGCAAACGGCGCTGGTTGGCATCGATTCGGTTGACGACCGCATCGACGACATCGACCGCGCCGCGCAGATCGACCTCGATCGCGGCAACGATGCCTTTCGCTACGGCAGCCCGGACTATCGCGAGGGCATGTCGGGCAGCGCCTCGCTGAGTTACGCGGGCAAGACCGGCGCCACGGATTCAAGCGAATTCAGCCTGGGCGCGCGGCTGCGTTTTGCCAATGGCCCGTTCGTGCAGAACCTCGGCATGGTGCTGGACTTTGCCGAATTCGACTCGGACAAGACCAAGGAAGACACCTTCTTCATCTATGACGCGAATTACTACTTCAACGACTCGTTTTACGGCTTCGTGCTTGGCCGGGTGAAGACCGACGGGCTTGCCGACACCGCCGAAGACGTCAAGACCGACGCCTTCCTCGGGGTCGGCCCCGGCTACCGCATTGTCAACACCCGCGATCTGAGCTGGCGGGTGCAGGCGGGCATCGGGGTCAGCTATCTGCAGGACGGTCTTGAGGACTCCGTGACCGAAACCGGCTACATCGCCTCGTCGCGGCTGTTCTGGCGGCTGAACGACAAGCTTTTCGCCACGAATGACACCGATATCCTGGAATCGGACACCGCGACGCGGGTGAACAACGATCTGGGGCTGAACGTGAAGATGACCGACATGTTCGCCACCCGCATCAGCTACCTGACGGAGTACAACGACTCGCGCGCCGTCAAGACCGAGAACAAGCTGGGGGTCTCGCTCGTCTATTCCTTCTGACGCGTCCCTGCCGGCCAGAGCGGAGCGGGGGAAATCCGCTCCGCTCACTGCCGCGCGGATCGGGCCGGGCCGATACATCCCGCGCTTCAGAAGGCACGACCGCGCTAACCTGCGTCAATGCCGACCGGACGGGATGGCCTCATAGTTCGGAACGGTCGTCAGGATCGCGCGTGACCCTGCCGCCCGGATGAACCCCCTGAAAGGAAAACATCATGGACAAGGATCGGGTTGTCGGTTCCGCAAAGGTCGTCAAGGGCAAGGCCAAGGTGGCGATCGGAAAGGCCATCGGCGACAAGAAGCTTGAGACGGAAGGCGAGGCCGAAAAGGTCGCGGGCAAGATCCAGAACGCTGTGGGCGGCATCAAGGACACGATCCGCGACGCGTAGAATCTGAGAAACGGGGCGCCGCGGAATGGTCCGGTGCCCTGTCACATCCGCGCGGGCTTCACGCATGGCCTGAAGCCCGAAACCCGCTGAAGGACGCATCATGAGCCGCAATTTTCTTTTTCTGCTGATCGGTGTTCTGGCCGTGGTCGCGGCGGGGACCGGCTATCTGTATTATCAGGAACGTCAGAGCGGCGTTGACATCAAGATCAACGAGCACGGCGTCACGATCGACGGAAATTGAACCGAGGCCCGGCACCAGAGCGCGGGACCTCTCCGCGCGGCCAGGGCAGGCGCCGCGGGCGCGACAAGGACGGCCGCTGCCGGTTGGCTCCGGTCGGCGGACGGGTCTGGAAAAGCGCTCGGATCCGGCGTTTTCGGTGTCGCGTGACCGGTGTGGTCGCTTTTGGCGCGGCCTGACATGGGAAAGGCGGCGTGGGTTTCCCCGCGCCGCCCCCCTCCCGGCTGAGTGGGTCGGCGGAGGCGGCTTGCCTGCGCAAGCAGCCTGGCCGCCTCGACGCCTTTGCCGGGAAAGCGGGACCATCGCCCGCAGGTCGAGCGACCGGAGCGGGCGTGTCGGGAACCGACCCCGTTCGGGCCGCTCTCCGGGGATGGGGATGGGTCGTCAGCGCGACGGTTTTACGCCGCGGGCGACGGGGGCGGCGGCGTCACGGGCAAGGCGTTGCGCCTTCAGCGTGGCGCTGCGGTCGGCCCGGCTGGCGGCTTCCGTCTGGACGATCAGTTTCGCCGCCGCGGCCGTGATCTCGAAATAGGTCTGCGGCGGGCGGGGGATCTCCCGGAACAATCCGGGAGAAGGTGTCGTGCGTGTCATGGACATGTGCCGGCCCCCGAAGGGGCCTGTCCGGATCAGGCCAGAGCCAGATCGCAGGCCGATTTGCGGCCGTCACGACCGGATTCGATCTGGAAGGTCACCTTGGCGCCATCGGCCAGGTGCGAGATCCCGGCGCGTTCGACCGCCGAGATGTGGACGAACACGTCC
The DNA here is from genome assembly GCF_003254295.1 of Rhodobacter capsulatus. GTDB lineage: Bacteria > Pseudomonadota > Alphaproteobacteria > Rhodobacterales > Rhodobacteraceae > Rhodobacter > Rhodobacter capsulatus. Next base: position 14,080 of record NZ_QKZO01000008.1, read on the forward strand.
TGCGCGCCGCCTTCCGGCTCGATGAAACCGAAACCTTTGTTCTGGTTGAAAAACTTCACGGTGCCATTGGCCATCGTGATCACTCCTGCATGGGGTGCTGCCCACGGAATGCGGCAGCTCGGCTTGGTCAGAACTAAGAGCAGACTGAAGCCGATGAAGGAGACAGGGTGCGGTCAGAGAAACTTCGCACCTCCCTGCATAAAGGAATTTGCAGATTTTGCAAGGAGTCTTTTCGGGTTTTCAAAACAACTCCGGCGGGATCTGCCTCGGGGGGGCTTCCCGCCTGACGCGATGGTGCCGTCAGCCCGGCAGGGCGAGGGTGCCGATCCAGGCGGCAAGGACGATCAGCACAAGGCCGGGCACCACCCGCAGGGCGAAGGCGCGCCCGCCCGCCACCGCCGCCACAAGGATCTTGCTCAGCGTGTTCGAGGTCACGGCGGCCAGGATCGGCACCACCGCATCGGCCGGGGCGACCTTGCCCGCGGCGACAAGCGTGGCGACCGAGATCGCCGCCGCATGGGTATCGACCAGCCCCGCCGCCAGCGCGGCAAGCAGCACGCCCGAGCCGCCGAACTGCGCCTGCAGCCCGGCCGAGACGACCAGCACCAGCGCCAGGATCATGCCGAAGGCCAGCGCCGCGCGCAGGCTGAAGGCGCTGCCGCCGCGCGTGCCCTCGCCCGCGGGGTGGCGCAGCGCGACAAGCGTCAGCGCCAGCCCGTAGACCGCCGCGGCGGCTCCGGCGCAGACCAGCGGCAGGGTCAGGGCGGACAGCGTCGGCAGGCTGATCGCCGCCACCACCAGCGCCAGCTGCGCGATCGTCGCGACCGAGGACAGCACCGCCCCGGCGACGCAGGCCGGGCGCAGCTCGGGCGATTGCAGCGCGCGCGCGCCCATCGCGCCGATCGTCGCGGTGCTGGAAATGAACCCCGACAGCGCCCCCGACAGCGGCAGCCCGAACCGCGCCCCCAAAAGCCGCACCGCCAGATAGCCCGCCGCGCCGATGCCCATCACCAGCACGATCACGATCCAGACCGCATGCGGGTTGAGCGCGAGCCAGGGGCCCATCGGCCGATCCGGCACCAAGGGCAGGATCACCAGCGTCGCCGCGGCAAAGATCAGCCCATCGTCCAGTTCGTCCTTGGAAATCAGCGTCGTGACCAGATTGTGCAGCCAGGCCTTGATGTAAAGCAGCCCGGTGATCGTCACCGCGATCGCTGCCGCCATCTGCGGCGAGGGGAGGCACAGCCCGCCCAGAAGCACGGTCAGGATCAGCACGATCTCGGTGGTCAGGCCGGGGTCGTGATGCGGCCGCTTGCTGTAGGAGACCGCCAGCATCGCCGTGACCGAGGCCGCCACCACGGCAAGCAGCACCACCCCGCCAAGCGCGAAGCCGACCGCCCCCGCGCTCGAGGCGATCGCGAAGGTGCGGATCCCGGCGGGCGCGCGGTCCGGGCCCGCGCCCTTGCGCCGCTCGCGCTCGGCGCCGATCAGCGCGCCCACGGCCAGCGCGCTGACCATGTTCAAAACGGGGGGAACCAGGATCGGGATGCTGTCCATCGGGGCCTCGGGGTTGCGGGGGCGGGGGCATCAGGCCATGTCCCGCGCGTGCTGTCGCTGATCCAGGTCAGCCCGGCTTCGACCGGGGGCGCTAGACTGCGCGGGATCCGCCACAAGGTCCGCCCGATGCCCGACCCCGCCCCCCGACATCCCGACCGGCCCCGATGGCGCCGTTCCGGCGCTTTGGCGCTGGCGGCGCTGGTCTGTGTCGGGGCCTTGCTGGGGTGGCGGCTCGGCCCCGCGCGCCCGCCGGTGGTGGCGGTGGAGATCATGGCGGCGGGGCCGGTGACGCGGGTTCTGGCGGTGAACGGCAAGATCGCCCCGCGCGAGCGGCTGGCGATCCGCGCCGCGGTCGGCGAGGTCGTGCTGAGCGTCGCGGTCGCGGCGGGCGATGTGGTGACGGCGGGTGCGGTACTGGCGCGGCTCGATGACCGCCAGCAGGCGGCGGCGCTGCGGCAGGCCGAGGCGGCGCTGGCGCAGGCGGTGATCTTGCAGGCGCAGGCGGCGGCCGAGTTCGGGCGCGACCGCGATCTGGGGGCGCAGGTGTCGCGGATGAGGCTTGACGACGCCCGCCGCAGCCTTGCGGGCGCGGCGCAGGAGGTGGCGGGCCGCGCCGCCCTGCGCGATCAGGCCCGGATCGCGCTTGACCATTACGCGCTGCGCGCGCCGGTCGCGGGCACGGTGCTGACGCGGGCGGTCGATCCGGGCCAGCGCGTCGACATCGCGACGACGCTTTTCACCCTGGCCGATCTGGCGCGGCTGCGCGTCGAGACCGACGTGGATGAAACCTATGCGTTGCAGATCGCGCCGGGGCAGCGGGTGCGGCTGCTTCTGCTGGGCAGCGCCGAGACCCGGATGGGCACGGTCGAGGTGGTCGCGCCGCGGGTGGACCCGGACACCGGCGGGCTGGCGGTGAAGATCGGTTTCGATGCGCCGGTCCGCGCCCCGGTCGGGCTGACCGTCACCGCGAATGTGGTGATCGACAGCCGCAGCGCATTGACGGTGCCGCGCACGGCCTTGACCGGCGAAGGGGGGGCGGTCTTCGTGCTGCGCGCGGGGCGCGCGGTCGCAACTCCGGTCCGCGTGATCGACTGGCCCGCCGACCGGCTGATCGTCACCGCGGGGCTGGCGCCCGGGGACCGGGTGATCAGCGACAGCACCGGCCTGCACGACGGGCAAATCCTGCGCGAGGAGGGCGAGTGATGTTGTATGCTATCAAGATCGCGGCGCGGTATCTGAGCGCCTCGAAGGCGCAGACGGCGCTTCTGGTGGTGGGGGTGGCGGCGGGCGTCTTCGTCTTCATCTTCATGTCGGCGCTGATCGGGGGGCTGGCCGAATTCATCCTGGCGCGCACGGCGGGCGACATGGCGCATGTGACGATCGAGGCCGAGGCCCGCCTCCCGGCCCGGCTGGCGGTGCCGCCGGGCCGCGTGCTTTGGGCGGACCAGGCGACGCGCGAAACCGCCACGCTGCGCGCGGCGGAAAACTTCCTGCCGCTGATCGAGACCCTGCCCGGGGTCAAGGCGGTCTCGCCGCAGATCATCGGCTCGGGCGTCTTGCGCCGCGGCGGACAGGCGGCGCAGGTCTCGATCGTCGGGCTGGAGCCGGGGCGGGAAAGTGCGATTCTGGATCTGGCGCGCTATCGGGTGGCGGGATCGGTGCGGCTGGGCGCGGGCGTGGTGGTGCTGGGCAAGGGGCTGGTCGAGGATCTGGGCCTCGCGCTCAATCAAAGCGTGGTGCTGCAATCGAGCCATGGCGTCACCATGCGGCTGACGCTGGGCGGGATCTACGAGATCGGCGCGGGCGGGGCGGACCGGCGCATGGCCTATGTCAGCCTGGCCACGGCCCGCAGCCTGATGGCGCTGCCGCAGGGGCTGAGCCGGATCGAGATCAAGCTGTTCGACCTTTATGCCGCCGATGCCAGCGCCGCGCGCCTGCGCGGCCTGACCGGCCTGCCCGCGGTGTCCTGGACGCGCGAGGGGGCGCGGCTGCTTGAAGCGCTGAGGGCGCAAAAGCAGACCGGCTATTTCCTGAAAAGCTTCGCGATGATCACCATCGTCATCGGCGTCGCCTCCTCGCTCATGCTCTCCACCTATCGCCGCCGCCCCGAGATCGGGATCATGCGGGCGATGGGGGCGTCGCGGCGCTTCGTCGTCGGCGTCTTCGTGCTGCAGGGCGGGCTGATCGGCGCGATGGGCGGGCTTTTGGGTGCGGCCACCGGCTATGGCGCGCTTCTGCTGTTTCCCACGCGCGAGAATTTCCGCTCCGGCACCTTGCCGATGGACATCACCCAGGGCGCCTATGGGCTGGCGATCACGCTGACGGTGCTCTGCGCCATCGCCGCCGCGATCCTGCCCGCGCGGGCGGCGGCGCGGCTCGATCCGGTCACGGCGATTGGCCAATGAGCCTTGTCACCGTCACCGATCTGGTCAAGACCTTCGGCACCGGAGAGGCCGAAACCCGGGTGTTGCGCGGCGCCAACCTGACGCTGGAGCGCGGCGCGCGGGCGGCGCTGATCGGCCCCTCGGGCTCGGGCAAAAGCACGCTGCTGACGATCCTGGGCACGCTGATGCGGCCGACCTCGGGCGGGCACGAGATGCTGGGCGTCGATCTGACCCGGGCCAGCGATGCCGAATTGACCGCGTTTCGCAACCGCCACATCGGCTTCGTGTTTCAGTTCCACAATCTGCTGCCCGATTTCACCGCGCTGGAAAACGTGGTCTTTCCGGCCGCGATCCGGGCCGGGCGCGAAACCGCCGCGGCGCGGGCGCGGGGGGCGGATCTGCTGGACAGGATGGGGCTTGCGGCGCGGATCCAGTTTCCCGCCGCCAATCTCTCGGGCGGGCAGAAGCAGCGCGTGGCGGTGGCGCGGGCCTTGATGAACGCGCCCGAACTGGTGCTGGCGGACGAGCCCACCGGCAATCTCGACCGCGCCGCGGCGGCGCAGGTGATGGCGCTGATCGGCCAGATCAACCGCGACGAGGGCACGGCCTTCCTGATCTCGACCCATGACGAGACGATCGCCGCCAGCTGTCCGCGCCGGATCGTGGTGGGCGAGGGCAGGTTGACCGGCTGACAGCAAAAAGGGGGCCAAGGGCCCCCGGTCGCCGGTCGACTGCGCCACCCCGGCCGAAACCGGGGCGGCACCTGTCGGATCAGGCCAGCGCGGCCACGGCGGCGTCCAGCGCCTTGCCGACGGCGGCATCATCCTTGGCGGTCTGCGCCTTTTCGGCGGCCTGATAATGCGTCAGCGCGGCCTCTTTCTTCGGGCCGTCGGGCGCCTTGTCCCAGGCGGCCTTGACGGTTTTCATGCGTTCGGCATTCGACGCCATGGTATTGAGATTCATTGGTTTCATCCTTGTGCGGTCTGCCGCGGCGACAGGCTGCGTCGATCTGCGCGAGGGGATCGGAGGATCCGTCGCGCGGGGCAGCTTGCAAGGCTTTGGGCAGAGGCGATGGCAAGCGGACATTCGATTGCCATGAGACATCCTTGCCGATCGGTCCGAGTCGCATCCTGATGCAGGTTTGCCCCGGGGCGCGATGACAGCCTGACGCCGCGGAAGGTGAGATCCCGCGGCGGGCGGTTTGGACGCGGCCTTGTTCGGCCCTGAAACCGACCCGCCTGAAACCGACCCGCCTGAAACCGACCCGTGGCGCTAACATGGGTCAAGGCCGCGGATCGTCCCTTTGCTAGGGTTGCAGGGACCGCCCGTTCCAGCACGCGATCGCAAGAACGCGCGTCCCCCCCTGGCTCCGGGCAGTCGCGTGGCGGCGACCGGAACGAGGGTCGGATCGGCATCTCCCGCCGGTCCGCGGAACACCGGACCCGGTCGCCGCCGCGGGCGGAACAAAGCGCGCCTCCAACCCGAAAGTGGACCCAGATGAGCGATCCCGCGACCCTGCCGAACAAGAACCGATCCGACCGGCACCGCCTTGCGGCCCAGAGCGGCGCCGATGCGGACCGGGCCGAGGCCGCGGTTGCGGCGGCGCTGACCGTCGAGCAGGCCGAGACCGAAGCCTTCATCCAACGGATGCGCGCGATCGTCGAGAACCGCTGCCACGGCACCGAGGCAGGCCGGACGGAACATCGCCGGTCGGACAGGCCGTGCGATGACTGACGAAAGCCCCTCCCGAGTCGCGCCCCGGGCCGCGCCCCGGATCGGCGAGCACATCGTCGCGCTGCGCCGCTTCGCGCTGTCCCTGACCCGCGATTCCGACAGGGCCGATGATCTCGTGCAGGATACGATGCTGCGCGCGGTCCTGCATTTCGACCGCTTCCAGCCCGGAACCAACCTGCGCGCCTGGCTTTTCACGATCGAGCGCAACATCCATTATTCCAATCGGCACAGGGCCCTGCGCGAGACGGCCGTGATGCGTCAGCTGAGCGCAACAGGCGCGGTGGCGCTGCCCGCGCATGACGGGGTGCTGGCGCTGGAAGAAGTTCTGGACGCCTTTCGGCAGCTTTCGGCGCCGCACCGGCGCGTGCTTTTGCTGGTCGGCGCCTTGGGCTATACGCATCGCGAAACCGCCGAGACCATCCGCATGTCCCCCGAGGCGGTGCGCGCCCGCATCACCCGCGCCCGCGGGCTTCTGCGCAAGCGGCTGGGCCTTGCCGGAAGCGAGACCCCGATGCCGCATCCGGATTTCCATGCTCTTGCGGTGCGCCCCGAGCGGGCCCCGTGCTGAAAGGCGCGCCACCGCATCGATGCGCTCGAAGCGCGTCATCGGGGCCGGGCATCTTGTCCTTTCGGCCGGGGGCTCAGGGCTTCTTCTTCTCGCCCAGACCGGGTTGCGCGCCCTTGGCGAACAGATCGGCCGGTTTTGCCGCCGCCGGTTTCTTCGGCTGCTTCGGTTTCTTCGCTTCGCGGTTCGAGTGGCTCTTGCCCTTGGGCATCGGATCTCTCCTTGATGGCCCTTTCGGACCGGGTGGAGCCGGGGCGGTTGCCCGGGCCCGTGATGATGCGGTCAGCTCATTGCAGCGGCTCGGTGCGGACCTGAAAGCTGGTCAGCTGGTGCAGGCCGAAGCTGTGGACCATCGCCACATCGGCCGCGTCGCGCCCGCGCGCCACCAGCACCCGGCCGATGCGCGGGACATTGTTGCGCGGGTCGAAGAGCCGCCAGTCGCCGTCGAGCCAGACCTCGATCCAGGCGGCGAAATCGCCGGGCGCATCGGGGGTCGCGGTGCCGATCTCGGACAGGTAGCCGGTGCAGTAGCGCGCCGGGATGTTCATGCAGCGGCACAGCGTGATCGCCAGATGCGCAAAGTCGCGGCACACGCCCACGCCCTCGGCATGGGCCTGGGCCGCGGTGCGGGTGGCGCGGGCCTGCAGGTAGTCGAAGCGGATCTGCGCCTGGACGTAATCGCAGATCTCCTGCACCAGCGCCTGCCCGCCGGGCCTTGTGCCGAAACGCGCCCAGGCGATCGGCGCCAGCAGATCGGTGTCGCAATAGCGCGAGCCGAGAAGATAGCCCAGAACCGCCTCGGGCAGGTCCTCGACCGGGGTGCCCGGGCAATCCGGATGTGTCGGATCGGGCAGGCCGGAGTTGCGGATCACGGCTGCGACCTCGATGCCGAAGCGCCCGGCGGGGGCGACGAAGCGGGTGCAGGAATTGCCGAAATCGTCATGAAACGCCTGCAGCGGCACCGGCGGATCGGTGCGCAGCTGGTCCGGGCTTTCCAGATCGGCCAGACGGCTTTGATGGATCCGGAGCCGCGCGATCATCGGCGTCGGCTGGGGCAGCTCGAACTGGAACTGGCACCCCAGCGCCAGTCGCAGCACGGGGGCGCAATCGGGTCTTTCATCGCGGACAAGCTGGTTCATCTGTGACGCTCCTCGAGCAATTCGATCTGGATCTGCGGCCTCTCGACCAGCCGCTGTCATTGATGCGTCAGCTGATGGTCGATCTTTTCGTGCAATTGCCGGATTTCAAGTTCGGCCTTCGGGTTCACCCGGTCGTCGTTCCTGCCGCGCAGCCGGTCCCTGGTTTCCTGTCGCCGCTGGCGCATCATGATGACCTGCGCCTGCAGCGCCGCAGGACAAGAGCAGATAGAGCAGGATGAACGGATAGGGCTCGAAAGGCGGGCGGTGCAGCAGCGCGCTGACGTTCAGGCCTATCCAAAGCACGAGCAGCCCCGGAAAGATAGAGATGAACGGCCAGCTGCCGCCGAAACGTGCCGCCGAAACGTGCCCCCGAAACGCGCCACCGCATCGGCCATCCGCTCGCCAAGGGTCAGCCGGGGGCCTTGGCCGCGATCAGCGCCCGGCACCGGGCAGGCGATCTTCCGGCGCAGGCTGCGTTTTGTCACGCACGGTCAGCGTCTTGCAGGGATTTGCCAAGCCCGTCGCGCGCTGTCGCGAAAGCCTCGCGCAGGGCGACCTCGGCCGCGGGGTCAAGGTTGGTGCGCAGGATGTCGCCCCCCTTCGCGCCGAGCCGCGTCACCATCCGCTCTGACGCCGGGGCCTTCAGCAGCAGAAACAGCGCCGCATGTCCCGGTTTCAGCATCGCCGACACCTTGCGCATGAAGGCATCATCGATCCCGTAATCGCTCAGCGCCCCCGAGACGGCCCCGGCCGCGGCGCCGATGAACAGCCCGATCAGCGGATTGAAGAACAGGATGCCCGCCAAAAGCCCCCAGAACGCCCCGCCGGTCGCCCCCACCGCCCAGAGATCGACCATCTGCGCCAGCCGGATGCCGCCCGCGTCATCCACGGTGGCGACCACGGCATCGGTCACGTCGGCAAGGTATTCCCTGGCCATGCCAAGGACTTCGGCGCGGGCGGCCTCGGCCGCCGCGGGAGTTTCATAGCCGATGACGATGAGTTCGGGCATGACCCTCTCCTTTGATGAACGGGCCGCAAGACCGCCCCGGGGCGATGACACGGCAGGCGAAAAAGATCTCGGCACAGAACCGGGCCCCGGCGGCGTCCCCGATCAAGGGCGAATGGACATCGCCCTTGATCGTTCTGGCGCCCTTCCCGGACGGACCCCGGTTCTGGCCGGGTGACTCTGGCATGGCCGGTGGCAAGGCATACTGATCCATGTTGGTCCGCGGGGCCGCAATCGGGCGGCGTGCCCCGCGGCACGGGGCGCGGCGCGCTAACCCCGATCAGCTTCCCCTGCCCGGGGCTGGGCTATCGTGTGGCGGTGCATGGGATCGCAGGAGACGAACGCGCCCCGCAGCCCTTGAGGGGCGCCTGCTGCCCGCTTCCCGCCTGCGCGCCCGTGCCGATGCCGGAAGTCCCGGACGTGAAAGGAAATCTCATGGTGAAACCGGAGTGGATCGTGCCAGCTGCGGTCGGTGCCCTTGCCGGAGCGCTGCGGACGGCGGCGGGCGGGGGGGGCTGGGCGGGCCGGGAACTCCGCTCCGGCGTGCGGCGCGCGGTCGAGGCCGAGCCGGTGCGGGCCCTTGTTCCGATCTGCGTCGATCAGGCGAGGACCGACCCGGAGCGGCAGGCCAGGCTGCAGGTCAGGCTGGCCGCCCTGCGTCCGAAGACGCCCCTCGCACAGTTCGAAATCATGTTCGAGACCGGCTCGCTGCCGGGCGCGCTGGCGGAAGCGGGCGGCCGCGCCGTGACGAAAGGCTGCCTTGCCGCGCTTCGGAACCGGGGGGTGTGATGACAGGCGAATTGCCCCCTGACAATCTTGATCGTCCCGCGACCGTAAAGCCGCCGCAGCCTTGCGGAGCGGATCCGGTGCCTTGCGCGGCGTCGCGCAAGGTGATCCTGCTCGATGACCGGCGCGACCCGGAAGACCGCTTTGCCGTGCTTGTGCGACGTGCGATCTGCGGCCGGTCGCACGCCGGGCGAGGCGCCGCCGGGCCGCGCGATGGCGTCGATGCGCTGCTTCTTCTGGGACCGGCGAAGACCTGGCCCGAGGCGGCCGAGCGGCTGCGCTATCTGGTCGAGCAATTCGCCCAGACCTTTCCGGGTCAGCAGGCACGGCAGCAAAAGCTGATCCGCCGCGCCCTGCGCGACATATCCTACCTGCTTGCCAGGCCGCACGACAGCTGAACACGCCGAAGCGGGCCCCGGTCACGAGATCCCGCTTCGCCGTCCAACCCGTGATGCCGCCGTCCATCGTCCATCGTCCTGCGCCTTGCCAGGGTCGCCTTTGTCGCGTGAGCGGGATTTCACCGGGTCAAGCCCCCCGGCTTCCCGGGCCGGCGCGTGAAGAACCTGCCGTCTCGGCGCGGGATCGGACATCATCGGGGTGTTCCTTGCAACGGGTGGGGGGCGGCCGCATCCGGGGTGCCGCATGGCCCGGCGCCAGGACGCAGTCACCCGACAGCTGCCAGTCGACGAGCGTCGCGACCCAAAGACCGATACTGCGATCGGCGTGCCTGTGACGGACATCGGTGTGAAACGGGATCCAGCGGCCGCGGATGCGGTCGTACTCCGCATAGCTGCCGAACCAGCCCGCGGCAGCGTCCCGGCGTTGCGGAAAACTCCGGGGATCGGGCAGGAAGACGCTTGCCACGCGGCCATCGGCGTCCAGCGTGAAGGTCGCCTCGACCGTCTCGACGCCAAGCCCCGTGGCGACGCGCAGATGGCTCTCGTCGATCTCTTCCCAGCGCAGGGCGCGGTTGTGCAGCATCGCATCGGGCGCAAGCGGCAATTCGGTCAGATAGCGCAGCCTCTGGCTGCGGGGCAGCGCCTGCGGGCGGGGGGCGAAGGGAAGGGGCAGGCGACCGAAGGCGCGGACGGAGAATTGACCCGGTTGGCCGGTATCAAGACTGTCGTGCATCACGACGGCATGGGCGGGGCCAAGCCGCGCCCGCCAGGAATAGGCGCAGGCGGTGACGGACAGGGTTTCCTCGGCGGTGAAGGCAAGCCAGGCATCGTTCGGCAGCCCCAGGTTGATGCGGCCGCAGTGGCGCAGATGCACCGGCCCGCCCGTCCGGTCCGGGTCCGCCCCAAGGCGCAGCGCAAGGGCGGTGACGGCGGCAAGACCGGTCATGGCGTGGAAAGATCCGCAGGCCCGCCTTCCGAGATCATGTCCTGCCGGGCCCGTTCCGTGCCGGCGCGGCCGCCGTCGGGCGTCGCCCGGGCTGCGCCGCCATGCGCCTGCAAGGCATGGAAACGCAAGCGCTTGCGGCCGATGTTGTGCAGCGCGAAGCCCATGCCCGCCGGGATCAGGATCGCGTCCTTTGCCCTGACGCGAAAGCTGGTGGCGCCGATCGTCATCCGCCCCTTGCCGGTGACGATGCGCAGGAACTGATCGCGCGCAGAGCCGTCGCCGACGCCAAGGCTGTCCTTGCGGCGCAGCGAAAACAGCATCAGATCCATCTGCGTCGCGCCGAACAGGACGCGGCGGAAGGCGTCGTTGTCCTTTGTGAGGCGGTCAATCGGTCCGACAAATCCGTGCATGGCCTTCTCCCTGTTGCCTCTCCAGACTACCAGCGCGCCCCCGATGCCGGGCTGATCGAGATCAGCGCCCGCATGCGACGGCGGCGGCATCGACGCGCAAGGCCGATCTCGATCAGTCTGACGCTTGGCCCGACGGGCTAGGCTGACGGGAATCGGCAGGCTCCCGCCTTGTCCGGGAAAGGACATCCCATGGCGTCCAGACCGAGATTTGCCAGCACCGTCGAAAAGATGCGCGCGATCCGCGCGACCTGCGCGGCCGCCCCGGCGGGCCTGGCGAAGACCACGGCCGAGCGGCATATCCAGGCCGCCGAAGCGGCGCAGCGCCGGGGCTGGGAGGGCGAGTGCAACCGGCGGCTCGATTCCGCCGCCCATGCGCTTGCACGGGCGGCTCAATGCAGCAGCGGCCCCTCGTGGTCGAGATAGCCGGTGTCGAAACGCGCCAGCGCCCGCAGCCGGTCGAAATCGTCAAACAGCACGCGGCCCTTCTGAAAGGTGATCAGCCCCTGTTCGCGCAGATGCCGCAGCACGCGGTTGACATGCACCGCGCTCAGCCCCAGCGCATCGGCCAGATGATATTGCGTCAGCGGGCAATCGAAACCGGAGCGGTCGCCCACCCCCACCAGCATCAGCCGTGCCCCGAGTTCAAGAAGGAAATGCGCCGTGCGCTCCTCGGCGTTGCGTCGCCCCAGATCAATCAGATGCTCGACCACCATCGCCTCGTCGCGCGAGGCGGCCCAAAGCACCGCGGCCGCCAGCCGCGGCGCTTCGGCAAAAGCGTCCAGAATGTCGGTGGCGAGGACCTCGGAGGCCTCGATCTGCGTCACCGCCTCGATCGAATGGTCGGAGGTGCGGAAAAGGATGCTGCGCAGGCCCAGAAAATCGCCCGGCACCTGAAAATCGACAACCTGCCGGTCGCCGTCGGGCAGCATCTTGAACGAACAGGCCCAGCCCTTGGCCAGAATGAAGGCCGAGGCGTTCATCTGCCCTTCGTGGATCATCTCATGGCCGCATTGAAAGACCCGTCGCCGTCGATGGAACCGTTCGAGCGTGGCAAGATCGCGATCGGAAAGCGCGACGAAGACCGAAAGCTTGCGGGTGAGCGGGCTTTGAAGGATCGACATCTCGGGGTCCTTCCTGACGGATCGGCAGCGGTGCATCTGTCGGGACTCATATCAGGAATAGAGCTTTGCCGCGCTGCTCTGGATCAGTCTTGCGACGCGAAATGAGCCTAGAGTCCTTCCGTGCCGACCAGGTTCTGGCCGTGTGTCTCCCCAATGAAAGTGAAGCCCACCATGTCAGACCAGGATGAAATTGCCGGAACTGCCGCGCTGACGATCTGCGAATCCCTGCTTTTGGCCCTCAACGATCACAAGATCCTGCCGGAAGCCGAGGTCGTCGGGATCTTGCGGGATGCCGCGGCGGCGCATGAAGTGCCGCCCGACGATGGCAAGGCAAAGATGCATGCCGAGGTGGCGAAGTTGATCAACAGCATTCTGGCGGGCGGCAATTCGGTGCGCCGACGCTGATCCGGGAACGGCGGCATGTCAGGTTGCGGCTTTGCGGCGAACCGCATCCTGTCCGCCCTTGTCGCCGGGCCCGCTGCGTCCTTCGCGGATCCGTGTCAGGGACTGCCGTTCCCGGCTGGCCCGCGCGGCGGTGATTTTCTGCCGCCGGTTGATCTCTCCGGCCAGGCACCCGGCTTCGGGCGCGGTTGCCCGCCCCGCGTCTGGCGGAACGCCGTCATCCCGGTGCGGATCACCTTGCGCATCCTGCGGCGGCCGGGCTTGACCGGTGTCGCCCGCGTTTTCGGCGCCGCCAGCCGTCTCCGCCCCGCCTCAGCCCAGCAGCGCGGCCTGCACCAGACGGCGGGTGTAGTCCTGCTTCGGCGCGCCGATCACCTCGGCGCAGGGGCCCGCTTCGACCAGCTCGCCCGATTTCAGCACCATGATCCGGTCCGAAAGCGCGCGCACGACGGCCAGATCGTGGCTGATGAAGAGATAGCTTAGCCCGTGTTCCGCCTGCAGCCGCCGCAGCAGATCGACGATCTGCTTTTGCACCTGACGGTCGAGCGCCGATGTGGGCTCATCCAGAACGATGATGCTGGGCTTGAGCACCAGCGCCCGGGCAATCGCGATGCGCTGGCGCTGCCCGCCGGAAAATTCATGCGGATAGCGGTTGCGAAGCGCCGGATCGAACTGACATTCGGTCAGCGCCTCGGCCGCGGCCCGGTCGCGCTCGGCGGCACTCATCGCGGGGTGATGCACCAAAAGCCCCTCGGCCACGATCTGCCCCGCGGTCATCCGCGGCGAGAGGCTGCCGAACGGGTCCTGCATCACCACCTGCATGTCGCGGCGCAAGGGCAGAAGGGCGCGCGGCGCAAGATCCTCGATCGCGCGGCCATGCAGCCGGATCGTGCCGGTCGCGGGCAAAAGCCGCAAGATCGCGCGGGCAAGCGTGCTTTTGCCCGAGCCGGATTCACCGACGATGCCGATGGTCTCGCCGCGCCGCAGGGTCAGCGACAGCCCGTTCACCGCGCGAAACCCGGGCTCGGCAGGCTGAAACAGCCGCCGCCGACGCCCGAAGGTCACGGCGGCGTCGCGCACCTCCAGCACCACCGGGGCATCGAGCGCGACGGGGGGCTTGCGCCCCTCGGGTTCGGCGTCGATCAGCGCGCGGGTATAGGCGTTTTGCGGCGTGGCAAAGACCGTTTCGACCGGGCCTTCCTCGACCTTTTCGCCGCGGCGCATCACCACCACCCGGTCGGCGATGCGGCGCACCACATGCAGATCATGGGTGATGAAGAGGATCGCCATCCCCAGCCGCTCCTGCAGATCGCGCAGAAGCGTCAGGATCTCGGCCTGGATCGTGACATCAAGCGCCGTCGTCGGCTCGTCGGCGATCAAAAGCTCGGGGTTGTTCGAAATCGCCATCGCGATCATCACCCTTTGCCGCTGCCCGCCCGAGAGTTCGTGCGGATAGGCCGCCATCCGCCGCTCGGGTTCGGGGATCTGCACCAGCTGCAACAGCTCGATCGCGCGGGCATGGGCGGCCTTGCGCGACAGGCCCTGATGGTGGCAGAGCGGCTCGATCAGCTGCGCGCCGATGGGGAAAAGCGGGTCCAGCGAGGTCATCGGTTCCTGAAAGATCATCGCGATGCGCTCGCCGCGGATGCGGTTCAGCGCCCGGCGCGGCAGGCCGATCAGGTTCATGCCGTGGAATTCGGCGATGCCGGTGATGCGGCCGTTTTGCGCCAGAAGCCCCATCACCCCCATCATGATCTGGCTTTTGCCCGAGCCGGATTCGCCGACCACGGCGACGGTTTCGCCCCGCCTGATCGAAAAGGAGACGCCCCTGACCGCCTCGACCGCGCCATCAAGCGTGGCAAAGCGCACATGGATGTCGCGCAGCTCCAGAATGGGTGTGGTCATCTCAGCGGTCCCTTGGGTCGAGGGCGTCGCGCAGCCCGTCGCCAATGAAGTTCAGCGCGAACAGGGTGGAAATCAGAAACAGCGCCGGAAAGGCCAGAAGCCAGTTCGCATGGGGGATGTTCTTGGCGCCCTGCGAGATTAGAACGCCCCAGGAGGACATCGGCTCCTGCACGCCAAGGCCCAGATAGGACAGGAAGCTTTCCATGATGATGACGGTCGGCACCAGCAGCGTCATGTAGATGATGACGGGGCCCAGCAGGTTCGGCAGGATGTGACGGCGCAGGATGCCCGCCCGGCTGACGCCCAAAGCCTCGGCTGCCTGCACGAATTCAAGCCGTTTCAAGGCCAGCGTCTGGCCGCGCACGATCCGCGCCATGTCGAGCCACATCACCGCGCCGACGGCGAGGAAGGTCAGCAGGAAATTGCGCCCGAAGAAGACGACCAGCATGATCACGAAGAAGATGAAGGGCAGCGAATAAAGGATGTCGACGACACGCATCATCGCCTCGTCCACCTTGCCGCCGATGAAGCCCGAGGTGGCGCCGTAAAGCACCCCGATCACCACCGCGACAAGCCCGGCCATCAGCCCGATCGCCAGCGACACCCGCCCCGCAACCAGCGTGCGGGCGAGCAGGTCGCGGCCATTCGCATCGGTGCCGAAGAGGAACCATTTCCGTTCCACCCTGGCGGTGAGGGTGGCGGTCGTCACCTCTGCGCCGGGGGTGATCGTGGCGCCGTCGAACAGGTCCGAGCGGTCGAAATAGCGCGCGGCGCGGTCATCGACGCCGCGCGGGGCCGTCAGCGTCGCGGTGATTTCGCCGCCCGTCTCGTGCCAGTCGCGGATCTCGACCCGGGCGCGTTTGGCCACCTGATCCAGCGCCGGGCCGATCATCTCGGGCGTCGGATAGGCGGACAGCCGCGGCGGCACCTTGGTGTAGCTTTGATGGATCGTGGTGTAGTCGTTCGGCACGACAAAAGGCCCGATGCCGCAGCAAAGCGCCATCAAGAGCAGGTAAAGCGCCGAGAGGCTGGCGGCGCGGTTCGCCCGCAGCCGCGCCCAGGCGTCGGACCAGAGCGAGCGGCCGGGGGCCAGGGGGGCAGTCTCAGTCATGGCGCACCCGCGGATCGACGATGGCGTAAAGCAGATCGACGATCAGGTTGAAAAGAATGGTGAAAGCGGCCAGCACGACGACCGTGCCCATGACGACGGTGTAATCGCGCGCCAGCGCCGCCTCGACGAAATAGCGCCCGATGCCGGGAATGCCGAAGATGGTCTCGACGATCACCGATCCGGTCAGAAGCGAGGCCGCCGCTGGTCCGGCATAAGAGATCACCGGCATCACCGCCGAGCGCAGCGCATGACGGCACACCACCGAAACCTCCGAAAGCCCCATGGCGCGGCAGGTGCGGATGTGATGGGCGCGCAGCGCCTCGATCATCGCGCCGCGCATCAGCCGCGCGACGACGGCCAGTTGCGGCAGCATCAGCGTCAGCACCGGGCCGATCTTGTTCACCAACGCGCCGCCGCCCCAGCCCGCGACCGGCACAAGGCTGAGTGAAAGCGCGAAGGTCAGCTGGTAAAGCGGCGCGATGACGAAGGTCGGGATGGTGCTGCCCGCCGTGGCGGTGGCGACGACAAGATAATCCAGCCCGCGGTTCTGATTGAGCGCCGCGATGATGCCCAGAACCGAGCCGATCGTCAGCGCCAGCAAAAGCGCCAGCGTGCCGATCTGGATCGAGATCGGCAAAGCGGTCGCGAACATCTCGGTCACGGTGAAATCGGGCCGGGTGTAGCTTGGTCCCAGATCGCCGTGCAGCAGATTGGACAGGTAGTGCAGATACTGGCTCCAGAGCGGCTGATCGAGCTGATAGACGCGGTTGAGGTTCTCGATCACCGCGGGGTTGAGCCCCTTTTCCTGATTGAACGGGCCGCCGGGGGCGACGCGCATCAGGAAAAAGGAGATCGTGACGATCAGAAAGAGCGTCGGGATCGCTGTCAGCAGACGTCGCAGGATGAAACGTGTCATGGTCCCGGCCTTGTGCAGGAAAGCCCGGCCAGGCGGAAGCCCGGCCGGGACGGGGGATCATTCGGTCGGCGACAGGAAGCGGCTCGGATGCACGTCAAGACTGTTGGCCTGCCAGCCCGCCAGCTTGTCCGAGACCAGGCCGCGGTAGCTGTAGAACATCAAGGGCATCACGCAGTGATCCTCGATCACGCCCTTGGTTTCGGCTTTCGCCAGCAGCTCCATGCGTTTCGCCGCATCGGGCTCGACCGCGGCGGCCTGCAGCATCGCGTCATATTCGGCGTTGGAGTAAAGCGAATAGTTGTTCCCCGCGCCGGTCGTGCACAGCGACAGGAAGTTCTCCGGGTCCTTGTAATCGGCAAACCACGCCGCCCGGGCGGCGTCGAAATCGCCCTTTTGCTCCAGATGCGCGTAATGGGCGGCGATATCAAGGTTGACCATCGTCACCGCGATCCCCATCGGTTTGAGCAGTTCCTGCAGCGCCACCGCGGTATTGGCGTTGTTTTCATTGGTGTTGAAGCGGATTTCCATCTTCAGCGGGTTGGCCTCGGTGTAGCCATGCTTTTCAAGGATGGCGCGGGCCTGATCCTCGCGGTCGATCTGGCTCAGCCCGGCCCAGTCGGGGGCCGCGACCGTGTAGCCCGCGATGCCCGGCGGCACCAGCGTATAGGCGGGGATCATCGTGTTTTGCCAGACTTCCTCGGCCAGATAATCGCGGTCGATCGCCATCGAGACCGCCTTGCGGATCTCCAGCTCCGACCACGGCGCCTTGTCGAGCTTGAAGCCGTAGTAATAGGTGGCGAGCGTCGGGCCGATCTTCACCCTCTCGCCCAGCGTCTCTTTCAGCGCCGCGGTCTGCTCGGCCGGGAAATCAAGCATCATGTCCAGCTCGCCCGCCTCGAAGCGGCGCACGGCGGCGGTGGCATCCTCGGTCGGGTAGAAATTCACCCGGTCAAAGGCGACATGTTCGGCGTCGTAGAACTTCGGGTTCTTCACCAGCGAGATGTGATCGTTCGGCACGAAACTGTCGAGCTTGTAAGCGCCGTTCGACACCAGATTGCCGGGCTTGGTGAAATCGGCGCCGTATTTTTCGACATCGGCGCGTTGCAGCGGATAGGTCGCCTGATGCGTCAGCATTTCGAGGAAATAAGGCGTCGGCGCCTTCAGCGTGACTTCGAGCGTCGTCGCATCGACCGCCCGCACGCCCAGATCCGTCGCCGGTTTCTCGCCCTTGGTGATCGCCTCGGCGTTCAGCACCGGCGCCAGCATATAGGCATATTCCGCCGCGGTGGCGGGCGAGACGACCCGCTGCCAGGACCAGACGAAATCCGCGGCGGTGACGGGCGTGCCATCCGACCAGAGCGCACCGGGACGCAGCTTGAAGATCCAGACCTTGCCATCTTCCGACACGCTCCAGCTTTCCGCCGCGCCGGGGATCAGATTGGCCGCGCCGTCATGCATGGTCAGCCCCATGAAGAGATCGCGCATCAGGTTCGCCTCGGGGATGGTCGAATTCTTGTGCGGATCAAGCGTTTCGGGGTCACCATTGTTGCCGCGGTCAAGCACGGTTTCAGCCAGCGCGCCGCCCGCCATCAGGGCGATCAGCGAGGCGGCGGTGAGCAGGGTCTTGAAGCGAAGGGTCATGGGTGGCGTTCCTCTGTGGACTTATGGGAGGGCAGGGAGGACCCGTCTTGGCGCGGGTCTTGATCGGCAAGGGCGGTGGCGGCGCGCACCATCGCATCGGCGATGCCGGGTTCGGTGCCGGAATGCCCGGCATCGGGAACAAGGGTCAGGGTGGCTTCTGGCCAGGCCTCGGCAAGGGCGAGCGCGGTGGCGGCGGGGGTGACCAGATCGTAGCGGCCCTGAATGATGTGGCAGGGCAGGGCGCGCAACGGGCGCGACGCGCGGACCTGATCCAGCAGCCAGCCATCGGTCGGAAAGAAGCAACCATGCGCGAAATAATGGCATTCGATCCGGGCAAAGGCCTCGGTCTCGCGCGGGTCTTCGGGGGCGGAGGGGCGCGGGATCAGCCGCAGCGCGGCTTCTTCCCACGCCGCCCAGGCCTGCGCCGCGGCAAGGCGCGCGGGACCTGCGGGGCCGGTCAGGCGGCGGTGATAGGCGGCGATCATCGCATCCTGTTCCGCGGCCGGGATCGCGGCGCGATAGGCGGCAAAGGCCTCGGGCAGGATCATCCCGGCGCCGTGCTGGTAAAACCAGTCCAGTTCCACCCGCCGCCCGGTGAAGATGCCGCGCAGGATCATCCCGGTGATCCGCCCGGGATGGGCCACGCCATAGGCCAGCGCCAGCGTCGAGCCCCAGGAGCCGCCGACGATCTGCCAGCGCTCGATGCCCAGATGGCACCGCAGCGCCTCGATATCGGCGACCAGATCGGCGGTGGTGTTTTCGGTCAACTCGCCCGGCGGCGTCGATTGCCCCGCGCCGCGCTGATCGGCCAGAAGGATGCGATAGCGCGCCGGATCGTGGCTGCGGCGCAAAAACGGCGCGATGCCCGCCCCCGGCCCGCCATGCAGGATCAGGACTGGCTGGCCTGCGGGATTGCCGCAGTCCTCGTAATGGATCTCGTGCAGCGCGGAGACGCGCAGCCGCCCGGTCTTGCGCGGGGGGATCTCGGGGAAAAGCGGCCGCAGGGATGGGGTCATGCGCTCTGCCCGTTCAGGGCGTCGAACAGGAACCGGCCGATGCGCGGGAAGGCGTCGGGCACCTCGTTTGCCAGCCGCTCGCCCTGCGTCATCAGAACGAAGATCAGCGGCTTTTGCCCCGGCGCGGCCAGCCGGATCATGTCATGCTTGAACCACGAGGCCTTCGGATCGCCGGTCCACAGATTATGCCCGGCCTTCGACCAGATCCGCACGCCCTCAGGCATCTGCCCGCCAAGGTATTCCGAGAGCTGATAGTTCGGATTTGCGGCGTCGGGCCCCTGCGGATCGCGCGCCAGAAGCGCCTGCGCCCGGGCCTGCGCGCCGGGGGAAAGCGGCAGGCTGCCGTCAAAGATCGCCGCCATCAGCCGCGCCGTGGAGAGCGGTGTGAGCTGGTTCAGATAACCGCCCCGCTGCGCGGCAAATTGCGCCTCGCGGCCATAGCGGGTGTCATCCATCAGCTTTTGCGTCAGGTTGCAGCCCGCCATCTCGGGCCAGTGCAAAGGGTCGAACCAGCGGTTCAGCCCCTCGCGCGCGGCCATCCAGTCGGCCAGCGCGTTGCCGTCCAGAAGCGTGTCGCCCGTGGTCCCGGTCAGAAGGTCGATCAGGTAATTCGTCGCCGTGTTCGAGGACCACAGGATCATGTCGCCCATCGCCCGGTCGAGTTCGGGATGGGGGGCAAGCCGCCCCGCGTCCAGCGCGGCGAGCGCATGCACCAGATGAAAGCTTTTCACCAGCGAACAGGGGTAGCAGTGCCAGTCACCACGCAGGGCGTAACCGCTCGGGCGGCCGGTGCCCTCCTCGCGCAGGGCGACGACGGCGTGATTGTCCGCCCGCAGCCCGTCGGCCGCAAACCGCGCGGGCAGCTCTGCCACCACCCGGGCCGCGCGGCGCGACCAGTCGTTGTCGGGATCAAAGAACACCGAATCCGCTCCTGTCCTGGTTCTGTCACGATCAGGCTAGAGCCTGACGCACAATCGGGATAATGAGAAATAATCGAGGTAGTATCGGAAAACTGATAATGGATCTGGCGGAAATCGAGCTTTTCGGCACGCTGATGCGGGTCGGCACCACGATCGAGACGGCCCGCGTGCTGGGCTTGTCGCAGCCCGCGATCAGCGACCGGCTGAAGCGGCTGGAAAGCCGTCTGGGCTTCTTGCTGTTTCAGCGCCGGGGCAACCGGCTTGAACCCTCGGCCGAGGCGCTGGAGCTTTATGCCCAGACCGGCGCCGTCTTTGCGGCGCAAAAGGACATCCGCGCGCGGATCGAGGCGATCCGCGGCGATCAGAGCCGCCCCGTCACGATCTCGGCCACGCCCGCGGTGGTCGAGGGCTATCTGGCGCCGCGGCTGGCGCGGGCGGGCTATCGCGGCTGGGCGCGGTCGTTGCGGCTTTGGGTTGGCGAGCCCGAAGACGACGTCGGCCGCGGGCGTGCCGATATCGGCATGCAGCTGGCGGTGCCGCCCCGCCCCGATCTGGCCGAGGAAACGCTGTGCGACGTGGCTTTGGTCGCGGTGATGCTGCCCGATCATCCGCTGGCGGCGCGCGCCTCGCTGGTCGTCGGGGATTTCCGCGATCAGCCGCTCGTCGGTTTCGATCCGGACTGGTCGCCGATGGGCGCGGTGATCCGTAGGGTGTTCCGGGCCGAGGGGCTGGCCTATCAGCTGGCCTGTCAGGTGCCCTACAGCTCGACCGTCTGTCACATGATCACCGCTTGCGGCGGCATCGGCATCATCGACGCGATGACCGCCGAAAGCCTGCTGACGACGGGGCTGGTCACCCGCCCGATCGACCATGTGCCGACCCTGCCGCTGCGGGCCTTTTATCGTCGCGACACGCCGTTGCGGGCCCGCGCGCAGCAGCTTTTGCGGGCGCTGGCAGAGGTCTGAGCCGACCTTGCCGCCGGTCTTGTCGCGCCGCCGCCGCCTGCGCGTTGCCCGGTCAGTCCAGCTCTGCCAGCGCCGCGATGAAATGCGAAAACAGCTCGCCCTGCGAGCTGATGCGCAGCTTGCTGTAGATGTTGCGCTTGTGAATCCGCACCGTGCCCGGCGAGATCGCAAGCGCCTGGCTCGTCGCCTCGGCGGAATAGCCCTTGAGCGCGAATTCGACGATTTCACGCTCGCGCGGGGTGAGCAGGTTGCGCCCGACGTTGCGAAAGGCGCGCTCGATCAGCTCGGCCAGCTGCGGCCCGGGCGAGGGGGCGGTCTCGGCGGAAAACCGGCTTGCAAGCCCCTCCCAGTTGCGCCGCGCGGCCGCCGCGACGAACGGAAAAACCTCTTGCAAGGCCTTGAATTCCCGCACGGAAAAGGCCCGGCTTTCGCGCATGGCCGAAATCACCACGCTGACCCCGCCGCCTGCATCGAGCATGAAGCCGATCTCCTCGGCCAGCTCGGTCCGGACGTAGTAATTGCGGAAATATTCGCCCTGATAGAAGCGGTCGGGCGCCAGATCGCGCAGCCGCACCAGCCGCGGCACCAGCGGCGCCATCGACTGCAGATAGAACGGATCGAGCAGATAGGGCCCGGCCTGATAATCCGCCACCATCACCTGCCGCTTCCAGTCCGGAAAGTCGTCATGGAGCGCGATGGGGCGGAAATCCCGGTAATAGGCAAAGGTGACGCTATGTTCGAACGGGGTCACGCTGCGCAGCGCCGCCACCAGCGCGGGGGCAAACTCGGCGCTGCCCAGCAGCTCGACCACACGGGCGCTGCAGGCGATCCATTCCCGCTCCATTCGGTCTTCCCTCTGCCGGTATGCTTTTTGTGATATATACAACGCCTGCAGTGTTGCTTAGGATTTTTCTCAAATCAAGGGATAGCCCGCCAAAGGGTTGACCGACAGGGAAAGACGATCACATGACAGATGCGACGGGGCACCACACCGTCAGCGCCGGCGAGGCCATTGCGGAATTCGTCAATACGAGCAAGCGCTTCGGCGCGGTTCTGGCGGCTGACAGCTTGAACCTCCGGATCCGGAAGGGGGAGTTTCTCTCCTTCCTCGGCCCCTCGGGCTGCGGCAAGACGACGGCGCTGCGGATGCTGGCGGGCTTCGAGACGCCGACCGAGGGCACGATCCTGATCGACGGGCGGGAACTGGCCAGCGAGCCCGCCTATCGGCGCCCGGTCAATATGGTGTTTCAGCATTACGCGCTGTTTCCCCACATGACGGTGGCCGAGAATGTCGCCTACGGGCTGCGCCAGCGCCGCCCGAAACTGCCCGGGGCCGAGATTGCCCTGCGGGTGGCGAAGGCACTGGACACGGTGCGGCTGGGCGATTTCGGGCCGCGGCGGATCTGGCAGATGTCGGGCGGCCAGCAGCAGCGCGTGGCGCTCGCCCGGGCCATCGTCAACGAGCCGAAGATCCTTTTGCTCGACGAGCCGATGGCGGCGCTTGATGCGAAGCTGCGCGCCGAGATGCAGATGGAATTGCTTGGCCTGCAGCGCAGCCTTGGCATCACCTTCATTCTGGTCACCCATGACCAGCAGGAGGCGCTCTCGATGTCGGACCGGATCTGCATCATGGGCAAGGGCCGGATCATGCAGATCGGCACCCCGCGCGAGCTTTATGACCTGCCCGCCAACCGCTACGTCGCCGATTTCGTCGGCCGCGCCAACATCCTGCCCGCCCGCGTCCGCGCGACGACCGGGGCGCGTGCCGAGGTCGCACTGGCAGACGGGCTGAGCGTCGAGGTCACCGCGCCCTTCGCCGTTCCCCCGGGCGCGGCGGTCGAGGTGGCGATCCGCCCCGAGGCGCTGCGGCTGGCGCTGGCGCCAGAGCCGGGCGTGCCCGCGATCGCCGCGACGGTCACGCATATGACCTTTTTTGGCGAACATATCGAATATCTGCTGGCGCATCCGGTGCTCGGGGCGTTGCAGGTCATGCTGCCCAGACAGGCCGAAAGAGCACTGCCGGGCGCAGGCGTGGGCGCGATGCTCCACGTTCTCTGGGATCCGGGCGCGGGCCTGATCCTGGGCCAGGACTGACCTCTCCAACAAGGGATCCGACACATGAAGAAGGACGAGACGCCGATCACCCGGCAGAAATTCATCGAGGAATTGCACCGTTACCGCAAGGGATCGGTCACCCGCCGTCACTTTCTGGGCGTGACCGGGCTGGGCACGGCGATGGCGGTTCTGGGCGGCGCGCTGCCGATGCTGCGCCCCGGCCCGGCGCTGGCCGGCGACATCGGCGACCGCGTCATCCTGGCCACCTGGCCGAACTATCATGACGTGGCGAATTTCGACCTTTTCCGCGATCAGACCGGCGCCGCGGTGCAGGTCAATGTCTTCGGCTCGAACGAGGAGATGCTGGCCAAGCTGCAGGCGGGCGGCTCGGGCTGGGATCTGTTCGTGCCGACGAATTACACCCTCACCACCTATGTCGAGGCCGACCTGATCGAACCGCTCGATCTGTCGAAACTGCCCAATTACGACGCGGCCGCCTTCGAGGCGCGGTTTGCCGAGGCGGGGACCGTCGGCGGCAAGCTTTATGCCGTGCCGAAGAACTGGGGCACGACCGGCATGGCCTGGGATTCGGGCAAGGCGAAGGCGCCCTTCACCAGCTGGAAAGAGTTCTTCGATGTCACCCGAACTGATTTTTCGGGGCGCACGATCGTGCATGACTATCAGCTGACGACGATCGGCAGTGCTTTGAAATATTTCGGCTATTCCTTCAATTCGGTCGATCCGGCCGAACTGGCCGAGGCCGAGAAGCTGCTGATCGAGGTGAAACCGCATCTGTTCGCGATCACCTCGGATTATCAGCCGCCGATGCGCAATGGCGATGCCTGGCTGACGATGTGCTGGACCGGCGAGGGCAAGCAGCTGAACCGCGACCTGCCCGAAATCCGGTTCGCGCTGGGCAAGGAGGGCGGCGAGATCTGGTCGGATTACTATGCGATCCCGAAGAACGCGCCGCATCGCGACGCCGCCTATGCGCTTTTGAATTTCCTGATCGATCCGCAGGTGAACACGCGCGAGGCGCTGGCGCATGGCTTCCCGGTGGCGGATGCCCGGGTCAATGCGCAGCTGCCCGCCGAGTTGCTGAACGATCCGATCCTGCATCCGGCGGCCGAACTTCTCAACGCGCTCGAATTCGGCGCGGCGGCGACGCTGACCGACCCGAACCGCGCCGAGCTGATGGCGCGCTTCAAATCGGCCTGAGGGGGAGAAGATGGCGATCTCGCAACGAATGGCGCGCGCGATCCTGCTGGCCCCGGCGGGGCTTTGGTATGCGGTGCTGCTGGTGCTGCCGCTGATCGTCGTTCTGGTCTATTCCTTTGGCGAAAGGGGGGCTGCGGGCGGCTACGCCCCGGCCTTCACCCTGGCGCAATATGCCAATCTTGGCGCGCGCTGGACGGCGTTTCAGAACACGCTGCTCCTTGCGCCTGCGGGCACGCTGGCGGCACTGCTGATCGCCTATCCGCTGGCCTATTTCCTGGCCTTGCGGGTCTCGGCGCGCTGGCGCACGACGCTTCTGGTGCTGGTGATCGTGCCGTTCTGGACCTCGATCCTGATCCGCAGCTATGCGTGGATCTTTCTTCTGGGCGGGCGCGGCATTCCGCAGCTTCTGTCCGATCTGGGGCTGGGCGATCTGCGGCTGATCAACACGCCTTTCGCGGTTCTGCTCGGCATCGTCTATGGCTATCTGCCGCTGATGGTGTTTCCGATCTATGTCAGCCTGGAAAAGCTTGACAAGCGGCTGCTGGAGGCGGCCGGGGATCTGGGGGCGCCGCCCTGGCGCAGTTTCCTGCAGATCACCCTGCCTTTGTCGCTGCCCGGGGTGGCGACCGGCTCGATGCTCGTCTTCATCCTGTTGATGGGGGAATATCTGATCCCGCAGATGCTGGGTGGCGGCAAGGTCTTCTTCGTCGGCAATGCGCTCGTCGATCTTTTCCTGCAATCGCGCAACTGGGCCTTCGGCTCGGCGCTGGCGGTGACGCTGGTGGCGATCATGCTGGTCACGGTGACGCTTTACATGCGGTTTCTCAAACGCATCGGCGCGGCGCGCGACGATGTCGGTCTGATGTGAGGGCGCCATGAGACTTTACGCTTTCGCCGTCTATGCCTTCCTCTATCTGCCGATCGGCATCATCGCGCTGTTCAGCTTTTCCGCCGGTCGCAACGCCAGCCAGATGCAGGGATTTTCGACCCAGTGGTATGGCCGGGCGCTGTCGAACCCTTTCGTGCTCGATGCGCTGCAGACCTCGGCGCTGATCGCCTTCGCCTCGGCGGTGCTCGCCAGTCTCTTCGGCACGCTGGCCGCGCTGGCGCTGAGCGGGATGAAGGGGCGCCTGCGCACGCTTTTTGATGCGCTGATCTATATCGCGGTGATGATCCCGGGCATCGTCATCGGCATCGCCACGCTGATCGCACTTGTCACCGTTTTCGACGCGGTCAACCCCTGGCTGGAGGGCGCGACCGGCTGGCGGCTCTCGATGGGGGCGGGCTCGCTGATCGCGGCGCATGGGCTTTTCACCATGTCGCTGGTCATCATCCTGGTCCGGGCGCGGATCGAGGGGATGGACCGCGCGCTTCTGGAAGCCTCCGCCGATCTGGGGGCAGGGCCCCTGGCCACCTTCCGGCAGGTGACGCTGCCGCTTCTGGCCCCGGCGATCCTGGCGGGCTTCCTGCTCAGCTTCACCTTCAGTTTCGATGATTTCATCATCGCCTTTTTCGTCGCGGGGTCGGAAACGACGCTGCCGATCTACATCTTCTCGTCGATCCGGCGCGGCGTGACGCCCGAAATCAACGCCATCGGCACGATGGTGATGGCGGTGTCGCTGCTGATGCTGGTGATCGCGCAGATCACCCTGCGCCGCGCCGAGAAGCCCAACCCTCAATAGGAGACAGGAAATGACCGGATGCTTGGACGGGCGGGTCGCGCTGGTGACCGCCGCAGGGTCGGGAATTGGCCGCGCGGGCGCCATCGCGATGGCCGCCGAGGGGGCGCGGCTGGTCGTCACCGATCTCGACGCCAGCCTGGCCGCCGCCACCGCCGCGGAAATCCGCGCAGCGAGCGGTTTTGCGGAAAGCGCCGCGCTCGATGCGCGCGACGATGCGGCGATCGCGGCGGTGGTGGCGGGGGTGCTGGCCCGGCACGGGCGGCTTGACGTGCTGCATTCGCATGCCGGGATCCAGATCCCCGGCAAGCTCGAAGAGGTCAGCGCGGCGCAGATGGATCTGGCCTGGGCGCTGAACGTGCGGGCGCATTTCGTGCTGGCGCAGGCGGTGGTGGCGCCGATGCGGGCGCAAGGCGGGGGATCGGTGATCGTCACCGCCTCGAATTCCGGCTGCCAATATGATCGCGGCATGATTTCCTATGCCACGACGAAACACGCGGCGGTGGCGATGGTGCGGCAGATGGCGGCGGATTATGCCCGCGAAAACATCCGTTTCAACGCGCTTTGCCCGGGTTTTGTCGACACGCCCTTCAATGCCGGGTTCGAGACCCAGATGGGCGGGCGCGCGGCGCTTGAAGCCTATGTGGCCGAAACGATCCCGATGGGGCGCTGGGCCAGCACCGCCGAGATCGCCGCGGGCATCGTCTATCTTGCCTCGGATCGCTCTTCCTTCGTCACCGGGCTGGCGCTGGTGATCGACGGCGGCGAGATCTTGTGAGGCGCGGGCCGCGCGCCGCCCGCCCTCAGGCCTGCGCTTCGCGGCTCGCCCAGCCGAAGCCTGCCGCGCCGTAGCCGTTGCCGCAATAAAGCATCACCTGTCGGCCATCCGCCAGCCGCAGGACGGTGGGGTAGCATTGCATCTGCCCGTCCCAGTCGCCGGGCGCGGGCGGGTTGCAAAAGCCGTGCCGGTCGTCCGCGCGCTGCCACTGCGTGCCATCCTCGGATCGGGCATGGCACAGCCGATAAAGCCGCAGGCTCGGGTCCTCCGGCGCATAGGGGCCGCGGGCGCTGAACCACATCTCCAGCCCGTCCGGCCCTTCCAGAACGGTCGGCCGCGCCAGCCCCGCCTCGCCCGGGCCGCGCGCGATCGCCGGGGCCGGATCCACCGTCCAGGCGATCCCGTCCGCCGAGCGCGCCGAGCGGATGCAATAGCGCGCGTCCGGGTTCGGCCGCACCTCGGGACGCCATTCGGTGAAGGCGGTGAACCACATCCGCCAGTCGCCCCCCGCCAGCCGCCGCAGGCAGGGCATCGAGACCGGATAGCCGCCGTTCTCGGCCGGGCCGAGCAGCGGGCGCGGCGGCGTGAAGGTGGTGCCGCCATCGCGGCTGGTCATCACCTCGATCCCGGCATCGTAAAGGCGCCCGCGCAGCGTGACCGAGGAGGTGGCCAGCAGCAGCACCTCGCCGTCCCAAAACGCATCGCAGGGGCCGATCCCCGCCAGCCCGGCCTCGGCGATCGCCTGCAGCGCCACGGGTTCGATCCGCGGCGGCCGCACGATCTTCATGCCCTGCGCCGGGTCGCAGTCCATCACCTGCAGGACCGAGACATTCGCGGCATTGCGGCAGGCGGCGGCGATGCGCAAAAGCCCGTCCGGCAGCTGCCAGGCCGTCGGACATTGCAACAGCCGGACCCCGTCAAGATCCGCGGGGGCGAGAATGCGGCCCTGACGCCGCCAGAGCGAAGACATCTGCCGCGCCATCATGACGCCCGAAAGTCGGCAAGGCGGCGCACGATGCCCGCGCCGCGCAGCGCGTCCAGCTGCGCCTCCGCGGGAAACTGGCGGTGATATTCCTGCAAGATCGCCGCCTCGCTTTCGGTGTCGCCGGGCTGCGCAAGGCCCGCCCAGCGCGACCATTGCCAGCCCTTCGGCGCCTGCGGGTGGCGGCGCAAAAGCGCCTCGGTCTCGGCGGTGAACCGCGCCTTGCGCAGAAAACGGCCCGGCGTGGTGAACCAGAAATGCACCAGCAGCAGCCCATCGGCCACGGGCGCCGCAAGCCGCTTGCCCGCGCCATCCAGCGTGCCGTGCCCGCCCGTCAGATAGGCCGCAACCTGATCGGCGCGGGCGATCACCTTCGGGCCGACCGCGGTCAGGATCAGCGGCAGGCTGTCATCGGTGGCATATTGCGTCCCCGAGGTCTCGACCGGCTGCGCCACGATCTCGAAGGCGGCAAGGGCGGCTTGCGTCTGCGGGATCGGCGGCACCGGCTGCCCGGCGGCGAAGATCACGTTGCGCCGCGCGATCCGGAACGAGGCCTCGGGCCCCAGCGCCGCAAGGCAGGCCCCAAGATCGCCCGCCGGATACAGGAATTCATCCGCATCCATCCGGATCACCCAATCCGGGGCAAAGTGCTCGCGGGCGGCCTGCAGCGTCCAGCGCCCGACCTCGGCGGTGTGCACGCCGCGGGCATCGATCAGCGCGTCCCTTTCGAACTTGCGGATCACGAAGCGGTTGTCGTCGCGGTAGCGTTGCAAGATCTCGGAGGTGCCGTCGACCGAGGCCATGTCCGCGATCACGAACCCGTCCACGCCCAGCGCCAGATGATAGGCGATGTGCTGTTCGATCAGCTCGACTTCGTTGCCGACCTGGATATTGGCCACGACGGTCATGCAAAGTCCTTCCCCGGGGGCACCATGTCAAGCGCATAGCCCTCGGCCTGATAAAGCGGCCGCAGCCCGAAGGCATCCAGGCAGAAGGCGAAGGCCTCCTGCTGCCAGGGGGCCCAGTCGGCAAACAGCGCGGCCGGGTCGGTCGGACGGGGCCGGGCGTTGTGCACATTGCGTCCGGGATCGGCGAAGACCTGATCCAGATAGGCCTCGGGGCAGTCGATGGCGCCCTCGCCGAGCCGCACCAGCAGATCGCGAAAGACGGCCGGATCGCGGGTGACATCCTCTTGCCGGATTGATCCGGCATAGCTTGTCAGTCCCCGGTCCAGCAGCCGGTCGCGGGCGGCAAAATCCGCGGCAAGCCCCTTGAGCGTGGCGCAGGCGCCGAAAAAGGCCAGAACCTCGGGGTCGCCGGGATAGATCCGGTGCCGCGCCGCGATCCGCTCGAAGCTGTCCAGCCCGGTCTCGACGATGCGCCGGGTGATCCACTGCAATTCGTTCAGATCAAGCCGGAAGGTCAGCTCGAACTGGCCCGCCCCCGAATTGACCAGATTGACCGGGTGCCGGATCAGGTTGACGATCCGCAGCCGTCGGTCCGGCGGGGCCAGATCCGGCCCGATCTCTGGCAGATCGCGCAGCCGGAACGTGTGGACCGACCCGATCAGCCGGGCGTCGGACTGCGCCTCCAGCGGGCGGTAAAGATCGGCGGGCCGGGTGGTGCCGCGCGCGCCATAGCCCGCGCGGAACTGCGCGATCATCGCGAAGATGCGGGCAAAATCCTGCCGCGCCAGCAGGTCCGAGACGTCGTAGGGTTCGGTCTGATCCGCGGGCAGGGCAGCGCTGGAATGCAGGCAGGCGATCTGCGGATGACGGTTCAGGTTATGGGCGAGCCAGTGGCTTGCGCTCCAGCCGTGGCTGGTCACGATGAACCAGGCGGGCGCGGGTCGTCCGGGGGCCTGCGTGCTGGCCGTGTCCTTCGGGGTCATCGCATCATCCGGTCTGCGGCACGGCGCGCGGGGCCTTGCCCCGGCCGGGATTTTCATGCGGGAACGGCAGATCCGGCACCGGTTTGTCCAGAAACCGGCACAGCGAGGTCCAGTCCCGTTCCTCGGTCAGGTTGAAGGCGTGAAAATTCGCGCAGCCGTCGAAATGCGCCAGAATGGCGGCGTTCAGATCGTGGTAGTAGCGCAGCAGCGCGTCTTTCTGCGCCAGCGGGTCGGTGATGCCCCAGACCCGGCTGATGGTCATCGTCGCGCCATATCCCCCCGCCGCATGCAGCGTCTCGAGCGGGGCGGCCGTGTTGCCCCCCGCCTTCTCCAGCTGGTTCATCAGAGAGGTGTACCACGGCTCCGGCGCGCGCAGCGTCAGCACGAACCGCGCCTCGGGATAGCGGCGCGAGAGCCACAGATAAAGGTCGGTCCCGCCGAAGGGCATGTCGGCGAAAGCGTCGAAATGGCGGATCACCCGGGCGATCTCGTCGGTGTCGCCCAGCACCTGCAGCGCCATCAGGAAGTTGCTGTGATTGTTGCCCGAGGCGCCGCGGCAGACCTTGTAGCCCAGCTGTTGCAGCGCGGTTTCCAGCGAGGTGGTGCCGGTCTTCGGAAAGCCGAGGCAGAACACCTTGCCGCGGCCCGTGGTCTCGTCGCTCATCCCTCTGCCCCGGTTTCGCGGTGTTGCCGCATCGCCGCGAAGCGGCTGCGGATCGTGCCGCCGCGCAGCCCCTCGTGCGGCAGGTCGAGATCGACCGCGGGCGGCGCCGCCCCGACCCGGAAGTCGAGACAATAATAGGCGTTGCCCAGATGCCATTCGAGCCGGACCTCTTGCGCCACGGCGGGAAGCGCCTGCAGCGGCGGCGCGCAGGCCATCAGCGGATTGTCGTTCAGCACCATCTGCCCGGTCAGCGTCTGCTGCAGCCAGGGCGCATAGCCCTCGTCGGCGATGACGATGCGCCCGCCGGGGCGGGTCACGCGGGTCATCTCGGCGATCGCCCGCACCGGGTCGCCGAACTGGTTGAAGCCGCCGGTGCTCAGCACCGCATCGAAGCTTTGATCCGGGAAGGGCAGATAAAGCGCATTCGCCCCGCACCAGATCGTGCGGCAGCCGGTGTCCGTGGCAAACCGGCCCGCGCCATGCGCCAGCAGCTCCAGCGAAATGTCGGTGCTGCACAAGACGCCGCGCGGCAGCCGTTCCTGCAGCAGCCGCGTATTCGCCCCGCCGCCACAGGCATTGTCGAGCACCACCGCATCCGGCGCCAGATCGAGCTTGTCGATGGCCTTGCGGCGCAGCGCCTCCTCGTCGCCGCCGAAGGCGCGGAAGGTCCAGCGCAGAAAGGCTTCCTCGACCGCGGGCAGGGGCCGGTCGAATTGCGGCGGCGCCGGGTCTGTCGGCTGCGGCCGCGGGTGCACAAGATCGGCAAGCCCCGCGCGGATCGGATACACGGTTCCGCTGTCCGCTGCGATCAGCGAAACGCCGTCGGCGCCGGGCTGCAGGGGCGCAAGCGCGACCGGATCGACGAAGGCGGGCGGCATCACGTTGTCACCGGGGTCGCTTGGGGCCATGGACGCTTCTCCGTTCGGGGATTTTCGGGGGGGGCACACGGATCGGAAGGGTCAGCCTTCCACGATGTCTGCACGCAACTCCGCCACGGTCCGTTCGAACAGGGCGGGCAGAAAACAGGGATGTTTTCCTGTATAGGGGGGCAGGAAATTCAGATCAATGCCCGCGCGCGAAAACACCGCGCGATCGTAAAGCGCGGTGCCGCCCGGCGCGTTGAGGTAGCGGGTTCCGCCCTGCCTGCGCACGATGTCAAGGATGCGCTCTTGCGCGTTCAGCCCCGCGGGCAGGTCAAGGTCGCTGCCGCGGCAGATCCGGCAGCCGAAATCGAGCGCCTCGGCGACGATCCGCAGCGAGCGTTCAAGATAGGGGACAAGCGGTCCCTCGGGGGTCTGCAGCAGATCCAGAACCTGTCGGCGCAAGGGCGTGTCGGCGGGCAGCGGCCCGGGCAGCTTGCGGCATTGCGGCCAGAGCCGGCTGGCCGCATCGGGGGCAAGGCGCATCGCGTCGATCAGGCTGTCGCGCGGGGCGGGGTCGAGCGGCAGGGTGATCCAGCGGCCCGCACCGGGAAGCGCGCAGCGATGCACCCGGCCGCGGCGCGGAAACTGCACGCAATCCAGAATGACAAAGACATCCGCCGCCGCCAGCAGCCGGTAATAGCCGCCATAGGGAAAGAAATAGGGCTGCATCACCGCGATCGTCGTCATGGTGAAGCGCCCCTCCCGCCTAGCCCAGCAGCCGCCGCGCGAACCGCCGCGCCCCGTTGGGCAGGACGCGCGTCCCGCGCGAGATCGCCAGCGCGCCATCGGGGATGGTCTCGGTCACCGCGGTGCCCGCGCCGATGATGCAGCCCGATCCGACGCTCAGATTGTCGGCCAGCCCCGTTTGCCCGCCGAAAAAGGTGCAGTCACCCACCCGCGCATTGCCCGCGATGCCGCAAAAAGAGGCGAAGAAACAGAAATCCCCGATCTGCGCATGATGGCCGATATGGACCTTGCTCCACAGGATCGATCCGGTGCCAAGCTTCGCATAGGGCTGGACGGTGCATTCCTCGAGGATCACCGAATTCTCGCCGATCTTGGCGCCGCTCACATGCGAGGAGGGGTGGATGTAGCTGGCGAAGCTGTAACCCCGTTCTTTCGCCTCGAAATGGCGGTCCCGGCGAAACGTGTTGTTGCCACGATAGCTGACAGGCCCGAGTATGCGAATCTTCCCGGGGGGGAAAAGGGTGCTGGCGTCGTCCCATGCCGCGACGGGCAGGCCCTTGAACTCTCCCGAGGGCGGCAGATAGGTGCGGTCGACGGTGAAGCCCACCAGATTGAGATGCGGATCTTGCTGAACGTAATGTGCCATGACCTCGGCGATCTGGCCGACACCGAACAGAATGATGTCCAATCCAAGGCTCCCCTCATGCTGACCCCGACACCGCCCGGCCCGCCGCCGCCCGACAACAGGCCGCGGCTTCCGGTTGCCCGGCCGACCCTGCCGCGGACAGAAACCCTTGTGCCATATCTGCGCCAGATCGACGAGAGCAGAATTTACTCCAATCACGGCCCGCTGGTGGCGCAGCTCGAAGCCCGGATGGCGGCGCGGCTGGGGCTGGGCCGGACCGGGGTGATTTCCTGCAGCACCGGCACGATGGCGCTGGTCGCCGCGATCCGGGCGGCGCGCGGCCTGTCGCGCTCGCGCGGCGGCCTGTGCCTGCTGCCCGCCTATACTTTCGTCGCGACGGCGGGGGCGGCGCTGTCTTGCGGCTACGACTGCCATCTGGTCGATATCGACCCCGCCAGCTGGGCGATGGAGCCCGCGGCGCTGCGCCGTCATCCGCGGCTGGCCGAGGTCGGGCTGGTGCTGCCGGTGGCGCCCTATGGCCGCGGGATCGACCTGCAGGGCTGGCAGGATTTCCAGGACGAGACCGGGATCGCGGTGGTGATCGACGCGGCGGCCTGTCTGGACGGGCTGATGGCGCCCGGGAGGGATCTGCCGCGCTCGATCCCGCTGGCCGTGAGCCTGCATGCCACCAAAAGCTTCGGCTGCGGCGAGGGCGGGCTGGTGCTGTCGCGCGACACCCTTTTGCTGCAGGAGGCCTACAAGGGTCTCAACAACGGCTTTTATCTGTCGCGCGAGGCGCAGGTCGTCGGGCTGAACGGCAAGATGAGCGAATATGCGGCGGCGGTGGCGCTGGCCGAGCTGGACGGTTTCGCGCAAAAGCGCGCGCAATGGGAGAGGGTCGCGGCCAGCTATGCGCGGGCCGGGGCGGAGGCGGGCGTGCGGCTTTGGACGGCGCCCGAGGTCTCGGCCTGTTATGCGCTGATCGAGGCGCGCGATGCCGGGCAGGCGGCGGCGATGGCAGGGCGGCTGCATGCGGCGGGGATCGACTTTCGCGCCTGGTATGGCGCCGGGCTTCCGGCGCATCCGGCCTATGCCGGGCTTTCGCGCGATGCGCTGCCGGTCAGCGCCGATGTGGCGGCGCGGCTGATCGGGCTGCCCTGTTTCACCGATCTGGCCGAGGCCGATATCGCCCGGGTCGTGGCGGTTCTGGCCGCCTGAGCCGCCGCGTCGGAGCGCGCCCGCTAGAGCGGGCCTTCCGCCAGCCGGTAGCCGACGCCCGGTTCGGTCAGGATCAGCCCCGGCGCGGCGGGGTCGGGCTCGATCTTGCCGCGCAGCTGGCCGATGAAGACGCGCAGATATTGCGTGTCGTCGTGATGCGCCGGGCCCCAGACCGCGGTCAGGATCTGCCGATGCGTGACGACGCGGCCCAGATTGCGGACAAGAACCGCCAGCAGATCGAATTCCTTCGGCGTCAGCCGCACCGGCTGGCCGTCCTTTTGTACCAGCCGCTTGTCAAGATCGACGCTGAGCGCCCCCAGAACAAGCCGCGTCGTTTCCCCCTTTGCCCGCGTCGCATGGCGGGCGGCGGCCCGCAGGCGGGCCTGCAACTCGCCGATGCCGAAGGGTTTTTCCAGATAGTCATCGGCGCCCAGATCCAGCGCCTCGACCTTTTCCGCCTCGCGGTCGCGCGCCGAAAGCACGATCACCGGCACCGCGCTGAAGGCCCGCACCGCCCGCAGAACCTCCTTGCCATCGCGGTCGGGCAGGCCCAGATCCAGCAAGATCGCCTCGGGCGCGATGCTGGCGGCCAGCCGGATCGCCTCCTGTCCGGTCATCGCCGCGACGATCTCGTAGCCCGCCGATTCCAGCGCGATCCGCAGCATGGTCTGGATCTGGTCATCGTCATCGACAACAAGCAAACGGCGCATCCTCATCGGGTCTCCTCGTCCTTTGGCAGCTCTGCAAGCGGCAGCCGCACGATCAGCCGGGTGCCGCGGCGGCGGATCGCGGGGCTTTCGGCCTTGATCGTGCCGCCCATCGCCCGCACGAGGCCGCGGCAGATCGAGAGCCCAAGCCCGGTGCCGGGCTTGCGCCGGTCGGTGCCGCCCGCGCGGAAGAACTTCTCGAAGATCCGCTCCAGATCGGCCGGTTTCACCCCGGCGCCGTCGTCGGTCACGCTGATCGCCACCGTATCGCCCTCGTTGCGCGCATGCACGCTGACCTCGCTCTCGCCGTATTTATGCGCGTTGTCGAGCAGGTTGAACACCACCTGCGCCAGCAGATCCTGATCGCCGCGCACGAAGCCCAGATCGGGGGCCAGGCTGACCCGGGTCTGCCGCCCCGGATGGGTCTTGCGCGCCCGCTCGACCGCCAGCCGGATCGCATCGCCGACATCGACCCAGTCGCGGCGGACCTTGACCACGCCCTGATCGATCCGGCTCATCTCCAGCAGATTGGCCACGAAGCGGTTCAGCCGCGCGGCTTCCTGCCCGATCGTGTCGAGCAGATCGTTGCGCTGATCGTCGCGCAGGTCGGTTTCGTCCCGTTGCAGCGTCGTCACTGCGCCGGTGATCGCGGCCAGGGGCGTCCGCAGATCATGGCCGAGCGAGGCCAGAAGCGCATCGCGGATGGTGTCGTTTTCCTGCATCGCCGCCGCCTTCACCGCCTCGCGCACCAAAAGCGCGCGGTCCAGCGCCACCGCCGCCTGTTCCACCGCCGCCGCCAGCTTCGCCTCGTCGGCGACCGAAAGCGGCTGGTCGCGGTCGGGCGGCTCGTAGCCCAGCACCGCCACCACATGGCGCGGCGTGGCCAGCGGATGAAAGCGCAGCCGCAGGTTCGGCAGCGTCGCGGTGCGCCAGCCCGCGGTTTCGCCCTTCTCCAGCACCCAGCGCGCGGCGGTCATCTCGACCGGATCGGCGATCTCCTCGGGCGGCCAGGCGGCGCAGGGCAGCAACTCCTGGCCCTCGACCAGCAGCAAGATCGCCTTGCCGCCCATCAGCCCATGCACCTGTGTCACCATCGCCCAGGCGACATCCTCGGCCGAGGAGGCCGCCGAGAGCTGGCGCGAAAACGCCGCCTGCGCCTCGATCGCGCGGGTCTGGGAGAGCGCCGCCCGGGCCTGGGCGCGGATCCGCCCGGTCCAGGAGCCGGTCAGGCTGGCGACGACCAGAAAGATCACCAGCGCCAGGAATTCATGCGGCCGGGCGATGCTGAAGGTGTGCAAAGGCTCGATGAAGAAGAAGTTGTAGCCCAGACAGGACAGAAGCGCCGCCAGAACCGCCGCCCGGGTGCCGCGCAACGTGCCGCAGATCAGCACGCCCGCCAGAAAGATCATCGACAGGTTCGGCAGTTCCATCACCGCGTCGAGGGCATGGCCGATCGCGATCACCCCGGTCGTGGCCAGCGTGGCAAGGCCCAGATCGGCGGGCAGGCCCGGCCCCGCGGTGATCCGGCGCAGGGCGTCGAAAGGGGCTTGCCGCACCGCCGGTTCCGGGCTGGCAAGCGGCAGAAGATGCACGGCAATTCCGTCTGCCCGCGCGGCCAGAGCCTCGGGCAGGCTGGGGCGGAGAAGCCGCGCGAGACGGCCGCGCGGCCGATGCGCCAGCAGGATCTGGGTGACATGTTCGCGCCGCGCCACGCGCAGGATGTCCTCGGCAAGATCGGCGCTGGTCAGCCGCAGCGCCTCGCCCCCCAGCGTCTCGACCAGCCGCAGCGCTTCGGTCGCGTGCCGCTCGGTCGCGGACGCATCCGCCGGATCGCCGGGCGGCGCCAGCACCAGCGCGATCCAGCCCGCATTGAGCGCCGAGGCCAGCCGCGCCGTCTGCCGGATCAGCGCATCGCCCGAGCCGTCGGGCAGCAGGCACAGCAAAAGCCGCTCGGCCGAGGCCCAGGGCCCCTCGATCGCCTTTTGCCGCAGGATCTCGGTCATCTGGTCATCGACCCGCTCGGCGGTGCGGCGCAAAGCCAGCTCGCGCAGCGCCGTCAGATTGCCCGGGGTGAAGAATTTCTCCACCGCCCGGCGCGCGGTCTGCGGCAGATAGACCTTGCCCGCCTTGAGCCGCGCGATCAGCTCGTCGGGCGGGATGTCGACCAGCACCACATCCTGCGCCTCTTGCAGCATCACGTCGGGCACGGTCTCGCGCATCGGGGCGCCGGTGATCCGCGCCACCACATCGGCAAGGCTTTCCAGATGCTGGATGTTCAGCGCCGTCCAGACGTCGATCCCGGCATCCAGCAGTTCGCGGATGTCCTGCCAGCGCTTCGGATGCCGGCTTTGCGGCGCGTTGGTATGGGCGAGTTCATCCACCACCAGAAGCGCCGGACGCCGGGCCAGCGCGGCGTCGATGTCGAATTCCTCGAGCCGCTGCCCGCGATAGTCGATCTGCCGCCGCGGCAGGGTTTCCAGCCCCGCCGCCAGCGCCTCGGTCTCGGCCCGGCCATGCGTCTCGATCAGGCCCAGAACCACGTCGCCCCCCTCGGCGCGCAGCCGGTGGGCTTCCTGCAGCATCGCGCAGGTCTTGCCCACCCCCGGCGCCGCGCCAAGGAAGATCTTCAGACGGCCGGGCCGCTCGCGCTGGCTCAGCGCCAGCAACGCATCGGGATCGGGGCGTTTTTCCGGGTCACCGGCGGGCATCGCATCCTCGGGTCATTGCGCGGCCAGTGTGTCCAGCGCGCGGTTCAGCGCAAGCACATTCACCCGCGGCGCGCCGAAGATGCCAAGGATCGGCTGCCGGGTCTGCCGCTCCACCAGCTCTGCCACCCGCGCGGGGGCAATGCCCCGCGCCGCCGCCACCCGCGCCACCTGCGCTTGCGCGTTTTGCGGCGAGATGTCGGGATCAAGCCCCGAGGCCGAGGCGGTCACCGCATCGGCGGGCACGGGCGCGGCCATCCCCGCGGCGGCGACATCGGCCCGGATCCGGTCGATCAGCTTTTGCGACAGCGGCCCGAGGTTCGAGCCGCCCGAGGCCATGGCATCATAGGGCGTCGCCGCGGCCGAGGGGCGGGGGTGGAAATACCCCGGCGCGGTGAAATTCTGCCCCACAAGCTCCGATCCCAGAACGCGATCGCCGTCCCGGATCAGGCTGCCCTGCGCCTGATGCGGCAAAAGCGTGGTGGCAATGGCCGTCATCGAGAGCGGATAGGCGAGCCCGAGCAGGAGGGTGAAGCCCCCGACAAAGACCAGCGCGGGGCGAAGATGAGAGATCATGCAAGCCTCCTCAGGCAAGGTTCAGATGGGTCAGCGCAAGGTCGATCAGCTTGATGCCCGCAAACGGCATCACCAGCCCGCCGAGCCCGTAGATCGCCAGGTTGCGGCGCAGAAGCACCGCCGCCGCGACGGGGCGATAGCGCACGCCGCGCAGGGCCAGCGGGATCAGCGCGACGATGATCAGCGCGTTGAAGATCACCGCCGAAAGGATCGCCGATTGCGGCGAGCCAAGCTGCATCAGGTTCAGCGCCCCCATCTGCGGATAGGTCGCAACGAACAGCGCGGGCAGGATGGCGAAATATTTTGCCACGTCGTTCGAGATCGAAAAGGTCGTCAGCGCGCCCCGCGTCATCAGCAATTGCTTGCCGATGCCGACGATCTCGATCAGCTTCGTCGGGTTGCTGTCCAGATCGACCATGTTGCCCGCCTCGCGCGCGGCCTGGGTGCCGGTCTGCATCGCCACGCCGACATCGGCCTGGGCCAGCGCGGGCGCGTCGTTGGTGCCGTCGCCGCACATCGCAATCAGCCGCCCGCCCGCCTGTTCGCGGCGGATATAGCCCAGCTTGTCCTCGGGCGTCGCCTCGGCCAGAAAATCATCCACCCCGGCTTCCGAGGCGATGGCGGCGGCGGTCACCGGGTTGTCGCCCGTCACCATCACCGTGCGGATGCCCATGGCGCGCAATTCCGCAAACCGCGCCCGGATGCCGGGTTTGATCACGTCCTTGAGGTGGATCACCCCCAGAAGCTGGCCGTCATCGGCGACGGCCAGCGGCGTGCCGCCCGAGCGCGCGATACGGTCCACCGCGGCGCGGAATTCAGCGGGCACCGTGTCGGGGCTGCGGCCAAGGTGGCGCAGCACCGCATCGACAGCCCCCTTGCGGATGCGCCGTTCCCCCAGATCCAACCCCGAAAGCCGGGTCTGCGCCGCAAAGGGCACCAGCACCGCGGCTTCGGGCAGCGCGGGCTCGCTCAGCCCGAAATCGGCCCGCGCCAGCGCCACGACCGAGCGCCCCTCGGGCGTCTCGTCGCCACGGCTGGCCAGCAGCGCCGCCTCGGCCAGTGTCCGTTCGGTCACCCCCGGCATCGGCACGAATTCCGAGGCCATCCGGTTGCCAAAGGTGATCGTGCCGGTCTTGTCGAGCAAAAGCGTGTCGACATCGCCCGCCGCCTCGACCGCGCGGCCCGAGGTGGCGATGACGTTGAAGCGGATCAGCCGATCCATCCCGGCGATGCCGATGGCCGACAAAAGCCCGCCGATCGTGGTGGGGATCAGCGTCACCAGAAGCGCCACCAGCACCACCACCGAAACGGCCGTGCCCGAATAGCCCGCCAGCCCCCAAAGCGTCACCACCGCGATGAGGAAAATCAAGGTCATGCCCGACAGCAGCACCGAGAGCGCCAGCTCGTTCGGCGTGCGTTGCCGCTTTGCCCCCTCGACCAGCGCAATCATCCGGTCGATGAAGGTCTCGCCCGGGGCGGCGGTGATGCGGATGCGGATTTCATCCGAAAGCACCGTCGTGCCCCCGGTGACGGCGGAGCGGTCGCCGCCCGCCTCGCGGATCACCGGGGCGCTTTCGCCGGTGATCGCCGCCTCGTTGATCGCGGCCACCCCGGCGACGATCTCGCCATCGAGCGGGATGATCTCGCCCGCGGCGACAAGGACGACATCGCCCGGTTCCAGATCGAGCGCCGAGACGTTTTCCCAGATCGGCTCGGCACTGTCGGGCAGCACCAACCGCCTTGCGCGGACATCGCAGCGCGACTGGCGCAGACTGGCGGCCTGCGCCTTGCCGCGGCCCTCGGCGATGGCCTCGGCGAAGGTTGCAAACAGCACGGTGAACCAGAGCCAGGCCGCGATCTGGCCGGAAAACCACGGCTGCCCGGTGCCCTGTCCCAGCTCGCGCAGCCACAGGCCGGTGACCAGAACGGCGCCGATTTCGGTGACGAAGATCACCGGGTTGCGCATCAGTTTGCGCGGATCGAGCTTGCGGACCGCCTCGATCAGGGCCTCGGCCAGCAACGCGCGGTCAAAGGCGGCGGGTTTGGAGGATTGCGACATGTCAGCCTCTCAGAAGGTCACGAGATCGCGCATCAGCACTTGCTCGACGATCGGGCCAAGCGCGAGCGCGGGGAAGAATTGCAGCCCGCCGAGGATCACGATCACCCCCACCAGCAGCCCGACAAACAGGGCCGAGGTGGTGGGGAACGTCCCCGGCGAGGCGGCGATGCGCGGTTTCGACGCCAGCGCCCCGGCCATCGCCAAGACCGGCAGCACATAGGCGAAGCGGCCCAGCATCATGGCGATGCCAAGGGTGGTGTTGAACCAGGGCGTGTTGGCATTGAGCCCGGCGAAAGCCGAACCGTTGTTGCCCGCCGCCGAGGAATAGGCGTAAAGCAGCTCGCTCAGCCCGTGCGGCCCGGCATTGTTCAGGCTGGCCAGCGCCGAGGGCAGCAGCGCCGAGGCCGAGGTGAAGCCCAGGATCACCAGCGGCAGGATCAGCACCGCCA
The DNA here is from genome assembly GCF_003254295.1 of Rhodobacter capsulatus. Taxonomy (GTDB): domain Bacteria; phylum Pseudomonadota; class Alphaproteobacteria; order Rhodobacterales; family Rhodobacteraceae; genus Rhodobacter; species Rhodobacter capsulatus. Next base: position 54,218 of record NZ_QKZO01000008.1, read on the forward strand.
GCACTGCCAGCCGGATTTCCCGCGCCTCGATCTTCTTGCCCAGAAACTCGGGGCTGCGCCCGACCATCAGACCGGCGACAAAGACCGAGAGCACGCAAAACACCACCATGCCGTAAAGCCCGGATCCGACACCGCCCGGCAGCACCTCGCCCAGCTGCATCAGCAGCATCGGCACCAGACCACCCAGCGGCGTCAGGCTGTCATGCATCGTGTTCACCGCACCGCAGGAGAGCCCCGTGGTCACCGCGACGAAGAGGGCCGACATCGCCTGGCCGAAGCGGAGCTCCTTGCCCTCCATGTTGCCCGCCAGCGGATCAAGCCCCAGCGCGGTCAGATGCGGGGTGCCCGAGGTTTCGGCCCAATAGACGGTGGCCGTCGCCGCGACCAGCAACAGCCCCATCGCCGAGAGGATCGCCCAGCCCTGCCGTTCCGATCCGGTCATCCGGCCGAAGGTGATCGGCAGCGCCGCCGAGATCGCCAGCATCGCCCAGATCACCAGCCCGTTCGAGAGCCCCGAGGGGTTTTCCAGCGGATGCGCCGAATTGGCGTTGAAAAAGCCGCCGCCATTGGTGCCAAGCTGCTTGATCGCCTCCTGGCTGGCGACCGGCCCCAGCGCGATCGTCTGTTGCGCCCCTTCGAGCGTCACCGCCCCGACCGAGCCGGTCAGCGTCTGCGGCACACCGAGCACCACCAGCGCCAGCGCCACAAGGATCGCCAGCGGCAAAAGCACGTAAAGCGTCGCCCGGGTCATGTCGACCCAGAAATTGCCCAGCTGATCGGTGCCCGCCCGCGCGAAAGCCCGCGTCACCGCCATGGCCAGCGCGATCCCGGTGGCGGCCGAGAGGAAATTCTGCACCGCAAGCCCGGCCATCTGGCTGAAGGGGCTCATCGTGGTTTCGCCCGCATAGGCCTGCCAGTTGGTGTTGGTCAGGAAGCTGACGGCGGTGTTGAAGGCCAGATCGGCGGGCAGGCCGGGCAGCTGGCCCGGGTTGAAGGGCATCAGCCCCTGCGCCCGCAAGATCAGGTAGAGCGCGGCAAACCCCGCCGCGCTGAAGGCGAGCATCGCAAAGGCATAGTTCAGCCAACCCTGGTCGCGGTCGGGGGCGACGCCTGCGAGGCGGTAGAACCCGCGCTCGACCGGGTGCAAGAGCGGGTGCAGGAAGGTGCGCTCGCCGCTGAACAGGCGCGCCATGTAGCGGCCGAGCGGCACCGCCGTCGCCAGCGTGCACAGCAATACGGCCGCGATCTGCAGCCATCCGATAACTGTCATGGGGATCTCCTGGCCCGGTCAGAATTTCTCGGGCGCGATCAGGGTGAGGATCAGATAGGCGCCCACGGCAAGCGCCACGGCCAGGCCGATGATGGCTTCGGCCATGATCAGGTCCGCGCCAGCAGCACGGCGTAAAGCGCGAACAGCGCGATCAGCCCGAGGCCGAGGCCGGCAAAAAGGATATCGGACATCGAGGGTCTCCTTGGTGCATCGAAAAGATGCCCCAGGATCGCGCCGGAGCGCATCAGGGATCGATAGCGAAAGCACCCGCGCGGCATAAGGAAGGTGCAAGGAAACCGGGGGGCTGCGCCTTGCCGCCGCGGCCTGCGCGCCCTAAGCCTGTTTCATGCGCATCCTCGACAACATCATCAGCGACCGCGGCTCGAAATATGCGGTGTCGGGCGGGCCCTGCGCGACCGAGGCGGAGGCGAAAGCCTTTGTCAAGGCGCTCTGCCGCGACAAGAAATTCGCCAGGGCGACGCACAACAGCTGGGCGCTGCTGAGCGCGGGGGGCGCGCTGAAGACCGACGATGGCGAGGCGGGGGCGGGTCTGGTGATCCTGCGCATGCTGGAGCGCGCGGGCCTGCGCGATCACATCATCGTCGTGACGCGCTGGTTTGGCGGCAAGCCTCTGGGCGGCGACCGCTTCCGCCATGTGCAGGAGGCGGTGCGGATCTATCTTGAGGCGGGGCAAGGCGGTCCGTGTCGATGACCGGCGGGCTGTCCGCCTTCGCGTGATCGCGCCGCCCGCGATCGGCGCGAATGCGAGGATCGTGCAAGATTTCGCGAGGATCGGCGTCGCGCCCCGCGGCCTTGCGGGCCTATCTTGGCGGCTACCGGGCGGCCTGTTGCCCCCGGTCTTCCCGATCGAAAGGACAGATCATGCGCTATCGCCCCCTTGGCCCGAGCGGCCTTCTGGTGTCCGAACTCTGCCTTGGCACGATGACCTTTGGCGGCTCGGAGGGGATCTGGGGCCAGATCGGCCAGCTGCGCCAGCCCGAGGCCGATGCGCTGGTGCAGACCGCTTTTGACGCCGGGATCAATTTCATCGACACGGCGAATGTCTATGCGGGCGGCGAGAGCGAGCGGATCCTGGGCCAGTCGATCCGCAACCTCGGCCTTGCCCGCGACGATCTGGTGATCGCGACCAAGGTGATGGGGCCGATGGGTGCGGGGCCGAACGGCTGCGGCGCCTCGCGGGCGCATATCCTGGCGCAGGCCAAGGCCAGCCTTGCCCGGCTGCAGATGGAGCATATCGATCTTTACCAGATCCACGGCTTCGACCCGGTGACGCCGATCGCGGAAACGCTTGAAGCGCTCGATACGCTGGTGCGGCAGGGGCATGTGCGTTACATCGGCCTTTCGAACTGGGCGGCCTGGCAGATCGTCAAGGCGGTGGGCATCACCGAGGCGCGGCAGCTGGCGCCGATCCTGTCGCTGCAGGCCTATTACACGCTCGTCGGCCGGGATCTGGAACGCGAGATCGTGCCGATGCTGCAAAGCGAAGGCCTCGGGTTGCTGGTCTGGAGCCCGCTGGCGGGCGGGTTCCTCTCGGGCAAATACAGCGCTGGCACGGCCGCCGAGGGGCGGCGGGCGGCATTCGATTTCCCGCCCGTCGATCTGGCGCGGGGCGATGCCGCGGTTGTGGTTCTGCGCGAGATCGCCTTGGCCCGGGGCTGCTCGGTGGCGCAGGTGGCGCTGGCCTGGCTCTTGCATCAGCCGGTGGTGACCTCGGTGATCGTCGGCGCGAAGCGGGTCGATCAGCTGGCCGACAACATCGGCGCGACCGGGCTGCGGCTTTCGGCCGAGGATCTGGCGGCTCTGGCGGCGGTGACGGCGCTTGCCCCGGAATATCCGGGCTGGATGCTGGAACGTCAGGCGCAATACCGCGCCCCCTTCGCCGCGCCGAAGCGCTGAGCGCCCGCCCCGACCGTTCGGAGCTTAGGCCGGGACGTCGGTCAGTCTTCGAGGGATTTGACCGAGCTGTCGGCCTGCCCCTGCACCCAATAGCCTGCCGCCCAGCACCACCCGGATCATCGCGGGGCAGGGGGGGCGTCCCCCGGGCAGAGAATTTCCTTCTGAAAAACCCCCGTCTTTGGAATTCAATTCGGCTGTCGAATGTGCGAAAAATCTACTAATTAAGTCGTGATAATGGGCCATGACCGCGCAACCGCCTTCCGACACCGACGAGAGTCGCAAGACCACCTGTTACAGGTGTGCCTGCCGCTGCGGCATCGACGTGCATCTGCGCGCGGGCAAGCTGCGCACCATCGAGGGCAACCAGGATCATCCGGTCAACCGCGGCGTGATCTGCGCCAAGGGCGCGGCGGGGATCCAGCAGGTGACCGCGCCCGCCCGGCTGCGCGCGCCGCTCAAACGGGTGGGGCCGCGCGGCGCCCGCATCGTTTCGGTCAATCCGGTCCGCACCGGCTGCAATGCCGTCGCCGATGACTGGCTGGGCCTGACGCCCGGCACCGACGGGCTGCTGATCCTGGCGCTGGTGCACGAACTTCTGGTCGCCGGGCGGATCGATCTGGACGATCTGGCCCGCTTCACCGATGCGCCCTGCCTTCTGATCCCGGGCGAGGGGCCCGAAAGCGGGCTTTACCTGCGCGACGATACCGGCCGGGCGCTGGTGATCGACCGCTGCAGCGAGGCGCTTGCACCTTTTGACGGCGACGGCGTCGAGCCCGATCTGCGCGGGCCTTGGCCCGGCCATCGCCATGACCGGATGATCGGCCGTCCGGTCGGTTTTCACGCCATGCGCGGGATCGCCGCGCATGCGAACGGCTTTCAGACCGCCCGCGCGCTGCATCTTTTGCAGATGCTGCTGGGCGCGATCGAGACCCCGGGGGGGCTGCGCTTCAAACCGCCCTATCCGAAGCCGCTCTCCGCCCATCCGGTGCCGCATTTTGTTGCCGAACCGGGAAAGCCGCTTGACGGCCCGCATCTGGGCTTTCCGCGGTCCCCGGCCGAGGTGGCGCGGTGGCTCACCGACCGCGACGTGTCGCGCTTGCAGGCCTGCTTCCGGCGGCGCTTTTGCTGGCGGGCGCGGCTTTCGTCGCGCCGCGGACGCGCGAGGCGCCGAAGGCGCAAAAGAAACCTTCTGTCCGAACGCCCGGAGAGACCGCAGATGATTTCCGCCAAGGAGGCAGCATGACGCTTGATACACAACGCACCGACATCCCTGAGGAGAAAGGGTTTTCCCTGGTTCCGGTGCTGGCGGCGCTGACCCGGGCGCGGGCCGAGTGGCGGGCGGCGCATCACCGCGCCACCACCGCCTCGGGCGGGCGGGCATTGCCCGCGCCCGAGGCGGTGGAGCGGATCGTCGCCGGGCTGCGCGGGGCGCTGTTTCCGATGCGGCTCGGGCCGTCGGATCTGCGGCAGGAAAGCGAACAGCTTTACGTCGGCCATACGCTCGACGTCGTTCTGCGCGATCTGGTGGAACAGGTGGTTCTGGAACTGGGCGGACGGCCGAACACCGCCGATCCGGCGCAGCGGGCGGAAATCCGGGCGCGGGCGCATGCGCTTGTGCGCGCCTTCGCGCAATATCTGCCGACGATCCGCATCCAGCTTGACCGGGACGTTCTGGCCGCTCACGGCGCCGATCCGGCGGCGCGCAGCGTCGACGAGGTGCTGCTCTGCTACCCGGGTCTGGCCGCGATGATCCACCATCGCATCGCCCATCAGCTTTATCGTCTGGGCGCGCCGCTGATCGCGCGGATGATCTCGGAGGCGGCGCATCGGGCGACGGGGATCGACATCCACCCCGGCGCGACGATCGGCGAGGGCTTCTTCATCGATCACGGCACCGGCGTGGTGATCGGCGAAACCACGGTGATCGGCAATGGCGTGCGGCTGTTTCAGGCGGTCACGCTGGGGGCGAATAGCTTTCCCGCCGATGCGCCGGGCCGCGCGCTCAGGGGGCAGCCGCGCCATCCGATCGTCGAGGATGACGTGGTGATCCATGCCGGCGCGACCGTGCTGGGCCGGGTCACGCTGGGTCGGGGCGCCGTCATCGGCGGCAATGTCTGGCTGACCGAAAGCGTGGCCCCGGGCGCGTATGTGACCCAGGCGCAGCTGACGCAAGGAACCCGGCCGGGCCCCGCAACCGACTGACACGGAACCATTTCCAACCTGCCCGCCCGGCGGTCCGGCCGCGGGACGGCCTTCCGCACCCGGGAAGGCGAGAGAGAATGACCGAACCGCGTCAACTGGCGCCGGGCGACAGGGCCGCCCGCCAGCTTGCCAATGCCGCGACGCGGCCGTGCTGCCCACGACCTTCGTCGATTATCACGCGGCGACGCGGGACTATGTCCTCAACGCGGCTTCGACCGTGCGCGGTGTCCGCACGCGGGTTTCCGGCCTTTATGCCTCGCCCGTCGATCAGGTGGCCTGTTCGAAGGGCCGCGGGGGAAGAAAATCGCGCCACGGCGGCAAATCCGCGTTCTGGACTCAAGGCTTTGGCGAAACTGGACCTAATCGGGCCGGGCTGCCGCTGGCATGGTCGGGCCATCCCACTTTCAGCCAGAGGCCCAAATGCACGCCGCCCCGATTCCGCAAGATGCCGCCCCGATCATCGCCGCTGATCGCGCCCATGTCTGGCACCACCTCAGCCAGCACAAAGCCTATGAAACCACCGACCCTCGGGTGTTTGTCGAGGGCCGCGGGATGCGGCTGTGGGATGCGACCGGGCGCGAGTTTCTGGACGCCACCTCGGGCGGGGTCTGGACGGTGAACCTCGGCTATGGCCGCAAGGATGTGGTCGAGGCGGTCGCGGCGCAGCTTCTGGCGCTGCCCTATTATGCGGGGGCGGCGGGCACCGTGCCCGGGGCGCGCTATGCCGAGGCGCTGATCGCGAAGATGCCGGGGCTGAGCCGCGTCTATTATTCCAACTCGGGCTCCGAGGCGAACGAGAAGGTCTACAAGATGGTGCGGCAGATCTCGCATCGCCATCACCGCGGCCGGAAGGGGAAAATCCTTTTCCGCGAAAGGGATTACCACGGCACCACCATTGCCGCGCTCGCCACTTCGGGGCAGGCGCAGCGGGCCGCGCACTACGGGCCTTTCCCGGAGGGTTTCGTGAGCGTGCCGCATTGCCTGGAATACCGGGCGCAATGGGATGTCGCCAATTATGGCGAGCGCGCCGCCGATGCGATCGAGGAGGTGATCCTGCGCGAGGGGCCCGACAGCATCGGTTGCCTCGTGCTCGAGCCGATCACCGCGGGCGGGGGTGTGATCGTGCCGCCCGCGGGCTATTGGGAAAAGGTGAGCCACATCTGCCGCAAATACGACATCTTGCTGCATCTTGACGAGGTCGTTTGCGGCCTCGGCCGCACCGGGGCCTGGTTCGGCTATCAGCACTATGGCATTCAGCCCGATTTCGTCACCATGGCGAAGGGCGTGGCGGCCGGTTACGCGGCGATTTCCTGCACCGTGACGACCGAGGCGGTCTTTGATCTGTTCAAGGACGACCCCGCCGATCCGCTGTGCCATTTCCGCGACATTTCCACCTTTGGCGGCTGCACGGCGGGGCCTGCGGCGGCGCTCGAAACCCTGCGGATCATCGAGGAGGAGGGGCTTTTGGAGAACACCGCCCGGATGGGCGCGCGGCTGCTTGCGAACCTGCAAGACCTTGCCGAACGGCATGCGGTGATTGGCGACGTGCGCGGCAAGGGCTTGTTTTGCGGGGCCGAACTGGTGGCGGACCGGCGCACGAAAGAGCCGCTCTCCGAGGCGAAGGTGCAGGCGGTCGTGGCCGATTGCGCCGCGCAGGGCGTGCTGATCGGCGCCACCAACCGCTCGGTGCCGGGGCTGAACACCACGCTTTGCCTTGCCCCCGCGCTGATCGCCTCGGAACCCGAGATCGACCGCATCACCGAGACGATCGACGCCGCCCTGAGCCGTCTCGCCGCTTGACAGCGGCGCTGGACCTATCCCTGATGGGTCCAGAACAGCGGTGGGGCGCAGATGGCCATTGCGGTCGAAAGCTTCTTTCTGGCGCCGGGCGGGCAGGGATCGCTGCAACACCGCCTGCGCCAGATGGTGACGGAAGGGATCCTCTCCGGCCGGTTTCGTCCGGGCGACCGGATGCCCTCGACCCGGGCGCTGGCGGCGCATCTGGGCGTCGCGCGGATCACCGTGACGCTGGCCTATGCCGATCTCGTGGCCTCGGATTACCTGCTGGCACGGGGGCGCTCGGGGACGTTCGTGTCGTCTGCGGCCCCCGATGCGCGCCGTGCCGAGCCCTTGATCCAGCACGGGCCGAGCGCCGACTGGGCGCGGCTTTTGCATCCGCGCGCACAGGGCCTGCCGCGCCCGGACCGGCCGCGCGACTGGTCGGTCTATCGCTATCCCTTCATCTACGGGCAGACCGATCCCGCGCTTTTCGACCATCAGAACTGGCGCGCCTGTGCGCTGCAAGCCCTTGGCCGGCGTGAGTTTCACAGGCTTTCGGCGGATTGCTACGACGAAGACGATCCGCTGCTTGTCGAATACATCCTGCGCCACATCCTGCCCCGTCGCGGCATCGCCGCCGTGCCCTCCGAGGTGCTGATCACCATGGGGGCGCAAAACGGGCTTTGGCTCGCGGCGCAGGTTTTGCTCGGGCCGGGCGAACGCGCAGTGATGGAAAACCCGGGCTATCCGGGCACGCGCGCGGTGCTGGGCACGACCGGGGCCGAGGTGCTCTCGGTCGATGTCGATGACCGGGGGCTGGCGCCCGAGCATCTGCCCGCGCGGCTCAAGCTGGTGGTCACCACCGCCAGCCATCATTGCCCGACCAATGCCACTCTGCCGGTCGAGCGGCGACTGGCGCTGCTGGCGGCGGCCGAGACGGGGGATTTCCTGATCCTCGAGGATGATTACGAATTCGAGATGTCCTTTCTGCACTCGGCCGCGCCCTCGCTGAAATCGCTCGATGCGGGCGGGCGCGTCGTGCATCTGGGCTCATTCTCGAAATCGCTGTTTCCGGGGCTGCGGCTGGGCTATCTCGTCGCGCCCGCGCCTTTCGTTGCGGCGGTGCGGGCGCTGCGCGCCACCGTGCTGCGCCATCCGCCGGGGCAACTGCAACGCACGCTGGCGCTTTTCCTGTCGCTTGGCCATTACGATACGCTGGTGGCGCGGATGAAAGCGTCGTTCCGCACCCGCCGCGAGGTGATGGCGAAAGCCATCGAAGACAACGGGTTGCAGGTGGCGGGGCAGGGCGGGTTCGGGGGCTCCTCGTTCTGGATGCAGGCGCCCGGGACGGTCGATACCGAGGATCTGGCGCTGCGCCTGCGCGCCGAGGGGGTGCTGATCGAACCGGGCCGGGTGTTCTTCGATCCGGCGCGCGCGCAGCGCAATTTCTATCGCCTCGCCTATTCCTCGATCGGCCCCGCCGCGATCCCCGAGGGCATCGCCCGCATTGCAAGGGCGCTGCGCTGATCTGGCCCCATCCGAACGCGCGAACTGGACCCAAGACTTCGCGCCGTTCCGGGGGGCACGGGCCGAAAAGCTCAGGAGAGACCGATGCGGATGACCACGCAAGAGGGCTTCGTCACGGTATTGCAGCGCCACGGGATCGACACCGCCTTTGGATCATCGGCTTGGACTTCATGCCGATCCCGGATCTGTTTGCGCGCGCGGGCATCCGGTTTTGCGACTGCGCCCATGAGGGCTCGGGGGGGGGCATGATCGCCGATGGTTTCACCCGCGCCTCGGGGCCGATGGCGCTGGCCGAGCGTCTCGCCGCCCCGGTCTGCGCCGTCTTCGCGGGCGGCCCTTGTCCTGCCGCGCCTGTTCCAGATCGGCAAGGATGTCGTCGATGTTTTCAAGCCCGCCGTGGCCGCCCTTCAGCGCCGCGCCGCCCTCGAGCGCCGCGACCCGCTTTTCCAGCACATCCGTCGTCGGATTCATGATCCGGGTGTAGATGTTGCCCGGCTCGGAGAGCGAGAACAGCGCCGCCGCATGGTCGGTGTCGCGGAACTGATAGCTCGTCGTCTGATAGATCGGCACGGCGACGGCGCCGGTTTCTGGATCGGGGGATCAGTGCAGCCGGGTCCGGCCCGGGGCCATGCGGGTGCTGGCAGATCGGGCGCGGCCGTGCCGCTCTGCCAGCCTGCGGGTCTGATGGGCGACGGCGCCGATCTGCTCGGCCAGCGCGCCGATCCCCTCGGGGCTCCAGCCGCCGGTGGTCAGGGCAAGCAGGCTCTCGCGGCGCAGATCGCCCGGTTGCATCACCAGCAGATAGGCGAATTCAAGCGCCACCGAGAGCCGCTCGCCCACCCGCGCGCAAAGCGCGGGCGGGATCCGCCAGGGCGGGCCGTCAAGATCCTCGGCGCAGGCCGGACCCCGCGGGAAGCGGCCATAGGGGCCGGGCCGCGCCGCCGAGGCCGCCTCGGCGCCGATCAGCGCCGCCAGAGCGGCATTGGTCTGGCGCAGCAGGGTGAAGAAGGGGGCGGGCTGGCCCTCGGCAAGCAGCAGCCGTTCGACGAAGGCAAGCACCGTGCGACGTTCCAGTTTCGACAGCGCTGGAGGCGCGTCCGTGCGCAGATCGGGCAGATGCAGCTCGGGGGGCAGGATTTCCTGACGGGACATGGCGAACCTTTCCTGGATTGTCGTGGCACTTGATCGGGGCAGACTGGCAGAACGCGGCGCCAGAAGACGGATCAGCTCGGGATCGAGACGTCCATCGAGCATGTCGGTCTCCGTCAGGGTCAGCAAAGGAAGATGGCGGCGATCAGCCCCGCCCAGCCTGCCAGAAGCAGGCCGAGCAGCAGCCGGTCGCGCAGGCTGGGCGGGTGCCAGCACAGCTGTCTCATGCGCGTTTCTCCACCGCCCGGGGCCGGGGCAGGCGGCCGAGCAGCCGGTCGCGCAGCGCCTTGCCCGCGGGCTAGGGGCCGAAACCGGCGGCGACATTGATGTGACCGGCCGCGCCCAGATCGATCAGCTCCGAGCCCCAGGCCGCGGCCAGTTCCGAGGCGCGGGCAAAGCTCATCCAGGGGTCGTTGCGCGAGGCGACGAGCAGGCTGGGCACCGGCAGCGCCCGGCGCGAGGGCGAGCCGAAATGGCCGATCCGGCGCGCGCCGCGGGTGTCGGCGGGGGCGACGAACATCGCCGCCCGGACCTCGATCTGCGGCCATTTCGCCAACAGGCGCGCCACCAGAACCGCGCCAAGGCTGTGGCCGACCAGCACCGCATTCGGGTGCTGCAGCACCATCCCCGCCAGTTCCGCCTCCCACAGATCGGGCATCGGCCGGTCGGGGCAGGGCAGGTCGACCATCAGCGCGGTCGGATCGGTGGCGGCCCACCAGTCCTGCCAGTGCGGCGCGGGCGAGCCATCCAGGCCCGGAACGAGCAGCGTCTTGATCATGGGAACCTCTGCGGTCGGGTTGCGTTGTGAAATGTCTATCACGGATGTCGTGATTTATGGTTCCAAAGACCGGCGGGGAAAGAGAAGATCCTGCCCTTTTGCAGCCCCCGGGCAGGACGCTGTTCCCGGCCGCGTCGCTGTGGCCTGTGGCGGCCCGGGGGGCAGCGCTGCCGGGGCGTCTTGCCGCCGGATTGGCCGGGGCGTCCCGCGTTCCGGTGCCCCGGATCGCGGATCGGGTCGCGAATGCGTAATATAAAACAGGGCTTTGCGGTTCGATCCTTGCTGAATCGGACGGGGCGTTCCGGCTGTCTCGGGGAACAAACTGCTAAATAACGACCAAATTAGACGAGATTATTTCCTTGTAAAGACGACTTGTCCGGTGGAGTATTTTCGATGTTCCGACGCCTGATCAAGAAAGGATCCGTCATGACACATGCCCTGCCGATCCCCTCGCCTCCGCGGCCGGTCAGGTTGCTGCCGATGCAGTTCGCCGCGCCCCTGCGCACGGCCGAATCCTACGGGATCGAGCCCTTCGACGAGGCCGGACCGATCGGCCGGGCCGCGCGTTCGGACCGGGTGTCGGGCCGCGCGCATCCGGTTGGCTGGGGGCTGGCGGTTGCGGGCGCGCTTCTGGCCTGGGGCGGCCTTGTGCTGTGGTCCGCCGCATGAACGCCGCCGCGCCGCTTTACGCCGTGACGATGGTGGACACCCGCACCGATCAGCCGCATCGCGTCGGCGGTCGGGTGCAGACCCGGTTCACCCACGATCCCGAAGAGGCCCGCCGACATTTCCTGCAAGACCGCGATCCGCGGCTGTGGCGGATCGTGGTGAGGCCGCTGACGCTGCAAGGCTGAGCGGTCGCGGGGGCGATCGTTTCGACCCGGCACGCCGCGTGCGACATCACCCTGATCATCCTGGGGGAGCCCATGATTGCCAAAGTGCTGTTGTCTCTGACAACCCGCCGCCCACGGTCTTGGGAACTGGCCGAGACCGGTCTTGACGTCCTTGCCGCCGATCTTGCCCGCGAGGGCTGGCGCGTCCGTTTTGCCGGGCCGCGATGGGATCTGGTCTGGATGCGGGAATGGCAGGTGCCGCATGCCTGCAATGTTCTGGTCCTGCCCGATCCGGGGCAGGGCGGCTGGGGCGACAGCCGCTGGGCGAACCATGGCCTGCCGCCGCTGCGCGCCGGGTGGCAATGGCACACGCTTGTTGCGCAGCGGCGGCGGCATCGGTCCTTTGCCGCGATCTGAGCCCTGATCTGCGCCCCCGCAGGTCTCGCCCGCGGTGAAAGGTTCGTCGCGCCGTCCGAGGGCTGGTCGGGCAGGAAGGCGCCAAGGCGCAGCTTGCGGTGCGGGCGGTCGGGCGTGGTCACGGGGATCTCCTGCGGACAAGAAAACGGCCCGTCGCTTGCGGCGACGAGGGGGCATCGGGAAGGGGCGGGGCGGAAGCTCCTTCCTGACGGCGCCCGAATGCGGCGGCTCAGCCCGCCATCGCGGCCGCAAGGGCGGCGTTCATCCGCGCGGCGGTGGCGCGAAAGGTGCCCAGATGCGGCGCGACCTCGGCGGCAAGCCCCGCGGCGCGGGCCTCGCCCAAGGCGGCGCGCAGGCTTTCGGCATAGGCGGGGATCTGCTGCCAGTCGGCCACCGTCGTTTCGGTGATCTCGATGTGGAACTGCATCCCCCAGGCGTGGCGCCCCCAGCGGATCGCCTGCGCGCCACAGGCCGCGTTTTCCGCCAGCACCACCGCCCCTTCGGGCAGGATCGTGATCTCGGCGCCATGCCATTGAAAGCTCTGCAGCCGCGCGGGCAACTGGCCGAAGATCGGGTCCGCCGCCCCGGCCGCGGTGCGGCGGACCTCGCACAGGCCGACCTCGGGCGCGGCCATCGGCCCGACCCGGCCGCCCAGAGCCTCGGCGAGCAGCTGATGACCCAGACAGATCCCCAGATAGGGCCGCCCGAGATCCGCCACCCAGGTCCGGATCGCCGCCAGTTCGGCGCGCATCCACGGCAGTTCATCCTTTTGCCACAGATCCTGCGGCCCGCCCATCGCCACCATCAGATCGAAGCCCGAAAGCGGCGGGATCGGCTCGCCCGCGTCCAGCTCGACGGTGGTCAGACGATGGCCCGCCGCCGCCCAAAGATCGCGCAGGGTTCCGGGGTGTTCAACGGCAAGGTGTTGGAAAACAAGGATGTTCATCGGGTCTCCGGGGCTTTCAGACACGCACGAGGCGCAGGGATGGCGGCGGCGGCGGCGCGGCGCTCAGCCGCCCGGCATCGAGCCGCAGCACGCGGTCGGCCAGGCGCCGCGCCTCGGCGGGGTCGTGGCTTGTCATCAGCGTGGTGGCGCCGAACCGGTCGTGCAGGCGGCGCAGGTGATCTTGCAGCCGGGCGCGGGTGTCGGGATCAAGCGCCGAGAGCGGCTCGTCGAGCAAGAGCAGCTTCGGGCGCCGCGCCAGCGCCCGCACCAGCGCAAGCCGCTGTTTCTGCCCGCCCGAAAGCTGCGCCGGAAAGGCTGCGGCAAGCCCCGTCAGCCCCGCCAGCTCGAGCATCTCGGCCACCCGCGCCCCCCGCGCGCGTCGGGGCAGATCGTGCAGCGCAAAGCCGATCTGCCCCGCCACCGTCATGTTCGGAAACAGCGCGTAATCCTGAAAGACAAAGCCCAGCGGCCGGGCCCGGACCGGCAGATCGATCCCGCGCGCCGTGTCGCACCAGACATGCCCGGCCATCGCAACCCGCCCGCGCCAGGGCCGCGCCAGCCCCGCGATCAGCCGCAACAGCGTCGTCTTGCCCGCCCCCGAAGGCCCCGTCAGCACCAAAAATTCCCCCACCGCCGCCGTCAGCCCGACATCAAGCGTGAACGGACCCTCGGGCCCCGAAAGCCGGGTGGCAAGCGTGACGTCAAGCGGGGCGGCAGTTGGCACGGTGTTTGTCCTGCATTGGCGCGGGGGAGTTGACCTTGTCGCTATAAGGGTTGACTACATATCGATAAGCGGCGCTTGTCCAGCCCGCAAGACCGACAGGAGTTTCCCATGCGCAAAAGCCTTGCCATCCTTTCCGTTCTCGTCCTTTCCGCCTCTGCCAGCCTGGCCGAAGATCTGGTGATCGGCGCGGGGGCGGGCTATCGCCGTCCGATGGCCGAGGCGGTGGCGGCCTGGAAGGCGCAAAGCGGTGACAGCGTCGGCGAGGTCTATGGCAACATGGGGCAGGTGCTGGGCCAGGCGCGCGAAAGCGGCAAGATGGCGATGGTCTGCGGCGACAAGGCGGTGCTGGCCAAGGCCGAGGGGCTGCGCTTCGAGCGTTTCCTGCCGCTGGGCACGGGCAAGCTGGTCGTGGCTTTTCGCAAGGGGGTGAGCCTGGCCGACCCCGCCGAACTGGCCGGGGAGCGCATCGTGAAAGTGGGGATCCCCGACGAGAAATCGGCGATTTACGGCAAGGCGGGGCGGCAGTATCTGGACCGTTCCGGGCTGGCGGCCAAGGTCGATCCGAAGCTGGTCGCGGTGGCGACGGTGCCGCAGGTGACGGCCTATCTGATCTCGGGCGATGTCGATGCGGGCTTTCTCAACATCACCGATGCGATCGGCGCCGGGGCCGATCTGGGCGGCTGGGTCGCGGTTGATCCGGGCCTTTATCCGCCGATCGAGATCAGCTGCGGGGTGCTTGACGCCTCGGCCGAGGGGTTTGCCGCCTTCCTGACCACGCCCGCGGCGCAAAAGATCCTGCAGCACTACGGGCTGTGACGGGTGGAGGCGCTGGCCGCGGTTCTGGGCGATCCGGCGCTGGCCTTTCCGCTTGGGCTGAGCCTGCGGATCATGGCGGCGACGCTTTGCGTACATGCGACGCTGGGGGTGGCGCTGGGCTGGGCGCTGTCGAAGCGGCGCTGGCCCGGGCGCAGCCTGCTGGATATCGCGGTGACGCTGCCGATGGTGTTTCCGCCGATCGTGCTGGGCTTCGGCCTGCTGATGCTTCTGGGCCGCCGCGGCCTTGGCGGCTGGATCGAGACCGGCTTCGGCGCCGGGCTGATCTTTTCCGAGGCCGGGGTGCTGCTCGCCTCGGTCCTTGTCGGGCTGCCGCTCGTCGTCAAGCCGGTCGAGGCGGCGATTGCCGCCTTGCCTGCCAATCTGGCCGAGGCGGCGCGCACGCTTGGCCATGGCGAGATCTCGATCTTCGCGCGGGTGATCCTGCCCAATGTCGCGGGGGCGCTGGGGGCGGGGCTTTTGATGGCCACGGCGCGGTCCTTGGGCGAGGTCGGCGTGACCTTGATGCTGGGCGGCAACATCCTGGGCCGCACCAACACGATCTCGCTGGAGATCTACAATGCGGTGACGGTGGGGGAATTCCGCCGCGCGCTCGTGCTCTCGGCGGCGCTGGGGCTCTTTTCGACGCTGGTGCTGATCGTGCTGCGCCGCCGCGCCCCCGCGCCGTGACCGCCGCCCGATCCCCGCACCCCGATCCCGGGCGCGATTGACGCTGTCCGCCGTCCATGCGAAGAGGGCAAGGCCCCGGAAGCCTTTCCTCCGCCAAGGTCGTCTTCATGCCGCTGCGTGTGCTTTTTTATCGTGATTACAGCGCCTTCTCGGGGGGGCATCTGAAAGTCTGGGACTATTTCCAGCACGTCCGGTCCTCGGATCGCCATCGCGCCGAGATCTTTCTGGACCCGGCTTCGGCGCCCGCCTCGCCCTGGCAGGGCGATCCGGGCCTTGTCGATCGCTACGATCCCGAAGGCGCGGACATCCTTTTTCTGGCCGGAACCGACTGGACGGCGCTGGCCGCGCATCCGGGCATCGAGGAGCGGATCCCGGTGGTCAATCTGGTGCAGGGGCTGCGCCACGCCCGGCCGGAAACGCCGCATTTCGGCTTTCTGTCCCGCCCCGCCACCCGCATCTGCGTCAGCCCCGCGGTGGCCGAGGCGCTGCGGGCGACGGGGATCTGCAACGGTCCGATCCATGTCATCCCGAACGGCATCGATTTCGATCTGCTGCCCGAGGGCACCGCGGCCGCCAGCGCCGACCTCTTCCTTGGCGGCGCGAAACAGCCGCAGCTGGCAAGGGCGCTGGCGGCGCGGCTGCAGGCCGAGGGCTACCGGGTCGATCTGCAGATCGAGCCGCTGCCGCGGCAGGACTATCTGGCCCGGATGGCCGGGGCGCCGATCGCGCTGCTGCTGCCCTTTGCCGAGGAGGGGTTCTATCTGCCCGCGCTGGAAGCCATGGCGCTGGGCCGGGTGGTGATCTGCCCCGATTGCGGCGGCAACCGGTCGTTCTGCATCGACGGGGAGACGGCGCTGATGCCGCCCGCCGCGCTTGCGCCGCTGGCGCAGGCGGTGGCAGAGGCCAGCCGCAGTCCGGGGCTTGCGCAAGCCCTGCGCCAGAGGGCAAGAGAGATCAGCAAGATGCATGATATCCGCACCGAACGGGCGGCCTTCCTCGACCTTCTTCGACATATCGGACCACAATGACGACCGACCCTGCAGGGGACATCCTGATCACCGGGCTGCCGCGCTCGGGCACGACCCTGACCTGCCATCTGCTGAACAAGCTGGCGAACTGCGTGGCGCTGCACGAGCCGATCGACCCCGCGACGCTGGTCGGGCTGGAGCCCGAGGCGCTGGGGGCCGCGCTGCGGCAGTTCTGCGCCGCGCAGCGCGGGCAGATCCTGACCAGCGGCACCGCGACCAGCAAGGCCTGGCACGGGACGGTGCCCAGCAATCCGATGGCCGATGCCGATGCCCAGGGTCGCCGCAAGCGCGTGCTGAACGGCATGGAAATCATCGTCAGGAATGTCGATCGCGCCGATTTCCGCCTTTTCGTCAAACAGAACGCCTTTTTCACCGCGGCGCTGCCGGAGCTGACGCCGCAGTTTCGCTGCTTTGGCATCATCCGCAATCCGCTGGCGGTTCTGCTGTCCTGGCGCACGGCGCAGATGCCGGTGACCGAGGGGCGCATGCCCGCCGCCGAGCGGGTCGATGCAAGGCTTGCGGCGGCGATCGCGGCGGAACCGGACCTGTTGCAACGGCAATTCCTGCTGCTTGATTTCTGTTTTGCGCAGTATCGCCGGTTCCTGCCCGGGCGGACGATCCGCTACGAGGAGATCATCCGCTCCGGCGGCGCGGCGCTTGCGGCGCTGGCGCCCGCGGCGGCGGGGCTGTGCGAGCCGCTGCAGTCGCGCAACCGGCTGGGCCTGCGCAGCGATCCCGCGGCGCAAGAAATCGCCGCACGGCTGCTGGAGCGGGACTCGCCCTGCTGGTCCCTTTATGACCGCGCCGAGGTCGAGGCGCTGGCGCGGGCCGATCAGCCGCCCATCGGCTCGGCGTAGCCGGGGTCAAGCCAATCCTCGAGGTCAAGCCCGGTGATCTGGCTGGTCGCGCGGATATCGCCCTCGTAAAGGCGGCAGAGATAGGCATGATCCGCCGCCGCCATCGGCGTCGCTTCGGTCGAGACGACGGGCACGATGTAATCTGCCAGCGCGATCCGCGCCTGTGGCAGCTGCAGGAAATCAAGCAGCCGCGCCAGCTCGGTTTCGGTCTGCGACCAAAGCCGGTCGGTGCGCAGGAACAGCAGCTGCCGGCGGGGAAAATGCGTCAGCAGCCGGGCGATCTGCGCCGCATAAAAGCCGCGTTCGACATAGGAAAAGAGGCGCCGATCGTCCTCCGGCCCCTGTGCGACCCGGGCACGGCCCTCGCGGATCGCCCGGCAGAACGGCAGGTCTTCCTTTTGCCACGTGGTCACCATCCGCCAGTGCGAATGGGCGCGAAAGGCGGGATGGCGCAGGCAGATCACCAGCCGGGCGTGCGGATTGTAGGCGGCCAGCCGCTCGATCGCCTGCGGCCAATAGATGTAGATCGGCGTCGCCTCGCCGCGCCGGACCGTCCTGGCCGACCAGTCGAACAGATCATGCAGGCCCGCGGGATCCGGTCGGCTCCAGTCAAGGCGCTCGTCGTCGAAGAAATGCGCCTCCTTGCGGCGGGCCATCTGCACGGCCGGGTGGCGCCGCAACATGCTGTCAAGCGCCGTCGTGCCGCCCTTTTGCACGCCGACGATGAAGAAATCGACACGCCGCGCCGCGCCCGGAAGCGGTTCGCCGAGCGGCGCCAACATGCGATCTTGCGGGTCTTCTTGTTCAGTCAATCCGAGAGGGCCTTTCCGGATCCGTCGTGGCAGCGGGGTCGAAAGACGGACAGGCCCGGCCCTTGACCCGCCGAGATTGACCGAGGCCCGCGCAAAACTCAAGCCCTCCGATCCGCTGCCGCCCGCGCGCCCCCGGGGTGGCAAGGGCGCCTCCGGGCCAGAGGAGCGCTTCCCGCAGGCCCCTCTGGCCTTCGCCTCATTGTGCGGCCAGCGCGAAGGGCAGGCCTTGCCCCGGCTGCGCCGCCGACAGGCCCGCCGTCAAGGCTGCGGTGTCGAGCGCGATCATCCGTTCCTCGTCCGTCGGCACGACCAGCGTCGCCACCCGTGCCCCCGCCGCGCTGATGTTCGGATGGCCGTCGCGCGCGATCGCATTCGCCCGCGCATCGATCGAGACGCCGAGAAACCCCAGATCCTCGCAGATCATCGCGCGCACCCGGGCGCTGTTCTCGCCGATGCCCGCGGTGAAGACGAGCGCGTCGATCCCGCCCATCGCCGCCGCATAGGCGCCGATCATCTTGCGGATCTGATAGACGAAGACCTCGATCGCCAGCTGGCAGCGCGCATTGCCCGCATCGGCCGCCGCCATCACCTCGCGCATGTCGTTCGACAGCCCCGACAGGCCAAGCAGGCCGCTTTTGGTGTAGCAGATGTCCTCGACCTCGGTCAGGCTCAGCCCGGCCTCGCGCAGCAGATGAAAGATGATCGCCGGGTCGAAATCGCCGCTGCGGGTGCCCATCGGCACGCCGCCGAAGGTGCCAAACCCGATCGAGGTGTCGATCGACTGCCCGCCCTTGACCGCATCGAGCGTGACACCGTTGCCCAGATGGCAGACCACCATCGACAGGCTGTCAAGCGGACGGTTCAGCAGCTCGGCGGCGCTGCGCGAGACATAGCGGCAGGAGGTGCCGTGAAAGCCGTAGCGGCGGATGCCGTGCTTTCGCGTCAGCTCATAGGGCAGGGCGTAAAGATGGGCGCGTTCGGGAATGGTCTGGTGAAAGGCGGTGTCGAAAACGACGACATTCGGCACGCCGGGGAACATCCGCTGCGCCTCCTCGATGCCGATGATGTTGCAGGGATTGTGCAGCGGCGCAAAGGTCGCGCAAGCGCGCAGCGCCGCCATCACCGCGTCATCGACCAGCACCGAGCCGAAGAAGATCGCCCCGCCATGCACGGCGCGGTGCCCGATGGCGGTGATCGCGCCGGGGCATTCGATCACCTCATATTCGGGGTTCGTGAGGTTCTCCATCATCAGCGCGAAGGCGGCGCGGTGATCGGGAATGGCGCGGCGGTGATGCTCGCCGCGGTGGCCGACCCAGTGATCGGTCGTGCCCTCGGGCTCGCCGATGCGGGCGATCAGCCCCGAGGCGATCACATGGCTCAGATCGGGGGCATGGAGTTGGTATTTCAGGCTGGAGCTGCCGCAGTTGATGGTCAGGATCATGGTCGGTTGTCCTTGGGTGCAGGGCAGCCCCGGGGGGCCGCCGGGAAATCGGCGGTGCGACGGGGGATGTCGCACCGCCGTTGCGGGGGCGGGGGAAGGGTCCGCCCCCGGATCAGACCGGCAGGGGGGCAAGCGTCCAGAAGCCCACCGCGGTCAGAAGGTTGATGGCAAAGGTCATCACGGCGATGGCGCAGGCGGGCGGATCGACATGGGTGTCGCCGTGGCACAGGAAGGCGCGGGCAAAGAACTCGCCCAGGAAGGCCGAGAGGATGCCGATGACCGCGCCCCAGATCACCGAGCCCGAGGCCACGCCCGCAAGGGCGGCGGGCAGCATGATGTGGTGGGTGACCGGGATCAGCACGCCAAGCGTCAGGAAAAACAGCGACGAGGCGGCGATGCCGAAGGCCAGCAGCGCGCCCGGCACGCCATGGGTGACGCCCAGCCAGGCGCCCAGCAAGCCGCCGCCAAGGCCGATCACCGCGATCTGCGCCGGGCTTGACTGGAACACCAGCCATTTCGTCGCGTCGGTCGGCTGGAAGAAGCCGCGGCCCGGATCGGCCTTGCCGCAAAAGCCGCAAGTCCCCCACAGAAACCGCGCGAGGAAAGCCGAGATCACCACGCCGACGGCGGGCAGGTCGGAAAAGGCAAGGCCGGGGCCAAAGGAGGGCACGAATTGCAGCGCCCAGAAGATCACATAGCCGATCAGCCCGAAGATGCCGCCCACCAAAAGCACGTCGGGCGCGTTCAGCCCCATCCCCGCGGTGACGATGTTGCGCCCGCTGTCAAGCTTGCCCTTTTTCGCCGCATAGGCCGCCGCCGCGACGCCTGCCGCAAAGCCGCCGGTATGCGGGCCGAAGGCGCCAAAGGGGATGCCGAAGAAATCGGTCGTGCCCGCGCCGATGGCGAGCTGGATCGCGACGCCGATCATCGTCAGGAAGCCGACGAAGGCGAAGGCGGGCAGGGCGCCGATCGCGGCGCCGAATATTCCGCCGCCGAAAGCGACGAGCAAACCAAGCAGTGTCATTCTGGTCTCCTTGTATATTCCGGGCGGATCCGACTGGAGTATGTCCGGGGTCTTGATGCGGTTTTATAGGGCGCGGCCGGAGGACCGCGAAAACGACCGGTCGCGGAAAATGCGCGTATAGAAACAGGGCATCGGAAAATCGCTTTCCGATGCGCGAATTCCTGTCGGAGTGGCGCGAGTTTCTTTCCGACGCGGGCGGTCGATTGGCGCTGAAATTACCGCCGCGGGGGCTTGCGGGTCAACGCGAGCGGCTTGGCCTTCGCGGGTAGTTTCTTGCAATTTCCGCTTTGCCCGAGTCGCTTCGACGTTCAGTGCCTTGTAATGTAATGTAAATTTGCCAAAGGCGCGGGCGGTTTCCCGCGATTTCGCCCCGCCGGGGCTGCGCTGGAAGCAGTCGGGACTTGTCCGGGGCAGGACAAGAAAACACCCGGTCTCTGTCTTTTCTTGTCCCGCGCGGCTGTGCGCGATCCGGCGGCGGCGACAAAATCCCCGTATTTTCAGGGGAAAGCCGCAGCGCAAAAGGGCAGGGCAAGATATTCCCCTTTGTGGTCAAGGTGCTCGCGTTGACCCTTTTGGCTTTCCGGGACTATTCATTTCCCAGACGCCGAAAACGGCAGCCCAGGAAAAGCAGATGAAACGCCCCCGCCAAAACAAAATCCTGATGATCGTCGGAGATTACTCTGAAGATTATGAAGTGATGGTGCCGTTTCAGGCGCTGAGCATGCTGGGCTTCACCGTCGAGGCCGTCTGCCCCGGCAAGCGCAAGGGCGAGACGATCCGCACCGCGATCCATGAGTTCGAGGGCGATCAGACCTATTCGGAAAAACCCGGCCATCGTTTCGCGCTGACGGCAAGCTTCGCCACTGTCAGCCCCGAGGACCATGCCGGTCTCTATCTCGCCGGTGGCCGTGCCTGCGAATACCTGCGACTGGATGCGCAGGTTCTGGCCATCGTGCGGGCCTTCATGACGGAGAACCGGCCGGTGGCCGCGATCTGCCATGGCGCGCAGCTCCTGACCGCCGCCGACGTGGTGCGCGGACGTCGGTTGACGGCCTGTCCGGCCGTCGAACCGGAAGTGACGGCGGCAGGGGCCCACTTCGTCGCAACCGCGCCGGAGCACACCGTGATCGACGGCAATCTTGCGACCGCACCGGCCTGGCCCGGGCATCCGACACTGATGCGCGCGTTCGTTTCGCTCATCGACCCCGACATCCTGAACTGACCGGCGTCCCGGCGGGACCAGACCCCGCCGAGACGCCTCCACCGCCTGGAGGATAGAATGATTGAGAAGGGCTTCACCAAACCGACCGACCGCATCACGCGGCTGAAGAACCAGATCCTGAATGCCCGGCCCCATGTCGAGGCCGAGCGCGCCGTGCTGGCCACCGAAGCCTACAAGGCGACCGAGGGCCTGTCGCCGATCCTGCGCCGCGCCAGGGTGGTGGAAAAGATCTTCGCCGAACTGCCGATCACCATCCGCGACGATGAACTCGTGGTCGGCTCGATCACCGTCAACCCGCGCTCGACCGAGATCTGCCCCGAATTCAGCTTCGACTGGGTGGAAAAGGAATTCGACACCATGGCGACCCGCGTCGCCGACCCGTTCGAAATCCCCAAGGAAACCGCCGCCGCTCTGCATGAGGCGTTCAAATACTGGCCCGGCCGCACCACCGCCGATCTTGCCGCCTCCTACATGTCGAAAAAGGCGAAGGATTGCATCGCCAACGGCGTCTTCACGGTGGGCAACTATTTCTACGGCGGCGTCGGCCATGTCTGCGTCGACTATGGCAAGATCCTGAAAACCGGCTTCCGCGGCGTCATCATCGAGGCGATCAAACGCCGCGAAGTGCTGGACGAACGCGACCCCGACACGATCAAGAAACAGCAGTTCTACACCGCCGTCATCATCGCCTACACCGCCGCGATCGGTTTTGCCAACCGCTATGCCGACAAGGCCGAGGAACTGGCGCGGGCCTGCTCCAACCCGACCCGCAAGGCCGAGCTGGAACAGATCGCCAAGAACTGCCGCCGCGTGCCGGAACATGGCGCCACGAGCTTCTGGGAAGCCTGCCAGACGATGTGGTTCGTGCAATGCATGCTGCAGATCGAATCCTCGGGCCATTCGATTTCGCCCGGCCGCTTCGACCAATACATGTATCCGTTCCTGAAGGCCGATACCGCGATCAGCCGCGACTTTGCCCAGGAACTGATCGACTGCATCTGGATCAAGCTCAACGACGTCAACAAGACCCGCGACGAGGTCTCGGCGCAAGCCTTTGCCGGCTATGCGGTGTTCCAGAACCTCTGCGTCGGCGGCCAGACCGAAGACGGGCTCGATGCGACGAACGACGTGTCCTACATGTGCATGGAAGCCGTGGCCCATGTGCGTCTGCCCGCGCCGTCCTTCTCGATCCGGGTCTGGCAGGGCACGCCGGATGACTTCCTGCACCGTGCCGCCGAGGTCGTGCGTCTGGGGCTTGGCGTTCCCGCCGTCTACAACGACGAGGTGATCATCCCCTCGCTGCAAAACCGCGGTGTTTCGCTGTCTGACGCCCGCGATTACGGCATCGTCGGCTGCGTCGAACCGCAGGCGATTCACCGGACCGAGGGCTGGCACGACGCCGCCTTCTTCAACGTGGCGAAGGTGCTGGAAATCACCCTCGACAACGGCAAGGTCGGCGACATCCAGCTGGGCCCGATCACCGGCGATCCGCGCGACTGGAAATCGATCGACGATTTCTACACCGCCTTCACCGGGCAGATGTCGTTCTTTGTCAAATACCTGGCCGAGGCCGACAATTGTGTCGACATCGCCCATGCCGAACGGGCGCCGCTGCCGTTCCTCTCGGCGATGGTCGATGACTGCATGGGCCGCGGCAAGTCGGTGCAGGAAGGCGGCGCGATCTACAACTTCACCGGCCCGCAGGCCTTCGGCGTCGCCGACACCGGCGACTCGGTCTATGCGATGAAGAAATTCGTCTGGGACGACAAGAAGCTGACGATGGCCGAGCTGAAGGAAGCGCTCGACGCGAACTTCGGTCTGGGCACCGGGGCCAATGCGCCCGCCGAGATGAGTGAAAGCCAGATCTACGAAGCGGTGAAGAAAGTGCTGGCCGCGAATGCCAGCCTTGATGTCGCCGCGCTCAAGGACGAGTTCTATCGCACGCTTTCGACCGGCGCGGCGCCTGCGGCTTCGTCGAAATATGACGGCATCCGCCGCCTGCTCGACAGTGCTGATGCCTTCGGTAACGACAATGACGATGTCGACCTGATCGCCCGGAAATGCGCGCAGATCTACTGCAAGGAAGTGGAAAAATACACCAACCCGCGCGGGGGCCAGTTCCAGGCGGGGATCTATCCGGTCTCGGCGAACGTGCTGTTCGGCAAGGACGTGGGCGCGCTGCCCGACGGCCGCCCGGCGAAACTGCCGCTCGCCGATGGCGTCTCGCCGCGGCAGGGCAAGGACCGGCTCGGCCCGACCGCGGCGGCGAATTCGGTGGCGAAACTCGACCACTTCATCGCCTCGAACGGCACGCTCTACAACCAGAAATTCCTGCCCTCCGCTCTGGCAGGGGACGCCGGGTTGCAGAACTTCGCCGCGCTGGTGCGGTCTTACTTCGATCACAAGGGCATGCATGTGCAGTTCAACGTGATCGACCGCGAAACCCTTCTGAAAGCACAGAAAAACCCCGAGGACTATCGTGACCTCGTGGTCCGGGTGGCGGGCTATTCGGCGCAGTTCGTCGTCCTCGCGAAAGAGGTGCAGGACGACATCATCAGCCGCACCGAACAGGCCTTCTGACACCGCCGGTCCCGCGGCAACGCGGGGCCAGCCTCCCGGTCGGGCGGGCCGTCTCCTCCCGCCTCGCGTCAGCCCGACCGGGCCCTTTCACCCCTCACCGACAGGTGTTCCGATGACCCGCTATCAAAGTTTCTCTCCGCGGACCGAAATCGTCTTCGGCGACGGGCTGCTGGAGCGCCTGCAGGCCTATCGCGGCCAGCGCGTCGGCATTGTGACCGATGACTTCATGGCCCGCTCGGGTCCGCTTGATCGCGTTCTGGCGCATCTCGACGGCTGCACGGTTGAGATCTTCGCCGAAGCCATCCCCGAGCCACCCCTGGCCACCGTTTCCGCAGGTGCCCGCCTGTTCGCCGAATTCCGCCCCGATGTCGTGCTGGCGCTGGGCGGCGGCTCGCCCATCGACGCGGCGAAAGCCATCCTGGCGGTGGTGCGCGGCATCGACCCCAGCCATCCGATCCGTCTGGTCGCGATCCCGACGACCAGCGGCACCGGCTCCGAGGTCACCGCCTTCGCGGTGATCTCGGACCCCGCCAACAACCGGAAATTCCCGCTGATTTCCAAGGACCTGATCCCCGATGTGGCGATCCTTGACCCGGAATTCGTGCGCACCGCGCCGCCGAAAGTGACCGCCGATACCGGCATGGATGTGATCACCCATGCGATCGAGGCGGTGGTGGCGCGCGGCGCCTCGAACTTCACCGACGCTTTTGCCGAAAAGGCGCTCGAACTGGCTTTTGCAGCGCTGCCCAAGGCTTATGAGAACGGCAACGATCTGGCCGCCCGCGATGCGATGCATCAGGCCTCGTGCCTTGCGGGCATGGCCTTCACCGAGGCGGGGCTGGGCCTCAACCACGGGCTGGCCCATGCGATCGGCGGCCGACTGCATCTGGTGCATGGCCGCATCAACGCGGTGCTGCTGCCCCATGTCATCGCCTGGAACGCCGGTCTGTCGGACGACGCGCCCGGCTGCCGCGAGACCGCGGGCCGCTATGCCCGCATCGCCGCCCGGGTGGGGCTTGACGTGCCGGGCACGCGGGCGGGCGTCGTCGCGCTGATCCGGGCGATCGAGGCGCTGAATGCGCGCTTCGGCATCCCTTCCTCGCTGCGCGGCCTTGGCGTCGCGATCGAGGACTATCGTCGGGCGATCCCCGACCTTGCGGCAGCCGCCTTTGCGGATGCCTGCACCGCGGGAAACCCGCGCCGTCCCGCGCTGGCAGATCTGGAAATGCTGCTGGACCGGGCCGGGGGCTGAGCAGGGGGGCAGACTGGCAAAGCAGCACGAAGATACCCGTTTCCCCAATCGAACCAACATCTTGAACGCCGGAAGGCAAGGAGAAAGTCATGCAACAGGAAGCTCTCGGAATGGTCGAGACCAAAGGTCTGGTCGCCGCGATCGAAGCCGCCGATGCGATGGTCAAATCGGCCAATGTCACCATGGTCGGCTATGAAAAGATCGGCTCGGGTCTGGTCACCGTGATGGTGCGCGGCGACGTCGGCGCGGTCAAGGCCGCCACCGATGCCGGGGCCGTGGCCGCCGAAAAGGTCGGCTCGGTCGTCTCGGTCCATGTGATCCCGCGCCCGCACACCGAAGTCGAAAAAATCCTGCCGGCGCCGAAAGCCGTCTGAGCCCTGATCGCGAAAAGGAGGATCGACGATGAAAGACGATCTTGTCGAAAAACTGATGGACGAGGTGATGCGGAAGATGGGCTCTGCCCCCGCCGCCGAAGCCCCCGCCGCCGCCGAAAAGCCTGCCGAAAAGCCCGCCGCGAAAGCCGCGCCGAAGGCCTGCAACCTGACCGAATTCGTCGGCACGGCGATCGGCCACACCGTGGGCCTTGTGATCGCGAACGTCGATCCGCTGCTGCATGAAAAGATGAACATCGACCGGAAATACCGTTCGATCGGCATCGTCGGCGCGCGCACCGGGGCCGGGCCGCATATCTTCGCCGCCGACGAGGCGGTGAAGGCGACCAACAGCGAAGTGGTGCTGATCGAACTGCCGCGCGACACCGAGGGCGGCGGCGGGCACGGCTCGCTGATCCTGTTCGGCGCCGAGGACGTGTCCGACGCCCGCCGCGCCGTCGAGGTGACGCTCTCGGAGCTCAACCGCACCTTCGGCGATGTCTATGGCACGCCCGCGGGGCATCTGGAGTTCCAATATACCGCCCGCGCCAGCCACGCGCTGCACAAGGCCTTCGGGGCGCCGCTGGGCCAGGCCTTCGGCATCACCGTCGGCAGCCCCGCCGCCATCGGCGTGCTGATGGCCGATACCGCCGCCAAGGCCGCGACGGTTGTGCCGGTGGGCTATGCCTCGCCCGGCAACGGCGGGACCAGCCACTCGAACGAGGTGATCTTCATGTTCACCGGCGACTCGGGCGCGGTGCGGCAGTCGATCATCGCGGCGCGGGAGGTGGGCAAGCAGCTGCTCTCCACCCTTGATGGCGCGGAAATCGTCTCCTCGACGAAACCCTACATCTGAGACTGAAAGGACATCGTCATGTCGGAACAAAGCCTTGGGCTGATCGAGACGCTCGGTCTGGCGGCGGCGGTCACGGCCGCGGATGCCGCGGTGAAATCGGCCAATGTCACGCTGGTGGGCTACGAATTTGCCAAGGGCGACGGCATGACGGTGGTCAAGCTTCGCGGCGACGTGGGGGCCGTCAAGGCCGCCGTCGCCGCCGCGGAGATGGCGGCGGGGCGCGTCGGACGGGTCGTTGCGACCCGGGTCATCGCACGTCCCGCCGCCGGACTGATCCGGCTGATCGACAGCGCCGAGACGGTCGGCTGCGGACGGGCCGGGGCGCAGGATCCCGTCCCCGTGCCGCCGCAGGAGGAGGCGCCCGCCGAGCCGGTGCCGACCCCGCCGGACGCTTCCCCCTCCGAGGCGTCCGGCGCCGAACCGGCCCCCGAGACCGTGCCCGAGACCGTGCCCGAGACCGTTCCTGAACCTGTGCCCGAACCGGCGCCCGATCCCACCCCCGAACCGCCGCCCGTGCCCTATCGGCTGACCCGTCCCAAAGGGCCGAAGGGCCGCTAAGAGCGAAAGACCCCGATCATGTTCCTGCATTCGCTGATCGACCGCATCCTCGCCGAGCTTCTGGCCCAAGGCGCCGCCGCAGCCGAGACTGACCCCGCGCTTGTCCCCGTCGGCGTCTCGAACCGGCATGTTCACCTGTCGCGGCCCGACATGGATGCGCTTTTCGGCCCCGGATCGAGCCTGACCCGGATGAAGGCGATGAAACAGCCTGGCCAATATGCCGCCACCGAAACCGTCACCCTGCGCGGCCCGAAAGGCGAGATCGGCAAGGTCCGGGTGCTGGGGCCCTTGCGCAAGGAAACGCAGATCGAGATCTCGGTCGCCGACGGCTTCACTTTGGGCATCAAGCCGCCGATGCGGATGTCGGGCAAGCTTGACGGCTCGGCCGGGCTGACCGTCATCGGCCCCGCCGGATCGGTGACGAAAGACAGCGGCGTCATCGTCGCGCTGCGCCACATCCACATGCGCCCCGAAGATGCCGTGCGGCTGGGGGTGAAGACCGGCGACAGCGTCGATGTCGTCGTTTCCGGCCCGCGCGGCGGCGTCATGCATCATGTCGCGATCCGCTCTGACGAAGTGTCCGCGACCGAGATGCACATCGACGTCGAGGAGGCCAATGCCTTCGGGTTGACGAATGACGCGCTCGTGCGGCTGCGGAAGGTCTGAGGGGTCATCATGTCCGGCATCGACGCCATCCTGCACGACTTCGCCGCCCTGGTGCGGCAAGGCGATTGCCTGCCGCCCGAGGCGCGGGCGCAGGGCCCGCTGCGCGTCGGCGTCGATCTGGGCACGGCGAATCTGGTGCTGGCCGTCGTCGATGCGGCGGGCCGTCCGGTGGCGGGGCTGTCGCAACGCTCGGGCGGGATCCGCGACGGGATCGTCGTTGATTACCCGGCGACGGTGCGGATGGTGCGGGCGATGAAGGCCGCGCTGGAAACCCGGCTGGGCCAGCGCCTGACCCGGGCCGCGACGGCCATCCCCCCCGGCATCCTGCCCGGCAATGCCAAGGCCATCGGCAATGTGATCGAGGCGGCCGAGTTCGAGCTGGTCGAGATCCTAGACGAGCCGCTGGCCGCCGCGCGGCTGCTGGGCGTGACCGAGGGCGCCGTGGTCGATGTCGGCGGCGGCACCACCGGGATTTCGGTGCTGAAGGGCGGCAAGGTGCTGGCCTCGGTCGACGAGGCGACGGGGGGCACCCATATGACGCTGGTTCTGGCCGGGGCGCTGCGGCTCTCGCTGGCCGATGCCGAGGCGATGAAACTTGATCCCGCGCAGGCGCGCGAGGTGTTTTCGCTGGTCCGTCCGGTGGTGGACAAGATGGCGTCCATCGTCGCGGCCGTGCTGACCCGTTTTCCCGAGGTCGAAACGGTGCATGTCGTCGGCGGGGCCTGTTCCTTTGCCGATTTCGCCCCGGTCTTTGCCGCGCATCTGGGGCGGCGGGTGCTGAAACCGGCCGAGCCGCTTCTGGTGACGCCGCTTGGCATCGCGCTTTATCCGCAGGGGGGGCTGTGATGGACCTTGACCGCATCCTGATCGACCTGCTGTCCGACCGGATCGTGGCCGAGCTGAGGGCGCGCCGCCGCCGCGGGCTCTTGGTCTTTGGGGCAACCGATCTGGGGCTCGAGGCGGCTCTGCGCAGCCTCTCCACCCTGGCCAAGGCGGGCTGGAGTTTCGAATGGACCGCCGAGGCCGCGCTGCGCGAGGATCTGGCCGCGCGGCTCGACTGGCCCGAGGCTGCGGCGCCGGTGAGCCTTGCGCGATCCGCGCTGGTGCTGGTGCCTGCGCTCAGCCTTTCGCTGGCGGCGAAACTGGCGCAGGGGATTGCCGATGATCCGCTCTCGCAGATCTTGACCGAGGCGCTGGAGCGTGGCCGTCGCATCGTCGCCGCCCGCGATGGCGTCTGCCCCGCGGCGCGGGATCGTCTGGCCCGCGGCCTTGTGCCCGCGACCGAGGCGCGGCGCGCGCTGATGCGCGACCATCTTGCGGCGCTTGCCGCGCAGGGGGTGGAGCTGGGCTGGGCCGCGAACTTGGCGGCGTCCGTCGAGGGCGCAGGGGCCGCAAAGCCCCCCGCCACGCGGGACAGCGGCATCTTCGGCGCCCGGGACGCCCGGGCCGTGACCGGCGCCACCCTCCGGCTGGGCCGGGCCGTCCTGCTGACGCCCGCTGCGCAAGACATTCTTGCCGCCCGCGGCATCGCGATTTCAAGAGGTTAGGAGCGATCATGTATCTGGCAAAAGTCATCGGCCGTGTCGTCGCCACCACCAAGGATCAAAGCCTGTCGGGGGCGAAACTGCTGATCGTCATCCGCCTTGACGCCCGGCTGCGGACCGAGGGCGAGACGCAGATCGCCGTCGATACCGTCGGCGCGGGCGATGGCGAGACGGTGATCGTCACCACCGGCAGCGCCGGGCGGCTGGCGGGGATGCTGGGCCAATCGGTGGTCGACGCCAGTATCGTCGGCATCGTCGATACCGTCGAATGCCACGACCGGGCGGGGGGCTGAGCCATGGCGCTGATCGACACGATCCTTTGGACCGAATTGGCCGCCCGCCGCCCGCTGCGGCTGTGCGACGTCACCCGGATGGCGGCGGTGGCCGAGCTTGAGGCGCGGCGGCTCGGCGTTCCGGTTTGCATCGCCTTTTGCGACGGCGCGGGCACGGCGCTGCTCTTTCACCGGATGGAGGGGGCGCTGCCCGCCGCGGTCACGCTGGCCCCGGCCAAGGCCTGGACGGCGGCGGCCTATCGGATGGGCACCGACGCGCTGGGGGCCCTGACCGCCGCGGGCGGCATGCTGGCGGGGCTTGGCCCCGCGGGCGGGCCGATCGTCCCCTTTGGCGGCGGCCTGCCGATCCGGGCGGGGGCGGCGGTGCTGGGCGCCATCGGCATCAGCGGCGGCAGCGTCGAAGAAGACATGCAGATCGCGCGAAAGGCGATTGCGGCACATTGGGGCGCGGCCCCGAACGAAGGACAAGGACAATGAAAGACAGCGATATCGAAGACGCCGTGGCCCGCGTTTTGAGCGGCTACACCGCCCCGAAAGACGTGCAAGCGACGGTGGCCAAGGCCCTGACGGATCTGGCAAAACCCGGCACGCAGGGCTGTGTCTGGGAGGCCCCGAAGCCCGCCGATCCGATCGACGACATCATCGGCGGCATCCTGACGCGCGCGCTGGGCGAAAAAAACTGCTCCTGCTGCAAGGCGGGCAGCTGCACCGCGCCGGCAAACTGCCTCTCGATCCCCGACGATCAGTCCGAAACCCTGGGCGACGGCATCTTCGCCACGATGGATGCGGCCATCGAGGCCGCGGCCGAGGCGCAGCGGCAATATCTGTTCTGCACCATGTCGGCGCGCAAGCGCTTCATCGACGGCATCCGCGAGGTCTTTCTGAACCCCGCGCTGCTGGAGCGGATCTCGCGTCTCGCGGTCGAGCAGACCGGCATGGGCAATGTCGCGCACAAGATCATCAAGAACCGGCTGGCGGCGGAAAAGACCCCCGGCATCGAAGACCTGACCACCGAGGCGCAAAGCGGCGATGACGGGCTGACGCTGGTCGAGCTTTCCGCCTATGGCGTCATCGGGGCGATCACGCCGACGACGAACCCGACCGAGACGATCATCTGCAACGCGATCGGCATGCTGGCCGCGGGCAATGCGGTGGTCTTCAGCCCCCATCCGCGCGCGCGCGGCGTCAGCCTGCTGGCGATCAAGCTGATCAACCGCAAGCTGGCGGCGCTCGGCGCGCCTGCGAACCTTGTCGTGACCGTGCAGGCCCCCTCGATCGAGAACACCACTGCGATGATGGCGCATCCGAAGGTGCGGATGCTGGTGGCGACGGGCGGCCCGGCGATCGTGAAGACGGTGCTGTCCTCGGGCAAGAAGGCGATCGGGGCGGGGGCGGGCAACCCGCCGGTGGTGGTTGACGAAACCGCCGACATTCCGAAAGCGGCGCAGGACATCGTCAACGGCTGTTCCTTTGACAACAACATGCCCTGCGTGGCGGAAAAGGAACTGATCGCAGTGGCGGAAATCGCCGATTTCCTGACCGCCGAGCTGGTCCGCAACGGCGCGCATCGGCTGACCGACCCGGTGCAGATCGCCGCGCTGGAGAAGCTCGTGCTGACCGACAAGGGCGGGCCGCAAACGGGCTGCGTCGGCAAATCGGCGGTCTGGCTGCTCGACAAGATCGGCATCACCGCCGCGCCGGAAACCCGGATCATCCTGATCGAGACCGGCAAGGATCACCCCTTCGTTCAGGAAGAGCTGATGATGCCGATCCTGCCGCTGGTGCGGGTGGCATGCGTCGACGAAGCCATTGATCTGGCAGTCGAATTGGAACACGGCAACCGCCATACCGCGATCATGCATTCGACCAATGTGCGCAAGCTGACGAAGATGGCGAAGCTGATCCAGACCACGATCTTCGTGAAGAACGGGCCCTCTTATGCCGGGCTTGGTGTCGGCGGCGAGGGCTATGCCACCTTCACCATTGCCGGGCCGACGGGCGAGGGGCTGACCTCTCCCCGCTCCTTCGCCCGCCGCCGCAAATGCGTGATGGTCGAAGCGCTGAACGTGCGCTGAGACCCCGAAAAGGACACTTGCCATGCAAATCCGCATCATCAACGCCCCCGCCCCCGATCTTCTGGAGATGCTCGCCCGCCGCGTCGCGCCGGGGGTGCGCAAATGGATCGAGGAAAACCGGGTCTCGGCGATCGGCTTCGTGCAGGCAAGTGTCCCCGACCTTTTCTATTTCGCTGATATCGCGGGCAAATCCGCCCATGTGATGACGGTCGAGCTGTCCGGCACCTGCCCGCAGACGACGACGACGCTGGCCGTGCTGGGCGAGACTGCCTCGGTCCGCGCCGCGATGGATGCGATTGCCGCGCAGGGCTCCGGCTTCTAGGCCCGCTGCCACGAAAGGAATACCCCATGTCCGACATCGATTTCACCGCCGAAGGCACGGTCTTCGACATCCAGCGCTATTCGATCCATGACGGGCCCGGGGTGCGGACCATCGTCTTCCTCAAGGGCTGCCCGCTGTCGTGCCGCTGGTGTTCGAACCCGGAATCGCAATCGACCGAACCGGATCTGTTCTTCCGCGCCTCGGCCTGCATCGGCTGCGGCAAATGCGTGCCGGTCTGTCCGGTGGGGGCGCTGTCGCGTGACAATCCGGGCTTTGTCGACCGGGCGAAATGCATCCGCTGCGGCGACTGCACCAAGGTCTGCCCGACCGAGGCGCTCAAGCGCGCGGGCCGCAGGATGCGCGTGGCCGAGGTGATGCAGGAGCTGCGCAAGGATGCGATCCACTACCGCCGCTCGGGCGGGGGGGTGACGCTGTCGGGGGGGGAACCGCTGTTGCAGGCGGCTTTCGCGAAACAGCTGCTGATGGCCTGCCACGAACAGGGCTGGAACACCGCGATGGAAACCACGGGCTGCGCCCCGCGCGAGGTGATCCGCGAGGTGATCCCGCATGTCGATCACCTGCTGATGGATCTGAAATCGATCGATCCGGCGGTGCATCAGGCGCATACCGGCGTCGACAACCGGCTGATCCTGGAAAATGCGCTGATCGCGGCTTCGCTGACGCGGGCGGTGGTGCGGGTGCCGGTGGTGCCCGGGGTGAACGACAGCCCCGCCGCGATCACCGCGATTGCCCGCTTTGCCAAGCTGATGCCGGGCGTCGATACGGTGCATCTGCTGCCCTATCACAGCTTTGGCGAGAACAAGTATCGCCTGCTCGGCCGGACCTGTCCGATGGGGGCGCTGCCCGATCTGAAGCCCGAGGCGGTGATGCCCTTGAAAACGCTGGTCGAGGCCGAGGGGCTGCGCTGCGTGATCGGCGGCTGAGGCGCAACCGAAAGGCGAAAAAATCCTTATGGTGCGGTAACTTGTCACGAGGCCGGGAAGGGCGGGGGGATTTGCGCCAGATCAGGTTTTCCCCCGTCCGACTGCGTTAAGGCTCGGCAGGAGCGACGAGCGAGTCGGCATTTCCCTGCACGCCGGGGGCCTTGGGCAATTTCCGCCCGACCCCCGGGCAGAGACCAGCGTCGGGCTGGGCTCTCGTTGGCGCCGGGGATGTCCACCCGTCTTGTCGCGCGCGATGCAGAGGGGTTGGCATGGGAAGCAAGACGCCTTTCGGGCAGTCCGTCGAGGTTCTGATCGGCCCGGGCCAGCGCCCGGTGCCGGAGACGACGGAATTCAAGGCCGCGCGGCGGCGCAAGCTTGTCGATCTGATGAGCACCGAGATGCTGCAGAAGGTGCAGGACAATTTCAGCGCCGCCGTCGGCGTGGCGATGGTCATCGTCGATCCCGAGGGGGCGCCGGTGACGAAACCCTCGGGGTTTTCGCCCTTCTGCGAGGCGGTGCGAAGCCGCCCCGACTGGCGCGAGCGCTGCTTTCACTGCGATGCGGTGGGCGGGCGCACGGCGCTGTCGACGGGCGAACCCGCGATCTACAAATGTCACTGCCAGCTGGTCGATTTCGCCGCGCCGATCAATCTGCGCGGCGAATATCTGGGCGCGGTGATCTGCGGTCAGGTGAAGCTGGCGCCGGGCGGGCATCCGCGCATCGTCGATCTGTCGAACATCTTCCCCGCCGAGGGCTCCTGGAGCGAGGATCCCGCGCTTTTGTCCCTGCATGCGCAGATCGGCGAGATCAGCTTCGACCGGCTGCGCTCGGCGGCGTTTTCGCTCTTCACCATCGCCTCGCATATCGTCGAGGAAAGCTATTCGCAGGGCGTGACGCAGGAGCTTTACGCGAAAAACCTGCGTCTGGCCGCGGAATCGCAACGCCGCGCCGAACTCGAACGGCTGTTGCGCGAAGCCGAGTTGCAGGCGCTCTCCTATCAGGTGAACCCGCATTTCCTGTTCAACGTGCTCAACACCATCGGCCGTCTGGCGCTGGTCGAGGGCGCGCCCGAGACGGAAACCACGGTGCATGCCTTTGCCGACATGATGCGCTATCTGCTCAAGCGGTCGGGCTCGCAATTCGTGCCGCTGCGCACCGAGGTCGATCACGTGCGCAACTATCTTTACCTGCTCAAGCTGCGGATGGGCGACCGGTTCGATTTCACGCTCGATGCGCCCGAGGCATTCGACCGCGTCCTGTGCCCCTTCATGGTGCTGCATCCGCTGGTGGAAAACTGCATCAACTATGCAGTCGAGCCGATGGAAAGCGGCGGTCTGATCGAGATTTCGCTCTATCGCGACGGCGGTGACGTGATTTTGGACGTGCTCGACAACGGCCCGGGCATCAGCGCCGAACGCCGTCACGATGTCCTGCGCGGCGAGGCCGATCATGGCGGGCGCAAAAGCATCGGGCTGCACAACATCCACAGCCGGATGCGGCAATATTTCGGCGACAGCCACGGGCTTGAAATCGTCAGCCCGTTCCGGCAGGGCCGCGGCACGCTTGTGCGGCTGCGGCTGCCGATCGATTTCGACCCCTGCGCGTTCTGAGGTTGCCGATGTTCGATATTGCCATCGTCGAGGATGAAGAACTGGAACGCCGGGCGCTGCGCACGATCCTGGAGCGCAACCTGCCCGGGGTCAATGTGGTGGGCGAGGCGAAGAACGGCGCCGAGGCTTTGCGTCTGATCGACAGCCGCAAGATCGACCTGATGCTGCTCGACATCCGGATTCCGCGCCCGGACGGGCTTGAAATCCTTGAACTTCTGCGCAACCGCGCGGCGCCGACCAAGGTCCTGATCATCACCGCCTATGATCATTTCGAGATCATGCAGGCGGCGATCCAGCTGCGCGCCGACGGCTTCCTGCTCAAGCCGGTGCGGACCGAGGCGCTGCTGAAATCCGTCACCGACTGTCTGCGGACGGCCGCGCCCGTCGCTGTCCCGCCCGCGCCGGAACCCGCCCCGGATCTGCGCACCGAGCTGGGCCGGATGGTCGCCGCCCATGCCTATCGCGACGGTCTGGCGCTGGTGCGGCGGCAGATCGAGGCGCTGCATGGCCATCGCGACAAGCCCGCCCGGCAGGCGGTGCTCGATCTGGCGCAGCTGCTGGCCGATCTGATCGACGGCAGAGGCCGCAGCCTGCCCGCGCCGCTTGCCCGCCGGATCGAGGCGCTGGCGACGCAACGGCTCGATCCGCGCGACAGCTACAAGCTGCAGGAACTCTTCGGCGACATCACCGATCTGCTTTTCGATCCGGGCGAGGAGACCGGCGCGGGCGCGGCGGCGCGGATCGAAACGGTGCGCAACTATATCGAGCGCAACCTGCACAAGTCGGTGACGCTTGAAGACGCGGCCGAGCAGGCCCATGTCAGCGCCTGCTATCTCAGCCGGTTGTTCCATCGGCAGATGGACCGGACCTTCATCGCCTATGTGAAGGAGCGCCGGATCGCGCGGGCCAAGGAATTGCTGTCGGGATCAAGCCTGCCGATCCTGAATGTGGCGCTGGATCTGGCCTATCAGGACGCGAATTACTTCTGCAAGGCGTTCAAGAAAGAGGTCGGCGTCTCGCCCTCGGAATTCCGCCGCGCCAGCCGTCCGGGCGGGATCTGAGCGCCCCCCGTCCGCGCCCCGGACAGATCGCCGTGGACGCAACCGCAGTTTTCACAGCCGGGTCGCCACCGGCGGCGATCATTCCTCCAGCTCGCTGTCCCAGTAAAGGAAGTCGAGCCAGGTCTGGTGCAGCCCCTCCTTGGCCATCGGCAGCCGTCGCGCGATGTCGTCCAGCTGGCGCGGGCTGGGCTCGAAAGGGGCCCGCAACAGCCGCATCCCGGCCTCTTTCGGGGTCCGGCAGCCCTTGCGCAGATTGTCCGGGCCGCAGGCGGTGACGATGTTGGTCCAGCGGCTGCCGCCCGACCGCGCCCGCGGAATCACGTGATCGAAGGTCAGCTCCGAGGCCGAAAACCGCTTGCCGCAATACTGGCAGCGGAATTCGTCGCGCAAGAACACGTTGAACCGCGTGTAGGGCACTTTCTTGCGTCGCCGATAGGTCTTGAGCGCCACCACCGCCGGGATCTCGAAGCTCTGGTTGGCCGAGGAGACCCGCAGCCCCTCGTAGGTCTTCACCTGGATGACGCGTTCCTGCAGCACCGCGACCAGCCCCTGCTGCCAGCTCCAGGCGGACAGCGGCGCCTAGGACAAGGGCTGCATGTCGGCGTTCAACACCAGCGTGCGCAGATTTCCGATCGCCGCATTCATCCCCGCCTCCTTTCGGCAAGGCCCTGCAGGCAAAGAAAAAAGCGCGTGGGATACACGCGCTTTCGCAAGGGCCGACAGGAAGAGACAAGCGTCACGGGGGTGATACTGCCCGGATGCGGCGGGCAGGCAAAGCCACCGTCGGCCGACACCCGGTTGCGCCGGTCCCTGCAGGCCCGCAGCCTTTTACCCCCTCGATCCGATCCGCACATCGTCCTTCCCCGCCTGTTCCGAGCGGGCAGCGCGGCGGAGAAGCCCCCGCCTCTGCCACAGCTCTACTATATCTCGCGTCAGCCGCAGGACAAGGCCCGCGATCTGCGCAACCTGCCCGTGGGCCTTGGCATTGCATGCGTTTGCAACGGCGATATGACGGGCTGCCCGGAAATCGGGCAGCAGAAAGGCGACTCAGCCGGGCAGATGCGCCCGCAGGAAAGCCAGCGCCTGACCCAGCCCGTCGGGCGAGATGCCATGCCCGGTGCCGCGCATCACATGGGTGCGCAGATCGAACCCGGCGGCGCTCAGCGCATCGGCGGCCTGTTTCAGATCGCCGAAGGGCACGATCTGATCGACATCGCCGTGAAGCAGCAGCATCGGCGGTTTCGTCACCGTCTCGGCGGCCAGCGCATCGGCGCGCAAAAGCCGCCCGGAAAAGCCGACGACCCCGGCCAAGGCCTGCGCGCGGCGCGGCGC
This sequence comes from Rhodobacter capsulatus, assembly GCF_003254295.1. Taxonomy (GTDB): domain Bacteria; phylum Pseudomonadota; class Alphaproteobacteria; order Rhodobacterales; family Rhodobacteraceae; genus Rhodobacter; species Rhodobacter capsulatus. The sequence goes on from NZ_QKZO01000008.1 coordinate 91,111, forward strand.
CACCTGCAGCGCCATCATCGTGCCCTGCGAAAAGCCGAGAAGCGCGATCTGCGACGCTGCCAGCGCCTCGGAGGTCATCACCTGATCAAGGAAGGCGTTCAGATCTTCGGACGACCGCGCCAGCCCCGCCGCGGCCTCCTCGGGGGCGGAGCCGTCAAGCCAGGGGATCGGGAACCATTGCCGCCCAAAGGGATTGGTCACGCAGGTCTCGGGCGCGTCGGGGGCGAGGAACAGCGTGTTCGGCAGATGCGGCGCCAAGGGCTCGGCCAGACCCAGCAGGTCGTCGCCATCCGCCCCGTAGCCGTGCAGGAAGATCACCGCCGAGGTCGCCTTGCCCGAAAGGGCCTCGACCCGTCCCACCTTGTTGATCCGCGTCATGGCGCCACTCCTTCGCGATCCTTCATCGCCGCGTAATAGGCCCAAAGCCCGCGCGCGGCAACCGCCCGCCAGGGCGACCAGGGCGCAGAGAGCGTGCCAAAGGCGCGCGGCTTCGGCCGTTCGGGCAGGTCAAACAGCATCCGCGCCGCCTCGGCGAGCGCCAGATCGTCGACGGCAAAGACATCGGCGCGGCCCAGCGCGAAGATCAGATACATCTCGACCGTCCAGCGGCCGATGCCGGGCAGGGGCAGCAGCGTCTCGAACACCTGCGCATCGGGAAGCTGGCGCAGCGCGTCGAAATCGATCCCCGAACGGGCGAGCGCCTGCAGATAGCGCACCTTTTGCCGCGACAGGCCACAGGAACGCAGATCGTCCTCGCCCGCCTCGGCCAAAGCGGGGGCGGCGCCGAACCCGGCCTCGATCAGCCTGCCGCGGATCGAGCGTGCCGCGGCGGTGGAAACCTGCTGACCGAGGATGGCATCGCGCAGGGCGTCGAACCCGTCCTCGCGGCGGCGCAGCGGCCAGGGGCCGGTCCGCTCCAGCGCCCGGGCAAAGCGCGGCTCGGTCGCGGCCAGCCAGGCCGCGCCCTCGGCGATATCCTCTTCGGTGGTGATGATGCGTCCGACCATGCGCCCAGCCTGCCCGGTTTTCGCGCCCGCCGCCAGCCCCGAAAGCTTGCCAGCCCGCACGGCGCGCGCTAGGCCTTGGGCATGACACAGACTGCCGCCTCTGCCCCGCCGCTGCCGCTTCGCAACCTGATCGTGCTGGTCGCGGCGCAGGCATTTCTGGGCGCGCAGATGTCGATGATCTTCACCGTCGGCGGGCTGGCGGGCCAGTCGCTGGCCACGAACCCCTGTCTGGCGACGCTGCCCTTGTCGCTGATCGTGCTGGGATCGGTGCTGACGGCGCAGCCGATGTCGAGCTTCATGGCCGTGCACGGCCGCCGCGCGGGGTTCATTCTGGCCACGGCCGCGGGCGGCATCGGTGCGGCGATTTCCGCCCATGCGCTGGCGATCGGCTCTTTCCCGCTTTTCTGCCTGGGCTCGCTTCTGGCCGGTATCTACATGTCGGCGCAGGGATTTTACCGCTTCGCCGCGACCGACGGGATCGCGCCCGAGCATCAAAGCAAGGCGATTTCCTGGGTGCTGGCCGGGGGGCTGATCGCGGCGGTGCTGGGGCCGCAGCTGGTGAAAGTGACGGCGCAGGCGCTGGTGGTGCCGTTTCAGGCCACCTACCTTGCGATCATCGCGATCAATCTGGCCGGGCCGCTGCTCTTTGCCTTCCTGCGCATCCCCGCGCCCGGACGCCGGGTGAAGGGACAGTCCGGGGGGCAGGTTGCGGGGCGGACGCGGGCCCAGCTGTTGCGCGATCCGGTGATCCTGGTGGCGATGATCTGCGGCATGGTCTCCTATGCGCTGATGAACCTCGTGATGACCTCGACGCCGCTGGCGGTGGTGGGCTGTGGGCACACCACGACGAATGCCGCCGACATCGTCTCGGCGCATGTGCTGGCGATGTATCTGCCCTCCTTCTTCACCGGCCATCTGATCGCCCGCTTCGGTCGCGAAGTGATTGTGGGCATTGGTCTTTTCATTCTGGCCGTGGCGGGGGCGGTGGCCCTGACCGGGGTTGATCTCGAGCAATTCTTCCTGGCGCTGGTGCTGTTGGGCCTGGGCTGGAACTTCGGTTTCATCGGCTCGACCGCGATGCTCGCCGCCGCCCATGCCCCCGAGGAACGCGGCACGGTGCAGGGGATGAACGATTTCGTCGTCTTCGGCGGGGTGTTTCTGGCCTCGCTCTCCTCGGGCGGGCTGATGACCTGCGCCTCGGCCGATGCGGTGGCGGGCTGGCAGGCGGTGAACCTCGCCATGCTGCCCTTCCTGACGCTGGCGGGCGCGGCGCTGATCTGGCTGGTGCTGCGGCCGAAGGACACCCGCTGAGGGGGCTACCGCCCCGGACCCGCGTCGTCAAACGTGCCGTGGTGGTCATGTGCGCATTGGCCGTGATCGCCCAGCACCTCGATCACCCGGCACTCGGCGATCTTGCCATGCGCACATTGCCCGATCATCCGCATCAGCTCGTCCTCCAGCGCCTGCAGCCGCGCGATGCGCGAGCGGATCGTCGCCAGCTGCGCCCGCGCGATCGCATCGACGGCGGTGCAGGGCTGGTCGGGCTGGTCGGACAGGCCCAGCAGATCGCGGATCGCCTCGAGCGGAAAACCCAGATCGCGGGCATGGCGGATGAAGGACAGCCGCCGCCGCGCCGCCGCGCCGTAAAGCCGCTGATTGCCGCTGCTGCGCTCGGCCGCGGGCATCAGGCCGATCTGCTCGTAATAACGGATCGTCGGCACCTTGACCCCGGTTTCCTGCGACAGACGCCCGATGCTGAGCATGATCCCCCCTTGCAGCTCTAGTCGCTAGAGAGATTAGGGTTTTCTGCAGATCGCGGCAAGCGTCTGAAGATCGTGAGGCAAGAGGTTGATATGACGAATATTTCCCAGCTCGAATCGTGCGAGTGGCAGGTCGGCGGCATGGATTGTGCCGCCTGTGCGGGCAAGGTCCGCACCGCGGTGGAACGGCTGCCGGGCGTCGAGGCGGTGGAGATCGCGCTGATGAGCGAGCGGCTGCGGGCGCGGCTGACCCCGGGCGCGACCAGCGCCCCCGAGCTGGAGCGGGTGGTGACGCGGCTGGGCTACACGATCACCCGTATCGGCGCCGCGCCGCCGGTGCCGGTGCTGCGGCGCTCGCAGGAGCACGATCACGGGCACGATCACGGCGGCGCCCCGGAATGCGGCTGTGGCGGTTGCGGCTGCGGCGCGGCGTCCCCCGCGCCCGAGGCGGCCCCCGAAGCGACCCCCGAAGCGACCGGCGCCCAGCCCGTACCGCCCGCCGCGCTCTGGATGCGCGGGCCAAAGGCGGCGCGGCTGTTCTGGTCGGCGGGCGGGCTGGCCTTCGCCTGGGGCGTCGCGCTCGCACTGCCCGCGCTGGCGGCGCCTGCTTTCGCGCTGGCCTGTCTGGGGGCGCTTTTCCCGGTGGCGCGGCAGGCCTTGGCTCTGGCGCGGACGGGGCAGCCCTTCACCATCGAGATGCTGATGACCGTGGCCGCCATCGGCGCGCTGATGATCGGTGCCGCGGCCGAGGCGGTGATGGTGGTGGTGCTCTTCGCCTTGGGCGAGCTGCTGGAATCGATTGCCGCCGCCCGCGCGCGCGACGGGCTGCGGGCGCTGGCCCGGCAGATGCCGGAAACCGCGCTTTTGGAGCTGGACGGACAGCTGCGCGAGGTGGCGGCGGCGAGCTTGCTGCCGGGGCAGATCCTGCGGCTGCGTCCGGGCGATCGTGCCCCGGTCGATGCCGAGATCGTCGAGGGGGTCTCGGGGCTCGATGAAAGCGCGGTGACCGGGGAAAGCGTGCCGGTGACGCGCGGCCCGGGCGAGCGGGTTCTGGCGGGCTCGATCAACACCGAGGCGCTGTTGCGGCTGCGGGTGACCCGCGCGGCTGCGGACAGCACGCTGGCGCGGATCGCGCGGATGGTCGCCGAGGCCGAGGCGGCCAAGGCCCCGGTCGAGCGATTCATCGACCGCTTCAGCCGCTGGTACATGCCGCTGATCGTCGGTCTGGCGACGCTGGTGGCGGTGCTGCCGCCGCTCTTGACCGGGGCCGATTGGGGCGTCTGGATCTATCGCGCGCTGGCGCTGTTGCTGATCGGCTGCCCCTGCGCGCTGGTGATTTCGGTGCCCGCGGCGATGGCGGCGGCGCTCTCGACCGGGGCGCGGCGGGGGCTTCTGGTCAAGGGCGGCGCGGTGATCGAGGCGCTGGCGCGGCTGCGCGTTGTGGCGCTGGACAAGACCGGCACGCTGACGCCGGGGCGGCCGCTGGTGACCGATCTTCTGCCCGCTGCCGGGGTTTCGGCCACGGATCTGCTGGCCCATGCGGCGGCGGTCGAGGCGGGCTCCTCGCATCCGCTGGCGCGGGCGATCCTGGCGCGCGCCGCCGCCGAGGGGGTGACGGCCCCCGCCGCCACCGCCGCCCGGGTGATCCCGGGGGTGGGCGCCGAGGCGCGGATTGCCGGGGCGCTGTGGCGCATTGCGGCGCCTGCCGCGGGCAACCCGCAGGCGGCGGCGCTTCAGGCCGAGGCGAAGACCGTGGTCGAGCTTTGCCGCGACGGCGTTCCGCAAGGCCTGATTGCCCTGCGCGACGAGCCCCGGCCCGAGGCGGGCGCGGCGCTGGCGGCGCTGCGGGGGCTTGGGCTGGACAGCGTGATGCTGACCGGCGATGCCGAAGCCCCGGCGCGGGCGCTGGCGGCGCCTTTCGGGCTTGCGGTCAAGGCGGGGCTTCTGCCCGAGGACAAATGCGCCGAGGTGACGCGGCTTTCGGCGCAGGGGGGCGTGCTGATGCTGGGCGACGGCATCAACGACGCCCCGGCGCTGCGGGCGGCCGATGTGGGCGTGGCGATCGGGGCGGGGACCGATGTGGCGATCGAGACCGCCGATGCGGTGCTGATGCGCAACGACCTGACCGATCTGCCCGCGCTGATCCGGCTGTCGCGGCAGACCCTGCGCAACATCCGCCAGAATGTCGCGATCGCGCTGGGGCTGAAGGCGGTGTTTCTGGTCACCTCGGTTTTCGGGATCACCGGGCTCTGGATCGCGGTTCTGGCCGATACCGGGGCGACGGTGCTGGTGACGGCGAATGCGCTGCGTCTGCTGCGCTATGATCCGCGCCGCGCGGCGTGACGCAACGCCGCGCCGAAGCGCCTGAATTTTGTCGCATTTTCTGCGCAGCCTGCGGTTGCGCGCGGTGCAGAGGTGACGAGGGCTTATGGAAACGGTGGCGGTTCTGGTCGATGGCGACAATCTTTCGGCCAAATATGCCGGGCAGATCGCGCTTTGGTCGCGGGACTTGGGCACGGTGACGGTGCGGCGGGTCTATCTGGATGCGCAAAAGACATCGGATTGGCAGGGCGGTCCGCAGGGGTTCCGGCTGATGCATGCGGGCACGGGCAAGAATGCCTCGGACCTGCTTTTGGCGCTCGATGCGATGGAGCTGGCGCTGCGCGAGGGGGTGAAGCGCTTCGTGATCGCCAGTTCGGACCGCGATTTCAGCCATCTGGCGCTGCGCCTGCGCGAATACGGGCGGCAGGTGACCGGGATCGGCGAGACGAAGACGCCGCAGATCTTTCGCGACGCCTGCGAGACCTTCCTGACGCTGTCGCCGCCCGCCGAGGCGAAAGACGTGCCGCAACCGCCCCCGAAGCCGGTGCAACCGCCGGTGAAGAAAGCCGCCTCGCCGCCCGCGCGAAAAGCGGCCGCCGCGCCGAAACCCGAGCTTGATCGGAAGATCATGGAGATCATCGCCGAGTATCAGGAGCCCGGGCTTGGTCTGGGGATCGTGAGGCTGAACGAACTGGTCTCAACTGTCCACAAGGTGAAGATCAGCGACGAGCCCGAAGGCAACTGGCGGGCCTATCTGACAGCACGGCCGAAGCTTTACGATCTTGACCCCCGCGGTCCGGAGGCGCGGGTGCGCGCCCTTCAAGGTTCCGCGCCCGCGCGGCTCAAGGCCGTCTGAGCCCGTTCAGCCGACCTTGAGCCCGTCGAGCCGGGTCAGCAGCGCCGCCACCTGCGCCGCCGGAACGGGCTTGCTGAACAGATAGCCCTGCACCTCGGTGCAGCCCTCGCGCGCCAGCGCGGCCAGCTGCGTCTCGGTCTCCACTCCCTCGGCGGTGGAAACCATGCCAAGGCTCTCGCACATCCCCGTCACCGCCCGCACGATCGCCGCGCTTTGCCGCGACGTGCCCAGACCCGCGGTGAAGGCGCGGTCGATCTTCACCTTGTCAAAGGGAAACCGCTGCAGGTTGCGCAACGAGGAATAGCCGGCCCCGAAATCATCCATCGCGATGCGCAGCCCGATCCCCTTGAGCCGCTCCAGCGTCGCCAGCGTCGCCGGGGTCTCCTTCATCATCACCGTCTCGGTGATCTCCAGCTCCAGCCGGTTCGCCGCCAGCCCGGTGCGCCGCAGCGCCGCCGCGATCGCCTCGGGCAGGCCGATATGCGCCAGCTGCATCGGCGAGAGGTTGACCGCCACCCGCAGGCTGCCCGGCCAGCGTGCCGCCGCCGCGCAGGCCTCGGTCAGCACCCATTCGCCGATCGGCACGATCAGCCCCATTTCCTCGGCCAGCGGAATGAAGGTCTCGGGCGAGACCCAGCCGCGCTCGGGGTGGTGCCAGCGCAACAGCGCTTCAAGACAGGACACCCGGCGTGTCTTCATCTCGAGGATCGGCTGGAAGAAGAGCTGGAAATCATGCGCGGCCCAGGCCCGGCGCAGATCGCTTTCCAGCGCCCGGCGCCGCTGCATCCGGCTGTCGCTTTCGGGCGCGAAAAACCGCAGACAGCCCGAGCCGTCGGCCTTGGCCCGGCACAGCGCCACATCGGCCGCCTTGACCAGCGCCTTCGGGCCCAGCCCGTCCGAGGGCGCCATCGCAATGCCAAGGCTCGCGCCGATGTTGATGCGCCGCCCGTCCAGCTCGAACTCCGCCTCGATCGCGGCGATCAGCCGCTCGGCCAGCGCGCCCACGGTCTGCGGCGCCTCGGTCTCGGTCAGAAGCACGGCGAATTCGTCGCCGCCCAGCCGCGCCAGCGTGTCGGCCGCGCTGACCTCGGCGCGCAGCCGCGCCGCCACCGCGCACAAAAGCCTGTCCCCCGCCGCATGGCCCAGCGTCTCGTTCACCTCCTTGAAGCGGTCGAGATCGATCAGCAGCACCGCGCAGCCCCGCGTCTGCCGCACCCGCCCCAGGGCCGCCTCGAGCCGGTCAAGGAACAGCGCCCGGTTCGGCAGGCCGGTCAGCCCGTCGTGATGCGCCAGATAGGCGATGCGTTCGACCGCCTCGAAGCGGTCGGTGACATCAAAGGAAATGCCGCTGACCTTCAGCGCCCGCCCCCCGGCGTCACGTTCGAACCGCCCGAAGGTCTCGATCCAGCGCGGCCCGCGCCCGTCCGGCAGCGCGACGCGATATTGCAGCGCCAGATCGCGCACGCCCGATTCCAGCGCCCCCAGCACCAGCGCCCGCACCCCCGCGCGGTCTTCGGGATGCAGGCAGGCCAGCCACCCGGCCAGCGTGACCGGACCCGCCGCGGGGTCAAGCCCGTGCTGCTGCAAGAAGCGTTCCGAACAGCTCGCGCGATCTTCAAGGCAGTGCCATTGCCACGATCCCGCCCGCGCCGATTCCAGCGCGAAGCGCAGCTTTTCCTCGCTTTGGCGCAGCGCGTCGAAGATCTGCATGTTTTCGGTGATGTCGCGCAGGATCGTCGAGATGCCGACGATCGCGCCCGAGGGATCGCGGATCGGCGACAGCGTGATCGAGACATCGATCCGCCGGCCATCGCGGGTGCGCATCCGGGTTTCGAAATGCTCGACCGCCTCGCCGGCGCGGACCCGGGCGAAGATCTCGGCGCTCTGGTCGACCTCGGCGCCGCACAGATCGTTCACCGGCCGGCCGATCCTTTCGTGCGCCAGATAGCCCAGCATCACCGTCGCCGCCGGGTTCCAGGTGGTGACGACGCCGTCCAGCGTATGGGTCAGGATCGCGTCATTCGAATATTCGATCACCGCCGCGTTCAGCCGCTCGACGCGGTCGGCGCGGCGGCTTTCAAGCAGGGCAACCCTTTGCGCGCGCACGAAAAGTTCCGCCAGAACCACGGTGAACCCGGCCGCGCCAAGATAGATCAGCTGGGCGATGTCATGGCCCGGACCGGCCTCGGGCAGGAAGAGGAAATGGATCTGCAGCCCGCTCAGCACGATCACGCAAAGCCCGATCTCGGCGCGCAGGAAGGCGGCGGCCAGCGTGACCGTGGGCAAAAGCGGCAGATAGTTCAGCTCGGCGCCCAGCGCATGCAAAAGCTCGCGCAGCCCGGTTCCAAGCGCGATCATCCCCAGCCCGACCAGGAACTGCCGCCGCGCCGGTGCCTGCTCGCGCCAGATCATCGTGCGCCGCCAGGCCCCGTACAGACCTTTTTGCAACGCGGTCCGGGTGTCCGCGGTGTCGGTCGAAAACGGCGGGGGCGGTGCGGACATGGGGTCTCCGACGCGCGATGCAGGGCAGGGACCGCCCCGGTGAAAGAGCGGTTCCGAAAGGATACAGGGATTTCGGAAAATGCAAAGCGGCCGTTCGCCCGGTCAAGGCCGCCCGGACCCGCCGCTTACGGCGTTCCCGCCAGATCTTCCCACAGGATGCGCCCGCCGCAGACGGTCAGCGCGATGCCGAGATCGGGAATCGCTTCCGGCGCGCAGGTCTCGATGTCGCCGCCGAGCATCACCAGATCGGCCGCAAGACCCGGGCGCAGCCTGCCCGTCACATGGTCGCGATGCGCCGCCCAGGCGCCGCCCGCGGTATAGGCGCGCAGGGTCTCCATCAGGCTCAGCCGTTCGTCGCTGCCCCCCTCGAAGGGCGTGCGCGTCACCCCGGCATGGATGCCGCGCAGAACCGAGACATCGGTCACCGGCCAGTCGCTGGAATAGGCGATCTGCGCGCCGCCCTTTGTCGCCAGCGTCTTCCACAGATAGGCGTCGGGCCAGCGGGCGCGGCCGATCCGGCTCAGCGTCGGCTCGAGCGGAAAGTCCATCGCCCCGGGCGGATGGGGCGGCTGCAGGCTGGCCGTGATGCCCAGCGCGCCAAGGCGCGGAATGTCGGTGGGGTCGATCAGCTCGATATGTTCGATGCGGTGGCGGGCGTCGCGGGCGCCGTTCGCAGCCTGCGCGGCTTCGATGCCGTCGATGGTCGTGCGCACCGCCCCGTCGCCGATCGCATGCACGGCGATCTGCAACCCGCGCCGGTCGATCTCGGTGGCGATGGCGTTGAAGGTTTCCGGCGCGAAAAGCGGTTCCGAGCGGTGCCCGGGCGCATCGATGTAATCGTTCAGCATATGGGCGGTGCGGCTGTCGACGACGCCATCCATGAACATCTTCACGAAGCCCGAGCTGATCCAGGCGCTGTCGAAATCCCGCATCATGTCGGACGCGCGGTCAAGCGCGCTCAGATCCATATGCGGCTTGAAATGGAAGGGCACCTTGACGCGCAGCAAAAGCCTGCCCTCGGCCTGCATTTCGGAGAGAAGCTCAAGCGTGTAGCGGTTGCCGTCCATGTTGACGAGGCTGGTCACCCCGTGTTTGGCGCAGTGCCGCATCCCCGCCAGCAGCATCGCCTTGTCGGCGGCGCGTTCGGCCGCCGTGGGGGGCGTGGCGGGCTCTTCGCCGGTGGCGATGCCCAGATTGATCCGCGCCTCGCCGCCCAGCGCGACGATCGGCCCGAAGGCCTCGAATTCGCGCAGCTCGCCCGTCGCCAGACCGCTTTCGTCCAGCACCACCTCGTGCCCGTGCGGCATCGGCGCGCCGCGCATCAGCCCGGTGGCCTGCAGCGCCGCGGTATTGGCCCAGACCGTATGGTGGTCATGCGACATCATCGCGATCGGGCGGTCGGCAATCATCGCATCCAGATCATGACGGCTGATCGGATGGCCAAGCATGCCGTAATCCGCGCCCTGCGCCATCAGAAGCGGCCGGTCGGGGTGGGAGGCGGCAAAGGCGCGAAAGGCCTGCGCGACCGCCTCGGCGCCGTGCAGATGGTCGATGTGCAGATGCGCCAGTTCCGCCCCGCCGAGGCCCAGATGCACATGGCCCTCGAAAAAGCCGGGCAGGACGGTGCGGCCCTGCGCGTCGATCACCCGCGTTGCGGGACCGGCCAGCGCCAGAATTTCGGGCGTGGCGCCAAGGGCCAGGATGGTCTCGCCCGAAAGCGCGATGGCTTCGGCGGTGGGGCGCGCGTCATCCATGGTCAGGAGGCGGGCGTTCGTCACGATCAGATCGGCGGTCGGCATGAAGGGCGCTTTCATGGGGAAGGGGCCACGCCCCGGGCTTCGGGGCGTGGTCGGGCAGGCAAGGGCAGAGGCTTACTTCTGCAGCTCGGTCCAGATCGCGTTCTGATAGTCGAGCGCCTTGCCGGTGCAGATCGTCACGAACTGCCCCTTGTCGGCGAATTCCGCGGGCGGCGTCAGCTCGGGCGCGGTCTTCATGTCCTCGGGCAGGAAGGCCTCGGAGCCCGCGATCCCGTTCGCATAACGCGCAAAGGCCGAGAGCATCGCGGCGTTTTCAGGCTCCATGATGAAGTTCAGGAACAGATAGGCATTCTCGACGTTCTTCGCGTCCTTGAGCAGCACGACATTGTCCATCCAGAGGCCATAGCCTTCCTTCGGATAGCCGTAAGCCACGTCCGGATTGCCCAGCCGCGCCCGCATCGCCGAGCCGTTCCAGTCGACGGTCGCGGCATAGTCATTGTTCGTCATCTTCTCGACGGTCGAATAATCCATCGAGAGCCATTTCGGCTTCGCCGCCAGCAGTGTGTCGCGGACCTTTTTCATCACGGCGGGATCATCCGAACAGACGCTTCCGCCCGCATACATCGTGGCGATCGCCATCACGTCGCCCATTTCGGGAATGACGTTGATCTTGCCTTCCAGCTCCGGCGGCGGGTCCATGAAGATGGCCGAGGTGTTGATGTCGCCCGTGTAAACCTTGGTGTTGACCGACACCCCGGTCGAGCCCCATTGCCACGGGATCGACCATTCCCGGCCCTTGTCCCAATCCACATCCCTCCATTGCGGCGCGATGTTCTTGTGGTTGGGCAGGCGCGACAGGTCGAGCTTCTCGATCAGCCCCTTTTCGGCATAGATGCCGACGAAACCGGCCGAGGGCACGACCAGATCAAAGCCCGAGGCCCCGGCCTCGACCTTGGCCAAGGCCGTGTCGTTGCTGTCGAAATCGGTGATCGTGACCTTGACCTTGTAGGTGTCCTCGAATTTCTTGACCATTTCGGGGCTGGTGTAATTGCCCCAGTTGTAAAGGAACAGCTCCCCTTCGGCGGCGGCAAGCGTCGCGCTGGACAGCAGGATGGCGGTGGCGCCAAGCAGTCTTTTCATTGGTCTCTCCCGGTTGGTTCGTCGTTTCATCTCAGCTCTTGCGGCGGCTGAGCAGGAAAAATCCCGACAGAAGCACCAGCGTCAGCCCCAGCAGGGCGGCCGAAAGCGCGTTGATGTCGGGGGTCATGGCGCGGCGCAATTGGCCGAGCATGTAGGTGGGCAGGGTGTCTTGGCCCGGCGATTTGATGAATTCGGTGATGACGACATCATCAAGCGAGGTGACAAAGGCCAGCATCCCCCCGGCCAGAATGCCCGGCGCCAGCTGGGGCAGGGTGACGAAACGGAAGCTTTGCCAGGGGCTGGCGTAAAGATCGGCGGCGGCGGTTTCCAAAGTCAGATCCATCCCCTCCAGCCGGGCGCGGATCGGCAGATAGGCGAAGGGGATGCAAAAGGCCGTATGCGCGACGACCAGATAGCCGAGCCCCGCGTAACCTGTGGCGGCCTTGATCGCGGCGACGACGATTAGCAGGGCGACGGCGGTGACGATCTCGGGCACCATCAAGGGCTGGTTGATCGCCGCATAGACCGCGGTGATGCCGAAAAACGCCGGGCGGCGGGTGGTGCCAAGGGCTGCGAGCGTCGCCAGCGCCGTTGACAGCACGGCCGCCAGCGTCGCGACGATCAGCGAATTCGCCGCCGCATTCATCACCGCGGCATTGCCCCAGGCCTTCAGATACCAGTCAAAGGTGAAGCCGTCCCAGGTCGCGACCGAAGGCGAGGCGTTGAAGGAATAGACGACCAGTGTCAGGATCGGCGCATAAAGCCCGGCAAAGACCAAAAGCGCGGTCGGCCCGACGCCCGGCAGATCGGCGACATGGAAGGGCTTGGGCTCAGCCATGGCGTTTCTCTCCGTTGATCGCGCGGACATAGACCAGCAGCGCCGCCATCACGATCACCAGAAGCACGATCGAGAGCGCCGCGCCCAAGGGCCAGTTCCGGCCCTGCCCGAATTGCAGCTCGATGAAATTGCCCAGCATCATCAGCTTGCCGCCGCCCAGCAGCCGCGGCGTCACATAGGCGCCAAGGCAGGGCACGAAAACCAGGATCGAGCCCGCGACGATGCCCGGCCGCGCGATCGGCAGCACGACGCGCGTCAGCACCTGCCAGCGCGTCGCGTAAAGATCGTAAGCGGCCTCCAAAAGCCGCAGATCGAAGCGTTCCAGTGCCGCGTAAAGCGGCAGCACCATCAGCGGCAGATAGACATAGACCATGCCGACAAGCAGCGCCCCCTCGGTATAGGTCATCTGCAAGGGCGTTGAAATCACGCCCAGATTCAGCAAAAGCGTGTTCAAAAGCCCTTCGTTGCGGATGATCTGGTTGATCGCGAAGGTGCGGATCAGAAGGTTCGTCCAGAATGGCAGGGTGATCAGAAAAAGCCAGATCGCGCGCTGGTTCGCAGGCCTTGTGGCGATGAACCAGGCGGTCGGAAACCCGGCGAAGAAGGACAGGACGGTGGTGACAAGCGACAGGCTGACCGAGCGCCAGAAGATCGTCAGATGCGCCTCGGCCAGATGCAGGGTCTCGTCAAAGATGTCGCGCTCGACCACCACCTTTTGCCAGCCGTTGAGCGAAAAGCTCCAGACGACATTGCCGTAATCGCCCGGCGTCAGGAAGGAATAGACCAGAACCAGAGCCAGCGGGGCGATGGCGGCGGCGCTCAGCACCACGAGCGCGGGCGTGACCAGCAGCCATGCGTTGCGGGTGGTGCGGGCGCGCAGGGCGGCTTCGGCGGCGCTCATCTCACGTCCTCAACATCTGCGCGGCGCCGGGCATCGGCAGCACGCCGACCCGGTCGCCGACGGAAAGACCGATATCGCCGCTGGCCGGGCTTTGCAGCCGCGCCGTCAGCGCCGTGCCATCCGACAGCGCCATGTGGCAATGCGTGTCGGTGCCGAAATAGACCAGATCGCGCACCGTGGCGGCCAGCGCCCCCGCGGTCTCGGGCGCGACCAGCCGCAGCTGCTCGGGCCGGATCGCCACGGTGACGGGGCCGTGCAGCACGCCCTCGACCGCGATCAGATCGCCCGTCGTAAGCCGCGCGCCGCCGGCCTCGCCCACGGCATCGAGAAAATTCGTCTCGCCGATGAAGGCGGCGACGAAGCGGTTGACCGGATGGGTGTAAATCTCCTTCGGGGTGCCGACCTGCTGCACCTTTCCCGCGCTCATCACCGCGATGCGGTCGGACATCGTCAGCGCCTCTTCCTGATCATGCGTGACGAAGATGAAGGTGATCCCGGTTTCATGCTGCAACCGCTTCAGTTCGATCTGCATTTCCTTGCGCAGCTTGAGATCGAGCGCGGACAGCGGCTCGTCGAGCAACAGCACCTTGGGATGCGGGGCCAGCGCCCGGGCCAGTGCGACGCGCTGTTGCTGGCCGCCCGAAAGCTGGGTGATCTTGCGCCCGGCCATCGCCTCAAGCCGCACAAGGGCCAGCATCCTGCCCACCGTCTCGGCGATCTCGGCGCGCGGCTTGCCCTGCATCTTCAGCGCGAAGCCGACGTTTTCCGCCACGCTCAGATGCGGAAACAGCGCATAGCTTTGAAACACCGTGTTGATCGGGCGCCGGTTCGGCGGCAGCACGGTGACATCCTCGCCATCCAGCAGGATCGTCCCGGCGCTGGGCATCTCGAACCCCGCGAAGAGCCGCAAAAGCGTGGTCTTGCCGCAGCCCGACGGGCCCAGAAGCGTGAAGAATTCACCGGGGCGAATGTCGATCGACACCGTGTCGAGCGCGCGCACCGCAAAGTCGCCCGAGCCGAAAGCCTTCACCAGATTGCGCGCCGAGATGATATTGGCTGCCACGCCGGATCCTTTCGGATTTGATCATATTGGGCCGAGTATTGGGGCGATCCGGCGCGCTGGCAAGGGTTTCTTGCGAGGGGCGCGAAATCCCTGATCGAACGCACAGATTTTCATCACCTGTTGCCGCGCCGGGCAGCGGGGCGCTCGCGCCTGGGTTGCGGGGGCGGGGCGGTCTCGAATCGATCCGGTGCTGGCGCGGCCTTCGCCCCCGGCGCAGAGAGCGGATTGACGCTGACGGGTAATTTGATCATATTTTGAAAAAGCCCGCCTTTGCCCCCTGGCATCGGCAGATCCTGACCCGAAAGGACAGAGCGTGTTCGAAAATCACCTTCCCACCGCCGAACTTCAGGCGCTGGACGCCGCCCATCACATGCACCCGTTCACCGATGGCGACGGGCTGGCGAAAAAGGGCGCGCGGATCATCACCAAGGCGAAAGGCGTCTGGGTGACCGACAGCGAAGGCGCGGAAATCCTTGATGGAATGGCCGGGCTCTGGTGTGTCAACGTCGGCTATGGCCGCGAAGAGCTGGTCGAGGCGGCGGCGCGGCAGATGCGCCAGCTGCCGTTTTACAACACCTTCTTTCAGACCTCGCATATCCCGGCGATCCAGCTGGCCAAGCGTCTGGCAGAGCTTGCGCCGGGCGATCTGAACCATGTCTTCTTCAACGGCTCGGGCTCGGATTCGAACGACACCAACATCCGCATGGTGCGGCGCTACTGGCAGGCGTTGGAAAAGCCGGAAAAGAATGTGATCATTTCGCGCTGGAACGGCTATCACGGCTCGACCATGGGCGCGGCGAGCCTGGGCGGGATGAAGGGGATGCATGCGCAGGGCGGGCTGCCGATCCCGGGGATCGTGCATATCGACCAGCCCGACTGGTGGTCCGAGGGTGGCGAGATGACCCCCGAAGAGTTCGGTCTGGCCCGCGCCCGTCAGCTGGAAGAAAAGATCCTTGAAATCGGCGCCGAAAACGTCGCCGCCTTCATCGGCGAGCCGGTGCAGGGGGCGGGCGGCGTGATCGTTCCGCCTGCGACCTATTGGCCGGAAATCCAGCGCATCTGCCGCCAATACGACATCCTTCTGATCGCCGACGAGGTCATCACCGGCTTTGGCCGCACCGGGAACTGGTTCGGCTGCCAGACCTTCGGGATCACGCCGGACATCATGACCGTCGCCAAGGGTCTGACCTCGGGCTATATCCCGATGGGGGCCTCGATCGTCTCGGACAAGGTCGCGGCGGTGATCAACGGCGCGGATGAATTCGCGCATGGCTACACCTATTCGGGTCATCCGGTCGCGGCGGCGGTGGCTTTGGAAAACCTGCGCCTGCTGGACGAGGACGGGATCGTCGCCCGCGTGGCGACCGAGACCGCGCCCTATCTGAAGGCGAAATGGGAAGCTCTGGCGGCGCATCCCCTGGTGGGCGAGGCGAAGATCGTCGGCATGATGGGCTCGATCGCGCTGACGCCGAACAAGGCGACGCGCGCCAAATTCGCCGCGAAATCCGGCACTGTGGGCTATATCTGCCGCGAGCGCTGCTTTGCCAACAACCTGGTCATGCGCCATGTCGGCGACCGGATGATCATCTCGCCGCCGCTGGTCATCACCCCCGCCGAAATCGACATCCTGATCGAACGGGCGTTGAAATCGCTCGATGAAACGCTGGTGCGGATCAATGCCGAAGGGCTGAACCAAAGCGCCTGACGCGATCTTGCGCGGCCCGGCATCTCAGTCGGGCTGCGCCTCCACCAGAAGCTCGCGGACGTTTTCCATCCCCTGCAGGATATCCAGCCGGATCGCCTCGGCCACGCTCGCGGGGTCGCCCGCCCGCATCGCCGCAAGCGCCGCCTGATGCATGTCGGGCAGGTTCGAGGTGCCAAAGCGCCCGCACATCACCCGCAAAGCCGGGGCAGACCGCAGCCAAAGCGCCTCGACCACGGGCAGGATCACCTCGGTCCCGGCCAGCGCATAAAGCGTCATGTGAAAGCGGTGGTTCTGCACCATGTAGTGCCGCGTGTTGCCCGTGGCGATCGCGGCGGTATGGGCGGCGTCGATCGCCGCCAGCGTCTCGATGTCTTGCGCCGTGGCGCGTTCGGCGCCCAGCCGCGCCAGTTCCGGTTCCAGCGCATTGCGGGCAAAGATCAGCTCGTCGACCTGCGCCACGCTGAGCACCGGCACGGTGACGCGGCGGTTGTCGTGAAACTGCAACGCCCCTTCCGAGGTCAGCCGCCGGATCGCCTCGCGCACCGGGGTCACGCCCGCATCGAGCCGCGCCACCAGCCCCTGAATGGTGACCGGATGGCCCGGCGCCAGATCGCCCGACAGGATCAGATCGCGGATGCCGCGATAGACGCTCAGATGCGCGGGTTCTTTTGCGGCAAGACTGTCCACAGGGATCCTTTCGGCGGCGGGCCGGGGCAGGATAGCGGGTTTTTGGCCCCCGCGAAAGATGATCAAATTCCGGGGACGCCGAGCCCGGCGAAAGTGGCAAGCCCGCAGGCGGCAGCCCCCGCCAGCGTCGCCAGCACGACCGAGCGGCGGGCGAACCAGACGGCCAGCACCGCGGCGGTGCCCAGCAGAAGGGGCAGGGGGGCGGTGCCCGGGTTTTGCAGCATCGGCAGCACCGAGGCGGTGAACAGCGTCGCAATCGCCGCCGGTCCGGTGGCGGCAAAGAAGCGCCGCAGCGGGCCATCGGGCCTGCCTTTGGCCAGCGGCAGTTTCGTCGGCACGACGCGAAAGGCCCAGGTGGCAAGGCCGGTCAGCGCGGCAAGGGCAAGAAGCTCGGTTCTCATGCGCGGCCTTTGTGCAAGGTTCCGGTGGCGGCGCCCGCGGCGATGCCCGCCAGGATGCCGAGCGTCGGGCTGAGCAAAAGGCTGCCCAGAACCGTCGCGCCGATCGCCACCGCGACCGGGCCCAGCTGGCGGCGGTCAAGGATTGACAGCAGCAGCGCGAGGAACAGCGCGGGCAGCATGAAGTCCAGCCCGGCATCAAGGGCGGGGAAGGCCTGCAGCGCCTCGCCCCCGGTAGCGGCGCCGACCGCCGTGCCCGCGATCCACGACAGATAGGCGCCAAGGCCAAGCCCGCCGATGAAGCCTTCGGAAAAGCGCTGCCCGCGGGCCAGTGCGCCAAGGCTGGCGCCGAAGACCTCGTCGGTCAGGCACCACCCCCAGGCCCAGGAAAACCGGGTGCTGGCGGCGGGGCCCGCCTTTTCCAGCAGCGCCGGTCCATACATGACATGGCGCAGGTTCATTGCGGCCAAGGTGGCCGCCGAGATCAGCAGCGGGGCGCCGCTGGTGACCAGCGCCAGCGCCAGGAATTGCGCCGCGCCCGCGAAGATCACGACCGAGAACATCACCGCCTCGGCCGGGCTTAACCCCGCGCGAATGGCCGCGACGCCAAACGAGAAGGCGATGGGAAAATAGCCCAGGATCAAGGGGATGGCGGCCAAAAATCCGTCGCGCAAACGGGGGGTGTCGGTCATGCGGTCCTCGCGTCATGGCGGCGTCGATCCGGCCGGACGCCCGCGGTATAAGGAACGACGGGCTGCAAATCAATCGCCTCTGCTCAGGATTTGGGCAAAGCCGGGGGCTCGCGCATTCGTGCGGCACCGTGACGGGGCGTGGTCTTGCGCCGCGGGGGCGATGCGGCCCAAGAGGGGCAAAGCCTTGAAAGGACAGCCGATGATCCTGCGCGACAAGCCCAGCCCGCTCGACCTTGCCTTCGCGCTCAAGGGCTCGATCGTGCCCGCGGTGGTGCGGCCGGTGGCGGTCGTCGCGGTGGCGGCGACGCTGCTCACGGGGCTCGGGCTGCGCTTCGAGGTGCTGCCGGTCGTCGATCCGGTGGCGGTGACGGTCTTCGGTCTCGCCTTGTCGCTGTTTCTGGGCTTTCGCAACAACGCTGCTTACGAACGCTGGTGGGAGGCGCGCAAGCTTTGGGGCGGATTGCTCTCCGATCTGCGGATGCTGGCGCGCGAGGCCGAGCTGTTCATCGCCGATCCCGTCCTGCGCGCCGCGGTGCTGCGCGATGCGCTGGCCTTTGCGCATCTGCACCGGGCGGGGCTGCGCGGGATCGCGACCGACCCCGAGGCGCTGCGCCTTGCGCCCGATCTGATCGCGGCGCCCAATCCGGCCTGTGCGGCGCTGGACCGGTTGACGGCGCGGCTGGCGGCGGCGCATCGGGCGGGGGGGATCGACGGCTTCGGGGCGCGGGCGCTGTCGCAGCGGCTGGCCGAGATCACGCTGGCGCAGGCGGGGAATGAACGCATCGCGGGCACGCCCTTGCCCTTTGTCTATTCGCTGCTGATCTATCGCACGATCTACATCTATTGCCTGCTTTTGCCGGTGGCGCTGTTCGCGGCGGCGGGCTGGCTGACGCCGGTGATCGTCGCCATCGTCGCCTATGTGTTTCTGGGGCTGGCCGAGGTCTCCGAGGAGATGTCGCATCCGTTCGGCACCTCGCCGAATGCGCTGCCTCTGGATGCGATCTGCCGCGCGATGGAGATCAGCTTGGCGGCCCATCTGGGCGAAGAGCCGCCCGCGCCGCTGGCGCCGGTGGACTATCTGCTGAGCTGAGCCCGTTCGGGCGGGGCAGGAAAGGCACTGCCTTTCCCCGCCCGCTGTGCAACGCCTGTCGCACGACCGTATCCCCCATGCGCGACAGAGGCCTGCGCTCCGCCCCGGCGGCGCGAATGCGCCCGCCATGGGCGGGGCGGGCGCAGGCCGGGGGCCTTTGGGCCCCCGGCGGTCACTGGGCTGGTGTCGCGCGTGGCCTCGGCGATGGCCTCGGCCATGGCGGGGCGGTCAAAGCCGCGCCAGTTCCGCCGCCAGATCGCCATAGCCGGTGAAGCGCCGCTCGTAACGCAGGCCAAGCCTTGCCGCACAGTCTGCGGCCTTGGCATCCAGCGCCGCATCCTCGGTCTGCGCCAGATAGACGAGCTTTTCGTAATTGCCGAACATCATCGGCACGAGGCTTGGATGCCGGTCAAAGCCCATCGGCCGCCAGACGAAGGCGTCGAACTGCCGGACCAGAAAATCGGTCAGGTAAAAGGCGGTGATTTCGCTTTCCGCATGGGCGGCGAAGCGGTCGTTGCCCTCGAAGAACGCATAGCAATGCGGCCCGGGGATCAGCGCCACGCCAAGCCGCGCACAGGCCTCGGCCAGCTGCCCGCCGGTGCCGCAATCAGCATAGACGACATGGATGCTGTCGTAATCGCGACGATGCTTCCCGACCGCCTCGATCACCGCGGCGGTGATCTTTTCCGGCCACAGATGCAGGTTCGCGGGCAGGCAGGTCAGATCCAGATGATCCCAGCCATTCGCCGCCTTCAGCGCGACGATCTCCTGCGCCAGGGCCCCGCAGGCGATCAGCAGCACCCGGCCGCGCCCGTCAGGAGGCAGCCCCGCCTCGGTCAGCCCCGCGTCCGAGATCACTCGACCCGCGCCAGCATCCGGATCAGACAGGCGCCGATCAGCGCGCCCAGACCCAGCACGGCCAGTGACAGCCCGGACTGAACCGCCAGAAAGATCGTCAGACCCGCGGCGGCGATCACCGCGAAGAGCATCATCAGAAAATGCGGAAGGGGCATCGGCTGCATCGGTCATTCTCCATTCCCTTCATATGGGGGCCGCGTGGCAAAAGAAAAGGCCCCGAACCGGGTCGGGGCCTTTCGAAATCATCGCTGGAAACGCTCAGGCGCCCATCTGCCCAGCCTCAGGCGCCCATCTGGTTGTGCTTGCGCGCCACCATCGCCTTGGCCATTTCCACCGTCACGGCGGCGTCGCGGCAATAGGCATCGGCGCCGATTGCACGCCCGAATTCCTCGTTCAAGGGCGCGCCCCCCACCAGAACGATGTAATCGTCGCGGATGCCCTTTTCCTTCAGCGTGTCGATCACGACCTTCATGTAGGGCATCGTGGTCGTCAGCAGCGCCGACATGCCGAGGATGTCGGCCTCCTCACGGGCCAGCGCGTCAAGATAATTCTCGACCGGGTTGTTGATCCCGATATCGACGACCTCGAAGCCTGCGCCCTCCATCATCATCGCGACAAGGTTCTTGCCGATGTCGTGGATGTCGCCCTTGACCGTGCCGATCACCATCTTGCCCATGCGCGGCGCACCGGTTTCCGCCAGCAGCGGCTTCAGGATCGCCATGCCGCCCTTCATCGCATTCGCGGCGAGCAGCACTTCCGGCACGAAGAGGATCCCGTCGCGGAAGTCGTTGCCGACGACGGTCATCCCCGCCACCAGCGCCTTGGTCAGGACGTCATAGGGCGTCCAGCCGCGCGCGATCAGGATGTTGACCGCCTCTTCGAT
Organism: Rhodobacter capsulatus; assembly: GCF_003254295.1. Lineage (GTDB taxonomy): Bacteria > Pseudomonadota > Alphaproteobacteria > Rhodobacterales > Rhodobacteraceae > Rhodobacter > Rhodobacter capsulatus. Next base: position 111,570 of record NZ_QKZO01000008.1, read on the forward strand.
CTCTTCCTTGAGGCCGTCGTAGAGGTCGTCGTGCATCTGCTGCACCAGCTCTTCGTCGTCGAGTTCCGAAAGGATGATGTCGTCTTCATCGGCCATGGCTGTCTCCTGCGCGTGCTTGCTTTTGTGATGCGGAAAAAAGGCTTCGATTACTTGCCGTTTTGCGACATGCGCCGGTCCGTCCCCGACGCAAGGGGATTCCGGGCAAAATTCGCATGGGGCGAATCTCTTGCGAAATGTTCTCATTTCGTTCTAGTTTTCGCCCATGATGCACGCTCTGCCCCTGCCGCTCGACCTGCCCCCTGCCGATCCGCGCCAGCGCCTGCGCGCGCGGGGGGCGGCTGCCAATCCGGTCGGCCGCTTCGAACCCTATGCGCGGATCGTCGAGCCTGACGGCTGGGATCTGGTCGAGGACGACAAGCTTTTGCGCACCGAGGTCAGCGTCGAGCGGCCGAAGTCGGTGATCACCAGGAACCAGAGCCCCGATGTGCCCTTCGACCGCTCGGTGAACCCCTATCGCGGCTGCGAACATGGCTGCATCTATTGCTACGCCCGCCCGACGCATGGCTTTCTGGGCCTTTCGGCCGGGCTTGATTTCGAAACCCGGCTGATTGCGAAACCCGAGGCGCCCGATCTTCTGGCACGCGCGCTGTCGAAACGCGGCTATGTGCCCGCGCCGATCGCCTTGGGCACCGCCACCGACCCCTATCAGCCGATCGAGGCGGACTGGGGCCTGACCCGCGGCCTGTTGCAGGTGCTCAGCGATTTCAACCATCCCGTGCTGCTGACCACCCGCGGCGCCGGGGTGCTGCGCGATCTTGATCTGCTGGGCTCGATGGCGAAACGCAATCTGGTGCATCTGGCGGTGTCGCTGACGACGCTCGACGAGGATCTGGCGCGCAAGCTCGAACCGCGCGCCCCTGGCCCGCAGACCCGGCTGCGGATCATCCGCGAGGCCGCCCGGGCGGGCATTCCCGTGCGCGTCATGGCCGCGCCGATCATTCCCGGCCTGACCGATGCCGCGCTCGAAGCGATCCTGACCGAGGCGCGGCGCGCAGGCGCCAAGGCGGCCGAGATGATCCCGCTGCGGCTGCCCAACGAGGTCGCGCCCCTTTTCGCCGACTGGCTGGCGCGGCATTACCCGCTGCGGGCGGAAAAGGTGCTGAACGCTATCGCGTCCTTTCGTGGTGGCAAGCTGAACGACCCGCGCTTCACCACGCGGATGGAGGGCGAGGGCACAGAGGCCGAGTTGCTGGCCCGCCGCTTCGAAGTGTCCTGCCGCCGCCTCAGCCTGGCCGCCGCGCTGCCGCCGCTGGATTGCACGCGCTTTGCCGTGCCCCCCCGCGCGGGCGAGCAGCTCGAACTGTTCTGACACCTGCGCCTCCGGCAAGGGGGGATGCGTATTTGCACCAAGAAAAAACCATCGGCTTTTTCTTGGCAAAAATACGCTCTTTTCAACGCTTTGGATCAGCCGCGACGGCGGCCCTTGCGCTCGCGGGTGGGGCCGTCATCGTCGCCGGTGCCATCCGAGACCGAGGAGAAGGCGCCCAGTTTCGCCGCGATCTCCTCAAGGCTCGGGCGGGGGCCGCGCGGCCGGGTCGAAAGCGCCTCGTGCATCGCCTGCAGATGCACCGGCATCGTGCCGCAGCAGCCGCCGATGATCGTCGCCCCGGCATCGCGCGCCAGGCAGGCGTAATCGCCCATCAGCTCCGGCGTGCCGTCGTAATGGATATGGCCGTCGTGGTATTTCGGAATGCCCGCATTGCCCTTGGCGATCAGCGGGCGTTCGGTGCCCGTCGCGACGAAACCCATCAGCGTCCGCATCAGATCCGCCGCGCCGACGCCGCAATTGGCGCCGAAGGCGAGCGGCGGGTTCGGCAGTTTTTCCACCAGCGCCGCCATCTGCGCCGAGGTGACGCCCATCATCGTGCGCCCGGCGGTGTCGAAGCTCATCGTGCCGCACCAGTCCATCCCCGCAAGGCGGGCGGCTTCGGCGGCGGCCTTGTATTCTTCGGGCGCCGAGATCGTCTCGACCCAGAGCACATCGGCGCCGCCCTCTTTCAGGCCCTCGGCCTGTTCGTGGAAGATCTCGACGGCGAGGTCATGCGTCAGCGTGCCCATCGGCGCGAAGATCTCGCCCGTCGGGCCCATCGAGCCGCAGACGGCGACCGGACGGCCCGCCTTGTCGGCAACCTCGCGGCCGATCTCGGCGGCGATGCGGTTGAGTTCGCGCACCCGGCCCTGGGCATTGTGCAGCTTCAGCCGCGCCGCATTGCCGCCGAAGCTGTTCGTCAGGAACAGGTCCGAGCCCGACTCGACCGCGAAGCCGTAGAGTTTCGCGATCCGGTCCGGGTGCTCGACGTTCCACAGTTCCGGCGGCTCGCCCGAGGACAGCCCCATGTTGAAGAGGTTGGTCCCCGTGGCCCCGTCGGCCAAGAGCCAGTCACGGGATTTCAGCAGGCGGGAAAGCGTGTTGGTCATCGGGCCTCTCCTGAACCAAGGTCGGTTTCTCCCTGCCACGGGGCGGGGAAAAGTGCAATTTCCTTTCGTTCAAGATGGTCTTGACGCGAAGACCGGGGTGGCGGCGCGCGCGGGGCCCGTGTCGATGTCGGTGTCGGTGTCGACCTCGGTCCCGGCGGCGCGGGCGGCGCCGGGCAGGGGGGCCGGGCGGTGGATGGCGCGGGCGATGTCGGCGGCGGCGAGCATCAGCGCGGCATGGTTGGGCGCGGCGATGTAGCGGGGCGAGAGCCGCGGCGCGAAGCCCATCTTGAACTGGCGCAGACCGGCCGCGCCCTTGCCCTTTTCGGCCTGCCGCCACAGCGCCGCCGCCGGTCCTTCGCTGTCCTCGGCGCGCGGCGGCAGGGCGGCCAGCGACAGCCGCCGCGCCCCGGAACGGGCCGCCTCGGCGATGGCGGTGGCGATCAGCGCCTGCATCGTGCCGTCGGGGGCCTCGGCGGCCGGGCGCATCAGATCAAGCACCCATTCCGTCGCCGTGGCGTGGAAACTGGCAAAGCCGACCAGACGCCCGGTGTCGTCGCGGGCCAGCAGAACCTGTTGCGCCGAGACGTAATCCGCGGCGAAACGGCCCATCGAGAAGCCGCGTTCGCCGCCATGCGTCGCGGCCCAGGCGCGGGCGAGCCCGGCCATTTCGTCCAGCGGCAGCAGGCCGAGGGCGCGGGTGACGCGCAGCCCGGATTTCTCGGCCTTGCGCAGCTTGCGCCGCAGCCCCGCCCGCGCCGGGGTGTTCAGATCGAAGCGGGCGGGATCAAGCCAGACCTCGGTCGCGACCGGGGCGATGACCCAGCCTGCGGCCCGGGCCTGCGCCGCGACGCGGGGGGAAATCTTGTAAAGGCAGGCCACGCGCCCCTCGGCCCGGGCCGAGCTGCGCAGCCGTTCCAGCAGCACCGGGACGGGCGCGGTGCCGAACGGGTCGAGCATCCCGGTCAGGGTCCGGGCGCCGCGCCCGACCATCCAGCCGCCGGTGCCGCAATCGCCGGGCAAAAGCCCGTGTTCGCCCTGCCGCAGCAGGCCGAGCTCTGCCTGCGGCCCCGAGAGCGCGCGGCGCAGCAGCGGCTTGGGCGCCTCGGCGGGCGTCATCACTGTGCTTTTGCGCAGCACATGCGCCGGACGCAGCGCCACCAGCGCGATCGCCGCCAGCGCGGGCAGGCCGTAATAGACGATCCGCCAGGCCAGAATCGCCGCGATCAGCTCGGGCTGGGCGGTGCCGGGCAAAAGCGTGATCAGCGTGATCTCGAACGGGCCGACGCCGCCCGGGGTGTTCGACACCAGCCCCGCGCCCTGCGCCAGCAGGAAGGCGGGATAAAGCGTCAGGAAGGAGAGCGGTTCCGAGCCGGGCAGAAGCGCCCAGAGCGCCGCGGCGGCAAAGGCGGTGTCGAGCGTCGCAAGGCCGAGGATCCGCCCCATCACCGCCAGCGGCGGCAGCCGCAGGGTGAAGCGGCCGAGCCGCAGCCCCTCGGGCAGCACGAGCGTCGCCAGCGCCAGCCCGCCGCCCAGCACAAGCCCGAGCACGGCCAGCCCCTGCACCGCCAGCACCGGCAGATGCTGGTGATCGACCGGCGCGATCAGCAGCACCGCCGCGGTCAGCACCGACCAGCCCGCCAGAAAGGTCGCGGCGACGGTGGCGGTGATCTTGCTGGCCTGCGCGAGCGAGGTGTCGGGCAGCATCCGCCAGCGCACCAGCGCCCCCGAAACCAGCCCGAATCCGATCGTCTGCGACAGCGCGATCGCGGTCCAGCCGCCGCGGCGGGCAGGACCGGGCGCGGTGCCGGTGCCAAGCGCGCGGTGGATCAGCGCGTCATATTGCGCCAGCGCCGCGAAAGAGGCGACGGTCGCCGCGATCGCCAGCGCCCAAGAGAGCGCATCGACCCGCGCCAGCGCCGCCAGAATCGCCGCCCCGTCAAGGTTGGCAAGCTTGTCGCGCAGCACCCAGAGGAACACCGCGACGAGACCAAGGCCAAGCGCCTGCCTGCGCGCAGCCGCGCCGATCCGCATGCCCTCGGGCAAGACGAGGCCACGTGCCGCGAGCGCGGCCGCAAAGGCCGTTTCCGTGTCTTTGGACATGCTGCCTCCCCGACGATGCGCAACCGGAAGGATGCGCGCCAAGGGTTAGCAAGCGGTGAAAAGTCGCAGCTTTCCCGCAGATTTGGTTGCCGGGGCTTAACCATCCGGGGGGCGGCCGCGTCAAAAACAAACACCGCGCCTTCGCGGGGAAGGGCGGTGCCAGATCCGGGGCGCCTTGCGGCGCCCGCGGCGGTCCGGTTTCAGCCTGCGCTGGCGAGCTGTTTCATCGCCTCGGCCATCGATTTTTGCAATTCGGCGCGGATCGCCGCCTCGTCGGCCTTGCCCGCCAGATCGGCGACAAGCTTGCGCACGACATCGTCCTTGCCCGCCTCTTCGAGATCGGCGGCCAGAACTTCGGCCACATAGGCGTCGAGCGCGGCCTCGGTCTTGCCCAGAAGCCCCGCCGCCCATTGCGCCAGAATCTTCACCGACCGGGCCTCGGCCTTGAAGCGCAGATCGGCATCATGCGCGAATTTCGCTTCGTAGGCATGTTCGCGATCGTCGAAAGTGGTCATGGTTCCCCCCTGGGTCAGTGTCTCGCGGCAGATATGGGTTCAACTGCGCGCGGCTGCAAGGTTTATTCCGCCCGCGCGCGGGCGGATTGCGCATCCGCCCGGCAATCACCGCGCCCGCGCGGGCGCGGTTCAGGGCGGTGCGGCAGGGGCTGCGACCGGCTTTGCCTTGCGGGATGGGCGCTCTTGCGCTAATGGGCGCGAAGGCAGTGACCGTGTGCCCCGCACGGCCACCCGTTCGATATTGGAGAGCCCATGGCACCGCGTCGCAAGAAAATCTACGAAGGCAAGGCGAAGATCCTTTACGAAGGCCCGGAGCCGGGAACGCTGGTGCAGTATTTCAAGGACGACGCGACCGCCTTCAACGCGCAGAAGAAGGCGACGATCGAGGGCAAGGGCGTGCTCAACAACCGCCTGTCGGAATTCTTCATGACCGGGCTGACGAATGTGGGCATTCCGAACCACTTCATCCGCCGTCTGAATATGCGCGAGCAGCTGATCCGGCAGGTCGAGATCGTGCCGCTCGAGGTCATCGTGCGCAACTTCGCCGCCGGGTCGATCTCGAAGCGGCTGGGCATCGAGGAGGGCACGGCGCTGCCGCGGCCGATCGTCGAATACAGCTACAAGAATGACGCGCTGGGTGATCCGCTGGTGCCCGAGGAATATATCGTCGCCTTCGGCTGGGCGAACCAGCAGGATCTGGACGATATCGTGTCGCTGGCGCTGCGGGTGAACGATTTCCTCTCGGGCGTGTTCTTCGGCGTCGGCATCAAGCTGGTCGATTTCAAGATCGAGATCGGCCGGATCTGGGATGGCGATTTCATGCGGCTGATCGTGGCGGATGAAATCAGCCCCGACAGCTGCCGTCTGTGGGATGTGAAGACGGGGCAAAAGCTCGACAAGGACGTGTTCCGCCGCGATCTGGGCTCGCTCACCGACGCCTATACCGAAGTGGCGCGGCGGCTGGGCGTGATGCCCGCCAATGCGACGCCGATGAAACCGACGCTGATCAACTGAGCGCGGGCGCAGGATTTGAGGGGCGGTCCCGCGGGGCCGCCCTTTTCCTTTGCGCCCGCCAGTCTGTGTCCGCCAGTCTGTGCCCGCGCCATGCGCCATCGCGCTTGCCCGAGGCCGGGGCTTGGGCTATCAGGGCCGAAACGGACGGGTGCGGCCACCTGTCGAGACGCCAGCCCCAAGCGAGGAGATCCCGGATGAAAGCCCGTGTGCATGTGATGCTGAAGGATGGGGTGCTCGACCCGCAGGGCGAGGCGGTGCGCCATGCGCTGGGCCATCTGGGCTTCACCGGCGTCGAGGCGGTGCGTCAGGGCAAGATGATCGAGCTGGATCTGGCCGCGACCGACCGGGCTGCGGCGGAAACCGAAGTCAAGGCGATGTGCGAGAAACTCCTCGCCAATACCGTGATCGAGAAATACACCGTCGAGATCTGCTGAGGCGGCCGGGGGCGCTGCCCCCGGACCCCCGGGATATTTGTGGCAAGATAAAGCAGGAGCCCTTTCGCGATGAAAGCCGCCGTCATCACCTTTCCGGGGTCGAACTGCGACCGTGACCTTGCCGATGCCTTCGCGAAAGCGGGCGCCGATGTGGTGCGGGTCTGGCACAAGGACACCGAAATTCCGGCGGGCACCGATGTGATCGGCGTGCCGGGGGGGTTTTCCTTTGGCGATTATCTGCGCTGCGGCGCCATCGCTTCGCGCTCGCCCATCGGGCAGGCGGTGGTCGATTTCGCGGGCCGCGGCGGCCATGTGATCGGCATCTGCAACGGCTTTCAGGTGCTGACCGAAATGGGGCTGCTGCCGGGCGCCCTGATGCGCAATGCCGGGCTGAAGTTCCGCTGCCGTCCGCAGCGGCTGAAAGTGGCCACCACGGACAGCCCCTTCACCCGCGCCTATGCGGCGGACGCCGAGGTGACCTATCCGATCGCCCATCACGACGGCAATTATGTCCTTGACGCCGAGGGGCTCGCCCGGCTTGAGGGCGAGGACCGCGTCGCCTTCCGCTACATCGACAATCCGAACGGCTCGACCGCCGACATCGCCGGGGTGCTGAGCGAAAACCGCCGCGTGCTTGGCCTGATGCCGCATCCCGAGCGGGTGGTCGAAGACGCGCAGGGCGGCACCGACGGGGCGGCGCTTTTCCGCGCGCTGGCGGGGATGCTTGCGGCGGTGTGAGCGCCGCGCCTTGTTGGGGGCGACGGCTTCGCCTAAAGTCGGGCCATGACCGCCCTTGCTCCGCGCCCCGATCTGCTTGCCGCCTCCGAGGCCCGCCGCCGCCTGCGCCGCATGGCCTATCGGGCGCTGGCCGTGCTGATGCTGCTGGCCACGGTGATCGGTGTCTGGTTCACCAACACCTGGCTGACCGAGCGGTTTACCGAAACCACCCGCATGCGCACCGAGCTGCGGCTGGCGCTTTATTCCGGCAACATCCTGTCGGAACTGCAGCGCACCTCGGTCGTGCCGCTGCTGCTCGCCCGTGACCCCGAGCTGACCAAGGCGCTGGGATCGGGGGATTTTTCCACCACCTCGGCGCTTCTGATCGCGGCGCGCGAAGAGGTGGGGGTGGCCTCGATCCGGCTTTTGGACCTGCAGGGCCGGGTGATGGGGGCGACCGACCGCAACGTGCTGGGCACCGTCTTCAACGACGCGCCGTTTTTCGTCGATGCGCAGCGCACCCGTGAGACGGTGTTCTCGGCGGTCGAGGGGGTGACGGGGGCAAGCGAATTCGTCTATTCCCGCGCCGTTCTGGCCGATGGCAAGCTGGTCGGCGTGATCGTCGTCGGCGCCGATCTGGCGCGCTATGAACGCGCCTGGGCGGGGATTTCCGATGCCGTCGCAGTGTTGGACAGCGCGGGCAAGATCGTGCTGGCGACCGAACCGCGCTGGCGGGGCTTGACGATGGACGAGGCTTTGGCGGCGCGTTCGGCCCCCTCGGCGATCGAGCGCGCGCTGCAGGCGACGGCCGATTGGGCGAATGATGCCCCCGATGCCTGGGTGCTGGGCCAGGCGGTGATGCGGACCGAGGCGCGGGTGCCGTTTCGCGGCTGGCGGATGGTGGCCTTTACGCCCTATTCCTCGGTGCGTGACCGGGTGAATGCGGTGATTGCGCTTGAAATCATGGGCTTCGCGATCCTGTTGGCGCTTGGCTTTTATCTGATTTCGCGCCGCGCCAAGGTGCAATCGGCGGTTTACCGGCGCGAGTCGGCCGAGCTGCGGGCGCTGAACGCGCGGCTTTCGCGCGAGATCGCCGAACGCGAGCGGGTGCAAAAAGACCTGTCCTTGGCCGAACAGACGCTGGAGCAAAGTTCGAAACTCGCCGTGCTGGGCGAGATGTCGGCGGCGGTCAGCCATGAACTCAATCAGCCGCTCGCGGCGATGAAGACCTATCTGGCGGGGGCGAAACTGCTGTTGCAGCGCGAACGCGTGCCCGAGGCGCTGTCTTCTTTCCAGCGCATCGACGATCTGATCGAGCGGATGGGGGCGATCACCCGGCAGCTGAAATCCTATGCGCGGAAGGGCGGCGATGCGATCGAGCCGGTCGATCTGCGCGCGGCGCTGTCCTCGGCCTTGGCGATGATGGAGCCGCAGCTGAAGGCGCGCACGGTGAAGATCGTGCGCAACCTGCCGCGCGGCGCGGTGATGGTGCAGGCCGACCGGATCCGGCTGGAACAGGTGATCATCAATCTTTTCCGCAATGCGCTGGATGCGACCAAGGGCTTGCGCGCGCCGCGCATCGAGATCACGCTGGTCTCGGAGGAGGAGGTGGCGGTGCTGACGCTGGCCGACAACGGGCCGGGGCTGACCGATCTGGAAAAGCTCTTCGAGCCGTTCTGGACGACGAAGAAACCGGGCGAGGGGACGGGGCTGGGCCTTGCGATCTCTTCCTCGATCGTGACCGATTTCGGCGGCCGGCTGACGGCCCGCAACGACGAGGGCGGCGGCGCCGTCTTCGAGATGCGGCTGCCGCGGCTGACGGCAAGCAGACAGACGCCCGCAACAGGGCGCAGGGGGACGGAGTAGATCATGGCACGGATGATGAAAGTGGCGATCGTCGATGACGAGGAAGACATCCGTCAGTCGATCGGGCAATGGCTGGCGCTTTCGGGCTTCGACACCGAGACCTTTTGCAGCGCCGAGGAAGCCCTGAAGGTGATCGGGCCCGATTGGCCCGGCGTGGTGATCTCCGACATCCGGATGCCGGGGATGGACGGGATGACCTTTCTGAAGCGGCTGATGGGGCTCGACAGCGGGCTGCCGGTGATCATGATCACCGGGCATGGCGACGTGCCGATGGCGGTCGAGGCGATGCGGCTGGGCGCCATGGATTTCATGGAAAAGCCCTTCAACCCGGACCGGATGACGGAACTGGCCAAGCGCGCGACGCAGACACGGCGGATGACGCTGGATGCCCGCGCTTTGCGCCGCGATCTGGCCGAGGGCTCGGCGGTGGTGGGCAAGCTGATCGGGGTCTCGCCCTCGATGGAGCGGCTGCGCGAGGATGTGCTGGATATCGCGCAATCGGACGGGCACGTGCTGATCGATGGCGAGACCGGCACCGGCAAGACGCTGGTCGCCCATGCGCTGCACGCCGCGGGCACGCGGGCGGGGAAGAAATTCGTCACCATCAGCTGTGCCGCCTATACCGAGGAAGCCCTGGCCGAGAAGCTTTTCGGCCCGGTGGCCGAGGGGCTGCCCTTGGTCGAGGAGGCCCGCGGCGGCACGCTGGTGTTGGAGGATATCGAGGCGCTTTCGACCGGGTTGCAGGCGCGGCTGCTGACGGTCCTGAACGAACAGGGCACGCCCGCCGAAACCCGCGTGGTGGCGATCTGCAACGCCCATGGCGAGGGGCGCACGCTCGAAGACGTTTTGCGCCCCGATCTCTTCTTCCGCCTTGCCGCGCACAAGCTGACGCTGCCGCCGCTGCGCGCGCGCGGCGAGGATGTGCTGACGCTCTTCACCCGGATGACCGAGGCTTTCGCCGATGATTACGGCTGCGAGCCGCCCGAAGTGAGCGCGCAGGAAGCGGCGCAGCTGCTGCAGGCGCCCTGGCCTGGCAATGTGCGCCAGCTGATCAATGTCGCCGAACGCGCGGTCTTGCAGGCGCGGCGCGGCTCGGGCTCGATCGCGTCCTTGCTGATGGCCGAGACCGACGAGGCCGGCACGGCGATGACGACCGAGGGCAAGCCGCTGAAGGAATATGTCGAAAGCTTCGAAAAGATGCTGATCGACAACACGATGCGCCGTCACAAGGGCTCGATTTCCGCGGTGATGGAGGAATTGTGCCTGCCGCGGCGGACCCTGAACGAGAAGATGGCGAAATACGGCCTGAGCCGCGGCGATTACACCTGAGGCGGAGAGGGGGCGCTGCCCCCTCGGCCTGCGGCCTCACCCCCGGGATATTTTCGCCAAGGTGAAAGCCATCCCGGGGTTTGCTTTCACCTTGGTGCAAATATCCTCGGGGGGTGCGGGGGGCAGACGGCCCCCCGCGGCTGCGGCATGCGTCCGGGCTGAAATCAGCATTAACCAATTCTTGACGAAAAACCGATTGTGTTTGTGTCATTTGCGTTGATATTGTCGCAGTGTCGGCAGGAGTCTTCTCCTGTCCACGGAATTCGCTGATTTCCGGGCCTGAGCCATCGCGAGCGCGGGGCGGGCCTTGGATCATCCGATTGGTCGCAAGACCGCACTCTTGCCCCCGGGGCTTCGTGTCAGGGGGGTTGCAAATCGGCGCGGGGCGACAAGCCCGGCGCTTGGGACGAACCGCGATGGGTTGCACGGCAACGGAATGGGTGATGACGGGCGGGCCGCTTTCGGCCGCCGCCGCCGATATCCGTATGGGCGCCCGAGCCTCAACGACAAACCATGCCCCGCCCGCCTTGCCCGCAAGGCCAAGGTGCGACGCGGCGTGGGGAAACAGGATTTATGGCAAAGAAGATGCTTATCGATGCCACCCACGCGGAGGAAACCCGCGTCGTGGTGGTGGACGGCAACAAGGTCGACGAGTTTGATTTTGAAACCGTCAACAAACGGCAACTGGCCGGGAATATCTATCTGGCGAAAGTGACGCGGGTGGAGCCTTCGCTCCAGGCCGCTTTTGTCGATTACGGCGGCAACCGCCACGGCTTCCTCGCCTTCGCCGAGATCCACCCGGATTACTACCAGATCCCGGTGGCCGACCGTCAGGCGCTGCTGGAAGAGGAGCGCCTGGCCGCCGAGGCCGAAGAGGCCGAGGAAAACCGCTCGCGCTCGCGCCGGTCGCGGTCGCGCTCGGGATCGTCGCGCTCGGGCGGGCAGCAGGCCCGCGCCGAGAAGGCCACGGGCAATGATGCCGTCCTGCGCTCGGAAGACATTCCGGGCATGGCGGTGATCGACGAGGCGGCGCCGGGCGAAGAGGCTGGGGCGCTTGAACCCCTTGCCGCCGAGGCCGATATCCTCGACACGGCCCCGGAACAGGGCTTTGTGCTCGAAGAGGGCGCGGCGGAGGTCGAGACCGCCGAGGAGGGCGAGGCCGAAGAGGCCGAAGCCCCGCGCGAGATCGAGGAAGACCACGATCACGAGCATGACCACGATCACCATGTCCATCCCGTCGATGACGAGATCGAATCGGTGGCCGAGGAAGACGTGGCCGAGGAAATCCATGCGCCCCGCCGTCCGCGCGCGCGGCGCTACAAGATCCAGGAAGTCATCAAGGTCCGGCAGATCATGCTGGTGCAGGTGGTCAAGGAAGAACGCGGCAACAAGGGCGCGGCGCTGACCACCTATCTCTCGCTCGCCGGTCGCTACTGCGTCTTGATGCCGAACACCGCGCGGGGCGGTGGCATCTCGCGCAAGATCACCAACGCGGCCGACCGCAAGAAGCTGAAGGAAATCGCGGGCGAAATGGAGGTGCCGCAGGGCGCCGGTCTGATCATCCGCACCGCGGGCAGCCAGCGCACCCGCACCGAGATCCGCCGCGATTATGAATACCTCATGCGGCTGTGGGAACAGATCCGCGAGCTGACCCTCAAATCGATCGCCCCCGCCCCGATCTACGAGGAAGGCGACCTGATCAAGCGCTCGATCCGCGATCTCTATTCCAAGGACATCGACGAAGTTCTGGTCGAGGGCGAGCGCGGCTATCGCGTCGCCAAGGACTTCATGAAGATGATCATGCCGTCCCACGCGAAGAACGTGAAGCATTACAACGAGCAGCTGCCGCTCTTTGCGCGCTTCCAGGTCGAGAGCTATCTGGCCTCGATGTTCAACCCGGTGGTGCAGCTGAAATCGGGCGGTTACATCGTCATCGGCGTGACCGAGGCGCTGGTCGCCATCGACGTCAACTCGGGCCGGGCCACCAAGGAAGGCTCGATCGAGGAGACCGCGCTCAAGACCAACCTTGAGGCCTCCGAGGAGATCAGCCGTCAGCTGCGGCTGCGCGACCTGGCCGGTCTGATCGTCATCGACTTCATCGACATGGAAGAGCGGAAGAACAACGCCGCCGTCGAGAAGCGTCTGAAAGAGAAGCTGAAAACCGACCGCGCGCGGATTCAGGTCGGCCGGATCTCGGGCTTTGGCCTGATGGAGATGTCGCGCCAGCGGCTGCGTCCGGGGATGCTGGAATCGACCACGCAGCCCTGCCCGCATTGCCACGGCACCGGGCTGATCCGCTCGGATGACAGCCTCGCGCTGCAGGTTCTGCGCGCCATCGAGGAAGAGGGCACGCGCAAGCGGAGCCGCGAGGTGCTGGTGAAGTGCCCGGTCGCGGTGGCCAACTATCTGATGAACGCCAAGCGCGAGCATATTGCCAGCATCGAGGCGCGCTACGGCATGGCGGTGCGGATCGAGGCCGATCCGACGCTGGTCAGCCCCGATTTCAGCATCGAGAAGTTCAAGACCGCGACCCGGATCGTGCCCGAGGTGCATAGCGCCGCGGTGCATGCCAGCGCCGAGCTGATGGCCGAGATCGACGAGGAAGAGATCGTCGAGGAGGAAGAGGACGAGGTCGAAGAGGCCGCGCCCGCGGTGGCTGTGGCCGCGACGGGCGAGCCGGGCGAAGGCTCGCCGAAGAAAAAGAAACGTCGCCGTCGGCGGCGGAAGAAAAACGGCGCTCCGGGCGGGACCGATCTGGCGGCCGAGGGCGACGAGGGGGATGACGGCGAGGACGACGGCGAGGACGAGGGCGACGACGCCTCGGACGAGGAAGCCGCCGAAGACGCCGCCCGCGCCGCGGCTGCGGCCGAGCTGGCCGATGTGAGCCTGCCGGTGCTGGACGCCGAAGCGGAGGTGCAGGCTCCCGTGGCCGAAGCGGCCGCCGCGCCGGAAGCCGCGCCCGAAGAGCCGGCGCCGAAGCCGAGCCGGTCGCGGTCGCGGTCGAGCAAGGCGAAGAAAGAGGCCGAGGCCGTCGACGGCGTGGAAGCGCCGGTGAAGAAGACCCGGACCCGCACCACTTCGAAGGCGAAGAAGGAAGCCGAGGCGGCCGCGGCGGCAGCTGCAGCCGCAGCGGAAGCCCCGGTTGCCGAGGCTGCGCCCGAAGCTGTCGAAGCGCCCGAAGCCTTGGCGCCGGTCGTCGCGCCGGTGAGCGAAGCCGCGCCCGAGAGCGTGGTCGAGAGCTTGGTCGAAACCGAAACGGCGCCGCAACCCGAGGTTGCGCCGCAACCCGAACCGGTGGCGGAAGCGGCCGCGGAAGTCGCGGTCGACTCCGAGCCGGAGGCCGAGAACGATCCGGACTCGCCCGAAGATCAGAAGCCGAAGAAACGCGGCTGGTGGTCGCTGGGCTGAGCCCAGCCGAACGGAAAACGGAAACGCCGGGCCTTGGCCCGGCGTTTTGCATTTGTGGCTCAGGTGTGGGGCCGCTCAGTTCTAGGGATCGGGCCGGTCCGGGCCGCGTGCGACAGTATAGATCAGCACGCCCGCGACCTCCCGGGCCGAGACGAGGCGATGGCCGGATTGGGCGCAGAAATGCGGCACGTCGATCCAGCTGGCGCGGTCGGTTGCCTGGATCTCGACCACCGCCCCCTCGGGCAGACCGCGCAGGGCCTTGGCCAGCCGCAGCACCGGCAGCGGGCACAAAAGGCCGCGCAGATCGAGCGAAAGGGCAGGGGGCGTCGTCATGAGGCGGGCCTAACGCCCGGGCGCGGCCCTGTCCACGGCAATGTGAGCCGTGCCCCGGTGACGCCGGGCCGCAGCCCTGCTAAAAGGATGCATGACGCCGACCGACCTGATCTTCGACGCGGGCTTTCTGACCGCCGCGGCCACCGCCTTCGCCGCGGGGTTCCTGTCTTTCCTCAGCCCCTGCGTGCTGCCGATCGTGCCGCCCTATCTGGCCTATATGGGCGGGGTGACGGTCAGCGACATGGGGACGGGGCGGCCTTCGGCGCGGGGGCGGGTGCTGCTGGCGGCGCTGTTCTTCGTGCTGGGCCTGTCGACCGTGTTCCTGATGATGGGGCTTGGGGCCTCGGCGCTGGGGCAGGCCTTGGGCGCCTGGAAGGACACGCTGGCCAGGGTCTCGGGCCTGGTCGTGATGATCTTTGGCGCGCATTTCATCGGTGTCTATCGAATCGGCTTTCTTGACCGCGAGATGCGCTTTGACACCGGCGATCAGGGCGGCTCGGCGCTTGGCGCCTATCTGCTGGGCCTGGCCTTCGCCTTCGGCTGGACGCCCTGCCTTGGCCCGGTGCTGGGCACGATCGCCTCGATGGCGATGGTCGAGGGCACGATCGGCCGCGGCATGGCGCTGCTGTCCGCCTATGCGGCGGGGCTTGGCCTGCCTTTCCTGATCGTCGCCGCGTTCTTCCCCAGCCTGGGCGGGGCGCTGGCCTTCATGCGCCGCAACATGGGCCGGATCGAGAAGATCTCGGGCCTGCTGCTCTGGACGATCGGGCTGATGATGCTGACCGGGCAGCTGTCGGATCTGTCGTTCTGGCTGCTTGACACCTTCCCGGCGCTGGCCGAGCTGGGCTGAGCCCGGCGGGTTCCCGCGGGCGGCCCGGGCTAAACAGGAACTTGCTTTGACCCGATCTGTGCCCCGCGCTATAGGGGCGGCAACGGGCCAGATGGCCTTTGGGGGTGCTCCTTGATCCGCTTCGTCCTGTCTTCGCTTGGGGGGATCTTCTCCTGGATCGTCACCGCGCTTTTCTTTGTCGCGCTGACCATCGGCGGCATCTTCTACATGTATTCGCGCAACCTGCCGAGCCATGAGCAGCTGGCGCAATACAGCCCGAAGACGATCAGCCGGATCTATTCCGGCGAGGGCCGGTTGATCGACGAATTCGCCCAGGAGCGCCGGATTTTCGTGCCGATCCAGGACATTCCCGACATCGTCAAGGAAGCCTTCGTTTCGGCCGAGGACCAGAATTTCTACATCCACAAGGGCTATGATGCCCAAGGCATGGTTTCGGCGCTTTATGCGGCGGTGAAATCGGGCGGGCGCGACATGCGCGGGGCCTCGACGATCACGCAGCAGGTGATGAAGAACTTCCTGCTCGACGGCTCCCGCTCGGCCGAGCGCAAGATCAAGGAACTGATCCTCGCCTCGCGCGTCGAGCAGGCCTTGTCCAAGGACCGCATCCTCGAGCTTTACCTGAACGAGATCTTCCTTGGGCAAAACTCTTATGGCGTCGCCGCGGCGGCGCAGACCTATTTCAACAAGCCCCTGACCGCGCTGACGATTTCCGAGGCGGCCTATCTGGCGGCGCTGCCGAAGAAACCGGCCGAGCTGCATCCGGTGCGCAACTACGAAGAGGCGCGGCTGCGGCGCAACTACGTGCTTCGGCGGCTGTTCGAGGACGGCCATATCACGAAAGCGCAGATGGAGGCCGAACAGGCGACCGAGCTGCGCACGGTGCAGCGCGGCGATTACGAGACCTTCCGGCAGGCGCTGCCGCCGCGCGACTATTTCACCGACGAGATCCGCCGCCAGCTCTCGAAAAGCTTCGGGCAGGATGAATTCTTCGGCGGCGGTCTGACGATCCGGGCGACGGTCGATCCGAAGCTGCAACGCCAGGCGGCGAAGGCGCTGCAGGAGGCGCTTGAGAAATACGACCGCGGCCAGGGGATCTGGCGCGGCACCGGGGTGAGGATTGCCGCCGACCAGCTGGGTGACGAGGCGGGCTGGCGCGCGGCGCTGGCCGCGGTGCCGACCGACAAGGCACCGCGCGATGTCGAGGGCTGGCATGTGGCGGTGGTGCTGGAGCTGACCGACAAGGAGGCCCGCATCGGCATCGAGGGCGTGGAGGAAGACGCCGACGGCCACTGGATCCCGGCCAATGACGTGACCTGGGCGCGCAAGCGGCTGGCGGATGGCAAGCTGGGGGTGCGCGCGAAACGGGCCTCGGATCTGGTCGATGTGGGCGATGTCGTGCTGGTGCGCGCGGTGACGAAGGACGCGGATGGCAGTTTCCAGCGCTGGTCGCTGCGGCAGGTGCCGATCGTTGGCGGCGCATTCGTCGCGATGGACGTGCATACCGGGCGCGTGCTGGCGATGCAGGGCGGCTTTTCCTATCAGGCCTCGGTCTTCAACCGCGCGACGCAGGCGATGCGGCAGCCGGGCTCGAACTTCAAGCCCTTCGTCTATGCGGCGGCGCTGGACAGCGGCTTCAGCCCCGAGACGATCGTCGTCGACGCGCCGATCGAGGTCGATACGCCGCAGGGCCTGTGGCGGCCGAAGAATGCCTCGAACAAATACTATGGCCCGACGCCGTTGCGCACCGGGCTGGAGCAGTCGCGCAACCTGATGACGGTGCGGATCGCGCAGGAAGTCGGCATGGATGTCGTCGCGGGCTATGCCGAACGGTTCGGGGTCTATGATCCGATGGGACAGTTTCTGGCCAATTCGCTCGGCTCGCAGGAAACCACGATGTACAAGCTGATTTCGGCCTATGCGATGTTCGCCAATGGCGGGCAAAGGGTGGAGCCGACGCTGGTCGACCGGGTGCAGGACCGCTGGGGCCGCACGATCTATCGCCATGATGCGGCGACGACCTGCCCGGATTGCGGCACGCCGGAGCTGGCTGCGGGGCTGGGGCCGCGGGTGCGCGCCGACCGTGAACAGGTGATCAATGCGATCACCGCCTATCAGATGATCTCGCTGATGGAAGGCGCGGTGAAACGCGGCACCGGGACCGGGGTGAACCTGCCGGTGCCGGTGGCGGGCAAGACCGGGACGACGAATGACGCCAAGGACGTGTGGTTCACCGGCTTCACCTCGAACATCGTCGCATCCTGCTACATGGGCTATGACCAGCCGCGCACGCTGGGGCCGGGGGCCTATGGCGGCACGCTCTGCGTGCCGGTGTTCAACGATTTCATGCAGGAAGCGGTGAAGGATTACGGCGGCGCGGCCTTCAAGGTGCCGCCGGGGGGCTATTGGCAGAAATACAACCGCTTCACCGGCGAGAAACTGCCCGACGACGCCACCGGCGATTTCGTGCAGGCGGAATATCTGCGCGAGGGGCAGGAGATGCTCTCGCTGGGGCAGATCGTCGATGGCGGTTTCGCGATGGGTGAAAACTTGCCGCTGTTCGCGCAGGGCGAGACTGACACCGACACGACGGCGGTGACGACCTCGACCGGGGAACAGCGGGTGATCCCGAAGAAGGCGACGTTCGGATCTTTGTCCGCCGGCGGTCTTTACTGAGGGATTTCGCCGAGGCGATGCCTCGGCGACCCGCCGGGGGCTCCGCCCCCGGACCCCCGGGATATTTGGACCAAGGCGAAAGCAGCCGGGGCGGCTGGTGATCCGGGTCCCCGCATGCGCGCCCCGGCTTTTTCTTGGCGCAAATACGCCGGGGGTGCGGGGGCGGAGCCCCCGCCCGGGTCGCCGCGCCTGCGCGGCGAAATTCCTCTCCGCCATCGGCCGATCCGAGCGGCGGGCTGCGCGTCGATGCCGCCTTTGGCGGAGGCCACGCCGAAAAAGGGGCCCCGCAGGGCCCCAGGTTTCGCGACGATGCGAAGGGAGGTCAGTGACCACGGACCGCGCGATGCGCGAGATCTGCGGCATCCTGCGGCGAAATCCCCAGATCGCGGCTCAGCCGGGCGATCTCGGCGCGGGTGCGCCGATAACGGGTCCGGCGTTCGGCAGAGGCGATCAGGCGGGAGAGGGGGCGTTTCATCTTTCAGGTCCGGGTGGTCAGTTTTCTTGACCGGAATATGCGCTTCCCGGGGGCGCCCGACAACCGAGGTTCCGGCAATGCCGCGATGCGGCCCCTGCAAGGGGTGTTTGTAGCATGCGAAAGGGGCAGCCCTGCGGCTGCCCCCTGAAACGTTCCGGATCTTGCGATCAGATCAGCTTGCCCATCGCCACGGCGGTATCCGACATGCGGTTCGAGAAGCCCCATTCGTTGTCGTACCAGGTCAGGATGCGCACCATCGTGCCCTCCATCACCTTGGTCTGGTCCATGTGGAAGACCGAGGAATGCGGGTCATGGTTGAAGTCCGTCGACACGTTCGGCTGGTCGGTGAAGCCGAGGATGCCCTTGAGCGGGCCATTGGCCGCCGCACGGATCGCCTCGTTCACCTCGGCGACGGTGGTGGCGCGCTTGGCTTCGAACACGAGATCCACGACCGAGACATTCGGCGTCGGCACGCGGATCGCGACGCCGTCGAGCTTGCCCTTGAGTTCCGGCAGCACGAGGCCGACGGCCTTGGCGGCGCCGGTCGAGGTCGGGATCATGCTGAGCGCCGCGGCGCGGGCGCGATACAGATCCTTGTGCATCGTGTCGAGCGTCGGCTGGTCACCGGTGTAGCTGTGGATCGTCGTCATGAAGCCCTTTTCGATGCCGATCGCATCGTTGAGGACTTTCGCCACCGGCGACAGGCAGTTGGTGGTGCAGGACGCGTTCGAGACGATGATGTCGTCTTTCGTCAGCGTGTCATGGTTGACGCCGAAGACGATGGTCTTGTCGGCATTGTCGCCGGGCGCCGAGATCAGCACGCGCTTCGAGCCGTTCTGCAGGTGGGCGGCGCATTTTTCCTTCGAGGTGAAGATGCCGGTGCATTCGAGCGCCACATCGACATCGCCCCAGGGCAGCTCGGCCGGGTTGCGGATCGCGGTGACCTTGATCGGGCCGCGGCCGACATCGATCCAGTCTTCACCCGTCGTCACCGTGGCCGGGAAACGGCCGTGAACGCTGTCGAAACGCAGCAGGTGGGCGTTGGTTTCCACCGGGCCGAGATCGTTGATCGCCACCACTTCGATATCGGTCCGTCCCGATTCGATGATCGCGCGCAGCACGTTGCGCCCGATGCGTCCGAATCCGTTGATCGCCACCTTCACCGCCATCTCAGCCTCCTTTGGCTCGGTCCTCAAGTCGCCGCTACCTTGGTCAAGACGCCGGAAAGGTCAACAGAAGAAAGCAGTTTCGGCACAATTTCGACCCCGTGCCGGGGCTGTTGGCGCTCGCGCCAGCGCTAACGCCAGAAGGCGATCCAGTCGATCAGCAGAAAGGTCTTGCGGGCGAGGAACAGAAATCCCGCGCCCTGCCCGAAAACCGCATCGGCCAGAATGGCCAGAGCCAGAACCAGCCCCAGCCGGATCGCGATGGTATTGGTCATCTGCCGCCCCCGCTGTCAGGGCGGGGGCCGCTGCCCCGCCGCGCGCAGGATAGAGGAGGCCGCGGCCGGGGTGAAGCCCGGCCGGGCTGCGCGCGGGCCGGGTTATTCCGAATCCTCGGCGACGAGGAAGATCTCGCCCTTCGACTCGAGCTCGCGGATCGCGCTGACGATCTCGTTCATCGCCTCCTCGACATCCTTTTCCTTGACCTTGCCAAGGTTTGCCATCTCGTCGCGCAGGTTCTGCGCCATCCGTTGCGACATGTTCGCCAGGATGAATTCGGCCGATTTCGCACTGTCGCCCTTGGCGCCCGCCAGCGCCAGGATGAGCCGGGCCTGATCGACGGCGCGCAGGATCTTCGGGATGTCGCGCGGCTCGATCCGGGCATGGATGTTGGTGAAGGTGAAGATCGCCTTGCGCACCTGTTCGGCGAATTCCTTGTCGTCCTCTTCAAGCCCCTTGAGCACGGAATCGCGGGTGACGGCGGGCGAGAAGTTGAGGATCGCGCCGACGCGTTCCACCGGCCCGGTTTCAAAGGCCTTGACCGGCGCGGCATCGAGCTGATCGGCGAGCGCGGCGCCGATGCGCTGCACGGTCTCGGGCGCGACATTGCCGGTCAGCGACACCGCATAGGTCAGCCGCCGTGCCCGATCGGACGGCATCTTGCCCAGCAGTTCCGCCGATTTCGACACCGAAAGTTTCGAGAGCATCACCGCCCCCACCTCGATGCTTTCTTCCAGCAGCACCGGCAGCAGCACATCGGCCGAAAGCCCCGTCACCCGTTCCCACGGATCGGCGCGCGAGGTGCCGGTGGCCATGCGGCGGATCCGCGTCGCGGCCGAGGCCGAGAGCTGACCGTCCAGAAGTTTCAACGCCCCATCCAGCCCGCCGGGGAAGGCAAGCCCGACGGCTTCGAGTTCGGTGCAGAATTCCTCGACCACCTGATGCAGCGTGTCGCGATCGATCAGCCGCATCTGCGCGATCGATTCGGCCAGTTGCGTCTGCTGGTCGTCCGACAGTTCCATCAGCGGCAGCTTCTGCCCCTCCGACGACAAGAGCCGCACGATGATCGCAGCCTTTTGCCGCCGCGTCAGGGTCGGGCGTGTCGGCTGTCCGGGCATGGTCAACTGCCCGAGCGGCGATCTGGGGGTGATGGCGTTCACGAGCGTCTCCGATCCGTCTGTCCGGAGAGCTTCGCAGCAAGCGGTTAAACCGCGGTTAGCAACGCCCGGGCAGGAGCAAAATACCTGCCCGGGCAAAGTGTTCCGTGCCGTCGCTTACGCGCCGAAGACGCGGGTTTTGCGTTTTGCGCTTTGCCGCTTACGCGCCAAAGACGCGGGCAAAAATCGTGTCGACATGCTTGGTGTGATAGCCCAGATCGAATTTCTCCTCGATCTCGGCAGGCGAGAGCGCGGCGGTCACCTCGGGGTCGGCCAGAAGCTCGGTCTTGAAATCCGCGCCCTGTTCCCAGACCTTCATCGCGTTTCGTTGCACCAGCCGGTAGCTGTCTTCGCGCGACACGCCCGCCTGCGTCAGCGCCAGAAGCACCCGCTGGCTCATCACCAGACCTTTGAACTTGTTCATGTTCTTCAGCATGTTGTCGGGGTAGATCACCAGATTTTCGATCACCCCGGCCAGCCGGTTCAGCGCGAAATCCAGCGTGATCGTCGCATCCGGGCCGATGCCGCGTTCAACCGAGCTGTGCGAGATGTCGCGTTCGTGCCAAAGCGCCACATTCTCCATCGCCGGGACGACGCACATCCGCACCAGACGCGCCAGCCCGGTCAGGTTTTCCGTCAGAACCGGGTTGCGCTTGTGCGGCATCGCCGAGGAGCCCTTTTGCCCCTTGGAGAAAAACTCTTCCGCCTCAAGCACTTCGGTGCGCTGCATGTGGCGGATTTCAATGGCGCAATTCTCGATCGACGAGGCAATGACGCCAAGCGTCGCAAAGAACATCGCATGGCGGTCGCGCGGAATGACCTGGGTCGAGATCGGTTCCGGGATCAGACCCAGCTGCGCGCAGACATGTTCCTCGACCCGCGGGTCGATATTGGCGAAGGTGCCGACGGCGCCCGAAATCGCCCCCGTCGCCACTTCGGCGCGGGCATTGACCAGACGGGCGCGGTTGCGGTCCATCTCGGCGTAAAACCGCGCGAAGGTCAGCCCCATCGTCGTCGGTTCGGCATGGATGCCGTGCGAGCGGCCGATGCGCACCGTGTCCTTGTGCTCAAAGGCGCGCTTTTTCAGCGCCGCCAGAACCCGGTCCATGTCGCGCAGAAGAATGTCGGCCGCCCGCACCAGCTGGATGTTCAGCGTGGTATCGAGCACGTCCGAGGAGGTCATGCCCTGATGCACGAAGCGCGCATCATCCGCGCCGATATGCTCGGCCAGATGGGTGAGAAAGGCGATCACGTCATGCTTCGTCACCGCCTCGATCTCGTCGATGCGGGCGACGTCGAATTCGACATCCTTGGCGCGCCAGACCGCCTCGGCATTGGCTTTCGGGATCACGCCAAGCGCCGCCTGCGCGTCGCAGGCATGGGCCTCGATCTCGTACCAGATCTTGAATTTCGTGGCGGGTTCCCAGATGTCGACCATCTCTTTGCGGGCATAGCGCGGGATCATGGGCAGGCCTCTTGCTTGTGACGGGGTTGCCGGGTGCATAGACTGAGACCCTGTTTGGGGCAAGGCAAAGGGCGGGTCAGGATGCCGCAATTGAACGATTTCACCGGCGTCTGGACGCTTTCGCGCCGGATCGTGCAGGCAAACGGCCCCGAGGGGCAGTTCACGGGCCGGGCGGTCTTCACCCCCGAGGGGGCGGGGCTGCGCTATCACGAGGCGGGGCAGCTTGTGCTGGCGGGCGAGGCGCCGATGCAGGCCGAACGCGACTATCTTTGGTCGGCCGAGGGCGCGCAGATCGTCGTGCGGTTCGAAGATGGCCGCGACTTTCACCGTTTCGACCCCAGCCTGGCCGAGGCCGCGCATTGGTGCGACCCGGATGACTACCGCGTCCGCTATGATTTCGCGCACTGGCCCGCGTGGTCGGCCGAATGGCGCGTCACCGGGCCGCGCAAGGATTACGTAATGATCTCGCGCTACACTCGGGCCTGAGGGGCGACCCTCCTTTGCCGCCCGGCGAAGTCCCCCCGGAGTCCTTGGGCCCGAAGCTGACGGGGTTTGCGTCTTCTCCGGCTTCGGGATCCGACCTCCGGGGGGAGGTGCGGCGCGAAATCCCCCGGCCTGCTGCCAAATCGCGCGTTGCAAAGCTTGTAACCGTCTTGAAAACCTGCAAATCAGGGACAGGATAGCCGGGGGACGGAATGCGAGGGAGGCGCCATGACGAAGCGTGAGGCCGCGGGGCCAGGCCCGGGGCGGCTGCGTCATCTGGGGCCGCTGATCATCGGCTTTTCGCTCCTTGGACTGGGGCTGTTTGCGCTTCATCATCTGCTCAAGCCGGTCGATTTCGCCGATGTGATCGCGCAGATGCGCGCGACACCGCTGCAAACCTTGGCGATCGCGCTTGGCGCCACCGCGCTCGGCTACGGGGCGCTGATCGGCTATGATTTCTGGGCGTTGCAATATCTGGAAAAGAAACTGCCGCTGCGGGTCGTGGCGCTTGGCGGCTTTCTGGGCTATGCCTTTGGCAATACGATCGGAATTTCCGTCCTCTCGGGCGGGGCGGTGCGCTATCGGATCTATTCCGCCTTCGGGCTGAACGCCTTCGAAGTCGCGGCGCTGGCCTCTTACATCGCGCTGGCCATGGGCACGGGGCTGTCGCTGGTGGGGGTCTTTGCGCTGGCCGCGCATCCCTCCGCGCTCAGCGGGCTTTTGCCGCTTTCGGAAACAACGATCCGGGCGCTGGCGCTGACCGGGGGCCTTGGCACTTTGGGGCTGCTTTACGCGCTTGGCATTTCGGGGCGCGTGCTGCGCGTCGGGCGCTTCGACATCGCCATGCCGCGCCCGCGCATCCTGACCGGGCAGATGGTGATCGCGCTCTTTGACAGCTCGATGGCGGCGCTGACGCTTTATGTCCTTCTGCCCGCGGGCGCCCCGGATTTCGTCACTTTCCTCGCCATCTATGCCACCGCGACGATGATCGGCGTCATCACCCATGTCCCGGGCGGCGTCGGCGTGTTCGAGACCGTCGTCATCGCCGCCATGCCCAAGGGAACCCCGGTCGGAGAGGTCGCCGCGGCGCTGTTGATGTTCCGCATGATCTATTACCTGCTGCCCTTCGCGCTGGCTTTCGTGATCGTGTCGCTGAACGAGGCGCGGCTCGCAGGGGGTTGGGCGCGCAGGCTTTTTGGCGATATTTCCGAACCGATGCGGCCCGCCTTCAAGGCCATCGGCGGCATGGTGCCCTGGCTTTCCGGCGCCTGGGCCTTCGGCTTTGGCGCCTATCTGATCGCGGTGTCGATCCTGCCGACGGTGCGGCCCCTGCATGATCCCGACGACCTTGTCGGGCTGATCCTGCTCGAGGGCGGCGCGCTTGTTTCGGCCGTGACCGGCGTCGTGCTGGTGATCCTGTCGCACGGGCTGATCCGACGCGTCACCGGCGCCTTCTGGCTGACGCTTCTGACCCTGGGCGGCGGCATCGCCGCGGTGATGCTGCGCAGCTTCGACATCGAAAGCGCGGCGCTTCTGACCCTTGGCGCGCTCGCGCTCTGGCCGTTCCGGGGCGAGTTCTACCGCCAGGCGAAGATCACCGAGGGCGTGCTCGGCCCGGCCTGGATCGCGCTGGTGACCATCGTCATCGCCTCGGTGGCGCTGTTCTTCGTTTTCATCCATGCCGCGACGCCCTATTCGCACATGTTCTGGTTCGATTTCGCCCAGGATGCGAACGCGCCGCGGTCGCTGCGCGCAGGCGTCACCGGCTCGGCCGTGCTGGTGATCTTCACCATCTTCCTTGCGCTCAAACCCTCGTCGAAACAGCGCCCGCAAAGCATGGCGCAGGCGCTGCGGCTGGCAGGCGAGATCGTCGCCGGCCAATCCGACCCGCAGGCCTGTCTGGCGCTTTCGGGCGACAAGGAATTCCGCTTTGCCGAAAGCGGCACCGCCTTTTTGATGTTCGCGCGCCGCCGCACCTCCTGGGTCTGCATGGGCGATCCGGTCGGCGATGCGCGCTATTTCGACGATCTCGGCTGGGGCTTCGTCGAAGCGGCGCAGCAGGCCAGTTGCCGCCCGGTCTTTTACGAGCTGTCCGAACGCCACGTGCCCTTCATGATCGAGATGGGCCTGGCCGCGCACAAGATGGGCGAAGAGGCGGTGGTGAATCTGACCAAGGCCTCGCTCTCGGGCACGCGGCTTGCCGGGCTGCGCACGGCTTACGAACAGGCCCGGCGCGAGGGGCTGCGCTTCAAGGTGCTCGCCCCGCCGCATGCGCCAGAGCTGATCGCGGCTTTGAAACCGATCTCGGAAAGCTTCCTCAAGCATCGGATCGGACAGGAAAAACGCTTCTCGGTCGGGCGGTTTGACGCGGCCTATCTGAACCGTTTCCCGCTGGCGGTGATGTGGCGCGGGGGCGAACCCGTGGCCTTTGCGGCACTGCTCGCGCCCGGGGCGGGCAAGCGCGTCGCCATCGACGTGATGCGCTATCGCCCCGAGGATGCGCCCGCGCTGATCGGCTTCATGTTCTTCGCGCTGATCGATCATTACAAGACCGCGGGGGCGAGCGAGCTCAGCCTGGGTCTGGCGCCGCTTTCGGGGCTGGGCACGCGGCGCACGGCGCGGCTTTGGGACCGGTTCGGGCCGCTGATGTTCCGCCACGGCGGCGCCTTCCGCAGCTTCGACGATCTGCGCGCCTACAAGGCGCAATTCGGCCCGGAATGGCGGCCGCGCTACATCGCTCTGCCGGTCGGCGTTTCGCCGATGGTGGCGATGGCCGATGTGGCGGGGCTGATCGCGGCCGGACGTGGCGGGCTGTTGCGGCGCAAGGCGGGCTGATCAGTCGTCAAGGCCCTGCATCAGCCGCAGCCGCAGCCAGGCATTGTCCGAGGCGATCATGCCCGGGATCAACAGCGCATCAAGCGCCCACCACAGCGCCACGAAGGCGAGCGGCAGATAGCCGACCAAGAGCACCGTCAGCGCCGAGCCGATGCCGAACAGGAAAAGCATCAAAAGCCCCGAGACCCAGCGCCCCAGATAGAACCGGTGCACGCCGAAGAAGCCAAGGAAAAACCACAGCAGATAGGCGACAAGGGCCGAGCGGCTCTCGTTCGCGACGCGTTGTTCGATGTAAAGCGCACGGGTGTCGTTCATGTGAACCTCCTTCACATGAACGCCATATGGGGAGGCGCGGCGCCGCAAACAAGACCGCCGCCGGTCAACGGGCGTAAACAGCGGTCCAGAAGGTGGTCTTGCCGTCGGCGGCGGTGGCGGTGCCGATGCCGAAATCGCGCAGCGACGGGATGGTGATATTGGCGCGGTGCTTGGGCGAGGCGCTCCACTGTGCCAGGGTGCCGTTCAGCTCGAACCGCCCGGCGGCGATGTTTTCGGCAATGGTTTGCGGGCGATAGCCCATCTGCCGCGCCCGCGCCATCGGCCCGGTGGTGGCGCTGCCCGCATGGGTCATCGTGCCCCGGTTGGCCATGTCGCAGGCATGGGCGGCGGCAACGCGGTCCAGCACCGGATTGGAGCGCATCGGCGCCAGCCCCGCCTGCGCCCGGGTCGCATTGGTGACGGCAAGCCCGGTCGCGGCCATCGCCGCGCTGGTGGCCGGGCAGCTTGCCCGCCCGGCGGCGGCCACGGCAACATCGCCGTGCCCGTCCGTCCAGACCACCCGGCCCGGCAGGCGCGGCCCGGCGGCAGCGCCCGGCTCGGGCGGGGGCGCGGTGGGGGCGGCGCCGCAGGCGGCAAGGCAGAGCAGGGCAAGGACTGCGGCGGGGCGGGTGAGCATGCTGATCTCCGTCGAACTGAACAGACGGACATCCTAAGCCACGCGCCCGGGGGATCAAAAGCCGAACTGCGCGCAATACGACGCAAAACCGCGTCACCGCGCGGGATCGTGCCCATCCGGTCCGGCAGGCGGGCAAGGCCCCGCCCGGGGGCCGTTGCCCGCGGCTTCCGGGCTCAGCCCACCGGCATCGGCGGCACCGCGGCGCCCGGCATGCCCGCGTTCATCTCGAGCTGAAGCCGCAGCCGTTGCTGCGCGGTATTTTCCGTGATCATGCCGGGGATCAGGAAGGCATCGACGATCATCCAGATCGCGACGACAAGCAGGAAGGCGATGCCGATGTAGATGACGGCGGTCAGCCAGCCAAGGATCATCAGCACCAGCATGATCGCGCCCGAGCCGGTTTTTCCGAGATAGAAGCGGTGCACCCCGAACCCGCCCAGAAAGAACCAGAGCAGATAGGCCACGAGAGTCGATTTCTTGTCATTCGCCAGGCGTTGCTCGACGAGGATCAGCTGTTCGGTCGTAAGAGTCATTTTGGGCCTCAAAAAGTGAATCAACGCTGCCAGTGGAGCAGCGTCTTTCCGAAACACAAGAAAAAACTGTCACGGAATTTTGAGCTTCCCGTCATGCGGGCGGCGCGCAGGCGCTTACCTCCGCTCGACCACGCCGAACCAGCCCTTGCCGGTCCAGGTCTCGAAGCCCTCGGTGCGGTGAAAGCCGATCAGGCCGCCGCCCTGCGCGCACCAGCCCTTCGCCTGATCCGCGGGCAGGGCGAGCTGCGTCACCCGCTCGGCCCCCGGACCGCGGGCCGCCAGAACCCGGCCCGTCGCATCGACCAGATAGCCGCGCATCTCGCCGTCCGCGTCGCAAAAGCGCAGGCTTTTCAGCACTGCCTCCGCCTGCGGCGCCCAGTCGAATTGCGTCACCAGAAGCCCGATCACCGCGCCATTCCGCGCCCCGCCCATCCGCACCGGCGTCGCCCAGGCCATCGTCGCCCGTCCGCCCAGATGCGCCGAGATCTCGACATCGCCCGCCACGAATCCGTCGCCATCGCGCACCGCCATCGCAGGCGAAAACCAAGGCGCGTCCGAGACTTGCGCCCCCGTCACCGGATAGCGGCCGGGCCTGCCATTGGCCAGAACCCGACCGTCGGGCGCCACGAGCCAGATATCGGAATAGACCGTATACGCGTCCAGGATCACCCCAAGCCGCTGCCCCGCGCGGCGCAGCCTGTCGCGGTCCTGATGCTGCGCGGCCGCGATCAGATCGGCGTCGGTCGCCCACCAGCGCACGTCGCAGGAGCGTTCATAAAGGTTGCGGTCGATCAGATCGACGGCGGTGAAGGCGCTGTCCACCAGCCGCGTGCCGGTCGCCGCGATCGAGAGCTGCGACACCATCTGTTCCAGCCCCGAGAGCCGCGCCTTCAGCGTCTCGCCCAGCTGGTTCGCGATCTCGCCGATCTGCCCCGAGACCTTGCGCACCTCCTCGGCCACCAGCGCGAATCCCGCGCCCTGCTGGCCCACCCGCGCCGCCTCGATCCGGGCGTTCAGGCCCAGAACGTTCATCTGCTTGGTGATCTGCGCGATCCGGTCCACCGTGACGCCGGTGATTTCGGAAGCATCCCGCGTTTCAGAGGCGATCGAAGCAAGGGTTGGGGTAGAGGTCATGCGCGTCTCGAAGATGTTGTGGTCCGCTGCAGATAGGCTTCCGCGTCTTAATGCCGGATGAATCCTTTCCAACCGCTGAACGGCCCTGCCAAAATGTCGCGGTCGCGAAAAAAGACGGCCCGAAGGCCGCCTTTTCAGCGTCTTGTCCGCAAACTGGGCGGCGTCGGAACTCAGGCCTTGGCCAGATTGCGCAGCACGTAATGCAGCACGCCGCCGTTCTTCAGATATTCGATCTCGACCTCGGTATCGATCCGGCTCTTGATCATGATCCTGGTCAGCGTGCCATCCTTGCGCAGGATCGTGCAGGGCACCAGCGAGAGCGGCTTGATCTCGCCTTCGAGGCCCTCGATCGTCACCACCTCGTCGCCGGTCAGGCCCAGCGACTTGCGGTTCTGCCCCTCGGTGAATTCGAAGGGAATGACCCCCATGCCGATCAGGTTCGAGCGGTGGATGCGCTCGAAGCTTTCCGCGATCACCGCCTTGACGCCCAGAAGGTTCGTGCCCTTGGCCGCCCAGTCGCGCGAGGAGCCCGCGCCGTATTCGATGCCGCCAAAGATCACCAGCGGGATATTCGCCGCCTGATAGGCCATCGAGGCGTCGTAGATCGAGGTCTGCACCCCGTCCGGCCCCTTGGTGTAGCCGCCTTCGACGCCGTCCAGCATCTCGTTCTTGATGCGGATATTGGCGAAGGTGCCGCGCATCATCACTTCATGGTTGCCGCGGCGCGAGCCGTAGCTGTTGAAGTCCTTCGGGGCCACCTGACGCTCGGTCAGGTATTTGCCCGCGGGGGTCGAGGGCTTGAACGAGCCCGCCGGGCTGATGTGGTCGGTGGTGATCATGTCGCCCAGAACCGCCAGCACATGCGCGCCGACGACGTTCGAGATCACGCCCGGTTCCTTGGCCATGCCGCGGAAGTAAGGCGGGTTCTGGATATAGGTCGAGGCGGCGGGCCAGTCATAGGTCTCGCCCTCGGTGGTTTTCACCCCCTGCCAGTTCGCGTCGCCCTTGAAGACATCGGCGTATTTCGACAGGAAAGCCGCGCGCGTGACGCATTTTTCCACCAGCTCGGCGATTTCCGCGTCCGAAGGCCAGATGTCTTTCAGGAACACCGGCTTGCCCTCGGGCGTCGTGGCGATGGCTTCGGTGGTCAGGTCGATGTTCATGTCGCCCGCGATGGCGTAAGCCACGACCAGGGGCGGCGAGGCGAGGAAGTTCGCCCGCACATCGGGGCTGATCCGGCCTTCGAAGTTGCGGTTGCCCGACAGCACGGCCGCGGCGACAAGGTCGTTCTCGTTGATCGCCTTCGAGATTTCCGGCGTGCCGAGCGGGCCCGAGTTGCCGATGCAGGTGGTGCAGCCAAAGCCCACGATGTTGAAGCCAAGCGCGTCGAGGTCTTCCTGCAGGTTCGCGGCTTTCAGATATTCTTCAACCACTTGGCTTCCGGGGGCGAGCGAGGTCTTGACCCAGGGCTTCGCCGTCAGCCCCAGCGCGCGCGCCTTGCGCGCCACCAGACCGGCGCCGATCAGCACATAGGGGTTCGAGGTGTTGGTGCAGGACGTGATCGAGGCGATCACCACCGAGCCGTCGCCGACGGTGTAGTCCTTGCCGTCCACCGAAACCGTTTTCACCCCGGTCTCGGCCGCGCCCTTGGCGGTGCGATATTCCGCCACGACCTTGGCGAAAGTCGATTTCGCATCGGTCAGCGGCAGATAATCCTGCGGCCGTTTCGGCCCCGAGATCGCCGGAACGATGCTCGACATGTCCAGTTCCAGCGTCGAGGAATAGATCGGCGCGTAATCGGCGCTGCGCCAGAAGCCGTTTTCCTTCGCATAGGCCTCGACCAGCGCGATGCGGTCTTCGCTTCGGCCGGTCTGGCGCAGATAGCGCAGGGTCTCGTCATCGATCGGGAAGAAGCCGCAGGTGGCGCCGTATTCGGGGGCCATGTTGGCAATGGTCGAGCGCTGCGCCAGCGGCAGTTTATCAAGACCCTCGCCGTAGAATTCGACGAATTTGCCCACAACGCCATGCTGCCGCAGCATCTGCACGACCTTCAGCACCAGATCGGTGCCGGTGCAGCCCTCGCGCAGCGCGCCGGTCAGCTTGAAGCCGACGACCTCGGGGATCAGCATCGAGACGGGCTGGCCCAGCATCGCCGCCTCGGCCTCGATCCCGCCGACGCCCCAGCCCAGAACCGCCATGCCGTTGACCATCGTCGTGTGGCTGTCGGTGCCCACCAGCGTATCCGGGTAAGCCACCAGATCGCCGTTCTGGTCGGTGTCGGTCCAGACCGTCTGCGCCAGATATTCCACGTTCACCTGATGGCAGATGCCGGTGCCGGGCGGCACGACGCGGAAGTTCTCGAACGCGCCCTGACCCCATTTCAGGAACTGATAGCGCTCCATGTTGCGCTCGTATTCCAGCTCCACGTTGCGCTGGAACGCCCGCGGCGTGCCGAATTCGTCGATCATCACCGAATGGTCGATGACCAGATCGACCGGAACGAGCGGGTTGATCTTTTTCGCGTCGCCGCCCAGCGCCTTGATGCCGTCGCGCATCGCGGCAAGGTCGACGACCGCCGGAACGCCGGTGAAATCCTGCATCAAGACGCGCGCCGGGCGATAGGCGATCTCGCGCGGGTTCTTGCCGCCCAGCTTCGCCCAGTCGCCAAAGGCCTTGATATCCTCGACCGAGACCGAAAAACCGCCGTCTTCAAAGCGCAGCAGGTTTTCCAGCACCACCTTGAGCGCGGCGGGCAGGCGCGAGAAATCGCCCAGACCCGCAGCCTGCGCCGCGGGGATCGAATAATAGGCGTAGCTCTGTGCGCCGACCTGAAGCTGGCGACGGGTCTTGGCGGTATCCTTGCCGGTGACGACGGTCATCTGGGTGGGCCTCCCATGGCTGAAAGAATGCGTTATCGCGTGTTTGCCCGATGCGGCGGAGTCGTTCAAGGGGGGCTCTGCATTTTTGTATACCATTGCACACCGATTTTGCCGCAGCCGCCGCGACGCTGCGTCGCACTGCAACCGGCAGGCATCATCGCAAAACCTTGATTGGCCCTGCGCGCGACGCCGGTTTAGGAGGGGGGCTGCAGCAAAAGCGAGGCATCATGGCACGCGCGACCCTCAGCGCCGCGATTGAAGGCATGATCCTGTCGGGCTTTCTTGCCGTTGCTCCCATGGTGGCATGGGGGCAGGCAGGACCGACGGGGGGCTTTGGCGCCGGTCCGTCCGGGGCCGCAAGCCCCTATGGCGGTGCCTTTCTTGGCGGCTCCGGCCCGGCGCCCTTGCCGTCCGCGCAGGCGGGCGATGGCCGTCTGGTCCAGGCCGAGCTTTCGGCGCCCGCGCCCGGATCGCTGCCGGGGGCGTCGCTGGTCGAAAGCCTGAACCGGGCGCTGGAGCGCGCGATCGGTCAGACCGCGGCGAAACCGCAGACGAATGCGCTGATCGCGCCTGCGGCGGCACCCGCCCCCTCGCCGGTGGTGGTCGAGCTGTTCACCTCGCAGGGCTGTTCCGCCTGTCCGCCCGCCGATGCGGCGCTGGCCAAGGTGGCGGCGCGGCCCGATGTTCTGGCGCTGTCGCTGCATGTCGATTACTGGGATTATCTGGGCTGGGAAGACCCCTTTGCCCAGCCTGCCTTCACCGCGCGGCAAAAGGCCTATGCCCGCGCCGCCGGTCTGCGCACGCTTTACACGCCGCAGGTGATCGTGGCGGGCACGCAATCGCTGGTCTCGCCCGCCGATCCCGAGCTGGACGCCGCCATCGCCACGGCCGCCGCCGCGCCGCCGGTCGTCGCGATGACGGTCAGCCGCGGCGCCGAGCCGGGCCAGTTCGCCATCGACCTGTCGGCGCCGCGTCCGCTCAAGCAAGGCACCGTGGTGCAGATCGTGCGCTATGTGCCGCAAGCGCGGGTCGAGATCCTGCGCGGCGAAAACGCCGGTCAGGTGCTGGATTTCGCCAATGTGGTGACCGCCTGGCATGCGGTGGCGGATTGGGACGGCAAGGCCCCGGTGCGTCTGAAGGCGAAGATCGAGGGCGAGGACCCGGCGGTGGTGATCGTGCAGACCGCGCTGCCGGGCAAGACCGTGCCGCTGCCGGGCGCGATTCTGGCGGCGGGCTGGCTGCGCTGAGCGGCCCCGACCCCGTTACAGGTTCTTCCAGCGCCGGTGGATCCAGAACCATTGCCCGGGATGGGCGCGCACCCGCGCCTCGAGCCGGTCGTTGAACTCCTGACACATCGCCTCGGGCGTGGCGGGCGGGATCGGGTCTTCGACTTCGATCACGAAGCTGAAGCCGTCGGGCTGGCGGGTGGCGAAGATCGGGATCAAGGGCACGTCGTAGCGCAGCGCCACTTCGGCGGCCGAAAGCGCGGTGCGGGCCTTGCGGCCGAAAAAGGTCAGATCGGCGCCCGAACTCAGATATTGGTCGATGGCAAGGCCGATCATCCCGCCCTCTTGCAAGAAGCGCATCATCTGCGCCATGCCGCGGCGGTTGCGCGGAAAGAGCGGCTTGGCGATGCGCTCGATCGCGGCGATGTAGCGGGTGTTGAAGTCGCGATTGTCCATCGGCCGGTAGAGCGCGCCCATCCGGTAGCCGCGCCCGACCAGCCCGCCGCGGAAGACGTCGTAATTGCCGAAATGCCCCGAGACGAGCACGACGCCCTTGCCCTCGGCGTTGCGCTGTTCCAGCAGCGCCGCGCCGGGGCCGGTGAGCGGCAGATCGCGGCAGCGCGCGACGAATTCCGGCCCCGAAAAGATCTCCGCCAGCGTCCGGCCGACATTGTCGGGCACGGCGCGGACCAGCCGTTCGACCTCGGCTGCGGGCAGATCGGGCATGGCGATGGCCAGATTGGCGCGGATGCGCTTGCGCCAGCCCGCCAAGGGCGCCACCACCTCGGCAAAGAACCGCCCCGAGAGCGCGACGCGCGAGCGATAGGGCAACAGCCCCAGCACCCGGACCGTCGCGCCAAAGGCGCGCGCGGAAAGCATGTCGCGCAGCCGTTGCCGGGAAAAGCTGTCGTCTTCGGACATCTTCTTCACTCGTTTCCTGTCTCGGCCCGGGCGTCGGATCTGGCTTCGGCTTTGGTCTCGGCCCGTTCACGCGACCAGACATAGACACCCGCCGCCACGATCACAAGGGCACCGATAACCGTATAAAGATCAGGCAGTTGCGCGAAGAACACCCAGCCCCAGAGCCCCGAGAAGATCAGATCGGAATAGCCGAAAGGCGCGATCGAGCCTGCCTCGGCCTTGCGAAAGGCGACGATCAGCGCGGCTTGCCCCACGGCGCCCAGCGCGCCGACGGCCAGAAAAAGCGGCAGATCGATCGGCGCCACCTCCTGCCAGAAGAAGGGCAGCGCAAGCGAGGACAGCCCGGTGCCGACCATCGCCGACCACAGGACCGAGGTGGCGGTGGAATCAAACCGCACCACCCGCGTCAAGAGCGCGCCGCCCGCATAGGTGAAACAGGCCAGCAGCGCCAGGATCGCCGCCGGATGCATCACGCCCGCGCCCGGGCGCAGCACGATCAGCGCGCCGGTGAAAGCCGCGACGATGCCGATGATCCGCCCCGCGCCGAGTTTCTCGCCGAGGAAAAGCGCGGCACCCAGCGTGATCAGCACCGGCGAGAGCGCGCCCAGCGCCGCCGCATCGGCCAGCCCGATATAGCGGATCGCGATGAAGAACAGCGCCACCGTGCCCATCTGGAAACAGCCGCGCAGGAATTGCAGCCCCGGCTGCTGCGAGCGCACGAGCGTCGCCAGCTTGCCGCGAAAGAGCAGCGTCACCAGCGCCAGATTGACCGCGAACCGTGCCCAGACCACCATCGCAGGCGGGTAATCCTGCGCCAGTTTCTTTGCCGCCACATCCATCAGCCCAAAAAGCATCAGCGCCAGCAGGAACAGTCCGATGCCCTGCGCGGTGGCCTTGGCCTTGGCCTCGGCGGCCAGCCGAACGGAGGAGGGGGCCGTCTCCGGCCCCCCCGCATGTCCCGTCGCCGCGTCGCGCAGATCGCTCACAGCAGGCTCTTGACCTTGGCGGCGATCGCTTCGGGGGTGATCCCGAATTCGGCGTAAAGCCGTTCCGCCGGGGCCGAGGCGCCAAAGCCCTCCATGCCGACGAAGCCCGCCTTGCGCTCCATCCCGCGCTCGCCCAGAAGCCAGCGGTCCCAGGGCTGCCGGATCGCCGCCTCGACCGCCACGCGCACGCCGCCCGCGGGCAGGATGCGCTTGCGGTAAGCCTCGTCCTGCGCCGCGAAAAGCTCCATGCAGGGCATCGAGACGACACGGGTGCCGATCGCCTCGGCCTGCAAGAGCGCCCGGGCCTTCAGCGCGATCTCGACCTCCGAGCCGGTCGCCATCAGGATCGCCTGGCGCTTGCCCTCGGCCTCGGCGATGACATAGGCGCCCTTGGCGGTCAGGTTCTTCGCCTCGTGCTTGGTGCGCAGCGTGGGCAGGTTCTGCCGCGACAGCGCCAGCACCGAGGGCGTGCGTTCCGACGACAGCGCCAGTTCCCAAGCCTCGGCGGTCTCGATCACGTCGGCCGGACGGAAGGTCCAGGTGTTCGGCGTCGCCCGGCAGATCGCCAGATGCTCGACCGGCTGGTGCGTCGGGCCGTCCTCGCCCAGACCGATGCTGTCATGCGTCATGACGTAAACGGTGGGCACGCCCATCAGCGACGAGAGCCGCATCGCGCCGCGCGCATAATCGGTGAAGCAGAAGAAGGTGCCGCCATAGGGCCGCACGCCGCCATGCAGATACATGCCGTTCATCGCCGCCGCCATCGCATGTTCGCGAATGCCGTAGCGCATGTAGCGGCCCTTGTGATTGCCCGGCATGAAATCCTCGATATCCGAGGTTTTCGTCAGGTTCGAGCCGGTCAGGTCGGCCGAGCCGCCGATGGTTTCGGGCACCACCGGGTTGACCGCGGCCAGCACCATTTCCGACGCCTTGCGGGTGGCGACCTTCGGTGCGGCTTCCGATTGCGCCTTCTTGAAGGCGCGGATCGCGCCCGCCAGTTTCGGCGCGACACCGCGCGCCATCTGGCGTTCGAATTCGGCGCGCTTGCCCGCGGGCAGGGCGGCCAGACGGGCCTCCCATTCGGCGCGTTCCGCGGCGCCCTTGGCGCCGATCGCTTCCCATTCCGCCTTGATGTCGGCCGGGATCACGAAGGGACCATGCTCCCAGCCGTAAGCCTCGCGGGTCAGCTTGATTTCCGCATCGCCCAGCGGCGCGCCATGCACCGCATAGCTGTCGGCCTTGTTCGGGCTGCCGAAACCGATCAGCGTCTTGCAATCGACCAGAACCGGCCGCTTGGCCTTTTTCGCCGCCGTCAGCGCGCGGTCGATGTCTTCGGCGTCATGGCCGTCGCAGGACAGCACATCCCAGCCCGAGGCGGCAAAGCGCGCCTTCTGGTCGGTCACGTCGGACACCGTCACCCGGCCGTCGATGGTGATGTTGTTGTTGTCCCAAAGCACGATCAGGTTATCAAGCTCCTGCTTGCCCGCCAGACCGATGGCTTCCTGGCTGATGCCCTCCATCAGACAGCCGTCGCCCGCGATGACCCAGATCTTGTGATCGACAAGCTTCTTGCCGAACCGCGCCGCCATGGATTTTTCCGCGATCGCCATGCCGACGGCGGTCGAGATCCCCTGACCCAGCGGGCCGGTGGTGGTCTCGACCCCTTCCAGATGGCCATATTCCGGGTGCCCCGCCATCCGCGCGCCCCATTGCCGGAAGTTCTTCACCTCGTCCAGCGTCGCCTGTTCGTAGCCGGTCAGGTGCAAAAGCGCATAAAGCAGCATCGAGCCATGGCCCGCCGACAGCACGAACCGGTCGCGATCCGCCCAGTTCGGCGCTTTCGCGTCGAATTTCAGGTGGTTGCGGAACAGAACCGTGGCGACATCGGCCATGCCCATCGGCATGCCGGGGTGGCCCGAATTGGCCGCCTGCACGGCATCGATCGCCAGCACGCGGATCGCGGTGGCAAGCTTCCAGTGATCGGGGGTCTTGGCCCGCAGAGCGGCGAGATCCATGAGGGTGCGTCCTTTGTTGCGCCGAAATCTTCGGTGACGGTGATAACAGGGATCGGGGCAGATTCAAGCTTGGCTCCCAAGTGCTTGATGCAAAAAGGTGGGAGGAGCGCGACGCAGCGGCTAGAATGTGGCGTGACACCGGGCGGATGCGATTCGCCGCGGCGCCTTTTCGCACCGCGCGGGCGCGGCGCGTTGACGGCCGCGACCGGATGAAGCAGACGAACGACAAGAACCAAGACCAAGGGCAGTTAGCGAGGATGGCATGACCGAACTGGCCGAATATGAGCGCCGCATCGCCTTTGCGCTGGAGCGCATCGGACGCGGCGTCGAGACGCTGGGCGATCTGCGCGCGGCGGCTCTGGCTGCGGCTGCGGCGGTGCCCGCGCCAGACCCCGAGCCAGAGCCCGCACTTGAACCCGTGCCGGAACCGGAGATCGCGGCGGCGCCGCTGGCCGTCGAGACCGGCCCTTCGGCCGAGGTGCTGGCGTTGCAGGCGGAACTCGAGGCCGAACGCGCCGCCTCGGCGCAGCTGACCGAGCGGGTGCTGGCGATCCGCGAAAAGCAGGAAACGACGCTGGCGGCGCTGGAAAAGCGGCTGACCCAGGCGACGCGGGCGCTCGAAGCGGTGCAGGTCGAGGCGAACCGGCTCAAGCGGGCCAACAACGATCTGATCGAGGTGAACCGGCAGCTGATCGACGGCGCCGGGCGGATCGATCCGGCGCTCGTCAACCTGTCGATGCAGGCCGAGCTTGAGGCGCTTCGGGCGGCCCGGGCCTGGGAGGCGTCGGAGCTGTCGGAGATCGTCACCGGGCTGGCCCCGATCGTGGCGGCGCATGTGAAGGGACAACCGGCGGGGGGATCGGACAATGGCTGAGTTGCGCATCACCATCGGCGGGCGCGATTTCGACGTGGCCTGTCAGGAGGGCGAGGAACAATATCTGCGCGCCGCGGCGGCGATGCTGGACAATGAGGCGCAATCGCTGTCGCAGCAGCTGGGCCGCATTCCCGAGGCGCGGATGCTGCTGATGGCGGGGCTGATGCTGGCCGACAAGGCGGCGGGCGCCGAGGACAATGTCCGGGTGCTGAGCGCGCGCGTCGAGGCGCTCGAATCGCAGCTCGCTGCGGCAAAGGCGCATCCGGTCCGCATCGAGGTGCCGGTGGTGCCCGCGGCGGTGACCGAAACCCTGGCCGAGATCGCCGCCCGCGCCGAGGCGCTGGCCGACCGGGTCGAAGAGGCTGCGGCCGGCTGAGCCGGCGCCGCCACGCAGGAAAAAGCCGCCACGCAGGAAAAAGGGGTGTGACGGCGGTCCCGTCACACCCCTTTTCTTTTCGGTCCGGCCCGTCTTTCGGGGCCGTCAGCTCAGGCGAAGCGCCACAGGAACACCCCCGACCACAGCAGCGCCAGAATCGCCGTGGTCAGCAGATGCGAGGGCGGCGCGCTGCGCGCCACCGCCGCCCAGGCCCGGCGCAGCGACGGCGCAAGGGGCCGGGCGGCACGCGGCAGGGCGGCGACGGCAAGGGCGGTACGCATGGCGGGCTCCTCTCCTTGGGGCACGGGAAGATCTTCCATAAAATCTACCGCATAAGTCGAGTATATCAAGGGAATAATCCCGCTTTATTTCGTCGTGATTAGGCGGAAATCTTCTTCGCGGCGCTGCGCAAAGCCAAAGGGCCGATCTGAAGATCGGCCCGCAACAGCTTGAGGGTAAAGGAATATCAGCCTTCAAGCAGCTTTGCCGCGGGATTGCCCGCCGTCAGCATGTCTTCCAGCGTGAGCGAGTCGATCAGCACCAGATAGGACCAGAACACCTCGGCAAAGACCTTGCGGATGCGGCAGGCGGCCTCGTCGTCGCAATCGTCGCAGGGCTGATAGGCGCTGCGCGACAGGCACGGCAAGGGCGCGATCGGCCCGTCGATGCGGCGCAGCAGCTCCGAAATCGACACGTCGCGCGGCGCTTTCAGCAGGCTGTACCCGCCCGACCGGCCGCGGATCGAGGCCACGACCCCGGCCTTGCGCAGATCCAGCAGGATATGCTCCAGAAACCGCTTCGGCGTGCCGGACCGGGTGGCGATCTCCTCGATCGTCAGCGCCTGCGGGCTGTCGCGCCGGGCCTCGTCGGCCAGTTCCAAAAGCGCCTTGAGCGCATATTTCATCTTCTGCGTGATCATGTCCCAGCCTTACGGGCGCGCGGGGCGTTTATCAATGTCGATCTTGTCGGGCTTTCGGGCATTTTTTCCCCACCGCGCCGCGTCGGGACGCCCCGGTCCTGCGGCAATCGGGGCTTTCATCGGGGCTGCGACGATGTGACGCTTTCCCCGTTGCCAAGACCGCGGTTCCGGCGTAGCCCGGTTCCGCAACCCGAGGCGCGGAAACCGACGATGACCCTTGCGGCTTTTTCTCTTGCGGTGCTGGCGCTGCTGCTGGCGCCGGGGCCGACGAACACGCTGATGGCGGTCGCGGGCGCCAGTCACGGGCTGCGCAGGGTGGTGCGGCTGGTTCCGGCCGAACTTGCAGGCTATCTGCTCACGGTTGTGCCGCTCGCGCTGGCGGGGGCGGGGCTGATGGCCAGGGCGCCCGGCGCGGCGCTGCTGCTCAAGCTGGCGGCTGCGGCATGGGTGATGGTTCTGGCGCTGCGGCTGTGGCGGTCGGCGGCGGCGGGGGCCGAGGGCTTCGCGATCGGCGCCGGGCGGATCTTCGTCACCACGGCGCTCAACCCCAAGGCGCTGATTTTCGGCCTTGTGCTGCTGCCCGCGCCAAGCCCGGCCGAGGTCGCGGCGCGGCTCGTTGTGTTTTGCGGACTGGTGGTCGCTGTGGCGCTGCTCTGGGGCGGGCTCGGGGCGCTTGGGCACGCGCGGGCGGCCGGGGCGCGCGCGGGCGGGCCGCGGCCCGGACGGTTGCGCCGGATCGCCTCGGGCTGGCTGGCGCTGGTCTCGGTCTCGCTGCTCTGGGGGGCGTTGCGCGGCTGACCGGCGCGGGGGCGTTAATCCCTTGGCAAACCTTCGTCTTTAATTCCGATCCTGGACGGACGAAGGAGATCGGGATGCCCAAGCCGCTTGTTCTTGCTGCGCGCCTGCTGGCGCTTTTGGCGCTGGTTTCGGGTCTGGGGGCCGCGCCGGTCGCGGCGCAGCAGGCCTCGGGCGGGGGCGATCTGGCCTTTGCGCAGGTGGCGCCGCTGGCCGGGCCTGCGGCGGCGCTTGGCACCGGGATGAACCTCGGGATCCGCGCCGCCTTCGCAGAGGCGAACCGGGCGGGCGGCGTGCTGGGGCGGAAGCTGCGGCTGGAGGCCTTTGACGACGGCTACGAGCCCGAAACCTCGGCCGAGCGCACCCGGGCGGTGATTGCGGGCAATGCCCATCTGGCGCTGATCGGGGCGGTGGGCACGCCGACCTCGCAGGCGACGCAGCCCCTGGCCGAGGCGGCGGGGCTGCCCTTCATCGGCCCCTTCACCGGCGCGGCCT
The DNA here is from genome assembly GCF_003254295.1 of Rhodobacter capsulatus. Classification (GTDB taxonomy): domain Bacteria; phylum Pseudomonadota; class Alphaproteobacteria; order Rhodobacterales; family Rhodobacteraceae; genus Rhodobacter; species Rhodobacter capsulatus. The sequence continues at coordinate 151,249 of NZ_QKZO01000008.1, forward strand.
TTCTGCGCGATCCGAAATTGCGCAATGTTTTCAACCTGCGCCCCTCCTATGGTGCCGAGGCCGAGGCCTGGGTGCAGCATCTGGTCGAGACCCGGGGCAAGCGCAGGATCGGCATTCTTTATCAAGATGACAGTTTCGGCCGGGCCGGGCTGGCGGCGCTGGAGGCGGCGCTTGCGAAACGCGGGTTGCAGCTGACGGCGCGCGGCGCCTATGTGCGCAACACCCTGGCGGTGAAGACCGCGCTTCTGGGCCTGCGCCGCGCCGAGGTGGACGCGGTGGTGCTCGTCGGCGCCTACAAGCCGGTGGCGGAATTCGTCCGTGTCGCCGATCGCATCGGTTACCGCCCCGAGATGGTCAACATCTCCTTTGTCGGCACCGATGCGCTTCTGGCCGAGTTGGGCGCCGAGGGCGCGGGGGTGGTGATCTCGCAGGTCGTGCCCTATCCGTTCGACACCGATCTGCCGGTGGTGGCGCGCTATCAAGCGGCGCTGAAGGCGCTCGATCCGGCGGCGGTGCCGGGTTTCGTCTCGTTCGAGGGCTATCTGACCGGCCGTCTGGCGCTGGCCGCGCTGGCTGCGGCGGGGCCGGATCCGACCCGGGCCAGCTATCTGGCGGCGCTGCAAAATCTGCGCGCGCTCGATCTGGACGGGCTGCGGCTGCAGTTCGGTCCGGGCGACAATCAGGGTCTGGACCAGGTGTTTCTGACGGTGATCTCGCCCGAGGGAACGATCTCCGAAATGACGCCCGCGGCATCCCCGACCCCGGCCCCCGCGCCCGGGACCGGCGGCTGAGCGATCGGGGGATTGCGCATGACCCGCCTCACCATGCTTTTTGCCAGTGTCGGCGCGAAGATCGTCGGCATCGTGCTGGCGCTTTTGACGATGACCGCGCTGGCGGTCGGCATCAGCCTTGACGTCTTTCGCGACACCGACAGCATCGTCCGCGATCTGGTCGAGCAGGAGGTGCCGGAGCTGCGCCAGACCATGGCGCTTGCGGGCGCGACCGGGGATCTGGGGCAGGCGATGGTCGACATTCTTTCGGCCGCCACGCCCGACGATTTGCAGGCGGCGCGGCAGCATCTGCAGCGGACGCTGGCCGGGCTCGAGGCCGCGCTGCGCGACGCCCCCGCGGGTCTGCGCGATGCGGTCGGCACGATCGGCGCGCGGGCGGGCGATCTGGTCGATGCCCGGCAACAGGGCTTTGCGGCGCTGGCCGAAACCGATACGGCGGTGGCGGGCATCTTCGAGGTGAACACCCGCATTTCCGAACGGCTGGTCGAGATCGGCGATGATGCCTATTTCAACATGGTGATGGGCGGCGAGGCGGCTTCGGGCCGGGTGAAGACCACGCTGGAAGATCTGGTCGACCGCGATTTCGCCCGGCTCAGCGATGCGCTGGCCTTGCGGATCGAGGTGAACGTGCTGCGCGGCGCGGCGCTGGCGATGGTGCCGGGGCTGGATGTCGCCGGTCAGGCGATCGTGCGCGACAGCGTGGCCGCTGGCGAAAGCCGGATGCAGGACAAGATCTTTGCCATCGAGGCGACGGGCCCGCTGGCGCCCCTGCGCGCCGATCTGGCCCGGCTGGCCGATCTGGCGCGCGATCTCGCGCGGCCCGGCAGCCACGAAAATTCACAATTACGACAGCAGATTCAAAGCCTTGCGACCAAGGTCGATCTGGGTCTCGGCGTGGCCGTCGATGATCTGGCCTTCGCGCTGACGCTGAATGCGATCGAGGCGGGCAAGGCCAATGCGACGACGATCGACACGCTTCTGACCCGCGATGTGGCGCCGATGATCGAGGCGGCGCGGATCGAGGCGCGGGCCCGCGATCTGGTCGCCTCGGCGCTGCGGCTGGCGCTGAGCCGCAGTCTGGAAAGCTATGAGCGCGAAAGTGCCGCGCTGGAGGCCGCGCGGGCGGTGGTGGCGGGGCAGATGGCGCAGCTGCCGCCGGATCTTGTGCCCTTGCTGCGCGATCTTCTGGACCGGACCGATCCGGCGAAGGGGCTGGCGCAGGCGCATCTGCGTATGATCAAGGCGCGGGCCGCCGCCGAGACGGCCTTTGACGCCGCCAATGCGGCGATGGAGACGATCACCACCGGGGCGGCCACGGCGGCCGAAACGGTGCTCGGGCGGATCGACGGCACCAGCGGCGCGGTGAACGACCGCACCTCCGGGGCGATCGGCACGCTGCTGGCGCTGGCGGGGCTGAGCGCGGTCTTCGGGCTTCTGGCGCCGCTTCTGGCCTGGCTTGGCATCGTGCGGCCGCTGCGGCGGGTGACGCAGGCGACGGCGCGGCTGGCGGCGGGCGACACCGGCGCGGTCGACGGGCTGCGGCCGGGGGCGGGCGAGATCGGCGCGCTGGCCGGGGCCTTGACGGTGTTTCGCGACGCGCTGAACGACCGCGCCCGGCGCATGCGCGAGGACATGGACCGGGCCGGGGCGGCGGCGGCGGCCGAACGGGCGGCGCAACAGGCGGCGCTGGCGGCGGCCGAGGCCGAGCGCGACCGCGACCGGCAGGAGCAGGCCCGGCAGGAGGCCGAGCGGCAGGAGCGGCGGCGGCTGCGCGAAGAGGCCGAGGCCGAGCGCGCGGCGCAGCTGCAGGAGCAGCAGCTGGTGGTGTCGCGGCTGGCCGAGGCGCTGCGGGCGATCTCGGCGGGCGATCTGACGGCGCGGATCGAGACCGCCTTTCCCGCCGCTTATGAGGGGCTGCGCAGCGATTTCAACCAGGCGGTGACCCGGATGGCCGAGTTGTTGAGCGAGATCGTCCGGGCCGGCGGTTCGGTGCAATCGGAGGCGGATCAGCTCGGCGCGGCCTCGGGCGAGCTGGGGCGGCGCACGGAAACGCAGGCGGCCTCGCTGGAGGAAACCGCGGCGGCGATGAACCAGATGGCGGCCTCGGTCGCGCAGGCGCTGCAGGGCGCGCGCGAGGCGGCGCAGGCCGTCGGCCAGACCCGCGAGACCACCGCCGCCGGGCGCGAGGTGGTGCGCCGCACGTTGCAGGCGATGACCGACATCGCGCAAAGCTCGGAACAGATTTCCCGCATCACCGGCGTCATCGACGACATCGCCTTCCAGACCAATCTTCTGGCGCTGAATGCGGGCGTGGAAGCCGCGCGGGCGGGCGAGGCCGGGCGCGGCTTTGCCGTTGTCGCGTCAGAAGTGCGGGGGCTGGCGCAGCGCTCCTCGGAGGCCGCGCATGAGATCGCCGGGCTGATCGCGACCTCGGTGCGGCAGGTTGGCGAGGGGGTGGATCTGGCCAGCGGCTCGGATGCGGCCTTGGGCCGGATCGAGGATCTGGTCACCCGGCTCGACGCCCTGCTGGCCGCGATCGAGACCGGCGCGGGCGAGCAATCGGCGGGGATATCGGAGATCACCGCGGCGATGAACCAGCTTGATCAGGTCACCCAGCACAATGCGGCGATGTTCGAGGAAAACGCTGCCGCGACCCAGGCGCTGCTGGGCGAGGCGCAGAGGCTGCGCGCGCTGACGGCGGTGTTCCGGATGCAGGACGCCGAGGCGCCGCCGCTGCGGCAGGCGGGCTGAAGATCCCCGATCGGCCGATTTTTGCGCAAGATTATCAGGATCTTGCCCTTGCATCCCGGGGGGGCGGACATAGCTGATATGCGGGGCGGTTTCGATGGTTGCCCCGCCCTGCCCGGGCTGCTACGGGGGGCCGATTGCAAGAAGGGGAACCGCATGGAAACCGGGGACGATCCGGTGGTCATCCGCCACCGCGAGCTGGAGCGCTATGCCAACACGGCGCTCAAGGCGGGCAGGATCATGATGGAAAGCGGCGCCTCGGTCAGCGTCGTGCACCGCGGCATCACGATGATCGCGCGCGGCTTCGGCGTCGAGACGATCGGGCTGCGCTCGGGCTATACCTCGATCGCGATGACCGTGCATGTGGCGGATCAGACGATCACCCGGATGCTGCAGGTCGGGCGGCTGGGGGTGAACCACCGGCTCGATCTGGCGGTGCGCCAGCTTTGCGCGCGCGCCGAAAGGGGCGGCATGAGCGTCGAGGAGGTCGAGGCCGAACTGGCGCGGCTGGTGCGCGAGACGCCGCGGCATGCGCCCTGGTTCACCGCGCTGGCGGTGGGGCTGGCCTGCGCCTCCTTCGGGCGGCTTCTGGGCGTCGACTGGCTGGCTTTCGGGCCGGTCTGGCTGGCGGGCGCGATCGGGCAATACATCCGCCACCACCTGCTGCATCGCGGCGTGAACATCTTCATCGTCGCCGGGGCGATCGCCTTCCTGTCGGCGACGCTGGGCGGGCTTGGCGCGATCGCGCTGCAAAGCGCCACGGTGCAGCTGGCGATGATGGCCTCGATCCTGCTTCTGGTGCCGGGCGTGCCCTCGACCAATGCGCAGACCGACATCATGGACGGCTATCCGACGATGGGCAGCGCCCGCGCGGTCTGGGTGCTGATGATCATGCTCTTCGCCGCGACCGGGATCTGGTTTGCCGAGGAACTTCTGGGGATGAGGAGTTGATCATGTGGGATTTCCTGCCGCATCTGCTGCATCAGGCGCTGTTTGGCGCCGCCGCCGCCGCGGGCTTCGGCGTTCTGTTCAACTTCGGTCTGCGGGCACTGCCCTGGTGCGCGGCGGCCGGGGCGCTGGCGCTGATGGTCCGCACCGGCGGGCTCGATCTGGCCTGGAGCCTCGAGGGCGCCACTTTCGCCGCCGCCATCGTCACCTCCTGCGCGGTCTCGGCGCTGCGCCGCGTGCTGGGCCCTGCCTGCAATGCGGTGGCGCTGGCGGGCTGCATTCCGATGGTGCCGGGCGCCTTTTTCGGCGAGGCGCTTCTGGGCTTCTTTGCCCTGACCGCGCCGCATCCGGCCGATGCGGCCGAGATCTTCGTCGCCGCGGCCGAGCATATCATCCGCGTCATCTTCACCCTGGCGGCGATCGGCGCGGGGCTGGCGATCCCGGCGCAGCTGTTGAAAAACCAGGACTTCTGAGCCCCGACGGGCTCAATCAAGCCCGGTGCAGACCAGCCGTCCGGGCGCTCCGGCGAAGAACAACGTATCGCGCTGCTGCCCGGTGCCGGTTTCGGTTTCAAGCCGCAACCCGGCGAGGGGCAGGCCCAGATAGCGGCCGCGCAGCGGCACGTCGATCTGTTGCCAGGCCCCGCTTTGACGGAGGCGCAGCGGCTGACCCGGCGGCGGATTTCCGGCAGGCCAGGGGATCGCGCCGATCGCCTCTGACGCGCTGGCCGCAGCCTGCCGCAGACTGCGGGTGAGGGCGCGATACTCCGGTCCGGGGCGGCAGGTCTCGATCCCGCGCAGCAGATCGTCGAGCACCGGCGCGGGCGCGGGCGGCTCCGCCGGACTGGGGGCGAAGCGCACAAGCGCCCCCTCGGCCGTGGCCAGAACCAGCTGGCCCCGCCGGTCGCGCGCCAAAAAGGCGGCCGGGCGATCCTGAAACCGCGGCGGACACTCCGGGTCGTTGCCGCGTTCCACCACCGCAAGGCCGACGCCGGGAAACAGCACCTCGTAGCGCTGATAGGCGCAGCGATCCTCGGCCGCGGCGGGGGGGGCGGGGCGGTGGCTGATGGCGCAATCGCCCGCAAAAAGCGTCTCGCCCCCGGCCGCGGTCAGGCTGCAGGCGCCCGTGTAATCGGTTGCACCGCCCGGCTCGGCCGCCAAAGCCGCCGCGGCAAAGCCGAACCAGACCAGCGCCGCCAGAGCGGGGCCAGTCCAGCCAAGGACGCCAGGGGAAGGGCGAAACCACGTCACTGCAGGATCCTGACCGGCCACATCGGGGGAACCATCGCGGGCGAAGGTGAAGACGGCGCTAAGACGGCGCCGAATTTCCGGCGCATTTGAGCTTTCGCCCGGGGCGTTTTGGCCCGATCCGGGTTTGCGGCGGTGCGCGCACGTCCCTTCGGGGCGCGCACCGCCGGGTGAAGGGGGGCGTGAGGGCACCCGCCCTTCGGCTGTCTTGATTGACGGAAAAATCAACTCTCGCTAGCGAGGCGCAGCGCGCAGGGCTGGGCCAAATGCGACGCTTCCGGATCAAAACGCGTCACCTGCGCGGCGCGAAGACCACGTTTCCGTGATCGGCCCCCGCGGCCGTGCCGGGGAACGCGCCGCGGCCCGGTCAGGCCCGCGCCGGTTCCAGCCACCCCGCCGCGACCTGACGGCGATGCGCGGTCAGCGCGTTGCGCATCAGCATCGCCACCGTCACCGGCCCGACGCCGCCCGGAACCGGGGTGATCCAGCCCGCCACCTCGCGCACCGCCTCGGTGTCGACATCGCCGAGGATCCGCACCTTGCCCGCCGCATCGGTCACCTGATTGATCCCGATGTCGATCACCGCCGCGCCGGGCTTGATCATCTCGGGGCCGATCAGATGCGCCTTGCCCACCGCCACGATCACCACATCGGCGCGGCGCGAATGCATCGCGACCGAGCGCGTCATGTGGTGACAGACCGTCACCGTCGCCCCCTCGGCCATCAGCAGGAAGGCGACGGGCTTGCCGACGATTTCCGAATGGCCGATCATCACCACTTCAAGCCCCGGCAAGGGCAGCCCGGTCGCCCGCACCATCTCCACCGCCGCCGCCGCGGTGCAGGGCGCCAGCGCAATGTCATTGTAAACGATATTGCCGATCGAGGCGGGGTTCATCCCCTCGACATCCTTCAAGGGATGGATCGCCGATTGCAGGGATCGCACATGGATATGCGCGGGCACCGGGCGTTGCAGGATGATCCCCAGCACCGAAGGGTCGTCGTTCAGCGCCGCGATCTTGCGCTTGCAGGCCTCCTGCGTCGCCGCGGCCTCCCAGACCACCTGCTCGAAGGGCAGACCGGCCGTCGCGGCGGCGCGGGCCTGATTGCGGACATAGACCTCGATCTCGGGCGAGGGGCCGATCGAGATCGACACCAGCCGCCCGACCGGATGGGTCTGCGCCGCCGCCTCCAGCTCGGCGCGGATCCCGGCCAGAAGGCGCTGCTGCACAGCCTTGCCGTCGATGATCCGGTGATCGCGTCTGTCGGCCATGGCGGGTCTCTCCTTGCTGCGCGGCTGGGCCGATCCTTGCACGGCGCCACCGCTGCCCGCGTTCCGGCGCCGACGCATCGGCGGGAAAAAGCGTCAGACCCCGGGGCCTTCGACGCGCAGGCTGGATCGGCCGCCGCCCTCCTTGCGCACGGCGATGCGGGTGGCGATGCGGGCCTGCATCGCCTCGACATGGCTGATCACGCCCACTTGCCGCCCCTGCGATTGCAGTGTCTCGAGCGCGTCGATCGCCAGATCAAGGCTGCCCGCATCCAGCGCGCCGAAACCTTCGTCAATGAAAAGCGTGCCTGCGAAAGTGCCCTTGCCGCCCATCTGCGAGAGCGCGAGCGCCAGCGCCAGCGAGACCAGAAACCGCTCGCCGCCCGAAAGGCTGCGGGTGGCGCGCGGGCTGTCGCCCATGTCGCGGTCCTCGACCTGCAGGCTCAGATCGGCGGCGCGGCGCAGCCGGTAGCGCGGGTTCAGATCGGCCAGATGGCGGTTGGCGTGATCGACCAGAACATCCAGCGTGATCGCCTGCGCGATGCGCGCAAACCGGTCGCCCGAGCGCGCGCCGATCGCCTTGTTCACCGCCTCCCAGACCTCCAGCTCCGCCCGCGCGGCCTCGGTTTCGGCCGCCAGATCGGCCAGCGCCGCCCGCGTCGCCGCATCGCGCGCAAGCTCGGCCGAGAGCCGCCCGATCTCTTGCGCGCGGCGTTCGGTCTCGGCCTCAAGCGTCGCAAGACGGGCGGCGAGCGCCTCGGGGTCTTCTGCGGGAAGTCCTTGTTCCTCAATCTCTTGCAGGTCGGTCTTGCGCGCCTCGAGGGCCGAGCGTGCCGCCGTCACCGCATCGTCAAGCCCGCGCAGCTCGGCGCGCAGGCTTTCGGCCGTGCCGGGCGGCAGGGCGATCAGCGCGGCCAGGTCCGTTCCGGTCATCCCGGCGGCCTCCAGCGCGGCGGCCAGCCGCGCCTCGGCCACGCCCTGCGCCTCGGCGGTCTCGCGCGTGGCGCGGGCGGTTTCCGCCGCGCGGGCCTCGGTGGCGGCAAGCTCTGCCTGCGCCGCGGCAAGGGCGGTTGCGGCTTGCTGTTGCGCCTGTTGCGCCGCCAGCCGACGGTCGTTGAAGTGGCTGCGATGCGCGGCGGTGGGCTGCCCGTCCAGAAGCGGCGCCCGTTCGGCGCGCAGGGCGGCCCATGCGGCGTTCCGGTTCCGCGCCGCCTGCGCAGCGGTCCCGGCCTGCGCCTGCGCCGTCTCGGCATCGCGTCGCGCCGCGGCCAGCTGCGGGGCGAGCGCGGTCAGCGCCTGTTGCGCCGCCTGCAGCGCCGCCCGCGCCGCGCCGACGGCAAGGACCGTGGCCGTCAGCCGTTCGGCCAGCCCCGGCGCGGCCGGGTCGTGCTCTCCCGCAAGGGCAAGCGCGGGGGCGAGCGCCAGTGCCAGCCGGTCGCGCCGGGCTGCGGCCTCGGTCCGGCGGGCCTCGGCCAGCGCGGCCGCCTGCGCGGTTTCGGCCTGCAGCAAGGCCAGCCGCTCGCGCGTGCCGCGATGCGCCAAAAGCGCCCGGCGCAGGCGCTCGCGGTCGCGCCCGGTCTCGGTCAGGCGGGTGCGCAGCGCCGAAATCTCCGCCTGCGCGGCGGCCTCGGCGGTTTGCAGCGCGCGAAGATGGAGCTGCGCCGCGGCAAGGGCGGTCGGGTCCGGGGTCTCGGGCAGCGCGGGGCAAAGCGGCCGGGCGGTGACGCGGGCCCGGGTCTCGGTCCAGGCGGCGCGGGCGGCTTCGGCGCGGCTGCGGGCGCGGTGGCGCTCCTCGGCCGCCTGTTTGGCCCGGGCCTCGGCGCGGGCGCGGGCGCCCTGCGCGGCGGTCAGCGCGTCCCGCGCCGCCAGCGCCGCGCCGCGGGCGGCGGATTGGTCGGCGCGCAGCCGGTCGGCCAGATGCGCCAGCCCCGCCTCGGCCGGGGTCGGATGCTCGAGCGCGCCGCAGACCGGGCAGGGGCTGCCCGGGGTCAGGCGCGCGCGCAGGCTGCGGGCGGCATCGGAAAGCGCCAGATCGGCCTGTTCGAGCGGCGCCGCAAGCGTGGCCATCTGCGTCTCGGCGCGTGCAAGTGCCTCTTTCGCCGCGCTTTCCTGCGCCTCCGCCACGGCGGCTTCGGTGGCGGCCGCGGTTGCCGCTGTCTGTCCCGCCGCACCCAAGGCTTCGGCTTCGGCGCCATCGCGCAGCGCCCGCGCCAGCTCGGCCAGATCGGTTTCGATCCGCGCCAGATCGGCGGTGCGGGCGGGGGGATGCGCGGCTTCAAGCGGCGCAAGCGCCTGTTGCAGCGCCGCGGCGGTTTGCGCCAGGGCGCTGTCGGCGGCCTGATCGCGGGCCTCGTCTGCGCAAGCGGTCTCTGCCTCGGTCGCCAGTGCCTGCGCCCGGTCGCGCGCCGCCTGCGCGGCCTGCGCCGCCGCGGTTGCCGCCGCGCTGGCCGCCTGATGATCGGCCAGATCGCGGCGCAGCTGCGGCCAGTCATCGGCCAGAGCCGCGACCCGGGAAAGCCCCGCCAGCGCCGTTTCGGCGCGGCGCTGATCCGCGCCCGCGCGCGCCTCGGCGGCGGCAAGATCGGCAAGCGCCCCTGCGGCGCTGGCCGCCGCCTGTTGCGCCGTCAGGGCTTGTGCCTGCGCCGCTTCCGCCTCGGTCGCGGCACTGCCGATCTGCGCGTCCAGCTCGGCGGCGCGGTCCCAGATCCGGCCAAGTGCCTTGAACTCCTCTTCCGTTTCGGCCACCGCCGCACGCGCCCGGTCGGCCGCATCGGCCTGTTGCGCCAAGGCCAAGGCCGTCGCGGCGCGGGCCGCCGTTGCCGCTTCGGCCGCCGTCCGCGCCAGGGCCAGACGGCTGCGGGCCTCGGTCGCCGCCTGCCAGGGCAGGCGCAGCGGTGCCGCCCGCTCCAGCCGCTCCAGCTGCGCCCGGGCCGGGCCCGCTTCGGCCTGCCGCGTCTCGGCCCCGGCCAGCGCGGCGGCGGCGGTCTGCAGCTGCGCCTGCGCTTCGGCATGGCGGCGGTGACGGGCCAGCGCCTCGGTCAGCCCCGCCCGCTCTGCCGCCGCCGCCTCCGTCGCCGCGGTCTTTGCCGCGATCTCCTCCGTCAGCGCCGCGCGGGCGGCGTCGTCGAGCAAGCGATGCTCGGCCGCGCGGGCCAGAAGCTGCGCATGGGCGGCCCGCGCGGCCTCGGTCCGCTCATAGACCCGGATCGAGACCGCCCGGTAAAGCCCGGTTCCGGTGACCTTTTCCAAAAGCGCCGCGCGCTCGCCGGTGTCGGCACGCAGGAAGGCGTCGAAATCCCCCTGCGCCAAGAGGACGGTGCGGCGGAATTCCTCGTAGGACAGGCCGGTCAGCGCCGCGACCTGTTCGCTGACCGCCTGGGTCTGCGCCGCCAGCACCTGCCCGTCCGCGGCCCGGGCCAGGCTGCGCGCCACCGATTGCAGCTTGCCCTCGACCCGGTCGCGGGCCCGCCGTGCCTGCCAGCGCGCGATATAGTCCGCGCCGTCGCGGCCGGTGAACCGCACCTCGGCCCAGCCCGTCGCCGCGCCGCGCCGCAAGATCGCGCGGCTGTCGGCGGCGCTGATCTCCTCGCCCGCGGCGTCGGGCACCTTGTCGCCGCGCGCCCCCGCCGAGAGCCGCGGCGCGTCGCCGTAAAGCGCCAGACACATCGCATCGAGGATCGAGGATTTGCCCGCCCCGGTTTCCCCGGTGATCGCGAACAGCCCGGCGCCCGCCAGCGGCGCGGTGGTGAAATCGATGCGGAAGGGTGCCGCGAGGCTGGCGATGTTCTGCCCGGAAATCGACAGGATGCGCATGGGTCAGACCTCGGAAAGCGCGTCGCGAAAGGCGCCAAGGTGGCGGGTCTCGGGATCGCAGCCGTGCAGATCGCGGAAGGCGGCGGCAAAAAGCGCCTCGGGCGTGGTCCGGCTCAGATCCTGCGGCGGCGGGGCTGTGGGCGCGGCGGTTTCGGGGCGGGTGATCGTCAGCCCGGCCAGCCGCAGCGGCAGGGGCTCGAGCGCGGCCTCGAGCGCCGCGGTGATCTCGGTCACCGGGCGGTCGGCGGCAAGGGCGAGGTAGAGGAAGGGGCCTTCGGCACGCGCTGGGGCACCCGGCGGCAGGGCCGCGAGCGCGGCGAGGATCTCGGGCAGGGGGGCGGTGCCGCGCGCGGGCAGGCGCAGCACCGGCACCGGGCGCGGCAGCGGGATATGGCGCGGCGCCGCCCCGGCGTCCAGATCGAGCAGCGTCACGCCATGGTCATAGCCGATCTCGCTGGCCGAAAGCGGAAAGGGCGAGCCGGAGTAGCGCACCCGCCCGCCGTCAAGCGATTGCGGCCTGTGCAGGTGACCCAGCGCGACATAGGCAAGCGCGGGCGGAAAGACATCGGGCGGCACGGCATGATCGCCGCCGATCAGGATGCGCCGCTCGGCCCCCGCGCTTTCCAGCCCGCCCGCACAGGTCAGATGCGCCATCGCGATCAGCGGCACCGCGCCCGCAAGCGCCTGCGCCCGCGCGACCGTCTCGGCCAGAAGCGCGCGCAGGGCGGCGGTGACGGCGCCCCCGGAGCCCGCCTCGGTGCCCGCTTCGGCGCCCAGACGCAGGCCCGGCAGATCGGCCTGACGCAGGAAGGGCAGCGCCAGAACCTGCGCGCGGACCTGCCCGGTGGCGTCGCGCAGCGCGATCAGATGGCGGCCAAGGTCCACCCCCTCGGGCCCGCGGCTCAGCGTGCCAAGGACATGCACGCCCAGTTCGCGCAGCACCGCCTCGGGCGCTTCCAGCCGCTGCGCCGGGTCGTGATTGCCCGATGTCAGCACGATCTGCAGCCGCGGATTGGCCCGCACATAGCCCGCAAGCGCGGCGTAAAGCAGCCGCTGCGCCTCGCCCGAGGGGTTGAGCCCGTCAAAGACATCCCCCGCCACCAGCAGCGCATCCACCTGTTCGCGCAGTAGGATTTCGCCCAGCTGCACGAGGAAGGCGCGGTGCTCGGCCTCGCGCGACCAGCCGTTCAGGGTCTGTCCGATATGCCAGTCGGCGGTGTGCAGGATACGCATGGGGGCTTTCGCGGCAGTATTCGGGGGCGGGGACGGGGGCGGGAAGGGGCCGGGCAGGCCGGACCGGCGCCAGATTAGACCGCGCCGCCGCCAAGGGCCACCCGAAACGATCCCGTGGCCGCGGGGCAAAAACGCGTCGCATCGTCTTGAAATGGTGTAAACAACCCCTTTATGAAACAGGAGTTCCCTGTCACGATCCGGGGCCCGTGCCTGCGGCAGCCTGCTTGGGCTGAGCGCCGGGGTCGGTTTCGGGGCGGGACCCTCCATGACCTCAAACCCTGAAAGGACAGCTGCGGGCGCATGATCGAAGAGAACCTGCTGCTGATCCTTGTGGCGCTGCCCTTCGCGGCGGCTTTGGCGACAAGCACGATGTCGCCGCGGGCGCATGACGCGGCGGCCTGGGTCTCGGGGCTGTTTCTGGCGGCGGGGGGCGTCGTGCTGGCGCTGCTGCACGGGCCGATCGGCGCGGGGCAGGTGGTGCGCGGCCAGATCGGCTGGGTGCCCGCGCCGGGACTGGATCTGAGCTTCCGGATGGACGGCTTCGTCTGGCTGTTCGTCTCGCTGATCTTCGGCATCGGCATCCTCGTGCTGATCTATGCGCGCTACTACCTGTCGAAAACCGATCCGGTGCCGCGGTTTTACGCCTTTCTGATGGCCTTCACCGGCGCCATGGTCGGCATGGTGCTGTCGGGCAACATCCTGATGCTGGTGGTGTTCTGGGAGCTGACCTCGATCCTGTCCTTCCTCTTGATCGGCTATTGGCATCAGGGCCAGGCGGCGCGCGAGGGCGCGCGGATGGCCCTGATCGTCACCGGGGCGGGGGGGCTGTGCCTGCTGCTGGCGATGGTCCTTTTGGGGCAGATCGTCGGCAGCCATGATCTGGACCGGGTTCTGGCGGCGGGCGATCTGGTGCGGGCGCATCCGCTTTACCCGCTGGTGCTGGGGCTGTTCCTGCTGGGTTGCTTCACCAAATCGGCGCAGATGCCGTTTCATTTCTGGCTGCCCGGCGCGATGGCGGCGCCGACGCCGGTCTCGGCCTTCCTGCATTCGGCGACGATGGTGAAGGCGGGGGTGTTCCTGCTCGTGCGGTTCTCGCCGGTGCTGGGGCAGACCGACCTGTGGTTCCATCTGGTCACCGGCACCGGCATGGCAACCCTTGTCCTGGGCGCGTTCTTTGCGATCTTTCGCCATGATCTCAAGGGGTTGCTGGCCTATTCGACGATCAGCCATCTGGGGCTGATCACCGCGCTTGCGGGCATCGGCAGCACCGGCGCCATCCTTGCCGCGATCTTTCACATCCTCAATCACGCCGTCTTCAAGGCCTCGCTCTTCATGGCGGCGGGCATCATCGACCACGAGACCGGCACCCGCGACATGCGCCGTCTGGGCGGGTTGCGCCATGCGATGCCGGTGACGGCCAGTCTGGCCATCGTCGCCTCGGCGGCGATGGCGGGGGTGCCGCTGCTCAACGGATTTTTGTCCAAGGAGATGTTCTTCGCCGCCGCGGCGGACTGGAACAACGGCAGCTGGCTGGACAATGCGCTGCCTTATTTGGCGGTGCTGGCCGGGGCCTTTTCCGTCGCCTATTCGCTGCGCTTCATCGCCACCGTCTTCTTTGGCCCGGTCGCGACCGATCTGCCGCGCGCCCCGCACGAGCCGCCCGCGCTGATGCGCCGCCCGGTCGAGGCGCTGGTGCTGATCTGCCTTGTCGTCGGCATCCTGCCCGGGCTGACGCTCGGTCCGGTGCTGCATCTGGCGGCGGTCTCGGTGCTGGGGCCGGATCTGCCCTATACCGACATCGCGCTTTGGCACGGGCTGACGCTGCCGCTCGCGATGAGCGGCGTCGCGCTGGTGGCGGGGCTCCTGCTTTACGCGGTCTTCGGGCGGCAGATCGCGCGCGGGCCCGAGGGGCCGCCGCTTTTGCACCGGCTGCGGGCGCAAAAACTCTTCGAGCGGGGGATGTTCCGGTTGACCTGGACCTTGCCGCGGCTGGGGCTGCGGCTTTTCGGGACGGAACGGCTGCAACCGCAGCTGCGGCTGATCGTGCTTCTGGCGCTGGCGGCGGCTGCAGTGCCGCTGTGGGGCGTGCTGGCGCCCGCGGCACATCCGCTTTCAGTGCCGCTCAACCCGGCCTTTGCGGCGATGTGGGGGGCGGGGGCGGCCTGCGCGCTGGGCGCGGCGGCGCTGGCGAAATACCACCGCTTCGCCGCCGTCATCCTGCTGGGCGGGGCGGGGGCGGTGACCTGCCTGACCTTCGCCTGGCTTTCCGCTCCCGATCTGGCGGTGACGCAGCTGCTGGTCGAGATCGTCACCACCGTCCTGTTGCTGCTGGGCCTGCGCTGGCTGCCAAAACGGCGCGAGGAAATCGCCGCCGACCGGCTTTTGCCCGCGCGGCTGCGCCGGGCGCGCGATTTCGTCATCGCGGGCACGGTCGGCCTCGGTCTGGCCGCCGTCGCCTATGTGATGATGACCTCGCCGCTGATCCCCAATGTCGGCGACTGGTTCCTGCGCAACGCCTATCACGAGGGCGGCGGCACCAATGTCGTCAACGTGATCCTGGTCGATTTCCGCGCCTTCGACACCTTCGGCGAAATCACCGTTCTGGCGATTGTCGGCATCACCGTTTTCGCGCTGCTGCGCCGCTTCCGCCCGGCGCCCGAAAGCACCACCCGCAGCGAGGAAGAGGCCGGGCTGCGCGATCCGACGCTGGCGCATGCGCTCTTGGTGCCCTCGGTGATCATGCGCTGGATGTTCCCGGTGCTGATCGTGCTGGCGGCGACCCTGTTCTTCCGCGGCCATGACCTGCCGGGCGGCGGCTTTTCCGCCGGGGTGACGGTGTCGATCGCGATTTTGCTGCAATATCTCGGCCATGATCTGCGCTGGGTCGAGGCGCGGCTGACCGTGCTGCCGATCCGCTGGATGGGGGTGGGGCTGTTGATCGCGGGGGGCACGGGGCTGGGTGCCTTCGTCTTCGGCCATCCCTTCCTGACTGCCCATGCGCGCTATGTCGATCTGCCGCTGATCGGGCAGGTTCCGGCGGCGACGGCGCTGATCTTCGATGCCGGGGTCTTTGCGCTGGTGCTGGGGGTGACCGTGCTGATGCTGATCGCGCTGGCGCACCAGTCGCTGCGCATCGCCCGCCTGCGCGAGCGCGACCGCCTTGCGCAAAAGGAACGGGAGGCCGCGTGATGGAAATCGTTCTCTCTGCCGCGATCGGAATTCTGGCCGCCTCGGGGGTCTGGCTGCTGCTGCGGCCGCGCACGTTTCAGGTGATCGTCGGGCTTTGCCTTTTGTCCTATGCGGTCAATCTGTTCATCTTCGCGATGGGGCGGCTGATGGTGGGGGTGCCGCCGATCATGCCGCGCGGCGGTTTCATCGACCCGACCGCCTATGCCGATCCGCTGCCGCAGGCGCTGGTCTTGACGGCGATCGTCATCGGCTTTGCCGCGACGGCGCTGTTCCTGGTCGTGCTGATCGCGGCGCGGGGGCTGACCGGCAATGACCATGTCGACGGCAAGGAGCCCGAGGCATGATCCCCGCGCCCGAACATCTGATCATCGCGCCGATCCTGATCCCGTTCTTCGCCGGGGCCTTGATGCTGATCTATGACGACCGGCAGCGGCGCGCGAAACTGGCGATCAGCCTCGTCTCGGCCCTGGCGACGCTGGTCTGCGCGCTCGAGCTTTTGTCGCGCGCCAAGGCGCAGGGGCCGGGCGGCGCCGAGCTGGGGCTTTACCGGCTGGGCGACTGGCTGGCGCCCTGGGGCATCGTTCTGGTGAACGACCGGCTTTCGGCGCTGATGCTGGTGCTGACCGGGCTGCTCGCTTTGCCCGCGCTGGTCTATGCGGCGGCGGGCTGGCACCGGCAGGGACCGCATTTCCACAGCCTGTTCCAGTTCTTGCTGATGGGGCTGAACGGCGCCTTCCTGACCGGCGATCTGTTCAACCTCTTCGTCTTTTTCGAGCTGCTTCTGGCCGCCTCCTACGGGCTGTTGCTGCATGGCGGCGGGCAGCTGCGGGTGCGGGCGGGGCTGCATTACATCGCCGTCAACCTGACCGGATCGGCGCTGTTCCTGATCGGGGTCAGCCTGGTCTATGGCGCCAGCGGCACGCTCAACATGGCGCAGCTGGCGGGGCTCGTGCCCGATCTGCCCGAGGGGCGGCGGGCGCTGTTTCACGCCGGGGCGGCGCTGATGGGGCTCGCCTTCCTGATCAAGGCCGGGATCTGGCCTTTGTCCTTCTGGCTTCCCACCGCCTATATGGCCGGCGCCGCGCCGGTGGCCGCGATGTTCGCGATCATGACCAAGGTCGGCCTTTACGTGATCTTGCGGCTCTCCTTTCTGCTTTTTGGCGCGGGGGCGGGGGCCTCGGCGGGGTTTGGCGCCCCGGTGCTGATCGCGGGCGGCATGGCGACGATCCTGTTCGGCGTCATCGGCATTCTGGCGGCGCAGGGGCTGGGCCGGATCGCCGCCCATCTGGTGCTGGTCTCCTCGGGCACGATCCTGACCGCGGCGGGCTTCGTGCTGGCGGGGGCAGACAGCGCGATCCTGGCGGCGGCGCTATTTTACCTGCTCAACTCGACGCTGGCCACCAGCGCGCTGTTCCTGCTGATCGAACCGATGAGCCGCGAGGAAGGCGGCATTGCCGGGCTTCTGGCGCTGACCGCCGATGCCTACGGCCTTGACGAGCGCGAGGAGGAGGCCGCGCCCGGGGCGGGGCTGGCGATCCCGGGCACGCTCTCGGTGCTGGGCCTGTCCTTTGGCGCCTGCGCGCTGGCGCTGGCGGGGCTGCCGCCGCTGGCGGGATTTCTGGGCAAGCTCGGGCTTTTGCAGGGGCTTCTGGCCGGGGCGCGCGCACCCGACGCGCTGCATTGGGTCTTTGCGGCGCTGCTTCTGGGCGCGGGGCTGGCGACGCTGATCGGTCTGGTGCGGGTCGGCGTGCAAAGCTTCTGGGCCGTCGATGCGCCGCCGCCGCGGGTGCTGGCGCTGGAAATCGCCCCGGTGATGGCACTGATCGGGCTTCTGGTGCTGCTCTCGCTCAAGGCCGCCCCGGCGCTTGGCTACATGCAGCAGACCGCCCGCGCGCTGGTGCCGCCGCCGCCTGTCGTCGCGCCCGCGACCGCAACGGAGGTTGCGCCATGACCCGGCTTTTCCCGCACCCGCTGCTGACGCTTGCCCTGACGCTGATGTGGCTCATGCTGACGCGCTTTTCGCTGGGCCATCTGCTTCTGGGCGCGGCGGTCGCCATTCTGGCCGGGCTTGCCTTTGCCCGGCTTGAACCGCAGCCGCCGCGGCTGCGCGCGATCTGGCCGCTGATCCGCCTGGCCGCGGTGGTCTCGGTCGACATCCTGCGCTCGAACTGGGCGGTGGCGCTGCGGATGCTGCACGACGGCGGCGCTCGGCCGCGCCGCTCGGGCTTCGTCGCGATCCCGCTGCGGCTGCGCGATCCGGTCGGGCTGGCGCTGCTCGCCCTTGTCGTCGCCGCCATCCCGGGCACCGTCTGGATCGACTACGACCCCGGAACCGGGGTGCTCCTGCTGCATGTCTTCGAGCTGCAGGACGCAGAGGCCCTGCGCGCCGAGATCTGCGCGCGATATGAAACCCGGCTGCTGGAGGCTTTCGGATGACCACCCTGCTCTGGTTTGCGCTGAGCTATGCCCAGATCGCCCTGGCGCTGGCGGCCTGTCTGGCGGCGCTGCGGATCCTGCTGGGTCCGCGCGCGCAGGATCGGGTGCTGGCGCTCGAGGCGCTTTATGTCGCAACGATGCTGCTGTTCATCGTGACCGGGATGCGGATGGGCACGCCCTTCCTGTTCGAGGCGGCACTGGTGATCGCGGTGGCGGGCTTTGTCAGCACCGTCTCGGCGGCGAAATTCCTGCTGCGCGGCGAGGTGATCGAATGAGCGCGCCCGAAACCATGCCCTGGTGGATCGCGCTGCCGGTCGCGGCCTTCCTGCTGCTCGGCTCGACGCTGACGCTTCTGGGGGCGCTGGGGCTGGTGCGGCTGAAAAGCTTTTACGACCGGCTGCATGCGCCCGCGCTTGGCACCAGCTGGGGGGCGGCGGCGATCCTGATCGCCTCGCTCCTGTCCTGGTCCTGGCTGCAGGACCGGGTCTTCATCCACGAGCTGGTGATCGGCATCTGCGTGATGGTGACGACGCCGGTGACGATGATGCTGCTTGGCCGCGCCGCGCTGCACCGCGACCGGCAGGACGCGCCGCCCCCCGCCCGCGAGACGGCGCAGGACTAGGGTCTTCTCGCCCCGGCGCCGGTCTGGGGGGCTTGTGTGCAGCTTGTGCGTGTTTTTCGGGCGGGTCTGCGCGCGGATGGGGCAGGTACGACAGATGTGTCGAAAAAGGGAAATGTCCGATCGTCGACCCCTTCTGGCAGACCGAGACCGGCGGGCATATGATCACGCCATCCGAGGATCTGCGCAAGGATCTGGTGAAATGGGGGCGCACCGAGATCGGCCCGATCGCGTCCCCGGATCTCATTCAATGGGCGCCGGGCCTGCCGAAGACGCGCTCGGGCAAGATCATGCGCCGCATCCTGCGCAAGATCGCCGAGAATGATTACGGCGCCTTGGGCGACATCTCGACGCTCGCCGATCCGGGCGTGACCGAAAGCGGGGGGCTCCGCCCCCCCCCGGATCTTTGCCCAAGCTGCAATGCCGCCCTTTCACCTTGGCGCAAATATCCCACGGGGGTGCGGGGGTGTGAAACCCCCGTCGCGCCGACCGGATCAAGGCCGACGGCCGGGAAAACACGGCGGTTGAACGCCTGATAATCAGCAGGCCCCGGCAAAGGGCAAATCTGCCGGTGCAGGATGGATTTTCCGGCGCGGTTTCCTAGATTGGGGCGATGACAGCTGCACCCCTTTCCCCGCCCGCCCCCTGGCTTCGTCTTGAGCGCGTCAGCCGCCGTTTCGGTGCGGTGACGGCGCTTGCGGAGATTTCCTTCAACCTTGGCCGGGGCGAAATCCTCTGCCTGCTGGGCGCGTCGGGCTGCGGCAAGTCCACGCTGCTGCGCCTGATCGCCGGGGTCGAGCGCCCCGATGGCGGCGAGATCACGCTGGCGGGGCGGGTGCTGGCGGGGCAGGGCGGCTTCGTCGCGCCCGAGGCCCGCGGCATCGGCTTCATGTTTCAGGATTACGCGCTGTTTCCGCATCTGAGCGTGGCGGAAAACGTGGCCTTCGGGCTGCGCGGGGTGCCCGCTGACGCGCTGCGGGCGCGGGTGGCCGAGGTTCTGGCGGTGGCGGGCGTGGCGGGGCTGGCCGCGCGCTATCCGCACCAGCTTTCGGGCGGGGAAAGCCAGCGCGTGGCGCTGGCGCGGGCGCTGGCGCCAAGGCCCGGGCTTTTGCTGATGGACGAGCCGTTTTCCAACCTCGACCAGGGTCTGCGCGACAGCGTCCGGGCCGAGACGCTGGCGCTTTTGCGCCAGCTTGGCGTGGCGGCGATCCTTGTCACCCATGATCCGGCCGAGGCGCTGGCGGTGGCCGATCATCTGGCGGTGATGCATGCGGGCAAGATCGAGGCGCTGGCCGATCCGCGCAGCCTTTATCACGCGCCGCCAACGCTTTACGCCGCGCGCTTTCTGGGGCCGGGCAGCATCCTGCGGGGGCTGGTGGCGGGCGGCGCGCTGCTGACGCCGCTGGGCCGGTTCGCCGCCCCGGGGCTGGCCGAGGGGCAGGCGGCGGTGGCGTTCTTCCGCCCGCAGGCGCTGGCTCTGTGCGATCCGTCCGAGGGGGCGGCGGCGCGGATCGAACGGGCCGAGTTTCTGGGCGCGCAGGAACGGCTGGTCCTGCGGCTGGAAACGGGCGGGGCGGAGCTGCGGCTGGATCTGCCCTCGGCGCGGCAGCCGCATTCCCCGGAGCGGGTCGGTCTGCGGCTTGACCCGGGCGCGGTGCAGGTTTTTGCCGCCGCGCCGGGCGAGGCCTGCTGACGCGCCGCGGACGGGGCCGTCATCGCGGGTGTCCGGGCGGTTGTCGCGCTTTCCCCCCCGCCCTGACGCGCGTTTTCGCTTGATCCCATGCCCGGAACGCAGGAGTGTCGCCGGGCAGCCTTCATGTGGCATGTTCAACCCGGGCGCCTCTCTTTCATGACGATCGCAAGTGATTTGACACACCCGCCCGCGCGGCCGGGTCCTCTGGCGGTGATCGCCTGTCAGCGCAACGAGGCGATGTGGCTGCTGGAATGGGTGGCGTTCCAGCAGGCCGCGGGGTTCGATCGCGTCTTCGTCGTCTCGAACGACTGCAGCGACGGCTCGGACCGGATGCTCGACCGGCTGGCCGAGATGGGCGAGGTCGTGCATCTGCGCCAGCAGACGCAGCCCGGCGAAGCGCCGCAGGTGAGCGGCTGCGCGCTGGCGCTGGCGCATCCGCAGATGGCCGATGTCGCCTGGGCGTTTCACTGCGACATCGACGAATTTCTTAATGTGACCTGCGGCGAAGGCCGGGTGGCCGATCTGATCGGGACGGTCCTGCGCGCCGGTCCCACCGATTGCATCGCCGTCAACTGGCGCATGTTCGGCTCGGCCGGGCGGCGCAGCTGGGACGGCGGCGCGGTCCTGCCAAGCTTCACCCTGACCGAGGCGCAGCTGCGCAAGGGCCGCGCGATGCAGAAATGTCTTTTCCGTCCCGAGGTTTTCGCGGCGGTGCATTGCCACATGCCGAAACATCCCCGCAAGGCGGACCCGGTTTTGCGCAGCAGCGGCGGTGTGGAAATGCCCAATGCGCCGCTTTTCGTGCCGCAGCAGATGCGGCATCAGACCGCCACCCATGCGATGGTCAGCTGGCAGAATGCCGCGCTCAATCACTATGCGATCCGGGCGCAGGATGTGTTCCTGCTCAAGAACCTGCGCGGCGACGGGATGGCTCTGACGCATCAGAAATACCGTCTGGGCTCGCCGTTCTGGGCCTTTGCCGAGCGGACCGAGATCGAGGACCGCACGATCTTGCGGCATTGGCCGGAGGTGGCGGCGCGGCTGGAGCGCTATCGTGCCGACCCCGAAATCCGCGCCATCGAGGCCGAGGCCCTGGCCGCGCACGCGCGGCTGCGGGCAGAGATCCTGGACCGGCAGGGCCGGTTCGGCTGGCACGATCCCGCCCCCAAGCTGCCGCCGCAGGAGGTGCCGAAGGCGCATCTGCCCGACACCGCCGCGGCGATGCGGTTCCTGCTCGCGCATCTGCCGCGCGAGCGCCGCACGGTGGTGCTGGATGTCGGCGCCAACCCGATCACCCCGACCCCCTACAAGACGCTTCTGGCGCTGCAGGGCTGCGACGTGATCGGCTTCGAGCCGCAGCCCGAGGCCTTCGCGGCGCTGCAGGCCAGGCCCTCGCCGCGGGAGCGGTATTTCCCCCATGCGGTGGGGGACGGGACGGCGCAGGAGCTGAAGATCTTCCGGTTCAGCGGCATGACATCGGTGTTCGAGCCCTGTCTGCCCTCGATCGCGCTCTTGGGCAAGCCGCGGATGGGCCGGGTGATCGCACGGGTCGAGATGCCGACGGTGGCGCTGGACGCGCTGCCCGAGATCGGCCGGATCGATCTGCTCAAGATCGACATTCAGGGCGGCGAGCTGGCGGTGTTTCAGGGCGCGCGCCAGACGCTTGCGCAGGCGGTCGCGGTGATCGTCGAGCTGCGTCACCTGCGGCTTTACGAGGGCGAGCCGCTGGCGGCCGGGGTCGATCTGGAGCTGCGCGCGCAGGGCTTCGCGCTGCACAAGTTCCTGTTCAACAAGTCGATGCCGATCGCCAATTCGCAGCTTGCCCGGCTTTCGCGCGCGGCCACCAGCGATCAGCTGGTCGATGGCGATGCGGTCTATCTGCGCGACCTGAGCACCCTCGGGGCGATCGACGACGAGGGTCTGGTGCAGCTGGCCATTCTGGCCGCCTCGGTCTTTGACAGCCACACCGTCGCCCTGGCCTGCCTTGATGCGCTGGCCGCAAGGGGGCGGGTTCCGGCAACCCTCGCGCAGAGCTATGTCGACCATCTGCCCGCCCGCCTGCGCAGCGATCCGGCGTAAGCCGGTGGCGGTCGGGCGTTGTTGCCCGGTTCACGCTTGCGACGTGATTGCCGCTTTCCCCTTGGGCTTCATGCGACGCGGACGATCTCGGCAGTGCCGAGGGCGTTGACGCGATTGATGACTGGGCGGCAAGTGCCATGGGGCCAAACGCCGCCACGAGGAATGCGGATCTGGATTTCGGCGGTTTGGCGGTCGGGGCCTCTGGCCGCATACGGGCTTTCTCCTGCCGCGAGCTTTTGCCAGTTGCCCGGGCGGGAGCTCCTCCGGGCGCAAGGCCTGCGTATCAAGTGTAAATTCAAACCGGCCTCAGGGGAATATAAGGGGATGAGATGTCGAAAGGACATCCACCGCGGCACCCGGCAGATCGGCGGCAACCTGATCGAGATCACCCATCCCGAGGGGGCGCGGCTGATCCTCGACGCGGGTCAGGCGCTCGAACTGCCGGAGGGCAAGGAAGACCGCCTGCCTGAGACGCTCGACACCAGCCGCCCGGCAACCGTGCTCAGCCATGCCCATCTTGATCACTGGGGGCTGGTGGCGCAGCTTCCTGCCGATTGGCCGGTGATGTGCGGGGCGGCGCCGGCGCGGCTGATCGCGGCCTCGCCCTTCGACAAGGGCAAGCTGCCGCATCGCCTGACGACCTGGGAAAGCCGCAGCGGGCCGATCCCGATCGGACCGTTCACCCTGAAGCCGTGGCTGACCGATCATTCCGCCTTCGACGCCTACATGTTGCAGATCGACGGCGCGGGGCGGCGTATCCTTTACATCGGTGATTTTCGCCGCCATGGCGCAAGGCGGCCTTGGTCGATGGGCTGATGAAACATCCCCCGAAGGGGATCGACCTGCTGATCACCGAGGGCACCAATCTTGGCACATCAAAGCCCACAGTGACCGAGACGGATCTGGAAAACTGGCTGGTCGAACGCAGCAAGACCGTGAAGGGGCGGATCTTCGTCTCTTGGTCGGGGCAGAATTTCGACCGCCTGACAACGCTTTACCGCGTCGCCAAACGCACGCGGCGGGATCTGGTGATCGACCTTTACACCGCCGACATGCCCGAGCAGGTAGCCGAGGGCTCGGGGCTGCCCCGCCCCGGTTGGCCAAACCTGAAGGTGGTGTTGACCGCCGGATTGCGCCGTCTTTACGCCGACCGCTACGGCGAAAGCTGCATCGGCGGCATCAGCCGCACCGGCCTCGGCGCCGCCGCGCTGATCGGCAGCCGCGCCATCGTGATGCTGCGCAAGGGGCGGTTTGCCGAATGAGAAGTCGCAGCATCGCACCTGCAGAAACTGGCGATAACCGCCGTCCGTCCAATGCTGTCGCTTCCGCGCACCGCTTTCTCGAGCCTATCGGGCCACTTTCTTGCGCACATAAAGCTCAAGCCGGTGATGGACGATCTCATAGCCCAGGGCTTCGGCGATCTCGGCCTGAAGCGCCTCGATCCTCTCGTTGGCGAATTCGACCACCTCGCCGGTCTCGACATCGATGATGTGATCGTGGTGGCGGGTCTCGGAATGCTCGAACCGCGCCGGTGTGCCTTCGAACTGATGACGCAGGATGACGCCCTGATTCTCCAGCTCTGTCAGGGTGCGATAGACGGTGGAGAGCGAAATTCCCGGCACCGCGGCCTCGGCGCGGCGATGCAACTCGACCGCTTCGGGGTGATCGTCGGCCGCCGCCAGAACCGACAGGAGCGCGGCACGCTGGCGGGTGATGCGCACACCTGCACGGCGCAGCGCGTTCGTAAGTTTCTCGGCTCGGTGTTCTGTCTTTGTCATCGTCTGCGTTTTGCACGAACACGCGCCTGTCGGCAAGCTCTTGTTGCAAGTGATTTGCATTTGCGACTACAGATGCAAATGATTCTCAGATAGACTTGCGGCAAACATGCAGGGGAGCACGCAAATGATCGGCAGAAGATTTCTACTGGGCATGGCAACGGCGCTGGTGCTGGCCGGGCCCGCGGGCGCAAAGGACAAGCTCAAGGTGGTCACCACGTTCACGGTGATCGCGGACATGGCGCAGAACGTGGCGGGCGATGCGGCCGAGGTGGTCTCGATCACCAAGCCCGGTGCCGAGATCCACGGCTATCAACCCACGCCGAGGGACCTGGTGAACGCGCAGGATGCCGATCTGATCCTCTGGAACGGGCTCAACCTGGAACGATGGTTCGAGCAGTTCCTCGCCAATCTGCGGGACGTGCCGGCCGCGACGATCTCTGACGGAATCGAACCGATCTCGATCGCGGGGGGCGATTATGACGGCAAGCCCAACCCCCATGCCTGGATGGCGCTTTCATCGGCGGAACTCTATATCGACAATATCCGCGCCGCGCTGAGCGCAGCCGATCCCGGAAATGCCGGGACCTATGCCGCCAATGCCGCGGCCTACAAGGCGCAGATTGCCGCCGTGATCGGTCCGCTGCGCGCGGCGGCGCGGGCGCTGCCCGAAGATCGTCGCTGGCTGGTGACCTCGGAAGGGGCGTTCTCCTATCTTGCGCGGGATTTCGGTCTGACGGAGGTCTATCTCTGGCCGATCAATGCCGACGCGCAAGGCACGCCGCAGCAGGTGCGGGCCGTGATCGACACGGTGCGCGCCCACCGCATTCCGGTGGTCTTTTCCGAAAGCACGGTCTCCGACAAGCCCGCCCGGCAGGTCGCGCGCGAAACCGGCGCGCAATATGGCGGCGTGCTTTACGTCGACAGCCTCTCCGAGCCCGGCGGGCCGGTGCCGACCTATCTCGACCTGTTGCGCGTGACCTCGGAGACGATCGTGAAAGGCTTGCAGCCATGATCGAAGACGGCCTCCGCGCGACCGGCGTCACGGTCACCTATCGCAACGGCCATACCGCGCTGCGCGATGCCAGCTTCGCGATCCCGCGCGGCACGATCACCGCGCTTGTTGGCGTGAATGGAGCCGGAAAATCAACCCTTTTCAAGGCGTTGATGGGCTTTGTTCCGGTTGCGGCCGGGCGGATCGAAATTCTTGGCCGCCCGGTGCGCGAGGTGATGAAGACGCAATCGGTGGCCTATGTGCCGCAAGCCGAAGAGGTCGACTGGAGCTTTCCGGTGCTGGTCGAGGATGTGGTGATGATGGGCCGCTACGGCCACATGGGGTTTTTCCGTCGCCCCCGCCCCGCCGATCACGCGGCGGTCGCCGCCGCCCTGTCCCGCGTCGACATGACCGAATTCCGCAACCGCCAGATCGGCGAATTGTCGGGCGGCCAGAGAAAGCGCGTCTTCCTCGCCCGCGCATTGGCGCAGGACGCACAGGTGATCCTGCTCGACGAGCCCTTCGCCGGCGTCGATGTCGGGACCGAGGAGCAGATCATCGCGCTTCTGTGCGAGCTGCGCGCCGAGGGCCGGGTCATGCTGGTGGCCACCCACAACCTTGGCTCGGTGCCCGAATTCTGCGACCGGGTCGTTCTGGTGAAGGGGACGGTGCTGGCCTTCGGGCCGACGGCAGAGGTCTTCACGGCGGAAAAACTGCGCGCGGCTTTCGGGGGCGTGCTGCGCCATTTCATGCTGGACGGAGCGCATCTGCATGACGACAGCGATCCGCGCAAGCTGGAGGTCTTTTCGGACGATGAGCGCCCGCTGGTGATCTATGATGATCGCACCCGCACCGTGAAGGAGCGGTCATGATCTGGCTCGAACCTTTTCAATACGGCTACATGACCAATGCGATCTGGGTCTCTGCCCTTGTCGGGGCGGTCTGCGCCTTCCTGTCGGCCTATCTGATGCTGAAGGGCTGGTCGCTGATCGGCGATGCGCTCTCGCATTCGGTCGTGCCCGGTGTCGCGGGGGCCTACATGCTGGGCCTGCCCTTCGCCCTCGGCGCGTTTCTCTCGGGGGGGCTTGCGGCGCTGGCGATGCTGTTCCTGCGCCAGCGTTCGGGGTTGAAGGAGGACGTGGTGATCGGGCTGATCTTCACCTCGTTCTTCGGGCTGGGGCTGTTCATGGTGTCGCTGAACCCGATGGCGGTCTCGATCCAGACCATCACCATGGGCAATATCCTTGCGATCTCGCCCGGGGATACGGTGCAGCTGCTGATCATCGGCGGCGTGTCGCTGGCGGTGCTGACGGTGAAATGGCGCGACCTGATGGCCATATTCTTCGACGAGGCCCATGCCCGGACGATCGGGCTGAACGTGGGGGCGCTGCAAGTGTTGTTTTTCACGCTGCTTTCGGCCTCGACGGTGGCGGCGATGCAGACCGTGGGGGCATTTCTGGTGATCGCGCTGGTGGTGACGCCGGGGGCGACGGCCTATCTGCTCACCGATCGTTTCCCGCGGCTCCTGGCGCTGTCGGTGATGATCGGCGCGCTGAGCTCCGCGGCGGGCGCTTATCTGAGCTATTTTCTCGACGGGGCGACGGGCGGCGTGATCGTCTGCCTGCAGACCGCTCTTTTTCTGGCGGCGCTCGTCCTTGCGCCCAAGCATGGGATGCTTGCCGCGCGCGCCCGCTCCCGTCAGGCCCTGAAGGAGAGCCCGTGATGCAGGATCTTCTCTTGCCCTTCCAGTTTCCCTTCATGCAGAACGCATTCCTGATCATGGCGCTGATCGCCCCCGCCGCCGCGATGCTGAGCACGTTTCTCGTGCTCAAGGGCTGGTCGCTGATGGGCGATGCCACAAGTCACGCGGTTCTGCCGGGCGTCGTTCTCGCCTATCTTGCCGGTATCCCGCTGATCGTCGGCGCGTTTCTTGCCGGGCTGCTCTGCGCGGTCGCAACCGGAGTCATCAAGGACAATTCGCGGATCAAGCAGGATACGGTGATGGGCATCGTGTTCTCCGGCATGTTCGGTCTGGGCGTCGTGATCTACACCCAGATCGACAGCGCGCTGCATCTTGATCACATCCTGTTTGGCAACATGCTGGGCGTGGGCGCGCAGGATCTTTGGACCGCCGGGCTGATCGCGGCGGGCGTCGTGCTGGTTTTCAGCGTGAAATGGCGCGATTTCCTCGTTTACAGCTTCGATCCGGCCCAGGCGCGGATGATCGGGCTGCGCACGGGGTGGCTGCATTACGGGCTGCTGGCGATCTTGTCGGCAACCATCGTCGCGATGCTGTCGTCGGTGGGGATCATCTTGTCGGTGGCCTATCTGATCGCCCCGGGCGCAATCGCCTTTCTGCTGACGCGGCGCTTCGCGGCGATGTTGGTGACCTCTGTCGCCGTTGCGCTGATCGCCGGGATCGTCGGGATCTACGTGGCCTTCCGGCTCGATGCAGGTCCCGCGCCAACCATCGTTCTGGTCCTGACGGGCATGTTCCTTGCGGCGCTCGTGCTCCGAGGGCGGCGCGAACGTCGGGTCCGACGATCGGCTTGAGAGCCGTTGCCCCCCGTTGCCGGGCGCCGGATCGCGGGGACGTATCGGCGCCGCCATGCCCGCGACGGTCGCGCGGCCGGGATCTGTGCCGTGGTCCCGGGCGAAGCTGCGGTCGCCTCCGGTCGAAGGTCACCCCGGCGTCCCCCCATGACGGGATGGCCTTACCAGCGCAAGAGCCGTCGTCCGGCCACAGCGCCGAGGGCTGCGCAAAGCGCGATGCCGCCGCCATACCAGGTCACATAGAACATCGGCGAATCCTCGGGGCAATGCAGCGAATAGCCTGCCACGGCAAAGGCCCCGACGGAGAGCCCCGCCAAGGCGCCGGTCAGCCGCGGTCGGGTCGAGGCGCCCGGGCGCAGCGCCGCAAGCCCAAGGCCAAGCGGCAAAAGCGAAAGCGATGTGATCGAGAGCAGGCAGGCGCCCGCCGTCTGTCCCAAAAGCTCGGTCTGCAGCCGATCCGGCGCCGTTGTCAGCGCCCGCGCAACAAAAAGCCCAAGCGCGAGGGCAAGCGGTGCGGCCAGCGGCCAAAGCGGAATGCGCGCAGCAGGTCGCGTGCTGGCGAACGTGGCCGAAAGCGCCAGCAGACCCAGCAGGAGCGGCACAAGCGTCTTGGCCGCGACGACGGGGGTCGAGAGCGTGTCCAGCAGTCCCTCCCGCAGGCCGAGGGTGGCATAAAGCACGGCCAATCCCGCCGCCAATCCGGCCAGCGCAAGGCCGATCACGCGGGCCGGGCGCAGCGGCGCGGGGGCGGGCGCGGCGGCCAGCCGGTCGATGAAGGCATTCGTCTGATCGGGCGTGGTCATGGTCTCATCCTTTCACGATCTGGCGCAGGCGGGAAAGCGCGCGGTGCAGCGCCACCCGCGAGGCCCCCGCCGAAAGGCCAAGCGGCGCCCCGGCCGCCTCGGCACTTTCGCCCTCCAGCGTCACGGCCCGCACCAGCGCGGCCGAGCGCGCGTCGATCCGCGCCAGAAGCCGCTCCGCATCGCGCCCCGACAGCGGCGGCACGTGATGCGGGTCTTCGAGCGTCTCGACAAAGGGCTCGATCGGCACATGGATCGCGGTGCCGCGCCGCCTGCAGGCGTCGATCAGCTTGTAGCGCGCGATGGCATGAACCCAGGGCCGCACCGGGGCCTCGGGGCGCCAGCTGTGGCGCTTGAGGTGAAGCGCCAAGAGCACCTCTTGCAGCACGTCCTCGTGCTGATCGGGCGGCAGCGCACCGCCCCGGGCGCGCAGGATGGTGCGGATGGCCGGGCTGACCGCGCGCAGGAACTGCGCCAGCGCCGCCCGCGCATCTGCGCCGTCATCCGCATTGGCGCGACGCAGCAGATCGGCCCAGTCGTCGTGATCCGCCATCTCTCCCTCCGACCGCGCCGGGCGCGCTGCGCCAAGCCTATCCGATCTCGGGGACGCGGGGCAACGCAGCGCTTGGGCCGGGGGCAGCGCCAGGTCCATCTCAGCGCCCCCCGGGCTCAAACCCCAGCGCCCGGTCCAGAGAAAGCCGCCCGGGGCCAAGCACGACCAGCGCCAGCAGCGCCGAGGCCCAGAGCCCATGGGTAATCCAGGCCTCGGGATAAACGAAGATTTCGATCACCGCGGTCATGCCGATCAGGCCAAGCGCCGCAACCCGGGTGAAGAGCCCCAGGATCATCAGCGCGGGCAGAAGATGCTCGGCACTGGTGGCGAGAGGCGCGGCGATCTCGGGCGGGATCAGCGGCAGGGCGTAGTCGTGCTCGAACAGGTAATAAGTCGAAGGCTTGATCGTGACGCCCTCCACCTTGGTGCGGCCCGATTGCAAGAAGACGAAGGCGGGAAAGAGCCGCAAGGCGATGCGCACAAGATCAAGCGGCACCCGGGCCAAAGCCGCGTTCAGTCGGATCAGTGCCCTCACGGCCCGGCTCTTTCGCAAAGCGCGCCCGCCTGCATCAGCGCGACCAGAAGCGCGGTGGGGTCAAGTTCGGGCGCATGGGCTGCGGCCTGCAGCAAGGTCTCGCCGCGCCCAAGCGCTGCAATCAGCGCGGCCTCGGCCGGGGCGATCGCACGAACCGGCACGTCAAAGGCGCGGTCGCGCAGGATCAGCGCGGTTTCCGGGCCGGAATGGACCGGCCCGGCCTCGGCGCCCGGCTGGTTGATGGCCCAGATCGCGACGGCGGGGGAGGCAAGGGGCAGGAGGATCACCGACGGGTGCAAGGCCAGACGCAGCCTTGCCGGATCGGCCCCGGTCAGCCGCGCGGGGGCAATCGGCGCGGCATCGGCGGCATGAAAGGCCAGTCCCCGCGCCCATTCGATCCGCGCCACATCGCCCATATAGGAAAAGGCCGCGAGCGGCGCGCAGGCGTCGAGACTGTCCGGGAAAGCCGCCCCCCATTCGTGCAGCACCGGGCTTTGCGGCGGATGCGCCGCGATGAAGTCCCGCGCCAGCGCGGCGAAGAACTCTGCGCCCACAAGGCGGGCGATGACCGGGAAGCGTGTCCTGAGCGCCGCGCAGAGGCTGAAGCTGACATTGTTGCGATAGACCGCAAAGCGGCGCGCGACTTCGGCGGGATCGGATGCGGTGACCTCTGGCGGGGCCGCGCCGTGCCGCAGCGCTGCGCCGAACCGCGCAAGGGTTGCGTCATGCGGGCTCATGGCAGACCTCGCGCGCAAGGATCTCGGTGGCACGGTCGGCCTCGGCGGCAAGAGTTGGCCAGTCGGGCAGGTCATTGTCCCATTCGATCAGCGTGGGCAGCGGCCCGGTGCGGCGGATCGTTTCGGCGTAAAGCGCCCAGACCGGATCGGCGACCGGGCTGCCATGCGCATCGATCAAGAGCGGCCCCGAGGGCAGGTGCTCGACCGCGTGCCCGCCCAGATGGATTTCGCCCACGGCGCCAAGGGGGAAATCGGCCATCATCGCCCGGGGATCACGGCGGTGATTGCTGCAGGAGACGAAGAGGTTGTTGAGATCGAGCAGCAGCCCGCAGCCGGTGCGGGTGGCGATGATGCGCAGAAATTCGGTCTCGGGGATCGTCGATTGCGCGAACAGCACATAGGTGGCGGGGTTCTCGAGCAGCATCTGCCGCCCGAGTGTTTCTTGCACCTGATCGACATGGGCGCAGACGGTGGTCAGGGTTTCCTCGGTATAGGGCAGCGGCAGAAGGTCGTTCAGATAGGCGCCGTCATGGCTTGACCAGGCCAGATGTTCGGAGAAGCTTTCGGGGGCATACCGATCGCAAAGGGTCTTGAGCCGGGCCAGATGATCGCGGTCCAGCGGCGCGGCGCCGCCGATCGACAGCCCCACCCCATGCACCGAAAGCGCATGATCGGCCCGCAGCGCGGTGAGCTGCGCATGGGGCAGGCCGCCCGCGCCCATGTAGTTCTCGGCATGGATTTCGAAGAACCCGACGCGGCGGCGGTCGGCACGGATCTGCTCGAAATGCGCGGGCTTGAAGCCAAGACCGGCGGTTCGGGGCAGGCAGGCGGGCAGATGGATCATGGAAAACCTCCTCGGGCAAGGGAGGCGCGGAATGCCCGCGCCTCGACGCAGGGTTACGAGGCGATGTCGCGATCAAGGGCCATCAAGGCGCCGTGCCGGGCCATGCCATCGGCACCGGCGGGCAGTTCCATCGTCATGCAGGTGCCCGCGGGCACGAGCTTCCACGCATTGCCCTGGTAATCGACTTTCGAAGTGCCGGCGCAGGTGGTGCCGGGGCCCGCGGCGCAGTCGTTCTGCCCGGCCAGCGCGACGCCGAAGCATTTTTCCATGGTCTCGGCCTGCGCGGGCAGCGCCGCCATCGCGCCAAGCGCGCCCGCAAGCGTGGCGGCAAGGGCGAAATGCGAAGCGCGGCGGGGGGGGGATGCGGTCATGGTCTGTCTCCCTGTGGGTTGCGAAGAGCTCCCTTGCCCTTCCCCTTACAGTTCGCAGCCGCCGCTGCCTTCGTTACAGTCCTCACGCAGCCGTGATCGGCGGGCGCAGGTTCAGAGATCGCACGGCCGTTGCCCCGCCGGTCGGCGCGCCGAGGCCTCCGCAAAATTTTACCGCAGGACGTGCCTGCGGGCCAAGCGCAGTCAAAAAGTGGATGGATGGAACAGCCGATGCAGCACCCTCACGGGCGGCAACCCACCGTCATACTTGCACGAAGCCTTCCGCCGCGCCCCGCGCGAAAGGTCGGAATGGGCTGCGACCGCCTATCGCTGCAGGCGGATCGGGTGACCGCTTCGGCGGCCTATGGCGGGAGGGCCGACCGGCGGCTGAGGGTCGACGTTACTCCGTCAGATCATCCAGACTCACGCCAAGCGCATCTTCCAGATCGACACCCAGATAGCGAACGGTGCTGTCCATCTTGGGTCGTGGCCCAGGAGCAGCTGCACGGCGCCAGATTTCCGGTCTTCTTGGTGATCTGCGCAACCTTCGTGCGCTGCATCGAATGCGTGCCATAGACACTGGGCTCGAGCCCGATCGAAAGAACCCAGTCGCGCATGATCCGGGCATATTGGCGTGTCGACAGGTGCGGGCTGGCGTGAACGCGGCTGGGCCAGAGATAGTCGCTGCCGACCCTTTCGGGATCCTTGATCCACCGTTCCAGCGCCAGTCGCGTGGTCTCGGTGATCTTGAAGCGGACGGGTTTTCGGGTCTTGCTCTGGGTCACCGAGGCACGTTCCTTGACGTGACCGGCTGCATAGACGTCGCTCACCCTGAGGCCGACCAGATCGCAGCCCCGGAGTTTGCTGTCGACGGTCCTGTTGAACAGGGCAAGGTCACGCCGATTGTCGGCCATTTCCAATCGAACGCGGATAGACCAGACATGCTTTGGCTGCAGCGGAAGCTTTTGGCCGATGATGCGGCTCTTGTTCCACGGCGCGCGGACCGGGCGAAGAGCGGGTAGGGGTTCAATGGTCATGACGGAACTCCTCTCCGCCACGCCCACCACGTCCTCGGCTCCGCCGAGCCGCCGGAGAGGTTGCGGCATTGCACCGCGGCAATGGGCGATAGGGTCCATTTGCGCTTCGCTAAGGAAGCGACGAACTGCGCTGGTTGCGGACATTGCGGGCAACAAGTCGCCTCTGGCGCGACCGACGCCTATTGCCCCTTGCATTCGGGCACAGACCAATCTTGCGGATCGGCAGCGTTCACGAAAGCCGCCGCGCGAATGCGCAGCGACAACGCCCCTTTCGAAGTACAAACGGCCAAGAACTGTCTCGCCGCAGGTGGTCCCGTGGGTCGTGGCGCGACCGATCCCTGCAACTCCGCTCAGCGGGCGAGCCCGGCGTAAAGGCGCGGCAGGCGTTCGGGCAGGCGCTCGACCCGGTCCAGGATCTGGTAACCGCGCGGCCCGAAGATCTGCGCCACATAGGCATCCGCCGCGGGATCGAGGCTGAGGCAGAAGGGCTGCACGCCTGACGCGCCCGCGCGGTCACCGCGACGCGGGCGTCGTGGCGCAGATGCGCGGGGGCGCGTTCGTCGATATCGGCGGGCGCCCCGTCGGTCAGCGCCAATAGCAGCTTGAGCGCCGCGCGCTGCTGGCCCAGATGCCAGCCCGCATGCCGGATCGCCGCCCCCATCCGGGTGGAGAGCTGCCCCTCCATCCCCGCCAGCCGGGCCTTGGCCATCGGACCCCAGTCCTCGCTGAAGTCCTTGAAACGCTGATAAAACACATCGTGCCGCCCGTCCGGGCAGAAGCCGTGCAGGGCGAAAGGATCGCCGACGCGATCCACGGCTTCGGCCATCAGCACGGTGGCGGCGCGGGTCAGATCCAGAAGGGGCGTGCCCTCGGCCCCCGTGGGATCGTTGAGCGAGGCCGAGAGGTCGCGCAAGAGCAGCACCGCCACGTCGCGTGTGACCCGGCGCTGGCGCATCATCACCCGCGGGTCGGGCTGACGGCCCAGCCGCCGGTCGACCGCGGCACTGATCGCGGCATTCAGATCCAGCTCGTCGCCGTCTTCGAGCCGCCGCAGCCTTTGCACGCCCCGCGGCTGCAGCGCCTCCAGCACCCGGCGCATCCGCGCCAGAACCGGATGTTCGGGGCTGAGGGAGTTCCGGCCAGGGCCGAGACCCATGACCGAGCCGCCCGGGCAAGCTGACCGAACAGGAATTCGAGAATGACCCAGGTGATCGCCAGGGGCGCAGCTGTCAGGGTTCCGATCAGGATATGGCGATCGGCGGACTTCACCCGGTGCGGTGTCTCAGGTGTCGTCATGCCAAAACGGTCCCCCGTCTCACCTGGTCTTCGCGCCTGACGCAATTGGATGAAATCGCCTGCAAAGAAAGTCGGCGGCACCACGACAGAGCGTTTGCCGTCGGCGAGCTTGAGGATATCTCCCTGACCCGCCCCATTATCGCAGCGCCGTGGAGGCTCTACAATGGCCAGACGATCAGCAGCAGGGGGATGCTGACGCCGACGACCAGCCCTTCAAGCGGCAGGCCGAGCCTCCAGTAGTCGCCGAACCGAAATCCGCCAGGGCCCAGGATCAGCGTATTGTTCTGGTGGCCGATGGGAGTGAGGAACGCACAGGACGCGCCGATGGCGACGGCCATCAAGAAGCTGTCGGGGCTGACCTCCAGATTTTCCGCGATACCGATGGCGACCGGGCACATCACCGCCGCGGTGGCAGAATTGTTCATCACATCTGACAGGAACATGGTGGTGACCAGCACCACTCCCAAAGCGGCGATGGGATTGCCTTGTGCTATCACATCGACCAGGACCTCTGCCAGACGGTCGGCGGCGCCCGTGGTCTGCATCGCACCTGCCACCGGGATCAGCGCCGCCAGAAGCACGATCACCGGCCAGTCGATCGCGGAATAGACCTGGCGTGGCGGCACTGTGCGCAGCAGCATGGACAGCAGAACGCCCAGCATGAAGGCCGGTGCGGCAGGCAGCCACCCAAGCGTCACGATTCCAACTGTGCCCAACAGGATGGCCCCGGCGATGATGGCCATGCGACGCTGTGGAATGCGCAATTCCCGTTCAGCCAGCGGAACGCAGCCTGCGTCATTGATGAAATCGGCCATGACCTCCGCAGGGCCTTGCATCAGCAAGAGATCGCCAGATTTCAGCGGAAGTGATCCGAGCCTTTCGCGGGGCGGCGTTCCATGGCGCGAGACCGCCAGCAGATTCAAACCGTAGCGAGAGCGCAGGTGCAACTGGCGTGCCGTCCTTCCGACGATATTGGCCCCCGGCAGCACCACAAATTCGCACAGCAGGATATCGTCTTCGCGTGCGGCGCGGCCCCGGGCCTCGTTCCGGTCTTCGTCACCGCCCGACAAGACCTCGGCGCTGATCGTGTCGGGCGAGCTGTCCGGCGCTCTTGTCCCGGGCGGGGCATCAGGAAAGGATGATCCCTGCTGTTCCAGCCGGAGCCCGAACACCGAAAGCGTCTTGGCCACCGCGTCGACATCGGCCTCCAGAACCAGGATGTCATTCGGTTGCAGACGGCGGCCGCCACGCGGGGCGAACATGTGGACCTCGTTGCGCACCAGTCCCACGACTTGGGCGCCGCTGGGCTCGAGGGCACGCTCGAAGTCCCGCAGGCTCAGGCCGACCGCTTTGCTCTTCTCCGTGATCCGGACCTCGGTCAGGTAACTGCCGGTGTCAAACCCGCCACCCGAAAGGGATTTGCGCGCTGGCACAAGACGCCATCCGATGGCGGCGACGAAGAGGGTGCCCGCAGCGGCCACCGCAACACCCACGGGCGCAAAGTCGAACATGGCGAAATGCCCCAGGCCAGCTTCGTCCCGAAAACCGGAGACAATCAGGTTGGGCGGTGTGCCGACCAGCGTGGTCATGCCGCCAAGAAGGGTGCAGAAGGCGAGGGGCATCAGCACCTGCCCCGGCGTCAGGCCGAGCCGTCCTGACAGTCGCACCGCAACCGGCATCAGGAGCGCCATGGCGCCCACGTTGTTCATGAAACCCGACATTGACGCGCCCAGACCCATCAACGCGACCAGGCTCGGCAGTCGCCCGGCCTCAGGCGG
The DNA here is from genome assembly GCF_003254295.1 of Rhodobacter capsulatus. Taxonomy (GTDB): domain Bacteria; phylum Pseudomonadota; class Alphaproteobacteria; order Rhodobacterales; family Rhodobacteraceae; genus Rhodobacter; species Rhodobacter capsulatus. The sequence goes on from NZ_QKZO01000008.1 coordinate 186,582, forward strand.
CAGCGCACCGCGCGCCAGCCAATCCATCGCGCCGGTGTTCTGCAATCCCTGGCTCAGGACCAGGACGCAGGCCACCGTGATCACGGCAGGGTGGCCAAAGCCAGCAAAGGCCTCCTCGGACGACACCAGCCCGGAAAGAATGCAGGCCATCAGTGCTGCCAGCGCCACCACGTCATGTCGAAGCCGACCCGAAAGGAAGAGGGCCATCGTCGCCGCAAGAATTCCGAAGAACAGCAGTTGTGGGGATGTCATGCAGTGTCTCCCGAAGATTGCCTTGGCGCGACCAGATCGGAGTGGGCCATCCGCCGCAACAGGCTACCTGCTGTCACCTGGTCGTCAAAAACTGCCCAGCATCGTGCCTGAAACCACCAGGACCACGAGCGCAACCACGGGGATCGCCACGGCGACGACGAAAATATCCCGGTAAGCTTCCCGGTGTGTCAATCCGCAGATGGTCAACAGCGTGATCACGGCCCCGTTATGCGGCAGCGCATCCAGCCCGCCCGTCGCAACCGCGGTCACCCGGTGCAGAAGGTCGGGCGACACGCCGGCAGCCTGCCCCATGGCCAGATAGGTCTCGCCCAAGGTCGAGAGCGCGATCGACATTCCGCCCGAGGCCGATCCCGTCATTCCGGCCAGAAGGCTGGTGCCGACCGCCAGCGAGATCAGCGGGTTATCCCCGCCTACAGTGACCACCCAGTCGCGGATCAGGCCGAAGGCCGACAGCGAGGCGATCACGGCGCCGAAGCCCACAAGGCTTGCGGTGTTGAAAATCGGCTTCAACGCGTTCCTGGCGCCGTCGTCCAGCGTCTCGGACAGTCCTGTCGCCAGCCGCCGCCAGTTCATGCCCACCAACGCCAGCGAGGCCAGGGTCAAAGCGGCGATGATAGACCATACCCCGCGCAGCGCATCCGCGTCGGTTGCGCCGAATTCGGGCAGCGCCAGATAGCCGGTGTCCATCGCCGGTATCACGAGGAAGGTAAAGCCGAGGTTCAGTGCCAGCACAAGCAACAGGGGAGCGGCCGCCACCGCCAATCCGGGTGCATCGCCAGTTTCGGGTTCGGGGTCAATTTCGGACAGATCCCCATAGCCCGGACCAAGCGCACGCGCGCGGTACTCCAGCCAGCCCCAGCCCAAACCCAACATCAGCGCCCCGGTTATCAGCCCCAAGCCCGGCGCGGCAAAGGGCGTGGTGCCGAAATAGGGCATCGGGATCGCGTTCTGGATGGCGGGCGTGCCCGGCAGCGCGGTCATGGTAAAGGTGAATGCCCCAAGAGCGATGGTCGCGGGAATCAGCATCCGGGGCAGGTCTGCCTCCCGAAACAGTGCCGATGCGATGGGCCAGACGGCAAAGGCCACGACAAACAGCGACACGCCGCCATAGGTCATCGCCGCACAGGACAGGATCACCGCCAGGATTGCCCGGCTTGGCCCCAACCCGCGAATGATGCCATCGGCAAGAACCCGCGCCGAGCCCGACGCCTCCATCAGCTTGCCGAACACCGCACCCAGCAGGAACAGCGGGAAATACTGGATGATGAACCCACCGGTGGCCTGCATGAATATCTGCGTATAGCTGGCCAGCAACGGCCCACCCTCGGCAAACAACACCGCCAGCATTGCCATCGCGGGGGCCAGTAACAGAAGGCTCAGGCCGCGATAGGCGAAATAAATCAGGGCGCCAAGGGCCAGGAGGATGACAAGGATACCGATCATCGCCTAGCCGGGGGAAGCATCGAGGCCGAGACGCCCCGGCAACCGGTCAAGGGGGCTGTGCGGCAAGGGCGAGGCCTGCGCCACCTCGCTGATCATACGCCAATAGCCTTCCAGCGCGGCCCGCGCGCCCTCTCGCCCGCCGCGCTCGAATCCATCCGCCAGCACAACGACGTTCATCGCCCCGGCGCTTGCGCCGTTGATTTCAGCGATCTCAAGCCTGTCGTCCTTCGGAAGCCGATCCAGAACGCCCCAGGTCAATGCGCCATGAGATCCGCCACCCTGAAGGGCCAGGTTGATGTTCTTGCACGTATTGACTTTGCCCATGCCACCTCCCTGCCGCATTGCAGCATTATACTGAAAAATAGCGGATCCGGCAACGATGCCCCAAAGACAGGCGCACTGAACCGTCAGAAAACCGGCGGCTCCGGACGACCCGCGACACGACAAGGGCCAAGGTCCCCGCTGGCCCGAAGTCCTTGTCGCCTTCGCGACGCTGTGTCAGATGGCGCAGCGCAGGATCACGGCCCGTTCGCCCCCTTGCGGGATATCCTGACGTCGCCCGGCCACCATTTGCCGGCACGCGCCCCGCGATTTCGTCGATCACATCATAACTGCCGACACTCTCTGCCTTTTCCAGCATGATGGCGCCGATTTCCCGGTTGACGACGGGTCGTGTCGCGAATGCTGCGGAAAGTCCCTGGCGGCGCGCTCCGGGCCTTTGCTTGACCGCCGTTTCAAGCTGCGAGGTCGCCAGATGCTTTATCCGGTCGCTCTGGAATGGCCTCCAGGTCCGGGACGAGCCCCTTCGTCCGGCCGCACTGGTTCGCCACAGGCATCATCGGCGGCAGGAGGGCCTGCATCCGTCTGCCTCACGCCTGTCGGGGCTGGGTCCGGCGCGGCGCCCGAGCGGACTTTCGGTATTGCGGGTCAGGTCATGATTTCAACCCCAGTCGGATCTGCTTCTCGATTTCGATGATCGCGAAGAAGGCGGCGCCAGTCCCGAGGATGAGCAGCCCGTCGAACAGGGAGACTGCTTCGGTTCCGAGCACCGATTGCAGCACCGGGATATAGGTGACGGCGAATTGTGCGGCGGTGACGACGATCACCACGGCCCAGACCACCTTCGTCCCGCGTAAGGCGGCCCAGGTCAACGAGGTGCTGTGGATGTTGCGGATGAAGAAAAGGTGGAAGATCTCCAGCACCACCAGCGTGTTCATGGCCATTGTTTGCGCCAATGCCAGCGGGTAACCCTTGTCCATGGCGTAGGTGAAGACGCCGAAGACGGCCGCCAGGAACAGGGTGGCGACAAGGATGACATGCCAGACCAACCCGCCCGACAGGATCGGTGCCTGGCGGGGGCGCGGCGGGCGGGCCATGGTGCCGGTCTCGGTCGGCTCGAAGGCAAGGGCCAGCCCCAGGGTGATGGCGGTGATGAGGTTGATCCACAGGATCTGCACGGCGGTGATCGGCAGGGCAAGACCCAGAATGAGGGCCAGCACGATGACGATGGATTCACCCGCATTGGTGGGCAGGGTCCAGCTGATCACCTTCTGAAGGTTGTCCCAGACCGTCCGCCCCTCGCGCACGGCAGCGGCGATGGAGGCGAAATTGTCATCGGCCAGGACCAGATCGGCGGCCTCTTTCGCAGCCTCGGACCCTTTCTGCCCCATGGCGATGCCCGCATCGGCGCGTTTGAGCGCGGGGGCGTCGTTCACCCCGTCCCCGGTCATGGCGACCGAAAGGCCGTGGGACTGCAGCGCGGTCACAAGGCGCAGCTTGTGCTCGGGGCTGGTGCGGGCAAAGACGCTGGTGCCCGCCACCTCCAGCGCCAGTTGCGCGTCGTCGAGCCTGTCAAGGTCGCGGCCGGTCAGCACGCGGTCGGGGTTCTCCAACCCGATCTGGCGCGCGATGGCGGCGGCGGTTCCGGCATGGTCACCGGTGATCATCTTGACGCGGATGCCTGCGGCCCGGCATTCGGCGACGGCGGCGATGGCCTCGGGGCGGGGCGGGTCGATCAGACCGACAAGGCCAAGGAAGGTCAGCCCGCCCTCCAGCGAGGCCGGATCGATGCTGTCGCCGGCTTCAGCCCGTTGCGCGAGGGCCAGCACCCGAAGCCCCTTGCCGGCCAACGACTCGGAGCGGGTCTGCCAGTGGTCGAGATCGAGCCCCGCGCACATCCGCAAGACACGTTCGGGGGCGCCCTTCACATGGGTCAGGCGTCCGGCCGCGCCTTCGGTCAGCACGGCCATGAAGCGATGGCGACTGTCGAAGGGGATCGCATCCAGCCGCCTTGCGGCCTGATCGACCCCGGCCTTGCCCGCAAAGGCGAGCAGCGCGCCCTCCATCGGGTCGCCTTCCACCGCCCAGGCCCCGTCCTTGCGGTGCAGTCGCGCATCGTTGCAAAGGGCGGCGGCAAGCGCCAGTTGCCCCAGATCGCCCGCCGGTGTGATCGCCCCTTCCGGGGCGTAACCCTCGCCTGCGATGGCAAAGCTGCCCTCCGGGGTCACGGCGGCGGCCAACACCATCTCGTTGCGGGTCAGCGTGCCGGTCTTGTCGGTGCAGATGACCGAGACCGAGCCGATGGCCTCGATTGCCGGAAGGCGGCGGATGATCGCGTTCCGGCGTGCCATCGCCTGCACGCCGATGGCGAGGCTGATGGTCATCACGGCTGGCAGGCCTTCGGGGATGGCCGCCACCGCCACACCGACAACCGCCATGAACAGATCGGCAAAGGGCAAGTGGCCGACGAAATAGCCATAGGCCAGCAGAAGTGCTGCGCAAAGCAGGATCAGGAACGACAGCCAGCGCGCGAAATGGTCCATCTGAGCGACAAGGGGGGTGGTCAGTTGCTCCACATCGGCAAGCAGACCGCCGATGCGGCCGATCTCGGTGCCCGCCCCCGTGGCCACCACCAGCCCCCGCGCGGTCCCTTGCGTGACCAGTGTGCCCGACCACAGCATCGACCGACGGTCGCCAAGGGCGGCATCGGCGGCGACGGGCGTTGTTCCCTTTTCCACCGGCACGGATTCCCCGGTCAGGATCGCCTCCTGCACCGCAAGGCCTCGCGCCTCGATCACCCGCAGGTCGGCAGGCACCTTGTCCCCCGCTTCCAGCAAAACAATGTCGCCCGGCACCAGATCGGCCCCGTCGACGGTCACCCGGCTTCCGTCACGCAGCGCGGCCGCCTTCGGTGCCAGCATGTTGCGGATCGCGGCCATCGCCGCCTCGGCCTTGCCCTCCTGGACAAAGCCGATCACCGCATTGGCCAGCACGACGGCCAGGATGACCCCGGTATCGATCCAGTGCTGCAAGACCCCGGTCACCACCGCAGCGCCAAGGAGCACATAGATCAACACATTGTGGAACTGCAGCAAGAACCGCAGCAGCGGCCCGCGCCCCCGCGCTTCGGGCAGCCGGTTCGGGCCAAACTTCGTCAGACGGTCATTTGCCTCGGCGGTGGTCAGGCCATCGTGCGTGGCGTCCAGTGCCGCAAGGCATTGTGCGGCGGGGATCGTGTGGGCGTGGATCAGTGTCATGTCATCACGCCCTGTCGCCGCCGTCGATACCAACCGCTCCCCGGTCACGATGGCGGCCTTGCCAGCAAGTCTTCTCATGGCTTTCGTCCTTTCGTTCCAGAGGTGTTGAACGAGATCACCCCGTTTCCCGACCCTCGGAGGCGATCTCGGGGAACGTGGTTCGCTGTTCTTCGGTGGCTCCGCACAAGAGCTCGACCGCACGGTCAGCCGCGTCCTGGAACGGCTCCAGGACCAGCTGGGCGCCCGCTTCGGTCAGGACAACCGCGTCGCCCGAACCATGCGCCGCTGCGGCAATCTGCCCCGCAAACCCGGCGGACCGGGCCAGCTGGATCAGGGTCCGGCGTGGGTCTTCGTGGCTGAGGCCGGTTGGATGGATCGGGACCGTCGAGACCATCCACTCGGCCCCCCGGAACGGCAGTTCGGCCACAAACTCGGGGTCGCAGGCGTCACCGAACTCCGCCTCAAGCCCAAGATCGCGCCACCGCCGCACCGCCTGCGGGTTGAAGTCCACGCCCAGCACCCGCATGCCGCGCTTCCTCAAACGCAAGCCGATGGCTGTGCCGAAACGACCCAATCCGACGACGATGACCTCGTAGCCGCGCGCCGCATGGGCGCCGGTTTCGCTGGGTTCGCGCGGGCTGCCCCTGCGTTCGAAGATGCCAAGCAGCGGCGCGAACAACGCATAAAGCTGGTGCGAATAGGTGATCATGTAGGTCGAGACCGCAATGGTCACGAGCCCGACCATGGTGACAAGGCCAAGCGCATCCTCGGTCACATGGCCAAGCGACACGCCCATGGCGACGAAGATCAGCGAGAATTCGCTGATCTGCGCCACGGTCAGCCCGGCCAGGAACCCGGTGCGGCTGCGATACCCCATCGCCCCCATGATGGCGAGCACGATCAACGGGTTGCCGATCAGGACGAAGAGCGAGAAGACGACGGCCCCGGTCACATGGCTGCCCAGAAGCGACAGGTCCAGCGTGGCGCCGAGCGCGATGAAGAAGAACAGCAAAAGGAAGTCGCGCAGCGGCGCCAACCTGGCGGCAATCGTCTCACGGTAGGGTGTCGAGGCAAGGGCAACGCCTGCCATCAGGCCGCCGACCTCCTTGCCAAGGCCCACGGCATCGCCGATCGCGGCAAACATGGCTGCAAGCGCGATCGCAAAGATCACCAGCAGTTCGGGCGCGCGGGCCAGCCTTCCGGTCAGCGGGTTGGCGGCATAGCGCACGAACAGGACGACCGCCGCCAGAAGGGCCAGCCCGGACGCAAGCACGCGCACCGCCGACCCGCCGCCATGCCCGCCCTCCGCAGCTCCGATGCCGATTGCCGACAGCACGATCATTGCCAGCACGACCACCAGATCCTGCACGATCAGGAAACCAAGCGCGATCTGGCCATGCAGCGCGTCGATCTCGCGCTTGTCGGACAGAAGCTTGACGATGATGATGGTCGAGGAGAAGGTCAGCGCCACCGCGACATAGAGACTGGTGACATGACCCAGCCCCAGCCCCAGGCCGATCATGTAGCCGAAGAAAGCGGTGAAGATCACCTGCCCCAGCCCCGTCAGCACCGAGACCCCCCCCAGCGACCGGATCAGTTTGACGTCCAGCTTGATGCCAACCAGAAACAGCAGAACCGCGATCCCGAGTTCCGACAAAAGGTCGATCTGCGCGTCCGAGTGAACGACATCCAGCACCGATGGCCCCGCGATCATCCCGACGGCGATGAAGCTTACGATCAGCGGCTGCCGCGCAAGCGTGCCGACAAGGCCGATGGCGGCGGCCATGACCAGCAGCAGGGCCACCTCGGCAAATGTGGTCAGCTCCGGCATCCGGGATCCCCGTCAGGGGCGCCGCCGGTCATGCCCGCCCGCGGCTTCTTTGGTGCGGTCTGGTGCGACAGCAGGAAGTCGGCCAGGTCGGAATCGGCGATGCGCCAGCCCTTGCCGATGTCGATGGCGCGAAGCTGCCCCTCCTTGACCCAGTGCCGCACGGTCGCCTCGGCGACCTTCAGGCGGTCCGCGACTTCCTTGATGGTCTGATACTGATCGTTTGGCATTTGGTTCTGTCATGTGCTGTTTCGTCAAGAATAGAGATGTTGTGTCATTTTTTATTGATTCATATCAATTTGTAATTTTGCCGAGCGTGTTTAGCTTTGCCATGACCAATAGCAGGGGCGAGCCATGCAACGCATCATGTTGGCCACGGATTTCTCCGAACGCTCCGACCGTGCCTTGCGCCGGTCGGTGATTCTGGCCCGCCAGCACGGGGCCGCGCTCGAGATCGTGCATGTGATCGACGACGATCGGCCACGCCGGATCGTCGATCACGAGGTGAGCGACGCTCGGCACCTTCTGGGCGAGATGGCCCGGACCTTGAAGGACATGGACGGGGTCGCTTGCACGACCGAGGTTCTGCTGGATGACCCGTTTGCCGGCATCCTCAAGGCGGCAGGAACCCCCTGTCCCGACCTTCTCGTGATCGGGCCGCATCGCCGCCAGGTTCTTCGCGATGCTTTTGTCGGCACGACGGCGGAGCGCGCGATCCGTGCGGTGCATTGCCCGATCATGATGGCGAACGGTCCTCCTGTTGGCCCCTGGCGCCATGTGCTGATGACGACGGACCTTTCCGAGCAAGCGGGCAACGCCCTGACCCGTTTTCTCGCGGCCGGGATCGCGGGCGATGCAATGCGCTCGATCCTCCATGTGTTCGACGCACCCGCGCTGCGCCTCGCCATGTCCGCCAGCATGAGCAAGGAAGGACGGCACGACTACCTGGAGGGCCTTTCGCGCGAAGCGTGGCAGGATCTGGCGCAATTCATCGCGCGTGCCGGGGTCGGTCACGCCGAGGCGGTCGTGCGCCACGAAGAGACAACGGCCGCGCGCGAGATCCTCAAGACGGCCGAAGTGTTGAATGCGGATCTGATCGTCGTCTCGACGCAAGGAAAGGGGGCCGCCGCCCGCATGGTCCTGGGAAGCGTGGCGCAGCAGGTGCTTAGGGACGCCCAATGTGACGTCCTCGTCATGCCTACCGTAATTGTCTGACGTCGATCCCGAAGAACGGGCGCGACCCGCTCAGCGCATCGCGTGTCAGTCACTTGAACCGAAAAGGAAATCCCTTCATGGCTGAGCGCATCGCCTACATTCCCTTGAATACCTGTCCCGAAGGCCCTTCAGACGCTGCAACCTTGGCGACCATCGGTCTGGCCGGGACGCTGGATTGCAGGATGCACGTCGCCACTTTCGCGGTGAACATTCCCCCCGTCGCCTCACCGCTGGGCGGATTCCTGATAAATGTCAAAGGGATGGCTTGCGCTATCGAAGACCGCAGCAAGGCAGAATGCGACCGGCTGCGTGCCTTGATTGAGGCCGCCGCAAGAGACAGCAGGGACGTTACCTTTGTCCACCACCAGCCGGTGATGGGCGCGGCGCTGGATTGGGCCACCACCGAGTCCCGCTATTTCGATCTCGCGCTCACGCCATGGTCCCCTGACTCGGCTTCGACGCAAGACATGGCACAGTCGCTCGTTTTCGGCACCGGGCTCCCGGTTGTCCTCGTGCCTCCGTCCGCGAACGTCGCGCGCGTCGATCACATCGCGATCGCATGGGATGAAAGCCGTGTTGCGGCCCGCGCGCTTGGCGATGCGCTGCGGCTCCTGGCGGATGGTGGACGCGTGACGGTCTTGACCGTAAATGATGAGAAGAGGCTCAGTGGCGTCGGCATCGCCGAGACCCTTGCCAAGTCGCTTGAGGCACGCGGGTTTGCCGCCAAGGCGGTCACCCTCGGGCTGGAGGGCAAGTCGGTGGCAAGGACGCTTCAGGATAGGGCGATCAGGGAAGATGCGCAGCTTCTGGCGATGGGAGGGTTCGGTCACTCCCGGCTACGCGATTTCGTGCTGGGCGGAGCGACGAAAGGCATCCTCAGTGATCTGAGGTTGCCAGTTCTCATGGCACACTGATCGCGCGTCCGCCCCCAGTTCCACCGCAAAGGGAGATGAAATGACCTGCATTCTTGCTGCTACCGACCTGTCGATCCGGTCAGACCGCGCTGTCCAGCGCGCCCTTCGGCTTGGCAGGGTATTGAACCTTCCTTGCCATATCATATCGGTCATCGACGACGACCTTCCGTCCGACCTTCTTGCGACGCGCAAAGCCGAAGTCGCCGCGCGCCTGATGCGCTTTGTGGATAGCGCGTCCGCACCCGGTCAGGATGTGACCTTCGATGTGATCGCCGGCGATGTCCATGCCGCCGTCCAGGCGGAAGCGGAAGCCCGGGATGCCGCGCTGCTCGTCCTTGGGCTTCACCGAAGCCGACCCTTGCTGGACCTGATCCGGGAAACCACCATGGTCCGGATCGTGCGCGCCACACAGCGCCCGGTCCTTCTGGTTCGAAATCCCGCCGATCATGACTATGCGCGGGTCCTTGCGCCCGTCTGCTTCTCGCCAAGCTGTGCCAGCGCCCTGCTGGCGGTCCGCGCCATTGCCCCGCGCGCAGAACTTCGCTCGTTCCATGCCGTGCCGATCCCGTTTTCGGGTCTGACCGGCGACGGCCCCGGCAGCGCGATGGCCCGCGAACTTTGTGCGGAGGCCACCGCGGAGCGCGACCGCTGGCAGGCAAGCTTTGATCAACGCCCAGACCCGATCAACATAGAGATCATCAGTGGCTACCTCTCGGAGATCATGGCCAGACTGACGGTCGACCGACCGGATCTGATCGCTGTGGGCGCCCACACACGCAGCGGTTTCGTGCCCAATGTGCTGGGGAGCTTCGTCACCGATCTGATCGTCACACCGCCATGTGACGTCTTGGTTGCGCGGGCATGAACGGTCGAAGTTAAGGGCCACGGCCGCATGGGGTCCGCTTGCGCCTTGCGTGATGTAGGCGGGTACCGTGCGCATTTCGCGGGATTGGGGCAGCCATTTCCCGGTCGCGGGCAGGCTGATCGACAGGCTCATGAGGTCAGGGCTTGAGGCCCGGGTCAAGGGGTTTCATAGCTTTGCGGCGCATGCTTTCGCCTGAGAGTTGCAGTCGATGGGCATTGTGGACGAGACGATCCAGGATGGCGTCGGCGAGGGTGGGATCTCCGCTAGCCTCGTGCCAGTGATCGACGGGGAGCTGGCTTGTGACGATGGTGGAGCCGCGGCCATGGCGATCCTCGAAGCCGGGCGCCTCGAAGGTGGGGCCGGCGCGGCGCTGTTCGTCCAGCGCGCGTGCCATTCCGGCCAGGCCGAGCGCGGTGAGGCGCTCGGAAGTGGGGTGGGTCAACATCCGTCTTCTCCTCTTCAGTGGTAATGGCCCTGCCCACGGATATTGGCGTGATGCAGGGGCCAGATCTGGGGGCGGTCTTCGGGTCGATCCTCGAGGAAGGCCCGGTCGAGCCCGTTCTTCAGGATCGACCGGACCGAGGCCCAGATCAAAACGGGGGATCGGGTCTGGATGGCAAGTCCACAGCCGACAGGCCGCATCCAGACGCGTCGCGTCGTAGCTCTTGGCGAGGGCGAGAACCCCGAGGCAGGTTCGGAAGCCCTGCGCGGGATGTGGCCTGGCGGCCATGACGGCCTCGCAAAAGGCGATGACCGATGGACCCAGCTTGGCGGCCTGCGCCAGCATCCGGGCCCCAGTCAAATCGGCGGTCCATTCGGCGTGCCTTCGGTGTGACGAGGGCATGTGATCTGGCAGCGTCACATGGCTTCGCCGCCCCGGGCGGCGAAGATGACTGTCAACCCTCTGACCTTTATGGAAGATCTCCACGATGTCGCGGCTGATGCGGACATCCACCTCTTCCCGGATCAGGCCGAAGGGCACGGAATACCAGGAGCTGTCCATCTCGACATGATAGTCCAGAGCGATCCCCGCCACATTTTGGACGCCTGTTCCTGCGCACTTCGGCCTAGGCGGCCCTGCGCCGCAAGATCTCGCAAGATCCGTAAAATGGGGCAAGCGGTGCCGGGACGGCGCGGCAGGCGTTTAGCGCGTCGCTTTTCGCCTCAGAAAATCACGCTTTTACAGGGCTTTGCGCGTCCATCCCCAGAAATTGCAGGGACTTCCGTCGAAATTTTTTTTTTGACAACGGTGAGCACGAAAAGTGCAAAAGTGAGCACGTTTATGCTTCATTGGCAGCAACAATCAAAGGGTAGTGGTAGGCCTGGAGGGACCGCAATAATCAAGCGCGATCAGCGTCTTAAGCTGTATCAGCGTGGTTTTTCGGGGCTATGAAAATCAACGGCTTACAGGACGGTTTGTATCACCCGATTCCGCGCGCGGAGGGGCCGCGGCCCGGTCACGCGCCGCTGTCTGATGCCTAGATCAACGCTGCCTAGAACGCGATGGTGACCGAAGGCGCGCTACGCTGCGCCGCGCCCTGATAGACCGCCTCGATGTTGTTGCCATCCGGATCCAGCACGAAGGCGGCATAATATCCCGGGTGATAGGCCCGGATGCCGGGGGCGCCATTGTCGCGCCCGCCATGCGCCAAGGCCGCGCGGTAGAACGCATCAACGGTTTCCCGATCCTGCGCCTGAAAGGCCAGATGGTGCCGCCCCGTCAGCGCGCCCGAAGCGGCCGGGCTGTCGGCGGAAGACACGACAAGCTCGTCGACTATGAAATAGCCATTCCCGGTGTGAAGAACCGGGATCCCCAGGACGGACATCACCGCCGTGTAGAAGCTCTCGCTTGCGGGCAGGTCGCGCACCACAAGCTGAATGTGATCGATCAGGCGGCCACGGTGCAGTTGCATTGCTGTGCATCCCTTTCAGTGCAGGCTGGGGCGAAGCTAGGCACAATTCCGAAGGATCGGTAAGGGCTGGACCGCCCCCTGCGACGTTTCGGTCCAGCGCCAGCTTCGGGGCCCCGCGCGCGGCTGGCCCAGCGGCGGCGGGAAGCCTTGCCCACATTCGCCCCGGTCAGCACCAGCGCGAGATCCGGGGCTGACCGTGATGCCGCGGCGTCATGGCTGAAGGGAACCGGGATTGCCGCAACGCATCGCTCCTGAAATCGTCACCTGACAGCGCCCACGACTCGTGCCATGCTGTGCCCATGCGGATTCTGTGCGCCCTGCTTCGCCTCAGCCTGATTGCCGTCTTTCTGGCGGCGCTTGGCTCGGCTGCGCCCGTGGTCGCCGCGCCGGAGGCCTGTCCGCATCCCGGCGCCGATTGCACGCAGGATAGGGGCGCGGGCCATCATGCGATGGTCCCCGATGCGAAACCTTCGCCCAAGACCACCACCTTCGCGCCGGAAGGCTGCCTGCAGCATTGTCTGGGCGCCTCGCTGACGCCCGAACCGATGCAGCCCGCCGCAAGGGCCGAGCGCGTCTCGCGGCTCGTCCCGCCTGCGGTTCCGTTGCGGCTGGCGCTGCTTTCCCCCGAACCGGAGGGGCCGCCGCCGCGCATCTGATCTTCGCCACGTTCCCATTCTTGAACCGGAGATCATCATGACCAAACTTTCCCGCCGCACCGTTCTGGCCCTTGTCGCCGGGTGCCTTGCCAGCGCACCGCTGCGCGCCGCCGCGCCAGTGGCGATCACTGTCGTCAAGGATCCCGATTGCGGCTGCTGCGAGGCCTGGATCGATATTCTGCGCGCTGACGGCTTTGCCGTGACGACACAGGTGATCGACTATGACGCGCTGCAGGCGCTCAAGGGGCAAAGCGGCATCCCCGAGCCGATGCGCTCGTGCCACACCGCCCGGGTCGGGGGCTATGTGATCGAGGGCCACGTTCCCCCCGCCGACATCCGCCGACTGCTGGCCGAGCGCCCCGCGGCGCTGGGGCTGGCGGTTCCGGGCATGCCGCTTGGTGCCCCCGGCATGGGCCCCGAGGCTCAGCGCGAGGCCTATGACGTGCATCTGATCACCACCGGCGGGCAATCCCGGGTGTTTGCCCATTACGACGCGGCCTGAACGCCGCCCGGACTGCGGCGCCCTGCGGGTT
>NZ_QKZO01000009.1:0-47842 GCF_003254295.1 Rhodobacter capsulatus
AACCGAGTTCACAAGCAAGGCGATTTTGAAATGGGCGAACGTCAACAAGGTGGAGTGGCACTACATCGACCCCGGCAAGCCGCAGCAAAACGGCTTTATCGAGAGCTTCAACGGCAGTCTACGCGACGAATGCCTCAACGAGGAGATCTTCGACAGCCTCGCCGATGCCCGGCGCACCTTGGCCTTGTGGCGCTACGACTACAACCACGTCAGGCCGCATTCCTCGCTGGGCAATCAGACCCCGGCAGAAGCGCGCCGAGCGCTTGAGCAATCCGAAACCGACCACTATCAAACCCAAGGACTCTCGTTATGAACGAGGGACGACCGGGGGGGCAGGTCAGTCCGCATCGTTGCCGCTTCGAAGGCAAAATTTCTGCAGCAAGCATCGAAGGACCGCTTCAGGGAATGCCGCAGCGCAGCATCCGCGCGGCTCGGGCGGTAGCTAATGGGCCGGGTAGGTCGATCATGCGCGAAGCGCCGTCATGAATAATGGGTCCGTTTCCTGCACATACCGTCGCTCCGCAGAACGAGACGCGAGTGGCCGCTTTCGCACAATGCTGCAATCCGACAGAGCCTCTTCGCCCGGCGTGGCTGGTAGAAGCACCGGACGGATCGATGTTTCGTCTTGTTGAAGCCGAAGATTTGACGGAGAAGAGTGACAAGATGCTCATCCAAGCGATAACCCTTTCGTTCAGTCAGCATTTGGGCGCCCTGAGAATAAAATTTTAAATCAATGCCTTACGTCGGATTTAGCTCTTGGTCGTAGTCTTTAGACTTTGCACGCGAGCGCGGGCAATTGACGGCGGTTGCCTGCCCCCGCAACCAAAATCTACTAGCTAGATCAACTACATGCGCCCCGCCATCCAGCGGGGCTTTTTGCTGTCGAAACCGCGGGTCAACAATAGGTCAACAAACGGACGAAAACCGCGTGCGAAAACAGCGGAATAGTAGCCCCGCAGCACGCAGACCGCGCGCAAACCGCAAACGAACGCGTTTGACAGGAAAGGCGGCCTAATCGGCCGCCTCAAGCCCCTCAGCCTCGTCCTCGATCAGCCCCAGCAGGGCCTCATGGCGGCTAAACATGCCAACTTACCGGTCTAGTTAGCTACCTTTGACTGTAAACTGGCCAACGAACTTTGCAGCTGTGAGGCCGAAATGATCCAGCTGCTTTGCAATCGTCGCCGGTTCCGTGAACCCGCCCTTATCACCTACAGCAACCGAGTATGACTTCAGCCGGGCGATCAGGAGATCAAGTTTCTCCTCTGTGATGATCCTAGTATCAGGGTGAAGTGTCGCAGCATTCTCTGGCTTGGTCATCTTATGGACCATTATCGGAACGGCTGAGCACGATTTATCATACTGCTTGTCAAACCACATAACAGAGCCGGTACCGTCGTCAGCCAGTGTGGCCGTCATGTAGATTCGACGTTCGGCCTCAGTGAAGGCTGGTATGTTGTCAATTGGAATGAAGCGCGGCGCGATCTCAACAATACCGCCTCCAAAAGCTGCTTGGCAAAATGGCAAGACGTCCCGCATAAGCGGCCAGGGCCATTTGAGTTCTTCCCCATGCCGATGAGCATGGAGGATTTCCATCACCTTCTTTTGCTTGTCTTTCCAAGCCCAGAAGGGAACGTTCATGATTGCAGTTGGGTCTTGTGACTTCACATCGAGAAGCATTGATGGTGATTGCTGCTCAAGGTCGATGCGCGCAGCCAAAGGCCTGCACCGAACAGCGAAGATGCCGCCCGGCCAAAGGCTTGCTCATGCGACCCCCTCGCACAGGCGGCTTTCCAACGCGTCGAAGGCCTCGATCTGCGCCGGGAGCATCTGGCGCGACGCATCGCGGCCCAGATAGACCTTGAACATGCAGTCGCCCGTCGTGTCGTAAAACTGCACCGAGCGGGTTTCGCTGCCGAAAAGCTTGCGCCGCACGAAGGCGACGCAGGCGCAGGCCTCGATCCGCAGATGGCCGCCGATCGGCTTGCCCTTGAAATTGTACATCCCCTGCGCCACCGTGCCGCCCTGCAGCGGTGCTTTCGCCTCGAGGATCACCGGGCCGGTGTTGACGACAAGCGTGATCTCGCCCCAGCCCGCCATCGCATCGAGCACCTCGACCATCAGCGCGCCGGGCAGGGCGGTCACCTCGCCCGCGGGCAGCGCGGCAAGCACCGCCAGCGGCGTGGCATTGGCCGCGCGGGCAATGTCTTCCAGCGCGGCATGGGGCGTGGCGGCCAGGGCTTCGGCAATCGTCCGGGTCATCTGTGTCTCCGTCAGTTTCGGGAAAGGTCGGGGTGGTGGGCCAGCCAGCCCAGCAGGCGGGTGGTCATCGGTACCTGCCAGAACCGTCCGGCGCGGCTCAGCCGGTAAAAACGGTGCTGCGGCGCCCAGAGCCCGGCCGCCTGCCACTGCGCCAGAAGCGGCGCGAAATGATCGGTCAGGCTTTGGGTGGGCCCGGGAACCAGCATGCGCAGCGCGGCCTCGGCGCGGGCAAGATCGAGCAGGCCGCGCTCCATCCCCGCCTTGATCGCCTGGGCGACGGGGGCGCTGGCCGCCTGCCGCATCATCCCGGCCACCAGCCCGGTGCCCGCCGCCGCCTGCCCGGCGTAATGGCCCAGATCGGGGGTCAGCCGGAAGCTCAGATCGCCCAGAAAGCCGCCTGCACCGGCGCCGAAGGCCAGGCAATCGGCCCCGCTCTTCACCGCCAGATTGTAGGCCGAACGTTCGCGCAGGCTGCCCTGCCAATGCGAGGTGGAAATCGGCCGCCAGCCCATTTCCTCGGCCGCGGCCTCGCCCGCGGCGAAGAAATGGCCCAGTTGGTCGGGGGCGGCCACCTGTTTCTTGCCCTTCTCGATCGCGGTCAGAAGCGGTGTGCCGGGGATCAGGTTCAGCGCGTAAAGGTCCAGCCCGTCGAGCCCCAGATCGGCGCAGATCCGCACGTCGGCGGCGACATCCTCGGGGCTCTGGCCGGGCAGGCCATAAATCAGATCGACGATCACCGCGCCCTGATCGAGCGCCACAAGCTCTTGCAAGGCTTGCAAGATCTCGGCGCGGCTGGCCTTGCGGCCGAGCGGGCGGCGGATCGCATCCGAGAAGCTTTGCACCCCCAGCGAGACCCGCGTCACCCCGGCGTCAAAGGCCGCGCGGGCCTTGTCCGTGCCAAAGGAATGGATGCGGCCTTCGAGCGTGATTTCGCAATCGGGTGCCAGCGGCAGATGGCGCCGGATGGCGCGGACCAGCCGGGCGATGTCGGGGGCAGAGAGCGCCGTGGGCGTGCCGCCGCCCAGATAGACCGCCTGCAGCGGCGGGCCCTCTTGCGCCGGGTGCCGGGCAAAACCCGTCAGCTGCGCGATCAGCGCATCGACATAGGCCGTGCCCAGATCCGCCCGCCAGGGGTTCTGATAAAAGCCGCAAAACAGGCAATGGTTTTCGCAAAACGGGATATGGACATAGGCCACCGCGCGGCGGCTGCGCGGGGTGGCCATCAGCCGGTCCCATTCGGTGGCCAGCTGCGCCGCGGGCACCGGCGCCATCGGCCCGCCCGGATGCGCGCCGCCCTTGCGCGGAAAGGCGCAAGACAGCGGATCGGCGCCGATCGTGGCGAAAAAGCTTTCGACCGCGGGCGGGGCCGCCAGACGCGCCAGCGCCGCGGTCATGCCGGGCACCGGGCAGGAGAGAGGGGAAACGCGGGCATGTCGAACCTTTCACCTTGCGGGAGTGACCTGGCGACATGCTGGGCAAAGCGACCCCGACCCGGGGCCTGCGCGATAGAAAGGAATTCCGAGTAATTTTGTCAAGAGGCAAGCTGCCGCGGCGGCCCGATGGCCCCTCGGGGCAGGCGAGAGGGCGTGGGCGGGGCCCTTCGCCGCATCAGATCCGGCCCGCGCGGGCGTCGGCGGCGGCGCAGCGTCGAAACGCCGGGTTGATCTTCGGTCCGCTGCGACCGTAGGAGAGGGCCGCGAACAACAGCACAAGATCCCGGCGATGCGACGCGCGTCGCACACCTGCCCGTGTTCCCGGTGAAGACGGCGGTGCGAGGGGCAGAGAGGAGACTGGCGTTTGGAACTGATTCATAACTTCTTCAACTGGCTGAACGGGATCGTCTGGGGCGTGCCGATGATCATGCTGATCCTCGGCACCGGCCTTTTCCTTCAGCTGCGTCTGGGCTTCATGCCGCTGCGCAAGCTGGCCTACGGCTTCCGGATGATCTGGAAAAGCCGTACGCCCGGCGCAGATTCGGAGGGGGAAATCACCCCCTACGCGGCGCTGATGACCGCGCTTTCGGCGACCATCGGCACCGGCAACATCGCCGGCGTCGCCACCGCCATCGCGGTCGGCGGCCCCGGCGCGCTGTTCTGGATGTGGGTCACCGCCTTTGTCGGCATGGCGACGAAATATGCCGAAGTGGTCGTCGCGGTGAAATATCGCGAAGTCGACGACAAGGGGGAACATGTCGGCGGCCCGATGTTCGCGATCAAGAACGGGCTGGGCAAGAACTGGGGCTGGCTGGCCACTGCCTTCGCCTTCTTTGGCGGCCTTGCGGGCTTCGGCATCGGCAACATGGTGCAGGCCAACGGCATTGCGGGCGCGATCCAGAATTCCTTCGGCATCGAGACCTGGATCACCGGGGCGGTGCTGACGATCGTCACCGGTCTGGTCGTGCTGGGCGGGATCCGGCGCATTGGTGCGGTCGCGGAACGGATCGTGCCCTTCATGGCCGTCGTCTATCTGGTCGCCGTCACCTTCGTGCTGGTGATCTTCGCCGAAAACATCCCCGCGGCCTTTGCCACCATCGTCACCGATGCCTTCACCGGCACCGCCGCGGCGGGCGGCTTCCTTGGCGCGACGATCATCATGGCGATCCAGAAGGGCGTGGCCCGCGGCATCTTTTCGAACGAGGCGGGCCTTGGTACCGCCGGGATCGCCCAGGCCTCGGGCTCGACCTCGAACCCGGTGTTCTCGGGCGTGATCGGCATGATGGGGACCTTCATCGACACGATCATCATCTGCACGCTGACCGGCCTTGCGATCATGGTCACCGGCGTCTGGACCAGCGGCGAGACCGGGGCGATGCTCTCCTCCTCGGCCTTCGAGGCGGCGATGCCGGGCTATGGCAAATATGTGCTGACGATCTGTCTGGCGCTCTTTGCCTTCACCACCATCCTTGGCTGGGCCTATTATGCCGAGAAATGCTGGGAATTCCTGCTGGGCACGATCAGCGAAATTCCGTTCCGGGTGCTGTGGACTGTCGCGGTCTTCTTCGGCGCGACGCTGAGCCTCGATTTCGCCTGGCTGGTGGCGGATACGCTCAATGCGCTGATGGCGATCCCGAACCTGATTTCGCTGCTGCTGCTGTCGCCGATCATCGTCAAGCTGACGCGCGACTATTTCGCCCCGGGCGGCGAAGGCGGGAACTGAGGACAAGGGCCGGGGCGTCCTGACGGATGCCCCGGCGCGTTGCGCGGCCTGCCCCGGGGGGCCGCAGGTCGCAGACGGCGCCGGGCGGCGCGGTCAATCGAGGCTGACGCGGAAATCATCCTTCGGCAGCCGGTTCACGAAACGCTCGGCGATTTCGGTGATCACGATATCGGGCTTCAGCGCCGCGATGAAATCCCAGTCCAGACTGGTCGACCAGACGAAATGCACGTCGCGGAAGGTTTCCGACAGCATCGCCGTCAGCAGATGCGGGCGGAATTCGCAAAAGGAATCGCCAAACAGAACAACCCTTTTGGCGATCGCCTGCGGCTGGTCGTTGTGGTTGTGCACCATGCAGCCGACGAAGCGCGGCGTGCCCTTGGCCAGGCCCTCGCTTTCGTTGTAGCGCACCATCTCGTTGTCGGCCTGCCGCTTCGCCTGCCGCAGCACCCGGCCGAAACGCGCATGTTCCAGCACCGGCGGCGACAGTTTCGCGCCCAGATCCAGCACCATCTCCTTGCCCGGGCCGGGGCGGGCCTTGCTCAGGTCGCAAGGCGTGACGCCCAGGCTTTCGCACAGCCGCAGATAGGCGACCTGACAGCCCTCGAAGGTCCAGTGGCTGTCGGTCTTGAAGAAGAACTTGTCCGAGCCCTCGGCCTCGCCGCCGCCGGGCTCGACCCGGGCCGCCCAGTCGCCGCGCGTGCCGCGCAGGTCGGGCAGGATGTCGACGCAAAGCGTGTCATCGGGAAAGGCCCGGGCGAAGCGCGCCCCCGGGTGCTGATCGAAATAGCGCAGCGGCGCGGTCAGGTGCTGCGGATAGACCGAGATCTTGTCGGGGACGACAAGGTGACGATACTGCGCCCCGATCTGCGCGCACCGGGCCGCGCGGGCGCGCAGCAGCGTCACCCAGCCCGCAAGTTCCGGGGCCCCGAAATATCCCGGGTCAGTGTAGTAGCGGCTCACGTCGTTGGAGCCGTCCCACAGGAACAACCAGCCATCGCGGCCGCGCAGGATGCCGTTTTCGACGGACAGGCTGTCGGGGCCGCTTCCGCCGGGCGGAAAGGGTTCGATACTCATATGCAGGATTCCTCTTGCGACTTTGGCTGCGGTCCGGCCGATCGGGGCGCGAAAGCCCCCGGTGCTGGCGCGCAGGGCGGCCAGCCAGCGGATCGTGACAGGGCGGCGCTTTCCGAACAGCGCCGCAAACCCCCGCGCCGACGGCACGGCCGCGCCGATGCTGCGACTGGTTTCACGATCTGGCCACATGACTTGCTCTTTCGGGGTCTCCGCCCACTGTCGTCACAATGTCATTTCCACCGCAGGCAGACAAGGCTGACGAAAAACGGCAGACGGGGGATGCCCGTCTGCCGTCAAGCTGCAAGCCGCGCTGCGCCCTCAGGCGACCACGAAGAAATCGGCGTTGGTCATCGCAAGGCCGGTGCCAAGCGTCGCCACAAGCACCCGGGCCGTGCCGCCGGTGCCGTCGGCGTCATACCAGAGCGCGCCGGTGTCGGTTTCGTAGATGATCCTGTCGAGCGCATCGGTCGCCTGACCCGAGGTGTTCTTGGTGAAGGCATTGGCGGTCAGCGTGCCGGTGGCCGCGATGCCGGTGAAGAACGACCGGTCGAGCCGGATCGTGTCATCGACGACCCGGAAATCGGTGATGATGTCGGCATTGGCCGCGGTGACCGCGACGTTGAACAGGAACGTGTCCTGACCGGCGCCGCCGATCAGCGTGTCCTGCCCGGTGCTGCCGTCGATGAAGTCGTTGCCGGCGCCGCCGTCCAGCTTGTCATTGCCGGCACCGCCGCGCAAAGTGTCATTGCCGCCGCGCGACATCAGCGTGTTGTTCGCGTTGTTGCCCATGATCAGGTCATTGCCGTTGCCGGTGGCGCCGATCTCGATCACCGTGCCGCGGGCGATGCCGAGATTGCCCACCAGACCGGCCAGGTTCGAGAAGCTGCCGGGCGCCAGATTGAGGGTCTGGTTGACGTTCGAGAAGCTGAAATCGATGGTGTCGCGGCCACCGGCATCATAGATCGTCATCGTCACCGGATCGCCGCCATAGGTCGCGGAAGTGCCCGCCACGAGACTGTCGAACAGCGTTTCCAGATAGCCGCCGACGTTCGAATTCCGGCCATAGACCGTGCTGCCCGTGGTGGTGGTCGAGGCGCCATACATCGACTGGATCGCGATGATGTCGGACATCATCGCCGACATGACCCAGGCAAAGGACACGCCCGTCGTCGTGTTGTCGTTCTGGTCGAAATAGGACATGATCGACAGGTGCCAGCTGTCATTGACGAAAGTCGCATCGTCGGGATAGGTCGCCGACCCGTTGTAGGCGCCCTGATGGCCCAGACCCAGCGCGTGCCCGATCTCGTGGATGTAGGTCTGCAGGCTGTAACCGTCCATCGTGGTGCCGTAATTGGCGATCCAGGCGGTGTCGATGTTCACGAAGGAACTGTTGATCCGCGTGCCGGTGGTGTTCGAGGTCGAATAGGCGCCATCATCGGAATCGTCGAATTCGATGTCGGCGGTGCCGGTCGTCTCGACGAAGACGAGATTGGCCGTGGCGGACCAGGCCTGCAGCGCCCAGCGCGCCAGCTGTTGGCCGTCCGCCGTCAGGTTGTGCAGATCGACGGTGATGACATTGTCCGACGTGGTGTCGAAGCGGCGCGCCTGCTCGCCATTGCTCTCCCAGAAGCCGTTCACCAGATAATCGGCCAGAGTGTCAAGCGACGCCGGGACCACCTGGGCCGCCGTCAGCGCATAGCTGCCAATATAGGAGCTATATCCCGCCGCCTCGAGGAAATACGTCCCCGACGCGGTCGCGGTGAAGGTGATCTGCGAATTGGGGCTGTTGGAATAATCGTCATTGTAGGCAATCTCGTTGCCCGCAGCATCATAAAGTCGCAGAGAGGGGTCGGTCAGCGTGACGCCGTTCAGGGTGAACTGATAGGTTTGCCCCGCCACGAGGTTGATCCGCACGCCGTCCCGGTCGCCCGAGGTCGAGATCGTCCCGTTGAACGTGTCGCCCAAGCCCATCGTGTAGCCCGTGCTGGTGCCGGCACCGGCATCTGCGCCCTCGTTCACCGCCGCATGAACGGGGTCTGCTGCCGCAGCGCGCAAAAATTCGCTGATCTGTCGTGTCATCGGTGTATTCCCTTCCCCAATTCTTCAGGCAGGCCTATCGGGCAATCGGGCTTGCGTCCCAAAGGCTTTGAAAGAACCCGCTGATCATGCGTGCGTTCAAATCGCGATCCATCACGCTGAGCGCTCTGGTCTCGCCCGTTTTCCAGTCCTCGCCGGGGTGCCGCCATTCCAGATGCGCGGCAATCCCGTTTTTCTTCAGCCGCTCGACATGCAGCCGAACAGCGGTTGTCATGTCCAGAGGCGTTTCGGCCCCGACCAACTCGACCTTGCGGTCCGGCAGGCTGGTCGCGATCACCTCCTGCAGCAACCCGCACAGATCCGCCACCTCGGCGGTCTGCGGCAGGCAGCTCAGGGCAAGGCCCGGGTCAGCATTGACCTGGACGGGGGCAAGACCTGCGCCCATCATCACCAGAACCCTCCCGAATGCGATCAATTGCGCCACCACCCAATTGCGTCACCACCAGCATGGCATCAGCCTAGCTGCCGCAGGGGCACCTGTCTATCCTGTTGACGGGTCAGCGGCTGAAGCATTCCGCGCGGCCATCGGCCTTGATCGTGGCGGCGCCATCGGCGATCTGATTGGCCCGTTTCGAGACATAACGCGAGGGCCGGGCGGCGTTGCGATCTTTCGGATCGGGCAGCACCGCGGCCAGCAGCGCCGCCTGTCGCGGGGTCAGTTTCGCCGGGGTGGTGCGGAAATAATGGAAGGCGGCGGCATTGACGCCGAACACGCCCTCGCCGAATTCCGCAACGTTCAGATAGACTTCCAGAATGCGCCGCTTGGTCCAGACCGCCTCGACCGCGGGCGTCAGAAGCGCTTCGAGCGCCTTGCGCAGCCAGCTGCGGCCCTGCCACAGGAAGACGTTCTTCGTCACCTGTTGCGACAGCGTGGAGGCGCCGCGATTGGCGCCCTTGTCGATCGCCTGCCGGATCGCCCCCATGTCAAAGCCCCAATGGGTGCAGAAATTCGCATCCTCGGCCGCCACGACCGAGCGGGCCATCACCGGGGCGATATCCTCGAAATCGGTCCATTCCTGATCGAGCTTGCCCAGCCGCTGCTTCTCGCTCCACATCGTGAAGGTCGTCGGCGGGTCCAGCACGTCATAAAGCACGATCAGCGCCAGATAGGCGGCCAGAATGCCGAGGCTGATCCGCGCCGTCCAGGCCCCGGCAAAGCGCAAGGGCGCGCGCAGCATGGCCCCGACCGAGCGGGCACGCCCCGGGGGAATCGTCGCTTTGATCGGTTGTTTCCTGCGTGCCGCCATTGCGCCATCTGTCATGCCCCGGGGGAGCCGGTCAAGCCGCGCCCGAATGCGAAAGGGCGGGGTCGCCGGACCCCGCCCCCCTGTCATGTGCGCCCGATCACTCGGCCGGAACCGCCCTGGGTTCATCGCTCAGCGGATGCGGCAGATGCACCAGCATCTCTTTCGGGCAGACCTGCAGGAAGTTCTTCCGCTCGGCCTCCCAGTTCGCAAGGATCGCCTTGGCCTTGGCCGAGCCGGTCTCGACGGCGTGCCGTTCGATCAGGCCCTTCAGCTGCGCTTCCCAATGCGGATGACCCAGACCGCAGGTCACCAGGCTCTCAAGGTTCATGTAATCCTCGGCCAGGTTCTCCGGGTCATACAGATAGGCCATGCCGCCGGTCATGCCCGCGCCGAAGTTGGCGCCGATCCGGCCAAGGATCACCGCAACGCCGCCGGTCATGTATTCGCAGCCGTTCGAGCCGCAGCCCTCGACCACCACCTTGGCGCCCGAGTTGCGCACGGCAAAGCGTTCGCCCGCCCGGCCCGCCGCGAAGAGATAGCCATCGGTCGCGCCGTAAAGCACGGTATTGCCGATGATCGTGTTTTCGGCGGCGACCAGCGGCGAGGACATCGGCGGGCGCACGACGATGATGCCGCCCGAGAGCCCCTTGCCGACATAGTCGTTGGCATCGCCCGAAACCTCCAGCTTCAGCCCCTGCGCCGCGAAAGCGCCCAGCGACTGGCCGCAAGAGCCGGTCAGCTTCACCGTCAGATGATCGGGTTGCAGCGCGTTGCGCATCCCGAAATTCTTGACGATGTGGCTCGAGGCCCGCGTCCCGATCGTGCGCAGGGTGTTGCGCACGGCATAGGAGAGCTGCATCTTCTCGCCGTCCTCGAAGAAGCGGTGACCATCCTTGATGATCTCGGCATCGAGCGTGTCGGGCACGAAGTTGCGCGGTTTCGACCGGTCATAGACGATCTTGTCCCAGCCATCGACGGTGATCAGAAGCGGGTTCAGGTCAAGGTCGTCCAGGTGGGCCGAACCGCGGTTCACCTGCGTCAGAAGATCCGCCCGGCCGATGATTTCATCCATCGAGCGCGCGCCGATCGAGGCCAGCAGTTCCCGCACTTCCTGCGCATAGAAGGTGATCAGGTTCACCACCTTGTCCGCCGTGCCGGTGAATTTGGCGCGCAGTTTCGGGTCTTGCGTGCAGACGCCCACCGGGCAGGTGTTCGACTGGCACTGACGCACCATGATGCAGCCCATCGCGATCAGCGCGGCGGTGCCGATGCCGTATTCCTCGGCCCCCATCATCGCCGCCATCACGATGTCGCGCCCGGTGCGCAGACCGCCATCGGTGCGCAGCGTCACCCGCTCGCGCAGGTTGTTCATGGCGAGCACCTGATGCGCCTCGGTCAGGCCCATCTCCCAGGGCAGACCGGCGTATTTGATCGAGGTCGCGGGGCTCGCCCCGGTGCCGCCGTTGTGGCCCGAGATCAGGATGATGTCGGCTTTCGCCTTGGCGACACCGGCCGCGATCGTGCCGACGCCGGAAGACGCCACCAGCTTCACCGTCACCTTGGCGCGCGGGTTGATCTGCTTGAGGTCATAGATCAGCTGCGCCAGATCTTCGATCGAGTAGATGTCATGGTGCGGCGGCGGCGAGATCAGCGTCACGCCCTTGGTCGAGTGCCGCAGCCGCGCGATCAGTTCGGTCACCTTCATGCCCGGAAGCTGGCCGCCCTCGCCGGGTTTGGCGCCCTGGGCCACCTTGATTTCCAGCTCTTCGCAGGCGTTCAGATATTCGGCGGTGACGCCAAAGCGCCCCGAAGCCACCTGCTTGATCTTCGCCGACGGGTTGTCGCCGTTCGGTTCGGGCACGAAATGCGCCGGATCCTCGCCGCCCTCACCCGAGTCGGACTTGGCGCCGATGCGGTTCATCGCGACGTTCAAGAGCTTGTGCGCCTCGGGCGAGAGCGCGCCCAGCGACATCCCCGGCGTCACGAAGCGCTTGCGGATCGCGGTGATGCTTTCCACCTCCTCGATCGGCACCGGACGGCCCAAGGGCTTGATGTCGAGCAGATCGCGAATGTGGATCGGCGGATTGGCCCGCATCATCGCGGAATATTGCTTCCACAGATCGAAGCTCGACCGGTCACAGGCCGCTTGCAGCATGTGCATGGTCTGCGCTTCCCAGGCGTGTTTCTCGCCGGTTTTCCGCGCCTTGTAGAAGCCGCCGATCGGCAGCACGTCCTGACCGCCCAGCCAGCCCTTGCCATGCACCTGTTCCAGCTTGCGCTGGATGCCGTGCAGGCCGATCCCCGAGATCCGGCTTTGCATGCCGGGGAAATATTCGGCGACCATGGCGCGGCTCAGCCCCACGGCTTCGAAGTTCAGACCGCCGCGATAAGACGAGATGATCGAGATCCCCATCTTCGACATGATCTTCAAAAGCCCGGCGTCGATCGCATCGCGATAGCGGCGCAGCGCGTCTTCCAGCGTGCCGTCCAGCAACCCGCGGTCGATCCGGTCGGCAATGCTGTCCTGCGCCAGATAGGGGTTCACCGTCGTCGCGCCCGAGCCGATCAGCACGGCGAAGTAATGGCTGTCGATGCATTCGGCCGCGCGCACGTTGATCGAGGTGAAGGTCCGCAGCCCCTTGCGGGTCAGCCAGGAATGCACCGCCGAGGTGGCCAGGATCATCGGCATCGCCACCTTGGACGGGCTTTGATGTTCATCCGTCAGCACAAGATGCGACGCGCCCGAGCGCACGGCATCCTCGGCCTCGGCACGGATGCGCTCCAGCCCCTCGCGCAGGGCTTCCTGATCGGCGCCCGCCGGGAAGGTGCAGTCGATCTGCGCCACTTTCGCGCCGAAGGTCTTCATCATCGCCGCAAATTCGGTGTTGGCGACGAAGGGGCTTTCGAGGATCCAGATGTCGGTCTGCGAGCCGTCCTCATCGAGCACGTTCTTCAGGTTGCCAAAGCGCGTCTTCAGCGACATCACCCGGCTTTCGCGCAAGCTGTCGATCGGCGGGTTCGTCACCTGGCTGAAGTTCTGCCGGAAGAAATGGCTCAGCGGCCGGTATTGCTTCGAGAGCACCGCGGGCGGGGTGTCGTCGCCCATCGAGGCCACGGCTTCCTTGCCGTCCTCGGCCATCGGCGCGAGGATGTTTTCCAGCTCCTCGACCGAATAGCCCGCCGCGATCTGGCGCTTGCGCAGCTCGGCGCCGGTGTAGACCGCCTGTTCCGGCACGTCGCGCAGGATCGCGTTCAGATCGATGACCTTCTCGACCCAATCGCCAAAGGGCTGGCTGTTCGCCAAGCGGTTCTTGATGTCCTTGTCGTGGTAGAGCTTGCCCTCGCGCATGTCGACGGCGATCATCTGCCCCGGCCCGAGCGCGCCTTTTTCGCGCACGTTCATTTCGTCCACCGGCACCATTCCGGCTTCCGACCCGGCAATCAACATGCCGTCGCCGGTCACCACATAGCGCATCGGACGCAGGCCGTTGCGGTCCAGCCCGCCGCAGACCCAGCGGCCATCGGTCATCGCAAGCGCCGCCGGACCGTCCCAGGGCTCCATCACCGAGTTGCAATAGGCATACATGTGCTGCCAGGCCTTCGGCATGTCGGTCGTGGCTTTCGACCAGGCTTCCGGCACCAGCATGGTTTTCGTCATCGGCGCCGAGCGGCCCGAGCGCACCATCACCTCGAAGACCGCATCCAGCGCCCCCGAATCCGACACGCCCGCCGGGATGATCGGCTTGATGTCCTCGGCCGCATCGCCGAACGCCGTCGAGGCCATGCGGATCTCGTGGCTTTTCATCCAGTTGATGTTGCCCTTGATCGTGTTGATCTCGCCGTTATGGGCGAGCATGCGGAAGGGCTGCGCCAGCCACCATTGCGGGAAGGTGTTGGTGGAATAGCGCTGGTGATAGATCGCGAAGGCCGATTCAAAGCGGTCGTCCTTCAGGTCCGGGTAGAATTCGGCCACCTGTTCGGCCAGCATCATGCCCTTGTAGATGATCGAGCGGCAGGACAGCGAGCAGATGTAAAGCCCGGCGATCTGCGCGGCGATCGCGGCTTTCTCGATCCGGCGGCGGATCACGTAAAGCTCGCGCTCAAAAGTCTCGTCGTCGATGTCCTTTTCGCAGCGGATCAGGATCTGTTCGATCTCGGGGCGGGTCGCATTGGCTTTCTCGCCCAGAACGCCGGTGTTCACCGGGACATGGCGCCAGCCGTAGATGTAGTGCCCCATCCGCAGCACTTCGGACTCGACGATCGTGCGGCAGCGTTCCTGCGCGCCGAAATCGGTCCGCGGCAGGAAGATCTGCCCGACGGCGATGCGTTTTTCCATGTCGGGCTCATGCCCGGTGCGGCGGATCTGGTCGTAAAAGAACGGCACCGGGATCTGCACATGGATGCCCGCGCCGTCGCCGGTCTTGCCATCGGCATCGACCGCGCCGCGGTGCCAGATCGCCTTCAGCGCGTCGATGCCCGAGGCCACGACCTTGCGGCTGGCCTTGCCATCCAGCGCCACCACAAGCCCGACGCCGCAGGACGAATGTTCATCCTCGGCCTTGTAAAGGGCGTTTTCGTCCATCCACTTGCGCTTGGCTTCCTCGGCGGCAACCCAGGCTTCGTCGTAGTTCGTCATCTCAAGGCCTCCTTCGAGGGATGGTCAAGCGACAGATCGGTCATCATCATGTCGCAGTCATATTGCGGTGTGGCGGCGGCAAAATCGGCGTCGCCGGGAAAGGCGAAGGTCACCGGCCCTTCGGTGGTGGTGACCCTGTCGCCGAAGCCGTTTTCGTAAGTCTCGGTCTGGGCAAAGAAGACGCGCATCTGTCGGCTGATCACCTGCATCCCCTTGCGGGTGGCGACCACGTTGCCGGCCTCGTCCTCGATCTCCATCTCGAAGGCGCAGCGTTCAAGGGGAACGCCGTCGATGCTGGTGCTTTCGCCGGTCAGCTGGTCGAAGCCCTTGAAGCGTTGCACCAGCCCGGTGCTGGTCCGGGTGATGAAGTCGTAATCGTCGCGGCCCGTCGCCAGAAGCGTGCTGAACGAGGCATTGTCCGCGGATGCTGCCGCATCCAGCTTTTCCACCGTGCCGTCCTTCAGGTTGACCGATTCCAGCCAGCGGGTTTCCGCATCGGTATGGCTGACGAAGAACGCGCCCGCGCCATCGGCGACGGAGACCCATTGATCGCCCGGGGCATCGCCCGCGCAGGTGTAGTAATTCGCCACCTGACAGGCATGCATCTGCACCGTGGTCGTCAGGGTGCAGCCCGGCGGCGGGGTGAATTTGGGCTCTGCCGCCGCGGGAAGGGCGGCGAAAAGCCCCCCGATCGCGGCCAGAATGCCCCCAAGACCTGCCCGATGCCGAAGCATGGCTTTGTCCTTTCGCGGATTGCGGATCACTCGGCGGCGACGCGACCGGCGCCGTCGAGGTATTTCACCATCTCTGCCCCGGCCTCGCGGCCATCGCGGATCGCCCAGACCACAAGCGAGGCCCCGCGCACGATGTCGCCCACGGCATAGACGCCGGGCAGCGAGGTCGCATGGGTGCCGAAGCTGGCCTTGACCGTGCCCCAGCGCGTCGTTTCCAGCGCCGAGACATTCCACAAGGCGGGCAGGTCTTCGGGTTCGAAGCCGAGCGCGGTGATCACCAGATCGGCGGGTTCTTCATGGATGCCGCCCTCGATCGGTTCGGGGCTTTGACGGCCCGAGGCGTCGGGGGCGCCCAGCCGCATCCGCTGCACGGTGACGCTGTCGACCGGATTGCCGGAAAACGCCTTCGGCGCCGCAAGCCAGACGAATTCCGCGCCTTCTTCCTCGGCATTCGTCACTTCGCGCTGGCTGCCCGGCATGTTCGCCCGGTCGCGGCGATAGAGGCATTTGACCGAGGTCGCGCCCTGACGAATCGCCGTGCGCACGCAGTCCATCGCAGTGTCGCCGCCGCCGATCACCAGCACGCGCTTGCCGGTGGCATTCAGCGTGCCATCGTCGAATTCGGCCACGTCATCGCCGAAGCTCTTCTTGTTCGAGGCGGTCAGATAGTCGATGGCGCGGACGATCCCCTTGGCATCGGCGCCGGGGTCGGTGAGCGCGCGGGTCTTGTAGACGCCGGTGGCGATCAACACCGCATCATGCTTGCCGCGGATCGCATCAAAGGAAATGTCGGTGCCGACATTGCAGCTCAGCACGAATTCGACGCCGCCCAGTTCGAGCTGGCGGACGCGGTTCATCACCACATCCTTTTCCAGCTTGAAGCCGGGGATGCCATAGGTCAGCAGCCCGCCCGCGCGGTCGTTGCGGTCATAGACCGTCACCTGCACCCCCGCCCGGCGCAGCACGTCGGCCGCCGCCAGACCGCCGGGGCCCGCGCCGATGATGCCGACCGATTCCGGGCGTTCGATCGCAGGCGCGATCGGCTTCACCCAGCCGCGTTCCCAGGCCGTGTCGGTGATGTATTTCTCGATCGCGCCGATGGTCACGGTGCCATGGCCCGAGTTTTCGATCACGCAATTGCCTTCGCACAGACGGTCCTGCGGGCAGATCCGGCCGCAGATTTCCGGGAAGGTGTTGGTGGTCTGGCTGACCTGATAGGCCTCTTCCAGACGGCCCTCGGCGGTCAGCCGCAGCCAGTCGGGGATGTTGTTGTGCAGCGGGCAATGGCTGTGGCAGTAGGGCACGCCGCATTGGCTGCACCGCCCCGCCTGTTCCGCCGCCTTCGCATCGGCGAATTCGGCGTAGATCTCGTCGAAGTCATGGGTGCGCGCGGTGGCATCGCGTTTTTCCGGCGTCTCTTTCGCCGTCGTGACGAATTTGAGCATGCGTTGCTGAGCCATGGCTGCGCCTCCCACTGGGGTCAATTCGGGAGGCCTTGTTACACCCGGTCCGATCAAAATAAAAGTCAGCAGTTGTGACCTTAAATGAGGATTTATCGTCGCAACCGCCCCTTGATGGGGGCTGTAGGGGAAATATTACGGCAGCATCGCTTACCTAAAGCGTAAAACCGATAAGGATCTTGTTCAAAAAGGCGGTGATTCGGTTCTTTTGGAAACTCAGACCAGAACGCCCGCCGCGCCCAGGGCCAGCAGCACGCCGCCAAAGACGATGCGGTAGATCGCGAAGAAGGTGAAGCGATGCGACTGGATGTAGGTCAGCAGCCATTTCACCGCGACGAAGGCGGTCACGGTGGAGACGGCAAAGCCGATGCCGAGCGCGGTCCAGTCCTCGGCCGGGCCGTCGCCCTTGAAGGTCTTCAGCAGCTCGTAGCCGGTGGCGGCATACATCGTCGGAATGCCGACGAGGAAGGCGAATTCGGTGGCGGCGGCGCGGTTCGTCGTGCCCATCAGCATGGCGACAAAGATCGTCGCGCCCGAGCGCGAGGTGCCCGGAAACACCCCGGCGATGATTTGCGCCACCCCGACGGCGATGGCGACGCGCAGGGTGATCGTGGCGCAATCGGGCTTCTTGCCCGCCAGCCATTCGGCCACGATCATCCAGATCCCGCCCAGCACCAGCGCCCAGGCGATTGGCATCACGGTTTCAGGCAGCTCGAAGCCGAGCTTCTTCACCACCAGCCCCAGCACCGCGGTGATCCCGAAGGCCACGGCAAGCTTGATCAGGTAATCGCGGTTTTCCGCCTGGCCAAGGCCGAGGAACAGCCCGGTGATCCGGCGCCAGTAGATCAGCGTCACCGCCAGGATGGCGCCCGCCTGAATCGCGATGTTGTAGGTGTCCGACCTTGCCCCGAGCCAGGCCTCGGCCAGAAGCAGATGCCCTGTGGAGGAGATCGGCAGGAATTCCGTGATCCCTTCGATCACCCCCAGGACGACATCGGCCAGATAAGACAAGACTTACACCTTTTTCACGTTCTTGGCCGAAGCCTGGATCGCCTCATATTGCCCATGCGGGCGGAAACGCCAGAGGTAATCGGGCAGCACCGCCGCCATCGGCGTCGGCGTCAGCCCCAGATCGGCAAAGGTCTTCGCGCACTTGCCCACGACATTGTGACGGCCGAGGTTCTTCAGCTGGTCGGTGGTCAGGATGCGGTTGGTGATCAGCCCGCCGGTCAGCCATTGCACGGTGTCGCCGATCGCCGCGGTGGTGCGGGCGACGACCTGCGGCAGGCCGATGACGATGTTCTTGCGCCCGATCACGCCCAGCATCAGCTTCATGATGTCTTCGAAAGTCTCGACATCGGGGCCGCCGAGTTCATAGACCCCCTCCGCCCCGCTCAGGATGCCCTGCACGGCGGCGGCGGCGACGTCATCGACATAGACCGGCTGGAATTTCGTCAAAGGCGCGGTGATCGGCAGGAACGGGCCGAATTTCGCCATCGCGGCGAAGCGGTTGAAGAACCCGTCCTCGGTCCCGAAGATCACCGAGGGACGCAGGATCACCGCCTTGGGGAAGGATTTCAGCACCGCCAGCTCGCCCCAGCCCTTGGTGCGGGAATAGGCGCTGTCCGATTCGTTGTCGGCGCCGATCGCGGAAATGTGAACCAGCTTCGCGACGCCCTGTTCGGCGGCGATACGGGCGATCCGCCCGGCGCCATCGGCCTGCACGTCCATGAAGGTGTTGCGGCCCTCGTTCACCAGGATGCCGACGCAGTTCACCACCGCATCCGCGCCCTGCATCGCCTGCCGTACCGAGGCGTCGTCGCGGATGTTGCAGAAGACCGGTTCGACCTGACCCACGGCGCCATAGGGTTTGACGAACAACGCCTCGTTCGGGCGGCGCACGGCGACGCGGACGCGCCAGCCTTCCTTCGCCATGCGTCGGGCAATGTAACGCCCCACGAATCCCGACCCGCCATAGATGGTGACAAGTTTCGACATCGTTTCCGCCCCCATTGCATACCGCCGTGCACAGATTTAGCCGCAGGGCCCCTGTCAAACAAGCCCCGCGTGGCCAGAGGGTAGGACGTCTGACAGGTCGGTCAAATTTTTCTTGCCGACCCCTGTTGACACTCCCTGCGGGCCCGGCTAAACCCCGGCTCACGAAGACGCCCAGATGGCGGAATTGGTAGACGCGCTGGTTTCAGGTACCAGTGCCGCAAGGCGTGGAGGTTCGAGTCCTCTTCTGGGCACCATTCCAACGGCAAGCCGTGCAATCTCAATGAGATGCACGGCTTTCTGTTTTTTCCGCCCCCCGCTTCGCGCAGCGCCCCCCCCCCCCGCGAGAGCCGGGCGCCTTTCAGCCTGCATTTCCAGGGTTGGTTGCGACCGGCTTTGCCGCCTGCGAAAAGACCTTTTCGGACCCTGGGTGCGGGCTGGCTGTGCCCCCCGATCGACCGGCCGCAAACGCCCGGCTCGACTCGCTGAAACGCACCCCCGAGCCGAATCGTGTCCCGGAATCGCGTCGCCAGATCGCGCAGTCGCACAATGCCGGAGCCGCAGGGGCGGCACCCGCTCTGATGTGGTGGCCGCAACCGGAGGATCCGGTTGCGCGACGGCGGCGCTTACTTGCCCAGGTCCGGCCAGACGCAGTCGATCCCGAAAGCGGTGCAGAAGCGCTCGTAATCCGGCTGCATGATGTGAAACAGCCGGTCATAGGTCGCCTGCGAGATGTCCTTCAGCGTCGACTTGTTGCTGTGCTTGATCTCGACGAAGCTGTCGTCCCAGATCGGATCGACGCCGACATGTTCGAACATCCGCCGCACCGTCGTTTTCGGATCGTTGCGCAGTTGCGTGTTGTCGATCACCAGCAGCCGCTCGCCGAAGATGCCCGCGAATCTTTGCGCCTTCGCCATGTAGAGGCTGAAGCCGATGATATGCATGTAGTTGCTTTGAATGGCGCCGATGCCCGGCATCATCTTTGCAAGGTCGCGGCCGAAGAACATGTCTGGCGACATGTCCATCAGCGCGGGGATCTTGTTGACCACCTGCAGATGCCGGAAATGCGAGATCGCCCGCTCGATCGGGTTGCGGGTGATCAGGATCAGCCTGCCCTGCGGGTTGTACCGGTCGATCAGCCGCGGCATCAGCGGCGTGTTGCAGGCGTCGAAATAGGTCGGGCTGGCATCGACATAATGCTGCCCGGCGGGCAGGCCCTCGAAATGGCGGTGATACCAGTCGTCGCCTTCCGCATAGTTCAGTGAGAAATAGTGGATTTCCTTCTGCGTGCCCGAATGGATCTGCGGATGTTCGGTCAGGATGCGGTGCAAGGCGGTGGTCCCGCCCTTCATCGTGCCGATGATGAAGATGTCGGGGCGGTTGATGGTCTGAGTCATGCTGGTTTGCCTTGATCTGCCGCTGCGACGCGGAGGGCGAGGGGGCGGGTCAGCCCCCCGGCGGTCCGGATGCCGTGCTGGAGGAGATGGGGCGCAGACGGATCTGCGCCGGTCGATTGCGGACAAGCCGCGAGAGGGGTCATGCTTTCCCCGATCCGGTCAGGCCGAATTGCACGGCAAGCTCCGCGATATAGTCCGCGGCCTTTTGCTGTTGCGCGGCGCCAAGCCCGTGCCGGGCCAGGATGTCGCGTTGCACGGCCTCGATCTCGGCCAGTTGCCTCGCGTCAAAATTCGAGATCGTGACGCTGTTCTGATGCCGCCGGTGGATGTTCTTCGAAGCGGTGTTGAAGGCGATCCCGCCGCGTTCCAGCAGCCACAGATAGACCAGCCAGTCACCGACGAAGCGCACCGATTCCAGCTCGGCGCGATGCTCGGTCAGAACCGATTTGAGCGCCCCGGCCGCCATCACCACCCCCGAGGCATTCGGGATCGTGTTCTTCAGATAGAGCACCTCGGAGATTTCCTCGGCGCCGTCGCGGCAATAGTTCTGCGCCCAATGCGTCGGGCTGATCTTGTCGGTGTAGTAGCGGTAATTCGCCGCCAGCGGCGTGCCGTTCTCGTCGATCTGCGCCGAGTCGGTATAGGAGAGCACCGTCCCCGGCTTCTCGAAGCCGCGCATCGCGGTGGAGAGGAAATCGGGCTCGGCCAGATCGTCGGCCTCGGCGATCCAGACGTAATCGCCCTGCGCCAGATCCAGCCCCTTGATCCATTGCCGGAACACGTTGCCCGAGTTGACCGCGTTCGGGACGATGCGGATCGGCCGTTCGCAGCGCGCGGCAAAGGCGCGGATGCGCTCCAGGCTGTCATCGGTGGAGCGGTCGTCAAGCACGATGATTTCGTAGATCGGGAAATCCTGCGCCAGAACCGACTGCAGCCGGTCCTCGATGTAACGGCCATAGTTGTAATTCGGCACGACCACCGTGACCCGCGGCACATGCCGACCCGACAGGCGCAGCAGATCCAGCGTGTATTTGGTGAAATCGGCCTCGGCCTCGATGTAGTCGCGCGCGGCGGCGACCATCTGGCCGCGCCGCTCGGGGTGGTCGATCAGGCTTTCCACCGCCTGCGCCATCCCGGCCGGATCCTGACCGCCGACGGCCAGCGCCAGACCGCGCTCGGCCAGCACTTCGCAGCCGGTGGTGCCCGCGAACATCACGCAGGGCAGCCGGGCCGCCATCGCCTCCAGCACGACCGAGGGGAAGGGATCCTCGCGCGAGGACAGCAGGAACACGTCCGAGGCGGCATAGAAGGGGACCGGATCCTGTTGCCGACCCAGGAAGCGCATGTGGTCGGCCACGCCCAGATCGCGGGCCAGCGCCTCGATCTGCGGCAGGAAATGGATGTCGGCGTGACCGATCCAGATCGCCTCGACCTTGCGGCCGAGCTCGCGCAGACGCGCCAGCGTGCGCACGAAAAGATCGCCGCCCTTGCGGTGATCGACATAGCCCACACCCAGAAGCAGCGTCGTGTCCGCGTCGATGCCCAGCTCGGCGCGCAGCCGGGCGCGATGCTGCGCCAGCGCGTCCGAGGAGGCGAGCTCGTGCAGGTAAAGCCCCTGCGGCCGCACCTGCGCCCGCGGCAGCGACCGGCCCAGATAGGTCTCGAACTGCGCCTGCACCAGCGGCGCCGGAAAGACGATCTGATCGGCATGATCGGCGGCCAGCGTCATCTGGTGCCGCAGGTTCATCTGATCATAGACCGAGGCCATCTCGTGGATCAGCGCCACGGTGCGATAACCCGCCTCGCGCAGCATCGGCAAGATCTCGGCGCTGACGGTGGTGTTGACGATCGCCACCTGCGCGTCTTCGGTGCGCAGCCGCCGCAGCAGGCGGATGCTGTTCTCGCCCGCCAGCGCCGGATCGTCGAGCACGACGACCTGCGCATATTGCGCATATTGCGTCACCATCTGCCCGCCCTGCAGCAGGACGATCGTCACCTTGAAGCCGTTTTGCGCGTAGTTGCGCGCCAGGTTCAACAACAGGATCTGCGCCCCGTGCGGATGCGCGTCATGGCCGACCAGCGTCACCATGCGCGGCACTTCGACCGGGTTCAGCGCCGCCCGCGAGGCCTCCAGATAGGCATAGCCATATTTCGTGTCGGGCTCGAGATGCGCGCCCTCGGCCCATTCGTTCCAGGCATTGACGAAGATCACCCGCTCGTCCGGGGTGCGGGCATCGGCCAGCGTCCGGGTGACGGCGTTTTCCAGCCAGATCCGGTATTCGGCCGGGTTCGAATTGGCAAAGATCGCGCCCTTGTTCTTGCGCCGGGCGGTGTTGTCCCAGGACGGGCAGACCGAACGGAAAAGCTTGTAGTCGGGCATCGGATAATTGCGCGAGCGTTCGACATAGGACCGCCAGTCATAGATGATGCCCTCAAACTCGGGCGAGAGCCCCGGCACGCGGTCGGTCAGATTGTCGGGCGCATAGTTGTTGGGCGGGAATTCCACCGCCGCATCAAAGCCGTAGTCCGCCGGATCGACGGTTTCGAAGCTTTGCGGATAGGCCAGATAGATCTCGCCGACGCCGTTCTTGCGGCACCAGTCGCGCCAGCGTGCCGAGGTCTCGGCGACGTTCGGCATCAGGCTCGGGCGATAAAGCAGGATCAGCGGCTTGCCGTCGATGCGGATGTAGCGCGGATCGCGCAAATAGGGCGCCAGCTCGGTGATGAAGTCGAGATCGTCTTGCGGGCTGTGGTTTTGCGAGATCAGCAGTTCCTGATCCAGCCCGTCCCAGCGCCGCGACCAGTTCTCGTTCGCCCAGCAGATGCAGAAGGGGAAATCGAGATCGGGATTGTCCAGCCAGTTCCGCACCGGCTTTTCCAGAAGACGCTTGCCGCCGAACCAGTACCAGTAGAAGCAGAAGCCGCCGATGCCGTAAAGCTGCGCCAGCTCGATCTGCTTGCGCTGCACATCGGTATCCAGAAGGTTGTATTGGCCCAGTTCCGGCACCGGCTCGTGCGGCTGGTGATGGCCGGGGAATTGCGGTTGCGCCGGGCCGACATTCGTCCATTCGGTGAAGCCTTTGCCCCACCAGGCGTCATTTTCCGCAATGGCGTGGAACTGCGGCAGGTAGAAGGCGATCAGCCGCGCCTTCGGATGGCTCAGATCGGTGATCTGACGGCGCGGAACGAAGGTGTTCGTCTCGGAGATCAGGACCGGCGCCGCCGGTTCCGGGGCGACCGCTGCGACAGGCTGCGGCTGTTCGGTGACGGGGGCGGGTTCCGGGGCGGCGACGGGTGCCGTGACGGGCAACGCGACCGGGGCGGGGGCCACGGGCTGGGGCACCGGCTGGAACTGCGCCTGTTGCCGCTGGATCGCCTGCAGCTGCGCCGCGACGGCCTCGCGTTCGCGTTTCGCCTCTTGCCAGGCCTGATAGAACTGCGTGCTGCCCAGAAGGAAGCCGGTCTTGCTCAGCACCCTGTCCTTGAAGCGCAGCTTGCGCGCCATCGGCACCGGCAGGTAATGCCAGACGAACCGTGCCGTCGCCGAGACCGTGCGTCGGCTGTGGCGGTTGATCCAGCGCGCGCCGGTCACCACCACCCGCATCGGCGCGGTGATCCGCCACGAGGTGCTGGAGCGCAGC
Source organism: Rhodobacter capsulatus (assembly GCF_003254295.1). GTDB lineage: Bacteria > Pseudomonadota > Alphaproteobacteria > Rhodobacterales > Rhodobacteraceae > Rhodobacter > Rhodobacter capsulatus. The sequence goes on from NZ_QKZO01000009.1 coordinate 23,697, forward strand.
ATCGCGATCGTCGTCTCGTGCTGGGCGATCACCCGGTCCAGATGCGCGATGTGGTGATAAAGCGCCTGCATCTGCACATGGTTCTGCTCGCGCTCGCCGATCAGCTGCGTGTCGCGTTCATGCAGCAGCGCCTGCACATGCGCCAGCTCTCCGGCGCGGGCCTGCAATTGCTGCAGGATGTCGGTGCGGTCGGCCAGGGTCTGGTCCAGCCGCAGGCTCCGCTCGGTCAGCTGACTGCGGGTCTCGGTCAGTTGTCCATGCGCCTCGGCCAGATGGTCGCGCGTTTGCGCCAGCTGGCCGCGGGTCTCGGTCAGCTGGCCGAGCGTGTCCGTCAGCCGGTCCCGGGTCTGCGTCAGCGCGCCGTTGCTCTCGGTCAGCTGGTCGTGGGTCTCGGCGAGCTGATCGAAGGTGTCGGAAAGCTTCGTGCGGGTCTGGTTCAGCTCCTCCCGGGTTTCCGAAAGCTGCGCGGAGGTGTCCGAAAGCTTGACGCGGGTTTCGGTCAGCGCGTCACGGGTTTCGATCAGCCGGCCCTGGGCCTCGGACAGCTGTTCGCGGGTTTCGGTCAGCCGCCCGCGGGTTTCGGTCAGCGCCTGCTCGGCCGTGGCCAGCCGGGCGACCAGCTCGTCGCGCTCGGCCTGCAGATGCTCGATCTGGGTCTGGCTGGCCGCCAGCTTCGCCTCGAGATCGGCCAGACGCAGCATCAGATCCTGTTCCAGCTGCCACCGTTCGGTCTCGAGGCGGCTGCGTTCCGCCAGACCGGCTTCCAGCTTCGCCCGGGCCTCCGTCAGCTGCTCCTCGAGCTGGGCGATGCGGGCCTGTGTCGCCTCGTCGCGCAGGCCATGCTCGGCAGAGCTTTCCTCAAGCCGCTTCGCCGCATCGTCAAGGCGTTGCTGCAGCATCTGGCCGGTGCTGCCAGCTTCCGCCAGCCGCGCATTCAGCGCATTGATCTCCTTGACTTTTTCGCTCAGAAGGCTTTGCGCCTGCATCAGCTCGTCGGTGCGCATCCGCACCGCATTCTCGCGTTCCGCCAGACGCGCGCTCAGATCCGAGATGAAGGATTCGTTCTTGCGGTTCAGCTCGGCAACCGTGCTGTGCAGCTCCCAGATGCCGCCGACATTGCGGGTCATGTCCTCGTAACGGACCTGCAGGTCGAGATGCTCGTGTTCCAGCGTCCGCAGCGTCGTCTGCACCTGCGCCAGCATCCGGTCGGCGTCGCGCTGGGTCGGCAGCGTCAGGCGTTCCATCTCGTCAAGCTGCGCGCGCAGCCCGTCAAAGGCGGCCATCACCTCGGCCTTGTTCGGATCGGCGCAAAGATCGGCCAGCGCGCGATAGATCGTCAGCGCCATCCCGGCGGTATAATCGATCGCTGCCAGCGTGCCGGTGTCGCCCGCATGGTGGCGGTGTTCGTCCGAGATGAAGGAATCCGCCTCTTCGGCGATCTCGTCGATCCGGCTCAGCCGGTCCAGCCGGACATCGCGGCTGATCCGCAGCAGTTCCGCCGCCCAGTCGGCCATCAGATCGGAATAATCGACGAAGCTGCGCGGCAGGCCGCGGCTGAAGCGTTCCGCGTCCAGCACATGGCGGATCCACATCAGCACGCCGCGGCGCAGCGCGATGCCGTCCCGCGCCTCGAGCGACTGCGCCACTTCCAGCGGATTGCGATAGGGAACCAGGATCCGGGTCTCGAAGCCCTCGTCGGCCAGCGCCGCAAGCATCGGCGGCGCCAGACGGCAGGAGCGCGGCTCCTTCAGCACGAGGCTGGAGCGGCCGCCGAGTTCCGTCCGGGCCCAGGATTGCAGCGCGGTCTGATAGCCCGACAGCGTGTCCTTCGGGATGGCGTCGAAGTCGATTTCGGACCAGTCGGACCAGTCGCTGCCGATCCGGTTCAGGAAGGACTGGTTGAGATCGATCAGGAACTGCGGTTCCCAATGCCCGGTCTTGTTGCCCTCGTTCGCGCCCAGCAGATTGCCGGGCAGGGCATAGCCCGCGATGTTCAGCAGCCGGGTCAGCATGCTGGTGCCGGAGCGGTGCATGCCAAGGACAAGAAGGCAGATCGGGGTCGTGCTTTGGGTCTTGCGCCTGCGTCCGGTCGAAGAGTTGGCGGCCTGAACCGGCCGACGCGAGGCAGTGGATTTTACCGGAATTGCAGCGTTTCCGACATTCTTTGGCCCAAGGTTTTTCATGCTTTGCCTTTGCTGTAATTCCGATTTTCGGGCGTGCGGCAACTGTATCCGGCTTGAAATCGGGTGTAACGGGACCGGGCACGCCGTCAAGCCTGTTTGCGTCATCGCAGCGCCGTTCCGCGCTGCTTTGCCCTGAGTTTCAGCGTTCCGAAAGGATTTTGCGGTGGTGGCGATGCAGCAGGATCATCCCCAGCGCGCCGATCAGCAACGACACCCCGTAAACGTAGATCTCGGACACGTAAACGGCGTCATAGGTGTCATAAATCCCCTTGCGCATCATCATGACGACATGGGTCGGCGGCACCAGCAGGCTGATGGTCCGCACCGGCTCGGGCATGTTGTCGATCAGGAACAGCACCCCCGCCACGAGGAACATCGGCCGGTTCAGCACCGCCCAGACCATCTGCCAGGCCGGAAAGGTGCTCATCAGATAGCAGTTCAGCAGCCCGACCGCGGTGCCAAGCGCGATCAGCATGCCCCAGGCGCGGCCAAGTGCCGGGAAATTCAGGTTGATCTGGCTGTGCTGCGTCGCGATGGCGACGGCGATGACGATGGCGAAGACCTGCAGCTGTGTCAGCGTGGTCAGGATCAGCCGCGCCGCGATGGCGTCGACATAGGTCACGCTCGGATAGGCCAGCAGCGCCTTGGAAAAGCGGATCGACATCGCGACGTTGATCGAGATCGCGTTATAGCCGGTCAGCGTCAGATACCCGCTGGCGTAGAACAGGATGAAGCTCTGCCCCAGCGGCGGCTGGTGCACGATCATCGAGAACACCACCGAGAGCAGCGCGATCGCCGCCACAGGTTCCGCGACGGTCCAGAAATAGCCGCCGATGGACTTGCCGTAGGTCGTCGTCATCTCGCGCAGGATCAGCGCGAAGACGGCGCGGGCGCCGATCAGCCTGCCCCGGTTGGTCCGGACGGAAACTGCGGCTTTTGCCATGGAAACGGGCCTCCGAGGGGGGATTCAGCGAGAATTCCCTAGTGCTTTTTCGCTTGCAATGCGAGGGACAAATAACCATGAGTTGCGTCACCTCGATGGCGCGACGGGAGTAAGGGCGATTAACAAGCAGCTGTCGGAAGCGGCCGATGCCGCGGTGAAACGCGCACCGAAGCCGATCCCAAATCCGGCTGCGGCAAGGCCGCGGTTCCGGCACAAGGTTCTGTTGTCCAGCTTTGTCCTGGGTGTCGTCGCCCCGACCGTTCTGGCCGTCGTCTATCTGTATCTGATCGCCGCCGATCAATATGCCTCGAAAGTAGGCTTCACCGTCCATTCCGAAGACATGAGTTCCGCCGGCGCGCTGCTGGGCGGGCTGTCGATGCTGACGCAAAGCAGCTCCTCGGATGCCGAGGTGATCTACGAATTCATCCAGAGCCGCACCCTGGTCGAGCGGATCAACCGCAAGATCGATCTGGCGCAGGTGTTTTCGCGTCCCGCTTTCGATCCGGTCTTCACCTATGACACCGACGGCACGATCGAGGATCTGGTCGACTACTGGCAGCGGATGGTGCGGATTTCCTATGCCTCGAACAGCGGCCTGATCGAAGTCGAGAGCCGCGCCTTCACCCGCGAGGATGCGCTGGCGATCGCCCGCGAGATCGTCGCGGAATCGACCGCGGTGATCAACGAGATGTCGGCGATCGCCCGCGAGGATGCCACCCGCTACGCCCGCGAGGAACTGGCCGTGGCGATCGAGCGGCTGAAACAGGCCCGCGAGGAACGCACCCGGTTCCGCTCGAAGACCCGATTGATCGATCCGGCGGCGGATGTGCAGGGGCAGATGGGGCTGATGACCTCGCTCGAGCAGCAGCTGGCGCAGGCCTATATCGATCTGAACCTGACGCTGGAAACCTCCTCGGGCGACGATCCGCGGGTGTCGCAGTCGCGCCGCCGTATCGACGTGATCCAGACCCTGATCGAACAGGAAAAAAGCAAGTTCGGCATGGGGGACACGGAAAACCCCGATGTGGAATCGCGCGAGGATTACCCGACGCTGATGGCCGAATACGAGCGGTTAAGCGTCGATGTCGAATATGCGAATTCGGCCTATCTGGCGGCGATGGCCTCGCTCGATTCTGCCAAGGCCGAGGCGCAGCGGCAAAGCCGCTATCTGGCCAGCTACACGACCCCCTCGATGGCCGAGGCCGCGACCTATCCGCAGCGCGGTCTGATTGCCGGGCTGACGGCGGTGTTCCTGACGCTGGCCTGGTCGATCTGCGTGCTGATCTTTTACAGTCTGCGCGACAGGCGCTGAGCCGATGATCGAGCTGCGGAACCTGAACAAGACCTTCCGGCTGAACGGGGTGTCGAAGACAGTGGCGCGCGACATCAACTTCGTCTTTCCGACGGGCGAGGCGGTGGCGCTTCTGGGCGGCAACGGCGCGGGCAAATCCACCATGCTCAGCATGATCGCGGGCACGGTCGAGCCGGACAGCGGCGAGGTGCTCTCGGACGGGTCGGTGTCCTGGCCGATCGGCTTTGCGGGCAGCTTTCACGGCGATCTGACCGGGGCGCAGAACGTGCGCTTCATCGCCCGCGTCTATGGGATCGACACCGACGAGGCGATCCGCTTCTGCCGCGATTTTGCCGATCTGGGGCAGCATTTCCACCTGCCGACGCGGACCTATTCCTCGGGGATGCGGTCCCGGCTGGCCTTTGCCATGTCGATGGCCGTGCCCTTCGACACCTATCTGATCGACGAGGTGATGTCGGTCGGCGACACCTCGTTCAGGACGAAGTGCCAATCCTTCATGCAGGAGCGGCTGAAGACCTCGAGCGCGATCATCGTCTCGCACCAGTTTGGGGAACTCAAGCGGCTCTGCGTCTCGGGGGTCTATCTGGAGGGCGGGCAGCTTTACTACTACCCCGAGGTCGGCCAGGCGATCGAGCATTACCAGAAGGCGATGCAGCGCAATGGCGCCCGGACGCCCGGCGGCGTCTGAGATCCGTTGCCGATCCGCGGTCCCGGGCGTGCGCCGGTCTGCGGGCATCTTTACCTTCCCGCGGGAAAGCTGGGGCCTTTCATCACCCGCGGAGATCACCATGGCCGATCAAACCCCGCTTCTGGGGCTGCCCCTCATCCTGCCCTCGCAGGCGCAAAAGCACGTCACCCACAACGAGGCGCTGAGCCTGCTCGATGCGATCGTGCAGCTGGCCGTGCTGGACCGGACGCTGACGGTGCCGCCCGCCTCGCCGCAGACCGGCGACCGCCACATCGTCGCCGCGGGCGGGGCGGCGGCCTGGACCGGGCAGGACGGGGCGGTGGCGCTCTGGACCGGCAGCGGCTGGCTGTTCGCGCGCCCGCAGCCGGGCTGGACGGCGCGGGATCTGTCGGACGGGGCCCTGCTTCTGTTCGACGGCAGCAGCTGGGATCTGGCCCCGGTCGAGACCGACAACCTGCCCGGGCTGGGCATCAACACCAGCCATGACGCCACGAACCGGCTGGCGGTCCAGGCCGCGGCGACGCTGCTCAGCCACGCGGGCGCGGGGCATCAGCTGAAGATCAACAAGGCCCTGCCCACCGATACCGCAAGCCTGCTGTTCCAGACCTCCTGGTCGGGCCGGGCCGAGATGGGCACGGCGGGCAGCGACAGTTTCGCGATCAAGGTCAGCGCCGACGGCACGGCCTGGAAGACCGCGTTCAGCTTTGCCGGGGCGACGGGGCTGGTGTCGGGCCTGGCGGTGCAGCAGTCGCGGACCGATGTCACGGCGGGGCGGCTGATGCGGGCGGATTGGGGCTACGGGCCGGGCAATCTGCTGGGCACGGTGGCGCAAAGCGCGGGCGTGCCGACGGGGGCGGTGCTGGAGCGCGGCACGACCACGAACGGCGAGTACATCCGTTTCGCCGATGGCACGCAGATCTGTTTCGCGCAGCGCACGCTCGGCTCAATCATCGCGCAGGGCGCGGGGTCTTTTGCCGCGCCCTACCGGACCGCCGATTTCGGCTGGACCTATCCCAAGGTCTTCGTCGCCGCGCCGGTGGTGACCTGCCGCGGCGTGGCGCCGACCGGCCTGACCCAGGACCGGCGTCTTTGCACGGGCTGCGTCGGCGATCTGGACGCCACGGCGGCGACGGGCATCCATGTCGTGCGGCTGGGCAGCGCCGCCAATGCCGATGTCTTCAAGGCCGATCTGATCGCCATCGGCCGCTGGGTCTAAAGCCGCCGCAGCAGCGCCCCGGCATAAAGCGACAGCTGCCCGCGCAGGCCTTGCCGGTAAAAGCCCGCGCGGCGGATCGCGGCCAGGCTTTGCAGCGGCGGCAGGGCGCGGGCGCGTTCAAAGGCTGCCAGCAGGGCGCGGTTTTCCGGCGTCAGCAGATCCTCGATCGTCCGCAGCGCGGCGATGTTGCGTTTGCACCAGTCGGAAAACCGCCCCGTCACCAGCATATGCGCCCGAACCAGCGTCGCCAGCGCGCCGCGGTTCGCGCCGATCACATTGCCCTCGTGCTGACGGTAAAGCAGATGCGGCGTGTTGTCGAAGATCACCCGGCCGCCGATGCCGGTGATCACCTGATAGATCCACCAGTCATGGATCACCGTATCGGTGGTGCGCAGCGCGGCGGCACGGATCGCCTCGGCCCCGGCGCGGTTGAGCACCATCGTATTGCCGCCCGCGATGTTCTGCACCAAAGCATGGGCAAAAGAGGCGGGCCGGGGGGCGCCGCGCGACAGCCGGTGCCCGGTCAGGTCCTCGTTCACCTCGAAGGAGCGGCCGCAGTAAAGCGCCGGTTGTCCGTCGGACAAAGGCGCCAGCGCCGCCGCCGCGACCCGCAGCTTTTCCGGCAGCCAGACATCATCCTGATCGGAAATCGCCCGCAGATCGGTTTCGATCGGCAGGCGCAACAGCGACAGGAAATTCTGCGCCGCCCCGGCCCGCGGCCCGGCCCGCAGCGTCACGGCGATCTCGGGATGGGCGGCGGCCCAGCCCGTCAGCACCTGCACCGTCGCATCGGTCGAGCCGTCGTCGCTGACGATCAGCCTTGCGGGCACAAGGCTTTGCGCCGCGAAACTGTCGAGCTGCGGCCCCAGCCGGGTTGCGCCGTTCCAGGTCGCCATCAGGATCGTGACCGAGGCCACCGCCCCTCACCCTTCCAGCAGCTTGCGCAGATAATCGCCGTAATCGTTCTTGCCGAACAGCTTCGCCCGGGCGCGCAGGCCCTCGGCATCGATCCAGCCGCGTTCAAAGGCGATCTCGTCCGGGCTGCCGGTCTGCAGGCCCTGCCGTTTTTCCAGCGTGCGGACGAAATTGCCCGCATCCAGCAGGCTGCCATGCGTGCCGGTGTCCAGCCAGGCATAGCCGCGGCCCATCGGACAGACGCGCAGGCTGCCCTCGGCCAGATACATTTCCAGAAGCGTGACGATTTCCAGCTCGCCCCGCGCCGAGGGCGTGACCTTGCGGGCGCGTTCGGGGGCGCTGCCATCGAGGAAGTAAAGCCCGGTCACGGCAAAGTTCGACGGCGGCACCGGCGGTTTTTCGATGATCGCGCGGACCTTGCCCTCGGTGTCGAAATCCACCACGCCATAGCGCTCCGGATCGGCGACGCGATAGCCGAAGACGGTGCCGCCCGCCGCATGGGCATCGGCCTCGGCCAGCAGCGCCGACAGCCCGTGGCCGAAAAAGATGTTGTCGCCCAGCACCATCGCCGAGGGGGCGCCATCGAGGAACTCCTCGGCCAGGATATAGGCTTGGGCCAGACCGTCGGGCGAGGGCTGCGCGATATAGGTCAGGCGGAGACCCCATTGCGACCCGTCGCCCAGCGTGCGCTTGAACTGCTCCTGATCGATCGGCGTGGTGATGATCGCGATCTCGCGGATCCCCGCCAGCATCAGCACCGAGAGCGGATAATAGACCATCGGCTTGTCATAGATCGGCAGAAGCTGCTTCGAGACGCCGATGGTGATCGGGTAAAGCCGCGTGCCCGAGCCCCCGGCCAGAATGATGCCCTTGCGTGTCGTCATCTCAAATCTCCAGTTCTTTCAAAACCTTGGAAAGACCCGCCTGCCAGTCGGGCGGGGCGATGCCGAAATCGCGCGTCAGCGCCGCGCAGTCCATCCGGCTGTTGAGCGGGCGCAGCGCAGGCGTCGGATAGGCCGCGGTCGGAATCCCCGTCACTACCACCTTGCGGCCCGAAAGCGCAAAGATCTCGCGGGCGAAATCGGCCCAGCTGACCCAGGGGCTGCCGCCGAAATGATAGGTGCCGCCGGGCTGTCCGGCGACCATCTTCCGCGCCATGACGACCAGCGCCGCCGCGATGTCGGCCGCGGGGGTCGGACCGCCGATCTGGTCCTCGACCACGTTCAGCGCATCGCGGCTTTCGCTCAGCCGCAGCATGGTTTTCACGAAATTCGCCCCATGTGCGGAAAACACCCAGGAGGTGCGCAGGATCGCCGCAGCGCCCCCCGCCGCGCGGACGCCCTGTTCCCCGGCCAGCTTGCTGCGGCCATAGGCATTTTGCGGCGCCACCGGATCGGTCTCGACCCAGGGCGCGCTGCCCGCGCCGGAAAAGACGTAATCGGTCGAGACATGCAGGAAGGGGATGCGCTTTTGCGCCGCCGCCCGGGCCATCGCCGCGGGGGCCTCGCCATTCACCACCGTCGCCGCGGCTTCCTCGGCCTCGGCCTTGTCCACCGCGGTCCAGGCGGCGGCATTGATCACCGCCGCGGCGTCGCTGTCGCGGATCGCGGCCGCGCAGGCCGCCGGATCGGCAAGATCGGCCTGCTCGCGTCCCAGAAACACGGCCTGCGGCAGCTGGCGTTGCAGCTCTGTCGCGACCTGACCTGTCCGACCAAACACGAGAACCTTCATTTCAAGCCCCTGACCCGAGTGTTGAGACGCATGTCGAGCCCGTCGAACAGACCCGGCTGACCGATCGCCCGCGCGAAGGCGGGCAGGATGTCGCCCTCTTCGGCGCAGATCCGGTCGTAATCCAGCACCACCGGCGTGCCGATCCCCTGCCAGAAGGCCAGGATCGCCGCGGTGTCGTAATACCAGGCGCCATCGGCGCTTTGATCGTCGGGCAGCGCCTTCTGGGCCTCCCAGGAACCGGTCTTGCGCAGTTGATCCGCGCAAAGGCCGGGGCCAGCGCGGATTTCAGCGCAAAGGCTTCAAGCGGCGTATGCAGCAGACAGAATTCTTCGCTGCTGATGACCATCTCCGGGGCGGTCCCGCGCGCGGCGGCGATCTTCGCGGGAACTGCGGCGAGCCGGGCCAGATCGGGCAGCGGCTCGCCATAGTTCCCCCGCGGCGTCGAGCGGATCTCGGGGCGCAGGAAGGTGTTGGCAAGGGCCCAGGCAATCGCTTCGGGATGAACCGCGACCCCCGCTGCCCGCAGCCGGGCGGCGGAAAGCTGCAACGCCCGCTGGATCGAGGTCGTCCCGGTCTTGTGGGTGCCGACATGCAGCCAGAGCGTGCCCGTTCCCGCGTGGTTCACCCCTTGACCCCCAGTCGCTGGCCGACGCCATCGCGGTCCTGCAGCGCCCGCCACCAGCTCTCATTGGCCAGATACCAGTCGACGGTGCGTTCCAGCCCCTCTTCGACCGTGACCGAAGGCCGCCAGCCCAGTTCGGTGCGGATCCGCGTCGGGTCGATCGCGTAACGGGCGTCATGGCCGGGGCGGTCGGTGACGAAGGTGATCTGATCGGCATAGCTGCCCGCGGCCTTCGGGCGCTTGCGGTCGAGGATCTCGCAGAGCGTGCGGACCAGTTCGAGGTTTGTGCGCTCGTTCTCGCCGCCGATGTTGTAGCTCCGCCCGACCGCGCCCTTTTCGACCACGGTCAAAAGCGCGTCGGCGTGATCCTCGACATAAAGCCAGTCGCGGATGTTCGAGCCGTCGCCATAGATCGGCAGCGCCTTGCCCGCCAGCGCGTTCAGGATGATCACCGGGATCAGCTTTTCCGGGAAATGGAACGGCCCGTAATTGTTCGAGCAATTGGTAAGCAGCACCGGCAGGCCATAGGTCTCGTGCCAGGCGCGGACCAGATGATCCGAGCCCGCCTTCGAGGCCGAATAGGGGCTGCGCGGATCATAGGGCGTGTCTTCGGTGAATTTCACGGACGGGTCATGCGGCAAGGACCCGAAGACCTCGTCGGTGGAGATGTGATGGAAGCGGAAACTCTCGGGACGGCCGCGGTTTTCCCAATACTGCCGGGCAGCCTGCAGCATCTGATAGGTGCCCATCACATTCGTCTCGATGAAGACGCCCGGCCCGTCGATCGAGCGGTCGACATGGCTTTCCGCCGCCAGATGCATCACCGCATCGGGCTGGTGGCGGTCCAGAATGGCGGCGATCGCGGCGCCGTCGCGGATGTCGGCCTGCTCAAACGCATAAAGCGGCGCGCTGGCGACCGAGGCCACGTTGTCAAGACAGGCGGCATAGGTCAGGGCATCGACATTGACCACGGCATGACCGCGCGCGATCGCCAGACGCACCACCGCGGAGCCGATGAACCCTGCCCCCCCGGTCACGAGAATCTTCATGGCAAATTCCATTTCTTCTGGTTTGAACAGGCTTACTTGCGCAGATTGCAAAGGACAACCGACCTTTGCAATCCTGACGGTGTGGTCTCAGCCCTGCCAGGTGAAGGCGCTGTCGAAACCGGCGATCCGCCCCGCGACCGCATCCTTGGCCGAGAGCACCGGTTCCAGATCGCCCATGCCCCAGTCGATGCCGATATCGGGGTCGTTCCAGATCAGCGCGCCCTCGGTTTCCGGGTGATAATAGTCCGAGCATTTGTAGATGATCTCGGTTTCCGGCGCGCGGGTGACGAAGCCATGCGCGAAGCCCTTGGGCACCAGCAGCTGACGGCCGTTTTCAAAGCTCAGCTCGGCGCCGAACCACTGCCCGTAGGTGGGCGAGCCCTTGCGGATGTCGACCGCGACATCGAAAAGACAGCCCTTGCCGCAGCGCACCAGCTTGTCCTGCGCATGCGGGGGGGTCTGGAAATGCAGGCCGCGGATCGTGCCCGGGGTCATCGACAGCGAATGGTTGTCCTGCACGAAGACGGTGTCGATCCCGTGCTCGGCCAGCGCCTTGGCCGAGTAGCTTTCGGAGAAGAAGCCCCGGTGGTCGCCGAAGCGGCGGGGGGTGATCAGTTTGACGCCGACAAGCGGCGTGTCTTCGACGAGCATCGCGGTCCTCGTTGCAAGATGGGTTCCGCGTCTCCTTAACAATTGCCTGCGCCAAAGTCACCCGGCCTGTCGCAAGCCCCGTCGTCAGACCAGCAGGTAATGCGTCTCGCCGCCGATCTGAAGCGTCAGCCGCTGCAGGCTTTCGGCATCCACCACCGTCCAGACCGCGGCGCCGGTCGGGCGATGGATGAGCTGCACGTCCCGCACCGCGGCATCACCGCCCAGATCGCCCCATCGCAGCCCGAAATCGCCGATCCGCGCCCCGGCGCGGGTGAAAACAAGCCGGTCTTCGGCGCCGTAATCGGAGATCCAGTCGGTGCCCGCACCGGCCGCGCCGTCATGCAGGAAAGTGTCCCTGCCCAGCCCGCCGGTCAGCAGGTCGTTGCCGCTCTCGCCGAAAAGCCAGTCGTCGCCGTCGCCGCCGTCGAGCAGGTCTGCGCCGCTGCCGCCGCGCAAGGTGTCATTGTGGCTGCCGCCGCGCAGGGTGTCGTTCCCCGCGCCGCCCCAAAGCACGTCATTGCCGCCGCCGCCCGACAGGCTGTCGGCCAGATCTTCGGGCGTGCCGGTTTCCATCCCGCCGTAAAGGCTGTCATTGCCCGATCCGCCCAAAAGCGTGTCGGCGCCTGCGCCGCCGCTGAGCAGATTGACCCCGGCGCCGCCGTCGATCCGGTCGTTGCCCGCGTCGCCCCGCAGCGTGTCATTCCCCGCATCGCCGAAAAGCGTGTCATTGCCCGCGCCGCCGCTCAGGACGTCGTTGCCCTCGCCGCCCGAGAGCCGATCGTCGTCGTTGCCGCCGTTCAGGTTGTCATTGCCCGCCCCGCCCAGCAGCGTGTCCCGGCCGACATCCCCCAGCAGCCTGTCGTCGCCGCCATTGCCGACGAGGGAATCGGCGCCGGAGGCACCGTTGAGCACGTCGACATCCTCGTCGCCGATCAGCGTGTCATTGCCGTTGCCGCCGTTCATCCTGTTCGCGCCCTCGCCGCCGATCAGGGAATCGTCGCCGTCATCGCCGCTGATCGTGTCATTGCCGCGATCGCCGAAGATCACGTCATTGCCGCCACCGCCCTGGATCATGTCGCTTGACTCAAGGCCATTGATCGTGTCGGCCCGGCTGCTGCCGATCAGCGTGTCGCGGCCGATCGTGCCCGACAGCGCACCGCCGCCGGTGCCCGCCACGATCCGCTCGCCCTGCACCTCGCCCAGCATCAGCAGCCGGTCAGGCAGGCCGAAGCTCAGCCCGGACCAGATGTCGCGCAGCGCCAGCGGCCGCCCGGTCGCCGAGACGATCTCGATCTCGGTGCCGCCAAAGGACAGCAGCAGGCCGCGGTCGGTGGGCGTCGCGATCAGCTGCGCGGTCGAGCGCAGCATCGGCAGGCCGCTCAGGTCGATGCGGTCGCCGGGGCTGTAATCCATCACATATTGCCGATTGTCGGAACTGCGGATCACGAAAGTGTCGTTGCCCGCGCCGCCGAACATGGTCGTGCTGCCCGGGCCCGAGACCAGCACGTCTTCGCCCGCCAACCCCATCAGCGTGTCGCGGCCGGTGGTGTTGGCCACCAGCAGATCATCAAGCGCCGAGCCGTCGCGGCGCAGGTTGCCGCTTGTCGCGCCCGTCACCGTCACGCCCAGCGCCGCCAGATCGATGCGCAACAGGCTCAGCCCGGGTTGGGCGCCCGAGGCGACGAAGATCCGCAGCTCGGTGCCGACCACCGTCATCGTCAGCGCGGTGATGTCCTGCAGGCCAAGCCCGGTGCCCTGCTCCAGGGTTTGCAGCTGCACCAGCCGCCCGTCGGGCAGAAGCGTGAACAGGGTCAGCCCGTCATCGCCGCCGCCCGCCACCACGAAGACCCGGCCCCGCACGACGACGGCCTCCAGCGCGGTGATCATGCCAAAGCGGCTGTCGAGCGTGTCCATCAGGTGATCGGTCGGGCGCAGGCTGCCGGTCGCGGTCAGTTCCATCACCGAAATCGTGCCGCTGCCGCCCGCGCCCAAAACCACGAAGGTCTTGCCGAAAGCGGTGACGGTGGTCATCACGGTGGGGTCGTTCAAGCCCAGCCCGTTCGACGCGCCCAATGTGCCGACCTGCACCAGCGCGCCATTGGCGCCGACGCGATAGCTGGCGACGCCGTCGAAACCGGCGTCGGCGCGCAGCAGGAACTCCTGCCCGGCCACCGCCACCATCTCGAGCAGCACCTGCCCGCCGACCGCGCCGCCCGAGGGGCTGGCGGTGCCCGAGACCCAGCGCGGGATGCCGCTGGCGTCGATCGCATAGCCGTTCAACGCGCCGCTGATCGCGTCGGCGACATAGATCATGTCGGCGCCACTGGCGATTTCCGCCGTCAGAAGGCCGTTTTGCAGCCAGGGGCTGCGGGCATCGTCCAGCCGGACCGTCGTCTGCCGCCCCAGATCGCCGGGGGCGGCGCTGTTGGAACTGAGCAGATCGCCGCCCTGGGTCACGCCGAAAAGAATCCGGGTGTAGCCGTTGAAGGTCGCCCAGGACAGATCCAGAACCGCCATCCCGGTCAGGCTGCCGGGGAAGTAGAAACTGTCGGCGACCGTTGGCACGGCCTGCGCCCCGATCTGCCAGGCCAGGATGCCGCCATTGCTGCCGGTCACGCTGTAAAGGAAGCTGCCCGAAGCCGTCGTGACGATTTCGAGCCGTTCGATATTGGTGTCGAGCAGGGAGAGCCCCGACTCGACCCGTCTGGTGAAAGCAATCCGCATCGCACACCCCCCAAGATGAGCAGGGGCAGGCTCCGCCCTCGCGTCGTCCCGGCCGTGTCGCAATCGCGGCGAAATCATGACTCTTGGACACAATTTTGCGCAAATCGCCAATCTGGAAACGGTCCGTTTCGGCGCCAACCTTGGTCGGTCGCGGCGCGATCCTGTCGCTCGGCGCTTGCCAAAGCCCGAAGGACGGGTCTAATCGAACCATGACCCAATTTGCCCTTGCCGCCCTTGCCGCCACCCGCGCCCTGCGCACGCTCTTCGAGCCGACGCCGCTGCAGCGCAATGATTTCCTGTCCAAACGTTACGAGGCCGAGATCTGGCTCAAGCGCGAAGACCTGACGCCAGTGCGCAGCTACAAGCTGCGCGGCGCCTTCACCGCGATGCGCAAGCTGCTGGAGATCACCCCCGAGGCGCGGCAGTTCGTCTGTGCCAGCGCGGGCAATCACGCGCAGGGCGTGGCCTTTGCCTGCCGTCATTTCGGCGTGCGCGGAACGATCTTCATGCCGGTGACGACGCCGCAGCAAAAGATCGACAAGACCCGCACCTTTGGCGGCGATGCGGTCGAGATCGTACTGACCGGCGATTATTTCGACCAGACGCTGGCGGCCTCGCAGAAATTCTGTGCCGAGGCGGGGGCGCATTTCCTCTCGCCCTTCGACGACGAGAACGTGATCGAGGGTCAGGCCTCGGTGGGGGTCGAGATCCTCGATCAGCTGGGCCGCGCGCCCGATCTGGTCATCCTGCCGGTGGGCGGCGGCGGTCTGGCGGCAGGCGTCACGGGCTATCTGCGCGCGACGGCACCGCAGACCGGCTATCGTTTCGTCGAGCCGCAGGGCGGCGCCAGCCTGACCGCGGCGGTGGCGGCGGGGGAACCGGTGACGCTCAAGCATGTCAACAGCTTCGTCGATGGCGCGGCGGTGGCGCGGATCGGGGCCTTGCCGCTTGCGGCGCTCGACTGGGTGGCCCCCGAGGAGATCCTGCTGGCGCCGGAAGATCGCATCTGCCTGACCATGCTCGAGATGCTGAACCACGAGGGGATCGTGCTGGAACCGGCCGGGGCGCTGTCGCTGAACGTGCTGCCGGAACTGGCGGGGGAAATCCGCGGCAAGACTGTCGTCTGCGTGACTTCGGGGGGGAATTTCGATTTCGAGCGGTTGCCCGAGGTCAAGGAACGGGCGCAGCGCTATTCCGGGCTGAAGAAATACTTCATCTTGCGGATGCCGCAACGGCCGGGGGCGTTGCGCGAATTCCTGTCGATGCTGGGGCCGGAAGACGACATCGCGCGGTTCGAATATCTGAAGAAATCCGCCCGCAACTTCGGCTCGGTGCTGATCGGCATCGAGACGAAGCAGGCGGGCGCCTTCGATGCGCTGACGCAAAAGCTGGATGCCGCGGGTTTTGATTACCGCGACATCACCGATGATTCCGCGATCGCCGAATTCCTGATCTGAGCCTCAGGCGGCGGACAGGAATTCGTCGACCCGGCCCATGAAGATGTCCTTCGAGCGGCCGTAACAGTCGAGCACGGCGGCAATGTCCACCGTCGCGGCATTGCCCGCGGCGCAGCGGCGTTCGCCGTCCTGGCAGATCGCCCCGAAGTCGCGAAAGCCCAGATTCCAGGCCGAGCCCTTGAGGAAATGCAGCTCGTCGCCCAGCTTGTCCGGCTTGCGGCCCAGATTCATCACCACGCTCTCGACCTCGTCGAGAAACAGCTCGAGCACTTCGGCAAACCCTTCGGCGCCGATTTCGGATCGCAACTCGGCGACCCGTTCCCAATCGATCATAGTACCCTCCACAGAGCCCTTTTCTCACCACAGCGAAAGGCTACGGGCCATTCCTTGCGGAAGCTTTAACCCCCGATCAGGATTACGGCGATTCACCTGTTCTTAAGGCCGATCGCGCAAGGTGCGCCATGCATAGTGCCGGTGAGCCCGTGACAGATCCGATTTCAGACCGTCCAGATCCGACCTCAGCTTCCGAGCCCGCCCCCGTGCCGCGCCGGGTTCTGGTCGTGGACGACAGCAAGATGCAGCGTCGCATCCTGTCCGCACTGCTCTCGCGGTCGGGCTATGAGGTGCTGGAGGCGGGCTCGGCGGAAGAGGCGCTGGACATCTGCGACCGGATCGAGCCCGATTTCGTGCTGTCCGACTGGATGATGCCCGGCATGTCGGGGATCGAATTCTGCCAGCAGTTCCGCGCCATGCCGCGCGAGGGCTATGGTTATTTCATCCTTCTGACCTCGAAGACGGACAAGCATGACGTGGCCGAGGGGCTGCAAAGCGGCGCCGATGATTTTCTGGCCAAGCCGGTGAATGGCGACGAGCTGCGGGCCCGGCTGATGGCGGGCGAACGCATCCTGACCATGGAACATGCGATGAAGGAGAAGAACCGGCAGCTCTCCTCGGCGCTGGGCGAGTTGCAGTCGCTTTACGATTCGATCAACCGCGATCTGGTCGAGGCCTGCAAGCTGCAGCAATCTCTGGTCAAGGAACGCCACCGCAGCTTCGGCAATGCGCAGGTGTCGCTGACGCTGCGGCCCTCGGGCCATGTCGGCGGCGATCTGGTCGGCTTTTTCCCGATCAACATCCGCCGCGTCGGGCTTTACGGCATCGACGTCTCGGGGCATGGCATCACCTCGGCGCTGATGACGGCGCGGCTGGCGGGCTATCTGTCGGGCACCTCGCCCGAACAGAACATCGCCCTGATCCAGACCGAATTCGGCTTTTACGACGGCCGCGACCCGGCCGATCTGGCCGCCTATCTGAACACCCTCGTGCTCGAGGAAATGCAGACCGACAGCTATTTCACCCTGATCTATGCCGATGTGGACCTGATTTCCGGCAAGGTCGCGCTGGTGCAGGCGGGGCATCCGCATCCGGCGGTGCTGCGCGCCGATGGCTCGGTCGAATTTCTGGGCGATGGCGGCCTGCCCGTCGGGCTGATCGAGGGGGCGAGCTACGAAACCGTCACCACCCGGCTTGCGCCCGGGGACCGGCTGTTCCTGGGTTCCGACGGCATCACCGAGGCGGAACCGCCGCGCCGTCCGCAGATCGGCGAGGAGGGGCTCGCCATGCTGCTCAAACGGCTGAACCTGCTGCGCGGCCCGGCTTTTCTGGATGCGCTTTACTGGGAATTGCAGCGCATGACCTCGGACAACCTGGCCGACGATGTGTCGGCGGTGCTCTTTGAATTCTACGGCGCCAAGGAAAACGTCGGTTAAGGCTCGCGCAGCGCCTCGCGCGATTTGTAAAGCGGCTTGAGCAGATACTGCAGCACGGTCTTTTCGCCGGTGTGCAGTTCCACCGTCGCCTGCATCCCGGGCCGGATTTCAAGACGGCGCTGGCGTTCGGTCAGCCGCGCCAGATCGACCCGCAAGGTCACCTTGTAATAGGGTTCGGCATCGGGCTTCTGTTCGTCCTTGAACGTGTCGGCCGAGACGAAATGCACCGCGCCCTGCAGGCTGCCGTAAATCGTGTAATCATAAGCCGAGAGCTTGATCGTCGCCGCCTGCCCCAGCTTCACGTTGGCAATGTCCTTCGGCGCGATCCGGGCGTCGATGAACAGTTCTTCATCCAGCGGGATGATCTCCAGGATCTCCTCGCCCGGCCGCACGACGCCGCCGATCGTCGTCACGGAAAGCTTGTTGACGATCCCGTGCATCGGCGAGGTCAGCGTGGTCCGCGTCAGCTGATCTTGCGACAGTTTCAGCTGCTGGCGCAAGGTGCCCAGCTTTTCCAGCGTCTCGGAATAGTCCGAGGCGCGGTCCAGCTCCGCCTTGGTGGTGATGTCGTTCAGCTGCGCCTCGGCATCGGAAAAGGCCTTGCGCGCCTTGGTCACCTCGATCAGCGGCGCGACGTCGCGTTCGAACATCTTTTCCAGCATGTCGCGCTCGGCCTTGGCCTGTTTCAGGATCGCCGCCGCCCCCTTCCTGCGCGAGGCATAATCGCTCAGCCGCGCCAGCAGCAACGCGCTTTCCGACTTCACGATCTCGGGGACAAGCCGGTCCTGCTCCTCGCTCGGCACGAATTCATCCAGCCCGTTCATCTCGGCCTCAAGCCGCAGCTGCCGGATTTCCAGCGCCGCGATCTGCGCCTGCAGATCATCGACCTGGGTCCGATACGAGGTCTCGTGCAGCCGCCCCAGCACCGTGCCTGGGGACACCTCGTCGCCCTCGGAGACATTCAGCTCCGCCAGAATCCCGCCTTCCAGGTTCTGGATGATCTGCGGCTTCGAGGACGAGACGATCTCTCCGGGGCCGCGCACGATCTGGTCAATGCGGGCATAGGCGGACCAGACCAGAAAGGCCAGGATCGACAGGCCGATCAGCCAGATCGTCCAGCTCATCCGCCGCGCCGCCGTGGTCACCGCCGCAGGATCGACGGTGCTCATTTCGGCCCCCCGGCCTTCGCCTTGGTCAGATGCGCCAGCACCGCATCGCGCGGGCCATCGACCGCCATCCGGCCGTTCTGCAAGATCAGCGTGCGCGCGGTCAGCGCCAGGATCGGCACCCGATGCGTCGCGATGATCGCCGTGCGCCCGTCCAGCCAGGTCTCCAGCCGGCTCACCAGCGTCGTTTCCAGCGTGGTGTCCAGCGCCGCGGTGGGTTCATCAAGGATCACCACCGTCGGATCCTGCAGCCAGAGCCGCGCCCAGCCGATCGACTGGCGCTGCCCGACCGAAAGCCCCTCGCCGCCGTCGCGGATCGGCAGATCAAGGCCTTTCGGATGACCGCGCAGGAACGGCCCGAGCCCGGCAAAATCGAGCGCGCGGTAAAGCCGCTCCTCGTCGCGTTCCAGCTGCGTCAGGTTCAGGTTGTCGCGCAAGGTGCCGGAAAACAGCCGCACGTCCTGGCTCAGATACCCCACCGCCCGGCGCAGATCGCGCGGATGCAGCTGGCCCAGATCGACGCCATCCAGCAGGATCCGCCCCGCCGTCGGTTCGTAGACCCCGGCCAGCAGCTTCAAAAGCGTCGATTTGCCAGAGCCGTTCGCGCCCAGAATGGCGACCCTCTGCCCCGGCGGAATGCGCAGCGCGGCAATGTCCACCGTCGCCGATCCCTCGGGGTCGTATTTGAATTCCAGCCCGCGCAGCTCGTATTCGCCCTCGATCCGCTCGGCGCGCAGATAGCTGCGGCTGGCGGCCTGCACCTGATCGGCGCTTGCGATTTCCTCAAGACCCTGCAGCGCCGCCTTCACATTGGCCCAGCGCGCCATCGTCCCCGCCAGCTGCGTCAGCGGCGCCAGCGTGCGCGAGGTCAGAAGCCCGATGGCGATGATCGCGCCCACGGTGAATTCGCCCTCGAAGACCATGTAGGCGCCGACCATCACCGCGGTCACATAGGTCGCCTGCTGCACCATCTGCGCCCAATAGGTCAGCGCCGAGGCGAGCTTGCGGCTTTCCGAGGATTTCACCGCCGAAAGCGTCGTCAGTTCCTCCCAGACCCGCTTGAACCGGTCGGCGCCGCGCTGGGTGGCCACCGTTTCATGTTCATAGATCGCCTCGTGCAGAAGCTTCGCCGCCCGGGCGGAGGCACCCTGCGTCGATTGCGTGATCTTCATCATCCTGCCCTGCATGAGGAAGCCGGGCACCACCATCAGGATGGCCCCCGCCAGCAGCACCCAGACCAGATTGCCGCCGATCGAGGCGACAAGGGCGAGGAAGATGAAGATGAAGGGAATGTCGGCGATCGTGCCGATCGTCGAGGCGGTGAAGAACTCCCGCACCGAGGAAAATTCCCGCATCGCGGAAAACAGCTGGCTGGGCGAACGCCGCCCGGGCGCCGCCTTCATCCCCAGAAGCCGGTCCATCAGCAGGCCCTGCACCGTCAGCTCGATCTTGCGACCGGCCAGATCCATCAGCCCCGAGCGGGCGAGCTTCAGCGCCATTTCAAGAACCAGCGCCAGCAGCGCGCCCAGCGCCAGCACCCAGAGCGTCGCCTCGGATTTGTGCGGAATGACGCGGTCATAGACCTGCATCGAGAACATCGAGACCGCGACGGCCAGGATATTGGCGAAAAGCGAGCCCAGCGCCACTTCGACAAAGGCGCGGCGCTGCGCCTTGAACGCGCCCCAGAACCAGTGCTCGGGCGCGGTCTCGGGGGCATGGCGGCTTTCAAGCTGACGCAGCGAGGTGCGGGCGCGGATGATCTTGCCCGAAAAGAACGGCGCGAATTCGGCCAGCGCGACTTCGGCGCGTTGATCGGGACAGCTCTTGTCGTAAACAAAAAGCAGATCGGCTTCCTGCTTGATCACCAGCACCAGCTGCCCCGAGGTCATCTGCGCCAGCGCCGGCCATTGTCCGGGCGAGAGCCGGGCGATCTGCTCGACCGCGGCGGTCATCCCCGCCACCCGCAGCACCGCGGCGATATGTTCGGGCTGGACCTCATCCGCCTCGGCGCCGGTGACGGCGGCGGTGGCCTCGCCCACGGCCAGAAGCATCTGTTCCAGAATATCGGCGGCGGGCACCTGCGCGCCCAGCAGCGCAGCATAGGCCGAGGCCAGTTCCGCCCGCGCCCGCGCCCGTCCGGGGGCCTTGGGCGGGCTTGGCTGGGCGGGGACGGCTTTCGGCAAAGCGCCATCGGACGCCCCGCTGACACGGGCCGCATTCAGATCGAAGGCTATCACCCGGTCTGCCAAGCTTCCGCACCGTTTCAGATATTGCTGCCGTCCACCAATATTCCGTGTTTACGCGCGATTTCCAGCTCTATCAGCGCGATGTCATACTTCAGCCCGGCCTGCGCATGGGCCATCTGCGCATGGCTTTCATACATGCTTACCAGATCCATCAGCGACCGCCGCCCCATCTTGTATTGCTCGGTGAACATCTCCAGCCCGGCGGCGGTTTCCGCCACCACCGTGCCGTCGCGGGCCTCCCGCGCCTCAAGTGCGGCAATCTTGGCGCGCAGCGACGCCACCTCCTGCACCTCGGTCTGTTCGGTTCGCGCCACCCGGGCCGCGGCGGCCTCGCGCGTGGCCTCGACCGCTTCCAGCTGCGCTTTCGTGCCGAAGCCCAGCATCTGGTCGATGCCCAGCTTCAGGCCGATGTCGCTGTCGCCGCTGCCGGTGCGGGCCTCGGCGCCCAGCTTCGGCAGATGCCCGGCGCGGCTGATCCGCGCCTCGGCCTCGGCCCGTTCCGCCTCGGCGCGCGATTTCGTCACCGAAAGCGCCCCGGGCAGGGGCTCGGGCAGGGCCAGATCGTTCATCCCTGCAAGCCCGTCGAGCGGCGCCGAGGTCATCGCGCGCAACTGCGCCATCGCCGCCGTGGCGGTGTCGCGATCGGCCTGCGCCGTCGCCCGCATCTCGGAGAGCTTTTGCGCCAGCACCCGGGCCTCGGTGCCATCCGACAGCCCGCCTTCGACGCGGATCTGCATGATCTCGTTGAAATCGCCCAGTTTCGCAACCGAGAGATCGGCCACCGCCGCCTGTTCGCGGGCCTTCAGCGCGTTGACATAGGCCTTCAGCCCCTCGGCCACGGTGTCGTTCATCTCGGCCGAAAGCGATACCGCCGCCACTTCGACATCGGCCGCCGCCGCCTCGCGTTCGGCCCGTTTCGCGCCATTGTCCCACAAGGTCTGGTTGATCAGCAGCTCGGCCGCCAGATCGCCCAGCCGCATCAGGCTGAGGCTGGGCCCGATCCGCGGCAGCCAGTTCTTCGAGGTCGCCTGCGCCGTCAGCCGCGCCACCCGCAGCTCCGCCTTGGCAGAGCCCTTGGCGTCGCGCAGCACCGCCCCGGCCACCTGCGCATAGGGGCCCGACCCGGGCAGCACCGAAACCCGGCCCGCCAGCTCGGCGATGATCGCCGAGGTCTCGGCGGTGGTGCCGGGCTTGCTTGCGACCAGCGTGGCCGTCGCAGGAGAGAAGGCCGAGCGGCCGGTGGGGAAGGGGGTCCCCTCCATGCAGCCGCTCGCCAGCATCGCAATCAGTGCCGCCGCCGACATCCGGGCCACGGGGAGGGCCCGGAAAAGCGGCGCGAAGCTGCCGTTCCGGGTCATCGGGGCACCGTCAGATCGTGACGTTGGTGATCGAGTCGTCGATCAGGATGCGGTGTCCCTCGTCTCCCAGCGTGTAGATGCTGTAGCTGTGCCCGTCGAGCGAGGCCGTCGCGCCGGTGTCGGTGGCGCCCAGCGCGGTGACGCGGTCATTGGCATCGCCGCGCACGATCAGGTCGTTGTCGCCGCCGGTCAGCGACTGCAGCTGCGCGGCGGTGATCGTCAGATCGACCGAGGCGTGATGCAGGTCGATCGACCCGAAGTCGAACCGGCTCAGCCCGCTGTTGTCCAGATCCATCGTCAGGCTGCCGTTCGGGCTGACGACCAGCAGGGTCGACATCTCGTTTCCGGCGGTGTCGCTGTCGGTGACGACGAGGAACTGACCATCCGGCACCCGGTTGAACGAATAGTATTCGTCCTCGCTGGGCGTGCTCATCGGCGCGCTGTCGCGCATCAGGGTGACGGTGCCATCCGCCGCGACGGTCTCGATCACGTAATGATCGGCCTCGCTGACATCGGCGTAAAGGCCGCGGGTGCCGTTGCCGTTGTTGGTCACGTCGCCGATCACCGGCGCATCCGGGGCCACCAGATCATAGCTGAAGCTGCCCGAGGTCGTCGCGGTGTTCTGCGCCGCATCGGTGGCCACGGCGGTGTAGCGCATCGCGCCCGAGCCGCCCGGCAGATCGGCCGCGGTGAAGACCGCGGTCCAGGTCCCGTCGCCCTGGGCGGTGACGGTGCGGATGGCGCCGTTTTCCAGCGTCACCGCGACCGTGGCCCCGGGTTCGACCGTGCCCGAGATCGCAAAGCCCGTCTGCGCCTCGGCCCGGTTCACCACGTTGTCGCTCGTCACCGTGCTGAAGGCATGGAAGTTGCGCACCAGCGGATCGACGTCGATCAGACTGGTCTGGGTCGCGGTGTTGCCATAGGGATCGGTGGCGTTCACCGTCAGCTGCAGGTTGTTCGTCTCGGTCGTCGGCAGGTCCGAGGCCGGGATCTGCGCCGACCAGGTGCCGTCCGAATTCACCGAGGCGACGACGATCCGGCCCGAGGCCAGCTGCACGGTGACGACCGATCCGGCCTCGACGGTGCCCTCGATCCGCAGCCCGCCCGCGGCCTCGGCGCCATTCACCATGCCGTCGGTGCCGGGGGTGTCGGTCCAGTGCGACAGCGGCGAGACCTCGGTGTCGACATCGATCAGATGCGTCTGCGTCGCGGTATTGCCCGCAAGGTCGGTCGCGGTGACCGTGGCCGTGCCGGTATAGCTGCCCGCAGCATATTCGCCCGCGCTGAAGGCGGCGCTCCAGCGGCCATTCGCATCGGCGGTCACGCTGCGCGAGCCGGTGCCGAACTGCACCAGCACCGAGGCGCCGGCCTCGGCCGTGCCGGTCAGCACCAGATCCCCCGCGGCGCGTTCGGCCTGGTTCACCAGATCGTCCCCGCCCGCCAGATTGGCATCGAAGCGGACGCTGGTCTCGGTGTCGACGGCCAGCGTGTCGGTCAGCGTGGTGACATTGCCGTGGATGTCGGTCGCGGTGACCAGCATGCCCTTGGTATAGGTGCCCTCCGGCAGGTCGGAGGTCGGGAAGGTCACGTTCCAGTTGCCGTCGCCGCCGACGGTGGTGGTCTGCTCATGGCCGTCGACGACGACGCGGATCGTCGCGCCGGGCTCGCTGGTGCCGCGGATGGTGACGCCATCGGCATGTTCGCCGGCGTTTTCGATATCGCCGGTCGAGCGCGCGCCTTCGGTGATCGCCACCGGCGGACGGGTCATGTCGATCAGGTAATCGGGACCGTCGAGATTGTAGACGGCGCCGCCGGGCGCGGTCACGACCACGCTCGAGGAATAATCGCCATCCGCCGGGAAGGTCGAGCCGGTGAAGGTCACCGACCAGGTGCCGCTGGCGCCGACGGTGGCCGTCATGGTCTCGCCGCCCAGCGTCACCACCACGGTCGAGCCGGTTTCGCCGGTGCCCGACACCGTCGCCGAGGCTTCGGTATTGGTGGTCAGCGTCGCCGGATCGCGCTCATCGACGGTGGGCGTCGGATGCGTGGGCTCGGTCGGATCTGTCGGGTCCGTGGGATCGGTCGGGTCCGTGGGATCGGTCGGGTCCGTGGGATC
>NZ_QKZO01000009.1:48382-165217 GCF_003254295.1 Rhodobacter capsulatus
TCCGTGGGATCGGTCGGATCCGTGGGATCGGTCGGGCTGGTGGGGTCGGTCGAACCGCTGTCGCCGCCGCCGGCAAGGCCGAGGCCGGCCAGACCGGCCGCAGCCCAGCCAAGCGGCCCCAGAGCCAGCGCGGCCGGGGCAAAGTTCGCCATGCCGGTGACATCATCCCCGGCCGGGCCCAGGATGTCATCGCCGTCAAGGAAGGCCAGCTGTTCGTTCGGGCTCCATTTCCCCATCACTTCGGGGGTGCCGTAATCGGCATAGATCACCCCGTTGCCGCCCTCTTCAAGCGCCACCGCGGTCAGTTCCCCGTCCGAAGAGATGTAAAGCTCGCCCCGCGCGGGATAGAAGCCGGAGAGGGTGATGGTGCGCCCGTCGACCAGAATGATCTGGAGGTCGTCGCCGTCCCGCATGTATTTCAGGATACTGGTCTTGCTCAGGTTCAGCGAAATCTCGTCGCCAACCCCCACCTGAACGAAATCGCTTGCGCCCTCACCGGCGACAAAGCCACGGGAAATACCGCCCATAGTATCACGGACGGCAAAGTCGACAGACTTCACCATTATACTGCTCCGCCTCGAACATGACCCGGCTCTTTTGGCCGGCTTCTAACTGCTATATTTCGAATACCTCAAAATTGACACAATGACTAGCGATAACTGTGAACGCTTCGGCGGGTTTGGGTTGCAAAAGCCGGTCATTGCAGTGTTTTCGCAACACTCAGCCCAGATTTCGCAGAACTTTCGCCATGAAGTGCCGGTCCCCGGAATTGCTCAGCGCGGCCAGCGCCTCGGCGCCCGACATCCAAAAGGCGGTATGGCCCGGTTCGCTCGGCGGGCCGCGGCGCAGCGCCGGACGCGCCAGATAGATGTGGCAGACCTTCTCGGCCCAGCGGTCGTATTCCGGCATGTAGGTGAAGCGCCGATAGGCCCCCAGCCGCCGATGCCCGGTGATCGACCAGCCGGTCTCCTCGAACACTTCGCGGTTCAGCGCCGTCAGCGCGCCCTCGCCCGGATCGATGCCGCCGCCGGGCAGCTGGAATTCCGGCTTCGGCTCGGCCTGATGCGTCAGCAGGAAGCGGTCGCCCCGCATCAGCACCGCATAGGCCCCCGGCCGCAGCCTGTAGCGCTGCCCCGCCACCACCTGTTCGCCAAACCGCCGCATTTTCGCACATCCTCTGTTGGGGGAACCGGTTGCCCCGCCTATATAGGCACGATATGCCAGCCCAAGGGCTGCTCGAAAACCCCCGGGAACCAGATGACACCGCTTTCGCAAATCGCTTGGGACGATACCGTCCTGCCGTTCCAACTTGACCGCTCGGATGTGCGCGGCCGCATCGCCCGCCTCGATGGCGTGCTGGAAGACGTGCTGCGCCAGCACGACTACCCCGCCATCGTCGAAGGGCTGGTGGCGGAAATCGCCCTGCTCACGGCGCTGATCGGGCAGACGATGAAACTGCGCTGGAAGCTCTCGCTGCAGGTGCGCGGCAAGGGGCCGATCCGGATTCTGGCCACCGATTATTACGCCCCCGAGACCGAGGGCGGCCCGGCCCGCATCCGCGCCTGGGCCAGTTTCGACCCGGCCCGGCTGGAGGAGGACGCCGATCCCTTCAGCCAGATCGGCGAGGGTTATCTGGCGGTGATGATCGACCAGGGCGAGGGCACGCTGCCCTATCAGGGCATGACCCCCTTGGCCGGGGGCTCGCTTTCGGCCTGTGCCGAGACCTATTTCGCCCAGTCCGAACAGCTGCCGACCCGGTTCCAGCTGGCTTATGGCCGTTCGACCGAGGTCGGTCAGGCCGAACGCTGGCGGGCCGGTGGCGTGATGCTGCAGATGATGCCCTCCTCGCCTGTTGCCGCGCGCGACGGCTCGGGCGAGGGCGGTCTTCTGCGCCATGCCGACATCCTGGCCGGGGCCGAGGACGAGAACTGGACCCGCGCCAATGTGCTGCTGGATACGGTCGAGACGATGGAGCTGATCGGCCCCTCGGTCGGGCTGACGAACCTGCTGGTGCGGCTCTTCAACGAGGAAGTGCCGCGGGTCTATGATCCGGTGCCGGTGCGCTTCGGCTGCACTTGTTCGGCCGATCGGGTCCGCACCAGCCTGTCGATCTATTCCGCCCGCGATCTGCGCCACATGACCACCGCCGAGGGCACGGTGACCGCCGATTGCCAGTTCTGCGGCGCGCATTACGTGTTCGATCCGTTGACGCTGGGCTTCGAGGCGGTGAAGAACCCCGATGGCAGCCCGAAAGAGGCGGCGGATGGCTGACGGCTTCGCGCCCCTCCTTGCCGCTCTGGCAAGGCCGGGGCGGCCGTCGTCGGATTTCGACCTGAACCCCGGGACCGCGCTGCCCGAGGGCCGTGTGTTGTGGCCCGCGGGGGTTCTGCTGGTCTTCGAAGAGACGCCTGCGGGGCTGCGGCTTTATCTGACCAAACGCGCCTCGCATCTGCGCCACCACCCGGGGCAGATCGCCTTTCCGGGCGGCAAGGTCGAGCCGGGCGATGCGGGCCCGGTGGCAGCGGCGCTGCGCGAAGCCGAGGAGGAAATCGGCCTGCCGCGCCACGCGGTCGAGATCCTCGGCACGCTCGACCCGCATGAGACGGTGACCGGCTTTCTGGTCACCCCGGTTCTGGCGCGGCTGACCGCCCCCTTCACCCCGCGCCCCGACCCGTCCGAGGTCGAGGCGGTGTTCACCATTCCCTTCTCGCATCTGGTTTCCGGCCGGTTCAGGGTCGAAAGCCGCCACTGGCGCGGCGGGATGCGGCAGTATTATGTGGCGCCCTTCGGGCCGCATTACATCTGGGGCGCCACCGCGCGGATGCTGCGGGCGCTGATCGACCGGATGGGCCGATGAAGATCGCGGGCGACTGGCTGACGGCGGGTCATGTGCAAAAGGTGCTGGCGATGCTGTCGGGCGGCGGGCATCAGGCGCTGCTGGTCGGCGGCTGCGTGCGCAATGCGGCTCTGCTCCAGCCGGTTGCCGATATCGACATCGCCACCGACGCCCCGCCCGAGCGGGTGATCGCGCTGGCAAGGAACGCCGGGCTGAAGCCGGTGCCGACGGGCATTGACCATGGCACGGTGACGGTCGTTGCCGATCACATCGGCCACGAGGTCACCACCTTTCGCCGTGATGTCGAGACCTTCGGCCGCCATGCCACCGTGGCTTTTTCGACCGATCTGCGCGAAGACGCGGCGCGGCGCGATTTCACCATGAACGCGCTTTATGCGACGGCCGATGGCACGGTGCTGGATCCCTTGGGCGCGGGGCTGGCCGATCTGGCCGCGCGACGGCTGCGCTTTGTCGGCGACCCCGCGCAACGGATCACCGAGGATTATCTGCGCATCCTGCGCTTCTTCCGGTTCACCGCCTGGTATGGCGACCCCGATCAGGGGATGGATGCCGAGGGTCTGGCCGCCTGCGCCGCGTTTTCCGCCGGAATAGAGACGCTTTCGCGCGAACGCATCGGCCATGAGATGCGCAAGCTGCTGTCTGCCCCCGATCCCGCCCCCGCCGTGGCGGCGATGGCGGCAAGCGGCGTGCTGGCGCAGGTGCTGCCCGGGGCCGAGGCCCGGTTTCTGGCGCCGCTCGTGCATCTGGAAGGCTCTGTTCCGCCTGATCCGCTGCGGCGGCTGGCCTGTCTTGGCGGCGAAGACCCCGCCGAGCGGCTGCGGCTCTCGAAAACCGAGGCCCGCCGGCTGGAGCAGCTGCGCGCGGCTTTGGGCGATCCGGGTTCGGAGGCCGAACTGGGCTATCGTTACGGCGCCGAGACGGGCCGCGATGCGCTGCTGATCCGCGCCGCCGCGCTGGGGCAGGACATCTCCGATTTCAGCCGGAACAGGGTCGCATTCGGCGCCGCGCAGCGCTTCCCGGTGACGGCTGCCGATCTGATGCCCGCGCTTGCCGGACCGGCCCTTGGCGCGCGGCTGAAAGCGCTGGAAACCCGCTGGATCGCCTCGGGCTTCTCGCTTTCGCGTGAGGCGCTGCTTGCCGCGGACGGCTGAGCTTTCCCTTTCCTCTTCGCCCGCTATATTCGAAGACGAAAGGAATTCCGATGATCGACGCCTTCCTGCCTGCCGAGGGCCCGCCGCCCTCGCGTTTGACCCCGTTTCTGCGCTGGTGCCTGAAGGGCGCCTGGCCTGCCGTCTGGATGGCCGGGGCGGCTTCGGCTTTGGCGGGCTCGATGGAGGTGGGGGCGGCCTGGCTTCTGGGGCTGGTCATCGATTCTGTCGTCGGCGCCGATCCGGCGGGCTATGCCGGGCAGCATCTGTGGCTGCTTTTCGCCTTCGTCATCTTCTATCTGGTGATCCGGCCAGCGGCCTTTGGGCTTTCGACCTGGACGACGAACATGCTGGTGGCGCCGAATGTGATGCCGCAGGTTCTGTCGCGATTGCACCGCTGGACGATGGGCCATTCGGTCACCTTCTTCGACAACGACTTTGCCGGGCGCATCGCGCAAAAGCAGATGCAGACCGCCCGCGCCGTCACCGATGTCGTCTCGGAAGTCATCGGCACGGTCTTTTTCGCGCTCGCCTCGATCATCGGGTCGGTGGTGCTTTTGGCCGGAATAGACACCTGGGGGGCGCTGGCGCTGGCGCTTTGGCTGGTGTTCTACCTGCTCCTGATCCGGGCCTTCCTGCCGCATGTGCGGGGCCGGTCCAAGGCCCGCGCTTCGGCGCGGGCGATGGTGACGGGGCAGGTCGTCGATACGATCACCAACATCAAGACGGTGAAGCTTTTCGCCCATGCCGATCACGAGGACCAGGTGGCGCTGGGCGCGATGGAGGGGTTTCGCACCGCCACACGGCGGTTCGGCGTCACCTCCACCTGGTATCGGCTGAGCCAGATCACCTTTTCCGGCCTGTTGCCGATCCTTCTGGTCGGCGGTGCGATGCTGATGTGGCGCAAGGGCGCCGCGACGCCGGGCGACATTGCCGCGGCGGGCGCCGTGGCGATGCGGATCGCGCAGATGTCGGGCTGGGTGTCGCAATCGCTGATGGCGCTGTGGTCGAACATCGGCGAGGTCGAGGACGGCATGCGCACCCTCACCCCCGCCCATGCGATCACCGATGCCGAAGGCGCGCAGGCGCTGGGCCGGGTGCGGGGCGAGGTCCGCTTCGATCAGGTCAGCTTCGCCTATGGCCGCGAAAAGGGCGGTATCGACGGCGTCGATCTGACGATCAAACCGGGGGAACGGATCGGCATCGTCGGCGCCTCGGGGGCGGGGAAATCGACGCTGGTCGCGCTGCTTTTGCGGCTCTATGACACCGAAAAGGGCCGGGTGATGATCGACGGGATCGATCTGCGCGATGTCACGCAGGAAAGCCTGCGCCGCAATATCGGCATGGTCACGCAGGAAACTGCGATGTTCAACCGCTCGGCGCGGGAAAACATTCTGTACGGTCGTCCCGATGCCACGGATGCCGAGATGATCGCCGCGGCAAAGGCCGCCGAGGCGCATGAGTTCATCGAAGGCCTTGTCGATCACACCGGCAAGACCGGCTATGACGCGGCCTTGGGCGAGCGGGGCGTGAAGCTGTCGGGCGGGCAGCGGCAGCGCATCGCGCTGGCGCGGGCGTTTTTGAAGAACGCCCCCATTCTGGTGCTCGACGAGGCGACCTCGGCCTTGGACAGCGAGGTCGAGGCGGCGATTCAGCAGGCGCTCGGACGGGTGATGGAGGGCAAGACCGTGCTGGCGATCGCGCACCGGCTGTCCACCATCGCGGAAATGGACCGGATCGTCGTGCTGGATCAGGGCCGGATCGTCGAAGAAGGCAGCCATGCCGAGCTTCTGGCGCAGAACGGGCTTTATGCCCGCTACTGGAACCGGCAATCGGGCGGCTTCCTTGGCACCGAGGAGGAAGAGGCCGAAGAGCCGCTTTCGGGCATCGAGGCCGCGCAATAGGCTTGGCGGGGCGGGGCCCATCGGCTAAGCGGGGCCAAAGGAGCCCGCCCATGTCCCTCACCATCGACCGTCTGTCCCTGCTTGCCGATGGCGTCGCCCACGGGCTTGATGGCACCGTGCATGTGGCGATGGCGCTGCCCGGCGAAGTGATCGAGGGCACAGTCGAAAACGGCCGCATCGCCGCGCCGTCGATCCTCACGCCCTCCCCCGACCGGGTCAAGGCGCCCTGTCCGCATTATCGCGCCTGTGGCGGCTGTCTTTTGCAGCACGCGTCCGAAAGCTTCGTCGCGGGCTGGAAGGCGCAGGTGGTGGAAACCGCGCTGGCCGGGCGGGGCATTGCGGCGCGGGTCGCGCGCGTCGAAACCTCGCCCGAGTTTTCGCGCCGTCGCGCCACCTTTTCCGGGCGGCGCACGAAGAAAGGCACCTTGGTCGGCTTTCACGCCCGCGCTTCGGATACGGTGGTGGAGGTGCCGCAGTGCCGGATCCTGCGGCCGGAACTGCTGGCCGTGCTGCCCGCGCTGAACGCGATGACGGCGGCGGGGGCCTCGCGCAAGGGCGAGATTTCCTTTGCGGTGACGCTGTCGGAGGCCGGGCTGGAAGTGGCGGCCAAGGGCGGCAAGGAGATGGAGCCCACGCTGTTTCAGACCCTTGCGGGCCTGGCCGAACAGCAGGATTTCGCCCTGCTGAGCTGGGAGGCCGAGACCGTCGCCGCCCGCCGTCCGGCGCTGCAGAGCTTTGGCGCCGCCCGGGTCAATCCGCCGCCCGGGGCGTTCTTGCAGGCCACCGCCGCGGGCGAGGCGGCCTTGGTCGCCTTTGTCCGTGAAAGCACCCGGGGGGCCTTGAAGATTGCCGATCTTTTCGCCGGTTGCGGCACCTTTGCCCTGCCGCTGGCGGCCGCGGCCGAGGTTCATGCGGTCGAAAGCGAGGCCGCGATGCTGATGGCGCTCGACAAGGGCTGGCGCGGGGCGCAGGGCCTCAAGCTGCTGACCCACGAGGCCCGCGATCTGTTCCGTCGCCCGCTGCTTCCTGACGAGATCGACCGCTTCGACGCCGTGGTGATCGATCCGCCGCGGGCGGGCGCCGAGGCGCAGGTGGCCGAGATCGCCGCGTCAAAGCTGCGCAACCTGACCTATGTGTCCTGCAACCCGGTGACCTTTGCCCGCGATGCCGAAAAGCTGGTGCAGGCGGGCTTTGCGCTGGCGGACGTGATCGTGGTCGATCAGTTCCGCCACTCGGCGCATATCGAGCTTGCAGCAAGCTTCCGGCGCACGTAAGGCCATCGCGCCCGGCCTGATTTCTTGTTAGGCTGGGCGCAACGATAACACCAAACTACCGGCAGCACACAGGCACGTCATGCACCGTCGCACGCTTCTTCTGGGGCTTTCCAGCCTCACCCTTCTGGCCGCTTGCGGCGGCGATTCCGCGAAATTCCGCAACTATTCCGGGCCCAAGGTCACCCAGATCCAGGTCTTCAAGAAAAAGCGGAAGATGTTCCTCTTCATCGGCGACGATGTGGTGCGGAAATACAGGATTTCTCTCGGGAACCGGCCGGTTGGCACGAAGCGCTTCGAGGGCGACGGCAAGACCCCCGAGGGGCTTTACCACATCTCGATGCACAATCCGAATTCGGCCTATCACCTGTCGCTGCGGGTCTCTTATCCCAATGCCCAGGATGTGGCCTATGCCGAGGAACGCGGCCGCAAGCCGGGCGGCGACATCATGATTCACGGCCAGGGGCGGAAATACCGCGGCCGCCGCGATGACTGGACGGCAGGCTGCATCGCGGTGACCGATGACGAGATCGAGGAAATCTTCGCGATGGTGCCGAATGGCACGCCGATCTTCATCTTCCCCTGATCCGATCCCCGGACAGGCAAAAGGCCCCCGCGGGGGCCTTTTTCGTCTTTGGCGCCGCCGGACTTACTGGCCGGTGACCATCGTCCACCAGATCTTGCCCGAGGGCTCCTGATACCAGGAAAAGCCCATCTGCGTCGCCGCCGGGTTCAGGATCACGTCGCGGGTGTCGGCCAGACCCATCCAGGCCGAGAGCGTCTCGGTCTCGGTCTCGTAGGTCTCGGAGATGTTCTCGCCGAGGAACTGGCCCATGAAGCCCGCGCGCTGCACGCGCTGCAGCGGCGAGGACCCGTCCGAGCCCCAGTGCCAGGGCCGGTTCTGGTCGGCCATGTCGCGGGAATGCCGTTCGGCGGCCGCGGTCAGCGCCGGGTTCAACGCCACCGGCGCGGTGCCGCGGGCGGCGCGCAGCGTGTTCATGGCCTCGACAACCCGCACCGGGATTTCCTTCGCATCGCCCTTGGAGATGCGATACATCTTCGGCAGCGGCTTGCCATCGGGGCCGATCTGTTCGCCGGAAGTGGTGCAGGCTGCCAAGGCAAGGCTGGCCGAAACAAGCAGGACGGTAGCGCGGATCATGGGTTCCCCTCGGATTTGAGCGGTGCCTTACACCGCCGCGCAGGGCGGCGCAAACCCACAGTTGCGTGAAACCCCACAATGACGCCGGTTTGATTTGCACCTGCGGCGCAGCCGTCTTATGGAGGCGCCCTGAATCGTTCACGCCCTACGGAGTTCACCCATGTCGGATGCGCGCAAGATGCTCGATCGCCGTTCCTTCCTCGGCACCGCCGCATTTGCCGGGGCCTCGCTTGCCGCGCCTGCGGTGCTCGCCCAGGCTCTGCCGGATACCGGTCTCGAGCAGCGCGAGGAAAGCGCGAACACCAACATGCGGCGCAACATCTCGAGCTTCCGCGAGCTGGACTGGAAGCCCTATTTCTCGAACACGAAGAACGGCATCATCCTGGTCGACACGATCTCGCGGGCGCTGCATTTCTGGTCCGAGGACGAGTCTGTCTACAAGCTTTACCCGACCTCGGTGCCGGTGTCCGAAGAGCTGACCCGCCGTGGCCGCACCGAGATCATCCGCAAGGTGAAGAACCCGACCTGGTCGCCGACGCCCTCGATGAAGCAGCGCAACCCGGAATGGCCTGATTTCGTCGAAGCCGGTCCCGACAATCCGCTGGGCACGCGCGCGCTTTACCTCAGCTGGCAGTATTACCGCATCCACGGCACCCATGACACCCGCAAGATCGGCCGCAAGTCGTCGAACGGCTGCATCGGCCTGTTCAACCAGCATGTCGAGGAACTGTTCGAACTGGCGCAGGTCGGCACCCAGGTCGTGCTGATCTGAGACCCGGGTCATCGGCAAGGCAAAGGGGGCCCGCGGCCCCCTTTTTCATGTCCGGTTGCGGCCGGGCGGATCAGTCGATCCAGCCCGCCAGATTTTCCTCGACCACTTCCAGCAGCGCGGCGATGTGCAGATCGTCATCATTCAGACAGGGCACATAGGTGAAGCTTTCGCCGCCCGCATGCTCGAAGGCCTCGCGGATCTCGCCGTTGATTTCTTCCAGCGTCTCGATGCAATCGGCGGAAAAGGCGGGGGAAATCACCGCGATGTTCTTCTTGCCCGCTTCCGCCAGCTGCACCACATGTTCAACCGTATAGGGGCGCAGCCATTCCTCGGTGCCGAAGACGGACTGAAAGGTGGTGTCGATCGAATCCGGCCCCCAGCCCAGCCGTTCGCGCAACAGCCGCGAGGTCTTCTGGCATTGGCAATGATAGGGGTCGCCCTCGCGGTGATAGCGCTTGGGCATCCCGTGATAGGAGGCCACCAGCACATCGGGACGGGTGTCGAGCGTCGCATAGACCCGTTCGACCGAACTGGCCAGCGCCTCGATATAGCTGGGCCTTGCGAAATATTCCGGCACGGTGCGGGCGGCGGGCTGGCGCTTGACCTGCATCAGCGCGCGGAAGAACTGATCATTCGCCGTGGCCGAGGTGGCGCCCGCATATTGCGGGTAAAGCGGCAGGAACAGGATGCGTTCGCAGCCCTGCGCCAGCATGTCATCCAGCACGTCACGCGTCGAAGGGTTGCCGTAACGCATGCAGAAATCGACCACCACATTGCCCGCGCCATAGCGCGTCTCGACCGCGGCGCGCAGCTTGTGCACCTGATCGCGGGTGATCGTCATCAGGGGGCTTTCGTCACGTTCCTCGTTCCAGATCGAGCGATAGTTGTTGCCCGAGGTGAAGGGCCGCTTCGACAGGATGATCAGCTGCAGAAGCGGCTGCCATTTCCAGATCGGATAGTCGATCACCCGCCGGTCGGACAGGAATTCGTTCAGATAGCGCCGCATCGACCAGTAGTCGGTGGCGTCGGGCGTGCCGAGATTGGCCAAAAGCACGCCGACACGCGGCACCGGCACCGGCGGATGGTCGGCGGGGGCGTGCGAAAGGATGCGGTTGGCAATCGTCATGACTTGTCCTGATGGCTGTCCGGTCCCGGAGGTATAGCTTTTTCATTTGGGGTCAATGAAAAGCTGAACAATATCCTTGTGCAAGGATTGCGCGACCTTACCCCTGCGACGTTTTGCCCAGAACTTCGGTCAGGGAACAGGCGGCCGAGCCCGGGCGCAGCGGTTTTTGCTGGCTTTCATGCGGTTTCCAGCCGGTCAGCCAGACCATGTCGAAACTGGCCCGCACCCGCCCCTCGGCGTCGGAGAAATGCTGCGCGTAACGGGCGAGCGCCTGCAGCAGCACCGCGCGCGGGGTGAATTGCCGCCGCCGCGCGCCCAGCGCATTCGTCTCGCCCATCGCGCGCAGGTCGTGCAAAAGCCGCAGCGGATCGCCATAGCTGACCCGGCGCAGCAGGCTGTCGGCCACCGGCAGCGCCAGACCGGCGCGTTGCAACAGCGCCCCCAGATCGCGGATCTCGCCCATCGGCAAGACGCGCGGCGAGAGACCGCCGGTCACCTCCACCTCGGCCTCGGCCAGAACCGCGCGCAGCTCGGACAGGGTCTGGCCACCGAACAGCACGGCGATGAACAGCCCGTCGGGCCGCAGCGCCCGGGCGCATTGCACGATCTGGCCCACCGGATCTTCGGCCCAATGCAGGCACATCGCATGCACCACCAGATCATGCGCCTCGGGGGCGAGATCGAGCACCTCCTCGTCGGCGACGATCTTCGCGCCGGGCAGAATTTCTGCCCAAGGTTGCAAAAAAGGTGTCACCACAGCCGCAGATGTAAAGGTTCTGTTAACCTCGTTCAGTCTCTCCTGCAGGTCGACGGCGGCGTCGTCGTGCAGGAACAGCTCGGGCCCGAGGCTTCGGGCGCGGGCACGATGGCGCAAAAGGGCGGTGCGGTCGGTCAGGCGAGGGGATTGGGTCATGGTCAGCGCGAAAGATAGGGCGGTTCGTCCGCAGATGCCAGATGCCGTGCGGTCGGCCTTGCGGCTCGCCTTGCACACGGTGTTTCCGCCGCGCTGCCTCTGTTGCGGTGCCGCGGTCGGCAGCGATGCGGGCCTGTGCGGTCCGTGCTGGCGCGAGACCAGTTTCATCTCGGGCACGGTCTGCGATTGCTGCGGCACGCCGCTGCCGGGCGAGGATGCGGGGCCGGTGCTCTGCGACGATTGTCTTGCGCAACCGCGGCCCTGGGCGCGGGGGCGGGCGGCCTTTCTTTATGCGGGCACCGGGCGGAAACTGGTGCTGCAGCTGAAGCACGCCGACCGGCTGGATCTGGTGCCGCCGCTCGCCGGGATGCTGGCGCGGGCGGTCGTGCCGATCCTGCGGCCGAAGATGCTGGTGGCGCCGGTGCCGCTGCACCGGCTGCGGCTGTTGCGGCGCAAGTTCAACCAGTCGGCGCTGCTGGCGCAGGCGCTGGCGCGGGACTGCGGGCTGGTCTGTCTGCCCGACCTGTTCCTGCGCACCCGGCCCACCGCGGCGATGGAGGGGATGACCCGCGCCGAACGCCGGGCCAATCTGGACGGCGCGATTGCGGTCACCCCAAAACATCTGGACCGGATCCGCGGCAAGCATCTTCTGCTGATCGACGACGTGCTGACCTCGGGGGCGACGCTGGAAGCCACGGCCGAGGCGGCGCTGGCCGCAGGCGCGGCCAGGGTTTCGGTCGCGGCTCTGGCCCGCGTTGCGCGCGACGGCTGAAGCCCTTACCTTGGGGGCAGAAGGAGCCCCCATGAAACGCGTCGAAATCTACACCACCCGCACCTGCCCCTATTGCCTGGCCGCCAAGGAGCTGCTGACCGCCAAGGGCGCAGCCTTCGAGGAAACCGATGTCGGCGCCGATCCGGCCTTGCGGGCCGCGATGCGGGATCGCGCGAACGGCCGCCATACCGTGCCGCAGATCTTCATTGGCGGTGTGCATGTCGGCGGCTGCGACGACCTGCATGCGCTGGACGCCGCGGGCAAGCTTGACCCGATGCTGGCGGATTGATGCGCGCCGCTCTGGTCCAATTGTCGGTGACCGATGATCCGGCGGCGAACCTGCCGGTGACGGTCGATTTCATCCGCCAAGCCGCGGCCGCGGGCGCGGGGTTTGTGCTGACGCCGGAATGCACCAATCTTCTGTCCTCGGACCGGGCGCATCAGCGCGCGGTGCTGGCGCATGAAGACGAGGATGCGACGCTGTCCGCCCTGCGCGCCGAAGCCGAGCGTCTGGGCATCTGGCTGCTGATCGGCTCGCTGGGGCTGAAGACTCATGACCCGGACGGCCGCTTTGCTAACCGCTCGTTCCTGATCGGGCCTTCGGGGCAGATCGTCGCGCGCTATGACAAGATCCACATGTTCGACGTCGATGTCAGCCCGACCGAACGGTATCGCGAATCCGAGGCCTACCGGCCGGGCACCCGCGCCGTGCTGGCCGAGGCCGGTTTCGCGCGGATCGGCATGGCGATCTGCTACGACCTGCGGTTTCCGCAGCTCTTCCGCAGGCTCGCGCAGGCGGGGGCGGATGTGCTGACCCTGCCCGCCGCCTTCAACGACACCACGGGGGCGGCGCATTGGGAAAGCCTGATCCGGGCGCGGGCGATTGAAAACACCTGTTTCGTGCTGGCCCCGGCGCAATGCGGCACCCATGCGGCCCATGCCGGAAAACCGCGCCGCACCCATGGCCACAGCCTGGCCGTCGCGCCCTGGGGCGAGGTGCTGGCCGATGGCGGCACGGAACCGGGGGTGACTCTGGTCGATCTGGACCTGACCCGGGTGGCCGAGGCCCGCGCCCGCGTGCCCTCGATCACCCATGACCGCGGGTTTGACGGGCCATGAGCGATCCGACCGACCCGCTTGCCGCTGCGCTTTTCGCCGAGGTCTTCATGGCCGATCAGCTGGCGCGCAACGTGGTCAGCCGGGCGCTGCCGAAGGGGATGGAAATCTCGCATTTCTCGGTGCTCAACCATCTGGCCCATATCGCCGAGGAACGCACGCCTGCGCAATTGGCCGCGACCTTCCATGTCACCCGTGGCGCGATGACCAACACGCTGTCGAAACTGGTCTGGGCGGGCCATGTGCATATCCGCCCCGACTGGGACGACGCGCGG
This sequence comes from Rhodobacter capsulatus, assembly GCF_003254295.1. GTDB lineage: Bacteria > Pseudomonadota > Alphaproteobacteria > Rhodobacterales > Rhodobacteraceae > Rhodobacter > Rhodobacter capsulatus. The sequence goes on from NZ_QKZO01000009.1 coordinate 61,696, forward strand.
CGCAAGTTCGTGGCGATCTCGCCCGCGGGGCGGCAGGCGCGCGATGCGGCGCTGGCCTCCTTCATGCCGGTGATCGCCGATGTGGTGCGCGACATCGGCGCCGACAAAGTCCGCGCCGCCTTGCCCGTGCTGCGCGAATTGCGGCTGCGGCTCGAGGAAAGCTGAGGTCGGACGGGGGGCTTTCCGCCCCCCGCCCCCCCGCCCGGACTCATCGAACATATTTGGACCAAGAAAAAGCGAGGCGGTTTTTTCTTGGTCCAAATACGCAAACTCAAAACCAAAAAGGCCCCGCCGGCGAACGGCGGGGCAAGGTCGTGCCTTGGACGCATCGTCCAGACACCGGCGGTAACCGTTTGATCTTTCAGTTCATCTCGGCGCGGATCTGCTGGCGCAAAAGGTCGATCGGCACCATCTTGCCGTCGCGCTTGAAGTGCCAGTAGGTCCAGCCGTTGCAGCTGGGCGCACCTTCCAGATGGGCGCCGACCTGATGGATCGAGCCCTTCACGTCATTGCCGACCAGCGTGCCATCGGCGCGGACCTTCGCCTTGAAGCGATTGCCGATCGAATACAGCTCCTCGCCCGGGCGCAGCATGCCGCGTTCGACCAGCTGGCCAAAGGGCACGCGCGGCTCGGCGCGTTTCGAGCCGGTGATCTCCAGCGCCTCGCGGTCGAATTTGCGCACCTTGTCGATGCGCTTGCGGGCGGCCTCGCGATAGGCTTCCTCACGCTCGATGCCGATGAAGTCGCGGCCGAGCATCTTCGCCACCGCGCCCGTCGTGCCGGTGCCGAAGAACGGATCAAGCACCACATCGCCCGCATTCGTCGTGCCCAGAATGATCCGGTGCAGCAGGCTTTCGGGTTTTTGCGTCGGATGCGCCTTGTCGCCCGCGTCGTCCTTGAGCCGTTCGTTGCCGGTGCAGATCGGCAGCACCCAGTCCGAGCGCATCTGGATGCCCTCGTTCAGCGCCTTCAGCGCCTCGTAGTTGAAGGTGTATTTCGCGCCTTCGGATTTGCTGGCCCAGATCAGCGTCTCATGCGCATTGGTCAGCCGCTTGCCGCGGAAATTCGGCATCGGGTTCGACTTGCGCCACACGACATCATTCAGGATCCAGAAGCCCTGGTTCTGCAGCTCGGCGCCCAGACGGAAGACGTTGTGGTAAGACCCGATCACCCAGATCGCGCCATTGGGCTTGAGGATGCGTTTCGCCGCCGCCAGCCAGTCGCGGGTGAAGGTGTCGTAGTGATCGAAGCTGCCGAACTGGTCCCAGGCGTCATCCACCGCATCGACCTTGGAATTGTCCGGCCGGTGCAGATCGCCGCGCAGTTGCAGGTTGTAGGGCGGGTCGGCAAAGATCAGATCGACGCTTGCCTCGGGCAAGCTGTTCATCATCTCGATGCAGTCGCCCGCAAGTATTTCATTGAGCGGAAGCGCCGCCTGCGGCTTCCGCGTCTCGGATTTGCTCATGTCTGCCTCATTCTGCCCGTTCGGGTCTTGCCCATGGGTCGCCAGCTTGTGCCGGTCTGTGCGTGCAAAAATGAGTCAAAGATGAATCGTCGTCAATTTCTTTTTTGAATCAACGGGTTACAGAAATGTCTTGGCACAAGATGTTGTGCACGGGCTTGAAGGAACGCCTATGAACGGGGGTGACCCCAAAATCTAGAAGCGCCTGCAGATGGTCCCTGGTCGGGTAGCCCGCGTTCCTCTCCCAGCCGTAGCCCGGGTATTGTTGCGCCAAATCCACCATCAGCGCATCGCGCACTTCCTTGGCCAGAATCGAGGCGGCGGCGATCGAGACCGACCTTGCATCGCCCTTCACGATCGCCTCGGCGGAGATCGTCAGCGCCTTCGGCAGCCGGTTGCCGTCGATCAGCACGTGATCGGGCGGGGTTTTCAGCCCCTCGATGGCGCGGATCATCGCCAGATGGCTGGCCTGCAGGATGTTGAGCGCGTCGATTTCCGCGACCGAGGCATGGGCGACGGACACCTCTGCCGTGGCGGTGATCTGCGCCACCAGCGCGGCGCGGCGCTTCGCGGAGAGCTTCTTCGAATCATTCAGGCCGTCGGGGAGGCGGGAGAGATCAAGCACCACGGCGGCGGCGGTGACCGGGCCGCAGAGCGGGCCGCGGCCGACCTCGTCGACGCCTGCGATGCGGGTGAAGCCGCGGGCAAGCGCGGCCTGTTCGAAACTGCTGTCGGGTGCGGTGCTCATGGCGTCGGTGTGGCGCCTGATGCCGCGGATGGCAACGAAAAAGGCGCGAGGTTTCCCCCGCGCCACGGCGCCCCGGCCTAGCGGTTGTAATAGCGCCAATCGTCCGGGCCCCAGGCCTGCGGCGGCGGACGGCGATCGCGGCGATGCCCGCGGCGGTCGTTGCAGCCGGGGGAATGTTCCTCGATCCGGCGGCCATGGCGGTCGTACCAGACCTCGACCCGGCAATCGTCGGCGCGGCGATGATCGGGGTAGCCGCGCGGCCGCGGCGGTTGCGGCGGCGGGCGGTGGTCGCGGCGGGAGTCGTTGCCATCGGCGATGGCGGCCAGCACGCCCAGACCGACGATCAGGCCCAGCGCGGCCCGGTCGCGGTCGTTCATCGCATTGGCGGGCGTGGCCGAAATCCCCGTCAGCGCGACGGCACCGGCAAGCACGGCGGCGGTCAGGCGCGGGAAGGCGAAGGCGGTCATGGCAGGGATCCTTTAAAGGCGGGCCGGGTTCGGCAAGGGCCCGCGGTTTGCCTGTGGCGACCATGGGGGCCGCCCCCGCCGCAGCGCAATATCAGCCGCTTGTTATCGGATATCCGCCGCGAAAATCCCTTTGGTTCTTGCATGTCACGGCCCGCCCGGGCAGCCTGCGGCGATGATGAAGACCCTGCTCCTCTCCCTCCTGCTTCTGGCCGCCGCCCCGGCGCAGGCGCAATGTTTCGCCTCGTGGAAGGCGAAGCAGGATGCGCCCCTGCGGCTGATCTATGGCGTCTCCGAAGTGCCCGATGCCGCCTGTTCGAAAAAGGCCGCCAAGGCGGAGCTGGCGCCGCGGCTGGCGGCGGGCGGCTGGACGCTGCTGACGGTGGTTTCGGTTTTCGGCCCCGAGGGGCTCGAACAAAGAAAGGTCAGTTCCGGTGCATTCTTCCTCCGTTACTGAGGGGCTGAAGACCGGCTCGCGGGCGCTGATCTGGGGGGTGGTGGCGATCGGCCTGGCCCTTGCGGCGGCGGCGGCCTTCCTGTTCCTGTCGCTGCCCGACAGCAATGCCTTCGATGCGCGGGTCGAGCAGATCTTCGTGCAAAACGACGTGCTGACCAACCCGACGCAGCTGCGGCTGCTGGAGGTGCTGGCGTCGTCCTCGAACACCTTCGCCGACATGCTGCATTCCTATCGGGTGATCATCTTCATCCTGCTGGTCTTTGCGATGGTGCTGATGGTGGCGGCGCTGGTGCTTTTGGTAGTGATCCTTGGTCTGAACCGGCGGATGAGCGCGATTCAGCGCACGGGCATCGAGGTGCAGTCCTTGCGCATCCTGCGCGCCGAAAATGCGGTGATGCTGAACGACATGGTCTTCACCCTGACGCCCGCGGCGATCGAGACGCTCGCCGTTCTGGCCGAAGCGCGGATGGATGACGAATGGCTGACCGGCGCACGGATCGAATCGGTGATCTCGGGCCGCCCCGAGGGCGATTGCGAGGAAGCCGCCGGGGCCACCCGGATCAAGCGGCTGCGCGATGCCCTGGGCAATGCGCTGGTGTCGGAACTGCTGGTGCGCAATGTTTCACGCAAGGGTTACACGCTCGGCGTAGCGAAGGAGCGGCTGCGGGTGGACTGACCCCTTGCCCCCGTTCGGCGAATTCTGTTGCGCGGGGGGGGAGGGGGTCCTATATCCCGGCTTCACTTTCGCGCGGGGGGGCGCCCATGATTCCGACACCCTTCTACCTGATCGACGAGACGGCGCTTTTGCAGAACCTGCAAAAGATCGACCTGTTGCGCGAAGCCTCGGGGGCCAAGGCGCTTTTGGCGCTGAAATGTTTCGCCACCTGGTCGGCCTTCGACATCATGCGCCCGCATCTGGATGGCACGACGTCGTCGTCGCTTTACGAGCTGCGGCTGGGGCGCGAGAAATTCGGCAAGGAAACCCATGCCTATTCGGTAGCCTGGTCGGATCGCGAGATCGACGCGGCCTGTTCTTATGCCGACAAGATCATCTTCAATTCGGTCGGCCAGCTGACCCGCTTTGCCGAACCCTCGCAGGACATCCAGCGCGGGGTGCGGCTGAACCCGCGCTTCTCGACCTCGGGTTTCGACCTGGCCGATCCGGCGCGGCCGTTCTCGCGGCTGGGCGAATGGGACGTGACGAAGCTTTTGGGCGTTGCCGATCTGATCTCCGGTGTGATGATCCATTACAACTGCGAGAACCGCGATTTCGCGCTGTTCGATGAGCAGCTGGGCCGGATCGAGCGGGAATTTGCGCCGCTGCTGGAAAAGCTGGACTGGGTTTCACTGGGCGGCGGCATCCATTTCACCGGCGAGGGCTATCCGCTGGAAGAATTGGCGCAGCGGCTGAAAGCCTTCTCGGATCGGTTCGGGGTGCAGGTCTATCTGGAACCCGGGGAAGCCTCGATCACCAAATCGACGACGCTTGAGGTCACGGTTCTCGATCTGCTCGACAACGGCAAGCAACTGGCCATCGTCGACAGCTCGATCGAAGCCCATATGCTCGATCTGCTGATCTATCGCGAAAGCGCGAAGCTGCCGCAGGAGGGCGACCACGCCTATCAGATCTGCGGCAAATCCTGCCTTGCGGGCGACATTTTCGGCGAGGCACGCTTCCCTGCGCCCTTGAAAGTGGGCGACCGCATTTCCGTGGCCGATGCCGCGGGCTACACCATGGTGAAGAAGAACTGGTTCAACGGCGTCAACATGCCCTCGATCGCGATCAAGCGCGCTTCGGGCCAGATCGATCTGATCCGCGAGTTCACCTATGAGGATTACCTCTCATCCCTGTCCTGAGGGGCTGATCGCCCCCTTCCCTGTCTCGTGAAAGGAGCCAGAAGAAGTGAAGAAGAACGTGCTTATCATCGGTGCCGGTGGCGTCGCGCAGGTGGTTGCCCACAAATGCGCGCAACACAACGACATTCTGGGTGACCTGCACATCGCATCGCGCACAGCCGCGAAATGCGACGCCATCATCGCCTCGGTGCATGCGAAGAACGCGATGAAGGTGCAAGGCACGTTCAAGGCCCATGCCGTCGATGCGATGGACACGGCGGCGGTGGCGGATCTGATCCGCGAAACCGGTGCGCAGATCGTCATCAACGTCGGCTCCTCCTTCGTCAACATGACGGTCTTGCAGGCCTGCATCGAAACCGGCGTCGCCTATATGGACACGGCGATCCACGAAGACCCGAAGAAGATCTGCGAAACCCCGCCGTGGTATGGCAACTACGAATGGCGCCGCCGCGAGGCCTGCAAGGCCGCCGGTGTCACCGCCATTCTGGGCGTCGGCTTCGATCCGGGCGTGGTGAATGCCTATGCCCGTCTGGCCGAGGAAGAGTTCCTCGACACGATCGAGAGCATCGACATCGTCGATATCAACGCCGGATCGCACGGGCGCTGGTTCGCGACCAACTTCGACCCCGAGATCAACTTCCGCGAATTCACCGGCACGGTCTATTCCTGGCAAAAGGGCGCCTGGCAGACGAACACCATGTTCGAAGTGGGCAAGGAATGGGATCTGCCGGTGGTGGGCACGCAGAAAGCCTATCTCACCGGCCATGACGAGGTGCATTCGCTCTCGGCCCGGTATCCGCAGGCGGATGTGCGCTTCTGGATGGGCTTTGGCGATCATTACATCAACGTCTTCACCGTGCTGAAGAATCTGGGCCTGCTCTCGGAAAAGCCGGTGAAAACCGCCGAGGGGCAGGAGGTGATCCCGCTCAAGGTGGTGAAAGCCGTGCTGCCCGATCCGGCCAGCCTTGCGCCCGATTATGTGGGCAAGACCTGCATCGGCGACGTGATCCGCGGCACGAAAGACGGCAAACCGGCCGAGGTCTTCATCTACAACGTCGCCGACCACAAGGAAGCCTTCGAAGAGGTGGGGAGCCAAGGCATTTCCTACACCGCGGGCGTGCCGCCGGTCGCCGCCGCGATCCTGATCGCCAAGGGCATCTGGGACGTCGGCCAGATGGCCAATGTCGAAGAGCTGCCGCCGCGGCCCTTCCTCGAACTTCTGGGCGAGATGGGCCTGCCGAACCGGGTCATCGACGCCAGCGGGCAAGACCGGCCTATCTGAGCCCCCCGACCAGATCGAAGACACCCCGGGCCGCATCGGTCCGGGGTTTTGCTTTCCCCCCTTGGCCCCTTGAGATACGGGCGAAAACGCACTAGACCCGCGCGAAACCGCAGTTCCGGAGGCTCCTCATGTCTGCTCCCAAGAAAGTCGTGCTTGCCTATTCGGGCGGCCTCGACACCTCGATCATCCTGAAATGGCTGCAGACCGAATACGGCTGCGAGGTCATCACCTTCACCGCCGATCTGGGGCAGGGCGAAGAGCTGGAACCGGCCCGCGCCAAGGCCGAGCTGATGGGGATCAAAAAGGAAAACATCCACATCGTCGACGTGCGCGAGGAATTCGTGCGCGACTTCGTCTTCCCGATGTTCCGGGCCAATGCGCTGTATGAGGGGCTTTATCTGCTCGGCACCTCGATCGCGCGGCCGCTGATCTCGAAACATCTGGTCGAGATCGCGCAAAAGCACGGCGCCGATGCGGTGGCGCATGGCGCGACCGGCAAGGGCAACGATCAGGTGCGCTTCGAACTGTCGGCGGCGGCGCTCGACCCGTCGATCCGGGTGATCGCGCCCTGGCGGCTGTGGGATCTGACCTCGCGCACGAAGCTTCTGGAATTCGCCGAAGCGAACCAGATCCCGATCGCCAAGGACAAGCGCGGCGAGGCGCCCTTCTCGGTCGATGCGAACCTGTTGCACACTTCGTCGGAAGGCCGCGTGCTGGAAGACCCGGCGCAGGAATTCCCGAACTACGTGCTGCAGCGCGTCGTGCCGGTCGAAGAGGCCCCGGATCAGGCCGAGATGGTGGAAATCACCTTCGAGCGCGGCGATGCCGTCGCGATCAACGGCGAGGCGATGTCGCCCGCGACGATCCTGGCGAAGCTGAATGATCTGGGCGGCAAGCATGGCGTCGGCGTGCTGGATCTGGTGGAAAACCGCTTCGTCGGCATGAAATCGCGCGGTGTCTATGAAACCCCCGGCGGCACGATCCTGCTGGAGGCCCACCGCGGCATCGAGCAGATCACGCTGGATGCGGGCGCCGGTCACCTCAAGGACAGCATCATGCCGCGCTATGCGGAGCTGATCTACAACGGCTTCTGGTTCAGCCCCGAACGCGAGGCGCTGCAGGCGCTGATCGACAAGACGCAGGAGCATGTCTCGGGCACGGTGCGGGTCAAGCTTTACAAGGGCAAGGCCTCGACCGTCGCGCGCTGGTCGGATCACAGCCTTTACAGCGAAAAGCACGTCACCTTCGAGGAAGACGCGGGCGCCTACGATCAAAAGGACGCGGCGGGCTTCATTCGTCTGAACGCGCTGCGGCTGCGCCTGATTGCCACCCGCAACGCGCGCGTGGCGAAGAAATGACCGCACGGGTTGCCATCGTCACCGTCTCTGACCGCGCCTCGCGCGGGGAGTATGAGGACAGGGGCGGGCCGGGCTGCGAGGACTGGCTGAGGGGTGTCGTCACGACACCCCTTTCCATTTCCCGGGTGATCATCCCGGACGGCCGCGACAGCGTCGCCGATTGCCTGCGCGGCTTCGTGACCGAGGGCGTCGATCTGATCCTGGTCACCGGCGGCACCGGCCCCGCGCCGCGCGACGAGACGCCCGAAGGCGCGGCGCAGGTGATCGAAAAGGAGCTGGCCGGTTTCGGCGAGGAGATGCGCCGGGCAAGCCTGCTCGAGGTGCCGACGGCGATCCTGTCGCGGCAGACGGCGGGGATTGCGGGCAAGAGCCTGATCCTCACGCTCCCGGGCAACCCGCGCGCGATTGCGACCTGTCTGAATGCGGTCTTTGCCGCGGTGCCCTATTGCCTTGATCTGATCGGGGCGGGGCATATCGACACCGATCCGGCAAAGATCGCGGCCTTTCGCCCGAAGATGACGTAAGAAGGGGGCGCTGCCCCCTCTGGCTTCGCCATTCACCCCCGGGATATTTGAGGCAAGATGAAACAAGCCTCTTTCATCTTGCCTCAAATATCCCGGGGGTCTGGGGGCAGCGCCCCCAGCCTTAGCGTTTCACGCAGGCGGCGGCGTAGTTCACGCTGAGGTCACGCGACGACAGTGACCAGCTCCAGCCCAAGGGATTGAACACCATTCCCTTGCGGTCGATCGGATCAAGCCCCGCCTTGCGCATCAGCTCGTAAAGCTCGTCCGGCGTCACGAATTTCGACCAGTCATGCGTGCCCACCGGCAGCCAGCGCATCACCCGCTCGGCGCCGAAGATCGCCATGACATAGCTTTTCGGGTTGCGGTTCAGCGTCGACATGATCATCAGCCCGCCCGATTTGAGCAAAGCCGCGCAGGTGTCGGTGAAGCCTTGCGTATCGGCGACATGTTCGATGATCTCCATCGCCAGCACGATGTCGAAGCGCTCGCCCGCCGCCGCCAGATCCTCGGCGGCGCAGTTGCGGTAATCGATCGTCAGGCCGGATTGCTCGGCATGGAGTTTCGCCACCGGAATGTTCTTGGGCGCGGCATCGGCGCCGACCACGGTCGCGCCCAGCCGCGCCATCGGTTCCGCCAGAAGCCCGCCGCCGCAGCCGATATCCAGAAGCCGCAGCCCCTCGAAGGGCTTGGGCGCGCGCAGATCGCGGCCGAACTGCGCCGCAATCTGGGTGGTGATATAGTCCAGACGGCAGGGGTTCAGCATGTGCAGCGGCTTGAACTTGCCGTTCGGGTCCCACCACTCGGCCGCCATCGCCTCGAATTTCGCCACCTCGGCGGGGTCGATTGTCTTCCTTGCGGTTTCCATGCCATCCTCCGGTCAACTTTTGGGTTGCGCCCCATGGCGGGGGCGGTCGAGCCGTTATATAGTGCAGTCATGGACAAGAACGCAGGGCAAAAGCGCACGGCAAGCGCCTTTCTCTATCCGCCGGTCGAGCCTTTCGATCAGCGGATGATCGACGTCGGTTTCGGCCATCAGATCTATGTCGAGCAATCGGGCAATCCGCGCGGGCGGCCGGTCGTGGTCTGTCACGGCGGCCCGGGGGGCGGCTGCAGCCCGGCGATGCGGCGCTATTTCGACCCGCGGCATTACCGCATCGTGCTGTTTGACCAGCGCGGCTGCGGGCTGTCGAAGCCGCATGCCTCGGTGGGCCACAACACCACCTGGGATCTGATCGCCGACATGGAGCGGATCCGCACCGAGCTGGGCATTTCCTCCTGGATCGTCTTTGGCGGCAGCTGGGGGGCGACGCTGTCGCTGCTTTACGCCCAGACCTATCCCGACCGGGTCGAGGCGCTGGTGCTGCGCGGCGTGTTCCTGGCGCTGAAATCGGAGCTTGATTGGTTCTATGGCGGCGGCGCCGGGCAGTTCTTCCCGGATCTGTGGACGCAGTTCATCGCCCCCATCCCCGAGGGCGAGCGCGGCGATCTGATCGCCGCCTATCACAAGCGGCTGTTTTCCGGCGATTACCTGCAGGAGGCCCGCTTTGCCCGACATTGGGCGATGTGGGAAAATGCGCTCGCCTCGGTCGATTACGACGGCTTCCCGGGCGAATCGCCGCCCGATTACGCCCATGCCTTCGCGCGGCTGGAAAACCACTTCTTCCTGAACCGCGCCTTCCTTGAGGTTGATGGCCAGATCCTGCGCGACCGTCCGCTGATCGAACATATCCCGACGGTGATCGTGCAGGGGCGGATGGACATGATCTGCCCGCCGATCTCGGCCTGGCGGCTGGCGCATGGCTGGAAGACATGCGAGCTGCGCCTCGTGCCCGCCGCGGGCCATGCGCTCAGCGAGCCCGGGATCACCGCCGGCCTTGTCGCGGTGATGGACCGGATGCGGGGCTGAGCCCAGAGAAAGCTTGCAACATGAGGGCGATTCGCCTATACGCAATGCAACAGCGGCGTTTCAGGGTCCAAACCTGAAGCCCACCGGATCCATGTCACGGGCCGCTCGGGCCCGTTTTTTGTTTTCAGGGATCGGAATGACCGACCTCATCGCCAAGACCGGTATCGACCGGCGTATCGCCGACATCGTCGGCCCCACCATCGAAGGCCTCGGCTTCGAGCTGGTCCGCATCCGCATGCAGGGCGGACGGCATCCGCTGTTGCAGATCATGGCCGACCGGCCCGAGGGCGGGATCGACGTCGACGATTGCGGCGCGATCTCGACCGCGGTTTCCGCCGTGCTCGACGTCGAAGACCCGATCGAGGAAAAATACACGCTGGAAGTGTCTTCGCCCGGGATCGACCGTCCGCTGACCCGGATGAAGGATTTCGACGTCTGGGAGGGCTACGAGGCCCGGATCGAGACCGACGAACAGATCGACGGGCGCAAGCGTTTCAAGGGCATCCTGCGCGGCACCGAAGCCGATGAAGTGCTGATCGAGATCGAAAACCAGGGCGAACAGGTCACCATCGGCCTGAAATTCGACTGGCTTGCCGATGCGAAGCTGATCCTGACCGACGAGCTGATCGCCGAGATGCTGCGCCAGCGCAAAGCGGCGGGCATCATTGACGAAGACCAGTTCGACGAGATCCAAACCGAAGACGACGACCAGACTTCCCCCGACGAGGAGACCTGACAGATGGCAATCACCTCTGCCAACCAGCTCGAGCTTTTGCAGACCGCCGAGGCGGTGGCCCGCGAGAAGATGATCGACCCCGATCTGGTGATCCAGGCGATGGAAGACAGTCTCGCCCGGGCGGCGAAGTCGCGCTATGGCTCGGAAATGGACATCCGCGTGAAGATCGACCGCAAGACCGGTCGCGCCAGCTTCACCCGGGTCCGCACCGTCGTCGAAGATGAGGCCGTCGAGAATTACCAGGCGCAGCTGACCGTTGCGCAGGCGAAGCAATACAAGACCAATCCGCAGCTCGGCGACGAGATCGTCGACGAGGTTCCCCCGGTCGATCTGGGCCGGATCGCGGCGCAATCGGCGAAACAGGTGATCTTGCAGAAGGTCCGCGAGGCCGAGCGCGATCGTCAATATGACGAATTCAAGGATCGCAAGGGCACGATCCTCAACGGCGTCGTCAAGCGCGAGGAATACGGCAACATCATCGTCGACATCGGTCGCGGCGAGGCCATCCTGCGCCGCAACGAAAAGATCGGCCGTGAAAGCTATCGCCCGAACGACCGCATCCGCGCCTATGTCAAGGACGTCCGCCGCGAGACCCGGGGCCCGCAGGTCTTCCTGAGCCGCACCGATCCGCAGTTCATGGCGGAACTGTTCAAGATGGAAGTGCCGGAGATTTATGACGGCATCATCGAGATCAAGGCCGTGGCCCGTGACCCGGGGTCGCGCGCGAAGATCGCGGTGATCTCGAACGACAATTCGATCGACCCGGTCGGCGCCTGTGTCGGTATGCGCGGGAGCCGCGTGCAGGCCGTGGTGGGCGAGCTGCAGGGCGAAAAGATCGACATCATTCCGTGGAACGCCGATGCGGCCACTTTCCTTGTGAACGCGCTGCAACCGGCCGAAGTCGCCAAGGTGGTGATCGACGAGGAAGCGGGCAAGATCGAAGTGGTGGTGCCCGATGAGCAGCTGTCGCTGGCCATCGGCCGTCGCGGGCAGAACGTGCGGCTGGCCAGCCAGCTCACCGGTCTTGATATCGACATCCTGACCGAGGCCGAGGAATCGTCGCGTCGTCAGGCCGAATTCGCCGAGCGGACCAAGCTCTTTGTTGATGCGCTGGATCTGGACGAATTCTTTGCCCAGCTGCTGGTCGCCGAGGGCTTCACCAATCTGGAAGAAGTCGCCTATGTCGATCTGGATGAGCTGCTGTCGATCGAAGGTGTCGATGACGGCACCGCCGAGGAATTGCAGGCCCGCGCCCGCGACTATATCGAGGCGCAGAACGCCAAGGCGATCGCCGCGGCCAAGGAACTGGGCGTCGAGGACTCGCTGTTCAATTTCGAAGGCCTGACGCCGCAGATGATCGAGGCGCTGGCCAAGGACGACGTCAAGACGCTGGAAGATTTCGCCACCTGCGCCGACTGGGAACTGGCTGGCGGCTGGACCACGGTGAACGGCGCCCGCGTCAAGGACGAAGGCATTCTCGAGTAATTCGGCATGAGCCTCGAAGATGCGCAAAAGCTGATCATGACGGCGCGGATCCAGCTGGGCTGGGTCGATATTTCGGAACTTGAAGCCGAAGACGCGACCGACACCGACGAAGACGAAACCGAGGAATGAGATGAGCCGCGGCGGCAAGGACAAGGACAGCGAAGACCCCGAACGGCGCTGCATCGTCACCGGCGATGTCGGGCCGAAGGTTGGCCTTGTGCGGTTCGTCCTTGGCCCCGACGGCATGATCTACCCGGATCTGGCCGAAAAGCTTCCCGGCCGGGGCATCTGGGTGACTTCGGACCGCGCCGTGCTGGAAAAGGCGGTCGCGAAGGGGCTCTTTGCCCGCGCCGCAAGGTCGCAGGTGAAGCTGCCCGAAGACCTGTGTCAGCTGGTTGAAGACGGGCTGGCGCAGCGGGTGGTCGAGCTGCTATCCTTGAGCCGGAAGACCGGACATGCGGTCTGCGGCTTCGAAAAGGTCAAGGGCTGGCTGGCGGATGGCAAGGCGAGGGTGCTGTTTCAGGCCTCGGACGGATCGGAACGCGGCAAGGGCAAGCTCTGGACACCGCCCGGCGGGCGCTGGTTCGGCTGCCTGACGGCCTCGGAAATGGGTTTGGCTTTTGGCCGCGACCATGCCATACACGGCGCGCTTGCGGCTGGGGGACTCACCCCGCGTGTAATCAGAGAAGCGGCAAGGCTTGCAGGTTTGCGCAAGCAGGACGGCGGCGATACCGCCATGAAGGATACGAAGACGGCATGAGCGATACGGACGGCAAAAAACCCCTCGGTCTTGGCGGCGCCCGCCCCGGTTCGGTGAAGCAGAGCTTCAGCCACGGACGCACGAAAAATGTGGTGGTCGAAACCAAGCGCAAGAAGGTGGTGGTGCCGAAACCCGGTTCGGCCCCTGCCAAACCGGCCGGTTCGCCCGCGCTGGGCGATCCCTCGCGGCGTCCTGCGGGCATCTCGGACGCCGAGATGGAGCGCCGTCTGCGGGCGCTGCAGGCCGCCCGGGTCCGCGAGGTCGAAGAGGCCGCGCAACGTGTCGCCGATGAAAAGGCCCGCGAGGAAGAACGCGAACGCCGCCGCGCCGAGGCCGAGGCCAAGGAACGCGAAGAGCGCGAACGCGAAGAGGCCCTGCGGCTGAAGGCCGAGGAAGAAGCGCGCAAGGCCCGCGAGGCCGAGCTGCGGGCGCAGAAAAAGGAAGAGGTCCGGGCGAAACCGGCCGCCAAGCCCACGCCGGCCGATCCGGCCGCGGCCGAGGCTGCCGCCGCACGCGCCGCGACCAAGGGTGTTTCGAACACCGGCCCGGGCAAGACCGACCGCGACCGCGACGACCGCAATGCCACCCCCGACCGCAACAGCAAGGCGGCCAAGGGCGGCGACGAGGGCCGTCGGTCCGGCAAGCTGAGCCTGTCGGACATCGAGGGCGAAGGCGGGCGTCAGCGCTCGCTTGCCGCGATGAAGCGCAAGCAGGAAAAGGCCCGGCAAAAGGCGATGGGCTTCGGCCAGAAAGCCGAAAAGATGGTCCGCGACGTGCAGTTGCCGGAAACCATCGTGGTCTCGGAACTGGCGATCCGGATGGCCGAACGCGTGGCCGACGTGATCAAGGCGCTGATGAAGATGGGCATGATGGTCACCGCGAACCAGGCGATCGACGCCGACACCGCGGAGCTGATCATCGAGGAATTCGGCCACCGTGCCGTGCGCGTCTCGGATGCGGACGTCGAACAGGTGATCGACACCGTCGAGGACAAGGCCGAAGACCTGCAATCGCGCCCGCCGATCATCACGATCATGGGCCATGTCGATCACGGCAAGACCTCGCTTCTGGACGCTATCCGCCACGCCAATGTGGTGTCGGGCGAAGCCGGCGGGATCACCCAGCACATCGGCGCCTATCAGGTGACGACGGAGACCGGGGCGGTTCTGACCTTCCTCGACACGCCCGGCCACGCCGCCTTCACCTCGATGCGCGCCCGCGGCGCGCAGGTGACGGATATCGTCGTGCTGGTGGTGGCCGCCGATGACGCGGTGATGCCGCAGACGATCGAGGCGATCAACCACGCCAAGGCCGCCAAGGTGCCGATGATCGTCGCGATCAACAAGATCGACAAGCATTCGGCCAATCCGCAAAAGGTGCGGACCGACCTGCTGCAGCACGAAGTCGTCGTCGAAGAGATGGGCGGCGAGGTGCAGACGGTCGAAGTGTCGGCCAAGACCGGCTTCGGGCTCGACAAGCTGCTGGAAGCGATCGCGCTGCAGGCGGAAATCCTCGAGCTTCAGGCCAACCCCGGCCGTGCGGCGCAAGGCGCGGTGATCGAAGCGAAACTTGACGTCGGCCGCGGTCCGGTGGCGACGGTTCTGGTGCAGCATGGCACGCTGAAACGCGGCGACATCTTTGTTGTCGGCGAGCAGTGGGGCAAGGTGCGGGCGCTGGTCAATGACAAGGGCGAGCGCGTCGACGAGGCCGGTCCCTCGGTTCCGGTCGAGGTTCTGGGCCTGAGCGGCACCCCGGAAGCGGGCGATGTGCTGAACGTGGTCGAGACCGAGGCGCAGGCGCGCGAGATCGCGGATTACCGCGAGAAAGCCGCCAAGGACAAGCGCGCCGCCGCCGGGGCCGCGACGACGCTGGAACAGCTGATGGCCAAAGCCAAGGCGGACGAGAACGTCTCGGAACTGCCGGTGCTGGTGAAGGCCGACGTGCAGGGCTCGGCCGAGGCCATCGCCCAGGCGCTGGAGAAGATCGGCAACGACGAGGTCCGCGTGCGGGTGCTGCATTCGGGCGTCGGCGCGATCACCGAAAGCGACGTCGGTCTGGCCGAGGCTTCGGGGGCGCCAGTGATCGGCTTCAACGTCCGGGCCAATGCGCCCGCCCGTGCGAGCGCGAACCAGAAGGGCGTCGAGATCCGCTATTACTCGATCATCTATGATCTGGTGGACGACATCAAAGCCGCCGCCTCGGGCCTGCTGAAAAACGAAGTGCGCGAGAATTTCATCGGCTATGCCGCGATCAAGGAGGTCTTCAAGGTCTCCGGCGTCGGCAAGGTCGCTGGCTGCCTTGTCACCGAAGGCGTGGCCCGCCGCTCGGCTGGCGTGCGCCTGCTGCGCGACAACGTGGTGATCCACGAAGGCACGCTGAAGACGCTCAAGCGCTTCAAGGACGAGGTCAAGGAAGTGCAATCCGGTCAGGAATGCGGCATGGCCTTCGAAAACTACGACGACGTCCGCGCGGGCGATGTCATCGAGATCTTCGAGCGCGAGGAGGTCGAGCGCAAGCTCTGACCTTTGTCGCCGCGGCGTGAACAGTGAAAAGGGGGGCGAAAGCCCCCCTTTTGCATGCCGTGAGTGGTCTGGCCCGGTGGATCAGGCGTTGTTGCGCATCACGGGCTTGCCCGCGAACAGCCGATCCCCAACCCGGACAACGATTTTTCCGTTTTCGAGCTGCGACTCGAACGTTCCCTGCACGGAGACGCAGCTGCCGACGACGATGGTGCGAAGCATGAGACATCCTCCCTAGAAATCTCGATTACAGCTTCAGCTTAGTCACGATTGCTTAACAAAGTGCAAACGAAAAAGTGCGCCAGAGGTGTCTTTTGGATAGTTTTGTTGCGGCATGTGGTGGCGTGACGCAGGAAAATTGCCGCATCGCGGAATTTTCGCTGCGCCTGCGCGGTCAGAGCCAGTCCTGCAACACCGGGATCAGCGGCTCGTCGGCGGGCGGCATCGGGTAGTCGCGCAGCCTTGCCGGGCTGACCCAGGCCAGTTTCTGCCCCTCGCGCGGCTGCGGCGTACCGGACCAGCGGCGGCAGGCGAAAAGCGGCATCAGCAGATGGAAGCTGTCGTAGCTGTGGCTGGCAAAGGTCAGCGGCGCCAGACAGCTGCCCCAGGTGTCGATGCCCAGCTCCTCGTGCAATTCGCGGATCAGCGCGGCCTCGGGGGTTTCCCCGGGCTCGACCTTGCCGCCCGGGAATTCCCAAAGCCCGGCCAGCGACTTGCCCTCGGGGCGCTGCGCCAGCAGCACCCGGCCATCGGGATCGATCAGCGCCACCGCACTGACCAGAACCACCCGCGCCGTCGTCGGCGCGGGCGAGGGACCGCAGGGCGAGGTCACGAGCGGTAATCCGCGTTGATGTCGATGTAGCGATGCGTCAGGTCGCAGGTGAAGACGGATTTCGCCGCCTTGCCCAGCCCCAGATCGATGCCGATCACCAGCTCCTGCCCCTTCATGTAGGCGGAGGCCGCTTCCTCGGAATAATCCGGCACGCGCCAGCCATTCTCGGCCAGAACCATGTCGCCGAAGGAAATCCGCAGCTTGTCGCGATCGGCCTTGGCGCCCGACTTGCCGACGGCGGCCACGACACGGCCCCAGTTCGCGTCTTCGCCGGCGATCGCGGTCTTGACCAGCGGCGAATTCGCCACCGCCATCGCGACCCTGTGCGCGTCATCGGCGCTGGCCGCCCCGCTGACCCGGATCTCGACGAATTTCGTCGCGCCCTCGCCATCGCGCACCACCTGCTGCGCCAGATCCAGCATCACGCCGCGCAGCGCCGCCTCGAAATCCTTGGCGGCGCGCGAGCGCAGATCGGTGATCTCGGCCGCGGCCGAGCGCCCGGTGGCGGCCAGGATCAGCGCATCCGAGGTCGAGGTGTCGCTGTCCACGGTGATCGCGTTGAACGTGTCATCGACATGCCGCGACAGCATTTTCTGCAGCAGTTTCGAGGGGATCTTCGCATCGGTGAACAGATAGACCAGCATCGTCGCCATGTTCGGCGCGATCATCCCCGAGCCCTTGGCGATGCCCGCGATGCGGATCAGCCCGCCGTCGCCCTGCACCTCGGCGCAGGCGCCCTTGGGGAAGGTGTCGGTGGTCATGATCGCCCGCGCGGCGGCTTCCATCCCGGCCGGGTCCAGCGCGGCGACAAGGCCGGGCACGGCGGCAACGATGCGCTCATGCGGCAGGGGCTCGCCGATCACCCCGGTGGACGACGAGAAGACCCGGTTGATCGGCAGATCCAGCGCCTCGGCCACGGCGCCGGTCACCGCATCGACCGAGGCCTGCCCGGCAGCGCCGGTGAAGGCATTGGCATTGCCCGAGTTCACCACGATCGCGGCACCGGTGCTTTCATCGACCGCGCCCGCCAGTTTCGCCTGGCAATCGAGCACGCAGGCGGCCCGGGTGGTGGAGGTGGTGAAGACGCCCGCGATCGTCGTGCCCGGCGCGATCTGCGCCAGCATCACATCGGTGCGGCCCGCATAGCGCACCCCCGCGGCGGCGGCGGCAAAGGACACGCCCGCGATCACCGGCAGGGCGGGGAAGGCGGCGGGGGCCAGCGGCGAGACCGGCGCCGCGGGCTTTGCCGCGGCGGCGGTCTCGGCTGCGGCGGTGGCCGCGGCCGTGGCGGCCGCCGTCGCGGCTTCGGCCACGCCCTCGCGCAGCGCCGAGGCGACCTCGGTCACTTCCTCGCGCAGCATCGCCACCGCATCCTCGGTGATCTCGCCCAGCTGCGAGCGCAGATCCTTCACCTTCGACTTCAGCTTGGCGATCTTGTCTTCGAGTTCGCGTTTCTTCGCCATCGTCTTCTCCCCCTCCATCCGCGGACCTTACTTGGCGCCGAAGAAATTCGGCGTCTTCAGCACCGCGGGATCGATCCCTTCGACACGCTTTTCGACCTTGGCCTTGGCCACGGTGTCATTCACCCGGTCCTGCACCGCCTGCTGCCGCAGATCGCCCGAAAGCTCCTCGGTCGCCTCCTCCAGCGTCGGCGCGGCGCCCAGACGGGTTTCCATCAGCTTGATCACATGCCAGCCATATTCGGTCTGCACCGGGCCCTTGATCTCGCCCGCCTTCATCGCGGCCACGGCCTCGGCAAAGGGCGGCACCATCGCGGTCAGATCGAACCAGCCCAGATCGCCGCCATTCGCCGCCGCGCCGTCTTGCGACTTCGCCTTGGCGACTTCGGCGAAATCGGCGCCGCCGTCGATTTCGGCCTTGATCGCCTTGGCCTCGGCTTCGGAGGCCACGATGATATGGGCGGCGTGATATTCGCGGCTGGGTTCGGCCTTGGCGAATTTCGTGTCATAGGCCGCTTTCAGCTTGTCGGGCGTCACCGCGCGCTCGGCGGTGTAATCGAGCAGCATCCCCGCCAGATAGGCACGGCGTTCGACCTCCAGCGCGATCTCGTCGCGGCGGGTCATCATGCCTTCGCCCACTTTCGAAAGCGCGGTCTGCTGGATCAGCTGATCGAGCACGCCGTTGAACAGCACCTCGTCGGGCAGCTGCTGATATTCCGCGGGCAGGCTGTTGCGGACGGACACCATCATGCCCAGCGTGATCTCGGTGCCGTCGACGATGGCGACGACGGTTTCCGGGCCGGGGGTCTTGCCCCCTTTGGCGGCATCCTGGGCCAGCGCCGGACCGGCCAGAAGCGCCATCACGGCGACAGATCCCAGAACGCGTGTGAAAATCGGCATCAAAGCCTCTCCCGCAGGGCCGCGGCACCCCGCGGCGTTGACACTCGGACGGCAGCCCCTTACATCGCCAAGGGTCCTGTGAAGGCCGTTTCGCCCTTATCCGCTTGCCGTTCTACGGGTGCGCGGCGGGTGCGACAAGACCGCATTTCACACGATTTGGTCAGACGAACCCGCGGAGAAAAAATGCTGGGCCTCGGTTACATTGGAAGAAAGCTCTTCGGCACGCCCAACGACCGCAAGGTCAAGCGCACGCGTCCGCTGGTGGCGAAGATCAACGCGCTGGAACCGGCCTTCGAAAAGCTCTCCGATGCCGAGATCGTGGCGAAAACCCGCGAGCTGCAACACCGCGCGCAAGCGGGCGAAAGCCTCGATGCGCTGCTGGTCGAGGCCTTTGCCAATTGCCGCGAGGCCGCGCGCCGGGCGCTTGGCCTGCGCGCCTTCGACACCCAGCTGATGGGCGGGATCTTCCTGCATCAGGGCAACATTGCGGAAATGAAGACCGGCGAGGGCAAGACCCTTGTCGCCACCTTTCCGGCCTATCTGAACGCGCTGGCGGGCAAGGGCGTGCATATCGTCACGGTGAACGATTATCTGGCCCGGCGCGACTCGGAATGGATGGGCAAGGTCTATCGCCATCTGGGTCTGACCTGCGGCGTCGTCTATCCGTTCCAGCCCGATGATGAAAAACGCGCTGCCTATGGTGCCGACATCACCTATGCGACGAACAACGAGCTGGGCTTCGATTATCTGCGCGACAACATGAAATCCTCGGTCGCGGAAATGTATCAGCGCGATCACTTCTTCGCCATCGTCGACGAGGTGGACAGCATCCTGATCGACGAGGCGCGCACGCCGCTGATCATCTCGGGCCCGTCGCAGGACCGGTCCGACATGTATCGCACGCTCGATGCCTATATCCCGTTCCTGACCGAAGAGCATTACAAGCTCGACGAGAAACAGCGCAACGCCACCTTCACCGAGGAAGGCAACGAGTTTCTGGAACAGAAGCTTCAGGCCGATGGCCTCCTGCCCGAGGGCCAGTCGCTTTACGACCCGGAAAGCACGACGATCGTGCATCACATCGGCCAGGCTTTGCGGGCGCACAAGCTGTTCTTCAAGGATCAGAACTATGTCGTCACCGATGACGAGATCGTCTTGATCGACGAATTCACCGGCCGGATGATGAAGGGCCGCCGTCTGTCCGACGGTCTGCATCAGGCGATCGAGGCGAAGGAACGGGTGACGATCCAGCCCGAAAACGTCACGCTGGCCTCGGTGACCTTCCAGAACTACTTCCGGCTTTACGAGAAACTGGCGGGGATGACCGGCACCGCGGTGACCGAGGCCGAGGAATTCGGCGACATCTACAAGCTGGGCGTGGTCGAAGTGCCGACGAACCGCCCGGTGGCGCGGAAAGACGAACACGACCGCGTCTATCGCACCGCCAAGGAAAAATATGCCGCGGTGATCGAGGCGATCAAGACCGCGCATGAAAAGGGCCAGCCGACGCTGGTTGGCACCACCTCGATCGAGAAATCCGAGATGCTCTCGGAGATGCTCAAGGCCGAGGGGCTGCCGCATAACGTGCTCAACGCGCGGCAGCACGAGCAGGAGGCGCAGATCGTCGCCGATGCGGGGCGTCTGGGCGCGATCACCATTGCGACGAACATGGCCGGGCGCGGCACCGACATTCAGCTCGGCGGCAATGTCGAGATGAAGGTGCAAGAAGAGATCGCCGCCAATCCCGAGGCCGCCCCCGAAGAGATCCGCGCCCGGATCGAGGCGGAACATGCCGCCGAAAAGCAGAAGGTGATCGAGGCCGGGGGTCTTTTCGTTCTGGCCACCGAACGCCATGAAAGCCGCCGGATCGACAACCAGCTGCGCGGCCGCTCGGGCCGTCAGGGCGACCCGGGGCGGTCCTTGTTCTTCCTGTCGCTCGAAGACGATCTGATGCGGATCTTCGGCTCGGACCGGCTGGAAGGCGTGTTGTCGAAACTGGGCATGAAGGAAGGCGAGGCGATCATCCACCCCTGGGTGAACAAGTCGCTGGAACGGGCGCAGGCCAAGGTCGAGGGGCGCAACTTCGACTGGCGCAAGCAACTGCTGAAATTCGACGACGTGATGAACGACCAGCGCAAGGCGGTCTTTGGCCAGCGCCGTGAGATCATGGAAACCGACGAGATTTCCGAGATCGTCGCCGACATGCGCCAGCAGGTGATCGACGATCTGATCGACGATTTCGCGCCGCCGAAAAGCTACGTCGATCAATGGGATATCGAGGGGATGCGGGCGGCGTTCATCGACCATGCCGGGGTTGATCTGCCGCTGGCGGACTGGGCGGCCGAAGAGGGCGTCGATCAGGACGTGCTGCGCGAACGGGTGACGGCGGCGCTTGATGCGGTGATGGCGCAAAAGACCGAGGCTTTCGGCGCCGAGACGATGCGGGTGATCGAAAAGCAGATCCTGTTGCAGACGATCGACGCGAAATGGCGCGAGCATCTGGTGACGCTCGAACATCTGCGCTCGGTCGTGGGCTTTCGCGGCTATGCGCAGCGCGATCCGCTGTCGGAATACAAGACCGAGTCGTTCCAGCTGTTCGAGAGCATGCTCGACAGCCTGCGCTACGAGGTGACGAAGCGTCTGGGCCAGATCCGTCCGATGAGCGACGAGGAACGCGCCGAGATGCTGCGCCAGCAGGCCGCCGCCCTTGCCGCGGCCGAGGGGGCTGCCGATCCGGCCGAGGCCCCGGCGCCGCAACCGGCGGCTCAGGTGGCGCTTGCCGCCGCGCCGGGATTTGTCGAATCGGATCCCTCGACCTGGGGCGAGCCCTCGCGCAATGACCCCTGCCCCTGCGGCTCGGGCGAGAAGTTCAAACATTGCCACGGCCGTCTGGCCTGAAACAAAGGCGCTGAAATAAGGCGGCGGCGCGGGGCTTTCCGCGCCGCCGTTTTCATTATCCTGTTGATCTGTTTGTGTTTTTGTGAAAATTGCCTGTCGGGGGCACGTTTCCCTTTTGGAAACCGTGCCGCAGTCCGGCCCAAGCTTTGCCGAGATCTCGCGTTAACCTTTTGGCAGGAAGCAGGAGGATCCGGGCATGAAACCGATTCACAAGATTGCCATGGTCTGCACCACTTTCGTTCTGGCGGCGGCCACCGGGCATGTCATGCAGACGGCGGCGCCAGAGGGGATGCGCGCTGAACTCTCGCAGCCGGTGACGGCCGCGGTGATGCCGGGTGCCCGGGGACATCTGGCTGCGCCTGCGCCCGCGCTGTCCCCGCCGCGGCTGGCGGTGCCCACGATGCGCCGTCCGGCGATGGAACCCGCCCTTGGCCCGCTGCCGCAGGACACCGGGGCCGCGCCGGCCGGATGTGCCGCGCCGCAGCTGCAGGCCGAGCTTGCCGCCGGGGCCTCGGTCCGGCTGACCGTCCTTGCGCCCTGTCACCCCGGCGCGCTGACCGAGATCCGCCACGCGGGGCTGCGCCTGCCGATCCGGCTCTCGGATCAGGGCGGCTGGAGCGGTCCGGTTCCGGCCTTTGCGGAACAGGCGGTGTTTCAACTGGGCCTGCCGGGGGGCGGGACCGCGCCGCAGGTGGCGCTTGCCGTGCCGACGCTGCCGACGGTGCAGCGCATTGCGGTGAGCCTGGCGTCCGAGAGCGGGGCGCAGCTGCACGGCTATGACTATCGCGCCGCGCCCGGTTCGATCGGCGATGTCTCGGCGGCGACGCCGCGCGTGGCCGAAACGCGTCTTGGCGGTTGGGTCAGCAGCTTCAACCCGCCCGGTGCCGCGCAGGCGGTGCAGATCTATTCCGCCCCGGCCGCGATGTCGGATCTTCGGCTGGTGCTGGAAGCGCCGGTGACGCCCGAAAGCTGCGGCAAGGATCTGCAGGGGACGGTGCTGCGCCAGCTTGGCAAGGCGACCGATCAGGCGCAGCTGTCGCTGGCGATGCCCGATTGCGGTGATGGCGACGGCGCGGTGATGATGCCGCTGCCCGGCTTCCCGCTGGCCGTGGCGGCGAATTAAAGCAGCCCCTCGGCACGAAAGCTGAGTTCGCGGCCCTTGCCGATCACCAGATGGTCATGCAGCACCAGCCCCAAGGCCTCGGCGGCGTGACGGATCTGGTCGGTCATCGCGATGTCCGCCTGCGACGGCGTCGGATCGCCCGAGGGGTGATTGTGCACCAGAATCAGCGCCGAGGCGTCCAGTTCCAGCGCCCGTTTCACCACCTCGCGCGGATAGACCGGCACATGATCGACCGTGCCGCGCGCCTGTTCCTCGTCGGCGATCAGCAGGTTCTTGCGGTCGAGGAACAGCACCCGGAATTGTTCCGTCGACCGATGCGCCATCGCGGTGTGGCAGTAATCAAGCAGCGCCTGCCAGGACGACAGCACCGGCCGTTGCAGCACCCGCGAGCGCGCCAGCCGTTGCGCCGCCGCCTCGACGATCTTCAGCTCCTGCACCACGGCGTCACCTACGCCGGTGACCTCGGTCAGCCGCGCGGGCGGCGCCGCCAGCACATGGCCGAAACTGCCGAAGACCTCGAGCAGCCGCCGCGCCAAGGGCTTCACATCCTGCCGCGGCAGGGCGCGAAACAGGATCAGCTCCAGAAGCTCGTAATCGGGCATGGCCTCGGCGCCGCCCGTCATGAAGCGTTCCCGCAACCGCTTGCGGTGATCGGTGATGTAAGAGGGCAGCCGGTCGGAAGAGACGACAACCGGCTGCGCCTCGTCAAGATCTCCGAAAAGCGTCGGCCCTTCGGCAAAGCTGGAGGTTCGGGTCTTCATGCCCCCAGCTTGCGCCGTCATGGTAAATAAAGTGTTAACGCTTTTCCTGATCCAAATACGCAAAAGGGCGCCCGCAGGCGCCCCCTTATCCCCTTTTCAGGCAATCAGCCCTTCATCCCGTCCCAGAAGCTCTTCACCTTCTGAAAGAAGGACGCCCCCTCGGGGTTGTTCTCGGCCTGGATGCGCTGGAACTCATCCAGCAGCTCCTTTTGCCGCGCGGTCAGGTTCACCGGCGTTTCCACGGCCAGTTCGATCACCATGTCGCCGATGCCGCCGCCGCGCAGGGCGGGCATGCCCTTGCCGCGCAGACGCATCTGCCGACCGGATTGGCTGCCCACCGGCACCTTGACCTTCGATCGTCCGCCATCGATCGTCGGCACCTCGACCTCGCCGCCCAGCGCCGCCGAGACCATGCTGACCGGCACCCGGCAGAACAGGTTCACCCCGTCGCGCTGGAAGATCGCATGCTCGCGCACCTCGATGAAGATATAAAGGTCGCCCGAGGGGCCGCCGCGCATCCCGGCCTCGCCCTCGCCCGCCAGACGGATCCGCGTGCCGGTTTCCACCCCCGCGGGGATGTTCACGGACAGCGTCCGTTCCTTCTCGATCCGGCCCGAACCGTGGCAGACGCGGCAGGGGTTCTTCACCACCTGACCCTGCCCGCCACAGGTGGGGCAGGTGCGTTCGACGGTGAAAAAGCCGTTCTGCGCCCGCACCTTGCCCAGACCCGAACAGGTCGGACAGGTTTGCGGTTCCGCGCCGCCCTCGGCCCCCGTGCCGTTGCAAGATCCGCAAGCGGCCGAGCCCGGAACGGTGATCGTCTTCTGCGCGCCCTTGAACGCCTCTTCCAGCGTCACCCGCATGTTGTAGCGCAGGTCCGAGCCGCGCGTCGCCCGCGACCGGCCACCGCCGCCCGGGCCGCCGCGCCCGCCCATGAAATCGCCGAACAGATCCTCGAACACATCCGAGAAAGCCGAGGAGAAATCCGCGCCCTGACCATAAGGCCCGCGCGGACCGCCGCCGCCCATGCCGCCCTCGAAAGCCGCGTGACCATAGCGGTCATAGGCGGCCTTCTTGTCGCCATCCTTCAGCACGTCATAGGCTTCGTTCACTTCCTTGAACTGGGCCTCGGCCTGCGGATTGTCCTGATTGCGGTCGGGGTGCAGTTCCTTCGCCTTGCTGCGATAGGCCTTCTTGATCTCCTCGGCCGAGGCGCCCCTGGACACCCCCAGAACCTCGTAGAAATCACGCTTCGCCATTGGAAAGCCCCACTGCGAGAACACGGAAGCGAGCCCCAAGACGGGGCCCGCTCCTCAGGTTCCGGCGCTTACTTGCGCTTGTTTTCACCCATGTCCTCGAAGTCGGCATCGACGATGTCATCATCGACCGACCGCGGGCCGTCTCCGTCATCCGACGCGGCGCCCCCCTCGGTCGAGGCCTGCGCCTTGTAGATCGCCTCGCCGAGCTTCATCGCGGCATCGGTCAGGTTCTGCACCGCGCCCTTGATCTTGCCCGGGTCTTCCGACTTCAGCGAGTCTTCCAGCGCGTTGCAGGCCAGCTCGATCATCTCGACGGTCGAGCCATCGACCTTGTCGCCATGTTCTTCCAGCGACTTGCGGGTCGAGTGCAGCAGGCTTTCGCCGGTGTTCTTCGCCTCGACCAGTTCCTTGCGCTTCTTGTCGGCTTCGGCATTGGCTTCGGCGTCCTTGATCATCTTTTCGATGTCATCGTCCGACAGACCGCCCGAGGCCTGGATGGTGATCTGCTGTTCCTTGCCGGTGCCCTTGTCCTTGGCCTTGACCGAAACGATGCCGTTCGCGTCGATGTCGAAGGTGACTTCGATCTGCGGCACGCCGCGCGGCGCCGGGGGGATGTTCTCGAGGTTGAACATGCCCAGCATCTTGTTGTCGGCGGCCATTTCCCGCTCGCCCTGGAAGACGCGGATCGTCACCGCGTTCTGATTGTCCTCGGCGGTCGAGAAGATCTGGCTCTTCTTCGTCGGGATCGTGGTGTTGCGGTCGATCAGACGGGTGAAGACACCGCCCAGCGTCTCGATGCCGAGGCTGAGGGGGGTCACGTCGAGCAGCACGACATCCTTCACGTCGCCCTGCAGCACGCCCGCCTGAATCGCGGCGCCAAGGGCCACGACTTCATCCGGGTTCACGCCCTTGTGCGGTTCCTTGCCGAAGAACTTCGTCACTTCCTCGACCACGCGCGGCATCCGGGTCATCCCGCCGACCAGCACGACCTCGTCGATCTCATCCTTGCTGACGCCCGCATCCTTCAGCGCCGCGGCGCAGGGCTTCAGCGAGGCCTTGATCAGGTCATCGACCAGGCTTTCAAGTTTCGCGCGGGTCAGCTTCATCACCATGTGCAGCGGCACGCCGGTCGCCGCGTTCATCGAGATGAACGGCTGGTTGATTTCGGTCTGGCTGGCCGAGGACAGTTCGATCTTCGCCTTTTCCGCCGCTTCCTTCAGCCGCTGCAGCGCCATCTTGTCCTTGGTCAGATCGACGCCGTGTTCCTTGCGGAACTCGTCGGCAAGATAGTTGACGATCCGCATGTCGAAGTCTTCCCCGCCAAGGAACGTGTCCCCGTTGGTCGATTTCACCTCGAACAGGCCGTCGTCGATCTCGAGGATCGTGATGTCGAAGGTGCCGCCGCCAAGGTCATAGACGGCAATCGTCTTGCTGTCCTTCTTGTCAAGGCCGTAAGCCAGCGCCGCCGCCGTCGGTTCGTTGATGATGCGCAGCACTTCAAGGCCCGCGATCTTGCCCGCGTCCTTGGTGGCCTGACGCTGGGCGTCGTTGAAATAGGCCGGAACGGTGATAACCGCCTGCGTCACGGTCTCGCCCAGATAGCTCTCGGCGGTTTCCTTCATCTTCTGCAGGATCACGGCCGAAACCTGCGCCGGAGAGAATTTCTCGCCGCGCACTTCCACCCAGGCGTCGCCGTTGCCGCCGTCGACGATGTTGTAGGGCACCAGTTTCTTGTCCTTTTCCACCTCGGCATCGGTGGTGCGGCGGCCGATCAGGCGCTTGACCGCAAAGACGGTGTTCGTGGGGTTGGTGACGGCTTGCCGCTTGGCGGGCTGGCCGACCAGACGCTCGTTGTCGGTGTAGGCGACGATCGAGGGGGTGGTGCGCGCCCCTTCCGAATTCTCGATCACGCGGGGTTGCGAGCCGTCCATGATGGCGACGCAGGAGTTGGTCGTCCCAAGGTCGATCCCGATGACTTTGGCCATTTCAATACCTCTTCTTTCGGCGACAGGTGGGGGCGGGTCCCATCAGGCCCCCGGCCCCTATCCCAAGGTTTCCAGACGGTCCGGCGCAGGTGGCCTGCTCCGGCTTCCCGGCGTATATAAGGAGGGGAAAATAGCCCTGCAAGAACTGACGCGCGGGAGTTTGCGACAAATGCCACAATCCGCCCGACCGGTGCAAAAACGCCCGGCTCCGCAGGAAATCCGCGGCTTTCGCCATTACCCCGGCTGGCTGGTGCCCGGCGAACAGGCGGCGCTGGTCGAGGACCTGCGCGCGGTGGTCGCCGCGGCGCCCCTCTTCTCGCCGATGACGCCCTATGGGCGGCCGATGTCGGTGCGGATGACCTCGGCCGGGCGGTTCGGCTGGGTGGCCGACCGGCGCGGCTATCGCTACAGCGAAACGCACCCCGCGGGCGGGGCCTGGCCTGCCATTCCCGAGGCTGTTCTGGACATCTGGCGGGCGGTGTCGGGGTCTGATCGCAGCCCCGAGTGCTGTCTGATGAATTTCTACGCCGAAGGGGCGCGGATGGGCCTGCATCAGGACCGCGACGAGGCGGATTTTTCGCAGCCCGTGGTGTCGATCAGCCTTGGCGATGACGGGCTTTTCCGCATCGGCAATGAAACGCGGGGCGGGGCGACGCAAAGCCTCTGGCTGCGTTCGGGCGATGTGCTGGTGATGGGCGACTCCGCGCGGCTGCTGTATCACGGCATCGACCGGATCGCGCCCGGCACCTCGACGCTGCTGCCGCAGGGCGGGCGGATCAATCTGACGCTGCGCGTGGTGACATAGGCGGAAAGGGCGTATTTGCGCCAAGAAGAAACCCGCATCCCTTCATCTTGCCTCAAATACCTCGGGGGTGCGGGGGCAGCGCCCCCGCTTGCGCCATATCCCAGACCTTGCGCATCACCGTGGGCAGGGCGGCGGGGGAAAATTCCGTTTTCGGCGTGAAGCCCTTGCCCTCGGCATGGGCGACGAAGACCCGCAGCCGCAGGTGGAAATGGGTGAAGGTGTGGCGGACCTCATGCGAAAGCAGGGTCCAGTCGGCGGTCAGCGGCGGGCAGGGGGCGGGTTCGGTCTCGGCCCAGTCCGAGCCGGGAAAGCCGAGCATCCCGCCCAGAAGCCCCTTGTCCGGGCGACGTTCCAGCAGCACCCCGCCGTCGCGGTCGAGCGCGACATAGGCCAGCCCGAAGCGGGTCGGTTTCTCGGGCTTGGGGGATTTGCGCGGCAGCTCGGCGGCGATGCCCTGCGCCTTGGCGGCGCAGAAATCGCTGACCGGGCACAGCGCGCACGCCGGGTTGCGCGGGGTGCAGATCGTGGCGCCCAGATCCATCATCGCCTGCGCATGATCGCCCGGGCGCCGCTCGGGCGTCAGCCGCCCGGCCCGTTCGATCAGATCCGGTTTTGCCGCGGGCATCGGGGTTTCAACCGCCCAGAGCCGCGCCACCACCCGTTCGACATTGCCATCGACCACCACGGCCGGTTCGTCAAAGGCGATCGCCGCCACCGCCGCCGCCGTATAGGGGCCGATGCCGGGCAGGGCGCGCAACCCCTCGGAGGTTTCCGGAAACCGCCCGCCCGCCGCTGCCACGGCCCGGGCGCATTTCAAAAGGTTCCGGGCGCGGGCGTAATAGCCAAGCCCGGCCCATTCGGCCATCACCGCGCCATCCTCGGCCGCGGCCAGATCCGCCACGCCGGGCCAGCGCGCGGTGAAACGGCGGAAATAGTCGCGCACCGCGGCCACGGTCGTTTGCTGCAGCATCACCTCGGAGAGCCAGACGTGATAGGGATCGGGCCGCACCCCCGCCGCGCGATCGGCCGGGCCCACCCGCCAGGGCATCACCCGCGCCTGGGCATCATACCAGCCAAGCAGCGCCGCCCCCGCCGCCGCCTCGTTTCCGTCACGCAATCTTTATGGCCCCCCGCCCCATTCCTCTGGCTTTGCCCCGTGGCCTGCCTAGAATAGGACCAAGTTCCGGAAAGGACAGGGATGGGCGACGAACACCACCACCACGAGCCGAACGAGCGCCCCGCGGCGCCCGCGAGGCTGCGCCGGATGCGCGGCTTCGAGCCGGCTGCCGGTCTGGTGAAGGAGCGCATCCGCGCCGCGGGCGAATCGCGCGGCTTCGCCATCGCCCGGCTGGTCACGCATTGGGCCGAGGTCGTCGGCGCCGAGATCGCCGCCCATGCCCGCCCGGTGAAGATCGGCTACGGCCGCGAGGGGATCGGCGCCAGCCTGACGCTTCTGGTCGAGGGGCCGATGGCGCCGATGATCGACATGAGCCGCGAGAAGATCCGCGCCAAGGTCAATGCCTGCTACGGCTACAACGCGATTTCCCGCATCCTGATCACCCAGACCGCCGCCACCGGCTTTGCCGAGGGGCAGGCGGCCTTCGCCCCGGCACCGAAAAAGGCGCCCCCGAAACCCACCCCCGAGGTCTGCGCCCGCGCGCAGGCGGCGACCGAGGGTCTGGCCGATGCCGGGCTGCGGGCGGCGCTGGAAGACCTTGCCCGAAACATCCTGATGAAACCCGCCAGACGGCGGGAAGAGCTGAGAAAGGCTGATCCATGAACCGACGTTCCCTTTTGCTTGGCCTCGCCGGTGGCGCCGTGGTGGCGGCGGCAGGCGGCGGCTATGTCGTGCTGCGGCAGGCCCCGGCCGAGACGCTGATCGCCACCCCGGCCGAGGCGGCCTCGGGCGGCGCCGTCCTGCCCGATATCGCGCTGGGCAGGGCGGATGCGCCGGTGACGCTGATCGAATATGCCTCCTATACCTGTTCGCATTGCGCGCGGTTCCATGAAACCGTCTTCCCGTCGCTCAAGCGCGATTACATCGACACCGGCAAGCTCCGCTTCATCCTGCGCGAGGTCTATTTCGACAAGTTCGGGCTTTGGGCCGGGCAGATCGCGCAATGCGGCGGCGATCTGAAATATTACGGCATCGCCGGGATGCTGTTTGCCGAGCAGAAATCCTGGATCGGCGACGGAACCGAGCCGGTGATCGCCGAAAACCTGCGCAAGATCGGCATCAAGGCCGGTCTGACCAAGGACCAGATCGAGACCTGTCTGAACGACACCGCCCGCGCCGAAGCGATGGTGAGGACCTATCAGAAGAACGCCTCGGCCGATGCGATCGAGGGCACGCCGACGCTGGTGATCAACGGCGAGAAGTTCGACAACATGGGCTATGCCGAGCTGAAGAAGATCCTTGACGCCAAGCTGGGCGGTTAAAGTCCGAGGCTTTCCAAGGCTTTGAGAAGCGGTGCGGCGTCTTCGAAGACCAGCCGCACCGGCAGCGCCAGCACCTTCGGCCGGAACGACATCGGCAGCCGGGCGGCGTCCTTTTCCGTTGTCACCAGCTGCGCATCCAGAAAGAGCGCCTCGGTTTCCAGCCGCGTCAGCAGCTGCGCCGAGAACGGCTGATGATCGTCAAGCGCCTCGGCCCGCACCACCTCGGCGCCCAGGCCGCGCAGGGTGGCGAAGAATTTCTCCGGATGGCCGATGCCCGCGAAGGCCAGCACCCGCTGGCCCTCCCAGTCCATGCCGGTGGGCAGGGGCACCAGCTGCCCGCGCAGATGCGGCACCGGGATCTGCCCGCCCCAGCGCGCGGCGAAGCTTTCCTGCGCCGGGACCGGCCCGATCGAGAGCGCCAGATCGGCCCGGGCCAGGCCCTCGGCCACCGGCTCGCGCAGCGGCCCCGCGGGCAGGCACAGGCCATTGCCGAAGCCCTTGGCCGCATCGACCACGACGATCGAGAGATCCTTTTGCAGCGCCGGGTTCTGATGCCCGTCATCGAGCAGGATCAGCTTCGCCCCGGCGGCAACCGCCGCCCGCGCGCCCGCCGCCCGATCACGCGCGATCCAGGTCGGCGTGAAGGCCGAAAGCAGCAGCGGCTCGTCACCGACCTCGGCGGCGCGGTGGCGCCTTTCGTCGACGCGGAGCGGGCCGGTCAGGCTGCCGCCATGGCCGCGGCTGACCACATGCGCCTCCAGCCCGCGCGCGGCCAGAAGCTGCGCCAGCGCGATCACCGTGGGCGTCTTGCCGGTGCCGCCCGCGTTGATGTTGCCCACCGAAATCACCGGCACCGGCAGCCGCAGCCCGTCTTTCGCCACCCGCAGCCAGGTGGCCGCGGCATAGATCCGCCCCAGCGGGCCAAGCAGCCGCGCCTGCAGCGCCGGGCGGGCGGGATCGGTGAACCAGAAGCCGGGGGCCTGCATCACATTGTCCTTTCTGCGCGGGCGGCGTCGAATTCCCGCAAGATCGCCCGCACGATGGCCTCGGCCGCCGCCGCCCCGCCCGAGGTCACGGCCCAGGCGTTATGCGCCAGAACCGCGGCGCGGTCGGGTGACATCAGATCGGCGATGGCCTCGCCAAGCGAGGTGTCGTCATGGATCGACCGCGCCGCCCGTGCCTCGTCGAGCCTTGCATAATCGGCGGCGAAAGGGGCGGTCTGCGGCCCGTGCACCACCGCCGAGCCAAGCGAGGCCGGTTCAAAGGGCGACCGCCCCTGACCCGCCGCGCCGATCAGCGTGCCGCCCATGTAGCTGACCGGGGCGATGCGATACCAAAGCCCGTATTCGGCCGGATCATCGGCCAGAAAGATTTCCGTCTCGGCATCGGGTTCGCCCTCCAGCGAGCGGCTGGCCACCGCCCAGCCCGCATCGGTCAGCCGGTCGCCCAGCTCCAGCGCGTCGTCGGGCTGATCCGGCGCCAGGATCAGCAGCATCCGATGCGCGTGATGCTGCGCATGCGCCTGCGCCGCCAGCACGGCCTCGATCTCCGCGGGCGGCACCGCGGCGGCCAGCCAGACCGGCCGGGTATGGGTCAGGCTCGCCATCGAGGCCCGTTCCGCCTCGGAACAGCGCAAAGGCTTCGGCGGCAGGCCGAGGACGCCGCCGACATCGATCTGCGCCGGGTCAAGCCCCTGGCGTTCGAGGAGCGCGAAAGAGGCCTGATCGCGCACGACGATCCGGCGGATCCGCCGCAACAGCCCGCGTTGCCCGAACCGGCCCAGACGGCGGGCAGGCGGCGGCAGGCAGACATCCACCATCATCACCGCAATCCCCGCCCGGTCGGCCGCGGTGATTAGCCCGCCCGGCAGGTCATTGCCGAAAAGCACCATCAGCCCCGGCCTGACCCGTTCCAGCAGATCCCGCGCCGCGGCTAGGCTGTCTTCGGGCGGGGTCGCGGCTTCGACGGTTTCGGGCAGCGTCACCTCCGGTCCCGGCGGCAGCGCCAGCATCACCCGCATCTCCGGGCGCAGCCGATCGAGCCGCGCCAGAACCTGCCGCACGCCCTCAAGGCCTGCGCTGGCGGCCTCGGGGCCGACCTGCATCCAGATCAGCGGCCGCCGGTCCTCGGACAGCGGGTCTGCCGCGGTCTCGGTCTTCTCTGCGCGCCACCAGCGGGCAAGCGATCCCAGCATCGGGGTCAGGATCTCAGCTGCCCAGTTCCTCGGTCGCCGAGGCCGGGGTTTCCTCGTCGCGCAGCCGGTGCAGATGGGCGATGAAATAGCGCATGTGGGCATCATCCACGGTGCGCTGCGCCTCGGCCTTCCAGGCGGAATAGGCCGTGGCATAGTTCGGATAGATGCCGACGATATGGATGGCGTTCACATCCTTGAATTCGCTGCGCGAGGCGGACACAAGTTCGCCGCCGAAAACGAGATGCAGGCGTTGGGGGGAAGG
Source organism: Rhodobacter capsulatus (assembly GCF_003254295.1). Taxonomy (GTDB): domain Bacteria; phylum Pseudomonadota; class Alphaproteobacteria; order Rhodobacterales; family Rhodobacteraceae; genus Rhodobacter; species Rhodobacter capsulatus. The sequence continues at coordinate 94,172 of NZ_QKZO01000009.1, forward strand.
TTTGCTCATGGGCCATCCTGTCGGAGAAGTTGTGCCGCCAAGACTATGCGAAGCCCCGCCGCCTCTCAAGCGGCGATCCGAAGGCGCAAGCCCCGCGGGTAACGCTTTCGTCATCGCCGACCCCTATGGTTGTTTGCGTTTTCACCCGTTAATCAGGCGGCCATGCACAGAAGCTTGACCCAGATCTACGATGGCCGCGTCGCGGCGGGAACCTTGCGCGCCGATGCGGCCCAGCGTGCGGTGCTGCCGCTGCTGGACCGGGTGCGGGCCGAGCTGGAGGCGCCGGTGAAGAAGCCCGGCCTGTTCGGTCTGTTCGCCAAGCCGCCCGAGCCGGTGAAGGGGCTTTACCTCTGGGGCGGGGTCGGGCGCGGCAAGTCGATGCTGATGGATCTTTTCGGCGAGGCGGTGGCGGTGCCGAAACGCCGGGTGCATTTCCACGCCTTCATGCAGGAGGTGCAGGGCAAGATCGACGGTCACCGCCGCGCCCGGGAGGAAGACCCGATCCAGCCCGTCGCGGCCGAGATCGCGGCCGCGGTCCGGCTTTTGTGCTTCGACGAGATGCAGATCACCGACATCGCCGATGCGATGATCGTGGGGCGGCTTTTTGACGAGATGTTCAAGCGCGGCGTGACAGTGGTGACGACCTCGAACCGGCCGCCCGTCGATCTTTACAAGAACGGCTTGAACCGGCAGCTGTTCCTGCCCTTCATCGAGATCCTGTCCTCGCGTCTTGAGGTGCACGAGATCGTCTCGGAAACCGATTACCGGCTGCATCGGCTGGCGGGGGCGGAGGTTTATTTTGCGCCCGCCGGGACGGCGGCGCACAAGAAGATGGATGCGCTCTGGAACGAGCTGACCGGGCATGACGGCACGACGCAACTGCGCATCGAGGTCAAGGGGCGCTCGGTGGTGATCCCGCAATATCACAACGGTGTCGGGCGGGCGCGGTTCTGGGATCTGTGCGGCGCGATGCTGGGCCCGGCCGATTATCTGGCGATCGCCGGGGCGCTGCGGGTTCTGATGATCGACGACATCCCGCATCTCTCGGCCTCGAACTTCAACGAGGCGAAGCGCTTCGTGACGCTGATCGACGCTTTGTATGAGGGCAAGGTGCGGCTGATCTGTTCCGCCGCCGATGTGCCCGAGCGGCTTTACAACGAGGGCGAGGGCAGTTTCGAATTCGCCCGCACGGCGTCCCGGCTGCGGGAAATGCAATCGGCCGACTGGTCGCAGGAAAACCGCTGACGGCGCGTCTTTCGGGCGGAACAGGAAACGCGATCCGCGTTTCCCCGCCCGGCAAGACCCCGCTGCGGCACGACCGTTTCCCCCGGGCGCAACAGAGGCCAGCGCCTGCCCCGGTGGGCGAGAAGCGCCCGCCGAGGGCGGGGCGGGCGCTGGCCGAGGGCCTTTGGGCCCCCGGCGGTCACGGGGTCGATGCTGCGCGTGGCCTCGGCGATGGCCTCGGCCAATGCGGGCGACGTCACCCCAGCATGTCGCGCACCATCGGCGCGACCTTGGTGCCGTAAAGCGCGATCGCATCGCGCAGATGCGCCGGGTCTTGCGGACCGGCCGAATATTTCAGCGTGAAGCGCGAAAGCCCCAGCGCCTTGACCGTCGTCGCGATCTTCTTCGCCACCGTCTCGGGGCTGCCGACATAAAGCGAGCCATGGGCGATCTCCGCCTCGAAGGCCGCCCTGGTGAACCGCGGCCAGCCGCGCGAGCGCCCGATCAGATCGTGCATCGCCGCGTAAGCCGGGAAATAGCGCGCCTTCGCCTCGTCATCGCTTGCCGCGATATGGCCCGGCGAATGCACCGACAGCGGCAGCGGTGTCGCCCCCATCCGCTCGCGGGTATAGCGGTACAGATCGGCGAGCGGGCCGAACCGCGCCGGATTGCCGCCGATGATCGCCATGACCAGCGGCATGTCCATCGCCGCCGCCTCCAGCACCGAGTCGGGGCTGCCGCCCACGCCGCGCCAGACCTGCAAGGGCCGTTCGGGGCGCGGATAGACGGTGACGCCTTTCAGGGCCGGACGGTGGCTGCCCTGAAAGCTGATCTTCTCCTGGCTGACAAGGCTGTGCAAAAGCTGCGCTTTTTCGGTGAACAAGGTCTCGTAATCGTTCAGATCAAAGCCGAAGAGCGGGAAGCTCTCGGTGAACGACCCCCGCCCGATCGTCAGCTCCGCCCGCCCCGGCGCCAGCGCATCGAGCGTCGCAAGGCGCTGAAACACCCGGATCGGATCATCTGAGGACAGAACCGTGACCGAGGTCCCGGCATGGATCTTTTCCGTGCGGGCCAGGATCGCCCCCAAAAGCGGCTCCATCGCCGAGATCGCGAAATCCGGGCGGTGGTGTTCGCCCAGACCGATGTAATCCAGCCCGACCTGATCGGCCAGAACCGCCTCGGCCAGCGTGTCGCGGATCACTTGCGCGCCCGGGCGGGGCCCGGTCGCATCCGCGGTGATGTCGCCAAAAGTATCAAGGCCGAATTCAAGCACCATCGCGGGCCTCCTTTCCGTTGCGGGAAAGATAGGCAAAGCGGGCCTGTGCGCCTAGGCACGAGGCCGCACAGGAATTCCCGCAGAAATGCGCAGATCTCAGCCGTTCTCGCGCAGGACCTGCCCTGCAAGGTAAAGCGAGCCGCAGATCAGCACCCGCGCCTGCGGGTCTTGTTGCGCAATCGCGCCAAGGGCTTCGGCGACCGATCCGGCCTCGGTGACCTGCGCGAAACCGGCCTTGCGGGCGGCCTCGGCCGTGGCGGCGCCGGGCAGGGTGTTGACCTCGTTCGGGATCGAGACGGCGGTCAGGCTTTGCGCCTGCGCGGCCAGCGGGCGCAGATAGCCCGCGATGTCCTTGGTGTTGAGCATGCCGCAGATCAGATGCGTCGGCCGCTTCGCCATCCGCGAAAGCGTCGCCGCCACTGCCGCGCCGCCCGCCGGATTGTGGCCGCCATCGAGCCACAGCTCGACCCCGGGCGCGCTTGCCGCCAGCGGCCCTTGCCGCAGACGCTGCATGCGCGCAGGCCAGTCGGCCTTCGTCACCGCAGCCTCGCAGGCGAGATCGCCGAAACCCAAAACCCGCAGCGCGGCAATTGCCGCGCCCGCGTTTTCGATCTGATGCGGCCCGGGCAGGGTCGGCAAAGGCAGATCGAGAAGCCCGGTCTCGTCCTGATAGATCAGCCGCCCGCGTTCTTCGAAAGCGTGCCAGTGCTGGCCATGCGCAAAAAGCGGCACGCCCAGCCGCGCGGCCCGTTCCTCGATCACCGCCAGCCCGTCGGGGTGCTGCGGCCCGACCACGCAGGGCACGGCCCGCTTGAGAATCCCGGCCTTTTCGCCCGCGATCTCGGGCAGGGTCTCGCCCAGATATTGCTGATGGTCGATCGAGACGGGGGTGATGATCGTCAGCGCCGGTTGCGCGATCACATTCGTCGCGTCAAGCCGCCCGCCAAGGCCGACTTCCAGAAGGGTGAAATCCGCGGCCGTGCGGGCAAAGGCAAGGAAGGCCGCAACGGTGGTGATTTCGAAGAAGGTGATCGGCTGGCCGCCATTCGCCGCGTCGCAATCATCAAGCAGCGCCGACAGCGCAGGTTCGGAGATCAGCGCGCCCGCCAGCCGTATGCGTTCATGAAACCGCGCCAGATGCGGGGATGTATAGGCATGGACCGTCTTGCCCGAGGCCTCGAGCCCGGCGCGGATCATCGCCTGGGTCGAGCCCTTGCCATTCGTGCCCGCGACATGGATCACCGGCGGCAAGCGGGTTTCCGGATGATCGAGCGCCGCCAGCAGCCGATGCACCCGGTCGAGCGTCAGATCGATGATCTTCGGATGCAGCCGCATCAGCCGCGCCAGGATTTCATCAGAGGGTTGCGGCATGGTGGGCTCCTTCCGGGGAAGGCCGGGGGCGCTGCCCCCGGACCCCCGAGGTATTTCAGGCAAGATGAAAGGTTATTCGGCCGCTGGCTGGTCCGTGGGCGGGGCCGCCTCGGTCGGCGCCGGGCCGGGGGGCGGCAGCTCGCCCCAGATCGGCGGCGGCAGGCGCATCATCATGCGCAAGATCACGATCAACTCCTCGCGCAGCTTCTTGCGATGCGTGACGCGGTCAAGCATGCCGTGGTCGAGCAGATATTCGGCGCGCTGGAAGCCCTCGGGCAGGGTCTCGCGGATCGTCTGTTCGATCACGCGCGGGCCCGCAAAGCAGATCAGCGAATTCGGCTCAGCGATCTGCACATCGCCCAGCATCGCATAAGACGCGGTCACGCCGCCCGTCGTCGGATGGGTCAGCACCACCACGTAAGGAAGCCCCGCATCTTTCAGCATCTGCACCGCCACGGTCGAGCGCGGCATCTGCATCAGGCTCAGGATGCCCTCCTGCATCCGCGCGCCGCCTGCGGCCGAGAACAGCACCATCGGGCAATGCAGCTCGATCGCGCGCTGGGCGGCGGCGAGGATCGCATTGCCGACATACATCCCCATCGAGCCGCCCATGAAGGAGAAATCCTGCCCGACGGCGACGATCCGGGTCTTGCCCAGCTCGCCCTCGACGACCAGCATCGCCTCTTTCTCGCCGGTGGTCTTTTGCGCCGCGCGCATCCGGTCGGGATATTTCTTCTGGTCGCGGAAATGCAGCGGATCGGCGATCGGCTCGGGGACTTTCACCTCGGTGAAGGCGCCAAGGTCGAAAAGCGCCTCGAAGCGGTCGCGCGGCGTGATCGCCATGTGGTGATCGCAGTTGGTGCAGACGTTCAGATTGTCCGTCACCTCGCGGTGGAACAGCATGGTTCCGCATTCGGGGCATTTCGTCCACAGGTTCTCGGGCATCTCGCGGCGCGAGAACAGCGAGTTGATCTTCGGTCGGACGTAGTTCGAGATCCAGTTCATCGGGGGGCCCCTTGGTTTCCGCGACGTCGCTTTGCAAGCTTGCGCTCAGATAAGCCCGCGCGCGGGCAAATGCAATCAGCGCCGCAGCCGCAGGCGCGCCGCGAGCCAGAACGCCACGATCGCCAGCGCATCCAGCGCCAGATAGGGCGCCATCGTGGCAAGGTCGCGGGTGTTCAGCACCAGCGTGTAAAGCGCCAGCCCGTCCAGCTGGCCGTAAAGCCCGATCAGCAGCACCGCCGAGATGTTGTTGGCGAAATGCAGCGCCAGCGCCGGGCCGAGGTTGCCCGCCCTTGCGGTCAGATCGGCGGCGAGACAGCCAAACAGCATCGCCCAGAGCGCGAAGAAGATCGCCGTCGTGCCGTTCTGGCCGGGGGCGTAATGCAGCGCGCCGAACAGCGCCGCGGGCAGCACCATCCAGGCCAGCGGATGGCGGATCCGCGCGCCGATCTGCTGCAGCAGATAGCCGCGAAACAGCAGTTCCTCGGCCGCGATCTGCACGAAAAGCAGCGGCAGCGCGATCGGCAGCCAGCGCAGCAGGACCGACAGCGGCGTCGATTGCCCAAGGTTCGGATCGAAGGCCGAGGTCGCGGCGACCAGCGCCACCAGCGCCAGCAGCGGCGGGAACACCCGCAGGAAATCGCGTCCCGCACCGGGGCCGAGCAGGCTGGCAAGGCCGCGCCGATGCAAAAGCCGCGTCACCAGCAGCACGCCCACCACCAGCGGCAGGAAGGTCGTCAGCACCAGCACCAGCCCGAGCGCGGTGCCGCCGCGCTCCAGTTCCAGCATCACCGCGCCCAGCACGACATTGCCCGCCAGCGCCTGCACCAGCGCCAGCCCCCCGATCACCGCCGCCCAGTAAAAGGCCGCGATCAGCACAAGGCCGATCAGGCTGCGCAGCCATTCGGCACGGGCGCGGGCAGGGGCCAGATAGGCGGCAAGGCGGGCGTAGGGCATGGCGGTCTCCGGCTGCGGGCAGCGGCGCCCGTCGGTCTGGCGGGTGACCCTAGCGGCGCCATCCGGGCGGGACAAGCGGCTTTGTTTGCGCGCTTTACTTTGCATCGGCGCTGGCCGAGACAGGGGGTCTGGCGCGGAGGATGCATGTTCGAAGTTTCCCTTGATCTGGCCCTGTCGCTGATCGGCGCGGCCTTTGTGGCCGGGTTTGTCGATGCCATCGCGGGGGGCGGCGGGCTGATCACCCTGCCGGTGCTGCTGCTGGCCGGGGCGACGCCGTTGCAGGCGTTTTCGACGAACAAGGTGCAGGGGGCTTTCGGCGCGGCCACGGCGGCGCTGACCTATGCGGCCAAGGGGCAGGTCAATCTGCGCGCGCAGCTGGGCGCGGCGTCTTTGGCGTTCCTGTCCGGGCTGGCGGGGGCGTTTCTGGTCTCGGCTCTGCCGACCGAGGCGTTGCGCCGGGTGCTGCCCTTCGTGCTGATCGCGATCGCCGCCTTTTTCGCCTTGCGCAAGGGGCTCGATGACACCGACCGCGCCGAGCGGATCACGCCCGCGGCCTTCACGGCCTTTGTCGTGCCGCTGATCGGCTTTTACGACGGGCTGATCGGGCCGGGCGCGGGGGCGTTCTACATGATCGGCTTCGTGATGCTGGCGGGCTATGGCGTGCTGCGGGCCACGGCGCATACGAAGCTTTTGAATTTCGCCTCGAATCTGGGCGGGCTTGCGGCCTTTGCGGTGATCGGGGCGCCCTGGTGGGGGATCGGGATCGCGATGGGTCTGGCGCAGGTGGCGGGGGCCAGCCTTGGCGCAAGGCTGGCGATGAAGAAGGGGGCGCGGCTGATCAAGCCGCTTCTGGTCGTGACCTCGACCGCGCTGGCGGTGCGACTGATCTGGCAGATGATCTGAGCGGGCCGTTTCGGGCGGAGAGGGAAACGCAGCGCGTTTCCCCGCCCGTGAAGCCCACGGAGTTGACAAGACCGTCTCCCCAAGCCTGACAGAGGCCGGCGCCTGCCCCGGCGGGCGAGAAGCGCCAGCCATGGGCGGGGCGGGCGCTGGCCGAGGGCCTTTGGGCCCTCGGCGGGCAGGGGGCCAATGGCCCGCGTGACCTCAGCGATGGCCTCGGTCATCCCGGGCGGGGAACCGCTCAGCAAAACCCCGGGGCAAGCCGCATGCCACCCGTGGCAAACCCGCGCCAGTTCCGGCTGACCGGCGGCACCAGCTCGGCCACCACCGGATGATCCGGTGCCAGCGCGCCCAGATGCACCAGAAGCGCGGTGATCGCCGCCTCCGAGGCGCGGGTGGCGCCGTCGGTGATCTTCAGCGCCACGCCGCGGCTCTGCTCGGGCAGGATCGCGACGAAAACCCCCTCGGCGCCGGTCTTCACCGCGACCTTGCCGCCCGTCGCCCGCATCAGCTTCGTGCAGGCGCGGTTTTCCCCCGCCACCAGTTCCGGAAACGCCGTCATCGCCTCCACCAGCCGCGCCGCCGCGCCCGCGCGCAGGCCGCCCCCGGGCCGGGCGGCGGCGAAAAACTGCATCGCCCTTGCCAGAGCCTCCAGCGTGCAGGCGAAATTCGGCGCCGAACAGCCGTCGATGCCCCAGCCCGCCGCGGTCTCTCCCGTCACCTCCTCGAAGGCCGCACGGACCGCAAGCTGCACCGGATGGTCGATTTCGACATAGTCCGGCCCGCCCTTCAGATGCCGGTTCAGCGTCAGGAACCCGGCATGCTTGCCCGAACAATTGTTGTGCAGCTGACAGGGGCTTTCCCCCGAACCGTTCAGCCGCGTCGCCTCGGGCTTGTCAAAGGGCAGGTGCGACCCGCAGCGCAGATCGGCCTCGCCCATGCCCAGACCCGTCAGCCAGTCACCCACCGCCCCCACATGCAGCGCCGCCCCGGAATGGCTGGCACAAGACAGCGCCAGCTGCCGCAGCCCCAGCCCGGCGGCCGCCGCGGCGCCGCTTTCGATCAGTGGCAGCGCCTGCACCATCTTGCAAGACGAGCGCGGAAACACCACCGCGCCCGCATCCCCCCACACCCTTTCCACGCCTTGCGGCCCGTAAACGACCGCATGGCCGCTGTGCAGGCTCTCCGGCAAATCGCCGCGCCAGATCTCGATCAGTGCCGCCGCTGCCATCCAATCCGTCCTTTCATGCGCGAAAACCCGCCGGGGGGGCTTTCCCAAAACGCCACTTTTGCGTTATCACTGGAATATCGAGTTGAAATCAGGTCTGCCACAGTCAAGAAGGGCCGTCAGCCCACGGGCGGACCAGAGGCACAGACAGCTGGAGGCTGTTCCATGAAGACGATCTTTACGAGCGTCGCAGCGGTAGTTGCCGCGTCGCTGGCATTTTCTCCTGTCGTTCAGGCGCAGGAAAGCTCCAACCGCGTTGCCGCGAAGACCGACTGGAGTGTCTTCGTCGAAGACAGCCCGAAAGAATGCTGGGGCGTGTCGCCGCCGAAAAAATCGGCCGCCAGCAAGGACGGCAAGCCGGTGCAGGCGCGCCGGTCGGAAATCCTGCTCTTCGTCACCTTCCGCCCGGGCAAGGCCGGAGAGGTGATGTTCATGGCGGGCTATCCCTTTGCCGACGGCTCCACCGCCGATCTGAAGGTGAACACCGGCGCCAGCTTCACCCTGTTCACCAATGGCGAAGGCGCCTGGGCGGGCTCGCCCGAGGAAGACGCCAAGCTGATCGCGGCGCTGAAATCGGGCGCCGAGGTGACGATCTCGGGCCGGTCGGGGCGTGGCACCAAGACCGAGGACACCTTCTCGCTGATGGGCTTCACCGCGGCGATGGAAGAAGCGGCCAAGCGCTGCAAGTAAGCGCATCGACACAGGCGACGGCCCCGGCATTGTCCGGGGCTTTTGCGTTTCGGGCTACCGTTGGCGGGCCGAATCCCTTATATGCACGGCTTGCCCAACGCTGGACCTGCCATGACCGAGCCGACTTCTCCGATCACCCAAGACGTGCTGACCCTGCCGCGCAAGCTGCCCGAGGCGGGCAAGGTCAATCTGGTCGGCCTGACCCGCGACCAGCTGCGCGATGCGCTGATCGCCGCGGGCACGCCCGAGAAACAGGCGAAGATGCGGGTCGGTCAGGTCTGGCAGTGGATCTATCACTGGGGCGTGCGCGATTTCGCGGCGATGACCAATCTGGCGAAAGACTACCGCGCGCTGCTCGACCGCCATTTCGAAATCGCCCTGCCCGAGGTGGTGACCTGTCAGGTCTCGATGGACGGCACGCGGAAATATCTGTTGCGCATCGCCGGCGGGCACGAGGTCGAGGCCGTTTACATCCCCGAGGAAAACCGCGGCACCCTGTGCATTTCAAGCCAGGTCGGTTGCACGCTGACCTGTTCCTTCTGCCATACTGGCACGCAGAAACTGGTGCGCAACCTGACGGCCGGGGAGATCGTCGGCCAGGTGATGGTGGCGCGCGACGATCTGGGCGAATGGCCGAAACCGGGCGAACCGAAGGATGAAACCCGGCTGATTTCCAACGTCGTGCTGATGGGCATGGGCGAGCCGCTTTACAATTTCGAAAACGTCCGCGACGCGATGGCCGTGGTGATGGACAACGAGGGGCTGACGCTGAGCCGCCGCCGGATCACGCTCTCCACCTCGGGCGTCGTGCCGGAGATTGCCCGCACCGCCGAGGAGATCGGCTGCCTTCTCGCCATTTCCTTCCACGCCACCACCGATGCCGTGCGCGACAAGCTGGTGCCGGTGAACAAGAAATGGAACATCAAGACGCTGCTGGATGCGCTGCGCGACTATCCGCGGCTGTCGAATTCCGAGCGGATCACCTTTGAATATGTGATGCTCAAGGGCGTGAACGACAGCGACGAGGATGCGCGGCGTCTGGTGCGGCTGATCCAAGGCATCCCGGCAAAGATCAACCTCATTCCCTTCAACGAATGGCCCGGCTCGCCCTATCAGCGCAGCGATTGGGAGCGGATCGAGGCTTTCGCCGACATCGTCTACAAGGCCGGGTATGCCGCGCCGATCCGCACCCCGCGCGGCGAGGATATCATGGCCGCCTGCGGGCAGCTGAAATCCGCCACCGAACGGGCGCGGAAATCCAAGGCCGAGATCGAGGCCGAAACGGGTCTCTGATCCCCACTGTCGCAAAGGGCGTATTTGCGCCAAGAAGAAGCCAGCCAGCTTTTTCTTGGTCCAAATACGCCCTTGCGCCCTCAGTCCGGGGCGTGCGCGCTGGCCCAGGTCTCGATCACTTCCACCGCTTCTTCCGCCGTTTCGACGAAGCTGATCAGCTTGATGTCCTCGGCGGCGATCGTGCCCGCCTCGGCCAGATAGTCCCAGTCGATCACCCGACGCCAGAACTCTGCGCCAAACAGGATCAGCGGGATGCGTCTCATCCGCCGGGTCTGGATCAGCGTCAGCGTCTCGAACATTTCATCGAGCGTGCCGAAGCCGCCCGGAAAGACGCAGACCGCCTTCGCCCGCATCAGGAAATGCATCTTGCGGATGGCGAAATAGTGGAAGTTGAAGCACAGATCCGGCGTCACATAGGCATTCGGCGCCTGTTCATGCGGCAGCACGATGTTGAGCCCGATCGACTGCCCCCCGGCCTCGTGGGCGCCGCGGTTGCCCGCCTCCATCACGCCGGGGCCGCCGCCGGTGCAGATCACCCATTCGCGCCCGTAAGCCGCCATCGAGCGTTCCGTCATCATCCGCGCAAAGGTCCGCGCCTCGTCGTAATAGCGGCTCAGTTCGGCCAGAACCGGCGTCTTCGCCGTCTCCTTCTGCGCCGGTTCCGGGATGCGGGCGCCGCCGAACATCACCACCGTGCTTTCCACGCCGCGTTCGTCCATGATCAGCTGCGGCTTCAGCAGTTCCAGCTGCAGCCGCACCGGGCGCAATTCCTCGCGCATCATGAAGCCGCCATCGGTGAAGGCAAGCTTGTAGGCGGGCGCACGGGTCTGTGCGGTGGCGGGGATGTCCTGCGCCGTTTTCGCATCCATGATGCTATCGCGGAACGGGTGGGAACGGCTTTCGTCTTTCATATCCTGCTCATTGCGCGAGGGGCTTTCCCCAACTATAGGGGGAAAACCATGAATGCCACTTGAAAGAGGACCGTTCCGATGTCGAACGCCATGCTCGAAGCTGCCATCGAAGCCGCCTGGGAGGTTCGCGACACCCTCACGCCCCATTCCAGGGGCGAAGCGCGGGACGCGATCGAGGCCACGCTCGAGGCGCTGGACAAGGGCGTGTTGCGCGTCGCCGAGAAACAGGACGACGGCAATTGGCATGTGAACCAATGGGCGAAAAAGGCCGTGCTGCTGGGCTTCCGCGTCAAGGAGATGGAAGTGCATTCCGGCGGGCCGCAGAACGGCACCTGGTGGGACAAGGTCGACAGCAAATTCGCCCATTGGGGCGAGGCGCAGTGGAAGGCCGCCGGTTTCCGCGCCGTGCCGCACTGCATCGTGCGCCGGTCCGCCTATATCGCCAAGGGCGCGGTGCTGCTGCCGTCCTTCGTCAACCTTGGCGCCTATGTCGATGAAGGCACGATGGTCGACACCTGGGTGACGGTCGGTTCCTGCGCGCAGATCGGCAAGAACGTGCACCTGTCGGGCGGCGTCGGCATCGGCGGTGTCTTGGAACCGATGCAGGCCGGTCCGACGATCATCGAGGACAACTGCTTCATCGGCGCCCGGTCCGAAGTGGTCGAGGGCTGCATCGTCCGCGAGGGCTCGGTTCTGGGCATGGGCGTCTTCATCGGCAAATCGACGAAGATCGTCGATCGCGAGACCGGCGAGGTCTTCTATGGCGAAGTGCCGCCCTATTCTGTGGTCGTTGCGGGCTCGATGCCGACCAAGGGGGGCATCAACCTTTACTGCGCGGTGATCGTGAAACGGGTCGATGCGCAGACGCGCTCGAAGACCGCGATCAACGATCTGCTGCGGGACTGATCATGCTGTTGTCGCTGGGCGCCAAGGTGGTGGATGCGGTGCGGGGGGCGGCCTTGCCGCAACCCCTGCGCTTTGCGCTGATGGTCGCCGATCTGGCGCTGATCGGGCTGCTGACGCCGGTCGTTCTGACGCGTCTGGGCGAGATGGCCAAGGCGGCGGAGCCGGGGCAATGGTGGCCCGGCGCGGCGATCGGGCTTTATGTGCTGGGGATGGCCTGGCTGGCCGTGACCTCGCTGCGGTCCTTGCGCCGCGGCTGAGATAGGGAAAAAGAATGACCGAGACCACCGAGAAACCGGAAAAGGCGAAACGCCCGCAGCAGGTCTATACGCTGCTGGTGGAGGTGGGGCGGTCTGCGAATGACGGTCTGCCGAAGGGATCGACCGGGGCGGGGCTGCTTTGCTATGCCTCGGGCGTCGACGAGGCGGAAGCCGTGCGCGAAACCGTGGCGATCCTGAAACAGGCAGAGATGGCGCCTTTGGACGTGACCGGCTACGGCACGCTGGAGGAACGCGAAAAGGCGGGTGACGAGATCGACGCCGCCGAGAAAGAGCTGATGCAACGGGCGCTGGATGAAAACTCCGTCGTCGTCGCGCAGATGACGCCCTTTTACGACGCGAAGGCCTGAGCCAAAGCCGGTTTGCGCGAGGGCCATTGCCTGCTAGACTGTTTGCAAACAACGAACAGTCGGGCAGGCCATGAAACACGCGTTGAAACCCCTTGTCGTCACCCTTCTGGCCTTTTCGGCGCTGACCGCCTGTGGCGGGCCGCTGGATCGGGGGGGCGTTTCCATGAACACGATCGAAGAGATCCCGCCCGTCGATGCCGCGACGCAGGCGCGGATGGATGCCTGGGTGGCGGGCTTCAAGCCCCGCGCGATGGCGGCGGGGATTTCCGAGGCGACCTGGAATCGCGCGATGCGGAACGTGCCCTATAACCCCCAGGTGATCGAGCGGCAGCAGTTCCAGGCCGAATTCGTGAAACCCATTTGGGATTACATGGACAGCGCGGCGTCGGATGAACGCATCGCCAAGGGCCGCGCGGCTTTGGCGCAGCATGCGGCGATCCTGCGGGAAATCGAGGCGCGTTATGGCGTCGACAAGGAAGTGGTCGTCGCCGTCTGGGGCATGGAAAGCCGCTATGGCGCCAAGCGCGGCAACACCCTGATCATCCCGGCGCTGGCGACGCTTGCCCATGACGGGCGGCGGGCGCAGTTCTTCGAAAGCCAGCTGATCGGCGCGCTGAAGATCCTGCAGGCGGGCGACATCGACCCGGCGCACATGACCGGATCCTGGGCCGGGGCGATGGGGCATACGCAGTTCATCCCGACGTCGTATCTGGCCTTTGCGGTCGATTTCACCGGCGATGGCAAGCGTGACATCTGGTCGGACAATCCGGCTGATGCGCTGGCCTCGACCGCGGCCTATCTGGCGCGCTCGGGCTGGTCGAAGGGGCAGCCCTGGGCGGTGGAGGTGTCCCTGCCCGAAGGCTTCGATGCGGGGCTGGCAGGCAAGGGCACGAAACGCGCGCCCGCGGACTGGGCGGCGCTGGGCGTGCGCGGCGTGAATGGCGGGGTGGTGCCGAATTACGGTGCGGCCTCGATCCTTTTGCCCGCCGGGCCGCAGGGGCCGGCGCTGATGATCTTTGGCAATTTCACCGCGATTTCACGCTACAACAATGCCGATGCCTATGTGATGGGGGTGGGGCATCTGTCCGACCGGCTGAAGGGGCAGGGGCCGTTCGTGCATCCTTGGCCGCGCGAGGGCCGGGCGCTGACCGACGCCGAAAAGGTCGAGGTGCAGCGGCTTTTGACCGCGCAGGGCTATGACACCAAGGGCACGGATGGCCTGATCGGCGCGGGCACGATCGGCGCAGTGATGGACTATCAGCGCGACCACGGCATGACGCCGAACGGCTGGGTGACGATCAAGCTGCTGGAAAGCCTGCGCAAAGGTTGATTTTGGCCGAGGCCATTGCCGAGGCCTTGCAGGACATCTGCCCCGTGACCGCCGGGGCGCCAAAGCGTCCCGGCCAGCGCCCGCCCCGCCCTCGGCGGGCGCTTCTCGCCCGCCGGGTCAGGCGCTGGCCTCTGGTGCGCTTGGGGTAGCCGGTCCTGGTGGCTGTGTTGCATGGTCGGGCGGGGAAAGGCGGTGCCTTTCCTTCTCCGCCCAAACCGGCCGGATCACGGCGCCGGGCTGAGCCCGATCACCAGCTCATGCAGATGAAAGACTGCCGCCCAGGCGAAGACCGCCACGGCCAGCCGGAGCGCTGACGGCCGCCCCCGCGGGCGCCAGCGGCCGGTCAGAAGCGCGGCAAAAGGGATCAGGCTGGTCCGTGCCGCCAGACGCTGAAACTCGGCCAAGCCGATGCGGCGGATCAGGCGCCGCTCCATCGCCCGCATCCCGATCAGCGAGAACACGAGGAACACCCCGAACAGGACCGCATGCGCCAGATCGCCGTTCACCAAGAGATGCGCTAGCGCCCACAGCACCAGCGCCCAAAGAAACGGTTGCCGGGTGATGCCGACGATCCCGGGCCGCGCGGGGTCGAAACCGCCCGCCCGGCCCTCGAAGGCAAAGGGGTTCGGGGCGGCGATGGCGTAGCTTGAAATCAGGATCACCAGCGGCATCACGATATTCGCGACCCAGCGCATCCAGATCTCTTGCGGCCACAGCTCGATGAAAGGCGCCCGGGCGGCGGCGAGGATCAGCCAGTAAAGCAGCCCCAGCGCAAGGGCGCCAAAGGCGATGCCATAGCCCACCCGGCCGAAAGCGGCGACCAGCGGCGCCTTGATCCGCGGCGTGGCTGGGATCAGATGGGTCGCCATGAAAGCAAGGCCCGCAAGCGAAAACTCAAGCCAGCCCATCGCTTACCTGTGTTTCGACAGCTGCACGGCCAGAATGCCGCCGGTGATGATGACGACGCCCAGCAGGTCCGGCAGACCCAGCCGCTCGCCCAGCACCACGGCCGCGATGGCGACGCCGAAGAACGGGTTGAGGAAATGGAAGGTCGCGGCCTTCACCGCGCCGATCCGTCCGACCAGCTTGAACCAGATCCAGGTCGCCAGAAGCCCGGGGATCAACGTCGTGTAAAGGAAGGCCAGCACGAGACGGGTCGAGGGCACCACCTCCCAGGTCTCGGTGAAAGCCGACACCACCGCCAGCACCACGGCGCCCACCAGCATCTGCAAGCCGACGATCATCAGCACATTGCCGCCCGAAGACGCGCCCCGCACCGAGAGTGTGGCGATCGACAGCGCCAGGGCGGCCGCGAAACACAGGCTCAGCCCGACCGGATCGACCCCGCCCGAAAGCCGCGCCCCCATGATGATCGCCACGCCGATCACCCCCGCCACCAGCCCCGCGAGGCCGAGCGGCCGCACCGTGTCGCCGTAAACGACGCGACCCAGAAGCGCCACCATCAGCGGCATCGTCGAGGCGACGATCGAGGCGACCGAGGCCTGCACCCATTGCATCGCGACGAAATTGAGCCCGAGATAAAGCGCGTTCTGGCACAGGCCGAAAATCAGCGTCGCCTTCCACTGCGGGCGCGTCAGCCGCCAGCTCTGCCCCAGCGCCAGCGCAATGGCGACACCCAAGCCCCCAGAGATCAGGAACCGCGCCGAGAGCGCCAGCAGCGGCGGTGCCTCGGCCACGATCATCCGGGCCGAAGTGAAGGCCGATGACCACATCAGCGCGAAGGCGAGGCCCATGACTATGGCGCGAAGATCCATTCCGTTCCCTCCGTCGGTGCGATTTCGAACAGCCAGAGCCGGAAACCGCCGCTTCGGACAAGATAAAACCTGTATGCGATACAGGTTCTTCGCCCCGGGGCGGGCCCGGCCATGCAAAAGGCCGCCCTGCGGATGCAGAGCGGCCCGAATTCGGCACCCTTGCGGGGCCTCGGGGATCAGACGTTGACGCTGTCCTTGAGGGCTTTGGCGATCGTCACCTTCACCTGCTTGTCAGCCGGTTTCATCATCGTTTCCCCGGTGGCCGGGTTGCGCACCTGACGCTCCGGACGGGCCTTGCACGAGACCTTGCCGATGCCCGGCAGCGTCACCGACCCGCCAGCCGCGACTTCCTTCGTCACGACATCGGCGATGGCGTCGATGGCGGCGGTCGCGGTTTTCTTGTCCGACCCCATGGCTTCGGCAAGGGCTGCCACCAGCTGGGTCTTGGTCATCGGTTTCGACATGGGTCTTCCTCTCATACGCCCCGGGTGGAGGGGCCATCTTGATCCGTCTGCACGGTTTGATGCGCCCTCTAACACACGGTTTTTTTCAGCATGGCAAGCCTTTTCGGGCATGTTTTGCCGATTTTCCCGGCGTCAAGGCAGCGCATCAAAGGAAGGCTGTTTCGTCGAATGACCGCAGTTTCCGGCTGTGGATTCGCTCCAGCGGCATGGCCCGCAGCTTCTCCATCGCGCGCACGCCGATCAGCAGATGGCTGGCCACTTGCGTGCGGTAAAACTCGGTCGCCATGCCCGGAAGTTTGAGTTCCCCATGCAGCGGCTTGTCGGAGACACAGAGCAGCGTGCCATAGGGAACGCGGAACCGGAACCCGTTCGCGGCGATCGTCGCGCTTTCCATGTCGAGCGCCACGGCCCGGCTTTGGTTCAGCCGCTGCACCGGGCCGGACTGGTCGCGCAGCTCCCAGTTGCGGTTGTCGATCGTCGCCACCGTGCCCGTGCGCATGATCCGTTTCAGCTCGTAGCCCTCCAGCCGGGTGATCTCGGCCACCGCTTCCTGCAGGGCCACCTGCACCTCGGCCAGAGCCGGGATCGGCACCCAGATCGGCAGATCGTCATCCAGCACGTGATCCTCGCGCAGGTAGGCATGGGCCAGAACGAAATCGCCCAGGCTTTGCGAGTTGCGCAGCCCTGCACAATGGCCGACCATCAGCCAGGCATGCGGGCGCAGCACCGCGATATGATCGGTCGCGGTCTTCGCATTCGAGGGCCCGACACCGATATTGACCAGCGTGATGCCGTTCCCGTCGGGCCGTTTCAGGTGATAGGCCGGCATCTGCGGCAGCTTCGCCAAGGGCGGAATCATGCCATCGGCGGTGGTGATTTCGATATTCCCCGGCGCGACGAAACTGCTGTAGCCCTGCGCCGGATCGGCCAGCATCTGCCGCGCGACTTTCTCGAATTCATCGACGTAGAACTGATAGTTGGTGAACAGAACATGGTTCTGGAAATGCTCAGGCGCGGTCGCGGTGTAATGCGACAGCCGGGCAAGCGAGTAATCCACCCGCTGCGCGGTAAAGGGCGCCAGATGCCCCGACCCATCCGGGTTCGGCTTCGCCGTGCCGTTCACGATATCGTCGTTCATGCTTTCCAGCGACGGCACGTCAAAGACATCGCGCAACGAAATCGTCAGCGCGCCTTCCTGCGGGATCGTCACCTCGGGCTGACCGGCGACGGCGAAATGCACCGGGATCGGCGTGTCCGAGGGGCCGATCTGCACCGGCACCCCATGGTTG
Source organism: Rhodobacter capsulatus (assembly GCF_003254295.1). GTDB lineage: Bacteria > Pseudomonadota > Alphaproteobacteria > Rhodobacterales > Rhodobacteraceae > Rhodobacter > Rhodobacter capsulatus. The sequence goes on from NZ_QKZO01000009.1 coordinate 111,413, forward strand.
CGCATCAAAAGCCCGATCTGCTGCGTCAGGTAATTGCGGAAGAGGTCGGGGCGGGTGATTGTCGCCACCTTGGTCCCGGGCGAGGAGACATGACCAAAGCTCAACCGGCTGTCGGCCTTGAGATGCGAGGTGACGGTGATCCGCACCTCGGGGTAGAAGGCGCGAAAGCGCGTGTCGGCATGGCCGGTGGCCAGAACCTCGTTGAATTTCTGCAACAGGAAGCCGGTCGCCTCGGCGTAAAGCTGTTCCAGCCGCGCCACCGCGGCGGCCGGATCGGTGAAGCTGTCATGCGCCGAGGGCGGCGGGGTCAGGATCGTCACGGGATCATTCATGCGAAAAGCTCGGTCAGTTGGAATTTCGTCACATCGACAAGGCCAAGGTCGGAAATGCGGATTTCCGGGATCACCACCAGCGCCAGAAGCGAATGCTGCATATAGGCGTTGTTGAGTGTGCAGCCGCAGTCGGCCATCGCTTTCACCATCGCTTCGGCCCGCGCGGCGACCTCGGCGGCGGGGTCGTCGGACATCAGCCCGGCGATGGGCAGGGGCACGGCGGCGAGTTCCACACCGTCTTTCCAGACGCTGATGCCGCCGCCCATCTCGCCCAGCCGGTTCGCCACGGCGGCCATCGCGGCGCGGTCGGTGCCGACCACGATCATGTGGTGGCTGTCATGCGCCACAGTCGAGCCGATCGCCATCGAGCCCTTGTAGCCAAAGCCCGAGACGAAGCCGTTCACCACCTTGCCGGTGCCCCGGTGCCGCTCGACCAGCGCGATCTGCGCCACGTCTTTCGCCGCGTCCGGCTGCGCCAGCCCGTCAAGAACCGCCAGTTCCGCCGTCAGGGCCTTGGTCGGCGCCTGATTTTCGACGACGCCGATCACCCGGGCCGTCACCGTATTCGCCCCCTCGGGCGCGGCAATGGCGAAATCCGCAGGCTCAAGGCTCTTGCCCAGATGCACGGTTTGACGGGCGCTTTCCGGCCAGTCGTAATGCGGGCAGTCGACCTTCAGCGTGCCGTTTTCCGCCACCACCTGCCCCCGCGCGATCACCATCTCGACCGGCAGGGTGACCAGATCCGAGCTCAGGATCACATCCGCCCGCCGACCCGGCGCAATCGAGCCGAGTTCCCGTTCCAGCCCGAAATGGCTGGCGGTGTTCACCGTGCACATCTGCAGCGCGATCAGGGGATCGCAGCCACAGGCGACGGCATGGCGATAGGCGCGGTTCATATGGCCTTCGTGAACCAGCGTGCCGGAATGGCAATCGTCGGTGCAAAGAATGAAGTTGCGCGGATCAAGCCCGCGTTTCGTCACCGCGGTGATCTGGCTTTCCACGTCATACCAGGCCGAGCCCAGCCGCAGCATCGCCCGCATCCCCTGCCGGACCCGGGCCACGGCGTCGTCTTCGCAGGTGCCTTCGTGGTCATCGGCCGGACCGCCCGCCGCATAGGCGCGAAAGGGCGCCCCCAGATCGGGGCTGGCATAATGCCCGCCGACGGTTTTCCCCGCCCGCTGCGTCGCGGCAATCTCGGCCAGCATCTTGGCATCGGCGCCGATGACGCCCGGAAAGTTCATCATCTCGCCCAGACCCACGATCCCGGGCCAGGACATCGCCTTCGCCACATCCTCGGGGGTGATCTCATAGCCCGTGGTTTCCAGACCGGGCGCCGAGGGGGCGCAAGACGGCATCTGGGTGAAGATGTTGACGGGCTGCAGCATCGCCTCGTCATGCATCATCCGCACACCCGCGAGGCCGAGCACGTTCGCAATCTCGTGCGGGTCGGTGAACATGGTCGTCGTGCCATGCGGGATCACGGCGGCGGCGAATTCCGCGGGGGTCAGCATGCCGCTCTCAACATGCATGTGGCCATCGACGAGACCGGGGATCATGTAGCGGCCCTTGGCCTCGATCACGGTCGTTTCCGGTCCGATGGCCGAGGTCAGATCGGGGGCGATGGCGGCGAAACGCCCCTCGGCAATCGCGATGTCGTATCCGTCCAGCACTTCGCGGCTTTGGACGTTGACCCATCTGCCCTGCCGGATCACGCAATCGGCAGGCGAACGGCCCGCGGCGACGGCAATAAGACGCGGCGCGGCCTCGGGCCAGGTTTTGAGAGATGTCATATGTTCCATGACCAAAGGTGCCAGAGCTTTTTGCCCTTCGCAAGTGACGACGTGATGACTACCTTGCGAGCCGAAGGAGAAACCCATGAAAACGCTGCTCTCGATCGGTCACGGCTATTCGGCGCGGGCGCTGGCCCGGCTTCTGTTGCCCGAAGGCTGGCGGATCATCGCCACCACGCGCAGCGCGGCCAAGGCTGAAATGCTGCGCGCCGAAGGGGTGGAGGCGATGGTCTGGACCGGGGGGGAGTTACCCCTTGCAGAGGCCACGCATCTGCTGACCTCGGTGGCCCCGGATGGCTCTGGCGACCCGGTTCTCGCTGCGCAGCGAAACGCGCTTTGCGCCGCGCAGCATCTGGAATGGGTGGGCTATCTGTCCACCGTCGGCGTCTATGGCGATCATGGCGGCGGTTGGGTCGATGAAGAGACGCCCCTGACCCCCACCACCACCCGCGGCGTGCAAAGGGTGGCGGCCGAGGCGGGCTGGCAGGCGCTGGGCCTGCCGCTCCATATTTTCCGGCTGGCGGGGATTTATGGCCCCGGTCGCGGCCCGTTCGAAAAGGTCCGCGACCGCACTGCGCGGCTTGTGATCAAGCCCGGGCAGGTGTTTTCGCGCATCCATGTCGAGGATATCGCGCAGGTTCTGGCGGCCTCGATCGCGGCGCCCAATCCGGGGCGGGTCTACAATGTCTGCGATGACGCGCCGTCCCCGCCCGAGGATGTGCTGGCCTATGCGGCCGAGCTTCTGGGCCTGCCCCGCCCGCCCGAAGTGCCCTTTGACCCGGCCAGCATGACCCCGATGGCGGCGAGTTTTTACGCCGAAAACAAGCGGGTGCGGAATGACCGGATCAAGACGGAACTGGGGGTCAGCCTGCGCTACCCCGATTACCGGGCGGGTCTTAAGGCGATGCTTTGATCCGGGGGCTTCAGGCCGGTTGCGCCTGAAGCGCGCGTTCCTTCACCGGCAGGTGGACGAGCGCCGAAAACGCGCCCATGCCGACGCCGACCCACCAGACCAGCGTGTAATCGCCCGCGATGTCGTAAAGCCGTCCGCCCAGCCAGACGCCCAGAAAGGCGCCGAGCTGATGCGAAAAGAACACCACGCCATAAAGCGTGCCCATGTAGCGCAGCCCGTAAAGATCGGCGATCAGCCCCGAGGTCAGCGGCACCGTCGCCAGCCACAAAGCCCCCATGACAAGCGAGAAGATCAGCACCGTCGCAGGCGTCATCGGCGCCAGGATGAAGGCGGCGGCGGCAATGGTGCGCAAAAGGTAGATGATGGCGAGCGCGTATTTCTTCGAATAATGCCGCCCGGCCCAACCGGCAAAGATCGTGCCCGCGATATTGGCCAGACCAATGAGCGAGATGGCGACGGCGCCAAGGGTCGAGAGGCTCTCGATCCCGACCGCGGCCAGAAGGGAACCGGGGGGAACGGCGCCGCACATCTCGGTCACCATCGCCGGGAAATGCGCGGTGATGAAGGCCAGCTGATAGCCGCAGGAGAAGAAGCCCAGAAAGATCAGCGCGAAGGACGGGTCCCGCAGCGCGCGTTTGAGCACCGTGGCCATCGGTTCCTCGGGGCCGCGCGGGGCGCTGCGGGCGGGGCTGCGCAGAAGCGGCAGGGCCAGAAGCGCCAGCAGGATGGTGACGGCAAAGATCACGAAAACGGTCTGCCAGGGGAAGTGCCGCAACAGCAGTTCCGCCACCGGGGCGCCGAAGACCTGCCCGGCCGAGCCCGCGGCGGTGGCGATGCCAAGCGTGAGCGAGCGGTTTTCATTCGACGCCGCGCGCCCGACGACGGCCAGGATCACGCCAAAGCCGGTGCCCGCGATGCCGAAGCCGACGAAAATTTCCAGCAGGTCATGTTGCCAGGGCTGGGTGGCAAAGGCCGACAGCACCAGCCCGAAAGCATACATCAGCGCGCCCAGCACGATCGCCTTGCGGTCGCCGAACCGTTCCGCAATGGCGCCGAAGATCGGCTGGCCGATCCCCCAGGCCAGGTTCTGGATCGCGATGGCCAGCGAAAATTCCGCCCGCGGCCAACCGAATTCGGTGGCGATCGGGATCTGGAACACCCCGAACGAGGCGCGGATGGCGAAGCCAAGCATGAGGATGATGGCACCGCCCACAAGGACGGGGGTGATCAGGCGGGTCTGGGTCATTTGGTCTCCCTCGCAAGGCGATCAATTCGCCATGCGGGGTGGGGCTGGGTCAATCTGTCGATTGTGCCCCGAACAATCGCGCCGCCGCCTGCCCCGCGACGCGGCCGGTGGCCAGACAACCGGTCAGCAGATAGCCGCCCGTCGGCGCCTCCCAATCCAGCATCTCGCCCGCGGCAAAGACCCCGGGCAGGGCTTTCAGTTCAAGGGCATCGGTCAGGGCGGTGGCGCAAATGCCGCCCGCCGAGGAAATCGCCTCGGAGAGCGGCCGGGGGCCAAGATGGCGCACCGGCAGCGCTTTCAGCTTGCGCGCCAGCGCCAGCGGGTCCGTGGGCAGCGGCCGCCCCCATTCCTGCAACAGGGCGAGCTTCACCGGATCCAGCCGCAGCGCCTTGCGCAGCCGATTGGGCAGGCTGTCGCGCGCGGGCGTGCGGCCCAGCCGATGCGCGATGTCATCCACGCTCAGATCGGGTGCAAGGTCGAGCGACAAGGGCGCCCCGTCGCGCACCGCAGCCGCAATCGCATAGATGCCGCCGCCTTCAAGACCGCGGGCGGACAGGACAAACTCGCCCCGGCTGGTCTGGTCGGGCGTCAGCAGCGCCGCCCCCTTGACCGGCTGGCCCAGATGCGCCGCCATATGGGGCGACCAGGCGACCCGCAGCCCCATGTTCGCGGGCTGGAACGGCGCAAGGGTCACGCCCTTGGCCATCAGCCACGGCACCCAGGCGGCATCCGAGCCAAGCCGCGGCCAGCTTGCGCCGCCAAGCGCCAGAACGGTGACGGCGGGGCTCAGCACCTGCGCCCCCTCGGGCGTGTCAAAGGCGAATCCGTCCCCGTCAAAGCCCGTCCAGCGCCAGCGGGTGCGCGTTTCCACCCCCAGATCCGCCAGCCTGCGCGCCCAGAGCCGCAGCATCGGCGAGGCTTTCATTTCGACCGGAAACACCCGCCCCGTCGAGCCGGTGAAAAGATCGACGCCGAGAGTGCGGGCAAACGCCATCACCGCCTCGGGGCCGAAACCGGCCACATGCGGACGGATCCAGTCGGGCGAATAGGCGGTCAGAAACTGCGCCAAAGGCTCGTCGCGGGTCAGGTTCAGCCCGGATTTCCCCGCCATCAGGAATTTCCGCGCAAGCGTCGGCTTCGCCTCGGCCAGCAGCACCCGGGCGCCCGCGCGGGCCAGCTCCTCGGCCGCCATCATCCCCGCCGGACCGCCGCCGATCACCAGCGCCGTCACAGCTTCGCCGCCACGGAGGCCAGCCGCATCAGCGCCCTCTCGATCACCGCCATCTGCGGCGCCTTGGAGGCCGAGCGCAGCGTCAGATCGGCCTCGATCAGCACTTTCAGCGCTTCTTCGAGCCGCATCATCCCCCAGCGGCCGGCCTGCCGCTGCAACACGTCGCGGCGCGGGCCAAAGACCGGCGGGCGCAGCTTGCCAAGCCCCGCGCCCACCCCGCCCGGGTCCGAGGCCGCCATGTGCAGGGTCCGAAAATGCCGCGTCGCCATGATCGCCAGCGTCACCGGCTGCACGCCCTGCCCCTCGATCCGGCGCATCATCCGGGCGAGGTCCAAAGGCCGCCCGTCGGCCACCAGTTCCAGCACCTCGTCGATCTCGGCCTCGACCGTGCTGGGCGACGAAAGCGCCACCTCGGCCGGGGTCAGCGGGCTGCTATCCCCATATTTGTAAAGCGCGATTTTCTCGATCGTCTGGCGGAAATCGCCGGGGTCCAGCGCCTTCGAGAGCGCCAGAACATCGGTCATCGTCTCGTTCGGGATCGCCCGCAGCCCGGCCTTTTTCAGGATCTCCTCGATCTCCTCGCGGCTGGGCGGATCGTCGTAAATCCCGATCGCATAGGCGTTGGGGTGATTCTCGAAGATCTTGCGCAGCGCCGATTTCGCCGTCAGCGCGCCCGCCGTGACGATGATCTGCGCATCGCCCTGCGTCCAGGCCTTCACCGCGGCGTCAAAGGCCGGGGCGGTGGTGTCGGTCGCCTCCTCGACAAAGACGACGCGGGGGCCGGGGAAAAAGCCGATCTCCTTGATGCCGTCGATGACTTGCGAGGCATCCTTGCGCAGATCGGCACCAGACATCCGGGTCAGCCGCATCTCGGCCTCGCCCTCGGGGCCGATCAGCGCTGCGATCACCTCTTGCCGCCGCAGCGCGACCCGCATCGCATCGGCGCCATAGATCAAAAGCCCCAGCCGCGCCGGATCGGGTTTGCCGAAATAGCGCGTCGCGGCAACCCCGGCGAGTTTCATTTCGGCAGCGTGCCGGCCTGCGCCAGCAGACGGGTGACGATCTGATCGGCCAGCATCCGCATCAGGCGGCGATGCGCGTCATCCTCGGCCGAGGAGGTCGCGACGACCGAGCCCGAGGCCGACCAGGAGGTGAAGCTGCTCACCTTGCCCGCCAGCAGCACGGCTTCCGAGCGGCTGTCCTGCAGCCGATACTCGACCTGCCCGGTCAGCGAATAGCGCGTGGTGGCGCCTTCGGGGGTGATCGCCTGGCCCAGAACATCGGTGGTCACGGTGTAGGACAGCCGATACCGGGCCTTCTCGACCGGGCCCAGCCGTTCCGACAGCCGCCGCACCAGCGCGAAATCGTCGGGCGTCTGCGGCATGTCGGTTTCGACGCGGCCCAAAAGCCCGGCCGCGCCGCCCTTCGGCCCGTAGGCCGGGGTGAAGCCGCAACCCGAAAGGGCCGCGGCGCCGATCAGAGCCAAAAAGGACCGACGGTCAGATGACCACATTGACGATGCGCCCCGGCACGACGATGAGCTTTTTCGGCTGGCCCCCGGCCAGAACCTTGATCACAGTCTCGTCCGCCAGCACGAGCTTTTCAACCTCGGAGGCGGGCATGTCCTTCGGCACGGTGACCTCGGACCGGCGCTTGCCGTTGATCTGAATCGGCAGCGTCACCGTATCCTCGACCAGCATCGCCGGATCGGCCTTCGGCCAGGGCGCGCGCACCACCAGCCCTTCGCCGCCCTGATGCGCCCAGACATCCTCGGCCAGATGCGGCACCATCGGCGCCATCAGCTGGGCAAGCGTGCGCATCGCCTGTTGCCGCACCGGTTTCGAGGCATCCGATTTCGCCAGCGTGTTGGTGAATTCGTAAAGCTTCGCAATCGCCTTGTTGAAGGCGAAATTCTCGATCGAGAAGGTGACATCGGCAATCGCCCGATGCATCGCGCGCAACAGCGCCTCATCCTCGCGCGGCGGCAGGTCATCGGGCAGCGAGGCGATGCGGTCGCACAGGTTCCAGACCCGGGTCAGGTGCTTGCAGGCGGCCTCGGCCCCCGAGGCGGTCCATTCCACGTCACGTTCGGGCGGGCTGTCCGACATCACGAACCAGCGCGCGGTATCGGCGCCGAATTGCGCGATGATGTTCATCGGATCGACGACGTTCTTCTTCGATTTCGACATCTTGGCCGAGGGGATGATCTCGACCTTTTCCCCCGTCGCCTTCAGCGTGCCGGTTTCGAGGTCCACCTCCTCGGGCAGGTGCCAGACCGGACGGCCATTGCCGTCGGTGGTCTTGTAGATCTCGTGCGTCACCATGCCTTGGGTGAAAAGCGCGTCGAAAGGCTCGATCGCCTTCGCGGGCAGGTGCCCGGTCTTCGCCATCGCCCGGGCGAAGAAGCGCGAATAAAGCAGGTGCAGAATCGCATGTTCGATGCCGCCGATATATTGATCGACGTTCATCCAGTACTCGGCATCCTCGGCCACGGTCGGGGTCGTCGCATGGGGCGCGGTGAAGCGGGCGTAATACCAGGACGAATCGACGAAGGTGTCCATCGTGTCGGTTTCGCGCCGCGCCGGGGCGCCGCAAGCCGGGCAGGTGCAATCGCGCCAGGTCGGATGCCGGTCAAGCGGGTTGCCCGGCTTGTCGAAGGTCACGTCATCGGGCAGCCGGATCGGCAGGTTTTCCTTTTTCTCGGGCACGACGCCGCAAGTGGCGCAATGCACGACGGGAATCGGGCAGCCCCAATAGCGCTGACGGCTCAGACCCCAGTCGCGCAGCCGGTATTTCGTGACGCCGGTGCCCCAGCCCTGCGTTTCCGCGACGGTGATGGCACTGGCCACGCCCTCGTCGCCGGTTTGCACTTCGGTCCCGGCGAAGCCGCGGATGTAGCGCAGGGTTTCCGATTTCATCGGCACGAAGGCTTCGGAGAGCCGCGCTTCTTCGGCGCCCTCGGCGACAAAGACAGGGTTGATCGGCAGGGCGTATTTCGTGGCGAATTCGAAGTCACGCTGGTCATGCGCCGGGCAGCCGAAAATGGCGCCGGTGCCGTAATCCATGAGGATGAAATTCGCGATCCAGACCGGCAATTCCCACGCCGGATCAAGCGGATGCTTCACACGGATGCCGGTGTCCAGACCGATTTTCTCGGCGGTCTCGATGGCTTCCTCGGTGGTGCCGCCCTTGCGGCATTGCGCGATGAACTCGGCCATTTCCGGGTTCGCCGCTTCCAGCACCTTGGCCAGCGGATGATCCGGGGAAATGCCGACGAAAGACGCCCCCATCAGCGTGTCCGGCCGCGTGGTGTAGACCTCGATCTTGCCGAAACCCTCGGGCGCATCGACGGTGTCGAAGCTGAATTGCAGCCCGCGCGACTGGCCGATCCAGTTCGCCTGCATCAGCCGCACCTTTTCCGGCCAGTCCTTCAGACCATCCAGCGCCGCCAGCAACTCGCCCGCGTAATCCGAGATCTTGAAGAACCACTGCGTCAGTTCCTTGCGCTCGACCAAAGCGCCCGAGCGCCAGCCGCGCCCGTCCTCGACCTGCTCGTTCGCCAGAACCGTCATGTCGACCGGGTCCCAGTTCACCACCGCGTTCTTGCGATAGACAAGGCCCGCTTCCAGCATATCCAGAAACATCGCCTGCTGCTGGCCGTAATATTCCGGGTCGCAGGTGGCGAATTCGCGGCTCCAGTCGATCGACAGGCCCAGCGGCTTCATCTGCGCGCGCATGTCGGCGATGTTGGAATAGGTCCAGTCCTTCGGGTGGCCGCCCCGCTCCATCGCGGCATTTTCCGCGGGCATCCCGAAAGCGTCCCAGCCCATCGGGTGCAAGACGCTGAACCCGCAGGACATTTTATACCGCGCGACGACGTCGCCCATGGTGTAGTTGCGCACATGGCCCATGTGGATGCGCCCCGAAGGATAGGGGAACATCTCGAGCACGTAATATTTCGGCCTTGCGGGATCCCGCCGCGCGGTGAACACGCCTGCCGCCTCCCAGGCGGCTTGCCATTTCTGTTCGCTCTGGCTCGGTTCGTAACGCGACATCTGGCCCCTCGTTCGTCATCGGTCGCGGGTTTGCTACACCGCGCGGGGCCGGAAGGTCCAGTGATCAGCACGGACAAGTGACAAAATATCCCCGCCGCGGGACGGCCCGGGCGGGGAGAGGACCCTTGTCGAAAGGGTCGAAAGGCTCAAAGACCCGAGTCGCGGATCCGCAGCTGCCGGGCCCGGGTCAGGATCGCATCCTCGACCGCGCGCACGGTCTCGGGCGCCACCGTGCCGCCGCGGCTTTCCAGCGACACCTTGAGTGAGCGCGCATCCAGCGCCGGATCGGTGACATGGATCGTCGCGCGATAGGCCTTGCCGCCGCCCGGCGGCGTGCCATAGCCGGTGACGATCAGCCCCGAGAACGGATCGACCGACTGGATCGGCAGGAAGTCGAGCACCTCAAGCGAGGCCATCCAGAGATACTTGTTCACCCCGATCGCGACATTCGGGTCCTGGTTGTTCGAAAACAAGTCCCAGACCGAGGATTGCTTGGGCTCGGCCTTGAACTTGTCAAAGGCGGTTTCCTGCTTTTGCGGCGCGGGCTGCGCCGGGCCGCCCCAGTTGAACAGTTTGCCGCTGGAGGTGCCGCAGCCTGCCAGACCAAGCGCGACCGTCACCAGCAGAGCGGTGCGCAAAGAGGTTGCTTTCTTCATACGATCGACTGCCCCCGCAGGCTGAACCCATTGGCTTTTCCTGTCTCTAGCCGATGGCCGGGGGGGCGACAAGATTTTTCCCCGGCAGCACCGGCCGCGCCGGGGCGCAACGCCCGCCGGTCCCAGCGGGGGACTGTGGCAAAGCTGCACCACGCGGTTTCGCTTTGGCCGCTTCGGTCCCGTTTTCGTTGCAATATGAGGCGTGGCGAGAGAAAAAGCCTTCATACCCACCTCGGATTCCCCTGAGTTGGGGCTTACCTTAGCAAAATGAGGGAAAAATGAAAAAGCTTCTCATCGCGTCGACCGCGCTCGTCATGGTCGCTGGCGCCGCCGCCGCCGAAGTGAAACTCTCGGGCGACGCCCGCATGGGTGTCATGTACAACGGCGATGACTGGAACTTCTCGAGCCGCTCGCGCGTTCTGTTCACCATGTCGGGCACGACTGACTCGGGTCTCGAGTTCGGTGCGTCGTTCAAAGCGCATGAGTCGGTGGGCGCTGAAACCGGCGAAGACGGCACCGTCTTCCTGTCGGGCGCTTTCGGCAAGATCGAAATGGGCGACGCCCTCGGCGCTTCGGAAGCCCTGTTCGGCGACCTGTACGAAGTCGGCTACACCGACCTCGACGACCGGGGTGGCAACGACATCCCCTACCTGACCGGCGACGAAACGCTGACCGCTGAAGACAACCCGGTCCTGCTGTACACCTACTCGGCCGGTGCCTTCTCGGTCGCCGCGTCGATGTCGGACGGCAAAGTGGGTGAAACCAGCACCGACGACGCGCAAGAAATGGCCGTCGCTGCTGCCTACACCTTCGGCAACTACACCGTCGGCCTCGGCTACGAAAAGATCGACTCGCCTGACACCGCTCTGATGGCGGACATGGAGCAGCTCGAACTGGCGGCGATCGCCAAATTCGGCGCCACCAACGTCAAAGCCTACTACGCGGACGGTGAACTGGACCGCAATGCTGCCCGTGCCGTGTTCGACCTGACGCCGGTCCTCGCCGCCGCGACCGCGGTTGACCACAAAGCCTACGGCCTGAGCGTTGACAGCACCTTCGGTGCGACCACCGTCGGCGGCTACGTGCAAGTCCTCGACATCGACACCATCGACGACGTGACCTACTATGGCCTCGGCGCTTCGTACGACCTCGGCGGCGGCGCTTCGATCGTTGGCGGCATCGCCGACAACGACCTGCCGAACTCCGACATGGTTGCCGACCTCGGCGTCAAGTTCAAGTTCTGATCTCTCGGAACCTGATTGGGAAAGAGCGGGCATTCGCCCGCTCTTTTCTTTTTCGACACCTTGTGCTCGATTGCGCCGCAAAGGAGATCGCCATGGGATTGCAGCAGATTGAGCGCCGTATCGCAGAGGCGACCCGCGCCGCGGGCCGGGCCGAGGGGGCGGTGCGGCTGATCGCCGTGTCGAAGGTGCAGCCGCCCGAGCGGGTGCTGGCGGTGCTCGATCAGGGGCAGCGGCTGTTTGGCGAGAATTACGTCCAGGAAGCGGCGGCGAAATGGCCCGCCTGGCGGGCAGAGGTCCCGGGCGTCGCCGTGCACATGATCGGGCCGCTGCAGACGAACAAGGCGAAACAGGCGGTGGAGCTGTTCGAGGCGATCCACACGCTCGACCGGCCCTCATTGGCGGTGAAGCTGGCCGCGCTGGCGCAGGCGCGGGGGGCAAGTCCCGAGCTTTTCGTGCAGGTCAACACAGGCGCCGAGCCGCAAAAGGCGGGCGTCCTGCCCGAGGCTTTGGATGCTTTCGTCGCCGAGGCGCGGCGGCTGGATCTGCCGGTGGTCGGGCTGATGTGCATTCCGCCGGAAGCGGAAGACCCCGCCCCGCATTTCGCCATGCTCGCCGGGATGGCGGCGCGCAACGGGCTTTCCGGGTTGTCGATGGGGATGAGTTCGGATTTCGAGGCGGCGATTGCGGCGGGGGCCACGCATGTGCGCGTGGGCTCGGCGATTTTTGGCGCGCGCGCTTACGGGACGCGGGCCTAGGCCTTGTCGGCGGACCGGGGCGCTGCCCCGGACCCCGAGGTATTTTTCGCAAGATGAAAGCAGGCAAGGGGCGGAATCAACAGCTCGGTGCCGGGTTTCAGGCGGCGGGCGAGTTTGAGCAGATCGGCGCGGCCAAGCGCAAGGCAGCCCGCCGTGGGGTAACACAGGCGGCGGCGCTGGTGCAGGAAGATCGCCGAGCCCTTGCCGGGCGTCGCTTTCGGATAGTTCCAGTCGGTGATCAGCACGATGTCGTAAAGCGGATCGCGGCGGGCCATGCGTTCGTGGCTGGCCTTGAACGGCGCGCGGACGGGCTGGTTGTAGGCGGGGTGGTCGGGATCGTCGCACCACAGGTCCTGCGGTCCGATGGGCCGGGCCCATGTCGCCGGGCGTGGCAGGCGGTCGGCGCGGTACAGCATGCCGACGATGCGCAGCCGACCGATGGGCGTGGCGCCGTCGCCTTCGCGTTTCGTGGCGGAAAGCCCGCCGCGGCCGATCTGCACCGGGTGGCGGCGGCCGTGGAACAGAAGTCCGGTGGCGGTCAGGCGGATCACAGCAGATGCCCCGATTTCGCCGCCTTGGTGGCCAGATAGGCTTCGTTGTGGCGGCTTTTGCCGACCTTGAGCGGCACCCGTTCCGCCACAGCAATGCCGTGGGTTTCCAGCATCCGCACCTTGGCCGGGTTGTTGGTCAGAAGCCGCACCGCGTTGAAGCCCAGCTTCTTCAGCAGCGCCGCGCCGATGCGGAAATCGCGCTCGTCATCCTCAAACCCCAGCCGGTGGTTCGCCTCGACCGTGTCAAAGCCCTGATCCTGCAGCGAATAGGCGCGCATCTTGTTGGCCAGCCCGATGCCGCGGCCCTCCTGATTGAGGTAGAGCAGCACGCCCGCCCCCTCGGCCCCCATCTGATGCAACGCTGCATCGAGTTGCGGCCCGCAATCGCATTTCAGCGAGCCCATAACATCACCGGTGAAACAGGCCGAATGCAGCCGCGTCAGAACCGGCAGCATCCGGTCGGGGGCGCCGATCTCGATGGCGTAATGTTCGGGGCCGCCATCGTCGGGGCGGAAGATATGCAGCCGCCCCCTTTCCGCCGCCCGCATCGGCACCCGCGCCGCGGCGACGGGGGCAAAGGCGGCTTCCGAGGAGAGCAGATGCAGCACCTGCGCCGCGTCGAGTGCCGTCAGCCCTTGGGGCGCGGGATCGGGCAGGGGGGCAAGCAGTGCCGCGGGCAGCAGTTGCGCGGTCTTGCAAAGCCCGATCGCGGCGCGGGCCAGATCCGCATCGCCGCCGCGCAGACTGGTGAGCGGCCCCTTCATCGGCACGCGCAGATCATCGGCCGGATCGGCCAGTGCCCGCAGCCAGGCCAGATCGGCGTCTTCGGGCACGGCGATCCGGGCCAGATCGCCATCGTAGACCCGGGCTTTCAGCGTCTCGGCCCGCCAGGAGGTCAGCGCCAGGGTGAGCGGCCCGAGACTGCGCAGCGCCTCCAGACGCTCGGGCGAGAGCGTCTCGATGGCGACGGCGAGCCCCTGCCCCGAGAGCACGACGGGAAGCCCCAGCCGCAGATCGGCGCGGGCGCGGTTCACAAGTTCAAGGGCGCTCGGGCCGAGAAAGACGGGTGTTTCCATGGCCGGAAGATAGCGATGACTGAAACAGATTGAAACACTTCCCGCCTCTGCGTCACCCTTGCGTGAGAAAGATTTCACCTCCCTTGCCGCAGTCGTGATGAGAGTCCAGCTTGACACAAACCGCAACGAAACCGGGAGGTAATGATGGCCGGGTTGAAGAAAATTCTTCTGGTGGATGATGACAGCGACCTGCGCGAGGCGCTGGCCGAGCAGTTGATCGCGACCGAGGAATTCGACGTGTTCGAGGCGGGCTCGGGCGCCGAAGGGGTCGAAAAGGCCAAGGGCGCGCTTTATGACCTTGTCATGCTCGATGTCGGCCTGCCCGATACAGATGGCCGCGAGCTGTGCAAGAAGCTGCGCAAGCAAGGGGTGAAATGCCCGATCATGATGCTGACCGGCCATGACACCGATGCCGACACGATCCTTGGCCTGGACAGCGGCGCGAATGATTACATCACCAAGCCGTTCAAGTTCCCGGTGCTGCTGGCGCGGATCCGCGCCCAGCTGCGCACGCATGAACAGTCCGAAGACGCGGTGTTCCAGCTTGGGCCGTACACCTTCAAGCCGGCGATGAAGATGCTGATCGACGCCAAGGACCGCAAGATCCGGCTGACGGAAAAGGAAACCAACATCCTGAAGTTCCTCTACCGGGCGCAGGACGGGGTGGTGGCGCGCGATGTGCTGTTGCACGAGGTCTGGGGCTACAATGCGGGCGTGACCACGCATACGCTGGAAACCCATATCTACCGGCTGCGCCAGAAGATCGAACCCGATCCGTCGAATGCGCGGCTTCTGATCACGGAATCGGGCGGTTACCGGCTGGTCGCCTGACGCAACGCAGAAGCGGGGGTTTCACACCCCCGCACCCCCGTGGGATATTTGCGCCAAAGTGAAAGGCAAACCCGGCTCTGCTTTCACCTTGCTGCAAATATCCCGGGGGGAGTCCGCTTGCGGACGGGGGGCAGCGCCCCCCTACACGGTCGGATTGATCCCGTCCTCGGCCTCTTCCAGGCTGATCCCCATCGCATTCAGCCCGTCTTCCAGATAATCGGCCAGCATCGGGATGCCGAGAAGGTAATCCTCGGTCGGCGCCGTCGCCTCGGCCTTGGCGGTCTCGAAGGCCTCGTCGAATTCCGCGGGTTCGAAGGTCTCGCGGCCAATCCACATCAGCGCGGTCAGCGCCGCCTGTTCATCCTCGTTCAGCGCCGCGATGAAGGCGCGTAATTCGCGCCCTTGACCGGACCCCGGCACATCGGCGTCGAATTTCCGGGCGCGGATGATCACATGGGCGATTTTCGACGGGCTGATCGGCAGCATGACACGTCCTCCTGTTCCGTCACTCTCGTCCCGGATCGGCCGTGACGCAAGCGCCATCTCGGCTTTTGACGGCAAGCCGCAGGGGGGGCTCGGCCGCCAGCTCCTCGAAGTCGAAATTATCCAGCCGATGCGCCCGTTTGCCCGCCTTTTCGGCGGAGGTCTTGATCTCTTCGATATCGCGCGCGGCCATGGTGAAATGCCGGTCAAGGTTCGCCACCCGGTCCCCCAGCCGCCCGACATCGGCATGCAGCGCGGCGAGTTCCCGCCGGATCGCCCCCGCCTGCGCGCGCATCCGCGCGTCTTTCAGCACCGCGCGCATCGTGTGCAGCGTCGCCATGCAGGTGGTTGGAGAGACGATCCAGACCTTGGCGGCAAAGCCCTCGCGCACCAGTTCGGGGAAATTCGCGTGCAGCTCGGCATAGACGGCCTCGGAAGGCAGGAACAACAGCGCGCCGTCCGAGGTCTCGCCCTCGAGGATGTAGCGATCCGCAATCGCCCGGATATGCGCGCGCAGGGAAATCCGCATCATCCGTTGGGCCTCGATCAGCTGGCTTTGATTTTCCGCGCGGCGCAGGGCTTCGTAGGCTTCGAGCGGAAATTTGCTGTCGATCACGATCGGCCCCGGCGGATGGGGCAGATGGATCAGGCAATCGGCGCGGCGCCCGTTCGAGAGCGTCGCCTGCATCGTATAGGAATCGCGCGGCAGCGCCTTTTGCACGATGTCATGCAACTGGATTTCCCCGAACGCGCCGCGGGTCTGCTTGTTCGAGAGAATATCCTGCAACCCCAGCACATTGCCCGAAAGCTTCTCGATATTCGCCTGCGCCTTGTCGATCGCGGCCAGCCGCTGCTGCAGATCGCCAAGGCTGCGCGCCGTGCGGGTGGCCGAGCCGTGCAGGCTCTCGGTCATCGCGCGGTTCACCTCGGCCAGCCGCGCCTCCATCAATTGCAGCATCCGGCTTTGGCTGGCGGCCTGGGCTTCGGAGACATGATGCAGCCCGCCCGCCAGCTGGTGCTGGCCATCGGAGAGCGCCTGCACCCGTTGCGCCAGTTGCAACAGGTTCCCCGCCAGCGGGTCCAGCGCCTTCGCCGTGCGCAGGGATGCCCGCAGCATCAAAAGGATCAGCAGCAGCAGAACCGCCGCCGAAGCAAGCGCCGCCTGCACCAGAGGGTCCTGCAGGTCGATCACATGCGCGCCGAGTTCGATCATGTCCGGCCGAACAGCCGTTCGATGTCGGAAAGTTTCAGCTCGACATAGGTCGGGCGGCCGTGGTTGCATTGGCCCGAAAGCGGCGTGGCTTCCATCTCGCGCAACAGCGCGTTCATCTCCTCGACCCGCATCTGCCGACCCGAGCGGATCGAGCCGTGACACGACATCCGCGACAGAACCGCGTCGATTTTCGATTGCAGCCGCAGGCTGTCGCCCTGATCGGCGAGCTCGTCCAGAATGTCGCGCAAGAGCGCGGCGGCGTTGATTTCGCCAAGGATCGCCGGGGTTTCGCGCACCGCGATGGCGCCGCCGCCGAAGGGCTCGATGGCAAGGCCGAGCCGGTGCAGATCCTCGGCCACATCGAGCAGCCGGGCGGCCTCGGCGGGGGACAATTCGACGATCTCGGGGATCAGCAGCGTCTGCGCCGCGATGCCCTTTTCGGCGCTTTGCGCCTTCAGCCGTTCATAGACCAGCCGCTCATGCGCGGCGTGCTGATCGACGATTACCATGCCGCGCTCGGTCTGGGCGATGATGTAGTTTTCATGCAGCTGCGCCCGCGCGGCCCCCAGCGGGCGGTGGATCAGCGCCGCCGTCTCGGGCGGGGCGGGCTCGACCCGGGCCGAGGGGGCAAAGGGCGCAGTGTAGGGCTGGGGGGCCTCGTCGAAGCTGGCAAGCGGCATCTGCGCGGCAAAGGCGTTGCGAATGGCGCCGTAGCTGGGCCGCTCCATCTGATAGATGCGGGGCTGCGCCGGTTCGGGCTGCATCGCGCCCAGGGTGGCGGTGGCGACGGTCGAAGACGACCGATGCCCCGACTGCGCCAGCGCGTGGCGGATGCCGGTGACGATCAGGCCCCGCGGCACGCCCGCTTCGCGAAAGCGGACCTCGGCCTTGGCGGGGTGGACGTTGACATCGACCGACTCGGGGTCGCAGGTCAGGAACAGCACCGCGGCCGGGTGGCGGTCGCGGGAGAGCACGTCGATATAGGCGGCCCGCAAGGCGCCGAGCAGCATCTTGTCGCGCACCGGGCGGCCGTTGACGAAGAGGAATTGCTCGATCGCGGCGCCGCGGGAATAGGTGGGCAGGGCGGCATAGCCGGTCAGCCGGATGCCCTCGCGTTCGGCATCGAGGGGCACGGCATTGTCGGCAAAGGCCCGGCCCAGAATGCGGCCCAACCGGCCCGAGAGCGCGCCGAACAGCTCGCCCTGTTCGGCATCGGCGCGAAAGATCTCCCGCGTCTCGCTGCCCGCGATCTCGCGCAAACTGAAGCTGACATAGGGCTCGGCCATGGCGAGGCGCTTCACCGTGTCGGCGATCGCCTGCGCCTCGGTCCGGTCGGTGCGCAGGAATTTCAGCCGCGCCGGGGTGGCAAAGAACAGATCGCGCAGCTCGACCACGGTGCCGCGGTTCAGCGCCGCCGGTTTCACCGCGCCGATCTGGCCGCCTGCCACGGTGATCTGCGCGGCGTCAAACCCCTCGGCCCGCGAGGTGATCGTCAGCCGCCCGACGGCCCCCAGCGAGGGCAGGGCCTCGCCGCGAAAGCCGAAGGTATGGATGTTCAGAAGATCCGAGCCGTCGATCTTGGACGTCGCATGACGGGAGAGCGCCAGCGGCAGGTCTTCGGCCGTCATGCCGCAGCCGTCGTCACTGATCCGGATCAGCGTCTTGCCGCCATCCGAATAGGCGATCTCGACCCGGCTCGCCCCGGCGTCAAGCGCGTTTTCCACCAGTTCCTTGACTGCCGAGGCGGGGCGTTCCACCACCTCGCCCGCCGCGATGCGGTTGGCGGCGGCGTCGTCAAGCTGGCGGATCACCGGGCGGGAGGTGCCGATCTGGGGGGGCTGTGCGTTCATGCCACAAGGGATAGCACAGCCCGAAACCGAGCCCAACAGATTCGGGGCTTACTTCAGCCCCTAGGGCTGGCCCACAACGACAAAGCGCAGCCCCTCGGCCTTGATCAGCCGCTGCGCCACGCGGGCGATGTCGTCTTTTGTCACCGCATTGACCTTGTCGTTGCGGCTGTTGATGTAATCGACCGGCATCCCGTTCAGCTGCATCCCCGCCAGAATGTCGGCGATATTGCCGTTGCCGTCAAAGCGCAGCGGATAGGCGCCGGTCAGATAGGTCTTGGCATCGGCCAGTTCGCGGTCCGTGACCTTGCCCGTCGCGGCCCTGGCCCATTCCGCCTTCACGATCTCGATCGCTTCGGCCACCTTGCCATTGGCCGAGGCGAAACTGCCCTGCCAGGTCTCGGCCAGATCCTTCGGCACCAGATAGGTGTAGATGCCATAGGTCAGGCCGCGCTTTTCCCGCACCTCCTCCATCAGGCGAGAGGAAAATCCGCCCGCGCCCAGGATCTCGTTGAAGACATAGGCGGGGAAGAAATCCGGGTCCGACATCGCCAGACCCTGTTCGCCAAAGATCACCGTCGCTTGCGGCGTGTCGAAGGGAACGACGGTCACGCCGCCGGTCAGGGCCAGATCGGCGCGCGGCGGCAGCGGCGCGCCGGTGGCGGGCAGATCGCCCAGAAGCTTGTCCAGCAGCGGACCCAGATCGGCAGCCGTGATGTCACCCACCGCCGAGACCACCAGCCGGTCGCGGGCCATCACCCGGGCCTTGGCGGTGAACATGTCCTCGCGGGTCAGGGCCTGCACGCTGTCGAGCGTGCCGTTCAGCGACGTGCCATAGGGATGATCGCCGTAAGCCAGCTTGCGGAAGGCCTGCCCGGCGATCGCCTGCGGGTCCTGGGCCTCCGAGGCGATGATCGACAGCACCTGCCCGCGCACCCGGTCGACCGAGGCCTGATCGAAATGCGGGTCGGTCAGCGCCCCGCGCAGCAGATCGACGGCCTTGTCGCGGTTTTCGGTAAGCCACCGGGCAGAGATGCTCAGCGTGTCATCGTCGATGTCGAATTTGAAACTGGCGGCAAGCGCTTCCTGCGCCGCGGCAAAGCCCTGGCTGTCGAGATCTGCCGAGCCTTCTTCCAGCGTCGCCGTCATCAGATTTGTGGCGCCGCGCTTGCCCGGCTCATCAAGGCTCGCCCCGCCGCGAAAGCGGATTTCCAGCGCAGTGAAGGGGATGTCATGCGCCTCGACCAGCCAGGCCTTGATGCCGCCGGGCGAGGTGACCTCGGTGATCTCGATCGCCGCGGCGGGCAGGGCAGAGAGCAGCGTCAGCGCAAGCGCGGCCAGCAGTCGGAACGGAGCGCGAAGGATCATTGCGTGGCCTCCGGGGTCAGGGCGGGTGCGACGGGGGCGGGTGCGACGGGAGAGGCGGCACCGCCGCCCGCGGCTTCGGCAAAGACCGTCACCGAGCGCGCCGGATCGAACAGCGCCGTGGCGGCGGCCATCACGTCGTCGGGGGTGACCGACATCAGCACCTCGGGCCAGGCCGCGACATCGGCGACGGAAAAGCCCGAAGCCAGCGCCTCGCCATAGCGCTGCGCCAGCGCCTCGGTATCGTCCTGTTCATAGATCTGGCTGGCGCGGATCTGCGTGCGGATGCGCTCGAACTGCGCCGGGTCGATGCCGTCGGTGAAGAAATCGGCCAAAGCCTTGTCCAGCGCCGCCTCGGCCCGGGGCAGGTCGACATCCTTGGCGGGCATCACGGCAAGGGTGAAGGTGGTCTTGTCGATCGACATGCCGTTATAGCCCGCCGAGACATGGATCGCATCGCCCGCCTCGAACACCAGTTTCCGCCCCAGAACCGAGGTCGCCATGTTGCCGCCCAGCAGTTCCGCCAGAATCGTCAGCGCCGCGGCCTGTTTCTGATCGCCCGGGTTGCGTTCGGGGGCCAGATAGCTGCGCATCACATAGGGCTGGGCGATGCGGGCATCGCGAAACACCATGCGCCGGGCGGCCAGCTGCGGCGGCTCCTGCGGGCGGATGCGCGGCGGGATGTCCTGCGACGGCGCCAGCGGGCCGTAGTATTTCTGGGCAAGCGCCTTCACCTGATCGGGGGTCACGTCGCCCGCCACCACCAGCACGGCATCATTCGGCGCATAGTAGCGCCGATACCAGGCCAGCGCGTCCTCGCGGGTCAGCTCCTCCATCTCCTGGCGCCAGCCGATCACCGGCGTGCCATAGGGGCTGTTGA
Source organism: Rhodobacter capsulatus (assembly GCF_003254295.1). Classification (GTDB taxonomy): domain Bacteria; phylum Pseudomonadota; class Alphaproteobacteria; order Rhodobacterales; family Rhodobacteraceae; genus Rhodobacter; species Rhodobacter capsulatus. The sequence continues at coordinate 131,881 of NZ_QKZO01000009.1, forward strand.
GGAATTGCGCCGCCCGCATCTGCTCGTTCAGAAGCGCCGAAGGGTCGCTGTCGGTGCGCTGGGCGCGTTCTTCCAGAATCACCTCGCGCTCGGTCTTCCAGTCGCCCTCGGAAATGCGCAGGTTGCGCATCCGGTCGGCTTCCATCTTCATCACCAGCTCCAGCCGGTCGGCGGCGATGCGCTGGTAATAGGCGGTGTAATCATAGCTGGTGAAGGCATTGTCCGAGCCGCCATTCGCCGCCACCACCTTGGACAATTCGCCCGGTGCCAGCGTGTCGGTGCCCTTGAACATCAGATGTTCCAGGTAATGGGCGATGCCCGACTTGCCCCGGACCTCGTCGGCCGATCCGGCCCGGTACCAGACCATCTGCACCACGACCGGGGCGCGGTGATCCTCGATCACCACGGCCTCAAGCCCGTTCTTCAGGGTAAAATGGGTCACCGGCGCGGCTGACGCGCCAAAAGCCGTCGCCATCAGGAACAATCCGGCAAGCATCGTGCGCATGGGCACCTCCGTCGATCTGTCGTCAGGGTAATCCCGCCGCCGCCACAGACAACCGTGACGGCACGGGGCTGACGCAGGTTTGATCGGCCGTTACGGCAACGCCTCCTGCGCCGTGCCCGAAGGCGGCGCGGCCGGAGTGCGCAGGCCCTGCTGGCGCCAGCGTTCCAGCTCAGCCTGCTGGTCAAGAGACATCGGCGCATAGGCCTTGAGATAGACGTTGATGTTGAAGAGCCGTTCCAGCAACCGGCCATCGTGATCGCGCCGCCACTGCAGATCCTCGGCGGCAAGCCGGTCGCGGATCGCGGCTTCGGTGCCGAAGCGCCCCGAATGGCCCAGCAACCCGCCATCGCCGGTGGCGCGGCCGGTGCCGGTCACCCGCGCCGGGTCGCCGCCCAGCGCCGCGACGGCATCGGCCTGCGGCGTCGGATCGGTGATGTTCGCGCCGCCCGGCGTCGGCGCGGGCAGCTCGGTCAGGCTGTCGGGCATGGCCAGCGGCTTGGTCGGCAGGATGCCGAATTCATCCGGCCCCGAGGTCGAGGACCGCAGGTGCATCAGCTCGGGCTGTTTGTCCTTCGCGCCGCCGCAGCCGCCAAGGGCCAGCGCCGTCACCAGCGCAATCCCGAGCGTTCCAGACACCGATCGCATGCAGCACTCCATCGCCGTTTGCCCCGTCTTAGCCTATCACCGTCCGCACGTCACGTCCCAAAGGCGTCACGCCCGGCCGGACTTGCCCTCGCCGGTGAACAGCACCAGACCCGCCGCGCCAAGGAAGATCGCGATATCGGCGACGTTGAAGGAAAACGGGTTGTCCCAGAACGGCGTCGAGACATTGAGGAAATCGGCCACCGCGCCATAGGCGATGCGGTCGATCACATTGCCCAGCGCCCCGCCGATCAGCAGCCCCGCGGCGACCTGTCCGCGCAGCCCCTGCGGATGGCGGCTGACCCAGTGCCAGACCCAGGCCGAGATGGCGAGCGCCATCACGACCAGGGCCCAGCGGGTGATCTCGTCCTCGCCCGCGAACAGGCCGAAGTTGATGCCCCGGTTCCACGCCATGCGCAGGTTGAACCAGGGCGGCAGCACCGCCATCTGGCCGATCCGGTCGAGCCCGATCCATTGCACGACGATGAATTTCGTCACCTGATCCAGCAGCAGCACCGCCGCCGCAAACCGCGCCATCAGTCGCATGATGCCTCAGTGCCGGAAGTGGCGCATGCCGGTGAAGACCATGGCCAGACCGCGCTCGTTCGCGGCGTCGATCACGTCCTGATCGCGCATCGAACCGCCGGGCTGGATGATCGCCGTCGCGCCCGCCTCGGCCGCGGTGATCAGACCGTCGGCAAAGGGGAAGAAGGCGTCGGACGCCACCACCGAGCCCTTGGTCAGCGGCGCGGGCAGGCCCATCACCTCGGCCATGTCTTCCGCCTTGCGCGCGGCGATCCGGGTGCTGTCGACCCGGCTCATCTGCCCCGCGCCGACGCCCACCGTGGCGCCGTCACGCACATAGATGATCGCGTTCGACTTGACGTGTTTCGCGACCTTCCAGGCAAAGAGCAGGTCTTTCAGCTCCTGTTCGCTCGGCGCGCGTTCGGTGACGACCTTCAGATCGTCCATCGAGATCGCGCCATTGTCCTTGCCCTGCACCAGGAAGCCGCCCGCCACCTGCCGGAAGCTGGTGATCGGCGCTTTCGGGTCGGGCAGGGCGCCGGTGGTCAAAAGGCGCAGGTTCTTTTTCGCGGCAAAGATCGCCTTCGCCTCGTCGCTGGCCGCGGGGGCGATAACGACTTCGGTGAAGATCTTGCAGATCTCTTCCGCCGTCGCGGCGTCAAGGGTCTGGTTCAGCGCGATGATGCCGCCAAAGGCCGAGGTGCGGTCGCAGTCGAACGCCCTTGTATAGGCTTCGAGCATCGTCTTGCCGGTCGCCACACCGCAGGGGTTGGCGTGTTTGATGATCGCGCAGGCCGGGGCCTCGGTCGGGAATTCCGCCACCAGCTCAAAGGCCGCGTCGGTGTCGTTGATGTTGTTGTAGCTCAGTTCCTTGCCCTGATGCTGCTGGGCGGTGGCGACGCCCGGCCGGGCCGAGCCGTCCAGATAGAAGGCGGCCGACTGATGCGGGTTTTCGCCATAGCGCAGGGTCTGCGCCAGCGTCCCGGCAAAGGCGCGGCGGCGCGGGGCCGCTTCGCCGATCGCCTGCGCCATCCAGGTCGAGACGGCGGCATCATAGGCAGCGGTGCGGGCATAGGCGATCTGCGCCAGCCGCTGGCGGAAGGCGAAGGTGGTCTTGCCGTCGTTGGCATCCAGTTCCGCCAGAACGGCGGCGTAATCCTCGACATCGACCACGGTGGCGACGAAGGCATGGTTTTTCGAGGCGGCGCGGATCATCGCCGGGCCGCCGATGTCGATATTCTCGATGCAGTCGTCATAGGCGGCACCCTTGGCCACGGTGGCCTCGAACGGGTAAAGGTTGACGACGAGCAGATCGATCACCTCGATGCCATGGGTTTCCATCGCGGTCAGATGTTCGGCATTGTCGCGCAGCGCCAGAAGCCCGCCATGCACCTTCGGATGCAGGGTCTTCACGCGGCCATCCATCATCTCGGGGAAGCCGGTCACCTCGGCCACGTCGCGCACCGAAAGCCCGGCTTCGCGCAGCGTCTTGGCGGTGCCGCCGGTCGAGAGCAGCTCGACCCCGCGGGCGGCCAGCGCGCGGGCGAAATCGACTAGACCGGTCTTGTCGGACACCGAAAGCAGCGCACGGGTGAGCGGAACGGGATGGGTCACGGGACTTTCCTTCTGTGCAAGGGCCGTCGCGGCCCGTGGTCAGGGAGCGGGAACGGGCGGCCGGGGCTCGCCCTGATTGGCGCCGGGGGTATCCTGAGCCTTGGCCAAGGTCCAGCCGATTTGCTGGATCGGCGCCTGCAAACGGCCCGAAAGCACGATTTGTTGCGTGGCCCGCGGGCGCAGGCGGCCCTTTTCCAGATAGACCGAGGGATCAAGCGTCAGATCGACCGGGCCATCGAAGCGGAAAACCCAGATCTCGCCGGATTTGAGCGCCATCGACACCGCCCAGCCGCCCATGTCGAGCGTGGCGTCGACCTCGGGATGGATGTGGAAGCGAATCTGGAACGGGATGCCGCGCAGGGCATCGGCCTGAAACACGGTCTCGAACCGGGCCTTGTCGGCGCTGGTCATCGCGCCCAGCGTGTCCATCCCCCTCAGCGCGTTGCCATCGGAGGAAAGCTCCAGCTCGCGGATATGGGTCAGCCCGTGGGTGAGCAGATAGCCGTCATGACCGAAAAGCGCATGCCGGGCCGGGTCGGTCTCCGGCCGCATCCAGACTTCCGAGGGCGTTTCCTCAAGCCAGGTCCGCATCGCCGCGCCGGTGCGGCGGGCCGGACCAAGCCGCGACGAGGAATAGCCCTCGATCGCCAGCGTCGAATGGCTGGGCGTGGCGCGGCCGGCGCGGTGCCAGTCGGGGCCGAACATCGCCCCCGAGCCGCAGCTGACGATCAGGGGCCAGCGCCCCGAGGTGAGTTCAAAGGCCAGTGTCGAGGCATGGGCATTGGCCGAGGCGGCGCCCCGTGGCGGCGGCGCGGCATCGACGATCAGGCTGCTGCGCCCGGCATGAAGCCGCGCAAAGCCCATCGCCAGCCCGGCGCGCGCCACGGCGCGGGTGCCGGAGGCGTTCAGTGCGCTATCCAGCCGCCCCTCGGCGCCGCGGCCGCCGCCGTGAAACCGGGCGAGCCCGCCATCGGCATGGCGCAGCGTTCGCAGCGTCGGCGCGATCCGCGCGATCGCGGCCAGATGCGCGGGCAAAGGCGTGCGCCCTGCCGCGGTCATCGCATCGGCGGCCCACAGAAGCAGCGTCAGAACTTCCAGCAATTCCTCGGGGTTGCGGGTGGGAATGCCGCCCGCCGCGTCGATGTCCCCGGTGCATTCGGCGGCCAAGGCCTCGGCCGCGGCCCCGGCATGACGCTCCATCCCGGTCAGCGCAAGGCTGGCATAGATCAGCCCGGTCAGCGCCTCGACCCGCGGCAGGCCGGGGCTGGCCGAGCGCCAGCGCCGCGCCAGAAACAGCGTCTGCTGGCCAAGGGTGCGGAAGAAGGCCTGCGCCTCGGTCTTGTCGCGGCCGTTGAGCAGGAAAAGCGCGTGGGTGATCAGCCGGATCAGCCGCCGCCCGGTCAGATCCGGCGTCCAGCCCGGCCCCCGGGCCCGGCCATAGCGGGCGATCCAGTCGAAGACCCAGGCTTGCGCCCGTTCCCGCGCGGGCCGGTCGCCGACCGCGGCCAGATCGTCCAGCCAGGTGCAGCCCTGCAGCGCCTCCTCGAAGCTCGGGTCGGGGACGGGCAGATCCCAGATCGAACGGTCGGGCCCCTCGACCAGAAACCCGGCAAACAGGAAATTCCCGGCGATCATCTGCCGTCCGCGGGCAAAGGAGCCGATCGAGCGCGGCTCGGGCTGGCTGACGAAGCCGGTGGCGGGGCTGGCCGTGGTGGCGCGCAGCGCCGCCAGCCGGTCAAGCAGGCCCGTCAGCCGCCGCCGCGACCCGGCCCGCGCCGATTTGCCCTTGCCCGCCGTCATCCTGCCCGCCCTTGAATGTGAACCGTCATGCCTGGTGTCGCTTTTGGCGCAGAATAAAGTCCTGCCGGGGTCCTGTCATCGGGTGTTTCGCCGGTCAGCTGTCCCGCCGCAGCACGGCGATGAAGAAGCCGTCAAGCCCGCCGCAGTCGGGCCAGAGATCGGGGCGCAGGCGCAGGCAACCATTTTCCGTCCGCCAGTCCGGATCAAGGCCCGGGACGGTCGCGGGCAGGATCTGCAGCCCCGGATGGCGGGTCAGGGCGGCGGCGATCTGCGCCTCGCCCTCCTCGGGCAGAAGCGAGCAGGTGGCATAGACCAGGCGCCCGCCGGGTTTGAGCCAGCCCAGCGCCCGGTCGAGCAGCGCCGCCTGCAGCGCGATCAGGGTCTTGATGCCGCTTGCATCCTTGACGAAGGGCAGATCCGGGTGGCGGCGAATCGTGCCGGTGGCGGAACAGGGCGCATCGAGCAGGATCGCGTCGAAGGGGGCGTCGGGCGTCCAGTCCAGCGCATCGGCGACGACGGTCTCGGCCGTCATCCCGCAACGGGCGAGGTTTTCTTCCAGCCGGTCGAGACGCGGGGCGGAGACATCCAGCGCGGTGACCTTGGCGCCCGCGGCCAGCAGTTGCAGCGTCTTGCCGCCCGGCGCGGCGCAAAGGTCGAGCACATGCTCGCCCGGCTGGGCGTTCAGTACTTTCGCGGGCAGGGCGGCGGCGGCATCCTGCACCCACCAGTCGCCCGTCGCATAGCCCGGAAGTTCGGTGATCTGCCCGGCCTGCGCCAGCCGCAGCGTGCCGGTGGGCAGCAGCTCCGCGCCCAGTTTCCCGGCCCATCCTGCGGCGTCGGTCTTCACCGAAAGATCGGTGGGCGCGCCCGCCAGATGCGCGGCCTCCATCCGCATCACCGCGACCTTGCCGTAAGCCGACATCAGCCGTCCGCGCAGCCAGCCGGGCAGGGCGGGAGCATCGAGCCGCGCCCAGCGCTCGGTCTCGGTGGCGATCTTGCGCAGCACCGCATTGATCAGCCCGGCGAAGCCCTCGGTCTTTTGCCCGCCCGAGCGGGCGAGCGTGACAAGCGCATCGGTGACGCCATGGGGCGCCTCGCCCAATGCGCAGATCTCGACCGTGCCGAGGCGCAAAAGCACATGCAGATCGGGCGGCGGCGCCTTGCGCAGATGCGGCTTCAGCATCGCATCGGCGCGCGACAGGTTGCGCAGCGTGGCCAGCGCGATCCGCTGCGCCCGGGCGCGGTCGGAGGGCGCCAGCGCCGCCAGCTCGCCCGCCTGTTCGGCCAAGGTCAGCCGTTCCTGCAGCACGCCGGACAGAAGCGCCGCTGCCGCACGGCGGGCCGGATCGATCGAAGCCATGGCGCTTTCCCTTGCTTGTTCCCGTGGATGGGGCGGCCTATATCAGGCCCGACCCGAAACGCAAAGCCGGAGGCCTTGATGAGCGAAGATGCCCCGAAGGATCTGCCCCCCGCCGCGATCCGCGCGCTGGCCGAGGCCGAGGAACGGCGCAAGGCCGCCAAGGCCGCGGAATTGCCGAAGGAATTCGGCGGCCGCGACGGACCCGAGCCGGTGCGCTTTGGCGATTGGGAGAAGAAGGGCATCGCCATCGACTTCTGAGCCGCCTGTGCCCGACCGTGGCAGCGGGGGTTTCACACCCCCGCACCCCCGTGAGGTATTTCGAGCAAGATGAAATCAGGCGCGGAGTTGGGTCAGATCCCCAGCACGTCCAGCATGTCATATTGGCCGGGGGTCTTGTCCTGCCCCCAGAGTGCGGCCCGGAGCGCGCCGCGGGCGAAGATCGCGCGGTCGGTGGCGATGTGGCGCAGCACGATGCGCTCGCCCGCCGCGGCGAAGATCACGTCATGTTCCCCCACGATGTCGCCGCCGCGGATCGCCGAAAAGCCGATGGCGCCGTGTTTCCGGGCGCCGGTGAGGCCGTGACGGCCTGATTCGGTCATGCCGTCCAGGTCGATGCCACGTCCCTCGGCCGCGGCCTTGCCCAGCATCAGCGCCGTGCCCGAGGGCGCGTCGACCTTGCGGTTGTGATGCGCCTCGACCACTTCGATGTCCCAATCGGCATCCAGCGCCTGCGCCACGGTCTTCGCCAGTTTCGTTAGCAGGTTCACGCCAAGGCTCATGTTGCCCGCCCGGATCTGCACCGAATGGCGCGACGCGGGTTCCAGCGCCGCGATCTGTTCCTTTTCAAAACCCGTGGTGCCGATCACATGCACGGCGCGGGCCTGCGCGGCCAGCCGCGCAAATTCCAGCGTCGCCGCAGGGGCGGTGAAATCGATCACCGCCTGCGCCGTTGCAAAGGCTTCCAGCGGATCATCGGTGACGATCACGCCATTTTTTGCCCCGCCCAGAGCCTCGCCCAGATCGCGGCCGATCCAGTCATGGCCCGTGCGTTCGACCGCGCCGACAAGCCGCGCCTTGTCCGAGGCGGCGACGGTTGCCGCCAGCATCCGCCCCATGCGTCCCGAAATCCCCGTGATCACGATGCCCGGCAGGTCACTCATCTGTCTCTCCATGCGTTTCGCCCTTCCTAGCCCGCGCCCGCCCGCTTGGCAAAGCCCCGTTGCGGCCCCGGTTGCGGAATGGGCCCGAAAGCCCTATGTGCGGGGCATGGCAAAGAACCGTTTTTCCTCGGGCGATGGCCCCTCGCAACGTCAGCTTCGCGTCGGCGAACTGATCCGGCGCACCCTGTCCGACGTGCTCTTGCGCGGCGATGTGCATGACCCGGACCTCAACAAGATCTCGATCACCGTGGGCGAGGTGCGGACCTCGCCGGATCTGAAGGTGGCGACGGTCTATGTGGCGCCTTTGGGCGGCACGCTGGGGGGCGAGAGCGCCGAGGCGATGCTCGCTGCGCTGCGCCGCCATTCGGGCGAGCTGCGCCATCATGTGGCCAAGGCGATGACGCTGAAATACGCGCCCGATCTGCGGTTTCGCATGGACGAGACCTTTGACCGGCTCGATGAGACGCGACGGCTGTTTTCCGATGAAACCGTGCAACGCGACATCGCCGCCCGCGATGACGATGAAGGCGATGACGATTAAGCCGCTCTGGGCGCGGCTGTTCGCGGCGCTGGCGCTGGTGGTGCCGCGCCTCGCGCTGGCGGCCGATCCCTGTCATACCGTCACCTTCGAGGACATTCCCTTCACCGTCTGTCAGGCGCAGGCCGGGCAGGATGTGCGGCTGTGGCTGAAGAACGATCAGGGCCAGATCCTTGGCAATGCCGAGCGGGTCAAGGCCACGCTTGCCCCGGGCGAGCGGCTGGTCTTCGCGATGAACGCCGGGATGTATTCGCCAAGCCGCGATCCGGCCGGGCTTTACATCGAAAACGGCACCGAGCGGCAGCCGATCGTCACCCGCGAGGGGCCGGGGAATTTCGGCATGCTGCCGAATGGCGTCTTTTGCGTGACTGACCGTTTCGCGGTGATCGAAAGCCGCGCCTTTGCCGCGGCCCCGCCCGCCTGCCGCTTTGCCACGCAATCGGGGCCGATGCTGGTGATCGAGGGTGCGCTGCATCCGCGGTTCCTGCCCGACAGCACCTCGACCTATATCCGCAACGGCGTGGGCGTTTCGGCCGACGGGCAGACAGCCTGGTTCGTGATTTCCGACCGGCCTGTGACCTTCCACCGCTTCGCCCGCTTCTTCCGCGACAGCCTTGGGGCGCCGAATGCGCTTTATTTCGACGGCTCGATTTCGCGACTCTTCGTGCCCGCGCAGGGACGGGCCGATTTCGGCCTGCCGCTGGGGCCGATGGTCGGGCTTGTTGCCCGCGATTGACCCGCAGGCCGCAAGGCGCTAGCAGGCGGGCTTGCATCAGGGAGACGGTCATGGGTCGCAAGAAGGGTCGCGAGATTTCGGGCTGGGTTGTCGTCGACAAGCCCGCGGGGGTGACCTCGACCGCGGTTGTGGGCAAGGTGCGCTGGGCCTTCGACGCGAAAAAGGCGGGCCATGCGGGCACGCTCGATCCGGCGGCGACGGGCGTTCTGGCGGTGGCTTTGGGCGAGGCGACGAAGACCGTGCCCTTCATCACCGATGCGCTGAAATGCTACCGCTTTCAGGTTCGCTTCGGCGCCGCGACCGCGACCGACGATGCCGAGGGCGCAGTCGTCGCCCGCTCCGACAGCCGCCCGAGCGATGCCGAGATTGCGGCCGCGCTGGCCGCGTTCCGCGGCGACATCCTGCAGGTGCCGCCGCAATATTCCGCGGTCAAGGTCGAGGGCGAACGCGCCTATGATCTGGCCCGCGAGGGCGTCGACATGGATCTGGCCGCCCGTCCGCTCTGGGTCGAAAGCCTCGAGATGATTTCGCGGCCCGATGCCGATACGGTCGAGCTCGAGATGGTCTGCGGCAAGGGCGGCTATGTCCGCGCGATCGCCCGCGATCTGGGGCAAGCCCTGGGCTGCCTTGGCCACGTGCTCTGGCTGCGCCGGGTCTGGTCGGGCCCGTTCGAGGCCGACAAGGGCCTGAGCCTTGACGAGATCGACCGGATGGCGCGCACGCCCGAGCTGGACGCGCAGCTGCTGCCGCTGGAACTGGGGCTGCACGATCTGCCCGAGGTCAAGGCCACCGTCGAGGGCGCGGTGCGGCTGGGCCATGGCAACCCCGGGCAGGTGATCTGCTCGGGCATCGACTTCGGGACCGAGGTCTGGGTCAGCCATCACGGTCTGGCCATTGCCGTTGGCCGCTACATGGGCGGCGAGGTCCACCCCGACCGCGTCTTCAACCGGACCGGGGCATGATCACCCGGACCCATGTCAAGGGCGATGCCCCCTCGGTGGCGGTCTATTCCGACTGCGAGGCCTATCGCTATCTGCTGACGCGGGTCTGGGACGACGCCCTGCCGCGGGCGCTTTTCGTGATGCTCAACCCCTCGACCGCGACCGAGGTGCAGAACGATCCGACGGTCGAACGCTGCGAGCGCCGGGCGCGGGCCCTGGGCTTTGGCGCCTTCCGGGTGACGAACATCTTCGCCTTTCGCGCCACCGACCCGCGCGCGATGCGGGCCATGGCCGATCCGGTCGGGCCGGAAAACGATGCCGCGATCCGTGGCAGTCTGGATTGGGCGGGGGGCCCGGCGGACCGGATCGTCTGCGCCTGGGGCACGCATGGGGCACATCTGGGCCGCGGTGCCGCGGTCGAACGGCTGCTGCGCGAATCGGGGCGCGAGCTGCACCATCTGGGCCTGACCGCCGCCGGGGCGCCGAAACATCCGCTCTACATCGGCTATGCGCAGCCGTTGCAGCGCTGGGTCTGACGCTGCCTGGGCCCCGAAGCTTAACCATGCCCCGGGAAAACCACGCCGCGACCATGTTTTTGCCGAGTTTGCTTTTGTTCCGCGGCGCCGTTTCGGCTATGATGGGCCGGTGAAGGTGAGGGTGCGCCATGCTGTTCCTGTCAGGGTTTCTGGGTCTTTTGATGGCGGGGCTTGCCGCGGGTGTCGCGCCCACCGGGGAGGATGAGACCGAGACGGTCGACGACGACACCCGGGATCAGGCCGAAGCCGACACCGGCACGGAAGACGGCACCGAGGATGGCACGGGCACCGATGGCGGCACCGTCCCGGAAGATCCGCCGACCGATGACACCGAGACCACCCTTCCCGGCGACACCCCGACCGAGCCCGAGCCCGAGACCTCGCCCGAGGCGACCGACGGGCGCGACATCCTTTGGGGTGATCTGTTCGACGATCAGCTTGACGGTCTGGCGGGCGACGACCAGATCAACGGCTATGCGGGCGATGACACGGTCAGCGGCGGCGATGGCGATGACAGCCTTTGGGGCGCGGCGGGCGACGACAGCCTTGCGGGCGGGACCGGCGACGACAGTCTTGAGGGGGATTATGGCACCGACACGCTGACGGGCGGGGCGGGAGATGACACTTTGGCGGCGGGCTTCGGCGACGACAGCCTGAGCGGCGGCACCGGGGCGGATCTGCTTCTGGGCGGCGCGGGCGACGACCGCGTCGAGGGCGATGCGGGCGATGACAGCCTGTGCGGCAACGCCGGGGACGATACGTTGATCGGCGGCACCGGCACGGATGAGCTGAGCGGCGGAAATGGCGACGATCTGCTCATCGGGGTTGTTTCGGACGGTCAAAGCGGCAACAGTGATGCCGATGGCATGGATTTCCTCAACGGCGGTGTGGGGGCCGATACGCTTATGATAGGTGCGGGTGATTGGGCCTCGGGCGGTGAGGATGGCGATCTGTTCGCGCTGGGCGAGTGGATCGACCCCGAAACCCCCGCGACGATCACTGATTACGATTCAAGCGCCGATCAGATCGTGGTCGTCTATGACCCGGACAACGGTGTCGCCCCGGAGGTGACGCTGGAGCCCGCGACGACCGAGGGCAATGTCTGGATCACGCTGAACGGGGTGCATCTGGCCGAGGTGGTCGATGCGGGCGATCTGCGCCCCGAGGATGTGCTCTTGATCACCCCCGAGGAATTCGGCGCCGTCTGACCCGGGCTTTTGGCTTTCCTTTTCGGCGCTTTTCCGTTAAACGCCGCCATCCGCCGGATTCGGCGGAGACTCCACGGGCCCTGCTGGACGACATCCCGGCTTGCGCCATCACCCTTTGCACAGGAGACCCCGATGTCGATCACCGTCGAGACCAAGACCCGTCTGATGAAAGAATTTGCCACCAAGGAAGGCGACACCGGCTCGCCGGAAGTCCAGGTGGCGATCCTCAGCTCGCGCATCGCGACGCTGACCGAGCACTTCAAGGCCCACAAGAAAGACAACCATTCGCGTCGTGGCCTGCTGATGATGGTGGCCCAGCGCCGCAAGCTGCTCGACTATCTGAAGAAAAAGGACGTGGCCCGCTACCAGTCGCTGATCGAGCGTCTCGGCCTGCGCCGCTGATCCCTTTCGGGTTTCGGAAAATGGAACGCCTGCCCCCCGGGGCAGGCGTTTTGCTTTGGGTTTCGCCGGGGGCTGTTGCGCCGCCCGCGGGGGCGCTGCCCCCGCACCCCCGAGGTATTTGCGGCAAGATGAAAGGGGCTGATTTGGGGGGCGGGTCAGCCCGCCCAGCCCGAGATCGACTTCACCTCGCAGAATTCCTCGATGCCCCAGCGGCCGCCCTCGCGCGCGCGGCCCGAGGCGCGCACGCCGCCGAAAGGCGCCCCCGCGCCGCGGCTTTGGCCGTTCATCTCGACCATGCCCGAGCGCAGTTGCCGCGCCAGCCGGTTGCGCCGGGCGCCGTCTTGCGACTGCACATAGTTGGTCAGGCCATAGGGCGTGGCATTGGCGATGGCGATGGCCTCGGCCTCGGTGTCGAAGGGCATGATCGAGAGCACGGGGCCGAAGATTTCCTCGCGCATCACCGTCATTTCGGGCGTGACATCGGCAAAGACGGTCGGGCGGATGAAGAAGCCCTTGTTCAGCCCCTCGGGGCGGCCAAGGCCCCCGGCGACCAGACGGGCGCCTTCCTTGATCCCGGTTTCGATCAGCGACTGGATTTTCTCGAACTGCGCCGCGTTCACCACCGGGCCGATGTGGCGGCCGGGGTCCTGCGCCGGGGCGACCTTGATCGCGGCGGCGACCTCGGCGGCGATCTCCACGGCGCGGTCGTAAAGCGGGCGTTCGACCAGCATCCGCGTCGGCGCGTTGCAGCTTTGGCCGGAGTTGTTCATGCAATGCCGCACGCCGCGGGCGACGGCGTTTTCGTCGGCATCGGCGAAAACCAGGTTCGCCCCCTTGCCGCCGAGTTCCAGACAGACCCGTTTCAGCGTGCTGGCCGCGGCCTGTGTGATCGCCTTGCCCGCCCGGGTCGAGCCGGTGAAGGAGATCATTTCCACATCGGGATGGGTGGAGAGCTGCGTGCCGACGCCGAGCCCGTCACCGTTCACCAGGTTGAAGACGCCCGCGGGCACGCCCGCGGCATGGACGAATTCCGCAAACAGCAGCGAGGACAGCGGCGCCTCCTCGGAGGGTTTCAGCACCATCGTGCAACCGGCGATCAGCGCCGGGATGACTTTCAGCGTCACCTGGTTCATCGGCCAGTTCCACGGCGTGATCAGCCCGACGACGCCGACGGGTTCATAGGCGATCATCGCGCCGGGCGTGCCGTCGCCCAACGGATGCACCCATTTGAAGTCCTTGGCGGCCCTGATGAAATTCGAGATGTGCCAGATCCCGGCGCCGACCTGATTTTCGCGGGCAAAGTCGATCGGTGCGCCCATCTCGAGGCTCATCGCCTGCGCCATCTCCTCGGCCCGGGCCTGATAGATCGTGAGGATCCGCTCGACCGCGGCCAGACGCTCGGCGGGCGGCGTGGCGGCCCAGCCCGGCCCCGCACGCAGGGCGGCGGCGACGGCGGCCTCGGTATCGGCCCGGTCGCCAAGCGAGATCACCGCGCAGGGCTCCTCGGTTGAGGGGTCGATCACGGCATGGTCGCGCGGCAGATGCGGGCCGACCCATGTCCCGTCGATGTAGAAGTGGCGTTTCTCGATCATGGCAGTCTCCCTTGTCCGGCGCAGCGTGACAGGGGGAAAGCCTTGTGGCAAGCCACCCGCCGGAAAATTTGATCAAATTATCCCCGCGGAAGTGGTAACCAAATCTTACCAGTCATGCGGTTTCGGCATCGCGGCCTTGTCCAATCCCCGGATTGTGCAAATGCAGCATCAGGCGCAGGTTATCGGCAACGGCGGGATGGTCCTGCCGGAGACCGAAAGACGAAAAGATGCCCCTCGCTTCCACGCTGTCCCAGCCCCGCCCCGTCGCCCTGCTTGATGTCCTTGTCCGTGCCGTCGCGCAGCTGCGCGAGGCCCATGCGCAACGCCGCGCCTATGTCGCGCTGCTGGCGGAATTCGACCGCATGACCGATGCCGACTGGTTCGACCTTGGCCTGTCGCGTCACAATGCCCGCGATCTGGCCCGCCATACCGTCTACGGGCGTTAAGCCCCCGGCCAAGGGGCCGCAAAGCAAAAGCCCCCGCGGTTGCGGGGGCTTTGCCGTTTCTTGCGCTGCGATCAGCCCTCGGGCTGCTCGTCTTTCGATTTCGCTTCCGGCGGCAGTTCCGCGCCGGTGTCCTGATCGACCATCTTCATGCCGAGGCGCACCTTGCCGCGATCGTCGAAGCCGAGCAGCTTGACCCAGACTTCCTGACCTTCCTTCAGCGCCTCGTTCGGGTGGTTCAGACGCTTGCCCGCGATCTGGCTGACATGCACCAGACCGTCGCGCTTGCCGAAGAAGTTCACGAAGGCGCCGAAATCGACCAGCTTCACCACCTTGCCGCGGTACACCTTGCCCTCTTCCGGCTCGGCCACGATCGAATAGATCATGTCATAGGCCTTCTTGATAGCATCGGCATTGGCCGAGGCGATCTTGATCACGCCGTCGTCGTTGATGTCGACCTTGGCGCCCGAGACCTCGACGATCTCGCGGATCACCTTGCCGCCCGAGCCGATCACTTCGCGGATCTTGTCGGTCGGGATGGTCATCGTCTCGATCCGCGGCGCATGGGCCGAGAATTCCTGACGACCGGCCGAGAGCGCTTTCGACATTTCGCCCAGGATGTGCATCCGGCCGTCTTTCGCCTGCGCCAGCGCCTGTTCCATGATCGCCGGCGTGATGCCCGCGACCTTGATGTCCATCTGCAGCGAGGTGATGCCGCTTTCGGTCCCCGCCACCTTGAAGTCCATGTCGCCCAGGTGGTCTTCGTCCCCCAGGATGTCGGTCAGAACCGCCCAGCGGCCGTCGCTTTCCAGGATCAGACCCATGGCCACACCGGCCACCGGGGCTTTCAGCGGCACACCGGCGTCCATCATCGACAGCGAACCGCCGCAGACCGACGCCATCGAGGACGAGCCGTTCGATTCGGTGATCTCGGAAACGACGCGGATCGTGTAGGGGAAGTCGGTCGCCGCGGGCAGAACCGCCTGCAGCGCGCGCCAGGCCAGCTTGCCGTGGCCGATCTCGCGACGGCCCGGGCTGCCGACGCGGCCCACTTCGCCGACCGAATAGGGCGGGAAGTTGTAGTGCAGAAGGAAGTTCGAGCGGGTGTTGCCGTTCAGCGCGTCGATGATCTGTTCGTCATCGCCGGTGCCAAGCGTGGTGACGACCAGACCCTGCGTCTCGCCGCGGGTGAACAGCGCCGAACCGTGGGTGCGCGGCAGGATGCCGACTTCCGCCACGATCGGGCGGACGGTCTTGTTGTCGCGGCCGTCGATGCGGGCGCCACCGTTGATGATGTCACCGCGCAGGATGCCCGATTCCAGCGCCTTGATCGCCGAGCCGAGGTTGATGTCGGCCAGATCTTCTTCCGACAGCTTCGACTTGATCAGATCGACCGTCGCCGAAATCGCGTTCGAGCGTTCCTGCTTGTCGCGGAGCGCGAAAGCGGCGCGCATCTCGGTCTCGCCCGCGGCTTTCACCCGGTCGAGCAGCGCCGAGTAATCCGGCGCGTCGAAATGGAAGGGCTCTTTCGCGGCATCTTCGGCCAGCGAAATGATCAGGTCGATCACCGGCTGCATCTGTTCATGGCCGAACTTGACCGCGCCGAGCATCTCGTCCTCGGTCAGCTCATAGGCTTCGGATTCGACCATCATCACGGCGTCTTTCGTGCCCGCGATGACCAGATCCAGACGCTGCTCGGGATTGTCGCGCAGCTTGGTCATGTCGTCCATGGCCGGGTTCAGCACATAGGCGCCATGGGCAAAGCCCACGCGCGCGGCGCCGATCGGGCCCATGAAAGGCACGCCCGAGATCGTCAGCGCGGCCGAGGCGGCGATCATCGCGACGATGTCGGGATCATTCACCAGATCGCAGGAGAGCACGGTGGCCATCACCAGCACTTCGTTCTTGAAGCCCGGGACGAAGAGCGGACGGCAGGGACGGTCGATCAGACGCGAGACCAGCGTTTCCTTTTCCGAAGGACGGGCTTCACGTTTGAAGAAACCGCCGGGGATCTTGCCGGCGGCGTAGTATTTTTCCTGGTAATGCACGGTCAGCGGGAAGAAATCCTGCCCCGGCTTCGCTTCCTTGGCGAAGGTGACGTTGGCCATGACCGAGGTCTCGCCCAGAGTGGCGATCACCGAACCATCGGCCTGACGGGCAACCTTGCCCGTTTCCAGCGTCAGCGTCTCACCGCCCCACTGGATCGATTTTTTCGTAATGTTGAACATCAGCGTATCCTGTCTGGGAGCACGCATGGGACCTTCCCATGTCTCCCGGCATATGGCGGCCCCATTGCCGCCGCCCCCCAATCCTTCGCATGCGCCCGGGGGGTTGGGCTCACGTCGCAGATTGTGCGCGCATACAGGAAAATCGCGCTTTTGGGAAGCGGGAGTTGCGGCGGCGCCCGCGGGGCTGCGGCGAATTGGTGCGCGGGAACCCTGCACAGATCGCCGTCACCCGCTTGACGGCCCCGCACAAGATATGTAGTGACGCGGCAGGCACAGGAGTTTAGCTCAGTTGGTAGAGCATCGGTCTCCAAAACCGAGGGTCGTGGGTTCGAGTCCCCCAACTCCTGCCATCCTTCACTTGCTGAAATCGGATCACGCCGCAGGCTGCGGTCCTGTTTCGGTGTCGGGCAGATCCGCGCATCGCGCTTGAATTCTGCCGCATCTGCGCGTATCCCGGCGCCGTCGCATGAGAGGAAGCAGCATGGCAAACCCGATCCAGTTCCTGAGCCAGGTGCGCTCGGAAGTTGGCAAGATCACCTGGCCGACCCGGCGCGAGGTCGTTTTGACCACCATCATGGTGCTGACCATGGCGATGGTGGCGGCGATCTTCTTTTCCCTCGTGGATTGGGTGATCAACCTCGGGATCAAGGCAATGTTCATCTGAGGCCATCGAAGCCCTTGAAATACGGGGCGGGCAAGGCTAAACGGGCACGACACTCAAGAACCGGCGTGCATCGATTCGAATGATGCGCGCCGTTCTTTGTTGACAGGGCAGCGGCAAGACCGTTGCACAGAGAAAATTTCGGCGCTCGCCGCCGGGGGGAAAGAGGCAGGTTGATGGCGAAGCGGTGGTATTCGGTTTCCGTTCTCTCGAACTTCGAGAAGAAGGTCGCCGAGCAGATCAAACAGGCCGTGATCGACAAGGGCCTTGGGGGCGAGATCGAGGAAGTTCTGGTTCCCACCGAAGAAGTGATCGAAATCCGCCGCGGCAAGAAGGTCACGTCGGAGCGTCGCTTCATGCCCGGCTATGTGCTGGTGCGCATGGACATGACCGATCGCGGCTATCACGCGATCACCTCGATCAACCGCGTCACCGGCTTCCTGGGTCCGCAGGGCAAGCCGACGCCGATGCGCGACAGCGAGGTCAACACGATCCTGAACCGTCAGGGCCCGACCGGCGAAGTCGTCGCGCCGCGCAACCTGATTCGCTTCGAGATCGGCGAGAATGTGTCCGTGACCGACGGCCCGTTCGAGGGCTTCTCGGGCATGGTCGAGGAAGTGGACGACGCCGCGGGCCGCCTCAAGGTCACGGTGTCGATCTTTGGCCGGCCGACGCCGGTCGAGCTGGAATTCACCCAGGTGTCGAAAACCGCCTGAGGGAATGCGTGGGAGGCGGGTGACCGCCTGACCACTAAACTTCGCCTCATGGTGGGGCGGCAGTGAAAAGGAGAGGGCCACATGGCCAAGAAAGTCATCGGGCAGCTGAAGCTGCAAGTGAAGGCGGGGAAAGCCACTCCCTCCCCGCCGATCGGTCCGGCGCTGGGTCAGCGCGGGATCAACATCATGGAATTCTGCAAGGCGTTCAACGCCCGCACGCAGGAGCTGGAGCCGGAATCGCCGGTTCCCTGCATCATCACCTACTATGCCGACAAGAGCTTCACCTTTGAAACGAAGACCGCTCCGGCCTCGTTCATGCTGAAGAAGGCCGCTGGCCTGAAGCCGGTGGGCAAGCGCAACCGTCCGAAGGGCTCGGTCAAGCCGGGCCATGTCGTGGCGGGCACCGTGACCGCCGCGCAAGTCAAGGCGATCGCCGAAGCCAAGATGAAAGACCTGAACGCCAACGACATTCAGGGCGCCATCAACATCATCCTCGGCTCGGCGAAGTCGGTCGGTATCGAGGTTAAGGGGTAAGCCATGGCCAAGATCGGTAAACGTTCGGCCGCTGCGCGGACCGCTTTCGAAGGCAAGGCCAACCTTTCGGTTGAAGATGCCGTCAAGCTGATCAAGTCGGCGGCCTCGGCCAAGTTCGACGAAACGCTTGAAATCGCGATGAACCTGGGCGTCGACCCGCGTCACGCCGACCAAATGGTCCGCGGCGTGGTGCAGCTGCCGCACGGCACGGGCAAGACCGTCCGCGTCGCCGTTTTCGCGCGCGGCGCCAAGGCTGACGAGGCGAAGGCCGCCGGGGCCGACATCGTCGGTGCCGAAGACCTGATGGAAACCATCCAGCAGGGCAAGATCGAGTTCGATCGCTGCATCGCCACCCCGGACATGATGCCGCTCGTCGGCCGTCTGGGCAAGATCCTCGGGCCGCGCAACCTGATGCCGAACCCGAAGGTCGGCACCGTGACGATGGACGTGAAAACGGCGATCGAAGCGGCCAAGGGCGGCGAAGTGCAGTTCAAGGTCGAAAAGGCCGGCGTGATCCACGGCGGCATCGGCAAGGTCTCGTTCGGCGAAGACAAGCTGGCGGACAACGTCCGTGCCTTTGTCGACGCGGTGTCGAAAGCCAAACCGGCGGGCGCCAAGGGCACCTATCTGAAAAAGGTGTCGCTGTCCTCGACCATGGGCCCGGGCGTGACGGTCGATCTGACCTCGGCCGCGGCCCGCTGAGAATTTGCCGGGAAACCGGCGAATGACGGGGCTTGCAAAGGCCCCGTCCTGTCCGAGACGGAGGGTGGGGGTTTCCCCCGTAAGTCCTTCCCGAGATGGGGAACGAGAATTTCCGGGGCTGCTGCCTCGGGCGATCTCTCGGGAACCGATCGGACCCGACCTGCGGGCATGTGCCCGTAGGAAACAGAGCCGGGGGGAAACCCCCACACTTGGAGTGTAACCGTGGATAGAGCCCAAAAAGAGAAAGTGGTCGAGGAACTCGGCCAGATCTTCGAAAGCTCTGGCGTCGTGGTGGTTGCCCGCTACGAAGGCATGACGGTTGCTCAGATGCAGGACCTGCGCGCGAAAATGCGTGACGTGGGTGGGTCCGTGCGCGTTGCCAAGAACACGCTCGCCAAGATCGCCCTGGAAGGCAAGCCCTGCGAGAGCATGGCCAAACTTCTGACGGGGATGACCGTTCTTGCCTATTCCGAGGACCCGGTGGCTGCGGCCAAGGTCGCGGAAGCCTATGCCAAGACGAACGACAAGTTCGACATTCTTGGCGGGGCCATGGGCAAGGACGCTCTGGACAAGGCCGGTGTCAAAGCCGTCGCCGCCATGCCGTCGCGCGAAGAGCTCATCGCTCAAATCGCGTCGTGCATCGGGGCGCCTGCTTCGAACATCGCCGGTGCCATTGGCGCGCCTGCTTCCAACATCGCGGGCATCCTCAAGACGCTTGAGGAGCGGGAAGCCGCCTGACGCAACATCTTGCCTTCGTCGGGACAACTCGACGTCGGATCAACCCTATATCAGAATGGAACGGAAAAATGGCCGATCTTAAAGCCCTTGCCGAGCAAATCGTCAACCTGACGCTGCTGCAGGCCCAAGAACTGAAAACCATCCTCAAGGACGAGTATGGCATCGAACCGGCCGCCGGTGGCGCCGTGATGATGGCTGGCCCGGCTGCTGCCGCGGCTCCGGCCGAAGAAGAAAAAACCGAATTCGACGTCGTGCTCGTCGATGCCGGTGCGAACAAGATCAACGTGATCAAAGAAGTCCGCGCCATCACCGGCCTGGGCCTCAAAGAAGCGAAAGATCTCGTCGAAGCTGGTGGCAAGGTGAAAGAAGCCGCTGCCAAAGGCGAAGCCGAAGAGATCAAGAAAAAGCTCGAGGCGGCTGGCGCCAAGGTCGAGCTCAAGTAATCGGTGCGGATGCCTTCGCATCCGATCTGATTTTCAGGCTGGGTTCGGGGTTTCCCCGAGCCCAGCCGTACCTGTCTCGGCAAGGGGTTTTGCGAAACCCTTTCCCAAGGCAGGGTCGGTTCGGGAGCCTTCCGGTGGGACGGAAGGCAGGTATGGAACCGCCCCCCATTCGCAAGCGGCGTGCATCGGGCCCCGACGATGCACACCCGCGAAGAGACGAAAGGTCACGACGAGCATGGCTCAAGCTTACGTTGGTCAGAAGCGTATCCGCCGCTACTACGGCAAAATCCGCGAAGTTCTGGAAATGCCGAACCTCATCGAGGTTCAGAAGGCCTCCTACGACCTGTTCCTGCGCTCGGGCGACGCCGATCAGCCGCTCGACGGCGAGGGCATCAAGGGCGTGTTCCAGTCGGTCTTCCCGATCAAGGACTTCAATGACAACGCGATCCTCGAATTCGTGAAATACGAGCTCGAAAAGCCGAAATATGACGTCGACGAATGCATGAGCCGCGACCTGACCTATTCGGCGCCGCTCAAGGTGACGCTGCGTCTGATCGTGTTCGATGTCGATGAAACCACCGGGGCGCGGTCGGTCAAGGACATCAAGGAACAGGACGTCTACATGGGCGACATGCCCCTGATGACGCCGAACGGCACCTTCATCGTCAACGGCACCGAACGCGTGATCGTCTCGCAGATGCACCGCTCGCCGGGTGTGTTCTTCGACCATGACCGCGGCAAGACCCACTCCTCGGGCAAGCTGCTGTTCGCCTGCCGGATCATTCCCTATCGCGGCAGCTGGCTCGATTTCGAATTCGACGCCAAGGATCTGGTCTTCGCGCGCATCGACCGTCGCCGCAAACTGCCGGTGACGACGCTGCTTTATGCGCTCGGCCTCGATCAGGAAGGCATCATGGATGCCTATTACAACACCGTCACCTTCCGCGCCGAGGGCAAACGCGGCTGGGTGTCGAAGTTCTTCCCCGAGCGCGCGCGCGGCACCCGTCCGACCTATGACATGATCGACGCCGGCACCGGCGAAGTGATCCTGAAGGCGGGCGAAAAGGTCACGCCGCGGATGGTGAAGAAATGGCTTGATGAAGCCAAGGTGACCGAGCTGCTTCTGCCGTTCGACCACATCCTGGGCCGCTACTGCGCCAAGGACATCATCAACGAGCGCACCGGCTACATCTACATCGAAGCGGGCGACGAGCTGACGGCGGAATACGACCGTGACGGCCAGCTGGTCGGTGGCTCGGTGAAGACGCTTCTGGACAACGGCATCACCGAGATCCCCTGCCTCGACATCGACAACATCAACGTCGGCCCCTACATCCGCAACACGATGGCGGCGGACAAGAACATGGGCCGCGACGGCGCGCTGATGGACATCTACCGCGTCATGCGTCCGGGGGAACCGCCGACCGTCGAAGCCGCAAGCTCGATGTTCGACACGCTGTTCTTCGATTCGGAACGCTATGACCTCTCGGCCGTGGGCCGGGTGAAAATGAACATGCGTCTGGATCTGGATGCGCCGGACACCCAGCGCACCCTGCGCCGCGCCGACATCATCGCCTGCATCAAGGGCCTCGTTGAACTGCGCGACGGCAAGGGCGAGATCGACGACATCGACCACCTCGGCAACCGTCGCGTGCGGTCCGTCGGCGAGCTGATGGAAAACCAGTATCGCGTCGGTCTGCTGCGCATGGAACGCGCGATCAAGGAACGCATGTCCTCGGTCGAGATCGACACGGTGATGCCGCAAGATCTGATCAACGCGAAACCGGCCGCGGCCGCGGTGCGCGAATTCTTCGGCTCCTCGCAGCTGTCGCAGTTCATGGACCAGACCAACCCGCTTTCCGAAGTCACGCACAAGCGTCGTCTTTCGGCGCTCGGGCCGGGCGGTCTGACCCGCGAACGCGCCGGCTTCGAGGTGCGCGACGTTCACCCGACCCACTATGGCCGGATGTGCCCGATCGAGACGCCCGAAGGTCAGAACATCGGTCTGATCAACTCGCTGGCGACCTTCGCCCGGGTGAACAAATACGGCTTCATCGAGACCCCCTATCGCAAAGTGCACGATGGGCAGGTGACCGACGAAGTCATCTACATGTCGGCCACCGAGGAAATGCGCCACACCATCGCGCAGGCGAACGCCGAACTCGACGAGAACGGCAAGTTCGTCAACGATCTGGTTTCGACCCGGCAATCGGGCGAATTCATGCTCAACCCGGTCGAGGCGGTGGATCTGATCGACGTGTCGCCGAAACAGCTGGTTTCGGTCGCCGCGGCGCTGATCCCCTTCCTTGAAAACGACGACGCCAACCGCGCCCTGATGGGCTCGAACATGCAACGTCAGGCGGTTCCGCTGCTGCGCAACGAGGCGCCGTTTGTCGGTACCGGCATGGAAGCGACGGTGGCGCGCGATTCGGGCGCCGCGATCATGGCCCGCCGCGGCGGTGTCGTGGATCAGGTCGATGCGTCGCGGATCGTTATCCGCGCCAATGAAGACATCGGCATGGGTGACGCGGGCGTCGATATCTATCGGCTGCGCAAGTTCAAACGCTCGAACCAGTCCTCGACGATCAACCAGCGTCCGATCGTCAAGGTGGGCGACGTGGTGTCGAAGGGGCAGGTGGTTGCCGACGGTCCCTCGACCGATCAGGGCGAACTGGCGCTGGGGCGCAACGTCGTCGTCGCCTTCATGCCCTGGAACGGCTACAACTACGAAGACTCCATCCTGATTTCGGAACGCATCCACCGCGATGACGTGTTCACCTCGATCCATATCGAGGAATACGAAGTGGCGGCGCGCGACACGAAACTCGGGCCGGAAGAGATCACCCGCGACATCCCGAACGTCGGCGAGGAGGCGCTGCGCAACCTCGACGAGGCGGGCATCGTTTATATCGGCGCCGAAGTCGGCCCGGGCGATATCCTCGTGGGCAAGATCACGCCGAAGGGCGAAAGCCCGATGACGCCGGAAGAAAAGCTTCTGCGCGCCATCTTCGGCGAAAAGGCGTCTGACGTGCGCGACACCTCGCTGCGTCTGCCGCCGGGCGCCTATGGCACGATCGTCGAAGTTCGCGTCTTCAACCGTCACGGGGTCGACAAGGACGAACGCGCGCTGCAGATCGAGCGGGAGGAAATCGAACGTCTCGCCCGCGACCGCGACGACGAGATGGCGATTTTGGAACGCAACATCTATGCGCGTCTGAAAACGCTGATCCTGGGCAAGGTGACGGTCAAGGGGCCGAAGAACACCTCGATCAAGGCCGGGTCGGAAATCACCGAAGAGCTGCTCGCCTCGCTGTCGCGTGGCCAGTGGTGGCAGCTGGCGCTGGAAAACGAGGCCGATGCGAAGGAAGTGGAAGCGCTGAACGACCAGTTCGACGCGCAGAAACGCGCCCTGGAACATCGCTTCGATGACAAGGTGGAGAAAGTCCGTCAGGGCGACGATCTGCCCCCCGGCGTGATGAAGATGGTCAAGGTCTTCGTCGCGGTGAAGCGCAAGCTGCAAGCGGGCGACAAGATGGCCGGTCGTCACGGCAACAAGGGCGTGGTGTCGAAGGTCGTTCCGATCGAAGACATGCCGTTCCTGGCCGATGGCACCCCGGTCGACCTCGTTCTGAACCCGCTCGGCGTGCCGTCGCGGATGAACGTCGGGCAGATCCTGGAAACCCACATGGGTTGGGCCAGCCGTGGTCTGGGCATCCGGATCGACGAGGCGCTGAAAGCCTATCGTCGCAACGGCGACCTGACCCCGGTGCGCGAGGAAATGCGCCACGGCTATGGCGACGAGACCTACGAGGACGTCTTTGCCGAGATGGAGAACGACCGGTTTGTCGAATGCGCCGAGCATGTGCGCGGCGGCGTTCCGATCGCCACCCCGGTCTTTGACGGCGCCAAGGAAGCCGACGTGAACGATGCGCTGATGCGCGCGGGCTTCAACAAGTCGGGCCAATCGATCGTCTTCGACGGCCGCACCGGCGAGCAATTCGCCCGTCCGGTCACCGTGGGCGTGAAATACTTCCTCAAGCTGCACCACCTTGTCGACGACAAGATGCACGCGCGTTCGACCGGGCCGTATTCGCTTGTTACCCAGCAACCGCTGGGCGGCAAGGCGCAGTTCGGTGGTCAGCGTCTTGGGGAGATGGAGGTCTGGGCTCTGGAAGCTTACGGCGCCGCCTACACCCTGCAGGAGATGCTGACGGTGAAGTCGGACGACGTCGCGGGCCGGACCAAGGTCTACGAGAGCATCGTCAAGGGCGAGGACAACTTCGAGGCCGGCGTGCCGGAATCGTTCAACGTGCTCGTCAAGGAAGTTCGGGGCCTCGGCCTCAACATGGAACTCCTGGATTCGGAGGAAGAGTGAGCGCCCGAGCGCTCACCACCCCCCTCTGACCTCAATCAAGGAAAGATCTGATGAACCAGGAAATCACCAACAACAACCCGTTCAACCCGCTGGCGCAGCCGAAGGCCTTCGACGAGATCAAGATCTCGCTCGCTTCGCCGGAACGGATCCTCTCGTGGTCCTATGGCGAGATCAAGAAGCCCGAGACGATCAACTACCGGACCTTCAAGCCCGAGCGCGACGGCCTGTTCTGCGCCCGCATCTTCGGGCCGATCAAGGACTACGAGTGCCTCTGCGGCAAGTACAAGCGGATGAAGTATCGCGGCGTCGTCTGCGAGAAATGCGGCGTTGAAGTCACGCTGCAAAAGGTCCGCCGCGAGCGCATGGGCCATATCGAGCTGGCCTCGCCGGTGGCCCACATCTGGTTCCTGAAATCGCTGCCCTCGCGCATCGGCCTGATGCTCGACATGACGCTGCGGGATCTGGAACGCATCCTTTACTTCGAAAACTACGTCGTGATCGAACCCGGTCTGACCGAGCTGTCCTATGGTCAGCTTCTGACCGAAGACGAATATCTGGATGCGCAGGACCAGTTCGGCGCCGATGCCTTCACCGCGAATATCGGTGCGGAAGCGATCCGCGAGATGCTCTCGGCGATCGATCTGGAAGCCACGGCGGAACAGCTGCGCGAGGAGCTGAAGGAAGCCACCGGGGAACTCAAGCCGAAGAAGATCATCAAGCGGCTGAAGATCGTCGAAAGCTTCCTTGAATCGAAGAACCGTCCCGAGTGGATGATTCTGACGGTGCTGCCGGTCATTCCGCCGGAACTGCGCCCGCTGGTGCCGCTCGATGGCGGCCGGTTCGCGACCTCGGACCTGAACGACCTTTACCGTCGCGTCATCAACCGGAACAACCGTCTGAAACGGCTGATCGAACTTCGCGCGCCCGACATCATCGTGCGCAACGAAAAGCGGATGCTGCAGGAAGCGGTCGATGCGCTCTTTGACAACGGCCGTCGCGGCCGCGTCATCACCGGCACCAACAAGCGGCCGCTGAAGTCGCTCTCGGACATGCTCAAGGGCAAGCAGGGCCGGTTCCGTCAGAACCTTCTCGGCAAGCGCGTCGACTTCTCGGGCCGGTCGGTCATCGTGACCGGGCCGGAACTGAAGCTGCATCAATGCGGCCTGCCGAAAAAGATGGCGCTCGAGCTGTTCAAGCCCTTCATCTACTCGCGCCTTGAAGCCAAGGGCCTGTCGAGCACGGTGAAACAGGCGAAGAAACTGGTCGAGAAAGAACGTCCCGAGGTCTGGGACATCCTCGACGAGGTGATCCGCGAACACCCGGTGCTGCTGAACCGCGCGCCGACGCTGCACCGTCTGGGCATCCAGGCCTTCGAGCCGATCCTGATCGAAGGCAAGGCGATCCAGTTGCACCCGCTCGTCTGCTCGGCCTTCAACGCCGACTTCGACGGCGACCAGATGGCCGTGCACGTGCCGCTGTCGCTGGAAGCGCAGCTTGAGGCGCGCGTGCTGATGATGTCGACGAACAACGTTCTGTCGCCCGCCAACGGCGCGCCGATCATCGTTCCGTCGCAAGACATGATCCTTGGGCTTTACTACACCACGATGGAGCGCAAGGGCATGGTCGGCGAGGGCATGGTCTTCGCCTCGGTCGAGGAAGTCGAACATGCGCTGACCTCGGGCGTCGTGCACCTGCACGCCAAGGTGAAGGCCCGGATCAAGCAGATCGACGACGAGGGCAACGAAGTCTGGAAGCGCTACGACACCACGCCGGGTCGGGTGCGTCTGGGCGCGCTGCTGCCGCTCAATGCCAAGGCCCCCTATGATCTGGTGAACCGCCCGCTGCGGAAGAAAGACGTGCAGAACGTCATCGACACCGTCTACCGCTACTGCGGCCAGAAGGAATCGGTGATCTTCTGTGACCAGATCATGGGTCTGGGCTTCCGCGAAGCGTTCAAGGCGGGCATCTCGTTCGGCAAGGACGACATGCTGATCCCCGAACGCAAGTGGGAGATCGTCGATGCCGTGCGCGATCAGGTCAAGGAATTCGAACAGCAATACATGGACGGTCTGATCACCCAGGGTGAGAAGTACAACAAGGTCGTCGATGCCTGGTCGAAATGCTCGGATGCCGTCGCGGCCGAGATGATGAAGGAAATTTCCGCCGTGCGCGTCGATGACGCGGGCGCCGAGAAAGAGCCGAACTCGGTCTACATGATGTCCCACTCCGGGGCGCGGGGCTCGCCCGCACAGATGAAGCAGCTGGGCGGGATGCGCGGTCTGATGGCCAAGCCTTCGGGCGAGATCATCGAGACGCCGATCATCTCGAACTTCAAGGAAGGTCTGACCGTTCTTGAATACTTCAACTCGACCCACGGCGCCCGGAAGGGTCTGGCCGATACCGCGCTGAAGACGGCGAACTCGGGCTATCTGACCCGTCGTCTGGTGGACGTGGCGCAGGACTGCATCGTGCGCTCGCATGATTGCGGCACCGAACGCGCGATCACCGCTTCGGCGGCCGTGAACGATGGTGAAGTCGTCGCGCCGCTGTCGGAACGTGTGCTGGGCCGTGTCGCCGCCGATGACGTTCTGGTTCCGGGCACCGACGAGGTGCTGGTGCGCAAGAACGAGCTGATCGACGAGCGCAAGGCCGATCTGATCGAGCAAAACGCGATCCAGTCGATCCGCATCCGCTCGGCGCTGACCTGCGAGGCCGAAGAGGGCGTTTGCGCGCTCTGCTACGGTCGCGATCTGGCGCGCGGCACGCTGGTGAACCAGGGCGAAGCGGTGGGGATCATCGCGGCGCAGTCGATCGGCGAACCCGGCACGCAGCTGACGATGCGGACCTTCCACATCGGCGGCATCGCGCAGGGCGGTCAACAGTCGTTCCTTGAGGCCAGCCAAGAGGGCAAGATCGAGTTCCGCAACGCCAACCTGCTGATCAACGACGCGGGCGAGCAGATCGTCATGGGCCGCAACATGCAGCTGGCGATCGTCTCGGAGCAAGGCGAGGAACGGGCGAGCCACAAGCTGTCTTACGGCTCGAAGATCTTCGTCAAGGATGGCGACGCGGTGAAACGCGGCACCAAACTGTTCGAATGGGACCCCTACACCCTGCCGATCATCGCCGAAAAGGCCGGTGTGGCGAAATTCGTCGACCTGATCTCGGGCATTGCGGTGCGCGAGGAGACCGACGAAGCCACCGGCATGACGCAGAAGATCGTGACCGACTGGCGCTCGGCGCCGAAGGGCAACGATCTGAAGCCGGAGATCATCATCGTCAATGCCGATGGCGAGCCGGTGCGCAACGATGCGGGCAACCCGGTCACCTATCCGATGTCGGTCGATGCGATTCTGTCGATCGAGGACGGGCAGGACGTGAAGGCCGGGGACGTGGTGGCGCGGATCCCGCGCGAAGGCGCCAAGACCAAGGACATCACCGGGGGTCTTCCCCGCGTGGCGGAACTGTTCGAAGCCCGTCGTCCCAAGGATCACGCGATCATCGCCGAACTGGATGGCTATGTGCGCTTCGGCAAGGACTACAAGAACAAGCGCCGCATCACCATCGAGCCGTCGCAAGACGGGCTGGAGCCGGTCGAATACATGGTGCCGAAAGGCAAGCACATCCCGGTGCAGGAAGGCGACTTCGTGCAGAAGGGGGACTACATCATGGACGGCAACCCGGCGCCGCATGACATCCTGCGCATCATGGGGATCGAGGCCCTGGCCGACTACCTCATCGACGAGGTGCAGGACGTCTACCGGCTGCAGGGCGTGAAGATCAACGACAAGCACATCGAGGTGATCGTGCGGCAGATGCTGCAGAAGATCGAGATCCTCGACAGTGGCGACACCACGCTTCTCAAGGGCGAGAACATCGACAAGTCGGAGTTCGACGAGGAGAACGCCAAGGTCGAAGCCCGCGGCGGCCGTGCCGCGACGGGCGAGCCGGTGCTTCTGGGCATCACCAAGGCGTCCTTGCAGACGCGGTCGTTCATCTCGGCGGCCTCGTTCCAGGAAACGACGCGGGTGCTGACGGAAGCCTCGGTGCAGGGCAAGCGCGACAAGCTGGTCGGGCTGAAGGAAAACGTCATCGTCGGCCGTCTGATCCCGGCGGGCACGGGTGGCGCCACCACCCGCGTGCGCAAGATCGCGGCCGAGCGCGACAGTAAGGTGATCGAGGCGCGTCGCGCCGAGGCCATCGATGCCGCCGCTCTGGCGGCGCCGATCGACACCGCCTATGGCGAGGACGATTTCGGCCCGGTGGAGACCCCGGAAAGCCGCGATTGATCGGCTGAGCCGACCAAAGCCCCCGCGCAGTCCGCTGCGCGGGGGTTTTCTTTTGCCTTGACCCGTGGGACCGAAGCGGAAATCCTGCCCCGATCAGAACGGGAGCCAGTGTCTTGTCGCCAGAATTTCGCAACCAGATCGTCGGGTTGATCCGCTTTTCCTTTGTCACCACCGGCGATTTCTACCCCGGCTTCGACACCGTCGCGGAGATGAAGGCCTTCCTGTTCGACGAAGCCCGGCTGGAACGCCGCTTCCGCCTGTTCGAGGGCATCTGTCTGCCGGTGCTGAAGGCGCAGACCGATCCCGATTTCACCTGCATCTTTCTGCTGGCACAGGATTTTCCGAAGAAATGGCGCAAGCGGCTCGACAAGCTGCTCGACGGGCTGCCCTTCGTGCAGATCGTCGAGAAACCGCCGATGAACCATTATCAGGGCATCCGCGAGGCCTTCGCCGAAGTGTCACATGCGGGCTTCACCCATCGCACCAGCTTCCGGCTGGATGACGACGACGCGGTGAACCTCAATTTCATCGCGACCCTGCGGGCCTTGGCGGCCAAGGTCCATGCGATTCCCGAGAAGGACGAGCCGATCGGCATTTCCTTCAATCGCGGGCTTTATCTGACCTATTCGAAACAGGGCACGAGCTATCAGCGCGCGGTCGAGCGCACGCCGCTCTCGATCGGCACCGCGCTTCTGGCGCCAGTGTCTTTCGCGGGCAACATCTATGCCTACAACCACCGCGCGCTGGGGCAGGTGCACAACACCTGGATGGATCAGCAGGACATCGTCTATCTGCGCACCCTGCACCGGGACAACAAGTCGAACCCGCATTTTTCGGGCTCGATGGAGCCGGTCGAGAGGGAGCGGGCGGCGGTGCTGTTGCGGCAGAAATTCGGCTTCGATTTCGACCGGATCGAGAGGCTGATGGTCGGCACCTGAGCCGACCGCCGGGGCAGCGCGGTTGACAAGCGGGGCACAACCCCCTATAGCCCCGCCATCCTGTGGACAGATTTGCCCGCGGGAGTCGATTTTCAGTGGTGATGGTCCGGGTCCCATAGCCCGCTCCTCTGGATATCAACCGTTCGGCAGCCTTCGGGCAGCCCGGACGGATTTGGCGTTTCGCGATGGGCGCGGAATGTCGTCGAGAAGTGGCGCACCCCGGTCCGGGTGCGAGTATTGACAGCAGAACGGGGAACCGAATGCCGACGATCCAGCAGCTGATCCGCAAACCGCGGCAGCCCAAGGTGCAGCGCAGCAAGTCGCAGCACCTTCAGTCGTGCCCGCAAAAGCGGGGCGTGTGCACGCGCGTGTACACCACGACGCCGAAGAAACCGAACTCCGCTATGCGTAAGGTGGCCAAGGTCCGCCTGACGAATGGCTTCGAGGTCATCTCCTACATCCCGGGCGAAAAGCACAACCTGCAAGAGCACTCCGTCGTGCTCATCCGCGGCGGCCGGGTGAAAGACCTTCCGGGTGTCCGTTACCACATCCTGCGCGGTGTGCTGGATACCCAGGGCGTCAAAGACCGTCGCCAGCGTCGTTCGAAATACGGCGCCAAGCGTCCGAAATAAGGAGATCACCAGATGTCTCGTCGTCACGCAGCTGAAAAGCGCGAAGTGTTGCCCGACGCCAAATATGGCGATCGCGTGCTGACCAAATTCATGAACAACCTGATGATCGACGGCAAGAAGTCGGTCGCGGAACGGATCGTCTACAACGCGCTCGAGCGCGTCGAAGGCCGCGCCAAGCGCGCACCGGTGGAAGTGTTCCACGAGGCGCTCGACAACGTGAAGCCCTCGGTCGAGGTGCGGTCGCGTCGCGTCGGCGGTGCCACCTATCAGGTCCCGGTCGAAGTGCGTCCGTCGCGCCGCGAGGCGCTGGCGATCCGCTGGCTGATCAACGCCGCCAAGAACCGCAACGAGAACACCATGGAAGAGCGCCTCGCGGGCGAGCTGCTCGATGCCATGAACTCGCGCGGCTCGGCGGTGAAGAAACGCGAAGACACCCACAAGATGGCCGACGCGAACAAAGCGTTCAGCCATTACCGCTGGTAAGGGGTCATCATGGCACGCGAATATCCGCTTGAGCGGTACCGCAACTTCGGGATCATTGCCCACATCGACGCGGGCAAGACCACGACGTCGGAACGCATCCTTTACTACACCGGCAAGTCGCACAAGATCGGCGAGGTCCATGACGGGGCCGCGACGATGGACTGGATGGAACAGGAACAGGAACGCGGGATCACCATCACCTCGGCGGCCACCACCACGTTCTGGAACCGCCAGATCGATCCCTCGTCCGGCGTGGGCGACAAGTCGACGAAGTTCCGCTTCAACATCATCGACACCCCCGGCCACGTCGACTTCACCATCGAAGTCGAACGTTCGCTCGCGGTGCTTGACGGGGCCGTGGTTCTGCTCGACGGCAACGCCGGCGTGGAACCGCAGACCGAAACCGTGTGGCGTCAGGCTGACCGCTACAAGGTTCCGCGGATCGTGTTCGTCAACAAGATGGACAAGACCGGCGCCGACTTCTTCAAATGCGTCCGCATGATCAAGGACCGGACCGGCGCCAACGCCATGCCGATCGTCCTGCCGATCGGCGCGGAAGACAAGCTTGAAGGCATCATCGATCTCGTGACCATGGAAGAATGGGTCTACGAGGGCGAAGATCTGGGCGCGTCGTGGAAGCGTCAGCCGATCCGTGCGGAACTGAAGGACGAAGCCGACGAATGGCGTCTGAACCTTCTGGAAACCGCCGTCGGTCAGGACGATGACGCGATGGAAGCTTACCTCGAGGGCAACGAGCCCGACGAGGAAACGCTGCGCAAGCTGATCCGCAAGGGCACGCTGGCCATCGACTTCATCCCGGTTCTGGCGGGGTCGTCGTTCAAGAACAAGGGCGTGCAGCCGCTTCTGAACGCCGTGGTCGACTATCTGCCCTCGCCCCTCGATGTGCCGCCCTACATGGGCTTCGCGCCGGGCGACGAGACCGAAACGCGCAACATCGCCCGTTCGGCCGATGACGAGCAGCCCTTCTCGGGTCTGGCGTTCAAGATCATGAACGACCCCTTCGTGGGCTCGCTGACCTTCACCCGGATCTATTCGGGCAAGCTGGCCAAGGGCGATGCGATGATGAACGCGACCAAGCAGCGCCGCGAGCGCGTTGGCCGCATGATGATGATGCATGCCATCGACCGCGAGGAAATCACCGAAGCGTTCGCGGGCGACATCATCGCGCTTGGCGGTCTGAAAGAGACCACCACCGGGGACACGCTTTACGATCCCTCGGCGCCGGTCGTTCTGGAAACCATGACCTTCCCGGTCCCGGTGATCGAGATCGCGGTGGAACCGAAGACCAAGGCCGACCAGGAAAAGATGGGCATCGCGCTGGCCCGTCTGGCTGCCGAAGACCCGTCCTTCCGCGTCGAGACCGATGTCGAATCGGGGCAGACGATCATGAAGGGCATGGGCGAGCTTCACCTCGACATCCTCGTCGACCGCATGCGTCGCGAGTTCAAGGTCGAGGCGAATATCGGTGCGCCGCAGGTGGCCTATCGCGAGACGATCTCGCGCGAGCATGAAATCGACTACACGCACAAGAAACAGACCGGTGGTACCGGCCAGTTCGCGCGCGTGAAGCTGGTGATCTCGCCGACCGAGCCGGGCGAAGGCTATTCGTTCGAATCGAAGATCGTCGGTGGTGCGGTGCCGAAGGAATACATCCCCGGCGTCGAAAAGGGCATCAAGTCGGTGATGGACTCGGGTCCGCTGGCGGGCTTCCCGGTGATCGACTTCAAGGTGGCGCTGATCGACGGTGCCTTCCACGACGTCGACTCCTCGGTTCTGGCGTTCGAAATCGCCTCGCGCGCCGCGATGCGCGAAGGCCTGAAAAAGGCCGGTGCGAAGCTGCTCGAGCCGATCATGAAAGTCGAAGTCGTGACGCCGGAAGAATACACCGGCGGCGTCATCGGCGACCTGACCTCGCGTCGGGGCATGATCAACGGCCAGGACAGCCGCGGCAACGCGAACGTGATCAACGCGATGGTCCCGCTGGCGAACATGTTCGGCTACATCAATACGCTGCGCTCGATGTCCTCGGGCCGCGCCGTGTTCTCGATGGAGTTCGACCATTACGACACCGTGCCGGACAACATCTCGGCCGAGATCCAGAAAAAACACGCCTGATGCGACCGGGCCCGGGACGCCCGGGCCCTCTCTCGCGCAGGATCAACGAACCAGGAGGCCATTATGGCAAAGGCAAAGTTTGAACGGAACAAGCCGCACGTGAACATCGGCACGATCGGCCACGTGGACCACGGCAAGACGACGCTGACGGCGGCGATCACGAAGTACTACGGCGAATTCCGCGCCTATGACCAGATCGACGGTGCGCCGGAAGAGCGCGCGCGCGGGATCACGATCTCGACGGCGCACGTGGAATACGAAACCGCGGCGCGTCACTATGCGCACGTGGACTGCCCCGGCCACGCCGACTATGTGAAGAACATGATCACCGGCGCGGCGCAGATGGACGGCGCGATCCTCGTTGTCGCCTCGTCGGACGGCCCGATGCCGCAAACGCGCGAGCACATCCTGCTCGGCCGTCAGGTGGGCATCCCCTACATGGTCGTCTACATGAACAAGG
>NZ_QKZO01000010.1 GCF_003254295.1 Rhodobacter capsulatus
GACGCGCTCGGCCCTTGCGGCGGGCTGCATCGGTTCGGGCGTCAGCGAGGCGCCCAGACAATGCTGCAGGCAGCCTTCCGGCGCGAAGGTGGTGGGTCTGGGCGAAGGTTTCGCATCGGGGACCATCGCATAATGGCCCGCGCCCCTGCCCTGCGCGCAATCGGCGCCGGGATGCGGACAGGCGTCCGGCGCGGCGACCACGGGCGCAGCCGAGCCAAGCGCCGCCAGAAAGACGGCAATCAGGCTGAGGCGAAGCAGGGCGCAAAGAATCCGCATGGGCACAGCATGGCACGGGGCGGGGCGGTTGTCAGGTGACGATTTCAGGAGCGATGCGTGGCTGCAATCCGGGGTCTCTTCAGGCATGACGCCAGAACTGCACCGTCAACAAATCGCCCGGGCCGCCTTCGCGAGACATCGCGCTGCACCCCGAACGAAGGTCGGTTCAGGGCTGCGCGCACCTGTCGCTGCGCCGTGCCGGGTCTGATGGTTTGACGGCCCGCGCCGGGAGTGCCGACCGGCGGCTCAGGGCCGACCATGTCCAAGAGGCCAAGACCAACGTGAGGGGCGGTTTGCCGACGGTGAGGCTGCGGCATTGCACCCGCGGCAACCCGCGATAGCGGTAGTTCGACACCGCCGACGAGTTGGTAACGACGCGCAGGAAGCGGAGGTCGCTCCTCCAGAACGACTCTGGAAATACCATGGGCTGGCGTCCCTTTGCCGTCGGTGGAGTGTGTGACGCCGCTGCGGCCATTCACATGAGCCGATATTGGTTCGTTTGCAAAACCCGGTCACGCTGCCATCGTGATGGGCATTTCCGGTCGCGCAAACTGCAGGTGCAGCTGTTGCGCTGAGGCCAGAACGCCGAAACGCGGGCTCCGAGAGGCAGGCCGCCGCCTGCCTCTTGCGGGGCGCGGCTCCATCGCCTATCGTCGATTGACGAACAATAAGGTTGCCGATGGTCACCGACGACACACTTGCGGAACTGGCGAAATCGCTGGCGCATCCGGCCCGGCTGCGCATCCTGCGGGTGCTGCTTGCCACGCCGGGCTGCATCGGTGGCGAGATCGTGGAGGCAGTCGGGCTGGCGCAGTCCACGGTGTCGGAACATCTGCGCATCCTGAAGGCGGCCGGGATCATCACCGGCGAAATCGACGGGCCGCGCATCTGCTATGCGCTCAGCCCGGACGCTCTTGCGCCTCTGGGCGCGTTCCTTGCCAGCCTGACGCCCCCGGCCGAGGGGGCGTGCTGCCTGCCCGCCGGAAAGGACAACAGAACATGAGCCTCTTTGAACGCTATCTGACGCTCTGGGTTGCGCTCTGCATCGGTGCGGGGGTCGCGCTGGGGCAGATGTTTCCCGCCGTCTTCCGCGGGATCGGCGCGATGGAGATCGCCCGCGTCAACCTGCCCGTCGCGGTGCTGATCTGGCTGATGATCATTCCGATGCTGCTCAAGATCGACTTCGCCGCGCTGGGTCAGGTGACCCGCCATTGGCGCGGCGTCGGGGTGACGCTGTTTATCAACTGGGCGGTGAAGCCGTTTTCCATGGCGGCGCTGGGGTGGCTGTTCCTGTCGGTCCTGTTCCGCCCCTTCCTGCCCGCCGATCAGATCGAGAGCTACATGGCCGGGTTGATCCTGCTCGCCGCCGCCCCCTGCACGGCGATGGTGTTCGTCTGGTCGAACCTCTCGAACGGCGAGCCGCATTTCACGCTGAGCCAGGTGGCGCTGAATGATGCGATCATGGTCGTGGCCTTTGCGCCGATCGTGGCGTTTCTTCTGGGTCTTTCGGCGATCACTGTGCCCTGGGCGACGCTGGTGCTGTCGGTCGTGCTTTACATCCTTGTGCCGGTGGCGGTGGCGCAATGGATCCGCCGCCGCAAGCTGGCCGAGGGGGGCGAGGCCTTGCCACGGCTGATTTCGCGCCTGGGTCCGGTGTCGATCCTCGCGCTGCTCACCACGCTGGTGCTGCTTTTCGGCTTTCAGGGCGAACAGATTCTGGCCCAGCCGCTGGTGATCGCGCTTCTGGCGGTGCCGATCCTCATTCAGGTCTATTTCAACGCGGCGCTTGCCTATTGGCTCAACCGCGTGACCGGCGAGGCGCATTGCGTTGCCGCCCCCTCGGCGCTGATCGGGGCGTCGAATTTCTTCGAACTGGCGGTGGCGGCGGCGATCAGCCTCTTTGGCTTCACCTCGGGCGCGGCGCTGGCGACGGTGGTGGGCGTGCTGATCGAAGTGCCGGTGATGCTCTCGGTGGTGCGGATCGTGGCCCGCACCAAGCCCTGGTATGAAAGCGGCCCGGCGGTGCAACGACGGGCGGGGCGGTAAGCTCAGCAGCAGGTGCCCGAGCCGCAACCGCCCGAACTGACGGCGGCGGCGTTGCCGGTGACGGGGAAGCCCCGCGCCACCCAGCGGGCCAGACCGTGCTTCATGTTCGTCACCTTCGCATAGCCCTGATACATCAGGAAATACGTGGCCTTGAGGCTGCGATCGCCGCTGGCGCAGGCGAGGATCACCTCGCGGTCGCGCGGGATTTCGGCAAAGCGCGCCTCGAACTGGCTCAGCGGGATCGTCATCGCCGCGCAGCCCGCAAAACCGCAGGCCGCCACTTCCTCCGCCTCGCGCACATCAATCAGCAGCGCCCCCCCGGCCAAAAGCTTTTGCGACGCGGTCGGGCAGGCTTCGCGTGCCTCGGGCAGATCCACGTTGGTCATGAGTGTCTCCTAGTCCAGCCAGGCCAGCACCTGCGCGCGGCTCGGCACCGAGCCCTTGTGAACCACCTTTTCGCCCACCACCACGGCGGGCGTCGCCATCACGCCATAGCCGACGATCTGGCGCATCTCCTCGATCTTGACGATCTCGACGGGCTTGCCCGCCTCGGCCGCCACCTGCGCGATCAGATCGGCGGTGGCCTTGCACTTGGCGCAGCCCGTGCCCAGCACCTTGATTTCCATGATTTACCCTTTCAGAACAGAAAGTTGAACAGATAGCCCACGGTCAGGATGCCGGTGCCCACCACGGCGACGAAGACAGCGATCAGCCGCAGGCTGAGAACCTGTTTCAGGATGATCATCTCGGGCAGGCTCAGCGCGATCACCGACATCATGAAGGCGAGAACCGTGCCAAGCGCGGCCCCCTTGCCCAGAAGCGCCTCGACGATCGGGATCACTCCCGCGGCATTGGTATACATCGGAATGCCGATCAGAACGGCGGCGGGCACCGACCACCAGGCCTCCGCCCCCATGATCCGCGCCATCAGATCTTCGGGCACATAGCCGTGGATCAGCGCCCCCATGCCGATCCCGGCCAGGATCCAGATCCAGACCCGGCCGACGATCTCGCGCAGCGCCGCCAAACCTAGACGGTAGCGGTCGACCAGGCTCAGCCGGTCGCCCTCGAAGGCCGCGGGGGCAGAGGCGCCGGTGTGGATGTCGCGCACCCAATCCTGCAGCCAGCCCTCCAGATGCAGCCGCCCGATCACCCAGCCCGAGACGATGGCCACGGCCAGCCCGAAGCCGAAATAGACCGCCGCGACCTGCCAGCCGACCAGACCGAAGAGCAGGACCAGCGCGACCTCGTTCACCATCGGCGCCGAAATCAGGAAGGAAAAGGTGACGCCCAGCGGCACACCGGCCGAGACGAGGCCGATGAACAAGGGCACCGCCGAGCAGGAACAGAACGGCGTCACCACCCCAAGCCCTGCGGCAAGCACGTTGCCCACCCCCTCGCGCC
This sequence comes from Rhodobacter capsulatus, assembly GCF_003254295.1. GTDB lineage: Bacteria > Pseudomonadota > Alphaproteobacteria > Rhodobacterales > Rhodobacteraceae > Rhodobacter > Rhodobacter capsulatus. The sequence goes on from NZ_QKZO01000010.1 coordinate 3,727, forward strand.
GCCCGGCCAGCAGGGCGCGGGTGCGTTCGGGCGCAAACCAGCTGCGCACCACCCCCATGGCGAAGACGATCAGCGCCAGCAGCAGCAGCACCTTGGGCAGGTCATAAAGGAAAAACGCGATGGCTTCGCCGGTGTGGCTGTGACGGTCGATCGGCAAGAGCGCGGTGAGCCGCTCGGACAGGGGCGCAAGCTGGCGATAGATCAGCCCCCAGAGCACCAGCGCCACAAGCAGCCCGAGATGCCAGAGCCAGTCCGGGGCCGGACGGGTGGAAAGGCTGTGATCGCTCATGCGGCGTTCCTCTCGGTTGCGGCCGCCGCGTCGAGCACGGCCCTCAGCACGGCGCGGATCTCGGGCGGCATCTCCGGGTTCAGCCGGTAGCGCACCCATTGCGCATCGCGCCGGTCCACCACCAGCCCCGCCTGCTTCAGCGCCTGCATATGCCGCGACATCCGGCTTTGCGTGGCGTCGAGCGCCGCCATCAATTCGCAGACGCAATGTTCGCGCCCATCGGCCAGTCGCAGGATCGCGGCCAGACGGGTCGGTTCGGCCAGGGCGGAGAGGACGGGAAGAATCATCGGACACCTTTTGCGCTTTGACGCATATTCTTCCCGGCGCATCCCATGCGTCAAGGCGCATAAGGTCGCCATCGTTTTTTCTGGACCGAACCCCGGGCGCTTCCTAATCTGGCCCTGGGGAAAGACCGGATGCCGGGGATCACGCGACGCGGTCTGATCGGTTGGCGGGGCCGCCTTCTGCGCAACGCGGGGGCGGGCCGAGGCGGTGCTGCGCTTTGCCCTGACGCCGGTCATTTTCGACAACGATGCGGATGCGGCCGAAACCCTGCGTGCCGCGCTTGCCGCGGCAAGTGGCCAGACGATCAAGTTGGTGCGGCGGCGTTCCTATGCCGAAATCACGGCGCTGCTTCTGGAAGGCAGCGTCGAGGCGGCTTGGCTTTGCGGCTATCCCTATCTGCAACATCGCGCCGAACTGGCGCTTCTGGGGGGCCGGTCTGGCGGGGCCGACTGCGCTATCAATCCTGTCCGATCGCCGCCGCGAGCGATCCGGCGCGCTGCCTGGCCGATCTGGCGGCGGCGCAAAACCTCGACGGGCTGGACTTGACCGGGTTGGAACTGACAGGCGGGGGGCCGCTGCGGGTGGGGGCGCCGCTGATCTAACCGCATCTGCTCCGCCTTCATTGCAATGGGGGTGGAAAAGCTGCGTGTCACCGGGGGCGAACCGCTGGTGCGGCGCGACGTGATGGCGTTCTTTCGCGCGATGGCGCGGCATCTGCGCTTGGGCACGCTGCGCGAGCTGACGCTTACGACGAACGGTACGCAGCCGGAGCGGCCTGCCGAGGAGTTGGCTTCCTGCGGCGTGCGGCGGGTGAATGTCTCGCTTGATACGCTCGACGCGGAGAAATTCGCCCGCATCACCCGGCTGGGCCGTCTGGCGCCAGTGCTGGCGGGGATTTCCGCGGCGCAGGCGGCGGGCTTGCGGGTCAAGATCAACACCGTGGCACTGAAGGGGGTGAACGAGGACGCGCTTTTCGCGCTGACCGACTGGTGCGGCGCCCAGGGCTTCGATCTGATGGGCGCGGGGCTGGGGGCGGAACGGTTCTGGCCGCTCTCCGATCTGCGCGCGCGGCTGGGAAGCCGCTATCGCCTTGTCGAGACAGCCGAAACCAGCGGCGGCCCGGCGCGCTATCTGCGGGTCGAGGGCCGCGGGCAGAAGATCGGCTTCATCACGCCGCTGAGCCACAATTTCTGCGCCAGCTGCAACCGGATGCGGCTCAGTTGCACGGGCGAGCTGTTTTCCTGCCTCGGTCAGGCGGGCAAGACCGATCTGCGCGGCCTTGTGCGCGGCGCGCCCGAGGATGACGGCTTATGCGCAGCAATTGCGCGGGCGATCGGGCAGAAAACCGGTGGCCACGGCTTTGACCCGGTCACCCGCCGCGGCGCGATCGCGCGAATGATGAGCCACACCGGCGGTTAGGCCAGCCTGCGCGCGGCACACCAGCTTGCGGCGGCCATCGCGCCTGCGGTGGCAAGGCACAGCGGCAGGCCGCCGATCTGGTAGCTCAGCCCCGAGAGCATCGTGCCGATCAGCCGCCCCGCCGCATTGGCCATGTAGTAAAAGCCGACATCGCGGGTGATCCGGGCGGCGTCGCCAAAGGCGAGGATCAGATAGGAATGCACCGAGGAATTGATCGCGAAGACGAAGCCGAAGGCGAGAAGCCCGATCAGGATCGTGGCGGTCAGCCCGGGCGCGGGCGCGGGGGCGATCAGCACGGCGGCTGCCAGCGCGAAGGGGATCGGCACCAGATAGCCCGCCCAGGTGATGGCTTTGGCGGTGATCGCGGCCTCGGGCTGGGATTTCGCGCCCAGAAGCTTGGGCGCAAAGGCCTGCACCGCGCCGTAAGCGATGATCCAGAGCGCCATGAAACCGCCAGTCAGAAAGAACGCCTCGCGTCGGCCCTCGGCGGTGCCATCCGACAGAACCGCCTGAAAATACACGGGCAAGCCGACGACGAACCAGACATCGCGGGCACCGAAGAGGAACATCCGTGCCAGTGACAGCCGGTTCACCCGCGGGTCTTTCGACCGCCAGCCGCCCCAGGCCTCCTCGGATTTCATCCGCCCCGGCAGGCCTGCGGGCAAAAACGCCACGACCGCGATCAGGATCAGGGCAAGCAGCCCCGCCATGCCCCAGATCGCCGGCTTGAAGCCGACAAGCGCCAGCAAAGCCGCGCCAAGGAAGAAGCCCAGCCCCTTCACCGCGTTTTTCGAGCCGGTCAACGCCGCGACCCAGCGGAAAAGCCCGCCCTCCGCGGCGGGGGCCAGAAGCTTGACCGCCGATTTCGAGGACATCTTCGCCAGATCCTTGGCCACGCCCGAGACGCCCTGCACCGCCATCACGAAGGCGACCGAGGCGGGGATCGACCAGCCGGGGCTCAGCTGGGCCAGCGCCACGAGGGCCGCGACCTGCAGCGCGAGCCCGGCGTAAAGCGTGGCGGCGAGGCCGAAGCGCGCCGCCAGCCAGCCCGCGCCAAGGTTGGTGCCGATGCCCGCCAGTTCGTAAAGCAGGAACAGCCAGGCCAGCGCCACCGGGCTGAAACCGAGGCCGTTGAAATGAAGCAGCACCAGCATCCGCAGCGCGCCATCGGTGAGCATGAAGGCCCAATAGGCGGCGGTGACGGCGGCATAGGCGCGGATCGGGTTTTCGGACATGGCGGGTTCCCGTTCGGGCCGCCGGGGGCTGTCTGCCCCCGTTCGATGGGGCAGCCTTCCACTGGAAGGCTGCTCGATCCCATCTCACCCGAGGATATTTGAAGCAAGATGAAAGGAAGATCAGAGGCTTGCGGCGACCATCCGGGTGATATCGGCCATTCGGCAGACATAGCCCCATTCGTTGTCATACCAGGCGTAAAGCTTCAGCTGCGTGCCGTTCACCACCATCGTCGAAGGCCCGTCAATGATGGCAGAGCGCGGGTCGTTGGTGAAATCGGACGACACCAGCGACCGGGTCTCGAAGCCGAGAATGCCCGCGAGCGGCCCCTCGGCCGCGGCTTGCAGGAGGCCGTTGACCTCCTCCACCGTGGTCGGGCGGTCAAGTTCGAAGACGCAATCGGTGAGCGAGGCATTGAGCAGCGGCACCCGGACGGCATGGCCATTCAGCCGCCCCTTGAGGTCCGGGTAGATCAGCGTGATCGCCGTGGCCGAGCCGGTGGTGGTGGGAATGAGGTTCAACAGCGCCGAGCGCGCCCGGCGCAGGTCTTTCGCGGGGCGGTCGACGATCGTCTGCGTGTTCGTCACATCATGCAGCGTGGTGATGGATCCGTGTTTGATCCCAAGGGCTTCGTGGATCACCTTTACCACCGGCGCCAGGCAGTTGGTGGTGCAGGACGCCGCCGTGATCAGCCGCTGGCTGCCATCGTAAAGATGATGGTTGATGCCATAAACCAGGTTCAGCGCGCCCTCGTCCTTGACCGGGGCGGAAACGACGACCTTGCGCACGCCTGCGTCGAAATAGGGCTGCACCTTGGCGGCCGTCTTGAAATGGCCGGTGCAGTCGAGCACCAGATCGACGCCGAGCGCGGCCAGCGGCAGGGCTTCGAGGGTCTTTTCCCGCGTCAGGGGAATGTGCTGCCCCGCGATCTGAAGCCCGGCTTCGGGGACGGCGACGGGGGTGGGCCAGCGGCCATGCACGGAGTCGAATTCCAGAAGCAGCGCGTGCGTTTCGGCATCGCCCAGGGCGTCATTGAGCAGCACGACCTGAGGCCCGTGGCCCAGATCGACCAGCCGCCGCAAGAGCAATTTTCCCATCCGGCCCAGGCCGTTGATCGCAATTCTGGCCATGGTCATTCCCCCTCCGACGTTGCGCCGATCGCATCGACGCGGGTCTGCAGCGCAAGGCGGTCGAGCGTGTCGAAGGGCAGCGCGACAAAGGCGGTGATGCGGGCCCGCAGCGCGCCATAGGTTTGCGCGAAGACCAGCGCCTTTTCCGCCTCGGTGCCCGTGGCCTTCACCGGATCGGGCAGGCCCCAATGGCCGGTGATCGGCTGGCCGGGCCAGGGCGGGCATTCCTCGGCCGCGGCACTGTCGCAGACGGTGAAGACGAAATCCATCTGCGGCGCGGCCGGGCCTTGGAATTCCGACAGATGCTTGGCGCGCAGGCCGGTGATGTCGTGGCCGTTGCGGGTCAGCACCTCGAGCACGAAGGGGTGGATCGCGGTTCCGGGCCTTGTGCCGGCGGAATGGGCGGTGAACCGCCCCTTGCCCAGATCGCGCAGAAGCGCCTCGGCAAAGATCGAGCGGGCGGAATTGCCCGAGCAGATGAAGAGCACTTTGAACGGCGTATCGGGCATGAGATGTGCCTTTTCATGAAGGGCTTTGGGCAGCAGATCCGGGCGGGCCCGGCCCAGATCGAGGGCGAGATAACCGATCAGGGCTTCGGTTTTGTGAAGATCGACGGCGTAGAACAGCGACCGCCCTTGCCGGGTGACCGTGACCAGCCCGCAGCCGGTCAGATCCGCCAGATGATGCGAGAGCGTGTTTGGCTTGACCCCCAGCGCCGCGGCGATCTCCGTCGGCCGCACGCCCTGCGGCGCAAAGCGCATGAGCAGCCGGAACACCGCCAGGCGGCCCGGGTGGCCAAGGCAGGCGAAGGCTGCGGCGGCCTTTGGGGTGGGGCAAATGTCTTTCATTCTTCCTGAATACAGGAAGTAATGACCCGGTCCAGTGAAGCTTTCATGACAGTCTGGCGACAGGCGCCGCCGGACTGTTCAGATTGCGCCCGTTGGGGGCCAAGGGCGTTCATGCGGCCTTGCAGGCGCAAGCCGGAGACCGCGTCACAGCGCGGCCCGCCCGGCCAGCAGCGCGGCTTCGAAACGGCGGGTGAAATCCTCGGCATCGCCGAGCGTGCGCTCCCAGGCGCCGGTCGCCAGATGCGCCTTGAGCGCCCCGAGCCGCGCCGGATCGGTGCCGATCGCCACCGCCAGATCCTCATAGCCCGCCAGATCCGCGGCGATGCAGTCGGGCAGGCCGATCGCGGTGAGCAGGCTCGCCCCCATCCGTGCGGCAAAGGCCCGGCCGCGGGTGGTGATCAGCGGCAGCCCCATGCGCAACGCATCCGAGGCGATCGTGCCCGCGTTGTAAGGCGTGGTGTCGAGGAACAGATCGGCCAGCGCCAGCCGGGCGCGGTAGCGTGCCGGATCGGTGCGGGCGGCAAAGATCAGCCGCTCGGGCGCCAGCCCCGCCGCGGCCCAGCGCGCCGTCAGCGCCGCGCGCGACTGCGGATTGTCGTCGATGATCCAGAGCACCGAACCGGGCACCCGGGCGACGATGCGGCCCCAGGCCCCCCAGACCGCCTCGGTCAGCTTGTAGTGATGCGAGACGCAGGTGAAGACGATGGCGTCCTCGGGCAGGCCCTCTTCGGCGCGGGTGACGGCGGGCAGCTCGGGCACGACGCCGTCATTGGCCTGATAGCAGCCCGCGATCCGCAGCGGGCGGGGGCTGTAATCGGCCTCGGCCCCGGGCGGCACGGTGACCGCGTCGCACAGCAGATAATCGAGTTCGGGCAGCGGCACCGGGCCGATATAGCCCAGATAGGTCACCTGCATCGGCGCCGGTTTCGCCCGCAAGATCGCCGGGCGCGCGCCCTTGGTCAGCCCGTTCAGATCGATCAGGATGTCGATTTCATCGGCGCGGATGCGCGCGGCGGCCGCCTCGTCGGTCATCTCCTGGATCGGCACGTGATGATCGAGCGCCGCCAGCACCCGGGCGCGCACGTCGCTGCCGTCGTCGCGGGTGGCGTCATAGCCCCAGATCTCGAAACGCGCGCGGTCATGGCGTTCCAGAAGCTCGGCGATCAGATAGCTCATCGCATGGCGGCAGAAATCCGAAGACAGATAGCCGATGCGCAGCCGGTCATGGCCATAGCCGCCCGCGGGCGCCAGAAGCTGCGGCGCCGCGGGGATCTTGCGACCGATCCAGCTGGCGCAGATTTCGGCCTGGCGCGCCGGATCATCGACCAGCGCCAGCGCGGCGAGAGGGCCCGCATGGAGCGCCGCCATCGCCTCGGACAGGCCGGGCACGGCCAGTTCGGTCACCGGCCAGGCGGTGGTGCGCTGGCGGTTGTGCACCAGATGCTGGATCACGTCGGGCTGGTCGGGCGCGATCAAGAGCGCCGCCCGCGCCTCCTCGATCGCCTCGCCCAGACGGCCGCGATCTTCGAGCAGCCGCGCCATCTGGATGTGGATCTGCCGCCGCGCCTCGGCCGGGGGCAGGATCTCGCGCCAGACGCTCAGCGCCGCGTCGGGGGCGCCCGCCGCCTCGAAGGCCAGCCCGCGGCCAAGCCCCGCCTGCCACAGCCCGGGCCGCAGCCTTTGCGCCGTCTCAAGCGCCGCCGTCGCCTCGGCATGTTTGCCGATCCGCTGCAGCGCGACGCCCAGATTGTACCAGGCCGCCGCCGAGTCCCCCTTCTGGCCATGCTGCAAAAGCCAGGCGCGGTAAAGCGCCACCCCCTGCGCCGGGGCCACGGCCTCGCCGATGCTGACCAGCCCCTCGATCCCGAGGGCCGCCACCGCCCGCGCCAGATGCGGCGCCAGATCGCCCTGGGCCGTGAAGCCGCCGGGCTGGTGCAGCGCCGCGGCGATCGTCTGGGTGTCGCCGGGCAGGGGCAGGAACGGAACGACGGATGGCAAGGGCAAACTCCTTCTGGATGCCGACCTTCGCAGAGGTCTCGGCCCGAGCCTCGCATCGCAAGGTAAATCCGCGGTAAACAACCGGGCTTTTCCCGCGGTTGAATTGAATGCGACCTAATTTTTCAAGGCCGCGCGGGCTGCGAAGGGGCGGATTTAACCGCTCCGTAACGGCTTGCGCGCAAGGTCCGGTGACATGCGTGGCCGAGAACCGGCCGATGCCCGTCGGGGGGAATTCCCGATGGTGCAGATTGTTGATCCTTCAACCCGGGAACGTACCATGACTGCCATTTCTCTTATGACGACGGCCCAGATCGCGGCGCTGGAGACCTCCGCGATCGCGGCGCTGACGACGGCCGATGTCGCCTCGATGACTTCCGCGCAGCTCGGCGCGCTGACCAGCGATCAGCTGCCGGTGCTCGGCACCGCCAATCTGCGCGTGCTGACCTCGGCGCAGCTGGCCGGGCTGACCGCGACCCAGGTCCCGACGCTGCTTGACACCCAGGTCGCGGTGCTGACCACCGCGGGCATCAAGGGGCTCAGTGCGGCGGCGATCGGCGCGCTCGGCTCGGATCAGGCGGCGGTGCTCTCCTCGACCCAGCTGGCCGCGCTGACCACGACGCAGCTGCCCAACCTCACCACGACCGCCCTTGCCGGGCTGACGGCCACCGGCCTGCGCGGCCTCTCCTCGGCGCAGATCACCGCGCTGAGCAGCGCCGCCGCTGCCGCGCTGACCGCCGAGCAGATCGCCGGTCTCACCACCTCGGCGGTCAAGGGTCTTGAGGCGGCCGAAATCGCCGCTTTCACCTCGGCGCAGCTGGCGGGTTTCACCACCGCGCAGATCGCGGCGCTGGGCTCGGCCCAGCTTGACGATCTGACCACCACCCAGGCGCCGCTTCTGAGCACCGCGCAAGTGGCCGCGCTGAACGCCACGGCGGTTGCCGGGCTGACGTCGAGCTTCATCGGCGCGCTGGATGGCGCCCGCGTCGCGGCGCTCTCGTCGAAACAGCTCGCCGCGCTGACCACGGCGCAGATCGACGACATCACCACCACCGCGATCACCAGCCTGACCACCGCGGCGGTGAAGGGTCTTGGCTCGGCCCAGGTGAGCGCGCTGACCAACGCCCAGGTCGGCCAGCTGACCACAGCGCAGATCGCCAACATGAGCGCCGCCGCCGTCAAGGGCCTGTCCTCGGCGGATCTGAACACCAACATGAGTTCGACCCAGGTCGCGGCGATGACCACGGCGCAACTGGCCGCGCTGTCTTCGGCGCAGCTCGCGGGCGTCAGCACCGCCACCGTCGCCGGTCTGAGCTCGACGCAGATCGGCGCGCTCAGCGCCACCGGCGTCGTCGGGGTGACCACCGCGACCGTCGCCGCCCTGACCACGGCGCAGGTCAAGGGCCTGAATGCCAAGCAACTTGCCGTCATGACCTCGGGTCAGATCGCGGCGATCGGGACGGCGGCGATCGACGATCTGAGCACGGCGGCGATCAAGGGCCTCGGCTCGATGCAGGTCGATGCGATGACCACGACCCAGCTTGGCCAGCTGACCACGGCGCAGATCGCGCAGATCTCGACCGCGGCGATCAAGGGGCTTGCGGCAGCCGACATCACGGCGCTCAGCGGCACGCAGATCGGCGGGCTGAGCTCGGCGCAGATCGCGGTGATGACCACCGCGCAGGTGGCCGGGATCGAAAGCGCCGATATCGCCAGCCTGAGCACCGTTGCGGTGAAGGGCCTGACCTCGGCGCAGATCGCGGCGCTGTCCGATGCCCAGGCGGGGGCGCTGACCTCCACCCAGATCGGCCTGCTCTCGACCTCGGCGGTCAAGGGGCTGAGCACGGACGACATGGCGGGGCTGACGACGGCCGAGGCGCAGGCGCTGACTTCGGCGCAGATCGGGGCGCTCAGCTCGTCGCAGATCCGGGCCATGACCACGGCGCAGATCGCCGCGCTGGGCACCGCGCAGGTCAAGGGCTTCACCGCCGGCAACATCGCCGGCTTCGAGACCGCCGACATCGTGGCGCTGACCACCGCCCAGGCTGCGGCGCTGAGCTCGGCCCAGCTCGGCGCGCTCAGCACCTCGCTGCTGGCGGCGATGGAAACCGCCGATTTCGCCAAGCTTTCGACCGCGGCCGTCAAGGGCCTGACCTCGGCGCAGATCACCGCGCTGACCACGGCGCAGGCGGCGGCGCTCGGCACCGACCAGATCGCCCAGATCACCACGGCGGCGATCAAGGGGCTCGAGACCGCCGATCTCGCCGCGCTGGCCGACGCCACGCTGGCGAAGATGACGACGGCGCAGATCGGGGCATTGTCCTCGGCGCAGCTCGCCGGTCTGACCACGGCGCAGATCAACGGCGTGCTCGGCACGGCGCAGGTCAAGGCGCTGGGGGCGGCGGCTCTGGCCGGGCTTGGCACCGATGACATCGTGGCGCTGACCACGGCGCAGGCGGCGGTGCTGACCTCGGCGCAGGTGGCGGCGCTCGGCACGGGGCAGATCGCGGCGCTCGAGACGGCCGATTTCGCCAAGCTTGCGACGGCGTCGGTGAAGGCGCTGAGCTCGACCCAGATCGCGGCGCTGAGCACGGCGCAGATCGATGCCCTGACGACGGCGCAGGCGAAGGCGCTGACGGCGACGCAGATTGCGGCGATGTCGACCGCGCAGATCGGGGCGCTCGAAAGCCAGGATTTCGGCGCGCTGACCTCCACCGCGGTGAAGGCGCTGAGCACGGTTCAACTGGCGGCGCTGACCTCGGAACAGGGGGCGGGCTTCACCACGGCGCAGATCGCCAGCCTGACGACCGCGCAGATCGGGGCGATGTCCGTTGCCGCGCTCAATGAGCTGACCGTGGGCGCCGTTGCGGCGCTGGGCACGAAGCAGGTGATGGCTCTGACCACCGCCCAGCTCTCCGGCCTTGACGCCGGGATGCTTGGCGCGATGGAAACGGCGGATCTCGCGGCGCTGACCTCGACCCAGACGGCCGCCTTCAGCGCGACCCAGCTTGGCTATCTGACCGACGAACAGCGCTCGGCGCTGCTGCTCTGATCCGATCCGACAACGGCCGCTTCCGCTTCGGCGGAGGCGGTCTTCCCGATCCGGGGCTTCCGTCTGGAAGCCCCGTTTTCATGTCCGGCCCCGACCGGCGGCCCCGACCGGCGGCGCCTCGATGCCCTCCGGGGCGGCACTTCGGGGCGGCGGGAGCGGGCAGGCGCATCACGATGCAGAAGAAGGCCCGGATCAGATGATCCGGGCCTTTCGCGGTCCTGTGCTTCATCTTGTCGGCGCCGGGCCGGTCAGGCCGCGGCAAGCCGGGTGCCGACCCCCCAAAGCGCGAAGCGGCCGTCGCGTTCGACGGTCACGCCCGCGAAACCGGCGCGGGTCAGGTGCTCCTTCAGCGACTTGGCGGTGAAGCCGGTGCGATGGCCCATGAAGATGTTGCCTTCGGCCAGCGCGGGGCGGTAGCCGTAAAGGATGTCGAGCGGCGAGATCGGCCCGAGGCTCGACATGTAGGCGGGCTCTTCGAGCTGCCCCTCGGCCACCAGCGTTGCGACCTGCTGCAGATCGGGCATCGTCACCAGCACGAAGCCGCCCGGTTTCAGCACCCGGATGAACTCGGCCAGCGCCACCGGAACCTCGTGCGGCGCCAGATGCTCGAGGTTGTGCGACGACCAGACCGCATCGACGCTGGCATCGGCGACGGCCGACATGTCGGTCAGGCTGGCGACGATATCGGGGGCGACGTCGGGATCGATGTCAAGCCGCAGCTCGCGCCAGTCGGAAAGCGGGAAATACGCCTCGGGCAGTTTCGCCGGATGGGCAAGACCGCAGCCGACATGCAGCACGGTCCGGGTTTCGGTCATCGGCACCGCATCGGCGGTTTCGATCGGGGTGGCGTCGGTCATGGGATTCTCCTTCATGGGCGATCTGAAAAAACGGGGGCGGTCATGGCGATCACGGATCGCGCAGCGCTTCGGCCAATCCGCGCAGGATCGGTTCGAAGAACGTGGACAGGACAGAGCGGGTGCCGGTGTGGATTTCGGCCGAAAGCGTCATGCCGGGCAGAAGCGTCGCCGCGGGCGGCAGGTTGTCCAGCACCGCGGCGGGATCAAGCGCGACATGGGCGGGATGTTGCGCCTCCGAGGCGCCCTGGGCGCGGTAGCTGGCATGGCCGACCTCAGTCAGGGAGCCGGTCAGCTGGCCGTGTTCGCGCCAGGGAAAGGCGTCGATCTTGATCGAGACCGGATCGCCCGCCACGACCCGCCCGGCATCGGTCGAGCGCAGCCCGATCTCGGCCAGAAGCGGCACATCGGTCGGCACCAGAACCACCACCGGATTGCCCGCCGGGATCAGGCTGCCGACGCCGCCTTCGGCGACGCGCAGCACCACACCCGGGCGCGGCGCGACCAGATCGGCCATTTCCCGCAGCGCGCGGGCCTTGGCGATCTGCTCCTCGACCACCTGCAGCCGCGGCTGCGCCTCGGCGAGCTGTTCGCTGGCGGAGCGTTTCAGGCTGGTCAGGAACATCCGATGTTCGGCGATGGCGCGGTCGCGACGGTCGCGCAATTCGGCCAGGCGGCTTTCATGGGCGCGCTGGTCGGCCTCGGCGCGCAGCCGCATCAGCCGCGCATCGAGCACCGCGAGCTGCGAGCCGCTTTGCCGTTCGGCCAGGGTGTTGCGCATCGCCTCGACCTCGCGCAGGATCGAGAGCTGCTCGCGCAGCCCCGCGCCATCGCCGGTCTCGGCTTCGATCAGGGCCTCGGCCGAGGCGATTTCGGCCTGCAGCGCCTCGGCTTTCGTGCGGCTTTCCAGCCGCCGCTCGGTCAGCACATCGGCTTCCGCGGCCAGCGCCGGGCCGGTTTCGGCCAGCACGCCGCCCTCAAGTTCCGCGGTCAGCCGCGCGATCCGGGCCGAAAGCGCATCGCGCTCGGCCTCAAGCGCGGCCAGATCGGCCTCGGGCTGGGTCGGATCGAGCCGCGCCAGCAGCTGACCCGCCACCACCACATCGCCCGGACGCACCAGGAGCGCGTCAAGCCGGGTGCTGGCGGCGGGGCGCAGCATCAAGGGCGGCTCGGCGGCGGCCAGCTGGCCGGGCGCCGTCACCACGACATCGACGCGCAAGATCGCGGCAAGCCCGATCAGCCCCGCCAGCAGCGCCGCCGCCAGAAACGGCCAGAGCCGCAGCAGCACCGGCACCGGCTCGACCTGCACCCGGTCGAGATCGTCCTGAAAGGCAATGGCCTCGCGGTCGATGGAGCCAAGCTGGATCATTCCGTCTGCCCCGCCTGTTGCAGCCACAGATGGCGATAGGTCGTCGACCGCGCCAGAAGCACCGCATGGGGTGCGAAATCCTCGATCCGGCCGCGATCCAGCACCAGGATCGCATCGGAACGGGCCAGCGAACTCATCCGGTGCGAGACCACGATCACCGTGCGGCCCTGCGCGATGGCGGCCAGATTGCGGTTCACCACCGCCTCGGATTCCGGGTCAAGCGCGCTGGTCGCCTCGTCGAGGATCAGGATCGGCGGATCGGCGAGCAGCGCGCGCGCGAGCGCGATGCGTTGCCGCTGCCCGCCCGAAAGGTTTGCCCCGCCTTCCTCGACCGGGGTATCAAGCCCCTGCGGCAGCCGGTCGATGAATTCCGCCGCCCCCGCCAGCGTCGCGGCGCGCAGCACCGCCTCGTGGCTGGCATCGGGACGGGCAAGCGCGATGTTTTCGCGCAGGGTGCCGCGGAACAGCACGTTTTCCTGCAGCACGATGCCGACCGAGCGGCGCAGATGGTCCAGATCGATGTGGCGCGCGTCATTGCCGTCGTAAAGGATGCGGCCCGATTGCGCCGATCCGATCCCCTGCAACAGCCGCGTCAGCGTCGTCTTGCCCGAGCCCGAACGCCCGACGATGCCGATCACCTGCCCGGCGGCGATGTCGAGGGTCAGATGATCAAGCGCAGGCGTCGCGGTGCCGGGATAGGTGAAGCACAGATCCTCGATCCGGATCGCGCCGCGCAGTGCCGGGCGGATCGGCCGCACCTCGGGGCCGCGCTCGGGCGGGTGGTCCATCACGCCGCGCAGGGTGCGCACGGCGAGCGCGGCCTCCTGCCATTCGTTGATCAGCCCGACGATCTGCACCAGCGGGCCGGTGACCCGCCCGGACAGCATCATGAAGGCGACCAGCGTGCCGACGCTGATCTGCCCCGAGAGCACCTGTTCGGCGCCAAGGCCCAGAACCGCGACCTGCATCAGCCGCTCCATCAGCGAGGTCAGCGCGCTGACGGTGGCGGAAAGCTCCCCCACCTGCCACTGGCTGCGGATCGTGCGCGCGAGCGCCGTTTCCCAAAGCCCGCGCCGGGTGCCCTCCAGCACCAGCGCCTTTACGGTGCGCATGTTGTGCAGCGTCTCGACCAGATGCGCCTGCCGCCCCGCCTCGGCGTCGTAAAGCGCCGAAAGACGGCGTTGCAGCGCGGGCAGGAACAGCGCCAGAAGCCCCGCGATGGTCAGCGCAAAGCCCAGAACGACCAGCGTCATCAGCCCTGAAAGCAGCGCCAGAAGCGTCAGCAGCACCGGCAAAAGCGCCGCATCCAGCATCGTCTGAAACAGCCGTCCGACCAGAAAATGTCGTATTTTTTCCGTCAGTTGCATGTTGCGGGCCAGAATCCCCGCGGCCGTCGTCTCAAACACCGACAAAGGCAGCGAGAGCAGATGCGCATGCACCGCCGCGCCGATCCGCGCATCGAGCCGCCCGCCGCAGATCTGCATCAGGCGCTGGCGCACATAGCTGAAGGCGGCGTCGAACAGCACCAGGAATACATAGACCGACAGCACCGCCGCCAGCGTGTTCCAGCTGTGCGAGGAAATCACGCTGTCGATCATCACCTGCATCAGGAAGGGCAGGGCAAAGGCGATCAGGTTGCCCGCCACCACCGCCACCGCGACGCCGCCAAAGAGCGCGCGCTGCTCCAGCAGCGCCGGCATGAACCAGCCCAGACCAAAGGGCCGCCGCGCCGAGGTTTCGGACTTGCGCAGCCGCGCGAGGATCAGCCGCCCCGACCAGCGCGCCTCGAAGTCTGCCTGCGGCAGGAACAGGATGCCCTCGCCCTCGCGCGCGGGGTCAAGGATGGCGGCATGCGGCCCGGCGGGCAGATCGACGGTATGGGCGAGGATGAACCAGCGGCCGTCCTTGCCCTCGCACAGCGCCGGATAGGCCGAGCCGAGCCCCTTCGCCGTGCGCCAGCTGCCGCCGCTGATCTGGCGGCTGCGAAAGCCCGCGCGCTGAAAGGTCGCCTCGAGCCGGGGGGCGATGCTGCCCTCTTCCAGCGTGGGGATCTCGGTCACCGGCAGGGTGACGCCGTGGTGCAGGCAGATCAGGAACAGGCCCCGCAACGCCGTCATCTGCGGCGAGCCGAGGGCGATGTCTTCCTGTTGGCGGGGCGAAAGCGCATGGGTCATGCGGGCAAGCTACGCCAGCTTGATTAACAGCTTCTTTCCGCAAAAGAGATTCCATCGCGATTTCGGGGGGCTGGCCGGGCCTGATTGCGGCGCTCCCGGCTCTGGCCGAACCCGGGCCAATCGCGCTATGAAAGCGCAACCCCGGCCCGTGCGCGGCCAAGGGAAACCGGCAGGACGGGAGGAATGCGATGACCGAGGACACGAGCAGGCTGGTGCTGACCTGGGCCACGATCGCGGCGATGGCGCTTGGCGCGGCGGTGCACTGGCTCTTTCCGGGGCTGGGCGAGGGCTGGGTCGAGACGGCGGCGCTCTTCTCGGTCTTTCTGACCGGCGGGGTTCCGGCGGCCTCTCGGGCGATCGGCGCGCTGATCGAGGAACGCCAGCTCGACATCGATTTGCTGATGGTGGTCGCGGCGCTGGCGGCGGCGGCGGTGGGGGCGGCGCTGGAAGGGGCGGTGCTGCTGACGCTGTTCAGCCTGTCGACCACGCTGGAACACCGCGCGATGGGGCGGGCCCGCCGCGCCATCGAGGCGCTGATGGAGCTGCGCCCCGACCGGGCGCTGAAACGGCGCGGCGAGGATATGGTCGAGGTGGCGGTGGAAACGCTGGTGCCGGGCGATGTGGTGATCTTGCGTCCGGGCGCGCGGGTGCCGGTCGATGGCGTCATCGTCGCGGGCGAGGGGTCGATCGACGAAAGCACGATCACCGGTGAATCCGTCCCCGTCCACAAGACGCCGGGGGCGCAGGTCTTCGAGGCCACGGTGAACCTGCATGGCGTGCTGGAAATCGAGGTGCGGCGCGCGCTGGGCGAAAGCACCGTGGCGCGGATGATCGCGCTGGTGACCGAGGCGCAGGCGGCGCGCTCGCCCTCGGAGCGGTTCTCGGCCTGGTTCGGGCAGCGCTACACCGTGGCGGTTCTGCTCGCCGCGGTCTCGGCCTTTGCCGCCTTCTGGGCGATCGGGCATGGCTGGAACGCGGCGCTTTACAAGGCGGCGACGCTGCTGGTGGCGGCCAGCCCCTGCGCGATTGTGATTTCGGTGCCCGCGGCGATCCTCTCGGCGCTTTCGGCGGCGGCGCGGGGGGGCGTCCTGTTCAAGGGCGGCGCGGCTTTGGAGACGCTCGCCAAGGTCGAGACCTTCGCTTTTGACAAGACCGGCACGCTGACCACCGGCAAGCAGGAGATCGTCGATATCCACTGCGAGGGCGAGGAGGCGCTGTTCCTGGCCCGTCTGTCCGGGATCGAGGCGCAATCCGAACATCCGATCGCCGCGGCGATCCGCGCCCATGCCGCCCGGCGCGGCATCACCCCGCTGCCGGTGCGCGAGGCCAAGGCCGTGCCCGGCGAGGGGATGGTGGCGGTCGATGACGAGGGGGTGATCTGGGCGGGCAATGCGCGGCTGGCGGCGCGGATGGGGGCGCGGGCGGCCGAGACGCTGGCGCTGCCTGCGGTGCTGGAAACCGCGCCGCGGACGCTGGTGCTTTTGGGGCGGGGCGCGAAGATCCTCGGCGGGGTGACTTGCGAGGACCGCCCGCGCGACAGCACCGCGGCCGGGCTTGCGGCCTTGCGGGCGGGCGGGGTCGGCCATGTCGCGATGCTGACCGGCGACCGGCGCGCGGTGGCCGAGCGGATCGGCGCCGAGCTGGGCATCGGCGCGGGCGAGATCCACGCCGATCTGCGCCCCGAGGACAAGGTGAAGATCGTCGCCGATCTGACCACGCGGGGCCGGGTGGCTTTCGTCGGCGACGGGGTGAATGATGCGGCTGCGCTGGCGCGGGCCGATGTCGGCATCGCGATGGGGGTGGCGGGCTCGGAGGTGGCGCTGCAGGCGGCCGATGTGGCGCTTCTGGCCGATGACATCTCGCGGCTGTCGGAAGCGCACCGGCTGGCGCGGCGTACGGCGCGGATCATCCGGCAGAACCTGATCTTCGCGATGGGGGCGATGGCGGTTCTGGTGCTCTCGGGGCTGTTCTTCGAGCTGCCGCTGCCGATCGCGGTGATCGGTCACGAGGGCGGGACGGTGCTGGTGGTGCTCAACGGGCTGCGGCTTCTGGCCGATCCGATCCGCAAAAGCCGGGGCTGATCGCGGCAGCCTGCGGCGATTCGGCCACCTGCGCCGCCCGCCGCAAGACTGCCGTTTCCGCCCCGGGCACGGTTCCGCCGCGGCCCCGCCGCGCGCCTGCCACCGCATCGCCGCAGCGATGAACAAAGCCCGCCCCGCGCGCGGCCGCGGCAAGGATCTGTTCACCACGCCGCAGAACTTGCGCCGCAATCCCGGGCCGGGCGGCTTGTCGCATCGCCCCGCGACCGGGTAGGGTCAACTCCGGGAAGCGGATCCCCCGGTGGCCATGAAGGCCCTGTCTTCCCCCCCAGACGCCAAAGGCGTCCCTCCTTTCACGCGACGCCGAAGGCGTTTCCCCTTTCCCGTCGTCGTTTGCCGACCGGCCCGCCGGTCGTATGGCCGCGTGCCGCACGCGCCCGATCAGGAGTGCCCGGATGCCCCTTCCCACCTTCACCGAGGACCAGGCGGTCCAGCAGCTCATCCGTGGCTATTTCGGCGGCTACACCTATGGCTGGGCGCTTGATGCGTCCCGCACGCTCACCTATTCCTTCACCGCCTCGGTCAGCACCGCCGAGCGCGCGCTGATCGAGACCGCGCTGGACAGCTGGGCCGCGGTGGCGGGGATCAGTTTCGTCCGGGTCGCCAGCGGCGGCCAGATCGGCTTTCAGAACAGTGCCGCGGGCGCCTATTGTTCGATGAGCGGCACCGGCACGAACATGGTCTCGGCCTCGGTCAATGTGTCTGCAAGCTGGTTCAGCAACTATGGCGGCACGCTGGGCAGCTACAGCTACCAGACCTATGTCCACGAGATCGGCCATGCGCTCGGGCTGGGCCATACCGGCAATTACAACGGCTCGGCCAGTTTCGCCCGTGATGCGCTTTATGCCAATGACAGCTGGCAGACCTCGGTCATGTCCTATTTCGCGCAGACCCAGAACCCGAACACCGGCGCGAGCTCTGCCTATCTGCTGACGCCGATGGCCTTCGACATCGCGGCGATGCGGGCGCTTTACGGCGCCCCGGCCGCGGTACATGGCGGCAACACCACCTATGGCAGCGGCTCGACCGCGGGCGACGGGCTGGATTATCTGGCCAGCGCAAACCACCGGGCCGATGTCGCCTTCACCCTGATGGACACCGACGGCATCGACACGCTTGATTTTTCCGCCCGAGCCGAGGCGGCGCGGATCGATCTGACGCCCGGGGCGATCTCGGATCTGTTCGGGCAGCGCGGCAACATGGTGATCTATGCCGGCACGGTGATCGAACATGTCCGCAGCGGCGCCGGGGCGGATCGGATCACCGGCAACAACGCCGCGAACCGCATCGCCGCGGGGGCGGGCAATGACACCGTCGCGGGCGGGGCGGGCGATGACACGCTCTCGGGCGAGGCGGGCGACGACCGGCTTGCGGGCGAGGGCGGCAACGATCTGCTGACCGGCGGCGCGGGGGCGGATATCTTCACCTTCGGCACCGGCTTTGGCACCGACACGATCGCGGATCTGGTCGCGAGCATCGATTACGTCGATCTCTCCGCCATCGCCGCGATCGCCGACTGGAGCGCGCTGCTGGCGCTGATGGCCGACACCGCCGCGGGCGTGCGCATCGCCACCGCCGAGGGCACGATCCTGCTTTCGGGGCTCGTGATCTCGATGCTCGATCCGGCGCATTTCCTGTTTGCGGGCGGCAGCGGGACCGGGGGCGGCAGCGGGACCGGGGGCGGCTCCGGCGGCAGTGTCGGGCTGGTGCTGGCGGGCAGCGCGGGCCGCGACACGCTTCTGGGCGGGCAGGGCGCCGACACGATCGACGGCGGCATGGGCAATGACAGCATCACCGCGGGGGCGGGCAATGACAGCGTCACCGGCGGCGCGGGCAATGACACGATCCAGTTGCAGGACGGCGACGACATCTTCATCGACGGCACCGACAGCGGCGCCGATCTGGTCTGGGGCGGGGCGGGGGCGGATGTGCTGACCAGCCGCGGCGGCAGCGACTCGCTGCACGGCGAGGCGGGCGACGATCTTTTGCAGGCGGGCCCCGCGGGCGGTCTGCTCTCGGGCGGGCTGGGCGATGACACGCTGCAAGGCGGGACCGGCGCCGACCGGGTCAGCGACAGCGGTGGCGCCGATGTGGTGAGCCTCGGCGCGGGCAACGACAGCTACATCGGCACCGGCGACACCGCGACCGGGGGCGACAGCGTCTCGGGCGGCGACGGCAACGACCGGATCGAGACCGGCGCGGGCCTTGACACGATCCTCGGCGGCGCCGGGCGGGACACGATCAGCGCGGGCGCGGGCAATGACATTGTCAGCGGCGGCGCCGATGCCGACCGCATCGATCTGGGCGCGGGCGACGACATCTTCACCGACACCACCGACGCGGGGGCCGACACGGTTCTGGGCGGGGCAGGCAATGAGGTGCTGACCAGCCTGGGCGGGCGCGACAGTCTGGACGGCGGCGCGGGCAACGACAGCCTGACCGCCTCGGCGGCGGGCAGCATGCTGCAGGGCGGTCTGGGCAATGACACGCTGCGCGGCGGTGCCGGGGCCGACAGAGCGGCCGATACCGGCGGCAATGATCTGGTCGATCTGGGCGCGGGCAATGACAGCTACACCGCCAGCGGTGACAGCGCCGCAAATGCCGATACCGTGCGGGGCGGCGATGGCAATGACGTGATCACCGGCGGCGCAGGCGGCGACAGTCTGGACGGCGGCAGCGGCGACGACCGGCTGGCGGGCAATGACGGCGCGGACACGATCCTCGGCGGTGCCGGGCGGGACACGATCAGCGCGGGCGCGGGCAATGACATTGTCAGCGGCGGCGCCGATGCCGACCGCATCGATCTGGGCGCGGGCGATGACATCTTCACCGACACGGCCGATGCGGGCGCCGATGCGGTCATGGGCGGGCTGGGCAACGAGGTGCTGACCAGTCTTGGCGGCCTTGACACGCTGGACGGCGGCGCGGGCAACGACAGGCTGACCGCCTCGGATGCGGGCTCGCGTCTGGCGGGCGGGCTTGGCAACGACACGCTGCAGGGCGGCGCCGGGATCGATGCGGTGACCGACACCGGCGGCAATGATCTGGTCAGCCTTGGCGCGGGCGACGACAGCTTCACCGCCACCGGTGACAGCGCTGCAAGCTCCGACACGATCTCGGCCGGGGCGGGCAACGACCGGATCTCGGCCGGGGCCGGGAACGACCTGCTGCTGGGCGAGGCGGGCAATGACAGCCTGACCGCGGGCGCGGGCAACGACCGGCTGACGGCGGGCACGGGCAACGACCTGATGACCGGCGGGCTGGGCAACGATGTCTTCATCTTCGCGACCGGCGATGGCACCGACCGGATCACCGATTTCCGCATCGGCGCCGACGACATCGACCTGCGCGGGGTGGCGGGGCTCGACAGTTTCGCCGATCTTGCGGGGCAGATGACGCAATCGGGCCGCGCCGTGGTGATCCAGCTCGACGGGCTGGTGATCACGCTGGACAATGTCACGCTGGGCGCGCTTTCGGCGGGGGATTTCCTGCTCTGATCCGGGCCGCGGCCGCCCCCTTGCCAGAGCCGCCGAAACCCTGTAGCGGGCCTCTTTTCGCCAAAGGGGCCCGCGATGACCGACCTTGCGCTTGCGATCGACTTCGGCACGTCGAATTCCGCCGCCGCCCTCGTGCAGGACGGCCGGGTGCGTCGCCTGGCGCTGGACGGCACCGCCGACACCCTGCCCACCGCGGTCTTCTTTCCGGCCGAGCCGGGGCCGATGCGGATCGGCGCTGCCGCCGTCTCGGCGCTGGTCGCGGGCGAGGAGGGGCGGTTCATGCGGGCGCTCAAAAGCGTTCTGGGCACGGCCCTGTTCCATGAACCGCGCCCGATCGGCGGGCGCCGCCGCACCCTGGCCGAAGTGGTCACCGCCTTTCTGGCGGAAACGAAGACCCGGGCCGAGGCGCAGACCGGCCTGCGCTTTTCCCGCGTCCTATCCGGCCGTCCGGTGCATTTCCACGCCGATCCCGGCCGCGATGCCCGGGCGCTGGCCGATCTGACCGGCTGCCTCTCGGCGGCGGGCTTTGCCGAGATCGGCTTTTGCCCCGAACCCGAGGCCGCCGCCCGCGCCTCGGCCGATCTGACCGGCACGACGCTTGGTCTGATCGTCGATATCGGCGGCGGCACCTCGGATTTCTCGCTGTTCCGGGTCGGCGGGGCCCGGGTCGAGATCATCGCCAGCCACGGCATCCGGCTGGGCGGCACCGATTTCGACCGCGCCATCGCGCTCGATCACGTCATGCCGCTGCTGGGGCAGGGCGGGCAGCTCAAGCGCGAATTCGGCCCCGGTCTGCTGCCGATGCCGAACGAGATCTTCGTCGATCTGGCGACCTGGGCGAAGATCCCCTTCCTTTACACGCAAGACACCCGCAAGTCCGTGGCGCATCTGGCGAAATTCGCCGTCGCGCCGCAGCCGATCGCGCGTCTGGCGCGGGTGATCGAGGATGAGCTCGGCCATGATCTGGCCTTCGCGGTCGAGCGCGGCAAGATCGAGGCGAATGCAGGCAAGCCCGGCGCGATGATCCGTCTGGGCAAGATCGAGCGCGGCCTTTACGCCGAGATCGACGCCGCCTCGATGGCGGCGGCGCTTTTGCGGGCGCGCGCCGAACTGGATGCGGCTTTGGCGGAAACCTGCCGTCTGGCGGGCATCGCCCCCGCGGCGGTCGAGACCGCGATCCTTGTCGGCGGCTCCAGCCTGATGGGGCTGGTCGGGCAGGCCGTCGGTGCCGCCTTTCCGCAGGCCCGACAGGCGCAGGGCGACGCCTTCACCGCGGTCGTCGACGGTCTTGCATTGGCCGCAACCGAGGGTTGATATTTTGTCCGCTTGACCCTGTCGCGCCGCGGTCGCACAATCGTCGCAGTCTGCCCGGTGTCTTGCCGGACCGCGACCGCGTGATGCCCGCAAGCGCCCGCCGTCGTGACCGCGCGGGATGCCGTTCCTCTCCCTTGTCACAGGAGCCGCCCGATGCCCGAGGTCATGGTCCTGCCCGAACTGACTGCGACACCGATTGCCGGGTCCGATCCGGGCTTGGCCGAGGCGCTGGCCGCGGCCCATCTTCCGGTCGAGGATCTGACCGATCCCGGACGGAGTTTCTTTGTCTTTTCCGATGCCTCCGGGGAAATCTGCGGCTTTGGCGGCTATGAGCTGCCGGGCGATCAGGCGCTGATCCGCTCGATGGTCGTGCCCGAGACGGCGCGCGGACGCGGCATCGGTTCGGCGATTCTGGCGGCGCTGCTCGAGCGGGTCGCGGCAGCGGGCGCGCGCGAGGCCTGGCTTTTCACCAAACATGCCGCGCCGTTCTTTTCGCATCGCGGTTTCCGCGCCCGCGCCCGCTACGAGGTGCCGCCGCCGGTGCTGGCGACGAAACAGGCCAGTTCGGTCTGCCCGATCACCGCCGTCGTGATGAGCCGCCCGCTGCCGGTCTGACCCCGCCCCGGCGGGTCCGCCCGGCTGCAACGCTTTTGCGCATTTTTCCGCCGCGCGGCGGCGTTGCCCGCCTTTGCCCCACTTTCGCCATATTTCTTGCGTTCCTGTTAACCTTGAAACGGGCCCTCCGGCAGCAGCGGGCGGGCGCGGGGGGCGAAGCCCCGCAACAACAAGGCAGGCGGAGACCTGCATACGGGCAGAGCAATGGCGACTTACAGGATCGGCGGTTACAGCGCCGCGTCGATCACTTCGGCTGGCGGATCGAGCTTCACGCTGGATCCGGGCTACGAATCGGCGACGCAGGCGGTCACCATCACCGTCACCGACAATGACGCGTATTTCAGCGGATCGGCGAGCGGCCAGCTGGACGGAAACCAGACCGCGGTGGTGACGACGGCCAGCGGCGCGGTGCTGGCCTCGGGGGCGGTGCGGCTGGGCACGGCGACCAGTTTCATCACCCCCTCGGGCACGACGGCGCGGATTTACGATGTCTATGTCGGCAATACGCTGGTCGGCTATGTCTCGACCGCGGCGCTGACGCCGGGCGTGGTGATGACCGTCACCGGCAGCGCCTCGGCGACCTCGACCGGGCAAAGCTACAGCGGCCTTGCCAGCACGAGCTATGCCTCGTCGGCGGCCTCCTCGCTGGTGGGGGGGGCGGGCGACGATTCGATCCGCGCCGGGGCGGGCAATGACACGGTCAGCGGCAATGCGGGCCACGACACGATCGATGGCGGCGCGGGCAATGATGTGCTGTCGGGCAATGACGGCAACGACCTGATCCTGGGCGGCACCGGCAATGACACGCTGGACGGCGGCGCGGGCAACGACACTTTGGCGGGCGGCGCCGGGGCGGACAGTCTGAACGGCGGCAGCGGCATGGATTATGCCGATTATTCCGCCAGTTCCGGCGCTGTGACCATCGATCTGTCGCGCTGGACGGCGGCGGGGGGCGATGCGGCGGGCGACAGTCTGACCGGCATCGACGGGCTGATCGGCTCGGCCCAGGGCGATTCCCTCGTCGGCTTCGACGATGCCGCCTACAGCGGCTCCGATGTCTATACGAACATCTTTTACGGCGGCGGCGGCAACGACACGCTGGACGGGCGCGGCGGCAACGACATCCTTTACGGCGGCGACGACAACGATCTGATCCTCGGCGGCAGCGGCGACGACACGCTGTTTGGCGATGCGGGCGATGACCGGCTTTCGGGCGGGCTTGGCGCGGATGTGCTGACCGGCGGCAGCGGCGCCGATACCTTCGTGTTTGACGCGCAAAGCGGCGCCGACCGCATCACCGATTTCGACCTTGCGCTGATCGACGGCAAGACG
Source organism: Rhodobacter capsulatus (assembly GCF_003254295.1). Taxonomy (GTDB): domain Bacteria; phylum Pseudomonadota; class Alphaproteobacteria; order Rhodobacterales; family Rhodobacteraceae; genus Rhodobacter; species Rhodobacter capsulatus. The sequence continues at coordinate 27,232 of NZ_QKZO01000010.1, forward strand.
CGCGACCAGCTGGATGTGTCCGGGCTGCGCGACGATCAGGGCAAGCTGGTGACCTGGGACGATGCGGTGATCGGCTCGGATGCCGATGGCCATGCGGTGATCACCTTCCCCACGGTGACCGGCGGGCCGGTGATCACCCTTGTCGGGACCCCGGCCGACCAGATCAGCCGGCCGCTTTTGCATGCGATGGGGGTGCCCTGTTTCACCGCCGGCACCCTGATCGAGACGCCGCGCGGTCCGGTTCCGGTCGAGAGCCTGCGCCCGGGCGATCTGGTGCTGAGCCGCGATCACGGTGCGGTGCCGGTGCTCTGGTCCGGCGGGCGGTCGCTGACCGCGGGGGATCTGGCGGCGGAACCGGGGCTTTTGCCGGTGGCGATCCGCGAAAATGCGCTGGGGCGGCACGGGGCGCTGCTGGTCTCGCCGCAACATGCGGTGCTGGTGCTGACCGATCAGGGCGAGCGTCTGGTGCGGGCGCGGCATCTGGCCGAACTGAACGACCCGCGCTTTCGCATCGCGCGCGGCAAGCGCCGTGTCAGCTATCACCATATCCTTCTGGAACGGCACGGCATCGTCACGGCAAACGGGCTGGCCTGCGAGACGCTTTACCCCGGGCCGATGGCGCTGGCGGCGCTGGGGCCCGCGGCGCGGCTGTCGATTGCCCTTGCCCAGCCCTGGCTGGCCGGGGTGGTTCTGGGCGCGGCCGATCCGCTGGCGGTCTATGGCCCCACGGCGCGGCCTTTGGCGGCGCGGCGGGGCCTGCGTCTGCTGGCTCCGGGGGCGCTGCCCCGGCAGCGCGTCGCCTGAGCCTCAGGCGAAGGCCGCCGCCAGCACCAGCCAGCCGCCGATCTCGGCCAGCTGCTGCGCCGCGCCCAGCACGTCGCCGGTCTGCCCGCCGATCTTTGCCCGCGCGACCTGCATCAGCCCAAGCACCAGCGCGCCCTGCACCACAAGCAGCGGCACGACTGGCAGGCCCAGCCCGAAAGCGGCGCCAATCGCCACCGCGCCCCCCGCCAGCACCCGTTTCCAGGCCGCGCCCGAGGCATAACGGCCCATGCCGTCGGGCCGCGCCGCGGGCAGCGCCGCCATCAGCACCCCGCAAGCCGCCCGCGACAGGATCGCCAGCCCGATCAGCCCCGCCATCGCCAGCGCGGGCGAAGCTTCGGCGAGCGCCGCCACCCCCTGCCAGCGCAGGCCAAGCGACAGCACCAGCGCCGCGACGCCATAAGAGCCGATGCGACTGTCGCGCATGATCTCGAGCCTGCGCGCCACCTCGCGCCCGCCCCAGAAGCCGTCGGCGACATCGGCCAGACCGTCTTCATGCAGCGCGCCGGTGATGACGACCTGCAGCGTCACCGCCAGCCCCGCCGCCAAAGCGGGCGGCAGGCCAAGCGCCAGCGTGCCGAAAAGGGCAAGGGCGGAAATCGCCCCCACCACCAGCCCGGCCAGCGGATAGGCCCAGACCGATTGCGCCAGCGTCGGCACCGGATCGGCCAGACGCGGCATCGGCAGGCGGGTGAGCAAAAGCACCGCCAGATGCGCCTCGGAAAGCCGCGCCCGGATCCAGCCCCGTTCCATCAGGCGCTGATGCCCGCTTCGGCGTAAGTCACCATGCCGTTGTGGCATTCGAGCGCCGCGCGCACGACGCCAAGCGCCAGCGCCGCGCCGGTGCCTTCGCCCAGCCGCATCTCCATCTGCAACAGCGCGCGCTTGCCCATCGTGGTCAGCACCTTCTGATGCCCCGGCTCGGCCGAGGTATGGCCGACGACGCAGTGATCCAGAAGCCGCGGATCGACCTTGAACAGCGTCGAGACCGCGGCGGTCGAGATGAACCCGTCAAGGATCACCGGGATCCGCGCCGCCCGCGCGCCCAGAACCGCGCCGCACATCGCGGCGATCTCGCGCCCGCCAAGGGCCGCCAGCGTCTCCATCCCGCCAAGGCCGCCATGCAGCGCCAGACCCTTGTCGATGGCGGCGATCTTGCGCGCGATCCCGGCCGCATCCGAGCCAGTGCCCGGGCCGACGAAATCCTTGGCCGTGCCGCCGTAAATCGCCGCCGCCAGGGCCGCCGCGATGGTCGAATTGCCGATCCCCATCTCGCCGATGATCAGCGCATCGGCCGTCACATCAACCGCCGCCGCGCCCGTGTTCAGCGCCGCCACCGTCTCGGCCTCGGTCATCGCCGGGCCTTGGGTGAAATCCTGCGTCGGCCGGTCCAGATCCAGCGAGATCACCTGCAGATCCGCCCCCGCGGCGCGGCACAGCTGGTTGATCGCCGCGCCGCCCATCTCGAAATTCTTCACCATCAGATGCGTGACTTCCTGCGGGAAGACGTTCACGCCCTGCGCGCAGACACCGTGATTGCCCGCAAAGCACAAAGCCTGCGCCTTGGTGATCGTGGGCCGCGCCGTCGCCCGCCAGGCCGCCCAATGCAGCGCCAGCTCCTCGAGCCGACCAAGCGAGCCCACCGGCTTCGTCAGGCTGTTTTGCCGTTCAAGCGCCGCGGCGCGGGCGGCCTCATCCGCCATGGGCAGCCGGTCGGCCAGGGTGGAAATCTCGGCAAAGGAATGGAGCTGCAGCATACCTATTTCACCTTCATTGGCAGGCCCGCGACGGTGAAGACGACTTCGTCCGCCGCCGCAGCGACCCATTGGTTGAGATGGCCCGCATTGTCGCGGAACGCACGGGCGAGACGGTTGTCGGGCACGATGCCCAGACCCACCTCGTTGGTGACAAAAATCACGGGTGCCCTCAGTTCGGGCAGAACCGCAAGAAGCCGCTTTGCCGCAGCCTCCCAGTCGTGATTGCCAAGCATCAGGTTGGTCAGCCACAGCGTCAGGCAATCGACCAGCCGCGGCGCATCGTCGGTTTCCCGCAAAGCCGTCACAAGATCGAGAGGTTCCGCCCGCGTCACCCATTCCGGGCCGCGCCGCGCCTGATGCGCCGCGATCCGCTCGGCCATTTCGTCATCCCAGATTTCCGAGGTGGCGATGTAATGCGCGGGCTGCCCCAGCGCCAGCGTGCGGGCCTCGGCATAGGTGCTTTTGCCCGAACGGGCGCCGCCGGTGACGAGAAGGGTGAAAGCCATGAAGCGTTGCCTCTTGTTCCTTGCGGCGGAAAAAAGCAGAAACGGCGGCGGACCGAAAGGAGAAATGCGCGGATGCAGACGATTGGGCAGGCGGATGTCACGACCGAGCTTTGGCTGATCCGCCATGCGCCCGCGGTTCATGGTGGGCGGCTGGCGGGGCGGCGCGATGTGCCCTGCGATCTGCCGGGCGACGAGGTGCTGGCGGCGGTCCGCGCCGCGGTGGGAATGGCAAGCCTTGTGTGTTCGCCCGCGGCGCGCTGTCAGCAGACGGCGGCGGCGCTGTGGCCCGGGGTCGAGCCGCGGCTTGATCCGCGGCTGTGGGAGCAGGATTTCGGCGCCTGGGAAAACCGCCCGTTCGCAGAGCTTCCCGATATCGGGCTGATGCCGCTCGCCGAGGTGGCCACGCATCGCCCGCCGGGCGGCGAAAGCTACGCCGAGCAATGCGCCCGCGTCGCGCCGGTGCTGCGCGAGCTGGCGGGGCAGGGCGGGCGGGTGGCCGTGATCGCCCATGCGGGGGTCGTGCGCGCGGCGCTGTCGCTGGCGCTGGGATCGGTGCCCGCGGGGCTGGCCTTTCAGGTGGCGCCGCTTTCGGTGACGCGGCTTGTCGCGGTGCCGGGGGGGCTTTGGTCGATCGCGGGCGTGAACCGGGTCTTCGGATGAGACCCGCGCTGCACATTCCCGGCCATTTCGGCGAGTGGCTGCAGGGGCGGCTGGGCGCCGGGGGCCCGGTGGTGCTGGTGACGCTGCCTGCGCCCGCGCTGGGGCTGGATCTGTGCTACCGGCCCGGCCCGGGGCTGTCGCTGCGGGGGGCTGGGCTGACGGCTGCGCGGGCGCGGCGGTTTCTGGCGCCTTTGGGGCTTTCGCTGCGCGGGCGCATCGTGTTGCGCCCGGTGGTGGCGCCCGGTCTGGGCACCGGGGTTTCGACCGCCTCGCTGGTGGCTTTGGCGCGGCTGGCGGGCTGGAACGGTGCGCCCGAGATCCTCGCGCGGGCCTGTGTTGCGGCCGAGGGGGCCTCCGATCCGCTGATGTTCGCGGCCCCCGAGCGGCTGCTCTGGGCCTCGCGGCAGGGGCGGGCGCTTGCGGCGTTGCCCGTGCTGCCGCGCTACGAGATCCTGGGCGGATTTCAGGGCGGCCCGGCCCGGACCGAGGCCGCCGACAGTGCCTTTCCCGATGTCGCCGACCTTGTGGCGCGCTGGCAGCGGGCGCAGGGGCTTGGCGATTTTGCCGCAATCGCCACCGAAAGCGCCGTGCGCTGCAGCGCGTTGCGCGGCCCCGCGGGCGAGGTTGCGCCGCAGCTGGCCGCCGATCTGGGTGCGCTTGGCTGGCTGCGGGCGCATACCGGGGCGGCGCGCGGGTTGATCTTTGCGCCCGGCACGGTGCCCGCGGGGGCAGCGGCGGTGTTGCGCGCGGTGGGTTGGCGCGGTTTGGTGCGGATCAAGGGGGGCGGGCGATGAATTTTGCCGCGATGATGGCGGTGGCGCTGGTGATCGATCTGGCGCTTGGCTGGCCGGACGCGCTTTACAAACGCATCGGCCATCCGGTGACCTGGATCGGCGCGCTGATCGCACGGCTGGAAAAGGGCTGGAATTTCAAGGGCCGCCTGCGGCGGCTGCGCGGGGTGCTGGTCGCTTTGGCGGTGATCGGAACCACGGTGGTCATCGCGTCGGCTGTGCAGCTTTGGCTGCCTGCGGGCTGGCCGGGGGTGCTGATCGGCGGCATCCTCGTCTGGCCCTTCGTCGCGCTGCGCTCGATGCATGATCACGTTGCGGCGGTGGCAAAACCGCTGATCGCGGGCGATCTGCCCGGCGCGCGGCAGGCCGTCTCGATGATCGTCGGGCGCGATCCGAGCCAGCTGGATCAACCCGGCGTCGCCCGTGCCGCGCTCGAAAGCCTGGCCGAGAACAGCTCGGACGGGATCGTCGCGCCCTTGTTCTGGGGCTGCGTCGCGGGCCTGCCCGGCATTGCCGGCTACAAGGCGATCAACACGCTCGATTCGATGATCGGCCACCGCACGGAACGCTATGAGGCATTCGGCTGGGCCTCGGCGCGGATCGACGATCTGGTGAACCTGATCCCGGCGCGGCTGACCGGGCTGTTCTTCGTGCTCGCCGCGCCCTGCCGGGGGCGCGCGCTGGCGGTGATGCAAAGCGACGCCCGATCGCACCGCTCGCCCAATGCGGGCTGGCCTGAGGCGGCGATGGCCGGGGCGCTGGCGATCCGCCTCTCCGGGCCGCGCATCTATGCCGACCGGGTGGCCGAGGAACCGTGGCTGAACGGCACCGCCCCCGATCCGACGCCCGCAGACCTGGCCCGCGGGCTTGCGCTGTACCGTCGGGCAATGGCAGGGATGGCGCTGGCTATCGGCCTTGGGGCCCTTTTCTGGAGTGTCTTGTGATGCGCGATCATGGCGGAAACTGCGACGCGGCCAAGGCGCATTATGGCGGCGAGGACTGGATCGATCTCTCCACCGGCATCAACCGCCAGCCCTGGCCCGTGCCCGATCTGCCCGCCCATGTCTGGACCGATCTGCCGACCGCGACGGCCAAGGCGGCGCTGCTCGAGGCCGCGGCCGCGGCCTTCGGCACCCCGGCGCCCGGGGTGGCGCTGGCCGGGGCGCAGCAGGCGATCCAGCTCATTCCGCGGCTTTGGGCGCCGGGGCGGGCGCGGGTGCTGGGCCCGACCTACAACGAACATGCAGCGGCGCTGCGCGCGGCAGGCTGGCAGGTCGAGGAGGTGGCAAGCCTTGGCGCGCTGGCGGGGGCCGATCTGGCGGTGGTGGTGAACCCGAACAACCCCGATGGCCAGCGCCATCCGGCCCCGGCCCTGCGCGCGCTGTCGTTGCAGGTCGGGCGGCTGGTGGTGGATGAAAGCTTCGCCGATGCCTCGCCCGAGGCTTCGGTCACCGCAAAGGCCAGCCGCCGGATGCTGGTTCTGCGCTCGTTTGGCAAGTTCTACGGCCTGGCCGGGCTGCGGCTGGGCTTTGTCTTTGCCGATGCGGCGACGGTGGCGGCGCTCTCGGAGATGGCTGGTCCCTGGCCGGTCTCGGGCCCGGCGCTGGAGATCGGCCGCCGGGCGCTTCTCGACCGGAACTGGGCGATGGCGACGGCGCTGCGGCTGGGGGCGGAAACGATGCGGATGGATGCGCTGGCGGCGCGGGCGGGCTGGCGGCTCGTTGGCGGTACGGCGCTCTTTCGCACCTATGCCACGCCCGATGCGGCGGCGGCCCAGGACCGCCTGGCCCGCGCCCGGATCTGGTCGCGGGTCTTTCCCTATGCGGCGGACTGGCTGCGCCTCGGTCTGCCGGGCAACGAGAGTGAATGGATGCGACTGGAAAAGGCCCTGACGGATGAACTTTGAACAGACCCACCGCGACGCGCTGACCGAAGTGCTGCGCTGGCGCCGCGACGTGCGCCATTTCCGCCCCGATCCGATCGCCGAGGAGGTGATCGACCGGCTGCGCGCGGTGATGGACATGGCGCCCTCGGTCGGCAATGCGCGGCCCTGGCGGGTGATCCGGGTGGAGAGCCCGGCGATCCGCGCCGAGGTGCTGGCGAATTTCAACGCCGCGCGCGCGGCCGCGGGGCAGGGCTATGACGGCGAACAGGCCGAGGCCTATGCGAAGCTGAAACTGCAAGGCATCGATCAGGCGCCGTTGCAGCTCGCCGTCTTCACCCATCGCGATCCGACCGCGGGGCACGGGCTTGGCCGCGCCTCGATGCCGGTGACGCTGCAGCAATCGACGGCGATGGCCATTCACACGCTGTGGCTGGCCGCGCGGGCGGAAAACCTGGGTCTCGGCATGGTCTCGGTGCTCGATCCGAAAGCGGTCGAGCGGCTGCTGGACGTGCCGCCCGACTGGGACTTCGTCGCCTGGCTTTGCATCGGCACGCCCGAATTCACCGATGACACGCCGCTTCTGCACCGCGCGGGCTGGCAGGAAAACCTGCCGACCGAATGGGAACTGCGCTAACGCGCGAGCCGCAAAAGCCCGGTCACGTCGAGATGCGTCTCGAGGTGATCGGCCAGCGCGTCGAGCGCCGCCTCGACCCCCGCGGCATGGCTTTGCCCCGAGGCCGCGACGCCAAGGCCTTGCAGGAAGGCGGCGCGGAACGCATCCGCGCCAAACAGCCCGTGCAGATAGCTGCCGGTGACCCGACCATCGGCCGAGATCGCCCCCTCGGGCTGGCCGTCGACGATGGCAAAGGGCCGGGCGCGGTCGGGGCCGTCGGTGCGTCCGATGTGGATTTCATAGCCTTCGACCGCGAGCCCGGTCCCCGCATGTGTGGCCCGCGTTCGCGTCAGCCGCTTGTCGGGCGTCATCACCGTCTCGACCTCCAGCAGCCCCAGACCCGGGGTGGTGCCCGCAGGCCCCTCGATCCCCTCGGGATCGGCGACGGTCCGGCCCAGCATCTGATAGCCGCCGCAGATGCCCAGCACATGGCCGCCGCGCCGGACATGGGCCATCAGGTCCACGTCCCAGCCCTGCGCGCGCAGGAAGGCCAGATCGCCGCGGGTGGATTTCGAGCCGGGCAGGATCACCAGCCGCGCCTCGGCCGGGATCGGCTGGCCGGGCTGCACCATCACCATCCGCACCCCCGGCTCGGCGGCAAGCGGGTCGAGATCGTCGAAATTGGCAATGCGCGAGAGCGTCAGGCAGGCGATCACCGTTCCCGCAGTCGCTGGGCCCGAGGCGATGTCGAGCGCATCCTCGGCGGGCAGCCTGTGGGCCAGCGGAAACCACGGCAGCGTGCCGAAACCGCGCCAGCCGGTGCGGGCCTCGATCAGCCGGTAGCCGTCGTCGAAAAGCGTGACATCGCCGCGGAACTTGTTGATCAGAAAGCCGGAAATCATTTCGGCATCGGCGGGGTCCAAAACCGCCTGGGTGCCGATGATCTGCGCGATGACGCCGCCGCGGTCGATGTCGCCCACCAGCACGACGGGCACATCGGCGGCGCGCGCAAAACCCATGTTGGCAATGTCGCCCGCGCGCAGATTGACCTCGGCCGGGCTGCCCGCACCTTCGACGATCACCAGATCATGGGTGGATTTCAGGCGCTGGAAGCTTTCGAGCACCGCGCCCATCAGCTGCGGCTTGAGTGTCGCATAGTCCCGCGCCCGGGTGGTGGTGAGCCGACGCCCCTGCACCACGACCTGCGCGCCGACGTCACTTTCGGGCTTCAGAAGGATCGGGTTCATGTCGGTCACCGGCTCCAGCCCGCAGGCCAGCGCTTGCAGCGCCTGTGCGCGACCGATCTCGCCGCCATCGGCGGTGACGGCGGCATTGTTCGACATGTTCTGCGGCTTGAACGGCGCGACCGTCAGCCCCCGCCGCCGCGCCGCCCGGCAGAGCCCGGCGACCAGCATCGACTTGCCGACATTCGAGCCCGCGCCCTGGATCATCAAGGCTGTCATCATCCCCTCCCGGTGCGCGTGCTGAGATTGCGGGAGCCTCCGGCGGGGATATTTGGTGGCAAGATGAAAGCACATTCGCAAGAAAGTGGGCGACGCGCCTTGGGCCGCTTGCGCGGGGAAGACGCGCCGCTTTCACCTTGCACGGTCATCGGGATCCCTCCCTGTACCGTGTGCCCAGCTTGCCCGATCATTGTTACCAAATCCCTAACGCCCTGTTTCATCTTGCCACAAATATCCCGGGGGTCCGGGGGCAGCGCCCCCGGCCTTGGGCTCAGAACTCCACCCCCGGCTGGCCCTTGATGCCCGCGCGGAACGGGTGCTTCACCTGACCCATCTCGGTCACCAGATCGGCCGCCTCGATCAGCGCCTCGGCGGCATTGCGGCCGGTCAGCACCACATGCGTCCTCTCGGGCCGCTCGTCGCGCAAAAACGCCAGCACCTCCTCGACATCCAGATAGCCATAGCGCAGCGCGATGTTGATCTCGTCCAGAAGCACCATCCGGATCTCCGGATCTCGGATCAGCTCCTTCGCCTTTTCCCAGCCCGCGATGGCCGCCGCGATGTCGCGCTCGCGGTCCTGGGTTTCCCAGGTGAAGCCCTCGCCCATCGCATGGAACTGGCACAGATCGCCGAAATGCGTCGTCAGCAGCCGCCGCTCGCCGGTATCCCAGGCGCCCTTGATGAACTGCACCACCGCGCAGGGCATCTCATGCGCGATGCAGCGCAGAATCATCCCGAACCCGGCCGAGCTCTTCCCCTTGCCCGAGCCGGTATGGACGATGATCAGCCCCTTTTCGCCGGATTTTTGCGCCATGATCTTGTCGCGGGCGGCTTTCTTCTTCGCCATCTTCACCGCATGGCGGGCCAGTTCGTCCGGTCCGGTCTCGGGGCTGTCGTTTTCGGGCGTCATCGGGGCGGTCCTCGCGCTTGACAATAGATCGCGTCTTGGCCACTCAGGGCGGGCGCTGGTTTCTGTCCTATGACAGGCGAAGAGGGAATGTGAAGGGAATTGCGACGGCTTTGCCGCGAAACCCGACCGCAGCCGCCCCCGCGACCGTGACCGGAGAGGGCGCCCCGAGGCCACTGGCAACAGCCGGGAAGGCGGGGCGACCGTGAGGGGAGACCCCCTCGCATCCGCAAGCCGGGAGACCTGCCAGCGCATGGATTTCGGGCGGACGGGGTGTTCCGCGACCGGGGGCAGGGCGCATGCGCTCTCACTCTGGCCGTTCCCCCAAACCCATCAGGAGGGGCGATGGCCACCACGCTGCATGTCTGCACCACCTGTCGCGGCACCGCTGCGGCGCCGCTGGCCGAGGCGGCCGCGCCCCGTCCGGGCGAGCTTCTGGCCCATGCGCTGGCCGCGCTGCCCGTGCCCGAGGGGGTGACGGTGGTGCCGGTCGAATGCCTTTCCGCCTGCACCCAGGGCTGCGCCATCGCGCTTTCGGGCCCCGGCAAATGGTCCTATGTCTTCGGCCGTCTCGACGCGCAGGACGCCGCGACGATCCTGACCGGTGCCGCCCAGTTCGAGGCCGCCGAGAAGGGTCTCATCCCCTGGCGCGAGCGCCCCGACATCTTTCGCAAGCAATGTCTTGCCCGTATTCCCCCGCAAATCGTCCCGTCTCAGGAGTGAGCCATGTCCGATCTGACCAAAATCCCCGTCACCGTGATCACCGGCTTTCTGGGCGCGGGGAAAACCACGCTCATCCGCCATCTGATGGCGAACCCCGAGGGCCGCAAGCTCGCCGTTCTGGTCAATGAATTCGGCACCGTCGGCGTCGATGGCGAGATCCTGCGCCAATGCGCCGATGAAAACTGCCCCGATGAAAACATCGTCGAGCTGGCCAATGGCTGCATCTGCTGCACCGTCGCCGATGAATTCGTGCCCACGATCGAGGCGCTTCTGGCCCGGCCCGTCCGCCCCGATCACATCCTGATCGAGACCTCGGGGCTCGCCTTGCCGAAACCGCTTTTGAAGGCCTTCGACTGGCCCGCGATCCGCTCGAAGATCACCGTGGATGGCGTCATCGCCGTGGCCGATGCCGAGGCCGTCGCCGCCGGTCGTTTCGCCCCCGATGTCGCCGCCGTCGATGCGCAGCGTCTGGCCGATGCGAGCATCGATCACGAAACGCCGCTTTCCGAGGTCTTCGAGGATCAGATCGCCTGCGCCGATATCGTGCTTTTGTCGAAAGCCGATCTGGCGGGCGAGGCGGGTCTTGCCACCGCCCGCGCGCTGATCGAGGCGGAACTGCCGCGCAAACTGCCGATCCTGCCGCTGACCGAGGGGGTGATCGACCCCAAGGTGATCCTTGGCCTTGGCGCCGCCGCCGAGGATGATCTGGCCGCGCGGCCCAGCCATCACGACGATCACGGCGAGCATGAGCATGACGATTTCGACACGGTGGTGATCGAGCTGCCCGAAATCTCCGATCCGGCGGCACTGGTGGCCGCGATCGAACGTCTGGCGCGCGAGCAGAACATCCTGCGCGTCAAGGGGCACATCGCGGTTGCGGGCAAGCCGATGCGGCTTTTGGTGCAGGCCGTGGGCGAGCGGGTGCGGCATCAATACGACCGGCCCTGGGGCGCCGAGACCCGGCGCTCGGCGCTCGTCGTGATCGCCGAGCATGACGATGTCGACGAGGCCGCGATCCGCGCCGTGCTGCTGGGCGGGGTCGCCGCCTGATGCATGTCGTCTTCCGCGAAAGCCACGGGCTCGAGGAAACCGCGGTGCCGACCGATCTGGGTCAGCGCCCGGCGGATCTTGTGGTGCTGTCGCTCTCTGACAGCGATCTGGGGGCTTTCGCGGCGGGCTGGAAACGGGCGGGGGGCGGGCTGCCAAGCCTGCGCCTGGCCAATCTGGTGGCGCTGAAACACCCGATTTCGGTCGATACCTATGTCGAAAACACGCTGTCGGGCGCCAAGGGCATCCTGATCCGGCTGATCGGCGGCGAGGCTTACTGGCCCTATGGTCTGGCCTCGGTGCAGGATTTGTGCCGCCGCAAGGGGATTGCGCTGGCCGTGCTGCCCGCGGATGGCCGCCCCGATGATCGGCTGGATGCGCTCTCGACCCTGCCGGTTTCGACGCTGCGCAGGCTCAAGGAACTCTGCGATGCGGGGGGCGCGGTGGCGGCACAGGCGGCGCTGGCGCAGCTCGCCCTTGCCTCGGGCCTTTACGCGCCCCCGGTGCCGGGCGACAAGCGCCTGCCCGACTGGGGCTTTTACGATCCGGCCGCGGGCGTGATCGCCGCGCCCGAGGGCGAGGGCCCCCTGGCGCTGGTCAGCTTTTACCGCTCTTATCTGACCGCCGCCGATACCGCGCCGATCGATGCGCTGATCCATGGCCTGCGCGCGCGCGGTTTCGCGGCTTGCGGCCTCTTTGCGCCCTCGCTCAAATCCGAGGGTCTGGGCGATGCGCTGCAGGCGCGACTTGACGGCCGCGCCCCCGCGCTTGTCGTCAACGCGACCGCCTTTTCGGCGCAAGGCGCGGATGGCACGACGCCCTTTGACCGCTATGATGTGCCGGTCTTTCAGGTCGCGCTGTCGACCGCCCGCAAGCGCGATTGGGCCTTGGCCGACCGCGGCCTCTCGCCCGCCGATCTGGCCATGCATGTCGTGCTGCCCGAGGTCGATGGCCGTCTTTTTGCCGGTGTCGTCTCCTTCAAGGCGCCCGAGCCGCGCGACCCCGATCTGGAATATTCCCGCTTCGCCCATCGCGCCGATCCGGCGCGGGTGGAGGCCGCGCTCGATCGCATCACCCTTTGGCACCGGCTGGCCGAAACCCCCACTGCTGCGCGCAAGCTGGCGGTGGTGCTTTCGACCTATCCCGGCCGGGCCTGGCAGATGGCCCATGCGGTGGGGCTGGATGCGCTCGCCTCGACCGAGGCGCTTTTGTCCCAACTCGCCGCCGAGGGCTATGCCATCGCCCCCGGTGCCGCGCTTGAGACCTTGGCGACCGAGCGGCTTTCTTGGGCGCTTTCGGACTATCTGGCCGCCCTTGACACCCTGTCCGACAAGCTGCGCGCCGATCTGACCGCGGCCTGGGGGGCGCCCGAGGCCGATCCCGCCTGCGCCAACGGCGCCTTTCATTTCGCCGCCCTGCGCCGCGGCGCCGCGCTGATCGCGCTGCAACCCGAGCGGGGCGATGTGCAAACCCGCGACGGCGAGTATCACGACCTTTCCCGCGTGCCGCGGCATGGCTATGTCGCCTTTTACCTCTGGCTGCGGGCGCAGGGCATCGACGCCTTGGTGCATATGGGCGCGCATGGCACGCTCGAATGGCTGCCGGGCAAGGCCGTTGCGCTGTCGGACAGCTGCTGGCCCGAGGCGCTTTGCCCGCTGCCCGTCATTTATCCCTTCATCGTCAATGACCCGGGCGAGGCGGCGCAGGCGAAACGCCGCCTCTCCGCCGTGACTTTGGGCCATCTGCCGCCGCCCTTGTCCACCGCCGCCGTGCCCGAGGGGATGGCGCGGCTCGAACGGCTTTTGGACGAATATTCCACCGCCGACGGGCTTGACCCGGCCCGGCGCGACCGGCTGATCTCTGACATCCGCGACGAGGCCCGCGCCAGCGGCGTCGAGGACGATCTGGGCATTCCCGCCACCGCCTCGGCCGCGGAAGCGATCACCCGCATCGACCGTTTTGTCTGTGATATCAAGGAGAGCCTGTTTGGTGACGGGCTGCATGTGCTGGGGCAGGGCGCTTGCGGGGCCGAAGAACAGGCGGGGCTGTCGGCGGCTTTGGCGGGCAGACGCGTGCCCCCCGGCCCCTCAGGCAGCCCGGCGCGCGGGCGCGCGGACGTGCTGCCGACGGGGCGCAACCTTTTTTCCGTCGATCCCCGGGCGGTGCCCAGCCGTGCCGCTTACGCGCAGGGGGTGAAACTGGCCGAGGAGCTGCTTCGCAAGCACTTGCAGGATCATGGCGACTGGCCGAAGGGGCTGGTCGTCGATCTTTGGGGCTCGGCGACGATGCGCACGGCGGGCGAAGAATTCGCCATGGCGCTGCATCTGGCCGGGCTGAAACCGGTCTGGGACGAGGGCGCGGCCCGGGTCTCGGGCGTCGAGGTGATCCCGCTCGCCCTTCTGGGCCGCCCGCGCATCGACGTGACCCTGCGTGTCTCGGGGCTCTTCCGCGATATCTTTCCGGGCCTTGCGCAGCTGTTCGAAACCGGCGCCGAGGCGCTGGCGACGCGCGAGGAAACGCCCGAGGACAACCCCTACCTTGCCGCCGCCCCGCGCGTTTTCGGGCCGCGCCCCGGCCAATACGGGCTGAACATGGGCGCGGCACTGGACGCCTTTACCCCCGAAGCGCGGGCAAGGGCGGGCGAGGCCTGGCTTGCGGCCTCCTCCTACACGATTGACAAGAAAGGCGAAATCCGCTCCGACCGGGCCGGTCTTGAAGCCCGCCTTTTGGGCGCCGACAGTTTCGTGCATGCGCAGGATCTGCCCGAAAGCGATATCCTGCTTGCCTCCGACTATGCCGCGCATGAGGCCGGTTTTGCCGCCGCCCTTGCCCGGCTGGGCGCCGAGGCGCCGGCGCTTTACCATCTGGACGCCACCGACCCGAACCGGCCGCGCGCCCGCTCGCTGCCCGAGGAAATCGCCCGCGTGGTGCGGGCGCGCGCCGCGAACCCGGCCTGGGCCGATGGCATGATGCGGCACGGCTTCCGCGGTGGCGCCGAGATTGCCGCGACGCTCGACCACATGGCGGCTTTCGCGCATCTGGCCCAGGTCGTGCCCGCGCATCTTTTTGACCTTTACCACGAGGCGACGCTGGGCCGCGACGAGGTTCGCGATTTTCTGGCCCGCGAAAACCCCGAGGCGCTGGCGGCGATGCGCGATCTGTTCCAACGCCTGGCCGAGGCGGGCCTCTGGCTGACGCGGCGCAATTCGATTGCGGCAAGCCTCGAGGAAAGGCTAGAAGCGCGCCAACCCGAAGGATGACCCCCGATGCCCCATGAGTATGAAAAGGACGGCGCGAAGATCTACGTGCAATCTTTCGCCACGATCCGCGCCGAGGCCGATCTGGCCCGCTTCACCCCGGAAGAAGAGGTGGTGGTGGTCCGCATGATCCATGCCGCCGGGATGGTGGGGCTGGAAAACCACGTCCGGTTCGCGCCCGGCATGGCGATTGCCGCCCGCGCGGCCTTGGAGGCGGGGGCGCCGATCCTCTGCGATGCGCGGATGGTCTCCGAAGGCATCACCCGCGCCCGTCTCCCCGCGGGCAACGAGGTGATCTGCACGCTGAACGACCCCCGTGTGCCGGGGATGGCGCAGGAGATGGAGAACACCCGCTCGGCCGCGGCCTTGGAGCTGTGGCGGCCGAAGCTTGCGGGCGCGGTGGTGGCGATCGGCAATGCGCCGACGGCCTTGTTCCATCTTTTGAACATGCTCGAAGACCCGACCTGCCCGCGTCCGGCGGCGATCATCGGCTGTCCGGTGGGCTTCATCGGCGCCGCGGAATCAAAAGCCGCGCTGGCGCTGGCGAACCCGGTGCCCTGGGTCATCGTCGAGGGGCGGCTGGGCGGCTCGGCGATCACGGTCGCGGCGGTGAACGCGCTCGCCTGCCGGAAGGAATAGAGATGGGACGCATCCTTTGCGCGGGGCTTGGGCCGGGCGACCCCGATCTGATTTCGGTGCGATCCGACCGCGCCATTCGTGCCGCCACCGATATCGCGCATTTCCGCAAGGCCGGGCGGGCCGGTCAGGCGCGGCGGATCGTCGAGGGGATGCTGCGCCCCGATGTCGTCGAACATGCGATGGAATATCCGGTCACGACCGAATTGCCGTTCGACAGTCCCGAATATATCGAAGCTTTGGCACGGTTTTATGACGACTGGGCGTCGCGGCTTTCGGAACTTTCGAAAACCCGCGATGTGGTGGTGCTCTGCGAAGGTGATCCCTTCCTTTATGGCTCGTTCATGCATCTTTACACCCGCCTGCAGGGCCGCGCCGAGGTCGAGGTGATCCCCGGCATTCCCGGCATGGTCGGCTGCTGGTGGGCGACGGGCACGCCGATCACCTGGGGCGACGATGTGCTCACCGTGATGGCGGGCACGCTTCCCGAGGCGGATCTGGTCGCGCATATGGAACGGTCGGACGCGATCGTGGTGATGAAGACCGGGCGCAATCTGCCGAAAATCAAGCGCGCGCTTGCGGTTACGGGGCGGCTTGACGCGGCCTGGCTGGTCGAGCGCGGCACGATGCCGAGCCAGCGCATCGCGCGGCTGGTCGATGTGGCCGAGGAAGATTGCCCCTATTTCGCCATCGTGCTGGTGCACGGGCAGGGGCGGCGGCCGGAACTGGGGGACGAGGCATGAGCGGTTGGGTCACGGTTGCCGGGCTTGGGCCCGGGCGCGAGGATCTGGTGACGCCCGAGGTCACCGCGGCGCTGGCCGAAGCGACCGATATCGTCGGCTACATCCCCTACGTCGCCCGCATCGCCCCGCGCGAAGGCCTGGTGCTGCATCCGACCGACAACCGGGTCGAACTGGATCGCGCCACCCATGCCCTTGAAATGGCGGCAGAAGGTCGGCGCGTGGTGGTGGTGTCTTCGGGCGATCCGGGGGTCTTTGCCATGGCTTCGGCTGTGTTCGAGGCGCTGGAAGCCCATCCCGAATACGCCGGAACCGAGATCCGCATCCTGCCCGGCATCACCGCGATGCTGGCGGCAGCAGCAGCGGCCGGGGCGCCCTTGGGGCACGACTTCTGCGCCATCAATCTTTCGGATAATCTCAAACCTTTCGAAATTCTCGAAAAGCGGCTGCGGCACGCGGCGCGCGGCGATTTCGCGATGGCCTTTTACAATCCGCGTTCGAAATCGCGTCCGCATCAATTCGCCCGCGTGCTGGAGATCCTGCGCGAGGAATGCGAGCCCGGGCGCCTGATCCTGTTCGCCCGCGCTGTGACGACGCCCGAACAGGCGATCACCGTGGTCGAATTGCGCGACGCGACGCCCGAGATGGCCGACATGCGGACCGTGGTTCTGGTCGGCAATGCCAGCACCCGCCGCGTCGGGCCCTGGGTCTATACGCCGCGTGGCGTCGCGCCGTGATCGGCAAGCCAGCCCATCACCCCCTCGAGCGTGGCGCGGATCGCGCGCGCGGGGACGGCGGGCCGGTCGATCAGAATGACCGGCAGACCAAGGCTGCGGGCGGCCACAAGCTTCGCCTCGGCCCCCGCGCCCCCGGCGTTCTTGGCGACGACATGGGTGATGGTCTCGCTGCGCAGCAAGTCCGTATCCCCTTGCGCGTCAAAGGGGCCGCGGGCGATCACCGCCGTCGCATCGGGCAGGGGCAGCGGTGCTTCGGGCGGATCGACCAGCCGCAGCAAATAGTGATGCTGCGGTGCAGCGGAAAACGCGTCCAGATGCTGTTTGCCAATGGCAAGGAACACCCGCGCGGGCGTCTGCGGCAGCGCAGCGACGGCCCCGGCCAGATCGGGCACATGGGTCCAGCGATCGCCCGGCTGCGCGGCCCAGGGCGCGCGCTCGAAAGCACAAAGCGCCACGCCGGTTTGCGCACAGGCGGCGACCGCGTTCGCGCTCATCTGCGCGGCAAAGGGATGGGTGGCGTCGATCACATGGGTCACGCCCTCGCGCGTCAGATAGTCCACCAGCCCCGCGACGCCGCCAAAGCCGCCGATGCGGGTGGGCAGCGGCTGGGCAACCGGCGCATCGGTCCGGCCCGCATAGGAAAAGACCGCATCAAAGCCTTGATCGGCAAGGGTTTTGGCAAGGCGGCTGGCTTCGGTGGTGCCGCCAAGCACAAGGAGGCGTGTCATGTCTGATCCGTGGTTGAGCATCGTGGGTCTGGGCGAAGATGGCCTTGAAGGCCTGTCCTTGGCAAGTCGTCAGGCGCTGGAAAAGGCCGAGGTGATCTTTGGCGGGCCGCGGCATCTGGAGCTTGTGGCGGCGGGCAGCCGCGGCCGGGCCTGGCCCGTGCCCTTTGATATTGCTCCGGTTCTGGCCTGTTGCGGGCGGGCGACGGTGGTTCTGGCCTCGGGCGATCCGTTCTGGTTCGGGGCGGGCTCGATGCTGGCGGAACGTTTGACGCCCGGCGAGTGGCGGGCGTTTCCGATGCCCGGGGTGGTGTCGCATCTCTGCGCGCGGCTGGGCTGGCGGGCCGAGGAAACGCAGGCGCTTGGCCTGCATGCCGCGCCCTTTGGCCGGTTGCTGCCGGTGCTCGCGCGGGGCGTTCGGGCCATCGTCACGCTGCGCGACGGGGCCGCCGTGGGCGATCTGGCGGGCTGGCTGGTCGAAAACAGGCTTGGCGCGGTGCGGATGGTCGTGGCCGAGCGGCTGGGCGGACCAGCCGAAATGCTGCGCAGCATTGCCGCGCAAGACTATGATTTGACGAATGTTTCCGCGCCGGTCACGGTGGCGCTGGATGGTGCGGATCTCGCCCCCGGCGCGGGGCTTTCGCAGGTGCCGGGGCGGGCGGAAAATGCCTTTGCCCATGACGGGCAGATCACCAAATCGCCGATGCGGGCGCTGACGCTGGCGGCACTCGCCCCGCGCCGCGGCGAATTGTTGTGGGACATCGGCGGCGGCTCGGGCTCGGTCTCGGTCGAATGGTGTCTGGCGGGCGGACGCGCGATCACGATCGAGCCGCGCCCCGACCGGATCGAGAATATTCAAAAGAATATCTACACTTACGGGCTTTCCCCGCGGATGCGGGCGGTGCAGGGCACGGCCCCCGCGGCGCTGGCGGATCTGCCCCTGCCCGAGGCGGTGTTCATCGGTGGCGGCGGCTCGCAGGCGCTTTTCGACCGGCTGTGGGAGCGGCTTGTCCCCGGCACGCGGATCGTGGCGAATGCGGTGACGCTTGAATCCGAAGCGCTGCTTGCTGACCTGCACGCCCGCCATGGCGGCCAGCTTTTGCGCATCGACATTGCCGAGGCGCAGCCGCTGGGCCGGATGCGCGGCTGGTCGCCCAGCCGTCCGCAGCTGCAATGGAGCGGGCAAAGATGAGGGTGGCGGGCGTCGGTTTTCGACCGGGAACCGGGTCAAAACCGCTGCGCCACGCCGTCGCGTCGCTGGGCAGGCTGGATGCTCTTGCCACGGCGCGCGAAAAAGCCGAAGAGCTTGCCGCCGCTCTGCCCGACTATCGGGTGATCGGCGTCACGGTGGCGGGGGTTGAAACGCCTTCGCAATCGGAGCGGGTCCGGGCGCTGAAAGGCACCGGATCGGTGGCAGAGGCGGCGGCGCTGGTCGCGGCGGGCAAGGGGGCGCGGCTGGTGCTGCCCCGACAGGTGATCGGCGGGGTGGTTCTTGCCGTGGCGGAGGGAGAGGACGAATGACGGTGCATTTCATCGGCGCGGGGCCGGGGGCGGCGGATCTGATCACGATCCGCGGCCGCGATCTGATCGCGTCGTGTCCGGTCTGCCTTTACGCCGGATCGCTGGTGCCCGAGGCGCTGCTGAGCCATTGCCCGCCGGGTGCCAGGATCGTCAACACCGCGCCGATGAGCCTCGATGCGATCATCGACACGATCGCCGAAGCCCATGGTGCGGGCCACGATGTCGCCCGGCTGCATTCGGGGGATCTGTCGATCTGGTCGGCGATGGGCGAGCAGTTGCGCCGCCTGCGCGCCTTGAACATTCCTTATGACGTGACGCCCGGTGTGCCCTCGTTCGCTGCCGCCGCCGCGACTTTGGGGGCCGAATTGACGCTTCCGGGCGTGGCGCAATCGGTCATTCTGACCCGCACCTCGGGGCGGGCCTCGGCGATGCCCGAAGGCGAGACGCTGGAGAATTTCGCCCGCACCGGGGCGGTTCTGGCCATTCACCTCTCGGTCCATGTGCTTGACGATGTTGTGCAAAAGCTGGTGCCGCATTATGGCGCCGATTGCCCGGTCGCTATCGTCTGGCGCGCAAGCTGGCCCGATCAGCGGGTGGTGCGCGCGACGCTTTCGACGCTGCAGACCAGCCTTGGCGCCGAGATGGAGCGCACGGCGCTGATCCTTGTCGGCCGCTCGCTCGCCACCGAGGATTTCGACGAAAGCCGTCTTTACGCGGGCGATTACGACCGCCGCTACCGCCCCTTGGGCACCCATCCGCGCTTTCCGGAGGGCACCGAATGAGCGGTTTCGTTTCCTTCGTCTCCTCGGGCCCGGGCGATCCCGAGCTCTTGACGCTGAAGGCCGCCGACCGGCTGGCCAAGGCCGATGTGGTGCTGTTTGACGATCTTTCCGCCGGGCCGATCCTGGGCCATGCGCGGCCGGGGGCAGAGCTGATTGCGGTGGGCAAGCGGGCCGGGCGGCCCTCGCCGAAACAGGATCATGTGAACCGGCTTCTGGTCGATCACGCGCTGACCGGGCTGCGGGTGGTGCGGCTGAAATCGGGGGATTCGGGGCTTTTCGGTCGGCTTGAGGAAGAGCTGGACGCGCTGACCGGCGCGGGCATTCCTTATGAGATCATCCCCGGCGTGCCCTCGGCCTGTGCCGCCGCCGCCGCGGCCGGGCTGCCGCTGACCCGCCGTCTGACCGCGCGCCGCGTGCAATTCGTCACCGGCGCCGATGTGACGGGCGATCTGCCCGAGGGGCTGAACTGGGCGGCGCTGGCCGACACCGGCGCGACGACCGTCGTCTTCATGGGCAAGCGCACCTTCCCGAAACTGGCCGCCGATCTGATCGCGCATGGGCTGGCCCCCGACACGCCCGCGCTGCTGGCGGAAGCCGTGGGCCACCCCGAGCAAAGCGTGACCCGCTCGACCGTCGCGGATCTTGCCGCAAGCCTTGCCGCGGAACGCTCGGACCGGCCCGCGCTCATTCTTTACGGCCCGCTTTACGCTCCGGAGGCCTGAGATGATCGAGCTTTCCCTGATCGGCATCGGCACCGGCAATCCGCGCCACATCACCGGGCAGGCCGTCGATGCGATGAACGCCGCCGATCTGATCCTGATCCCGCTCAAGGGCGCGGACAAATCCGATCTGGCCGGGCTGCGACGGCAGATTTGCGCGGCGCATCTGACGAACCCGGCGACGCGGGTCGTCGACTTCGCGCTGCCCGTCCGCGATGCCGCCAACCCCTCCTATCGCAAGGGGGTGGATGATTGGCACGATGCCATCGCCGAAGCCTGGCTTGCGGAAATCACCGCCCATTGTCCGGGGCTTGAGGGTCGGGTGGCGCTTCTGGTCTGGGGCGATCCTTCGCTTTACGACAGCACCTTGCGGATTGCCGAGCGGCTGAAATCCCGCCTGCCGATCACGACGAATGTCATCCCCGGCATCACCGCGATTCAGGCGCTGTGTGCCGCCCATGCGATCCCCTTGAACGACATCGGCGCGCCGGTCGTCATCACCACCGGGCGGCAATTGCGCGATCACGGCTGGCCCGCGGGCACCGATACGGTCGTTGCTATGCTCGATGGTGAATGCTCGTTCCAAAGTCTTGATCCGCAAGGGCTGACGATCTTCTGGGGCGCCTGTGTCGCGATGCCCGAAGAGGTGCTGATCGCAGGCCCCGTCTCGGAAGTGACCGGGAAAATCCTGCAGGCCCGGGCCGATCTGCGCGCCCGGCACGGCTGGGTGATGGATATCTACCTGCTGCGTCGCAATGCGCCCAAGGCGTGACGCTTCCCGGCCTTGACCTCGCTTTCTCGCGCGGCTACTCCAACAGGCGATGGTTCCCAACTGGACGGGATTAATAGGGAACACGGTGAGGATTACCCATCAGGGGCCTAATCCGTGGCTGCCCCCGCAACTGTGAGCGGCGAGACGACGGTCGAATGCCACTGGCCCCCCCGATCCACCGGGGAGAATGGCCGGGAAGGTGACCCGAGTTGATCGAACCGCAAGTCAGGAGACCTGCCATCGCTCTGGCGTCGCAAGCCTTCCCGGGGCGGGGTGTCCCCGGTCAATCCGAAAGCGGCGCGTTCGATGTGGAGGTGTTCGCATGCATATCATGGAGGGCTATCTGCCCGTCACCCATGCCATTGGCTGGTCCCTTGCCGCCGCCCCCTTTGTCGTCGCGGGCGCGCTGAAGATCCGCAAGATCGTCGCCGAACGCCCCGAGGCGCGGATGACCCTTGCCGCCGCGGGGGCCTTTGCCTTCGTGCTGTCGGCGCTGAAAATTCCCTCCGTCACCGGCTCGTGCTCGCACCCGACCGGCACCGGGCTGGGCGCGGTCGTCTTCGGCCCCTCGGTGATGGCGGTGCTCGGCGTGATCGTGCTGCTGTTTCAGGCGCTTTTGCTCGCCCATGGCGGTCTGACGACGCTGGGCGCTAATGCCTTTTCCATGGCGATCGTCGGGCCCTGGGTGGCCTTTGGCGTTTATAAACTGGCGGGCAAGGCCGGGGCCTCGATGGCGGTTGCGGTGTTTCTGGCCGCTTTCCTCGGCGATCTGGCGACCTATGTGACCACCTCGCTGCAGCTGGCGCTGGCTTACCCCGATCCGGCCTCGGGCTTCCTTGGCGCGGCGCTGAAATTCGGCTCGGTCTTCGCGCTGACGCAGATCCCGCTTGCCATTGCCGAGGGTTTCCTGACCGTGATCGTCGTCGATGCCCTGGCGGGCAAGGTCGCCGACGAAGACAAACTGCGCATTCTGGCCGGGGAGGCACGCTGATGAGCAGCAAACGGACATTGTGGCTGCTGGCCGGAACCGTGGCGCTGGTGGTGGTGCCGCTTCTGATGGGCGGTGAATTCGGCGGCGCCGACGGGCAGGCGGCCGAGCTGATCGAGGCGACCGTGCCGGGCTTTGCCCCCTGGGCTGATCCGCTCTGGGAGCCGCCCAGCGGCGAGGTGGAAAGCCTGTTCTTCGCGCTGCAGGCGGCGCTTGGCGCCTTTGTCGTCGGGCTGGTGATCGGGCGCCGTCAGGGCGCGGCCAAGGCCCGCGAAGATAACGCCCCCGCCGCCCGGGCCGTCCCGGCGGAATGAGCCTCGCCTCGATCGATCGGGTCGCCGCGCAAGGTCATTGGCGCAGCCGCCCGC
Source organism: Rhodobacter capsulatus (assembly GCF_003254295.1). Classification (GTDB taxonomy): domain Bacteria; phylum Pseudomonadota; class Alphaproteobacteria; order Rhodobacterales; family Rhodobacteraceae; genus Rhodobacter; species Rhodobacter capsulatus. Next base: position 49,651 of record NZ_QKZO01000010.1, read on the forward strand.
TGGCCGAAAAAAGCCTGATCGGTCTGGGGTTTCTGGCTTTGGCCGTGACCGTGCCGCCCTTTCCCGGGGCGGTGCTGGTCACGGTGGCGATCCTGGCCTTCACCTTTCTGGGCGCCCGGGTGCCGCTGCGCTTCTGGGCCTCGGTCGCGGTGCTGCCGCTGGGGTTTCTGACCACCGGGGCGGCAGTGCTTCTGATCCAGATCGGACCCGAGGGCATCGGCCTTGCCCCGGACGGCCCCGCCAAGGCCGCCGCGCTGGTGATGCGCGCCACGGCCGCGACCTGCTGCCTTCTCTTCCTCGCCACCACCACGCCCGCCGCCGATCTTCTGTCCGGCCTGCGCCGCTGGCGCGTGCCCGCCGAGCTGATCGAGATCGCGCTTCTGACCTATCGCTTTGTTTTCATTCTGGCCGAGGAAGCCGCCGCAATGACCACCGCGCAACGCGCCCGCCTTGGCCATGCCACCCGCCGTCGCTGGCTGCGCTCGACCGCGCAGGTGATCGCGGCGCTTTTGCCCCGCGCGCTGGCCCGCGCCCGGCGTCTGGAAACCGGGCTTGGCGCGCGCAACTGGCAGGGCGAGATGCGGGTGCTGTCGACCCGGCCCCCGGCCTCGGCCCGCGTGCTGGGCCTGATCCTGACCTTGCAAGCCGCGATCCTTGCGGCCGGAGTGTTGCTGTGACCCCGATCCTGGCCGCCGAGGCCCTGACCTACGCTTTCCCGGGCGGCGTGAAAGCGCTTGATGATCTGTCGCTTGCCGTGCCGAAGGGCGAAAGCCTGGCCATCCTTGGCCCGAATGGTGCCGGAAAATCGACGCTGCTTTTGCATCTGAACGGCACGTTGCGCCCGCAATCGGGCCGGGTGCTGCTGGGCGGCACCGCCACTGGCCATTCCCGCAAGGATCTGACCGGTTGGCGCCGCCGCGTCGGGCTGGTGCTGCAGGATGCCGATGACCAGCTTTTCGCGACCACGGTCTTCGAGGATGTCTCTTTCGGGCCCTTGAACCTCGGCCTTTCCGAAGCCGAGGCCCGCGCCCGGGTCGAGGAAGCGCTTGCGGCGCTCTCGATTTCCGATCTGCGCGACCGGCCGACCCACATGCTCTCGGGCGGGCAGAAGCGGCGGGTGGCGATTGCGGGCGCGGTGGCGATGCGCCCCGAGGTGCTGCTTCTCGATGAGCCCACCGCGGGGCTTGATCTGGCCGGGACCGAGCAGCTTTTGACCCTTTTGCGCGGGCTGCGCGCCGCCGGGATGACGCTGGTCTTTTCCACCCATGATGTCGAACTGGCCGCCGCGCTGGCGGACCGGGTGGCGCTCTTCCGCACCGGTCGCGTTCTGGCCGAGGGGGCGGCCGAGGCCGTGCTGTCGGACCGCGCGACGCTGGCCAAGGTGGCGCTGCGCCCGCCCCTGGTGATCGACCTTGCGCTTTTGGCGCGCGATCACGGCCTTTTGGCCCCCGAAGCGCCGCTGCCCAAGACCCGCGATGCGCTGGCGGCGCAGATGGCGGGCTGGACCCGGCGTTAGGCCGGTTTTCCTTGCCCGCGCCTTGCGTTACCCTGCTGCGATGGACCAGACGCCCGCCCCTTCCTCGCCCTTGCCCGCTTCGGTCGGCGTTCTTGTCATCGGCGCCGGGCTCGCCGGGCTTTGCGCCGCGATCGAGGCGGCGCGGGCAGGCGCCTCGGTCCTCGTGCTGGATGCCGCGCCGCCCGAACGGCTGGGTGGCAATGCACGTCACGGGCGCAACATCCGCATCGCCTCGGACATCGAGACGCCGTTTCAGCGCGACAGCTACCCGGCCGCGGAATTCACCCGCGATCTGCTGCGCGTCGGCGCGGGCGATCCGGCTCTGGCCGAGACTTTGGCCGAAGGCTCCCGCGATCTGGCCGATTGGCTCATGGCGCAGGGGGTGCGGCTGGAACCCTGGGCCGAGGGCAATCTGCCCTATTCCCGCCGCACCGTCTTTTTGCGCGGCGGCGGGCAGGCCTTGACGAATGCGCTTCTGGCCCGGGCGCGGCGTCTGGGTGTGCAGATCTGCGCCGGGATCGCCGTCGATCAGCTGCCGCCCGAGGCTTTCGATCCGGCGCATCAGGGCCCGCTGAGTGTGGTGATCGGCGCGCATCGGATCACTGCGCAGGCGCTGGTTCTGGCCTCGGGCGGCATCGGGGCGAACCGCGACTGGCTGGCACAGACGCACGGAGCCCGCGCCGATCACATTGCCAACCGCGGCACGCCCGAACAGCTGGGCGGGCCGCTCCTTCACGCGCTGGCGCAGGGCGCGTTGGCGGCGGGCCTGCCCGGCGATGGCCATGTCGTCGCCGTCGATCCGCGCGCGCCCTTTCACGATGCGGGCATCGTCAGCCGGGTGGACGGGATGCAGCACGGGATCGTCGTCGGCGCCGAGGGCCGCCGTTTCGCCGATGAAGGCGCGGTCAGGGGCCCCGAGCGCCATTCGGTCTGGGCGCGCAAGCTGCTTGCCCGTCCCGATCCCCGCGCCTGGATCATTCTGGGCGCCGAGGCGGCGGGCAAGCTGCCGCCGATGGCCTGCCCGCCGCTTTCGGCCGATACGCCCGAGGCTTTGGCCGGGCTTTGCGGCATCGATCCCGGGGGGCTGGCCGAGACGCTGAAGGCCCCGCCGGATCCGCCGCGCACGGGCGAGATCCCGCCGCTGGTCGCGCCCTTCCACGCCATCCCGATGATCCCCGGCATCGGCTTTACCCGCTACGGGCTGGTGGTGGACGCCAGCGCGCGGGTGCGTCTGGCCACGGCCGTCGCCCCCAGACTTTTCGCCGCCGGAACAAATATGTGCGGGGCGATCCTGGGGCAGGGCTATCTCTCGGGCGCGGGGCTGACCATTGCCGCCGTCTTCGGCCGCATCGCCGGGCGCGCGGCGGCAAAGCTTGCCCCCGAGGTCCGTTCGCGGCCGCAGCCGCAGCCGCCCGCTTTCGTTCCGCCCGCGCCCGAGACCGAACCCTTTGCCGAGGCGAAACGCGCGCTCAACCTGTGCAACAGCTGCGGCTTCTGCACCGGGCTTTGCGCCGTCTTTCCCGCCGCGCAGGGCCGCCCCGATCTTGCCCGGGGTGATCTGCGCTATCTGGCGCATCTGTGCCACGATTGCCGGTCCTGCCTGCATGATTGCCAATATGCCGCCCCGCATGCCTTTGCGGTGAACCTGCCCGCGACGTTGTCCGCCCTGCGCCGCGCCGAGTATCGCGAGCCGCTGGGCTTTGCGAAAGCCGTCTTCGCGCTTTGCTGCCTGCTGCCGCCGCTTCTGCTGCTGCTCTTGCAGCCGCTCGAGCGGGTCTTTGGCCTGCACACCGGCCCCGGCGCCTTTTACGCGCTGATCCCGCATCCGGTGATGGCCGGGGTGACGGGGGCGGTGATGGGGCTTGCGGCGCTGGGGCTGGCGCTGCGGCTGGCGCTGTTCTGGCGGGCAGGGCGCGGGCCGGTGCTGGTCGATGGGCCCGCCTTGCGCGACGGGGTGATCGCGGCGCTGACCCTGCGCAACCTTGGCGATTGCGAAGATCGCCGCGGCCCCACCGGGCGGCTGCGCCGGTTCGCGCATCATCTGCTGGCGGGCGGCTTCGGGCTGACCTTTCTGGCCACGGTCGCCGGGTTCGTGCTGCATCAGTTGGGCCAGCCCGCACCCTATCCCTGGCTCAGCGCCCCGGTGATCCTTGGCACCTCGGGCGGCGTGGCGATGCTGGCGGGGCTGGCGCTGATGTCCTTGCGCCCCGATCCGCTGAAGACACCCGCGATGGCGCGCTCCGACCGTTTCTTGCGGGCGCAACTTGTCCTGCTCGCAGGCACGGGGCTGGTGCTTCTGGCGCTGCGCGACACCCCGGCGATGGGGCTGTTGCTGGCGCTGCATCTGGGCACGGTGGCCGGGGCGGTGCTGTGCCTGCCGTTCGGAAAGCTTTCGCATGGCGGCTGGCGGCTGATCTCGCTGATCCGGGCCGCGGCCGAGGCGCGGGCCCGACGGCTTGAAAGAGGTGCGCTTGACAAGGGCCGGGCGCGCGACGCATCAGGGCGCGTCCGGGCTGGGGGGGAAAGATGACCGATGGACCGAAGGGTCTTGCGATTGCCGCTCCCGCCTCGGGCTCGGGCAAGACGACGCTGACGCTGGGGCTTTTGCGGGCGCTGACCCGGCGGGGGCTGGCGGTGCAGCCGTTCAAGAACGGTCCCGACTATATCGACCCCGCCTTTCACGCCGCCGCCGCCGGGCGGCCCAGCTTCAATCTGGATGGCTGGGCGATGGACCCGGCGCAGTTGCACGCGCTGGCGGGGCAGGCGGCGGGCGCCGATCTGGTGATTTTCGAAGGCGCGATGGGGCTTTACGACGGGCCCGCCGATCCGGGCCGGTCCGGGCGCGGCACCAGTGCCGAGATCGCGCGGATGTTTGGCTGGCCGGTGGTGCTGGTGCTCGATGTCAAGGGGCAGGGGCAATCGGCGGCGGCCACCGCGCTTGGCTTTGCCCGCCACCCCGAGGCGCCGCCCTTGGCGGGTGTGATCCTGAACCATGTCGCCAGCCCCCGGCACGAGGCGATGATCCGCGCCGAGATGGACCGGCTGGGCCTGTGCGTGCTGGGCGCGCTGCCGCGCCGGTCGGATCTGAGCCTGCCCGAGCGGCATCTGGGTCTGGTGCAGGCCGAGGAACAGGCGGGGCTTGAGGCGACGCTTGAGGCGCTGGCCGATTTCGTCGCCGCGCATGTGGATCTGCAGGCGCTTTTGGCCGTGGCAGGCGCTGGTCCCGCGTCCGGGGCCGGGGCCTGGCCGGTGCCGCCTGCGGGGCGGATTGCGCTGGCCCGCGATGCGGCCTTTTCCTTCGTCTATCCGCATATGCTCGAGGCATGGCGTCGGGCGGGGGTGACGGTGTTGCCGTTCTCGCCCTTGGCTGATGAGGCACCTGATCCGTCGGCCGATCTGGTCTGGCTGCCGGGCGGCTATCCCGAATTGCATGCCGGGCGCATCGCCGCGGCCACGCGGTTCAAGGCGGGCTTGCGCGCTTTTGCCGAGACGAAACCGGTGCATGGCGAATGCGGCGGCTACATGGTTCTGGGGGCAACGCTTGTCGATGCCGAGGGCCGGGCGCATGCGATGACCGGGCTTCTGGGGCTGGTTACGAGCTACGAAAAGCGGCGCCTGCATCTGGGCTACCGGTCGGCGGACCTGCTGGCGCCTTTGCCGGGATATGGTTCGGGATCAAGGCTTTACGGGCATGAGTTCCATTATTCGACGATTCTTGACCAACCCGACGCGCCCTTGGCGAAGGTCTGCGATGCGGCGGGCGCTCCGGTGGCCGAGACTGGATCTGTGCGCGGCCATGTGACGGGGAGCTTCTTTCATCTGATCGCCGGGTAAACTCTGCCTCCTCCCTGACCGAGGCCATCGCCGAGGTCACGCGGAACGCAGGCCCCAGTCAGGCCGCGGCCCAAAGGCCGCCGGCCAGCGCCCGCCCCGCCCATGGCGGGCGCTTCTCGCCCGCCGGGACGGGCGCCGGCCTCTGTCGGGCTTGGGGCAGGTGGTCTTCGCAACAGGGTCGCGATCCGGGCGGGAAACGCGTTGCGTTTCCTGTTTCGCCCGAAACCGCGTCAGTTCTGCGCCAGCTCGGCTTCCGCCCCGGCGCGATACCAGGTGCGGATCGCCGCGCGGTCCTCGGGCGTCATGAAATTCGCCGCCCCGGGCGGCATCGCCGCCGTCAGCCCGGCAAAGATGAAGACCGGTTCCGCCGCCCGCGCCACCGCCTCGGGCGTGTCGAGGAGTAGCCCTTTCGGTGCGGCCAGGATCCCCTCGTAGGCCGGTTCGCGCGTGTGGCACATCGCGCAATGCGCGGTGACAAGGCTTGCGACCTCGTCAAACCCCGGGGCCTGCGCAAATTGCAAAGCGGTGCCCGAAAGTGCCGCCTCTTCCTCCGGCGCCGCGCGCGGGCCCTGCATCGAGAGCCAGACGCACAGGCCAAAGAGCAGCAAAGTCGCCGGGATCGTCCAATACGGCGCGGGCTTGCGCGCATGGCGGCTGTTGAACCAGTGCCGGATCGTCACCCCCATCAGGAAAACCAGCGCCGCGATCACCCAGGCCCAGGTCGTCGCAAAAGCGAGCGGCGCGTGGTTCGACAGCATGAAGAACACCACCGGCAGCGTCAGGTAATTGTTGTGCATCGAGCGCAGCTTGGCGATTTTGCCATATTTCGGATCGGGGGCGCGCCCCGCGCGCAGATCGGCCACGACGATCTTCTGGTTCGGAATGATGATCAGAAACACATTCGCGGTCATGATCGTGGCAGTATAGGCGCCCAGATGCAGGAAGGCCGCGCGGTCGGTGAAGATCTGCCCATAGCCCCAGGCCATCGCGGTCAGCGCCACCAAAAGCAGCGCCATGAAAGCCGCCGGATAATTGCCCAGAGGCGACTTGCAGGCGGCATCATAGATCAGCCAGCCCAGGGTCAGCGAGGCCGCCGAAATCGCCATGCCCTGCCAGGGCGCCCAGGCCACCTTGGCCGGGTCGATCAGAAACAGATCCGCCCGGTGCCAATAGACCAGGATCAGCATCGCCGCGCCGGACAACCAGGTCGCATAGCTTTCCCATTTGAACCAGGTCAGATGCTCGGGCATGCGCGCGGGGGCGACCAGATATTTGCGGATGTGATAGAAGCCGCCGCCATGCACCTGCCATTCCTCGCCTGCGGCGCCCTGGGGCAGATCGGGGGCTGTCCGCAGCCCGAGATCGAGCGCGATGAAATAGAACGACGAGCCGATCCAGGCGATGGCGGTCACGACATGCAGCCAGCGCATCGCAAAGGTGGCCCAGTCCCAGATCAGTGCAGCATCCATGCGCGTCTCCTTTGCCCGCAGGCTAGCGGGGCGGGGACGCGGCCTCCAGCGCAAAAGCGACCGGCGGGCGTCGCCCCCTTGCACTTGCCCGTTTTTGCGCCTTTCCTGCGCGGGACTGGTTGCGGAGGATGGAATGGAACGGCTGACGACAGAGCCCCTGACGGCCGAGGCCTTTGCGCCCTTCGGCGATCTGATCGACGTGCTCGGGCCCCCGACGAAGCTGATCAACGGCGGGCTGTGCGGGCGCCATAACGATCTGGCGCGGCTCTCGTTTGACGATGAAGGCCGGGCGGGGATTTCGCTCTTCGAGGCGCAGGCGCGGGCGTTGCCCTATCTGCTTGATCTGGTCGAGCGTCATCCGTTGGGGTCACAGGCGTTTTTGCCGCTTGATGGCGTGCCGTTTCTGGTCTGTGTGGCCGAGGATGCGGGCGGCGTGCCGGTGCGGTTCCGGGCGTTTCTGACGGCACCGGGGCAGGGGGTGAATATCCTGCGCAACTGCTGGCACGGGGTGCTGGCGCCGATCGGCGCGCCCGGGCGCTATGCGGTGGTGGACCGGATCGGGCCGGGGGCGAATTTGCAGGAATATCCCCTGCCGGTGCCGCTGCGGGTCGAGGGCTAAAGGTCTTGGCCTCGGCCATCGCCGAGGCCATGCGAAACAGATGCCCCATGACCGCCGGGGGCCCAAAGGCCCTCGGCCAGCGCCCGCCCCGCCCCTGGCGGGCGCTTCTCGCCCGCCGGGCCGGGCGCCGGCCTCTGCTGTGCTTGGGGATGCGGTCTTGTCAAAGCACGGGCGACCCGGGCGGGGAAAGGCGGTGCCTTTCCTTCTCCGCCCGAAACCGGCTCAGCCCCAGCCGAGAGCCACCGCCAGATGATAGGTCAGGAAGCACGCCACCCAGGCCAGCGCGAACATGTAACCGACCGTCACCCACATCCATTTGCCCGATCCGGTCTCGCGCTTGATCACCGCAAGGGTGGAGATGCATTGCGGCGCGAAGATGAACCAGACAAGGAAGGAAAGCGCCGTGGCAAGGCTCCATTGCGCCGACAGAAGCGTGCCCAGCACCGCCTCGCCGCCGCCGTCCGACACCGCGTAAACGGTGGCAAGCCCGGCCACGGCGATCTCGCGCGCGGCCATTGCGGGGACGATCGCCACCGCCATCTGCCAGTTGAAACCGATCGGCGACAAAAGCGGTTCCAGCAATTTCCCGATCCCGGCGGCGAAACTGTAAAGGATCGCCGGTTCCGTGGCCCCCGCGGGCGGTTGCGGGAAGCTGGCGAGCCCCCAGATCACCACGGTCATGGTGAAGATCGTCGTGCCCGCGCGCTTGAGGAAGGCCGAGGCCCGCGTCCAAAGCCCGATCACCACCGAGCGCGGCTGCGGGATCTTGTAATCGGGCAGATCGAGCATGAAGGGCGGCGAGGGCTCGCCGCGTGCGAACAGGAATTTGGCCACCGCCGAAACGGCCAGCGCCGAGATGATCCCCGCGCCGTAAAGGCAAAACATTACAAGCCCTTGCAGGCTGAAGATGCCAAGGACGGGACGCGCCGGGATGAAGGCCGAGACGATCAGCGTATAGACCGGAATGCGCGCCGAACAGGTCATCAGCGGTGCCACAAGGATGGTGGTCAGCCGGTCGCGCGGATTGTCGATCACCCGCGTCGCCATGATGCCGGGAATGGCGCAGGCGAAAGAGGACAGAAGCGGGATGAAGGCGCGGCCATGCAGCCCGGCGCCGCCCATGATCCGGTCCATCAAGAACGCGGCCCGCGCCATGTAGCCAAGGTCTTCCAAAAGCAGGATGAACAGGAACAGGATCACGATCTGCGGCAGGAAGATCACCACCCCGCCGACGCCGCCGATCACCGCATCGACAAGGAAGCTTTGCACCAGCCCCGCGGGGACATGGGCGCGGATCAGATCGGCCGCGGCGGTGAAGCTGGTGTCGATCAGATCCATCACCGGACCGGCCCAGCTGAACACCGCCTGAAACATCACGAACAGCAGGCCAAGCAGGAAGATCAGCCCGAAGACCGGATGCAGCAAAAGCTTGTCGATGCGGTGGCTCAGCGTGTCATGTTCGGGCGGCAGGGTGACGGCGCGGGCGATCAGCCGGTCGGCGGCGCGGTGGCTCAGCCGCAGATCGGCCGCGTCGGGCGGCGCCCAGAGGTTCGGCCCGGCCTCGGGCACGCCCTCGGCCAGCGTTTCGTCAAGCGTGGTCAAAAGCGCGTCCAGCCCGCCCTTGCGCACCGCGGTCGAGCTGACGACGGGCACGCCCAGTTCTTCTTGCAGCGCAGCGCGGTCGATCTCGATCTTCCGGTGCCGGGCGATGTCGATCATGTTCAGAACGACGATCATCGGCAGGCCGGTGGCGACCAGTTCCATCGCCAGCCGCAGCCCCGAGCGTGGCGCGACGGCATCGACGACGACCAGCATCAGCTGCGGCGCGGGTTCGGCCGGATGGCGGCCCAGCACGACATCGCGCGTCACCGCCTCGTCGGGCGAGCGCGCGCGCAGGCTGTGCGTGCCGGGCAGGTCGGTCAGCTCGATGCGCCGCGCGCCGGGGGTGGTAAACAGGCCGACCTTGCGTTCGACCGTGACGCCGGCATAATTGCCGACCTTTTGCCGCGCGCCGGTCAGCGCGTTGAAAAGCGAGGTCTTGCCGCAATTGGGCGGCCCGACAAGGGCGAGGCGGTACGGATCGGGTGCGGGCATCGGGCTCAGGACACGAGAATGGCCATCGCCTCGCGGCGACGCAGCGCGACAGTGGTGCCGTTCACCCTTACCGCGATCGGGTCGCGCCCGAACAGCCCCTCATGCAGGATCGTGACCTTGGCGCCCTCGATGAAGCCAAGCTCGATCAGGCGCCGCTCCATTTCCGCCGCGGGCAGGTTGACGGAATGATCGGCGGCGGCGATGTGAAAGACATGGCCCGAGTAGCCCTTGTGCAGCCCGCCAAGTGGCCGATGCTGGGCCAGCGGAACCGCCGTCTGGTGCGGAAGATCGGGCGTGTTCAACATCACTGCGGTCCTTGCGGCTGAGTCGGGAAGATCCCGCCTGGCGTCGGGCGATCATTCCCAACCCGGTCCGGAGGGTCAAGTTATAGCCGCCCTGCTTGGCCGGGCTTTTGCGCGACAGGCCGTCGCAAGTCGTTCGGAAGGGGGCGTGTTTCGCCTCGGGCTTCGCCCGAGGCGACCCGCCGGGGGCTCCGCCCCCGGACCCCCGGGATATTTGCGCCAAGGTGAAAGGCGGGACGGTTCGGCGTTCCTTGTGCCGTCAAAACAAGGCCTTCCGGGCAAGCCGCTGTTTCTTCTTGGTGCAAATACGCCTGGGGTGCGGGGGCGGAGCCCCCGCCCGGTCGCCTCGGCACCGCCGAGGCGAAACATCTCTGCGCGTCAAGGCGGCCCCGCCCGGGAGGGAGCAGAGCCGCCTTTTCCGGGGCGGAGGGTGCGGAGCGTTACGGCCCCAGATAATCCGCGATCCCCTTGCCGCTTTCCGTCACCCCGCAGCAATAGCGGCACCAGGGCGCCGAGAGCAGCACCAGCCCGTCAAAGCTGCCGCCCGTCGCGCTGATGACGGCGGCCTTCGAGGCGCAATAGACCGCGACAAGGCTTTCGCCGCGCCGAAGCGATGGCGTCGCCCTCGGTCTTGAAGGAGAGGATCACCGTCCAGAGGATCGGGAAGAAGAGCGCCAGGCTGATGGTCCGGGCGAGGACGGTGACAGGCGCCTTGCGGCGGGTCGTGACGGCGCGGGCCATGGCTCAATTCTCCGGGTTCTTGCCGATCATCCGCATCAGGAAGATCGCGACGATATTGGCGAGGATCACCGCGCCGATGCCGCCCGCCGCGCCGATGCCCTGGAATTCCGGGATCGCCACGAATTGCACGCCGACGTAAGGAACCGGGTCCACCGTGGGCCGCGTCGGATCGGCCGCGTTGATCGAATTCAGCGTCATCGCCGCGAAGGGCACTTTCGCATGGCCCGGGTTTTCATAAAGCGCGCTGCGGGTGCCCCGGGGCACGTTCGCCTTGAAGCCGTTGTTCGAGGCGCCGGGGGGGCCGTAATTCGTCATCAGCTCGAGATAATCGGTCAGCGTTTCTTTTCATGGTCCGCCGTCGAACTGCGGTTTCCAGTCCATGTCGAACCATTTCGCGCCGTAGCTGTTCGCCATCGCGCTCAGGAAGGCCATGGTCTCGCCGCAGCCCGCCTTCGCGCGCGAAATACTCTCGGAACTTGGCCAGATGACGATCCAGAACATCGACCAGACGGTGGAAACGCTCTCGGGCGGGCAGCGACAGGGCGTCGCGGTGGCGCGGGCGGCGGCCTTCGGCTCGAAGGCGATCATCCTTGATGAACCGACCGCCGCGCCGGGGGGGAAGGAAAGCCGCCGCGTGCTGGCGCTGATCCTTGATATGCGCGCCCGCGGCATTCCCATCATCTTGATTTCCCACAACATGCCGCATGTCTTCGAGGTTGCCGACCGCATCCCTGTCCACCGTCTGGGGCGGCGGTTGTGCGTGATCGACCCGAAAAGCCATTCGATGTCGGATGCGGTGGCGCTGATGACCGGGGCGAGGGCGCCCGAGGCGGCGGCCGCCTGAGCCCTGCGACAAAAAGCATCGGGCCTTGGCCGGGGCGGCCCCGGGCTTTCTCTTGCTCTGGCCCCGCACACTATCGCAGATTGTGCGTCTGGCCGAAGCGACGAGACGGCAGATTGGAATATCGGGAGTTGGAATGAAACTGGTTCGCTATGGAGCGAAGGGCGCCGAGAAGCCCGGCCTCCTGCACGTTGACGGCACGATCCGTGATCTGTCGCGCGTGGTGCGTGATATCGACGGCAAGGCGCTGAGCGACGAAGGCCTGTCGAAACTGTTCTGGACCGATGCGGGCAAGCTGCCGATCATTCCCGAAGGGGTGCGTCTGGGCGCCCCGGTTGCCGGGACGGGCAAGCTGATCGCGATCGGGCTGAACTATGCCGATCACGCCGAGGAGGCCGGGCTGACCGTGCCGCCCGAGCCCGTGGTCTTCATGAAGGCGACTTCGGCGATCTGCGGGCCCGATGACGATGTCGAGGCGCCGCGCGGCTCGGACAAGCTCGATTGGGAGGTGGAGCTGGCCTTCGTGATCGGCACGCGGGCGAAATATGTGGCCCTCGAAGAGGCGATGGATCACGTTGCGGGCTACATGATCTGCAACGACGTCTCCGAACGCGGCTTCCAGATCGAGCGGTCCGGGCAATGGGTCAAGGGCAAGAGCCATGACACCTTTGCGCCGCTTGGCCCCTGGCTGGTGACCAAGGACGAGATCAAGGATCCGCAGGCGCTGGATCTGTGGCTGAATGTGAACGGCGTGCGGCGGCAGACCGGGACCACGGCAACGATGGTCTATGGCGTTGCCTTCCTTGTGCATTATCTGAGCCAGTTCATGACGCTGGAACCCGGTGACATCATCACCACCGGCACGCCGCCCGGTGTCGGCATGGGGATGAGGCCGCCGAAATTCCTGCATCCGGGCGATGTGATCGAATTGGGGATCACCGGGCTTGGATCGCAGCGGCAAGTCGTGGTGCAGGCATGAGCGCCGCCGCCGAGGTTTTCGCGCGTCTGAGGGCGGGCGATGCCCGGCGGCGGACCGAATTCACCGTGCCCAGGCGTCGCGCGGTGCTGAGGCGGCTGGCCGCCGAGATCCGCGCCCGCGAGGCCGAGATCATGGCCGCTTTGGCCTCCGATCTGGGCAAGCCCGCGGTCGAGGTGCGGATTTCGGAAATCATCCCGATCCTGTCGGAAATCCGGCACACGTCGCGGCATCTGAAATCCTGGGCCGGGGTGCGGCGGGTGCGCCCGACGCTCTCGATGCTGGGCACCCGCGCGACGATCCGGCCCGAGCCGAAGGGCACGGTGCTGATCCTCGCGCCCTGGAACTATCCGCTCTGTCTGGCGCTGGGGCCTTTGGTCAGCGCGATTGCGGCGGGCAACGCGGCGGTGGTGAAACCCTCCGAACTGGCGCCCGCGACCTCGGCGCTGATCGCGAAACTCGTTGCCGCCTGCCTGCCCGAAGATCTGGTCACTGTCGTCGAAGGCGGTGTCGAGACCGCGACCGAGCTTCTGGCGCTGCCCTTCGATCATATCTTCTTCACCGGCTCGCCCGCCGTGGGCAAGGTGGTGATGGCGGCGGCGGCGAAGACGCTGGCCTCGGTCACGCTGGAGCTGGGCGGCAAGTCGCCGGTCATCCTTGGCCCCGATGCCGATCTGAAAAAGGCGGCGCGGATGGTGGCCTGGGGCAAGTTTCAGAACGCCGGGCAGACCTGCATCGCCCCCGATCACGTCTTTGTCCCCCGCGCGCAGGAAGAGGCCTTCACCAGGGCGCTGCGGGCCGAGATCGTGCGGATGTATGGCGCCCGCCCGCAGGCCTCGCGCAGTTTTGCCCGGCTGATTGGCGCGAAACATTTCGAGCGGCTGCGCGGGATGGTCACCGAGGCGGTCGGCCATGGCGCCACCCTGATCGCGGGCGGCGAGGCCGAGGCGGCCAGCCGCTATCTGGCGCCGACCGTTCTGGCCAATGTGCCCGAAAACGCAGCGCTGATGCGCGAGGAAATCTTCGGCCCCGTCCTGCCGGTGATTGCCTATGATGATCTGGATGCCGTTCTGGCTGGCATCGAGGCGGGGGAAAAGCCGCTCGCGCTTTATGTCTTTGCCCGCGACCGGCGGCGGATTTCGCGGATCTGCGCCGCCACGACCTCGGGCGCGGTGGGGGTGAATGTGACGCTGGCGCATTTCCTGCATCTCAATCTGCCCTTTGGCGGGATTGGGCAATCGGGGCTGGGCGCGGCGCATGGGCACTGGGGCTTTGCGGCGTTTTCCCATGAAAAACCGGTGCTTGAGAACCGCTTTGCCGTGCTGGAGCCGTTGATGCCGCCTTATGGCAAGCTTGCCACCCGGCTGGCGCGGATCGTGCAGGCGCTGGTCGGCTGAACTCCCCGGTAATGCTGCAACTGCGAAGGTGACTTTGCTGCAGAGCAGCGCTACACTCAACCCACGCGATACCGCTGCCGGACCGGAATCGGCGGGGGCGCGGGGGAAACTGGTGTGCATGCCTGCAGGGGGACTCGATGAAAGAGCCGACGCCGAAGGATCAGACGCAGCAGGAGGCGGCCGCCAACCCGGCCGCGCCAAACATGGATCAAGCCGAGCTGGCCGCCAGGGAGGCCGCCGCCAAGGAAGCCGCCGCGAAGGAGGCTGCCGCCAAGGAAGCCGCCGCGAAGGAGGCTACGGCCAAGGAAGCCGCTGCCGCAGAGGCCGCGGCGAAGCAGGAGGCGGCGAAGGCCGCAGCCCGGGAAACGGCTGCCAGGCCGAAGCCCGCCGCGGCGCCGAAACCGGCCTCCGGCCCGAAATCCTCCGACACGAAACCCGCCGCCGAGCCGGTCGTGGAAAAGGTCATGCGGACCTCGGAAACCGATGTGGCCTTTGCGCTTGGCGGGCTGGCGGGCAACAATGCGCATGGCGCGGGGTTCCTGCAGGCGGCGCTTGAGGGCGGCGTGCATCCGCGGATGATTTCCTGCACCTCGGGGCAGATCTACTGGGTCTGGCGCTATCTGCAGGCGCTGGCGGGTGGCGAGAGCCTCGAAACCCATCTGGCCGAGCAGATCGAGACCCTGCAGCCCTTTGGCCAGCGCGACGCCGATCTGATGCATATGGCGCTGTTCGGCAAAAGCGGGGTGTTCCGGCCGTCGCTGTTCGAATGGCCCTTCGACGTCATGCAAAACCTCGTGCGCAGCCTTGACGCGGTCTCGCGCGCGGGCACAGAGGTATTCTGGCTCAAGGAGATGATGAGCCTGACCCCGGCGCGCACTCTGGTGCCGCTCTTCCCGGACAGCTTCTTTGCCGAGATCGCGCAGGCCTTCAACGAGACCGGGATCGGCATTCTTTTCAACGCCTATGACCCGCGCGAGGGGCTGGAATATGTCCACGCGAACCCCTCGGCGCTGGCGCAGTTGGGCATTGCGCCCGGCGGGCGGAAAAGCTGGCGCAGCCGCACGATCTATGCCGAAATCACCCCGCAGGCGGTGCGCGACGGGCTTTGGCTTTACGAATACGGCTTCGAGGGCAGTCCGGAGGGCGGCTTTGGCGCGCTTGATGGCGCCTATTACCGGCCGGTGCTGCTCTCGGAGCTGTCCTGTGCGCGCACCATCCATGCGGTGCGGCCGGTCAACCGCAAATGGCTGGGGCCGCTGCCCGACAGCAAGCTTTCGCTCGAGGACATGAAGACCGAGGTCGCGTTCAACGGCATCTATGCCGCCGAGCGCGACCGTATGCTGATGGTCAATCGCTGGATCGCGGCGGGGATCCTGCGCGATCCGCGCTTCGCCCCGATCGAGATCTATGAGATCGAGGTCGAGACGCAGCGCAGCTTCTTTGACTATGTCTTTGAAAGCATGGAGGTGTTCGAGAACGCCCGCAGCTTGGGGCACGAGGCGTTTTCGGGCGGACTGGCCCCGGCCGAATAGCGCGCCCCTTGCCCCCGCCGCGGTTTCGGCCCAAACCAAGCGCAAAGAGGAGGCGGGCATGGGCGAGACGAAGGGCGGCTGGAAGCTTTGGGCGGTATTGGCCTTGCCGCCGCTGTTCTGGGCGGGCAACTTCATCGTTGCCCGCGCCTCGCGCGGCGAATGGCCGCCTGTCGCGTTGTCCTTTGGCCGCTGGTCGATCGCGTTGATCGCGCTTTTGCCCTTTGCCTGGCCCTATCTGCGGCGCGATTTTCCGCTTTACCGGCGTTATTTCTTCCGCATCCTGCTGTTGACGCTGCCCGGCGTCGCGGCCTTCAACTCGCTCGTCTATTGGGGCCTGCAGACCTCGACCGCGACGAACGGGATGCTTTTGAATTCCACCATTCCGCTCTTGATCATGGCTCTGGGGGCGCTCTTTTGGGGGCAAAGGCTGGGGCTTTGGGCGATCCTTGGGCTGATCGTCTCGACGCTTGGGGTGGCGGTCGTGATCTTGCAGGGCTCGTGGGAGCGGGCGGCGGCGCTGGATTTCGCGCGCGGCGATCTGATCATCTTCGCCGCGATGGTGGCCTGGGCGCTTTACACGATGGGGCTGAAGACCTTCCCGCCCGAGGTGAACCGGATCGGCCTTCTGGCGGTGCAGATCGCGCTGGCGCTGCCGATCCTGGCACCGTTTCTGGCCTGGGAGATCGCCGCGGGCCGGGTGCCGGTCTGGACGCCCGCCTCGATCGGCGCGCTGGTCTATATCGGCATCGTGCCCTCGGTTCTGGCCTATCTTTTCTATACCAAGGCGGTGGAGATGGCGGGCCCGGCGCGGGCGGGGCAATTCATCCACCTGCTGCCGGTCTATGGCGCGATCCTGTCGGCGGCTTTGCTGCATGAGCCGCTCCACCTTTACCATGCGGCCGGTTTCGGGCTGATCCTCACCGGCATCGTGCTGGCGGGGCGGAAATAGCCGGGGTCACGGGCGGGGATTTCGCTTGCATTGCGGGGGGCGAGCGCCTAGAAGCCCCCTACTTCCGCGATGATATGAACCGGCGACGCCTCTCGTGGTGGGCTGCGGAAGTCCTTGCCCCCTATGAAGCCGCCTTGTGAAACAGGAGCCTACATGCCGCTTTACGAGCATGTCCTCATTGCGCGTCAGGACCTTTCCAACGCGCAGGCCGAAGGCCTGATCGAACACTTCTCGTCCGTGATCGGCGACAACGGGGGCAAGGTCCTCGGGTCCGAATACTGGGGCGTGAAGACCATGGCCTACAAGATCAACAAGAACCGCAAGGGCCATTACGCGTTCCTGCGCACCGACGCGCCCTCGGCCGCCGTGCAGGAGATGGAGCGTCTCGCCCGTCTGCATGACGACGTGATGCGCGTGCTGACCATCAAGGTCGACGGCCATGACGAAGGCCCCTCGGTGCAGATGCAGAAGCGTGACGACCGCGAAGACCGTGGCGATCGCGGTGATCGTGGCGACCGTGGCCCGCGTGGCGACCGTGGCCCCCGCGAAGATCGCGGCCCGCGTCCCGAGCGTCGTTGATCCGAGGAGAGTGACCCATGGCTACCAAACCCTTCTTCCGTCGCCGCAAGGTTTGCCCGTTCTCGGGCGATAACGCGCCGAAGATCGACTACAAGGACGTCCGTCTGCTGCAACGCTACATCAGCGAGCGCGGCAAGATCGTTCCCGCCCGCATCACCGCCGTCTCGGCCAAGAAACAGCGCGAACTGGCGCAGGCGATCAAACGCGCCCGCTTCCTCGCCCTGCTTCCCTATGCCGTGAAGTAAGGAGACCTGAACATGCAAGTCATCCTTCTGGAACGTGTGGCCAAGCTTGGCCAAATGGGCGACGTGGTGAAAGTGCGCGACGGCTACGCCCGCAACTTCCTCTTGCCGCAAGGCAAGGCGCTGCGCGCGAACGACGCCAACATCAAGAGCTTCGAAGCCCGCAAGGCGCAGCTGGAAATCCGCAACCTCGAGACCAAGAAAGAAGCCGAAGCGGCCGCCGCCAAGCTTGAAGGTCAACAGTTCGTGGTCATCCGCTCCGCTTCGGACGCCGGGGCGCTTTACGGCTCGGTCACGCCGCGCGACGCCGCCGATGCGGCCACCGCCGGTGGTTTCTCGGTCGACAAGCGTCAGGTGGCGCTGAAAGCCCCGATCAAGGAGCTGGGTCTGCACGAGGTGCACGTGATCCTGCACCCGGAAGTCCAGGCGACGATCACCATCAACGTCGCGCGTTCGGCTGAAGAAGCTGCCATTCAGGCGGCCGGCAAATCGATCCAGCAGCTGGCGGCGGAAGCCGATGCGGCGGCGGAATTCGAAATCGCCGAGCTCTTCGACGAAGTCGGCGCCGCGGCGAACGACGACGACGAATAAGACCCTTCCCCCGGGAAGTGTTGCAACCGCGCCCCTCGGGGCGCGGTTTTGTTTTGGCCGCACGGGTTTTGCGCGGCACGGAAAATGCACAAAATTTGACGAAACTGTTTCCCATTCCCGCCCGAATTACACCTCAGGGTTGCAAGGCCTCCCCGTCGGGGGTCTGTTCAATTGGTCACGAGTGACAGGTTCGCGCGCCCGGTTTCCGGATCGGGCGCCGCGGCACCTGCAAGGAGGAAGCGATGGAATTCAGGATTGCGGCGATGGTGCTTTTCGGGATGACTTTGGGAATTCTGCATGCCGAAGGCGACCGGCTGGGGGCGCTGGATCGGTTCTGGCCCGATTTCGGCCCGCGCGCTCTGGTGCAGATTTCCGAAAACGCCGAAAGCGTGCGGTCTTCGTTCGACCCGGTGGCGCTGCCCGCGCCGCCAGTGCTGCGCCCGGCGACGGCGCCCCGATTCGTCCGCGCCGATTGAGGCCCGCGATGAAAAAGGCCGCCCCGAGGGGCGGCCTTTCCTGTCACTGTCCGGTGACGCTCAGAGCTCGTCCAGCGCTTCGATGGCTTTCTGCAGCTCTTCCTTGCTGACCTCTTTCTCGGTCACGGCAGCGCCCGCGACGATGAAATCGATCACTTTTTCTTCGTAAAGCGGCGCACGGATCTGCTGTTGCATCTGCGCATTGCCTTTCACGAATTCGAAGAATTCGCGCTCGTGGCCCGGGTATTGACGCGCCGCGGCCAGAACCGCCTGGGTCATCTCGGCATCGGTCACTTCGATCTTCTCGTTGCGGCCAAGCTCGGCCAGCAGCAGGCCCAGACGCACGCGGCGCTCGGCCAGCGTCTTGTGCTCTTCGGTCGGCTCCACCGCGCCATGGTCATGGCCGTGGTGATCCGGGTTTTCCTCGTGCCAGAGCTGATGCGCGATCTGACCGGCTTCGGCCTCGACCAGCGACGGCGGCAGGTCGAACTTGACCTGCGCATCCAGGATGTCGAGCAGGGCGCGTTTCAGGATCGCCCGCGAGGCGCCCTTGAATTCCGCTTCCAGACGCGAGGCGACCTGACCCTTCAGGGCCTCCAGATCGGCGGCGCCGAATTTCTTCGCCAGCTCGTCGTCGATCTCGGCCGGTTTCGGGGCCTTCACCGCATGGACGTGGCATTTGAAGGTGGCTTCCTTGCCCGCCAGATGCGCCGCACCGTATTCGGCCGGGAAGGAGACTTTCACTTCCACATCTTCGCCCGCTTTCGCGCCGACGAGTTGATCTTCAAAGCCCGGGATGAACGAGTTCGAGCCGAGCACGAGCGGGTATTCCTCGCCCTTGCCGCCTTCGAACGCCTCGTCGCCGAGGAAGCCTTCGAAGTCGATCACGACCTGATCGCCATCCTTGGCCTTGCTGCCTTTCTTGCGGTCCTCGAAGGCCTGCGCCGATTTCGCCAGGTTTTCCAGCGCCTCGGTCACCGAAGCCTCGTCGGCCTTCACCACCAGACGCTCCAGCGTCACGGTGGCGCGGTCAAAGGCCGGGATCGGCGGCAGGGCTTCGTAGGACACGGTGAAGACGGCATCGGTGCCCGGCTTCCAGTCCTTGCCGTTTTCCATCTCGACCTTCGGCTGCAGCGCCGGACGGTCGCCCGATTGATCAAGCAGATCCTTGATCGCGCCATCGACGGCTTCGTTCAGGACATCGCCCAGAACGCGGTCGCCGAAGTTCTTGCGCAGCATCGCCATCGGCACCTTGCCCTTGCGGAAGCCCTTGATCTCGACTTCGGGCTGCACTTCGATCAGCTTTTCGGTGACTTTCGCATCCAGTTCGGCGCCGGTCAGCGTGATCGTGTAGCCGCGCTTGAGGCCTTCGTTGAGGGTCTGGGTGACCTGCATGGGGTTTCCTCTGGTTCGGGCGCGCCGAAAAGACGCGCTCAGGCAAATTTCAGCCGCCCTTCTAGGGGCTGGCGACCTTGCTGGCAAGGTGAAAAGCCGCAGCCCGATCGGGTGCCGGACGGCTTTTCCCGCCCGTTTCCGGTCCCGGCGTGGCAAAAAGATCGAAAAGATTCGTCCAGACGCGCCGTCGTCCGCGGGCAGGTCGGGGCAGGGGGCGGGACGGGTCAGATGGTGCGGGTGAAGGGACTCGAACCCCCACGCCAAGGCGCCAGAACCTAAATCTGGTGCGTCTACCAATTTCGCCACACCCGCACTGCCCTCGCTTTTAGCAACTCGCGCGGCCCCTGTGTAGGGGGGCAACAGGTCTGCAGGCAAAATAGGGTTTTGTTAACCTTTGCCCTCGCCAGACCGCGGGGCCTGTCCTAGGCTCCGGATCAGAGCCGCAAAGGCCGGATGATCAAAAGCGCCGGAAACCGGCGCGAGAGCAGGAAGACCCGATGGACAGGCAGGCCATAGGGCGCGAGCAGGGCGGGGCCAGGGGGCCCCTGTCTTCCGCGTCCGCCTTCACATTCGATTCCCGTCTGGGCGCCGAAAGCGCGCATGGGGTGGCGGGCTTCGCCCTCGGCTCGCGGGTGACGACGATGGACGGGCTCTTGCCGGTCGAATTCCTGACCCTGGGCGACCGGATCGTCACCCGTTCGGGGATGCGGGTGCTGCGCGGCCTGTCCAGCCTGCCGCTGGTGTCGCGGCTGGTCGGCATCGCGCCCGGGGCGCTTGGCCATGACCGGCCGGGGCAGGCGATGGTGCTGGGCGCGGGCACGCAGGTGCTTTTGCGCGACTGGCGGGCCGAGGTGATGTTCGGCTCCGCCCAGGCGCTGGTGGCGGTGGAGCGACTGATCGACGGGCAGTTCATCACCCGCATCACCGGCCGCAAGATCCGGATTTTCGCGCTGCATTTCGAGGCGCCCGAGGTGATCTATGCCGATGGGGTCGAGATCGGCTGCACTCCCCTGGCCCTGCGCAGCTGACAAAAGGCGGAAAGAGCGTATTTGCCCCAGGAAAAAGGCCATGGGCTTTTTCTTGGCAAAAATACGCCCTGTCGCGGTCTCAGGCCGCGGCTCAGAGGTTCAGCGCGCGAAAGACTTTCGGCAGTTCCTCGGGCAGGTCCTCGGCGATCAGGCCGGGGCCGAAGCTCAGCGCGGCTTCGACATGCAGCCAGGCGCCGGTGCAGGCGGCCTCGAAGGGCGTCAGCCCGCGCGCCATCAGCCCGGTGATGATCCCCGCCAGAACGTCGCCCGATCCGGCGGTGGCCAGCCAGGGCGCGGCGCGCGCGCCGGTGGCGCTGTGCAGCGCGGCCTCGCCCGAGGGTTGGGCGATCGCGGTTTCGGGGCCTTTCAGCAGCACCGTGCAGTTGATCCGCGCGGCGGCCTGACGGGCGGCCTCGACCCGGGGCAGGGTGCCATCCTCCAGCGCTTGCGCAAGATCGGGAAAGAGGCGGCGGAATTCGCCCTGATGCGGGGTGATCACCACCTGATCGTGCATCGCGTTGAACAGCGGGCCGGTGTCGGCGCTGAAGGCCGAGAGCGCATCGGCATCAAGCACGCTGGGACGGCGCAGCCAGAGTGCCGCGGGCACCATTTCAAGCGCCCGCGGCAGACCGAGCCCCGGGCCGA
Source organism: Rhodobacter capsulatus (assembly GCF_003254295.1). GTDB lineage: Bacteria > Pseudomonadota > Alphaproteobacteria > Rhodobacterales > Rhodobacteraceae > Rhodobacter > Rhodobacter capsulatus. Next base: position 70,877 of record NZ_QKZO01000010.1, read on the forward strand.
GGCAGAGCGCATTCAGCCGCGGATCCTGAAAATGGCCGCGCAGGGAATAGGCGTCGGGCAGCGGGGTCAGCATGATCGCGGTCAGCTGCGCCGCATTCTCGGCCAGGCTGATCTGCGGACAGGCCAGCGTCACCAGCCCCGCCCCCACCCGCAGCGCGGCGCGCGCGGCCAGACGGGCGGCGCCGCCCTTGCCGGGGCTGCCTGCCAGAATCAGCGCGTGGCCGTGATCGTATTTATGCGCCACGGGCGATTTGGCGAGGCTGGAACGTATCTCCTCGGTCAAGGTGATCTGGCGGAACATGGCCCCTCCGGCGCGGTCGTTTTGGCCCACCCTGGCACGGGAGGGTGTGAAAAGCGTGAAGATCCGCCCTAAAGGCCGATCGGTTTGACGATGACGCCGATGCCCTCGGCGCGCAGCTGCGCATGCAGCGGCTTTTCGCGGTGGAAGGTGACGGCCAGCGAACAGGGCGCCGAGGGCCATCCGGCCGAGTCGGCACGCGCATCGGCATCGCGCCCCGAGGGCAGGTCGATCGCCAGCACCGGCCGCCCCGCCGCGGCCAGCGCGGCGAAGATCGGCCCGAAGCCGGTCAGCGGCCGCGTCAGCCCAAGCCCGAAAAGCGCATCGACAACCAGATCGGCAGTGCTGAAATCGGGGGCGGCGGGCAGGGGGGCAATCGTGCCGATGCGCCGCCAGCGGTCGTGATTGGCGCGGGCGTCGGGCGGCAGCCGGTCCGCCTCGCCGTAAAGATAGAGCGTGACCTTCCAGCCGCGGCGACGCAGCAGCCGCGCCACCACGAAGCCGTCGCCGCCGTTGTTGCCCGGCCCGCACAGGATCATCGCATGGCGGCCCGCCTCGGCGGGAGGGCGGAAGGCGGGCCAGGCCTCGGCGATCGCCTCGACCACCGCCGCCCCCGCGCGTTCCATCAGCTCGAGCCCGCTGGCGCGGCCGGAGGCGATGGCAGCTCTCTCAAGGCTGCGCATTTCATCACTCGTCAGGATTTCCGTCATTTGCCGCCCAAACAGTTTACACTTTGCACAATAAATATGCCAACCGCCCAAATCATCATCACCATTCGGGGAATCCCCGGGCACGACGCACGCGCCAAAAGCTAGCCGATTGCGGGGCGGCGTGGAAAGTGGTGAGACGAGGGCGCAAGATCGAAAGGGGGGAGTCGGCATGAAGAAGGTCGAGGCGATCATCAAGCCGTTCAAGCTCGATGAAGTGAAGGAAGCGCTTCAGGAAGCGGGGATTCAGGGGCTGAGCGTGATCGAGGTGAAGGGCTTCGGGCGGCAAAAGGGCCATACCGAGCTTTATCGCGGGGCCGAATATGTCGTCGACTTCCTGCCCAAGGTGAAGATCGAAATGGTTCTGCCCGACGAGATGGTCGATATCGCCATCGAGGCCATCGTCGGCGCCGCACGCACCGAAAAGATCGGGGACGGGAAGATCTTCGTTTCCTCCATCGAACAGGCGATCCGCATCCGCACCGGCGAGACCGGCGAGGACGCGGTCTGAGACTTCCGAATTTCGGGCGATGGCCCGGCACCGCAACGGGCCCGGCCCGCACCCCATGCTCAACGAAAGGGTAATTTGCAAATGAGCGCAGTCAAAAAAGCTCTCGATCTGATGAAGGCGGAGGAGGTCGAATATGTCGACATCCGTTTCTGCGACCCGCGTGGCAAACTGCAACACGTGACGCTTGTCGCCGATCTCGTGGACGAGGACTTCTTCGAGGAAGGCTTCATGTTCGACGGCTCGTCGATCGCGGGCTGGAAGTCGATCGATCAGTCGGACATGAAACTGATCCCGGACGCGTCCTCGGTCTATATCGACCCCTTCTATGCCGAAAAGACCATGTGCGTGCATTGCAACGTGGTCGAGCCGGACACCGGCGAAGCCTATTCGCGCGACCCGCGCGGCACCGCGCTGAAGGCCGAAGCTTACCTGAAAGCCTCGGGCATCGGTGACACCGCCTATTTCGGGCCGGAAGCCGAATTCTTCATCTTCGACGACGTGCGCTACTCGGTCACCCCGGCCAAGGTCGCCTATCAGATCGACGCCGAAGCGGCGGCCTGGAACACCGATGCCGAAGTCGAGATGGGCAACCTTGCCCACCGCGCCGGCCACAAGGGCGGCTACTTCCCGGTGAACCCGGTCGACGAAGCCCAGGACCTGCGCGGCGAGATGCTCTCGACGATGAAGCGCATGGGCATGAAGGTCGACAAGCACCACCACGAAGTGGCGACCTGCCAGCACGAACTCGGGCTGATCTTCGGCGGTCTGACCGAACAGGCCGACAACATCCTGAAATACAAATACGTCATCCACAACGTCGCGCATGCCTATGGCAAGACCGTGACCTTCATGCCGAAGCCGATGAAGGGCGACAACGGCTCGGGGATGCACGTGAACATGTCGATCTGGAAGGACGGGAAACCGCTCTTTGCCGGTGACAAATATGCGGATCTGTCGCAGGAGGCGCTCTACTTTATCGGCGGCATCCTGAAACACGCCAAGGCGCTGAACGCGCTGACGAACCCCTCGACCAACAGCTACAAGCGTCTGATCCCGGGCTTCGAAGCCCCGGTGCTGCGGGCATTCTCGGCGCGCAACCGCTCGGGCTGCGTCCGTATTCCGTGGACGGAATCGCCGAAAGCGAAACGTGTGGAAGCCCGCTTCCCCGATCCGGCGGCGAACCCCTATCTGGCCTTTGCCGCGCTGCTGATGGCCGGTCTGGACGGGATCAAGAACAAGATCGACCCGGGTCCGGCCTCGGACAAGGACCTTTACGATCTGCCGCCGGAAGAACTGGCCGCGATCCCGACCGTCTGCGGCAGCCTGCGCGAAGCGCTGACCGAGCTCGAGAAGGATCACGACTTCCTGCTGGCCGGTGACGTCTTCACCAAGGACCAGCTGGAAGGCTACATGGCGCTGAAGTGGGAAGAAGTGTATGCCTACGAGCACACCCCCCACCCGGTCGAATATCAGATGTACTATTCCTGCTGATTTGCGGGATGGTTCGGGAAAGGGCGCCTTCGGGCGCCCTTTTCTTTTGTCGTGATGCGACTGCGACTCTTTGCGTATTTGAGCCAAGAAAAAACCCGGCGCTTTTTCTTGGTTCAAATACGCCGCGGGGGTCCGGGGGCGCGAAGCCCCCGGCGCTTCCGGTTGCTCCGGACGCTGCGTCAAGTTAGAGAAGGCCAGATTTGTCAAGGAGGCGGGCATGAGCGTGGCATGGGTGTTCCCCGGTCAGGGGGCGCAGACGATCGGGATGGGCAAGGCCCTGGCAGAGGCCTATCCGGCGGCAAGGGCGGTCTTCGATGCGGTCGATGACGCGCTGGGGGAAAAGCTGAGCGCCTTGATCTGGGAGGGCGAGATCGAGCGGCTGACGCTGACGGCAAACGCGCAACCGGCGCTGATGGCGACCTCGCTGGCGGCTGTGGCCGCGCTGAAATCCGAGGGGATCGAGGTGGGGCAGGCGGCCTTTGTCGCCGGGCATTCGCTTGGGGAATATTCGGCGCTGTGCGCGGCGGGGGCCTTGAGCCTGGCCGATACGGCGCGGCTTTTGCGCATCCGCGGCGAGGCGATGCAATCGGCGGTGCCGGTGGGCGTCGGCGCGATGGCGGCACTGCTGGGGCTTGATTTCGCCACCGCGGCCGAAGTGGCGGCCGAGGCGGCGCAGGGCGAGGTCTGTCAGGCGGCCAATGACAACGATCCGGCGCAGGTGGTGGTTTCGGGCCACAAGGCCGCGGTCGAGCGCGCGGTCGAGATCGCCAAGGGCAAGGGCGCGAAACGGGCGGTGATGCTGCCGGTCTCGGCGCCGTTCCATTGCGCGCTGATGCAGCCCGCCGCCGACCGGATGGCCGAGGCGCTGGCAGCGGTGACGGTCTCGGCGCCCCGCGTGCCGGTCGTGGCGAATGTGCGCGCCGAGGCGGTCGTTGACCCCGAGACCATTCGTCAGCTGCTGGTGGCGCAGGTCACCGGATCGGTGCGCTGGCGCGAGTCGGTGCTGTGGATGGTGTCTCAGGGCGTGACCGACTTTTGCGAGATCGGCGCGGGCAAGGCGCTGTCGGGCATGATCAAGCGCATCGCCAAGGACACGGTGCAAAAGGCCGTGGGCACGCCCGAGGATGTGGCGGCGTTGAAAGGCTGAGGACGCTGGGGGCTTTGCGCCCCCAGACCCCCGCAAGGTATTTGTGGCAAGATGAAAGCCACGTCAGGAAGGGCTTGCAGATGTTTGATCTGACTGGGAAATCGGCGCTGGTGACGGGCGCTTCGGGCGGCATTGGCGGCGAGGTGGCGAAGGCGCTGCATGCCGCCGGGGCCAAGGTGGCGCTGTCGGGGACGCGGGTCGAGCCGCTCGAGGCGCTGGCGGCGGAACTCGGCGAGCGGGCCTTTGTCTGCCCCGCGAACCTCTCGGACCCGGCCTCGGTCGAGGCGCTGCCGAAAGCGGCCCTTGAGGCGATGGGCTCTGTGGATATCCTTGTGAACAACGCCGGGATCACCCGGGATAACCTGTTCATGCGGATGTCGGACGAGGAATGGGCGAGCGTGATCGACGTCAACCTGACCGCCTCGTTCCGGCTGATGCGCGGCGTGCTGCGCCCCATGATGAAGGCGCGCTGGGGACGGATCGTCAATATCACCTCGGTCGTGGGGCAGACCGGCAACCCGGGGCAGGGCAATTATGCCGCCGCCAAGGCCGGACTGACGGGCATGTCGAAATCGCTGGCCTATGAGGTGGCAAGCCGCGGCATCACCGTGAACTGCGTCGCGCCCGGCTTCATCGCCACGGCGATGACCGACAAGCTGAACGAGGAGCAGAAGGCGAAGATCCTGACGCAGATCCCGGCCGGGCGGATGGGCGCGGCCGAGGAGATCGCGGCGGCGGTGCTTTATCTGGCCTCGCCCGAGGCGGGCTATGTCACCGGCACGACGCTGAGCGTGAACGGCGGCATGGCGATGATCTGAGCCCGCCGGTGTGACGAGTTGCCCCTGCCGCAAGGGCAGGGGCGAAAGCAAAACGGCTTGCCTTGTGGTTTTACTGTGATATGAGCGGCGGGGACGAGCGGGGGCTAGCCTCGGCTCGCGGCAGCCCGGGAAAACCGGTGTTGAAGCCGCTCGAACGAGCACTGACAGGATGGGTTTCGGCCCCCTAAACGAGGAAGAAACATGAGCGACATCGCGGATCGCGTGAAGAAGATCGTCGTGGAGCATCTGGGCGTGGAAGAGGACAAGGTCACCGAGACCGCCTCGTTCATCGACGATCTCGGCGCCGACAGCCTTGACACCGTGGAACTGGTGATGGCTTTCGAAGAAGAATTCGGCATCGAAATCCCGGATGACGCGGCCGAAACCATCCAGACCTTCGGCGATGCGGTGAAATTCATCACCGAAGCCGCCTGAGGCTTGCAAGCTTTCCGGCTTGACGAACGGCGCCCTTTCGGGCGTCGTTTGCATTTGGGGGATGCGATGCGGGTGTTTGTCGGGATCTTGCTGCCCGAGGCGCTTTGGGGCGCGGTGGCGGCGCTGCAGGGCGCGCTTGGTTGCGGGCGTCCGGTGGCCGAGGAGGCGCTGCATCTGACGCTGGCCTATCTGGGCGAGGTCGATCTGCCGGATCTGGAGCGGCTGCACGAGGAAATCTCGGCATTGCCCCTTGCGCCGTTCGAGGTGGTGATGGCGGGGCTTGACGTGATCGAGGCGGGCGACCGGACGCGGGCTTTGGTGCTGAGGCTGCGGCCAAGTCCGGCGCTGGAGGCGTTGCAGGCGAAGCTGGTGCAGGCGGCGCGGCGGGCAGGGCTGGATCTCGAGCGGCGCCGGTTCCGGCCGCATGTGACGATTGTGCGGTTCGGCAAAGGCCTTGGCGAGACGCAGGCGGCGCGGCTGGGGCATCTTCTGGAAAGCCGGGGCGATGTGGTGCTGCCCGCGTGGCGGGTCACGGGATTTTCGCTGATCCGGTCGCATCTGGGCCGCGAGGGGGCGCAGTACGAGGTGCTGGCCGATTATCCCGAGCCGCTGCGGTGACTCTGCGGCAGGCGAAGTGACGCCTGCGGCCGCGCATGACGTTGCACGGCTTTTGCGGCCCGTGTAGAAGCACTTAACGAAACGCGAAAGGGGTTTGCGATGCGTCGGGTTGTCGTCACGGGTCTGGGTCTGGTCACGCCGCTGGCTTGCGGGGTCGAGGAAACCTGGTCGCGGCTTCTGGCTGGTCAGTCGGGGGCGGGGCCGATCACGCGCTTTGACGCCACCAATGTCGTGACGAAATACGCCTGCGAGGTGCCACGCGGCGATGGCTCTGATGGCACTTTCAATCCCGATCACTGGATGGAGCCGAAAGAGAGCCGCAAGGTTGACGAGTTCATCCTTTATGGCGTGGCCGCGGCGGTGCAGGCAGTGCAGGATTCGGGCTGGATGCCGGACGACGAGGAAGCCCGGTGCCGCACCGGCGTGATGATCGGCTCGGGCATCGGCGGGCTGCAGACGATCGCGGAAACCGCCGTGCTGATCAAGGAGAAGGGGCCGAAACGCGTCAGCCCGTTCTTCATCCCGGCGGCGCTGATCAACCTTGTCTCGGGGCAGGTCTCGATCCGCTTCGGCTTCAAGGGGCCGAACCATGCGGTGGTGACGGCCTGTGCGACCGGCGCCCATGCGATCGGCGATGCGGCGCGGCTGATCGCGCTTGGCGATGCCGATGTGATGGTGGCGGGCGGCGCCGAGAACCCGATTTCCGAGATCGGCATTGCCGGGTTCAACGCCTGCAAGGCGCTTTCGACGAAACGGGCCGAGGATCCGCAGGGCGCGAGCCGCCCCTGGGATGCCGACCGCGACGGTTTCGTGATGGGCGAGGGCGCGGGCTGTGTCGTGCTGGAGGAATATGAACACGCCAAGGCGCGCGGCGCGAAGATCTATGCCGAGGTGCTGGGCTATGGCATGTCGGGCGACGCCTATCACATCACCGCACCGTCGGAGGATGGCGATGGCGGCTTCCGCGCGATGAAGGCGGCCGTGGCGCGGGCGGGGATCGATCCGAGCGAGATCGATTACATCAACGCGCATGGCACCTCGACCATGGCCGACACGATCGAGCTGGGCGCGGTCGAGCGGCTTCTGGGGGACGCGGCCTCCAAGGCCACGATGTCCTCGACGAAATCGGCGATCGGGCATTTGCTGGGCGCGGCGGGGGCGGTCGAGGCGATCTTCTGCATCCTGGCGATCCGCGATCAGGTAGCGCCGCCGACGCTGAACCTGGACAATCCGGCCGTTGAGGCGAAGATCGATCTGGCGCCGAAAGTCGCGGTGAAGCGCAAGATCGACATCGCGATGTCGAACAGCTTCGGCTTTGGCGGCACCAATGCGGCCCTCATCCTGGGCAAGGTGCGCGGATGATGTGGCGCAACATCGTCTCCAACTTCCTCACCTTGTTGATTGTGCTGATGGTTGTGTCGGGGGGGATGGTGACCTGGGCGAAGCGTCAATATGACGGGCCCGGCCCGCTGGCTGCGGGGATGTGTCTGCGTGTCGAACCCGGTGCGAAGTTTCGCGACGTGTCGGAAACGCTGAAGGAAAAGGGTGCGATTTCCTCGGCTTATATCTTTCGCGCCGGGGCCGATTACGACCAGAAGGCGGGCAAGCTGAAGGTGGGCTCGTATCTGATCGCGCCCGGGGCCTCGATGGCGGGGATCGTCGATCAGATCACCGCGGGCGGGCCCTCGAGCTGCGGCACCGAGCTGAATTACCGCATCGGGGTGAATGGCCAGCAGATGATCCTGCGCGAACTTGACCCGGCCCTGGGCGATTATGTCGAGACGGCGAAATTCGATCCGAAACGAGAGGCGGCGCCCGAGGGCTTTGCCGAAGACGCCGCGCAGTCAGACGTGCGGCTGCGGGTGACTTTGGCCGAGGGCGTGACCAGCTGGCAGGTGGTCGAGGCGCTGAAATCGGCGGATTTCCTGACCGGCGAGGTGGCGAAGCTGCCGCCTGAGGGGAGCCTCTCGCCCGACAGCTACGAGATGAAGCGTGGCGCGAAGCGGGCCGATCTGATCGCCGAGATGACCGAGCGGCAAAAGGCGGTTCTGGCCGAGGCCTGGGCTGCGCGGGCGCCGGGTCTGCCCTACAAGACGCCCGAGGAGGCGCTGGTGATGGCCTCGCTCGTGGAAAAGGAAACCGGCGTGGCCGAGGAGCGCGCCCGGGTGGCGAGCGTCTTCGTCAACCGGCTGGCGCAGGGGATGCGGCTGCAGACCGATCCGGCGGTGATTTACGGCGTGACCAAGGGCCAGGGCGTGCTGGGCCGGGGCCTGCGGCAGTCCGAGCTGCGGCGCGAAACGCCCTACAACACCTATGTCATCGACGGGCTGCCGCCGGGGCCGATCTGCAACCCGGGGACGCAGGCGATCCGGGCGGCGCTGAATCCCGATTCGACGCGGTTCCTGTATTTCGTGGCGGACGGCACCGGCGGGCATGCCTTTGCCGAGACGATCACCGAGCATAACCGGAACGTCGCGCGCTGGCGGGAGATCGAAAAGACCCTGAAACCGGGCGCAAGTGACGGAAACTGAAGGAAAACCCCGGCTGGGCCCGGGGTTTTTGCTTTTCGCGCGGCGCAACCCTGAATTTAGCGATTGACATTGCGGACGCTCTAAGGTAGAAATAAGCCATGCTAGGAGAGGTGGGCAAGCGCAACGGGAAACCGTTTGCGCTTTTTTCATTTCGCTCGTGCGGAACAGGCATGAGAGGCGGGTAGCCAGAACATGGACATGGGGTTCAAGGGTGGGGACGCTCCTCCGGTGGATTTGCTGGAGGAGACGGAGGAGCTGTATCGGGACATTGCCGGGGAACTGGCTTTGGCGATGAAAGGGGTTCGCCAGGGCGAGGTGAAGGATGCCAAGGCCGCGGCACAGGCGGTCAAGGACCTTCGCGCGGCATTCCAGATGGTGATGGAAGAAAGGGTGCGTGTTGAAAAACTTCGCAGACAAGTTGCCGGTGTCGGGGCCGGACGCGAGCTTGACCTCGACGCAGCCCGGGCTGAGATCGGGCGCCGCCTGGCTTGCCTCCGCGACGCCGCAGGAGGTTGACGCCTTTCTGGGCGGGCTGGGGGACAATGCGCTGCTGGCGCTGCCCTGGATTTTCGAATTCTGGGCGCTGCCGCATCAGCTGCCCCCGGTGGGGGCGTGGAAAAGCTGGGTGATCATGGGCGGGCGCGGCGCGGGCAAGACCCGGGCCGGGGCGGAATGGGTGCGTGCACAGGTCGAGGGGGCGGGTCCGGCCGATGCCGGGCCCGCGCATCGGGTGGCGCTGGTGGGCGAGACCTTCGATCAGGTGCGCGATGTGATGATCTTTGGCGAGAGCGGGATTCTGGCCTGCTCTCCACCGGATCGGCGTCCGGAGTGGGAGGCGACGAAGCGGCGGCTGGTCTGGGCGAATGGCGCGACGGCGCAGGCCTTTTCGGCGCAGGAGCCCGAGGCCTTGCGGGGGCCGCAGTTCGACGCCGCCTGGGTCGACGAGCTGGCGAAGTGGAGACGGGCCGAGGAGACCTGGGACATGCTGCAATTCGCGTTGCGGCTGGGGCGGCATCCGCAGCAGGTGATCACCACGACGCCGCGCAATGTCGGCGTGCTGAAGGCGATCCTCAACAACCCCTCGACGGTGGTGACCCATGCGCCGACCGAGGCGAACCGGGCCTATCTGGCGGAGAGCTTCCTGGCCGAGGTGCAGGCGCGCTATGCGGGCACGCGGCTCGGTCGGCAGGAGCTGGAGGGGGTGCTCTTGGAGGATGTCGAGGGGGCGCTTTGGACGACGGCGCAGCTGGAGGGGCTGCGGCTGGCGGCGCCGCCTGCGATGGACCGGGTGGTGGTGGCGCTCGATCCGGCCGTGACGGGCGGCGCGGGGTCGGATGAATGCGGCATCGTCGTGGCGGGGGCGGTGACGCGCGGCCCGGTGCAGGACTGGCGGGGCTATGTGCTTGAAGATGCCTCGGTCCGGGGGCGGCCGACCGACTGGGCGCGGGCGGCGATTGCGGCGATGGAGCGCTGGGGCGCCGAGAAGCTGGTGGCCGAGGTCAATCAGGGCGGCGAGATGGTCGAAAGCGTGCTGCGCCAGATCGATCCCTTGGTGCCGTTTCGGGCGCTGCGGGCGTCGCGGGGGAAATCGGCGCGGGCCGAGCCGGTGGCGGCTTTGTATGAGCAGGGCCGGGTGAAGCATTGCCGCGACGGGCGGTTGGGCGCTTTGGAAGATCAGATGTGCCGCATGACGGTGCAAGGCTATGCGGGCAAGGGCTCGCCCGACCGGGTCGATGCGCTGGTCTGGGCGCTGACGGAACTGATCCTAGAGCCCGCGGCGCATTGGCGCCGACCGCAGGTGCGCGGGCTTTGAGGGCGCAAGGGCGTATTTGGACCAAGAAAAAGCCGGGCTGCTTTCATCTTGCCTGAAATACCTCACGGGGGTGCGGGGGTGTGAAACCCCCGCCCTCGACAGCAGATGACGTGCCGAAAGGGTCGGGGTCTTTCCCGGCCCTTTTTCTTTGGCCGGGGCCTTGGGCCGGGCCGCGACGAGGAGAACGGGATGGGACTGAATTTCTTTCGCAAGGCGGCCCCGGAGGCGCAGGTGCAGACCGCGGTCGAGCGCAAGGCCTCGGTGACGGGGCGGATCGTGGCGATGGCCTCGGGCGCCGGGCGGCCGGTCTGGGGGCCGCGCGATACGGTCAGCCTGATGCGCACGGGGTTTTCGGGCAATCCTGTGGGGTTCCGCTCGGTCAAGCTGATCGCCGAGGCGGCGGCGGCGGTGCCGCTGATCTGTCAGGATGCCGAGCGGCGGTATGAAATTCACCCCGTGCTGGATCTGCTGCGGCGCCCGAATGCGGGGCAGGGCCGGGCGGAATTGTTCGAGGCGCTGATCGGGCAGATCCTGCTCTCGGGCAACGGCTATCTGGAGGCGGTCTGTCCCGAGCCCGGGGTGCCGAGGGAGCTGCATGTGCTGCGCTCCGATCGCATGGCAGTGGTGCCGGGCGCGGATGGCTGGCCGGTCGCTTATGATTACACCGTGGCCGGGCGCAAGCATCGGTTCGACATGACGGGCCATCCCGATCCGATCTGTCACATCAAGAGCTTCCATCCGACGGATGACCATTACGGGCTGAGCCCGATGCAGGCGGCGGCGGTGGCCTTTGACGTGCATAACGCGGCAAGCGCCTGGTCGAAGGCGCTTTTGGACAATGCCGCGCGGCCCAGTGGCGCGATCATCTACAAGGGCGCCGACGGGCAGGGGGTGCTCGCGCCCGAGCAATACGAGCGGCTGATCTTCGAGATGGAGACGCATCATCAGGGCGCGCGCAATGCCGGGCGGCCGATGCTGCTCGAAGGCGGGCTTGATTGGAAGCCGATGGGGTTCAGCCCGTCCGACATGGAGTTTCACGAGACGAAGGCGGCGGCGGCGCGCGAGATCGCCTTGGCCTTCGGGGTGCCGCCGATGCTGATCGGCATTCCGGGTGATGCGACCTATGCCAATTACGCCGAGGCGAACCGGGCGTTCTATCGGCTGACGGTGTTGCCGCTGCTGACCCGGGTTTCGGCGGCGCTGGCCTGGTGGCTTTCGGGCTATCTGGGCGCGCAGATCGAGTTGAAGCCCGATCTGGATCAGGTGCCGGCGCTGGCGGTGGAGCGCGATCAGCTTTGGGCGCGGATCGGCGCGGCCGGTTTTCTGAGCGATGCCGAAAAACGGGTGCTGCTGGGGCTGCCGCCTGTCGCGGAGGGGTGAGGCATGGTGGTGGGGGGGTCACGGTTTCTCAAGGAGCCCTTCGAGGTGCATGAGCAGCGCTTTGAAGCGACCGAGCGGATCATGGAGCTGCAGTTCACCCAGGTCGAGCGGCGCCTTGAACGCATCGAAGTGATGATCGAGCGGCTGGAAAAACGTTTGTTCATGACGGTTTACGGCGTGATCGCCGTGATCCTGACGCAGGCGGTGCAGGGCATTCTGGACTATGCCCCGAAGTGAGGAGCGAAGAATGGAGAGAGGCGAGAGCGGGCTGGAGCGGAAGTTCTGCGGCGCGCAGCCGGTGCAGCTGCAGGAGGGCGCGCGGATCGAGGGCTATGCGAGCCTTTTTGGTCTGCCCGATCAGGGCGGCGATGTGGTGGCGCAGGGGGCTTATGCGAAAAGCCTGGCGGCGATTGCGGCGCGGGGGGGCAGCGTGAAGATGCTCTGGCAGCATGATCCGGCGCAGCCGATCGGGGTCTGGGACGAGATCCGGGAGGATGCGCGCGGGCTTTGGGTCAAGGGGCGGCTTTTGCCCGAGGTGGCACGGGCGCGCGAGGCCTTGGCGCTGATCGCGGCGGGGGCGATCGACGGGCTCTCGATCGGCTATCGCACGATTGCCGCCGAGAAGGACGCAAAGGGCCAGCGGCTGCTTGCGGAACTGGAGCTTTGGGAAGTGTCGCTGGTGACATTCCCGATGCTTCGCGAGGCGCGGGTGGCGGCGAAGGGGGAGACCCTTGACGCCGCGATCTGGCGTGATCTGGCCCGGGCGCTGAGCGCTGCCACGGCCGAACTGGCGGCGCGCTGAGCCCCGCCGCTGCTGCAGGAGTGTGGAAAGGATGAAGACCGAGACCAAGGCTCGGGCCGGAACGGGCATGCCCGAGGGCGCCGATCCGGTCGCCGAGGTGAAAACCGCGCTGGCCGGTTTCCTGAGGGAAGTCAAAGGCTTTCAGGACGATGTGAAGACGAGATTGCAACAACAGGAAGAGCGTGTGACCATGCTGCAAACGAAGACCTTCGCCGGGCGTCATGCCCTTGCCACCGCCGCCACCGAGGAGGCGCCGCATCAGAAGGCCTTTGCCGCCTATCTGCGCACCGGCGATGATGACGGGCTGCGCGGGCTGTGCCTTGAGGGCAAGGCGCTGAATTCGGCGGTGGCGGCCGAGGGCGGTTATCTGGTCGATCCGCAGACCTCGGAGACGATCCGGGGGGTTCTGCGTTCGACCGCCTCGCTGCGCCAGATCGCCAGTGTCGTCAATGTCGAGGCGACCTCGTTCGATGTGCTGGTGGACAAGACCGACATGGGCTCGGGCTGGGCGAGCGAGACGGCGGCGCTGAGCGAGACCGCGACGCCGCAGATCGACCGCATCAGCATTCCGCTGCACGAGCTGGCGGCGATGCCGAAGGCGAGCCAGCGGCTGCTGGATGACAGCGCCTTTGACATCGAGACCTGGCTGGCGAACCGCATCGCCGACAAATTCGCCCGGGCGGAGGCGGCGGCTTTCATCTCGGGCGACGGGGTGGACAAGCCGACGGGGTTCCTGACCAAGGCGAAGGTGGCGAATGGCGCCTGGGCCTGGGGCAGCCTTGGCTATGTGGCGACCGGCGCGGCGGGGGATTTCGCGGCGGTGAATGCGTCCGATGCGGTGGTCGATCTGGTCTATGCGCTCGGCGCCGAATATCGCGCGAATGCGAGCTTCGTGATGAATTCGAAGACCGCGGGCGCGGTGCGCAAGATGAAGGATGCGGACGGCCGGTTCCTGTGGGCCGACAGTCTGGCGGCGGGGGAACCGGCGCGGCTGATGGGCTATCCGGTGCTGATCGCCGAGGACATGCCCGATATCGCGGCCAATGCCTATGCGATCGCCTTTGGCGATTTCGGCAATGGCTACACGATCGCGGAACGCCCGGATCTGCGGGTGCTGCGCGATCCCTTCTCGGCCAAGCCGCATGTGCTGTTCTATGCCTCGAAACGCGTCGGCGGCGATGTCAGCGATTTCGCCGCGATCAAGCTTTTGAAGTTTGCCGCCTCGTAACGGGCGGTGAAGGGGCCGGGGGCGACCCCGGCTGCCGCCGGTTCGCCGGTCGGGCGGGCGCGGGCTTCCGGCCGCTACCTAGCTGCTCCCTCCGTCCGAGTGGCGGTGCGGGGTTCGCGCCCGAACGCCCAAGTGCAGGACCGCGGGGTGCGGTCGGCTTTTCGGAGAGTTTCCATGATGCTGAACGAAGTGACGGCGGTGCCCTCGGCGGCGCTGCCGGTGGCCGAATTCCGCGACCATCTGCGGCTGGGCACCGGCTTTGCCGATCTGGGGGCCGAGGATGCGGCGCTGCTGTCCTATCTGCGCGCGGCCATCGCGGCGATCGAGGGGCGCACGGCCAAGGCGCTGATTTCGCGCGCGTTTCGGCTGGCGCTGACGGGCTGGCGCTGGGGCGACATGCAGACGCTGCCGATCGCGCCGGTCAGTGCGGTGACGGCGCTGCGGCTGGTCGATGCGGCGGGCGCCGAGACGCCGGTGGCGGCGGGCTGGCGGCTGGTGCCCGACATGGCGCGGCCGCGGATCGAGGCTTTGGGGGCGGCTTTGCCCGCGATCCCGGGCGGCGGGCGGGTCGAGATCGACTTCACCGCCGGGTTCGGGGCGAGTTGGAGCGCGCTGCCCGTCGATCTGGCGCAGGCGGTGTTTCTGCTGGCCGCGCAATATTACGAGCTGCGCCATGACGGCGCGGCCGAGGGCGGCGCGATGCCCTTTGGGGTGATGGCGCTGATCGAGCGCTGGCGCACGGTGCGGGTGTTGGGGGGGCGGCCATGAGCATGCCGCGGCTGAACCGCAAGCTGGTGCTGGAGGAGGCCTTGCGCGTGGCCGATGGTGCGGGCGGGCACTGGCTGGACTGGGTGGCGAAGGGCGTGCTCTGGGCCGAGGTCACGGCGGGCAGCGGCACGGAGCGGGCGGGGGAATTCGTCACGCTGGCCTCGGTGCCCTGGACCATTGTCGTGCGGGCGGCGCCGGTGGGGGCGGCAAGTCGGCCCAAGCCCGAGCAGCGTTTTCGCGAAGGATCGCGGATCTTTCGCATCCTTGCTGTCGCCGAGCGCGACCGCGAGGGGCATTACCTGACCTGTTTTGCCCGCGAGGAGGTGGTGGCATGAGCTATGCGGTGGCGGGCGCGCTGCAGGCGGCGGTGTATCAGCATCTGCGCGCGGATGCGGTGCTGGCGGCGCTGGTGGGAACGGCGGTTTACGATGCTGTGCCGCCGGGGACGCTGGTCGGCACCTATGTGAGCCTTGGGCCCGAGGATGTGGCCGATGCCTCGGACAAGACGGGCGAGGGGGCGGTGCATGATTTCGTCATCTCGGTGATCACTGACGCGGCGGGATTTGCGACGGCGAAGGCGGCGGCGGCGGCGGTGTCCGATGCGCTCGTGGGTGCCGATCTGGCGCTGGCGCGTGGGCGGCTGGTGGGGCTGTGGTTCCTGCGCGCCAAGGCGCGGCGGGTGGAAAAGGCCGACACGCGGCGGATCGATCTGGTGTTTCGCGCGCGGGTCGAGGGCTGAGGCCCATCGGCGACTTGCGCCCCGGCGGGGCGGTGATTTTCAACATCTGGAGGCAAGACATGGCGGCGCAGAATGGCAAGGACCTTCTGATCAAGCTCGACCTGACCGGGTCGGGGCAATTCGAGACCATCGCGGGGCTGCGCGCGACGCGGATCAGCTTCAATGCGGAAACGGTCGATGTGACCTCGCTGGAAAGTCAGGGCGGCTGGCGGGAATTGCTGGGCGGCGCCGGGGTGCGCTCGGCCAGCATTTCCGGTGCGGGGGTGTTCAAGGATGCCGATACCGACGAGCGGGCGCGGCAGATCTTTTTCGACGGCGAGGTGCCAGAGTTTCAGGTCATCATCCCCGATTTCGGCATCGTGCAGGGGCCGTTCATGATCACCTCGATCGACTATGCGGGCAGCCACAATGGCGAGGCGAGTTACGAACTGGCGCTGGCCTCGGCGGGTGCGCTGGGCTTCACGGCGATCTGAGGCGGGCATGGCAAACCCTTGGGCGGGCGAGGTCGAGGTGGTTTTGGGCGCCGAGCGGCGGGTGGCGAAGCTGACGCTGGGCGCGCTTGCGGAACTGGAGGCGGGGCTGGGCGAGGCCTCGCTGATGGATCTGGTGCGGCGGTTTGAAAGCGGTGCGTTTTCCAGCCGCGACGTGCTGGCGCTGATCGTCGCCGGGCTGCGCGGCGGCGGCTGGGAGGGGCGGGCAGAGGATCTGCGCACGGTCGAGATCGGCGGCGGGCCGGTGGGTGCGGCGCGGATCGCGGCGGAATTGCTGGCGCGCGCCTTCACCGTGCCGGGGCAGGGCGGGACGTGAGTGGCGGTCTGGATTGGCCGGGGCTTTTGCGGGTCGGGCTGCGGGGATTGGGGCTGCGGCCCGGGGAGTTCTGGCGGCTGACGCCGGCGGAGCTGGCGGTGATGCTGGGCGAGGCGGCGGGGACGCCGCCCTTGACGCGCGGGCGGCTTTCGGAGCTGGCGGCGCGGTTTCCCGATGCGCCCGGCGGGGGCGATCTGAAAGGAGGAGGCGATGATCGAAGTTGACGGGCTGGATGCGCTGGGTCGGCAGGCGGCGGAGCTGGAGCAGGCGCTGGGCGGCGCCGAGGGGGTGGCGGCGAGTTTCAACGACGAGCTGGGACGGATGCGGGAGAGCCTGACCTATACGGGCCGCGAGGTGGGGAGCCTGTCGCAGAGCTTCGGGCGCTCGGTCCGGCGGGCGTTCGACGGCGTGATCTTTGACGGGATGAAGCTGTCGGACGCGTTGAGTTCGGTGGCCGAGGGCATGGCGCAGGCCGCCTATTCGGTGGCGATGCGACCGGTGCAGGAGGCGATCGGCGGGGCGCTTGCCAGCTCGATCAGCGGGATGCTGGGCGGGGTCTTCGGCTTCGCGCAGGGCGGCGCGTTTTCGCAAGGCCGGGTGATGCCCTTTGCCAAGGGGGGGGTGGTGTCTTCGCCGACGACCTTCCCGATGCGGGGTGCGACGGGGCTGATGGGCGAGGCCGGGCCCGAGGCGATCCTGCCCTTGGCGCGGGGCGCGGACGGGCGGCTGGGCGTGCAGGCCGGGGGGGGGCGGGTGATCAACGTGGTGATGAATGTGACGACGCCCGATGCGGCGGGCTTCGCCCGCAGTCAGGGCCAGATCGCGGCGCAGGTGAACCGGGCGCTGGCGCGCGGATCGCGCAACGCCTGAGGAGGACAGCATGGCATTTCATGAAGTTCGGTTTCCCGCCAATCTGAGCTTCGGCTCGGTCGGCGGGCCGGAGCGGCGCACCGAGATTGTCACGCTGGCCAGCGGGCATGAGGAGCGCAACAGCCCCTGGGCGCATTCGCGGCGCCATTACGATGCCGGGGTGGGGCTGCGCAGCCTGGACGATGTCGAGCGGCTGATCGCGTTTTTCGAGGCGCGGGCTGGGCAGCTGCACGGCTTTCGCTGGAAGGACTGGGCGGATCACAAGAGCTGTCCGGCCTCGCGGGCCGTCGCGCATGAGGATCAGCTGATCGGAATTGGCGACGGCGTCACGACCGCGTTTCAGCTGGTGAAGACCTATGCTTCGGGCGGGCAGAGCTATCTGCGGCCGATCGTGAAGCCGGTCGAGGGCACGGTCAAGCTGGGCATCGCGGGCGATCATCAGGCCGAAGCGGTGAATTTCGCGCTCGATCCGACGACGGGGATCGTTACCTTCAACGAGGCGCCGTCGAAAGGGGCGCGGGTGACGGCGGGGTTCGAATTCGACGTGCCGGTGCGGTTTGATACCGACCGGATCGCGGTCTCGGTGCAGTCGTTTCAGGCGGGGGATCTGCCGCAGGTGCCGGTGCTGGAGGTACGGATCTGATGGCCTATCCGCAGGATTTGAAGGCGCATCTGCAGGGCGGCGTGACGACGCTGGCGCGGGCCTGGGCGCTGGCGCGGACCGACGGGCGGGTGCTGGGCTTCACCGATCATGACCGGGGGCTGAGCTTCGAGGGGATCGCCTTCGAGCCGGGCAGCGGCATGACGGCCAAGGCGGTGCTGCAGGGCACGGGCCTTTCGGTCGACAATACCGAGAGCTACGGCGCGCTGAGCTCCGAGGCGATCACCGAGGCGGATCTTCTGGCCGGGCGTTATGATGGCGCCGCGGTCACGGTCTGGCTGGTGAACTGGGCCGATCCGGGGATGCGGGCGGTGATCTTTCGCGGCCATCTGGGGGAGGTGTCGCGGGGTGCGGGGGCGTTCACCGCCGAATTGCGCGGGCTGACCGAGGCCTTGGGGCTGGATCAGGGGCGGATCTATCATCCGCGCTGCGCCGCGGTGCTGGGCGATGGCAAATGCCGGTTCGATCTGACGAAGGACGGTTATGCGCTCGAGACGGCGCTGGGCGCAATCGAGGAGGCGGTGGTGTTGCGCCTGGCCGAGGGGGCGGGGTTCGAGGATCGCTGGTTCGAGAAGGGGCGGCTTCTGGTGCTGGAAGGCGCGGCGGCGGGGCTGGTCGGCGTGGTGAAGAACGACCGGCTGCAGGCGGATGGCTCGCGGATCATCGAGCTGTGGCAGCGGCTGGGCGCCGATCCGGTGGCGGGGGATCGGGTGCGGATCGAGCCCGGCTGTGACAAGCGTGCCGAGACCTGTCGGCTGAAATTCGACAATTTCCTGAATTTTAGGGGCTTTCCGCATATTCCGGGGGAAGATTGGCTGGTCTCCTATCCGGTGCAGAGCGGCACCAATGACGGCGGGAGCCTGTTCAAATGAGCGCGATCGGGCTGCGGGCGGTGGCGATCGCGCGGGACTGGATCGGCACGCCTTATCGGCATCAGGTCTCGGTGCAGGGGGCGGGGACGGATTGTCTGGGTCTTTTGCGCGGGGTCTGGCGGGCGCTTTATGGCGCCGAGCCGGAACTGGTGCCGCCCTATACCGCCGATTGGTCCGAACCCGCGCGCGAGGAAGTGCTGTGGCGGGCGGCGGCGCGGCATTTGCTGGCGCTGCCCCCTGCGCGGGGGCCCGAGCGCCCGGGCGAGGTGCTCTTGTTTCGGATGCGTCATGGCGCGGTGGCCAAGCATCTGGGCATCGCTGCCGAGATCGGCGCCGGGGCGAGTTTCGTGCATGCCTATACGGGGCATGGCGTGGTCGAGAGCCCGCTCTCGGAGCCCTGGGCGCGGCGGATCGTGGCGCGATTTCAATTTCCTGAGGGGGGCCGGTGAATGGCGACGATACTGCTTTCGGCGGCGGGGGCCGCGATTGGTGGCGGCTTTGGCGGCACGATTCTGGGCCTTTCGGGAGCGGTGATCGGCCGGGCCGTGGGGGCGACCCTGGGGCGGGTGATCGATCAGCGGCTTCTGGGATCGGGGTCGCAAAGCGTCGAGACCGGGCGCGTCGACCGGCTGCGGCTGTCGAGCGCCTCGGAGGGCGAGGCGGTCGGGCGGCTTTGGGGGCGGATGCGGGTCGCCGGGCAGGTGATCTGGGCGACGCGGTTTTTTGAAACCGCCCAGGTGGAAAAAAGCGGCAAGGGCGCGCCGCGGGCGACGGTGGCGCGCTACAGCTATTCGCTGAGCCTGGCGCTGGCCTTGTGCGAGGGCGAAATCCTGCGCGTCGGCCGGGTCTGGGCGGATGGCAGCGAGATCGAGGTCTCAAGCCTGAACATGCGGGTTTACCGGGGGGGCGAGGACCAGCTGCCCGATCCGAAGATCGCGGCGGTGGAGGGGGCGGAGGCGGCGCCCGCCTATCGCGGCATCGCCTATGTGGTGATCGAGGATCTGCATCTGGCCCCCTTTGGCAACCGGGTGCCGCAGTTTACCTTTGAGGTGGTGCGGGCGGCGCAGGGCGCGCTGGCCGAGGCCGAGCCCGATCTGACGCGGGGGCTGCGGGCGGTGGCGCTGATCCCCGGCACGGGGGAATATGCGCTTGCGACGACGCCGGTCTATGTCGGCACCGAGACGGGGATCACCGCGACGCAGGGGGTGGCGAACCAGACTGCGCCCGGGGGGCAGACCGATCTGGTCGCGGCGCTGCAGCGGCTGGATGAGGAGCTGCCGAATTGCGGCGCGGTATCGCTGGTGGTGAGCTGGTTTGGCGATGATCTGCGCTGCGGCGCCTGCGATGTGAAGCCCAAGGTGGCCTCGCGGCAGGAGGAGGGCGCGAACATGCCCTGGCGAGTGGCGGGGCTGGAGCGGGCGGGCGCCGAGGAAGTGCCGCGGCTCTCGAGCAGTTCGGTCTATGGCGGCACGCCTGCCGATGCTGCGGTGATCGAGGCGATCGGCGCGCTGCGGGCGGCGGGCAAGGCGGTGACCTTTTACCCGTTCATCCTGATGGAGCAGCTGGCGGGCAACGGGCTGCCCGATCCCTGGAGCGATGCGACCGGGCAGCCTGCGCTGCCCTGGCGGGGTCGGATCACGCTTTCGGTCGCGCCGGGCCGCGCGGGCAGCCCGGACGGGACGGCAGCGGCGGTGGCGCAGGTGGCGGGGTTCTTCGGGACCGCGCAGCCGGGTGATTTCGCTATTGCGGGCGGGCAGGTGGTCTATTCCGGTCCCGAGGAATGGTCGATGCGCCGCTTCATCCTGCATTATGCGCATCTGTGCAAACTGGCCGGGGGCGTAGACGCCTTTTGCATCGGCACCGAGATGGTGGCGCTGACGCAGATCCGGGGGGCGGCCAACAGCTATCCCGCGGTGGCGGCGTTTCGGCAGCTGGCGGGTGAGGTCAAGGCGATCCTCGGGCCCGGCTGCAAGATCGGCTATGCCGCCGACTGGTCGGAATATTGGGGCCATGCGCCGGGCAATGGCGACCGGTTCTTTCATCTTGACCCGCTTTGGGCGGATGAAAACATCGACTTCATCGGCATCGACAATTACCTGCCGCTGTCGGATTGGCGGGATGGCGAGGATCATGCCGATGCGGGCTGGGGCTCGATCTACGCGCTGGACTATCTGCGCGCCAATATCGAGGGCGGCGAGTATCATGACTGGTATTATGCCGCGCCGGAGCATCGCGATGCGCAGATCCGCACGCCGATCAGCGATGGCGATCACGACGAGCCCTGGATCTGGCGGGCGAAGGATATTCGCAACTGGTGGCTGAACGACCATCACGAGCGGGTGGGCGGGGTGCGGTCCGAGGTGGCGACGGCCTGGGTGCCGCAGTCGAAACCGATCTGGTTCACCGAAATGGGCTGTGCGGCGATCGACAAGGGCACGAACCAGCCCAACAAGTTCCTCGACCCGAAAAGCTCGGAATCGAGCCTGCCGCATCATTCCGACGGGCGGCGCGACGAGCTGATCCAGATGCAATATCTGCGCGCGATGACGAGCTACTGGGGGGAGGCGGCGAAGAACCCGGTCTCGGCGGTCTATGGCGGGCCGATGCTCGACATGAGCCGGGCGCATGTCTGGGCCTGGGATGCCCGGCCCTGGCCGCAGTTTCCCCTCAACACCGCTTTGTGGTCGGATGGGGCGAATTACGCGCGCGGGCACTGGATTTCGGGCCGGGCGGTGGCGCAGCCGCTGGCGAGCGTGGTGGCCGAGATCTGCGGTCTGGCCGGGATCACGGACATCGATGTCAGCGGGCTTTACGGGCTGGTGCGCGGGTATACGATGACGGGCGATCAGACCGGGCGCGCGGGGTTGCAGGCACTGATGCTGGCCTATGGCTTCGAGGTGCTGGAACGCGAGGGCAAGCTGGTGTTCCGGATGCGTGACGGGCGGATCGATGCCGATCTGGTCGCGGCGGATCTGGCGCTGGGCGAGGGCGGGAGCATGGTCGAGACGGTGCGGGCGGCCGAGGCCGAGATCGCCGGGCGGGTGCGGCTGGCCTATGTCGAGGCGGAGGGCGATTTCGAGGTGCGTGCGGTCGAGGCGGTCTTTCCCGATGTGGCGGCGGGGGCGGCGGCGGGGTCGGAACTGCCGCTGGCGCTGACGCGGGCGCAGGCGCAGGGGATTGTCGGGCGTTGGCTGGCCGAGGCGCGGGTGGCGCGGGACACGGCGCGGTTCGCGCTGCCGCCCTCGCAGGCGCATCTGGGCACGGGCGACGTGGTGCGGCTGGATCTGCCCGAGGGCAAGCGGCGCTACCGGCTGGACCGGATCGAGCAGGCGGGGCTGTTGCAGGTCGAGGCGGTGCGGGTCGAGCCCGGGATCTATGCGCCCGCCGACGAGGTCGAGGACCCGGCCAACCTGCGCCCCTTTGCGGCGCCGGTGCCGGTGCGCGCGGTCTTCCTTGACCTGCCCTTGATGAAAGGGGACGAAGATCCGGTGGCGCCGCATCTGGCGGTGACGGCGACGCCCTGGCCGGGGACGGTGGCGGTCTGGTCGGCCGATGAGGATGCGGGCTATGCGCTGAACGCGACGCTTGGCACGCGGGCGGTGATCGGGCAGACGTTGACGCCGCTTTTTCGCGCGCCGCCCGGGCTTTGGGACCGGGGCGCGGCCCTGCGGGTGAAGCTGGCGAGCGGGGCGCTCGAGTCGGCGACGGCGCTTCGGGTGCTGAACGGCGCGAATGCGATGGCGATCGGCGATGGCAGCTCGGACAAGTGGGAGGTGTTTCAGTTCGTCGAAGCGGCGCTGGTCGACGGCAAGGTCTGGGAGATCTCGCTGCGGCTGCGCGGGCAGCTTGGCACCGATGCGCTGATGCCCGAGGTCTGGCCCGAGGGCAGCGTGGTGGTGGCGCTGAATGGCGCGCCCGAGCAGATCTTGCTGCCCGCCTCTGCCCGCGGGCTGGCGCGACATTACCGGATCGGCTCGGCGGCGCGGTCTTATGACGATCCGTCCTTCGTGCACCGGATCGAGGCTTTTGCGGGCGCCGGGCTGCGGCCCTTCAGCCCGTGCCATCTGCGCGCCACGCCGGGGGCGAGCGGGTGGGACTTTCGCTGGCTGCGCCGGACACGGATCGATGGCGACAGCTGGCAGGGCTACGAGGTGCCGCTGGGCGAGACGGCCGAGCTTTATCTGCTGCGCGTGATCGAGGGAACGGCGGTGAAGCGCGAACTGACGGTGGGCGCGGCAAGCTGGAGCTACCCAGCGGCGCTGCAGGCGGCGGATGGCATCGCCGGGGGCTTCACGCTGGAGGTGGCGCAGGTGTCTGACGTTTACGGCCCGGGGCTGGCGGCGCGGATCACCGTGGGGGCCTGAGGTGTGCGGCCGATCCTGATCGACGATCTTCTGATCGCGGCGCGCGCTCTGGCTTTGGTGGCCGCCCCCGAGCGCCCGGCGCGGCTGGCACAATGGTTGTGCGAGGCGCATTGGGCCGATCTTTACCGCAAGCGGCTGGCGCGGGCGCATCCGATCTGGGGCAACGGCTCGCTGATGGGGCGGGCTTTGCGCGAAGCCGGGCGGCGGGGACTGCGCCCGGACCGGGCCGAGATCGACGATCTTGCAGAGGTGATCGCGGCGGTGCGCAACTGGCGCGCACGGGGGCTTTGCAGCGCCGGTGAACGGCTCTATCTGAGGGGCGAAGCCTGTGTTAGGCTGACCCGAAGTCAAGGAGAGAGCCATGTCCAAAATCCGTGCGAAGGTCGCTGCCATCGATCCGGTATGGATGCGGATCTGCGAGGAGGCGCATGACGCCGTGGGGCAGGAACCGCTGCTGGGCGCCCTCATCCATGCCGGGCTTTTGCACCATGCGACGATGGAAAAGGCGCTGGCCTATCGCTTTTCGCTCAAACTCGCCTCGGGCGAGATGAGCGAGCAATTGCTGCGCGAGATCGCGGATGACGCCTATGGGTCGGACCCCGATCTGGGGGCGGCGGCGCGGGCGGATCTGGTGGCGGTGCATGACCGCGACCCGGCCTGCCACCGGTTCTTGCAGCCGATCCTGTTCTTCAAGGGCTATCAGGCGCTGCAAAGCTATCGCATCGCGCATTGGCTGTGGCGGCAGGGGCGCAAGGACATGGCCTATTTCGTGCAGATGCGCACCTCGGAGGCCTTTGGCGTCGATATCCACCCGGCCGCGCGGATCGGGCGCGGCGTGATGATCGATCACGCCCATTCGATCGTGATCGGCGAGACGGCGGTGGTGGGCGACAATGTCTCGATGCTGCATTCGGTGACGCTGGGCGGCACCGGCAAGGAAGAGCAGGACCGCCATCCGAAGATCGGCAATGGTGTGCTGATCGGGGCGGGGGCGAAGGTGCTGGGCAATATCCATGTCGGCGACAATTCGCGGATTGCGGCGGGGTCCGTGGTGCTGGCCGATGTGCCGCGCTGCAAGACCGTGGCCGGGGTGCCCGCGAAGATCGTCGGCGAGGCGGGCTGTGCGCAGCCCTCGGTCAACATGGACCAGCAATTGCGCGGTTGCGACTGCGAGGGCTGAACCGGGCATGGCGGGGCTGACGCGGATCAAGGCGCTGCCCTACCGGATCGTCACCAAGCTTGCGGGCGACGCGATTTCGCTGTTCGCCCGCCTCCTGACCGCGCCCCGCGCGATCTGGGCGGGATCGGAGCCGCGGCATGGGCCGCGGGTCTATTATTCGAACCATACCTCGAACGCGGATTTCGTGCTGATCTGGACGGTGCTGCCGCCGGTTTTGCGCAGCCGCACCCGGCCGGTGGCGGCGCTGGATTACTGGCTCGCCTCGCCGCTGCGCGCCTTTGCGGGCCGTGACGTGTTTCGCGCCGTGCTGATCGACCGCCGTCCCGAGGCGCGGACCGAAGATCCGGTGACGCAGATGACCACGGCGCTGGATGCGGGATCGGCCCTGATCCTGTTTCCCGAGGGGCGACGCAATACCTCGGACGCGCCGCTTTTGCCGTTCAAATCCGGGCTCTTTCATCTGGCGCGGCAACGTCCGGCGGTGGATCTGATCCCGGTCTGGATCTCGAACCTGAACCACGTCATGCCGCGCGGCAAGGTGATCCCGGTGCCGCTGATCTGCACCGTCACTTTCGGCGCGCCGATCCGCATCGCGCCCGATGAGCCGAAAGAGCGTTTCCTGACCCGCGCGGCGGCGGCGCTGGCGGAACTGGGGGCGGCACGATGACCGGGCTTGGGACGGCGCTGGTCGGCCTTGGCGCGATCCTGGTGCTGGCGGCGATCTTCGGTCAGCTGCTGCGCGAGGCGATCGCGCCCGATGGCTCGCATCCGCTGATCGAGACGATGAATGCCCGCATCGCCGCCTGGTGGGCCTTTGCCGTGCTGATGGCCCTGGCGCTGCTGGCGGGCAAGGCGGGGGTGATCGGGTTGTTCCTGCTGGTGTCGTTTTCCGCGCTTCGGGAATTTCTGACATTGACGACAAAGAGCATCGCCGATCACTGGACTTTGGCGGCAAGTTTCTTTTTTGTCCTGCCGCTACAGTATCTGTTCCTCGCCGCCGAGTGGCAAAGCCTGATGGCGTTGTTCGTTCCGGTGCATGTCTTCCTGCTTTTGCCGGTGATTTCCGCGCTGCAGGGGCGGCCCGAGCAGTTCCTGGCCCGGGTGGCCGAAACGCAATGGGCGGTGATGATCTGCATCTATTGCGTCAGCCATGTTCCGGCGCTGCTCTGGCTGCCGATCCCGGGTTTCGAGGGGCGCAATCTGCTGTTGATCGCCTTTCTTGTCCTGGTGGTGCAGACTTCGGACATCGCGCAGTTTGCCATCAGCCGCGGGATCGGACGGCGGCTCATTGCCCCGGCTCTGTCTGCCTCGAAGACCTGGGAGGGGACGGCGGGCGGCATTCTGATGGCGGTTCTGGTCGGGGGGGCGCTGTCCTGGCTGACGCCCTTTTCCCCGTTGCAAGCGATGGGGATGAGTCTTGCCCTCGCGCTGATGGGTTTCTTTGGCGATCTGGTGATGACGGCGATCAAGCGCGACAAGGGCGTGCGCGACTGGGGCCATCTGATCGCACCGCATGGCGGGTTTCTGGACCGGCTCGACAGCGTGATCTTTGCCGCGCCGATCTTTTATCAGCTGACCCGGGTCTTCTGGGCCAACCCCTGAAACGGAAAAGCGGCAGGGTTTTCCCCGCCGCCGTTTCGCAGATTTCGGAAACCTCAGGCCAGCATCGCCATCGGGTTTTCCAGATTGGACACGATCGCGGCCAGAAGCTCCGCCCCCAGCGCGCCATCGATCACCCGGTGATCGACCGAGAGCGTCAGCGTCATCATCGTCGCCACTTCGATCGTGCCCGAAGCGCTCACCACGGGTTTCTTCACCCCCGTGCCCACGGCCAGAATCGCGCCATGCGGCGGGTTGATCACCGCGTCGAAGCTTTCGATCCCCATCATCCCCAGGTTCGAGATCGCGAAGGATCCGCCCTGATATTCCTGCGGCGCCAGTTTCCGGTCCCGCGCGCGTTTCGCCAGATCCTTCATCTGCGCCGAAAGCTGGCTGAGCGATTTCGTGTCGGCATCCTGCAGCACGGGAGTAAACAGCCCGCCCTCGATCGCCACGGCCACGGCGACATCCGAGGCCTGCATCTGCAGCACCCGATCCCCCGCCCAGACCGCATTCGCCGCCGGAACCGCCTGCAGCGCCAGGGCACAGGCCTTGATGATGAAATCATTGACCGAAAGCTTGACGCCGCGCGCCGAGAGCTGCCGGTTCAGCTCCTCGCGGAAACTCAGCAGCGCATCCAGACGCACCTCGCGGCGCAGATAGAAATGCGGGATCGTCTGCTTCGCCTCGGTCAGCCGTGCCGCAATCACCCGGCGCATGCCGTCCAGCGGGATCTCGGTATAGGCGCGGCCCTCGTAAAGCTTCGCGACCGTTGCCGCCGAGACCGGCGCGGGGGCAGGGGGCGCAGCTGCGACCGCAGCCGCAATCGGCGCCGCAGGCCTCGCCACTGTGCCTTCGACATCGGCCTTGACGATCCGCCCATGCGGGCCCGAGCCCGAGAGCGTTGCCAGATCCAGCCCCTTCTCCGCCGCGATCCGCCGCGCGAGCGGCGAGGCGAAGATCCGCCCCCCCGCCGCTTTCGGCGCGACCGGCGCCGCAGGCGCGGCCACCACAGGCGCCGCAACCGGGGCAGGGGCCGCGGCTTTCGGCGCGGGCGCAACCTCGGCGCTGCCGCCCTCTTCGATCAGCACGGCGATGGCGGCATTCACCTTCACCCCCGAAGTGCCTTCGGCGACCAGAAGCTTGCCGATCACGCCTTCATCGACCGCCTCGAATTCCATCACCGCCTTGTCGGTCTCGATCTCGGCGATGATCTGGCCCGATTTGACCGCATCGCCCTCCTTGACCAGCCATTTCGCCAGCGTTCCCTCCTCCATCGTGGGGGACAAAGCGGGCATCAGGATTTCCACAGCCAT
This sequence comes from Rhodobacter capsulatus, assembly GCF_003254295.1. Taxonomy (GTDB): domain Bacteria; phylum Pseudomonadota; class Alphaproteobacteria; order Rhodobacterales; family Rhodobacteraceae; genus Rhodobacter; species Rhodobacter capsulatus. The sequence goes on from NZ_QKZO01000010.1 coordinate 97,832, forward strand.
CTTTCCCTCACCGATAGCAGACGCGTTTGACCGCCGCGACGACCTCGTCCGAGGTCACCAGCGCCAGTTTCTCAAGGTTCGCCGCATAGGGCATCGGCACGTCCTTGCCCGTGCAGTTGATCACTGGCGCATCGAGATAATCGAAGGCGCGCTCCATGATCGTGGCACTCAGATGGTTGCCGATCGAGCCCACCGGCCAGCCTTCCTCGACCGTGACGCAGCGGTTCGTCTTCATCACCGAGGCCAGAACCGTGTCGTAATCGAGCGGGCGCAAAGTGCGCAGGTCGATCACCTCGGCACTGATCCCCTCGGCCGCCAGCTTGTCGGCGGCCTCAAGCGCATGCACCATGCCGATGCCGAAACTGACCAGCGTGACATCCGTGCCCTCGCGCCAGATCCGCGCCTTGCCGAAGGGCACGGTGAAATCCTCCAGCACCGGCACCTCGAAAGACCGCCCGTAAAGGATCTCGTTTTCCAGGAAAATCACCGGGTTCGGATCGCGGATCGCGGATTTCAAAAGGCCCTTCGCATCGGCCGCAGAATAGGGCATCACCACTTTCAGCCCCGGGATCTGTGCATACCAGGCGGCATAATCCTGGCTGTGCTGCGCCGCGACGCGCGCTGCCGCCCCGTTCGCGCCGCGGAACACGATCGGACAACCCAGTTGACCGCCGGACATATAAAGCGTCTTCGCCGCCGAGTTGATGATCTGGTCGATCGCCTGCATGGCGAAGTTGAAGGTCATGAATTCGACGATCGGCTTCAGCCCGCCAAAGGCGGCGCCGACCGCGATGCCGGTGAAGCCATGTTCGGTGATCGGCGTGTCGATCACGCGCTGCGCGCCGAATTCATCCAGCAGCCCTTGAGACACCTTGTAAGCGCCCTGATACTCGCCGACTTCCTCGCCCATCAGGAAGACGCTCTGATCGGCCCGCATCTCCTCGGCCATCGCCTCGCGAAGCGCCTCGCGCACCGACATCGTCTTCATCGCCGTGCCTTCCGGCCAATCGGCCGAGGCTTTCGACACCACCGGCGCCGCCGCGACGGGGGCCGCCGCCACCGGGGCAGGGGCCGCAACAACCGGCGCGGGCTTGGGCGCGGGCGCCGTCTCGACACCTTCCCCGGCCATCCGCAGGATCGGCGCGTTCACCTTCACCCCCGAAGTGCCCTCGGCCACCAGCAGCTCAACCACCGTGCCCTCGTCCACCGCTTCGAATTCCATCGTCGCCTTGTCGGTCTCGATCTCGGCGAGGATCTGGCCCGATTTGACCACATCCCCCGCCTGCACCAGCCATTTCGCCAGCCGACCCTCCTCCATCGTCGGAGACAGCGCGGGCATCAACACGTCAATTGCCATCGTTCTCTCTCCTCAGGCGTAAATGTCGGTCCAAAGCTCGGTCAACGCGGGCTCCGGGCTTTCCTTGGCAAATTCCGCCGCCTCGTTCACGATCGCCTTGATCTCGCGGTCGATGGCCTTGAGGTCCTCATCCGTCGCCTGACCCGAGGAAATCAGCAATTCCCGCACGTTTTCAATCGCATCGCGTTCATCGCGCATCTTCTGCACTTCCTCGCGGGTGCGGTATTTCGCCGGGTCCGACATCGAATGGCCGCGGTAGCGATAGGTTTTCACCTCAAGAATGAACGGCCCCTGACCGGCGCGGCAATGCGCGACGGCCTTTTCCGAGGCCGCCTTCACAGCGAGCACATCCATGCCATCGACGATCTCGCCCGGAATGCCGAAAGCCTCGCCGCGCATGTAGATATCGGGCGTCGAGGTCGAGCGTTTCTGCGCCGTCCCCATCGCATATTGGTTGTTTTCGATCACGAAAATCACCGGCAGCTTCCAAAGCGCCGCCATGTTGAAGGTTTCGTAGACCTGGCCCTGGTTCGCCGCGCCGTCGCCGAAATAGGCGAAGGTCACATTGTCATTGCCCAGATATTTGTCGGCGAAGGCCAGCCCCGCCCCCAGCGGCACCTGCGCGCCGACGATGCCATGCCCGCCATAGAAGTGCTTTTCCTTGGAAAACATGTGCATCGAGCCGCCCTTGCCCTTGGACAAGCCGCCCTCGCGCCCGGTGAGTTCCGCCATCACGCCCTTGGGGTCCATGCCGCAAGCCAGCATGTGGCCGTGATCGCGGTACGAGGTGATGCGCTTGTCGCCCGGCTTCGTCGCGGCCTCGAGCCCCACGACCACCGCTTCCTGCCCGATATACAGATGGCAGAAGCCGCCGATCAGGCCCATGCCGTAAAGCTGGCCCGCCTTTTCCTCGAACCGGCGGATCATCAGCATGTCGCGGTAATATGTGAGCAATTCTTCCTTCGAGACATTGGGGCGCGCTTGCGCCGCGGTCTCGGGGGTCTTGCGTGTCGCCATCGGACAGCCTCCCAGGTCGTGATAGTTCAACGTTAAACCATTCCCTACAGCATGCGACGAAAAGATGCAATCGCGCGCAAGCAAAACGCCCGCACGAAGCCGTGCGGGCGCGAAAACAGGCTTTAAGATCGCTTAACGGATCACGATTTCATCGCCGCGCAGCGTGCCCAGCACCTCGCGCGCGCGTTCATCCAGCAGATCCAGGTCCAGATAATCATCCGAGAGCCGCCGCGTCAGATTCGCCATCCGCGCCTTTTCGGCCTCCAGCTTGTCGCGTTCGACCGTCAGCTTCTCGATCTCGGCATCGACCTGCACGCGGTGAAAGATGCCGTTCGGCCCCTGCATCGCGGCAAAGGCGAAGTTCAGCCCCAGCACGGTGGCGGCGGAATAGAAGACGAAGGGAACGACCCGCGGGCCTTTCGGAAAATTCATGCTCTGCCTTTCCTGCCGCCTCTGCCGGACGTTTCGGCAACCATGCCACAAAGGCCGCGGCGTGAAAAGGGGCGCAAGCAAACGGGCCCCCGATGGGGGCCCGCAGATCCTGTCAGCGCAGATCAGCCCGCGCCCAATCAACCGGCGCCCAATCAACCGGCGATCGAGGCGCGGTAGATGCTGTCGATCGCTTCGCCCAGCGCCGCGTCGAATTCGGCGTCGGTCATCTGCGCGGTCAGCCCCTCGGTCAGCGCGCGGCTGAAGGACGCGATCATGCCCTTGTTGCGGGCCAGGATCGCATTCGCGTCATTGCGCGCATAGCCGCCCGAAAGCGCCACGACCTTGATCACATTCGGATGCTCGACCAGCGGCAGGTAGAAATTGTCCACCGTCGGCAGGCTCAGCTTCAGCATCACCGGCGAGGACACGGTTTCCAGACCGGCCAAGAGCGCATCGCGCAGCAGCGCCTCGGCCTCGATCTTGTCGGCGATCGAGATCGTCACCTCGGGTTCCAGGATCGGCACCATGCCCGCGCCCAGAACCTGCTCGCCCACTTCGAACTGCTGCTTCACCACCGCGGCAATCCCCATCGGATCGGCGGCCGAAATCACCGAACGCTCCTTGGTGCCGAAAATCCCGGCTTCCGCGGCGCGCTCCAGCAGCGCATCCAGCGTCGGCATGGCTTTCAGCATCTGGCAGCCGTTCTTTTCCTCTTCCAGACCCTTGTCGATCTTCAGGAAGGGCACGACGCCGCGCTTTTCCCACAGATAGGTGGCGGTCGGAATGCCGTCGATGTCGCGGTCCATCGTCTGCTCGAACAGGATCGCGCCCACCACCTTGTCGCCGGTAAAGGCGCTCGACTTGATGATCCGCGCCCGCATCGCATGGATCAGGTCGTACATCTCGGTTTCGTTCGAATAGGCGTCTTCGGTGATGCCATAGAGCCGCAGCGCCTTCGGCGTCGAGCCGCCCGACTGGTCAAGCGCGGCAATGAAGCCCTCGCCCTTGCGCATGTGTTCCATCATCGTCTTCGCCATCTTCGACCCCCGATCCTGGGCCCGGACCATCCCGGGCAGCGACTTCTGCAATTGCAGCCCCCGGTTAAACCCTTGTGACACGCGATGCAATTCCGGTTTCGCTAACAGCCGTGGCAGACATGAAAAAAACGGGGCGCTTCGCAGCGCCCCGCCGGTTCGGCCCGGGGGCCGGATTACTTCGTCAGCGCCGCGACGCCGGGCAGCTCCTTGCCTTCCATCCATTCCAGGAAAGCCCCGCCCGCGGTCGAGATGTAGCTGAAATCCTCCGCCGCGCCCGCCTTGTTCAGCGCCGCCACGGTGTCACCCCCGCCCGCGACGGACACAAGCTTGCCCGCCTTGGTCAGATCGGCCGCCTTTTGCGCCGCCGCATTCGTCGCCGCGTCAAAGGGCGCGATTTCAAAGGCGCCCAGCGGCCCGTTCCAGATCAGCGTCTTGCTGGCCTCGAACACCTTGGCGATTTCCTCGACCGATTTCGGCCCGGCATCGAGGATCATCGCATCGGCCGGGCAATCGGCATTGCCGACGACCTCGTTCTCGGCACCCGCCTTGAACTCGCGCGCCACCACCACATCGGCGGGCAGGTGAATGGCACAGCCCGCGGCCTTGGCCTTTTCCAGGATTTCGCGCGCGGTTTCCGCCATCTCGCGTTCCGCCAGCGACTTGCCGACATCGATGCCCTGCGCGACCAGGAAGGTGTTCGCCATGCCGCCGCCGATCACCAGATGATCGACCTTGGTGACAAGGTTGCCCAAAAGGTCAAGCTTGGTCGAGACCTTGGCGCCGCCCACCACCGCCGTCACCGGCCGCACCGGATTGCCCAAAGCCGCTTCCAGCGCCTTCAGCTCCGCCGCCATCAGCCGCCCGGCGGCCGAGGGCAGGATATGCGCCACACCCTCGGTCGAGCTATGTGCCCTGTGCGCCGCCGAGAAGGCGTCGTTCACATAGACCTCGCCCAGCGCGGCCATCGCGGCGCTCAGCTCGGGGTCGTTCTTTTCCTCACCGGCATGGAAGCGGGTGTTTTCAAGCAGCAGCACCTCGCCCGCGGCCAGCGCCGCAACGGCGGTCTTCGCCGGGGCGCCGATGCAATCCTCGGCGAATTTCACCGGCACGCCCAGCACTTTGGCCAGTTCCGGCACGAGCGGGCGCAGGCTCATTTCCGGCACGGGCTTGCCCTTCGGGCGGCCGAAATGCGCCAGCAGCACCGGCTTGCCCCCCTTGGCAAGGATGTCCTTGACCGTGGGCGCGATCTTCTCGATCCGCGTCGCATCGGTCACCACGCCGTTTTCCACCGGCACGTTGATGTCGACGCGCACGAGCACCACCTTGCCCGCAAGATCCATCTCGTCGAGCGTTTTCCAAGCCATGTCCGTTCTCCAGTTGTGGGTCGCAAGGCGGGGGCCGTCCACCTGCGGCTCGCGCAAAATTGCCCGGATGTGACGGGGTCGTCAACGCCTTGCGGTCCCGCGGGCGGCGAAAACCCGCCCGGCTGCGACGAAATTCCCGCGTCGCTTTGCCCTTTTCACCGCCGCCCGCAGCCCCTAAGTTGCGCCCAGACCAAATTCAGGAGAGCCCCATGGCCGAGATCAAGGATCCCGAAAACACCATCATCATCACCCTCAAGGACGGGCCGGTGGTGATCGAGCTTCTGACCGATGTGGCGCCGCTGCACTGCGAACGGATGAAGCAGCTCGCCCGCGACGGCGCCTATGACAACGTCGCCTTCCACCGCGTGATCGAGGGCTTCATGGCGCAGACGGGCGATGTCGAAAACGCCAATATGGAAAAGGATTACAACCCCCGTCGCGCTGGCACGGGCGGGTCGCAATATCCCGATCTGAAAGCGGAATTTTCGAAAGTGCCGCATGCCCGCGGTTCGCTTGGCGCGGCGCGGTCGCAAAACCCGAACTCGGCCAACAGCCAGTTCTTCATCAACTTCGCCGACAATTCCTTCCTGAACGGCCAATACACCGTTTACGGCCAGGTGATCTCGGGGATGGAATTCGTCGACAAGATCGCCCGTGGCGAGCCCCCGGCTTCCCCTGACCGGATGATCACCGTGCGGGTGGCGGCCGATGCGTAAGCTGCTTCTCGCCACGGCACTGGCCTTTGCGGCCACCGGCGCGCTGGCGCAGGACGGCACCACCGCGCCCGACGGCCCGGGCCCGAACCTCGTGCTCGAGATCGGCGGCTCGGTCTCGGGCAAGGTGGTGATCGACCTGACGCCCGATGTCGCCCCCGGCCATGTCGAGCGCATCACCCAGCTCGCCAATGAACATGCCTATGATGACGTGGTGTTCCACCGCGTGATCGAGGGCTTCATGGCGCAGACGGGCGACGTGCAATTCGGCAAGCGCGGCGGCGATCTGTCGATGGCGGGGATGGGCGGGTCGACATACGGCGACCTTCCGGCGGAATTTTCGAACCGCTCCTTCAGCCGCGGCATGGTCGGCATGGCCCGTTCGGCCAGCCCCGACTCGGCCAACAGCCAGTTCTTCATCATGTTCGAGCCCGCGCCGCATCTGGACGGCCAGTACACGATCGTCGGCCATGTGGTCGAAGGCATGGATCTGGTCGACACGCTGAAAAAGGGCGCGCCCGAGATGAACGGCCTTGTCGAAACCCCGGATTACATCGTCAAGGCCACGATCGAGTGACACGGGCGCAGGGGGCGGCGCAGGGGGGCGCTGCCCCCCTGACCCCCCGAGATATTTAAGGCAAGATGAAATGGAAAAGGGCGCTCCGCTTGGGGCGCCCTTTCATCTTGCGACAAATACCTCGGGGGTGTGGGGGCAGCGCCCCCACCGCCTCCTCAGCCCAGACAAACCAGCGCATGGCGCTTCTTGCCCGCACTCAGCTTCACCGGCGTGGCCAGATCGGCGGCCGAGAACATCCGCCCCGCGTCAAGGCAGATCTCGTCATCGACCTTCAGGCCGCCCTCGGAAATCAGCCGCTTGCCGTCCTTGCCGGTCTTCGCCAGCCCGGAGCGCACCACCAGCTGCGCCAGGCTGATCCCCTCGGCCAGTTCCTCGGCGCTCAGGCTCAGCCGCGGCAGATCCTCGCCGACGCCGCCCCGCTCGAAGACCTCGCGCGCGGTGGCCTCGGCCGCCGCCGCCGCTTCGGCGCCGTGCAGCAGCGTCGTCACCGCATTCGCCAGAATGATCTTCGCGCCGTTGATCTCGGACCCTTCCAGCTTGCCCAGCCGGTCGCATTCCGCCACCGGCAGATCGGTGTAAAGCTTCAGGAAGCGGCCGACATCGGCATCGGTCGTATTGCGCCAGAACTGCCAGAATTCGTAAGGGCTCAGCATCTCGCCATTCAGCCAGACCGCGCCGCCCTGGCTCTTGCCCATCTTGCGCCCGTCCGAAGTGGTCAGAAGCGGCGTCGTCAGCCCGAAAATCTCGCGATCAAGCACCCGGCGCGTCAGATCGATGCCGTTGACGATATTGCCCCATTGATCCGAGCCGCCCATCTGCAGCAGACAGCCGTAGCGGCGGTTCAGCTCCAGGAAGTCATAGGCCTGCAGGATCATGTAGTTGAATTCAAGGAAGCTCAGGCTCTGTTCCCGATCCAGTCTGCTCTTCACCGATTCGAAGCTCAGCATCCGGTTGACCGAGAAATGCCGCCCGATATCGCGCAGGAAGTCGAGATAGTTCAGATCATCAAGCCATTCGGCATTGTTGCGCATCAGCGCGCCATTGCCGTCGTCCTTGTAATCGAGATAGCGCGCAAAGACCCGCTGCATCCCGGCGATGTTTTCGTCGATCCTCTCGGGCGTCAGCAGCGGCCGTTCCTCGGACCGGAAGCTCGGATCGCCCACCTTCGTCGTGCCCCCGCCCATCAGCGTGATCGGCTTGTGCCCGGTCTTCTGGAACCAGCGCAGAAGCATGATGTTCAGAAGATGCCCGACATGCAGCGAGGCCGCCGTGGCATCATAGCCGATATAGCAGGTCACCATCCCCCCCGCCAAAGCGGCGTCAAGTTCCTGAAGATCGGTGCAATCGGCCAGAAATCCGCGCTCGATGATGACGCGCAGGAATTCCGATTTCGGATGATAAGTCATCGTGCTTGTCCCTTGGCTGGCCCCATGCGTATATCGGCGCAAGCGCAAAAGGGGAAGAGATGTTGAAAACGGGCGCAAAAACGGGGCCGGTCTGGGCCGTCGGCACGATGTCGGGAACCTCGCTGGACGGTGTCGACGCGGCGGCGCTGCTGACTGACGGCCATGCGATCCTCGATTTCGGCCCCACGGCCTATCGCCCCTATACCCCCGCCGAACGCGGCGCGATCCATCGGGCGCTTGGTCGCTGGCAGGGCCAGGACGGCGTGGCCGAGGCCGCCGAGGTGGTCGAGACCGCCCATGCCGAGGTGCTCTCGGCGCTGCTCGCCGATCTGCCGGACAATGCGGGCGAGGTGCTGATCGGCTTTCACGGCCAGACGCTGGCGCATGATCCGAACGGGGGGCACGGGGCGCGGCGCACGCATCAGGCGGGCGATGGCGCGGTGCTGGCCGAGGTGCTGGGCCATCCGGTGGTCTGGGATTTCCGTTCCATGGATGTGGAAATGGGCGGGCAGGGGGCGCCTCTGGTGCCGTTCTTCCATTTCGCCTGCGCGACATGGGCGGGGCTTTCGGCGCCTTGTGCCTTTCTCAATCTGGGCGGGGTGGGCAATGTCACCTGGCTTGATCCGCGCCTGCCCGCGCCCGAAACCCCCGGCGCCGTGCTGGCCTTCGACACCGGCCCGGCGAATGCGCCGATCGACGATCTGATGCGCCGCCGCCTGGGCGCCACGGCCGATATCGGCGGCGCGCTGGCGCTCTCGGGCCGGGTGGAGGAGGCCGCGGTGACCGCCTTCCTCGGCCATCGGCATTTCTTCCGCATGCCGCCGAAGTCGCTGGATCGCAACGAATTTTCGGCCGCCCTGTCGTTCATCGACCAGCTCGACGATGCCGATGCGGTGGCGACGCTCACCGCCTGCGCCGCCGCCGCCGTCGCCCGCGGCTTCGAGCATTTCCCCAGCCCGCCCGAGCTGATCCTCGTTTCGGGGGGCGGTCGGCTCAATGCCGCGATGATGGCGGAACTGGCCGCGCGGCTGCCCTGTGCGGTGGCGCCGATCGAAGAGATCGGGCTGGATGGCGACATGCTCGAGGCGCAGGCCTTCGCCTATCTGGCGGTCCGGGTCGCGCGCGGCCTGCCGACCTCGGGCCCGACGACGACCGGCGTCGCCGCGTTGGTCGGCGGCGGCAAGGTCAGCCGGCCGCGCTAACCGCGATGCAGTAACCGCAATCCGTCAGCCCCCTTGACCCAAAGCGGCTTTGTCCCTATCTGAGGCTCAGCCGAAAAACGTAAGACCGGTCAGGTTATCCCGGTCACCGCCCCTTGGGGCGGGAGTTAGTCGATCTCGAACCCGCGGCGCTTCATATCGAGAGAGACCATGCAAAATCCCGATCCCAAACGCGAAAAGCGCACCATCATCCTGGCGCAAGTGTTCATCTCCTGCCTGATGGCGCTGATGATGACCTTCCTGTTTTCCATCCTGCTGCAGGGCTTCCCCGAGGGCTGGGCGCTGATCTGGCTGCGCAACTGGCTCACCGCCTGGCCGGTGGCCTTCCTGCTGTCGCTTGGCGTCGGCCCCTTGTCGTTCAAACTGGCCTTCCGCGTGATGCACCGCCCCGTGCGCGAGGGCTGATCAGCCGGGAATGTCAAAGCCCGGCGCGGCCATCTCGAAACCCTCGAAACGGAACCCGGGGCTGACGGTGCAGCCGACCAGGGTCCAGTCGCCCAAAGTCCGCGCCGCCTGCCAATGGCCCGCGGGCACGATGCCCTGCACCACCTCGGCGCCCAGCACATCGGGGCCAAGGCGGAGCCGCGTCACCGGCCCGCTGTCCTGCGCGGCAATCCGCAGTTCCAGCGGGCTTCCGGCGTGAAAATGCCAGATCTCGGCGGCATCGACGCGGTGCCAATGGCTGGCCTCGCCCGCTTTCAGCAAAAACAGGATCGCCGTTCCCGCAGCGCGCGCCCCGGGCGCGGCCTCGGCCACCCAGGTCTGGCGATACCAGCCGCCCTCGGGATGCGGCTCCAGCCCCAGCCGCGCGATGATCCGATCCGCTTCGCCCATGATCCCTCCGGGTTTTTTCTTGGCGCAAATACGCCCGCCGGAGGCTTCAAAGTCAAAGAAAAACCGCCGCTGGCGCAGGGCCAGCGGCGGGATTTGCGTATTTGGACCAAGAAAAAGCCGAGGCTTATTTCAGAATGGCGCGGCCCATGTATTCGGCGGTTTCGCCCAGCATTTCCTCGATGCGGATCAGCTGGTTGTATTTCGCCAGCCGGTCCGAACGCGCCAGCGAGCCGGTCTTGATCTGACCGCAGTTCGTCGCCACGGCGAGATCGGCGATCGTCGCGTCTTCGGTCTCGCCCGAGCGGTGCGACATCACGTTGGTGTAGCGCGCGCGATGCGCCATATCGACCGCCTTCAGCGTTTCCGAGAGCGAGCCGATCTGGTTCACCTTCACCAGCATCGAGTTCGCCACGCCTTTCTTGATCCCCTCGGCCAGACGCGCCGGGTTGGTGACGAACAGATCGTCGCCCACCAGCTGCACCTTGTCGCCCAGCGCATCGGTCAGCAGCTTCCAGCCGTCCCAGTCATCCTCGGCGCAGCCGTCCTCGATCGAGATGATCGGATATTCGCTGCAGAGCTTGGCCAGGTAATCGACATTCTCGGCCGAGGTCAGCGACAGGCCCTCGCCCTTCATCTCGTATTTGCCGCCCTTGAAATATTCGGTCGAGGCGCAGTCAAGCGCCAGATAGATGTCTTCGCCCGGCTTGTAGCCCGCCTTTTCGATCGCCTTCAGGATGAAGTCGAGCGCGTCGCGGGTCGAGGCGAGCATCGGCGCAAAGCCGCCCTCGTCACCAAGGCCGGTCGAAAGCCCCTTGGCCGAAAGCTCTTTCTTCAGCGTGTGGAAGACTTCCGAGCCCATGCGGACGGCGTCGCGGATATTGCCCGCGCTGACCGGCATGATCATGAATTCCTGAATGTCGATCGGGTTGTCGGCATGTTCGCCGCCGTTGATGATGTTCATCATCGGCACCGGCAGGACGCGCGCCGAGGTGCCGCCGACATAGCGGTAAAGCGGCTGCGCGGTGAAATCGGCGGCGGCTTTCGCACAGGCGAGCGAGACGCCAAGGATCGCGTTTGCGCCCAGACGGCCCTTGTTATGGGTGCCGTCGAGCTCGATCATCAGCTTGTCGATGCCTTCCTGATCGGTGACATCCTCGCCCACCAGATTCTCGGCGATCTCGCCATTCACCGCCATCACGGCTTCCAGCACGCCCTTGCCCATGTAGCGCGCCTTGTCGCCGTCGCGGCGTTCCACCGCCTCATGCGCGCCGGTCGAGGCGCCCGAGGGCACGGCGGCCCGGCCCATCGTGCCGTCTTCGAGGGTGACGTCCACCTCGACGGTCGGATTGCCGCGGCTGTCGAGAATTTCGCGCGCGTGAATGTCGATGATCGTGCTCATGAGAGTGCTCCGATTGAAAAGTCGCCTTTTGCATAGCCCAATGCAGCCGCAGCGAAAAGGCCCTTGATAGCGGTAACGGCGCTGTTAGCGTCCGACTTTTCGTGAATTTTTCGCGTCAGGCGGCGGGGGTTTCGGCCTTGGCCAGACGGCGTTGCCGGGCCAGCGTGTAAAGCCCCGAGGCGACGATGATCGCGCCGCCGATCAGCGTCCAGCGGTCCGGCGTTTCGGCAAAGACCGCCCAGCCGATGATCAGCGCAAAGATCAGCCGGGTGTAACGGAAGGGGGTGATCACCGAGACCTCACCCAACCGCATCGCCGCGATCAGCGCATAATAGCCCGCCGTGCCGAAGATCAGCGCCCCTGCGATCGAGGCCAGATCGAAGGCGGTGGGCAGGATCATCGGGCCCTGAAACGGGACGAGCAGCGCACCTGCCGGAATCACCGAGGCAAATCCGTAGGTTGCAAGCTGCATCGAGGTGATGGATTTGGGCACCCGGCGCGTCACCACATCGCGCGCGGCAAGGCCGAGCACAGCGACGACGGCGAAAAGCGAGAGCACCGAAAAGCCCTCGGTGCCGGGGCGGATCACGATCAGCACGCCCAGAAAGCCGACGCCGATCGCCGACCAGCGCCGCCAGCCGACCTGCTCGCCCAGGAACAGCGCGGCGCCCAGCGTCACGGCCAAGGGCGTCGCCTGCAAGATCGCCGAGGCCTCGGCCAAGGGCGTGAAGGCCACGGCGCAGACGAAGGCCAGCGTGCCGATCAGCTCGCCGAAATTGCGCCCGATCACCGCCGGGGCCAGCAGATCGCGCGACACCAGCCGGTCGCCGTTGCGCAGGGCCAGCGTCGCAAAGATCGCCGTGCCGCCGATGCCCAGAAGCATCAGGATCTCGCCCACCGGCAGATGCCCGGCAAGGAATTTGACGCACATGTCCTCGATGGCGAAGCCCGCCATCGCAAGCACCATCAACAGACTTCCGCGGAGATTTTCAGCACCATGTCCCATGGCGGTCCCCTGCCAGCGCGCCGGTGAAAGGTCCAGAGCGCGATTGTATCCGCCACAAGTCAGGTGCCGCAGAAGGTGCGGGCGACGCGTTCCTCTGCCTTGGGGGCGGCCTCATAGGCGGCAAATTCGGGCGCGGGATCAAAGGGATGGGCGAGTGCCGCCTGCAGCTGCCGGAACGGCGCGAAATCGCCCGCGACGGCGGCGGTGATCGCCTCTTCGAGGCGGTGGTTGCGTGGGATCCGCACCGGATTGGCGGCAGAAAGGACAGCCTGCGGCACCACCTCGCGCCTCAGCCGCGCCTGCCAGCCGGGCGCCCATGTGTCGAAGGCGGCGGGATCGGCGAATTCCTCGCGCGCCCGCCCGGTGGCCAGACCGCGGAAGGTGCGGGTGAAATCGGCGCCCTCGCTGGCCATGCGCGACAACAGGCTCTCGATCAGCGGCCGGTCCTCGGGCGTGGCGCGGGCGATGCCGATCTTGCGCCCCATCCGGTACAGCCATTCGGCCTGCCAGGCGGGGGCAAAACCGTCGAGCACCGCCTGCGCCTGCGTCACCGCCTCGGCCTCGGGGCCGATCAACGGCAGCAGGCAGGAGGCCAGCTGCGTCAGGTTCCACAGCGCGATCTGCGGCTGGTTGGCATAAGCGTAACGCCCCTGACGGTCGATCGCGGAAAACACCTTTTGCGGCTGATAGGCGTCCAGAAAGGCGCAGGGGCCGTAATCGATCGTCTCGCCCGAGAGCGCGCAATTGTCGGTGTTCATCACGCCATGGATGAAGCCGAAAGACAGCCATTGCGCCACCAGTTTCGCCTGCGCACTGACCGCGGCGGCCAGCAGACCAAGCGGGCCTTCGGTCTCGGGGTAATGGCGGGAAATCGTATAATCGCAAAGCGTTGCAAGCGCTTCTTCATCCTGCCGCGCGGCGAAATATTCAAAAGTGCCAACCCGGATATGGCTGGAGGCGATGCGCGCGATCACCGCGCCCGGCCGGTGAAACCCGTCGCGATAGACGCTTTGCCCGGTCAGCACCGCGCCAAGCGCCCGGGTCGTCGGCACGCCAAAGGCCGCCATGGTTTCCGACACCAGATATTCGCGCAGAACCGGCCCGATCCAGGCCCGCCCGTCACCGCCGCGCGACCAGGGCGTGCGGCCCGCGCCTTTCAGCACCCAGTCAAAGCGCGCGCCATCCGGGGCGATGACCTCGCCCAGCAAGATCGCCCGCCCGTCGCCCAGCTGCGGCACGAAACCGCCGAATTGATGGCCCGCATAGGCCTGCGCGATTGGCGCGGCGCCCTCGGGCACCAGATTGCCCGCCAGAACCGCTGTGCCCTCGGCGCTTTCCAGCCAGTCCGCGTCGATCCCCAGCCGCGCCGCCAGCGCCCGGTTCACCACAACCGGAGCGGGTGCCGCCCCCGGGGTCGGATCCTGCCGGGCAAAGAACCGCTCGGGCAGGCGGGCATAGGACGGGTCAAAAGCCGGGGTCATGCCTTAACATTTGGCTCAGACGCATATTTGGTCAAGAGAAACTGCGTCTTTGCCGCCGGAAAAGCCGATGATTTTTCTTGGTTCAAAGACGCAACTGTCTCAGAGCCGAGACAGGCGCTCGGTCAGCAGGCTGTAGAAGCCCTCGGCATCGACCTCGCGCAGGAAAAGCGCGTTCGGCTCGCGCGGCGTCACCCGCCACCAATCGGCGACGGTCATGCCCATGGTCAGTTCGGACCGGGTCTCGATCTCGACATTGATGAAGCGGCCCTCGAACAGATCGGGGCGCAACAGCCAGGCGATGACGCAGGGGTCATGCAGCGGCGCGCCTTCGGAGCCATATTTCGCCCTGTCGAAGCGTTCGAAGAAATCGGTCCAGCTCGCCACCGCGGCGCCGACCGGGGTGTTCAGCGCCCGGAACGCCTCGATCCGGGGCCGCGTGGTCAGCGCCTTGTGCGTCGCGTCAAGCGGCACGACCACCAGCGGCACCCCGGATTTGAACACGATTTCCGCGGCTTGCGGGTCGACGTAAATGTTGAACTCGGCCGCCGGGGTGGTGTTGCCGGCCTCGAAACAGGCGCCGCCCATGAGCACGATCTGTTCGACCTTCAAGACGATCTCGGGGGCGCGGCGAAAGGCGGTGGCGATATTCGTCAGCGGCCCGAGCGGGCAAAGCGTCACCGTTCCCGGGGCCTCGCGGCGCAGCGTCTCGATGAGGAAATCGACCGCGTGCTGGTCTTGCAGCGGCATCGTGGGGTCGGGCAGGGCGATGCCGTCGAGCCCGGTTTTCCCGTGCACATATTCCGCCGTCACCAGCGGGCGCAAAAGCGGCCGGTCGCAGCCCGCGAAGATTTTCACATCGCGCCGCCCGGCCAGTTCGCAGATGATCCGCGCGTTCTTTGTCGTCAGCGCCAGGGGCACATTGCCTGCGACGCAGGTGATGCCGAGAACCTCAAGCTCCGGGCTGCCAAGTGCCAGAAGGATCGCCACGGCGTCATCCTGGCCCGGGTCGGTGTCGATGATGATCTTGCGGGTCATGGTACGCTCCTTCGCCCCACCCTCGCCGAGCCGGGCGGGCTTGTCCAGACCGTTCGGTTCAGCCCGCCATCGCGGTTTCCAGCGCTTCCAGCGCCGCCATCCAGAGTTCCTCGGCCCGCGCCATCGCTTCGCGGGCTTCGGCGTGTTTGAGCATCCATTTCTCGCGCTCGCTGGCGCGGGCGGCTTCATAAAGGGTAGGATCGGCGAGTTTCTCGTCAAGCTTGGCCAGCATCTCGGCCAGTTTCTCGACCCGTTCCTCGCATTTGCGCGCCTCGGCGCGCAGCGCCAGAATCCGCTCGCGCGAGGGGGGGGCGGCCTTCTTTTCCACCGCTTTCGGCGCGGGCCGGTCGTCGGGATCGCCCGCCAGCAATTCGGCCCGGTAAGCCTCCAGATCGGCGGGGTAGGGCGCCACCGCGCCGCCCTTGACCAGCCAGAGCCGATCGGCGACGAGGCTGAGCAGATGCATGTCGTGGCTGACCAGGATCACCGCGCCGGAATAGGCGGTCAGCGCCTCGACCAGCGCCTCGCGGCTTTCGATATCAAGGTGGTTTGTCGGTTCGTCGAGGATCAGCAGATGCGGCGCGTCCAAAGTGGCCAGAAGCAGCGAGAGCCGCGCCTTCTGCCCGCCCGAAAGCTTGCCCACCGCGGTTTCCGCCTGATCGGCCAGAAGCCCGAAGCCCGCAAGGCGGGCGCGCAGCTTCGCCTGATGCTCTTCGGGGCGCAGGCGTTGCAAGTGAAGCAGCGGGCTGGCGCCAAGGTCCAGTTCGTCCACCTGATGCTGGGCGAAATAGCCGATCCGCAGCTTCGAGGACCGGGCAATCCGCCCCTCGCAGGTCTCGAGCTTGGCCGCGAGCAGTTTTGAGAGCGTCGATTTCCCCTCGCCGTTGCGGCCCAGAAGCGCGATCCGGTCGTCTTGGTCAATGCGCAAATTCAGCCGCCGCAGGATCGGCTTTTCGCCATAACCCACTGCGGCCCCATCCAGCGTGATGATCGGCGGCGAAAGCTGTTCCGGCACCGGGAAGCTGAAGACCTGCTTTGCCGCCTCCTCGGGGGCGGTGATCGGCTCCATCTTTTCCAGCATCTTGACGCGCGCCTGAGCCTGCGCGGCCTTCGTCGCCTTGGCCTTGAAACGATCGACGAAGCTTTGCAGATGCGCGCGCCGCGCCTCCTGTTTCTTCGCCGCCGCCGCCAGGTTCGCGCGTGCCGCGGCGCGTTGGCGGGCGAACTGGTCGTAAGGCCCGTTCCACAAGGTCAGCTTGCGGTTTTCCAGATGCAGGATCGACCCCACGGCGCGGTTCAAAAGATCGCGGTCGTGGCTGATGATGATGACCGTATGCGGGTAGCGGGCCAGATATTGTTCCAGCCAAAGCGCCCCTTCCAGGTCAAGATAGTTCGTCGGCTCGTCGAGCAGCAACAGATCGGGCTGGGCGAACAGCACCCCCGCCAGCGCGACGCGCATCCGCCAGCCGCCCGAAAAATCCGAACAGGGGCGGCGCTGCGCCTCGGCGTCAAAGCCGAGCCCGCGCAGGATCGCGCTGGCCCGGCCCTCGGCCGACCAGGCGTCGATATCGGCCAGCCGGGTCTGGATCTCGGCAATCCGCCCCGGATCGGTCGCGGTCTGCGCTTCCGCCAACAGATCCGCGCGTTCGGTATCGGCGGCCAGCACCGTATCGAGAAGGCTCGTCTCGGAGGAGGGCACCTCCTGCGCGACGCCGCCGATACGGGCGCGCTGGGGCAGGTTGATCTCGCCCGATTCGAGCGCAAGCTCGCCCCGGATCAGCCGGAACAGCGTGGTTTTGCCCGCGCCATTGGCGCCGACAAGGCCGACCTTGTGGCCGGTGGGGATCCGGGCCGAGGCTGCGTCGAACAGCGGGCGGCCCTCGATGGCATAGGTGATGGCGTCAAGCGTGAGCATGGTCTGGCTCTGCCTCAGCCGGGGCCGCGCGTCAATGCCGATGCGCCCCGGGCCGTGCTTTGCGCATTTGTCGCATTTCCTGCCCAAAACGGCAGTTGCCCGGGGGTTTTCAACATCCCTGCCGCATGATAGCAGGCGCCAGACGCTTTTCTGACCGGCTCTCCGGTCCCCAACCAAAAAGGCTTCCCCTCATGGCCATCGAACGCACGCTTTCGATCATCAAACCCGATGCGACCCGCCGCAACCTCACCGGCAAGATCAATGCCAAATTCGAGGAAGCGGGCCTGCGCATCGTCGCGCAAAAGCGCCTCAAGCTGAGCCTGGAACAGGCCGGCAAATTCTACGAAGTGCACAAGGAACGCCCCTTCTATGGCGAGCTGTGCGAATTCATGGCGTCCGAGCCGGTCGTCGTGCAAGTGCTCGAAGGTGAAGGCGCGATCGCAAAGAACCGCGAAGTGATGGGCGCCACCAACCCGGCGAATGCCGCCGATGGCACCATTCGCAAGGAATTCGCCCTCTCGGTCGGCGAAAACTCGGTCCATGGCTCGGACGCGCCGGAAACCGCCGCGGCGGAAATCGCCTATTTCTTCTCGGGTCTCGAACTGGTCGGCTGAGTGCCCGGCTTTCGGGTCTGCGGCTAACGCCGCAGGCCGACGCCAATTTCGTCAAGGGCCGCCTCGATCCCGGGGTGGCCCTTTTCGTTGCCTTGGGTCCGGGCCTTCATCGCATCGAAGCTGACGCGCAGCGCGTCCTTTTCGGCGCCGCGGCAATCGTTCCAGGGGCGGCCCTGCAGCGCCATCACCAAAGCATAATAGCCGATGAAATGCGGTGGGTTGCCCGCCCGAAGCCAGGCTTCATAGGCGGCCTCGGCGCCCATGGCGCGCAGCGCCTCGGCGCTGGCGATGCCCGCCCGCAGGAAGCCTTCGGCGGTGGCGGGGCCGATGCCGGGAATCTCGGTCAGCGGAGAATTTCGGGGGAGAGAGAGAGGGGGGGACTGCATGGGACGCTCCGGATCAGAAGAACTCTCTCCGATCAGGAACCGCCCCGCAAGTCTCGCACGCCCGCGGGCGGCGCGGCGGGGCCGGTCATCGGCCCCGGTCCGAGGGCCTCAGATCGAGGCCCAGTCGGTAAAGGTCTTGCCAGCCTGCACGGGCTTTTCCGCATGGCCCTGCTGCTGCGCCGAAGCTTTCGCCTCGGCCTGTTGACGGTGCACGCCTTCCTGCTGATCGGAAGACACCATTCCCATTTGTTGCGTCTGTTGCATTTCGGGCCTCGCTTTGTCGCCTTGCCCCGGCATGGAGCGTCTGAATTGCGGCGACACTATGACGCAGCTAAACAGGCCCGCCCGAAAGTTCAACTCACGATGAAAGGAGCGTTAGCGTTACCCGAAAAGGCCGGGCGGAAAATGGCCGACCCCGCGCGCCGAAACGCCGCGGGGCCGTCAGAATCCCGTTGATTTTGAAACATTTCCGTGAGGAGCGCTCAGACCTCAAGATCCGCCGTCAGCGTCGCGCGCGCCCGGGCCCCCGCGCCGCAGATGCCGATGCGCGGCGCCCCGGGCAGGCGCAGCAGATGCTCCAATGCGGTGTTGTCGCGCACCATGTCGCCAACGGAATGGCTGTCCATCGCGGTGTAAAAGGCCTCGAGCGCCGCCTCGATCGCATCGCGGAAGCGGCAGGCATCGCACAGCGGGCAGGTGTTGTTCTCGCCGTCCAGACATTCGACGAAGGGCAGCACCGCCTCGAAGGTGCGCAAGACCTCGCCGACGCTGATCTGGTCCATCGGACGCGCCAGCCGCAACCCCCCCGACCGGCCGCGCTGCGTTTCGATGAAGCCGCGCTGCGCCAGCGTGTTCACCACCTGCGCGAGGTGGTTTTCCGAGGCGTTGCAGGCCTCGGCGATTTCGTGCTTGCGCACGATCCTGTCGCCGTTCACCGCGCAGAACATCAGGGTGCGCATTGCCAGGTTGGTCCGAGTCGTCAGTCGCATGCTGGCTCCAGGGGTTGCCGAAAACGGAATAAGGCATGTCACAGATATTGTTTTGACATATGTCAGGATTTCGCGGCGATTGACAGTGCAACGGTGTCCTTGCGGCAATATGTCTGCAAGGTATTCCTTTTGCAGCAAGTCCTTGCGCGGTCCGCGTCGGCGTGGCGCCAAAAGAACAGGCGCGAGGAAGATCCCCGCGCCCGTCGTGCCGCAAATTTGCGCAGACCTCAGTTCATGTGTTCGGGCCGGGGCGTCTGGGCGCTGCGCACCGGCAGGATCGGATGCACCACTTCGGGCTGCTCGCCGGTCAGCGCGCCAAGGAAGGCGGTGATCTGATCGACCTGGGTCTCGTCAAGCTCTGCGCCCAGCTGCGAATTCGCCATCACCGAAACCGCCTCGCGCAGATCCCAGACCTTGCCGGAGTGGAAATAGGGCGCGGTCAGCGCGATGTTGCGCAGGGGCCCGGCGCGGAAGACATATTCGTCATCCGCCGTCGCAGTGACCGCAAAGCGGCCCTTGTCGCCCGCGGGCAGCACCTCGGCGCCGGGTTTTTCCACCACGCCGAAGGGGTAATAGCCGTTGCCGCCGATGTTGATGCCATTGTGGCAAGCCGCGCAGCCGGTGTCGATGAAGAGCTTGAGCCCGGCCTTTTCATCCGCACTCATCGCGCCGTCGGCCCCCATCAGCCATTGGTCGAATTTCGAATTCGGCGTGATCAGCGTGGCCTCGAAAGCCTCGATCGCCAGCGCGAAATTGTCGAAGCTGATCGGGGCCTTCTGCCCCGGAAAGGCCTTGGCGAAGGCCTCGACATAGCCCGGCATCGATTGCACCGTCGCCACCAGATTTTCGGGCGTGTTGTTCATCTCGACGCCCGCCTGCACCGGGCCCTTGGCCTGCGCCGCCAGATCGGGGGCGCGGCCGTCCCAGAATTGCGCCACGTTGAAGACGGCGTTCAGCGCGGTGGGCGCATTGCGCGGGCCCTTCTGCCAGCCATGCCCGATCGAGGTTTCCAGCCCGTCCACCCCGCCAAGCCCGACGTTGTGGCAGGACTGACACGAGAACACGCCCGATTTCGACATCCGCGGATCAAAGAACAGCATCGCGCCCAGATCGATCTTGTCGCGGGTGACGGTGTTGTTGTCGGCCAGTTGCGGCGCCTGCATCGGGATCACTTCGAACAGGCCCCGGGCCTCTTCGCGCAGCGCCGTATCCTCGGCTAGGGCGGGCTCGGCAAGGGCGGGGGTGGCAAGCAGCGTGGCCACGGCCAGCAGGCTGATCTGGGTGCGTTTCATCGGTGTCCCTCCGGATCTTTTGAATATGGAATACTTCTAAACCGACGGGCGGGTCGGGGTCTTGATCTGCGTCAAGTTGGAATAAGTCCAGATGTGGCGGGGTGACGCAGGTTTTGGTTGACACCCCAAGTCTATCAAGGCGCTATGGGATGAAAAGGGGGCATGTCCATGGCACTGGAAGACGCGAAAAATCAGATAGATATGGCCTTCACGCGGGAAGATCCGCGCGGTCTTTCCTTCGAGAATGCCTTTGCGGGCGCGACCTCGTTCCTGCGGCGGCGTTACACCAAGGACCTGACCGGCATCGATCTGGCGGTGACGGGGGTGCCCTTCGATCAGGCGGTGACGCATCGGCCGGGCACCCGTTTCGGGCCGCGGGCTTTGCGCGAGGCCTCGACGCTGCAGGCGTTTGATCCGCCCTATGGCTGGGGCTATGATCCGTTCAGCGAGCTGGCGATCGCCGATTACGGCGATCTGGCCTTCGATTATGCCCATACGGCCAGCTTCCCCGACCGGGTGAGCGATCACATCGCAGGCATTCTGGCGCAGGGCGCCGGGGTGATCACGCTGGGCGGCGATCACTTCATCACCCTGCCGATCCTGCGCGCCTTTGCCGCCCATCACGGCCCCGTCGCACTCGTGCATTTCGACGCCCATTCCGACAGCTGGGCCGATGACGACATGAGCCGGATCGACCACGGCACCTTCCTTTACAAGGCGCTGAAACTGGGCTTCGTCGCCCCTGAAACCACCGTTTCCGTCGGCATCCGCACCGACAACCCCGACACCTGCGGCGTGACCATTCTGGACGCGCCCTTCGTGCATCAGGCGGGCGTCGCCGAAACCGTGGCGCGGATCCGCGCGGTGCTGGGCGACCGGCCGACCTATATCAGCTTCGACATCGATTGCCTCGATCCGGCCTTTGCGCCGGGCACGGGCACGCCGGTCTGGGGCGGCCTTGCCAGCTGGCAGGCGGCGGCGATCCTGCGCGGGCTGGCCGGGATCAACCTGGTCGGCGGCGATGTCGTCGAGGTCTCGCCGCCCTATGACCCCACCGGCGCCACCGCGATTGCGGGCGCGCATGTCGCCACGGAGTTGATCGCGCTTTACGGTTTCACACGTCGCAGGGGCGCCAACGCATCGTGACGCAGCCCGAGGGGCTTGCACAGTCTCGCCGCTCTGCCTACATCGCGCTCACCACCTCGCGCCCGACGGCCGCAACACGGAGACATCATGCGCAGCACCTTGCAATATTTCAGCTGGGCATTCGGGTTCACCGCGGTCGGTCTTGCCCTGGCGATGTGGCTTGGCTTCACCTATGAACACACGACCCACGGGGCGCTGTCGTTCTTCTTCGTCGCCTGCGTGCTGGCGGTGCTGGAAATCTCGCTCTCCTTCGACAATGCGATCATCAATGCCAACAAGCTCGGGCAGATGACGCCGGAATGGCAGCGCCGCTTCCTGACCTGGGGCATCCTGATCGCGGTTTTCGGCATGCGGATCCTGTTTCCGCTGCTCATCGTCGTCGTCGCCGCAGGCATCGGCCCGATCGAGGCGTTGCGCATCGCCGCGACGCAGCCGGCCGAGTACTCGCGCATCATCGGCGAGGCGCATATGTCGATCGCGGCCTTTGGTGGCGCCTTCCTGATGATGGTGGCGCTGAGCTATTTCGTCGATGAAAGCAAGGAAGTGCACTGGTTCGTGGCGCTGGAACGGCGGCTCAGCTCCTGGGCCTCGATCCGCGGCATCGAGGTCGGTTTCCTGCTGGCGATCGTGCTGGCCGTCGCCTGGTGGCTGCCGGTGAAGACCGAGGGCACCTTCCTTGTCGCCGCCTGCACCGGGCTTCTGACCTTCCTTGCCGTCGAGGGGCTGGGGCAGGTGCTCGACAAGGCCTCGCTCTCGGGCGATGTCGCCAAGGGCGGGCTGGGCGCTTTCCTTTACCTCGAGGTGCTCGATGCCTCGTTCAGCTTCGATGGCGTGATCGGCGCCTTCGCGCTGACGCAAAACCTGTTCCTGATCGCCATCGGCCTGGGCATCGGCGCGTTCTACGTGCGCTCGATGACGGTGATGCTGGTCGAACGCCAGGCGCTGAGCGAGTTCCGCTATCTGGAACACGGGGCGTTCTGGTCGATCCTCGTGCTCTCGGTGGCGATGTTCGCGCAGACGCTGATGCATGTGCCGGAATGGGCGACCGGGCTTCTGGGCGTCGTCTTCATCGGGCTGAGCCTGATGTCCTCGCTGCGCTGGCGCCGGTCGAACCCGGCCTGACGCCGGGGCCTGCAGCACAGATCCGACAAAAGGGCCGGTCTGCACCGGCCCTTGGTCTTTCTTACGAGGCGCGGCGGAAGCCCTGCGCCCCCGCGCCCTCGCCCCCGGTGCGGAACACCGCGCCCTGCGCCGACAGATGCCCGGCCTGATCGCGCAGCACCGCCACCGCGGCCGAGCTTTCCTCGAACATCGCGGCGTTTTGCTGCGTCACCTGATCGAGCTGGTTCACCGCCGAGGAAATCTCGCCCAGACCCATCGACTGTTCCGCCGCCGAATTGGCGATCGCCTGCACCAGCGTGTCCACCTCGGCGACAAGATGATCGATCTCGCCCAGCGCCTGACCCGAGGAATTCACCAGATCGACGCCCTGCCGCACCTGCCGGCCCGAGGTTTCGATCAACTCCGCGATCTCGCGCGCGGCTTCCGAAGACCGCTGCGCCAGCGCCCGCACTTCGGACGCGACAACGGCAAAGCCGCGCCCGGTCTCGCCCGCGCGCGCCGCCTCGACGCCCGCATTCAGCGCCAGAAGGTTGGTCTGGAAGGCGATGTCGTCGATGACGCTGGTGATGCGCGAAATCTGTTCCGAACTGCGGGCGATGTCGTTCATCGCGGAAATCGTTTCCTGCACGACGCGCCGCCCCTCGGTCGAGCGCTGCCGCGCCTTGCCGACCGCGCCCGCCGCATTGCGCGCCCCCGAGGAGGAGCTTTCCACCGAGGAGGCGAGCTGGTTGATCGCCGCCGCGGTTTCCTCGAGCGAGGCGGCCTGGGTTTCGGTGCGCCGCCCCAGTTCCGCCGAGGCCCCGGACAGGCTTTCGGTCTCGCTCTGGATCGATTGCGCGCTGTCGAGGATCGAGCCGACCAGCTCGGCCATCCGGCCGATCGCCTCGTTGTAATGCTGGCGCAGCGCCTCGAATTCGCCGGTCATCGCCCGGTCGAGCCGGTGGTCAAGCTCGCCCTCGCTCAGCGCCGCGATGGCGCGCTGGAAATCGAGGATCGCCGCCTTGCGTGCGGTGATGTCGGTGGCGAATTTCACCACCTTGTAGGGCCTGCCCTCGGCATCGAGGATCGGGTTGTAGCTGGCCTGGATCCAGACTTCTTGCCCGGATTTGCCGATGCGGCGGAACTCGCCCACCTGCGGCTGTCCGGCGCGCAGATCGGCCCAGAAGCTGCGATAGGCGGGGCTGTCGCGGTCTTCGGCATCCAGGAAGAAGGAATGGTGCTTGCCGACCACTTCCGGCAGCGCATATCCGAATGTCCGCAGGAAGATGTCGTTTGCGGTCAGGGCGTTGCCGTTCATGTCGAATTCGATCGTCGCCTGCGAGCGGTTCAGCGCCGTGATCTGCCCGGCCTGATCGAGCGCCACCTTTTTCGCCTCGGTGACGTCATAGGCGAATTTCACGATCCCGGTCAGCTTGCCTTCCAGCCCGAACAGCGGGTTGTAGGTGGCACGCAGCCAGATGTCCTTGCCGTCCTTGGCCTGGCGCAGGAACTCGCCCTCGATCAGCTCGCCCGCGCGCAGCCGCGCCCAGAACTGCGCATAGTCGGGCAGATCGGTTTTGCCCGCGGGCATGAAGAGACTGTGCGGCTTGCCGATCACCTCTGCCGCGGTATAGCCGGTGACGTTCAGAAAATTCTCGTTCACCTCGGTCACCGTGCCGTCAAGCGTGAACTCGATCACCGCGGCCGAGCGGCAGATGGCTTGCATCATCGCTTCCATCCGCTTGGTTTGCTGTGTCTTCTCCGTGACATCGGCGGCGAAGTTCACAACATGGGCGACCTTGTCCGCCGCATCCCGGACCGGCACATAGGTGGCCTCGATCCAGATCGTCTCGCCGGTCTTGCGCTTGCGCGCGGCGGTGATGCGTTGCACCTTTCCCGCCCGCAGCCCCTCCCAGAACGGGCCTTTTCCGACCCGTCCGGCCTCTTCGGGGGGCATCAGCACCGCGACGGACTTGCCGACAAGTTCCCCCGACGCATAGCCGAGCAGGGTCGAATAGACATTGTTCACATGCCGGATCGTGCCGTCGATGTCGATGATGATCACGGCAAGCGCGGTTTCGACGGCACTCCGCTCGGCTTTTTCAAGGATCGACTCGGTGGCGGGCTTCTGGCGGAAGAACATGGCGACTCCGGTGGCACATTGCGGCGCACCCATCTTAGGCCCCGGGTCTTGCCGTAGCGTTAATCCGCGTCGCAATTTTACGCCTTGTCCGCGCCTTTCGCCCAGCTCTGCATCACCTTGATGTAATTCGCCCGCTCGTAGCCCTCGGGGTCCTCGATCGCGCCATGCGCCAGCATGCCACGCACCGCGCCCAGATGGTTCACCCCCCGCGCCGCCAGCCAGTCTTCAAGCCCGCGCACCAGCACCTCCATATGCCCCGGCCCGTGTCGCAACAGCGCCGAGGTGCTCATCACCACATCCGCCCCGGCCAGCAGATAGCGCACCACATCCTCGGCGCTCTCGACCCCGGTCGAGGCCGCCAGCGAGCCGCCCAGCCGCCCCGAAAGCACGCCGATCCACAAAAGCGGCAGCCGCATCTCGTAGCGGCTCGACAGCTGCAGCGCCGGGGTCACGCTCAGCCCGACCGGGTCGATCTCGGGCTGATAGAAGCGGTTGAACAGCACGACCCCCTTCGCCCCCGCCGCAACGATGCGCTTGGACATATGCGCGGGCGCGGAAAAATACGGGCCGATCTTCACCGCCACCGGGATCTTCACCGTGTCGCAGACCGCGCGCACCACATCAAGCGTGCGCCGCTCCACATCCGAGCCCGAGACATTCGGATCGGTGGGCAGGAAATAGACGTTCAGCTCGATCGCGGCCGCCCCCGCTTCCTCCATGTCATGCGCGGTGTCGGTCCAGCCGGTGTCGGTGGTGCCGTTGATCGAGGCGATGACCGGCACGCTCAGCGCGGTCGCCGCCCGTTCGACCAGCCCGAGCGTGTTCGAGCTTTCGAAGGCAAAGGCCGCCTGGGTCGGAAAATAGCTCAAGGCCTCGCCATAGCTTTCGGTGCCATGTTCGACCAGTTGATCCAGAATGCGCTGCTCGTGCCAGATCTGCTCCTCGAAGACCGAGGGCAGCACCACCGCCCCGGCCCCGCAATCGGCGAGCTGCTTGAGCACATCGAGCCGCGCGTTCATCGGGCTGGCCGAGGCGACGAGGGGGCTTTGCAGCTCAAGACCCAGATAGCGGGTTTTCAAGTCCATTCCGGGCTCCTCACATCTTTCCGGCCGCGCCAAGGGCCCGGGCCGGGTCCGGTCCTGCATCCATACGTGCAAAGTCCTCGTAACTGCGATATTTTTCAAGCACCGCCTGCTGCGCGTCGTTAAGCAAGGCCGCCGCCTCCTCGGGGCGCGTCGCGGCCAGCGCGGAATAGCGCAGCTCGTTATAGGCATAGTCCTTGAAGGGCAGCGTCGGGCGCGGGCTGTCGAGCCGGAACGGCGCTTGCCCCGTGCCGCGCAGCTGCGGGTCATAGCGCAGAAGCGGCCAGTAGCCCGAGGCGACGGCGCGGTCCTGCTGGTCAAGCCCGCGGCGGATGTCGAAGCCATGCGCGATGCAATGGCTGTAGGCCAGGATCAACGACGGGCCATCATAGGCCTCGGCCTCGCGGAAGGCCTGCAGCGTCTGTTGCGGATTGGCCCCCATCGCCACCTGCGCCACATAGACATTGCCGTAGGCCACGGCCTGCAACGCCAGATCCTTGCGCGCGGTGCGCTTGCCCGCGGCGGCGAATTTCGCAATCGCGCCAAGGGGGGTGGCCTTGCTGGCCTGACCGCCGGTGTTCGAATAGACCTCGGTGTCCATGACCAGCACGTTCACGTTGCGCCCCGAGGCCAGAACGTGATCGAGCCCGCCATAGCCGATGTCATAGGCCCAGCCATCGCCGCCGACGATCCAGATAGAGCGCCGCACCAGATGGTCGATCACGCTCATCAGATGTTTCGCGCGGCTGTCGTCGCGATGTGCCAGAAGTCGCGTCTTCAGCGTCGCCACCCGCTCGCGCTGCGCCCGGATCTCGCTTTCGCGGATCTGCGGCGCGCTCAGGATCGCCGCCACCAGATCCTCGCCGACCTCGGGCGCCATGTCCTGCGCCAGCCTGCGCGCCAGCTCCAGATGCTTGTCGGCGGCGAGCCGGAAGCCCAGACCGAATTCGGCGTTATCCTCGAAGAGCGAATTCGCCCAGGCGGGGCCGCGGCCCTCGGCGTTCTTCGTCCAGGGCGTCACCGGCAGGTTGCCCGAATAGATCGAGGAACAGCCGGTGGCATTCGCAACCATCAGCCGGTCGCCGAAAAGCTGGCTCAGCAGCTTGACGTAAGGGGTTTCCCCGCAGCCCGCACAGGCGCCCGAAAACTCGAACAAGGGCTCAAGGAATTGCACGCCGCGGACATTGGCGAAATCCACCCGAGACCGGTCATTCACCGGCAGATGCGCGAAGAAGGCCATCGCCTTGCGGGCGTCTTCAAGCAGCGGCGCCTTGTCGGTCAGGTTGATCGCCTTCACCCCCGGCTCGACCGGGCTTTGCGCCGGGCAGGCCTCGATGCACAGCCCGCAGCCGGTGCAATCCTCGACATGGAATTGCAGGCTGAAGCGCGCGCCCGGATAGCCGCGGGCATTCACGGGCGCGGATTGGAAGCCCTCGGGCGCGCCTTCGAGCAGATCTTCGTCGAAATATTTCGCGCGGATCACCGAATGCGGGCAGACGAAGGAACATTGGCCGCATTGAATGCACAGGTCGCTGCGCCAGGCCGGAACCTCGTCGGCGACGTTGCGT
The DNA here is from genome assembly GCF_003254295.1 of Rhodobacter capsulatus. GTDB lineage: Bacteria > Pseudomonadota > Alphaproteobacteria > Rhodobacterales > Rhodobacteraceae > Rhodobacter > Rhodobacter capsulatus. The sequence continues at coordinate 124,946 of NZ_QKZO01000010.1, forward strand.
TTTTCCCAGGCGGCGGAGCCGGTCGGGAAGGTGCCGTCGACGGGCAAAAGGCTGACCGGGATCTCGTCGCCGCGGTCCTCCATCATCAAGGCGGTGACGCGGCGGACGAACTCGGGCGCGGTCGGCGGCACGGCGGGCGGCCGCTCGAAGCTTGAGGTGACGGCGCTTGGCACTTTCACCTCCTGCAGCCGTTCGAGCGCGCCATCGACGGCGGCCCAGTTCTGCTCGATCACCCGTTTGCCCTTGCGGCCATAGGTTTTCCTGATCGCGGCCTTGATCCGGGCGATGGCGTCTTCGCGCGGCAAGACCCCCGAAAGCGCAAAGAAACAGGTCTGCAGGATGGTGTTGGTGCGCCGCCCCAGCCCCACCTCGCGCGCGGCGGTGTTGGCGTCGATGACGTAAAGCTTCAGCCCTTTGTCAATGATCGTCTGCTGCGCCGAACGGGGCAGGCGGTCCCAGATCTTGTCCGGCCCGAAGGGCGCATTGAGCAGGAACGTCGCGCCGGGTGCCGCCACGCGCAGCACGTCGATCTTCGACAGGAAGGGAAACTGATGGCAGGCGACGAAATTGGCCTGATGGATCAGATAGGGCGCCTTGATCGGCCGCGGGCCAAAGCGCAGATGCGACACCGTCTGCGCCCCCGACTTGTGGCTGTCATAGACAAAATAGCCCTGCGCGAACAGCCCGGCCTCCTCGGCCAGGATCTTGACCGAGTTCTTGTTGGCGCCTACCGTGCCATCGGCGCCAAGGCCGAAAAAGACAGCGCGGACAACATCTTCCGGCTCGGTGTGAAAGTCCGGGTCGACGCTCAGGCTGGTGAAGCTGACATCATCGGTGATGCCCACGGTGAAGCCCTGTTTCGGCGCGTCCTTCGCCAGTTCGTCGTAAACCGCCTTCACCTGCGCCGGGTCGAAATCCTTTGACGAAAGCCCGTAGCGCCCCCCCGTCACCCGCGGCATCAAAGCCCGCTGGCCGGTCGCCACCGCCTCGCACAGCGTCGCCACGACATCAAGGAACAAGGGCTCTCCGGGGGCGCCGGGTTCCTTGCAGCGATCGAGCACCGCAAGCTTGGTGCAACTGGCGGGCAGGGCGGCCAGAAAGGCCGCACCCGGGAAGGGGCGGTACAGCCGCACCACCAGCGCGCCCAGTTTCGCGCCCCGCGCGTTCAGCGCCGCAAGCGCTTCCTCGACCACCTCGGCGCCCGAGCCCATGATGACGATCACCCGGGTTGCCTCGGGATCGCCCAGATAATCGACGAGGGAATAGCGCCGCCCGGTAAGGGCGCCCAGCCGCGCCATTTCCGCGGCGACGATCCCGGGCACGGCGGCGTGGAACGGATTGCCCGCCTCGCGGCCCTGAAAGAACACATCGGGGTTCTGCGCCGTGCCGCGCACCACCGGATTGTCGGGCGAGAGCGCCCGGGCGCGAAGGGCGCGCACCAGATCATCGTCGATCATCGCGCGGATCGTGTCGTCGGGGATCAGCCGCAGCGTGTTGACCTCGTGGCTGGTGCGGAAGCCGTCGAAGAAATGCACAAACGGCACGCGGGCGCGCAACGTCGCCGCCTGCGCGATCAGCGCCATGTCATGCGCCTCCTGCACGGAAGCCGAGGCCAGCATCGCAAAGCCCGTCGCGCGCACCGCCATCACGTCGGAATGATCGCCAAAGATCGAGAGCGCATGGGTGGCGAGCGCGCGCGCCGCGACATGAAAGACCGTCGGCGTCAGTTCGCCCGCGATCTTGAACATGTTCGGGATCATCAGCATCAGCCCTTGCGAGGCGGTGAAGGTCGTCGTCATCGACCCCGCCTGCAACGCGCCATGCACGGCGCCTGCCGCCCCGGCCTCGGACTGCATTTCCTGAACCACGGGCACATTGCCCCAGATGTTCTTCAGATCGCGCGCCGCCCATTCGTCGGCCAGCTCTGCCATGGTCGACGAGGGCGTGATCGGATAGATGCCGCAGACCTCGTTCACCCGGTAGGCGATATGGGCAACGGCGGTATTGCCATCCATCACCGCCTGCTGGCCCGGATCGGCCGGGCTGTGCTGTTCCGCCAGGCTGTCACGCATCGGAGGCCTCCTCGGGGATCATCTCAAGCGCGCCGCAGGGGCATTGTTCGGCGCAGCTGGCGCAGCCGGTGCATTTCGTCAGATCGATGCGGTAGCCGCGGCCGGGGCCGTGCTTCACGATCGCCTGTTCCGGGCAGGCGGCAAAGCAGTTGTCGCATTCGTAGCACTGGCCGCAGGAATAGCAGCGTTGCGCCTCGTAGCGGGCCTCCTTGGTTGTCAGACCTTTCAGGATTTCCTGAAATCCGCCCATCCGCGCGGCATCGGCCAGCCGCCGCTGCGCGCTTTGCAGCGCGTCGGCATAGACCGGCAGGTTGAGGCAGGAAAACCCGGCCAGAGGGGCAGGGGGTTTGGGCTGATGCACCGTGCCCGAAAGCCAGGCGTCGATATGGCGCGCGGCCAATTTGCCATGCCCGGTCGAGATCGTCACCGATTGTTGCGCAGGCACCATGTCGCCGCCCGCGAAAATCCCCGCCGCGCCCGTCTGCATGTCGGGGCCGACGACGACCGCGCCATCGGGGGTGAAGGCAAGCCCCGGCACGGCTTGCAGAAATCCGCTGTCCGATTGCTGACCGAGCGCCAGCACCAGCGCGTCCGCCGAAAGCGTCTCGATCTCGCCGGTCGGCTGGGGCCGTCCCTCGGCATCCAGCTCCATCCGCTCGATCTGCAGATCCGAGCCGGAGATTTCCTTGATCGTCGAGAGCCAGCGGATCTTCACGCCTTCTTCCAGCGCCTCGTCGGCCTCGAACCCATGCGCGGGCATGTGGTCGCGGTCGCGCCGGTAGACGATGATGGTTTCCGTGGCCCCCAGCCGTTTGGCCGTGCGCGCCGCATCCATCGCGGTGTTGCCGCCGCCATAGATGACGACGCGCCGCCCCAGCAGCGGTGGCGCGGCCGAGGAGGTGTCATGCAGCAGCGTCACCGCATCAAGCACCCGCGCCGCATCGCGCGCCGGGATCTCGACGCGCCTGCCGATCCCGGCGCCGATGGCCAGAAAGACCGCGTCAAAGCCCCCCGCGGCCTTTTCCGCCATCAGATCGGTGACCTTGTGGTTGAGCCGGATCCTGACGCCGAGCGCTTCGATCCGCGCCACATCGGCAGCCAGTTCCGCGCGCGGCATCCGGTAAGCGGGAATGCCGAAATGCATCATGCCGCCCGCCACCGGCCCGGCCTCGCGGATCTCGACATCATGGCCAAGCCGGGCGAGGTGATAAGCCGCCGAAAGCCCCGCAGGCCCGGCGCCGACGATCAGGACGCGCTTGCCCGTCGCGTCGCGCAGGCGGTGGAAGGCCCAGCCCTCGCGCGTCGCCATGTCGCCCAGAAACCGCTCGACCGCGTGGATCGACACGGCGCTGTCGACCTCGGCCCGGTTGCAGCCCGACTCGCAGGGGTGATAGCAGACGCGCCCATGCACGGCGGGCATCGGGTTGTCTTCGGTGAGTTTCTCCCAGGCCTGGCGGTAACGGCCCTCCTGCGCCAGCGACAGCCAGGCGCGGATGTTTTCCCCCGCCGGGCAGGCGGCCTGACAGGGCGGGGTCAGCGTGACATAGGCGGGATGCTGGCTGCGCACCGGCCCCGTGCTGCCCCGCGATCCGCTTGGAACGATCGAGGGCGTCAAATCCCGCAGCCGCGTGCCCATGGTCTTCTCCGGTGGTGGTGTCCCGACCGGGAAAGCCTAGCGCGCCTGTGCAAAGCTGTGCATGATTTGGATCATTTCGAAAAAGATGTGCGCGGCTGAGGGGGGGATTTGGGCCGAGGCCATCGCCGAGGCCCTGCGGGACATTGGCCCCGTAACCGCCGAGGGCCCAAAGGCCCTCGGGCAGCGCCCGCCCCACCCATGGCGGGCGCTTCTCGCCCGCCGGGCCGGGCGCCGCCCTCTGTTGCGCTTGGGGCTGGCGGTCTTGTCAACGCGGTTGCACGACGGGCGGGGAAACGCGGATCGCGTTTCCTGTTCCGCCCGATCCCGCCTCAGGCCGAAATCGGGTGCTGCCAGTCCGAGCCCGAAGGCCCGTCGAAGAAGCCATCGGCAAAGCGGCCGCCGGGCGCCTCTGGCAGCAGTTTCGCCACCAGATCGGCGGGCGCGATCTTGCCCGCCAGACGATCCGCATAGCCCTGGCAGAGCCCGTTGAAATCGCCCGTCTGCGGCGAGAGCCGCAGCGCCGAAACCCCCGCCTCGGCCAGGGCCTCGGTGTAATAGGCGGCGCAGCCCGTCGCGGCGGACAGCGTCTGCACCCCGTTCACCGACAGGAACGCCTGACCGTCCAGCGTGTCGACCTCGCGCCCGTCCAGATCGGCGCCGCAGATGAACTGGCAATTGTCCTTGGCCCGGTCATGCAGCCGCGCGTGATAGCAGCGCGCCGACATGGCAAGCGGCAGCCGCCCGTGGCCCCAGACCTCGACGGCCACGCCCGCCTCCTTGCCCGCCTTGCACAAAGCCGCAATCGACTTCAAGGGCAGCTCGGGCGGCAGACAGATCCGCGTCGCGCCGCGCCGCGCCAGATAGGCCAGCGTGCCCTCATTATAGACGTTCACCAGCGGGCCCACCCAGAAGGGCGTCCCCTCGGGGATGTGCTTCAAGGCAGTGATGTCGTTGATTTCGACCGGCAAACCCATGTCGAACAGGTCTTTCGTCTTCGACCGTTCGCGGTTGAGCGTGATCAGGCCAAGCGTGGACAAAGCCACCTCCTTGCCCGCATCCTTCAGCGTTGCGACGATCAGCGGGATGTCATGTTCCCAAAACGGCAGCCGCTTCGAGCAGACCACCTCGCCCACCACGACCCGGGTCACCGGGGCCGCACGCAGACGTTCATAAAAGCCCCGCGTCGCATCGGTGGTCCAGAAAAACAGGTTGGCACCAACCGTGAGGTCCATCGTCATCTTCAAATCCTCAACGCCAGGTCTTCGCATAGGCCCCGGCCGTGGCCTGTTGGCCCTCGGTCAGCCGGGCAAGTTCGGCCAGCGGCAGATCGCGGCCCTCGGCCAGCGCATCGGTGGCGGCGCGGAAGGCACGCACCACCTCGGCCACATAGGCGCGCGAGCGTTGCCGCCCCTCGATCTTCAGCGCCGTCACCCCCGCCTTGGCCAGCGCCGGGATCAGGTGGCGGGCGTCAAGGCTCACCGGATCTTCGAACACGTGGCCGGTCTGTTCGCCCGAGGTGAAGCAGCCCTTGCACAAAGTCGGATAGGGCGCGGGCTCGTTCTTGGGCGTGCGGTGGATGGTGAAGCCGCCCAGCTTCGCCGCCAGATCCGGGCCTTCCTCGGCATAGACGACGTGAGAGGCGGGCGAGCAGACGCCGTTCATGTTCGGCGACAGGCCGGTGGCATAGGAAGAGAGCGCGCAGCGCCCCTCGGCCATCACGCAAAGCCCTCCGAAAACAAAGGCTTCCGTCTCAACGTTGATTTCCTTGCTGATCGCGGCGATTTCCTGCACCGTCAGCACGCGCGGCAGGACAACCCGTTTCACGTCAAAGGTTTCGGCGTAGAAGTTGATCGCATCGGGGTTCGAGGCCGCCGCCTGCACCGACAGATGCCGGCGCAGCTTCGGATGATGCGTCGCGGCGTAATCCAGCAGACCGATATCGGCGAGGATCACCGCATCGACCCCCGCGGATTCGGCATCGGCCAGCCGCTGATGCCACAGCTTTTCGGCGCCCGCGCGCGGGAAGGTGTTGAGCGCGACAAGCACCTTGGCACCGCGCTTGTGCGCCCCCGACACCGCCGCCGTCAGCTCCTCGGTCGAGAAGTTCAGCCCCGGGAAGTTGCGCGCGTTCGTCTCGTCCGAGAACCCGCAATAGACGGCATGCGCCCCCGCCTCGACCGCCGCGCGCAGCGCAGCAGGCGTTCCCGCGGGGCAAACAAGTTCCATCATGTCCAGTCTCCTGCCAGCGTATCGACGCGGTGCAGCACCACGCCCGAGCCCTTTTCGGCGAGGCTCACCGCCTGTTGAACGAAGGGTTTCAGCGGACCCGCCATCTCGGCCAGTTCGGCGGCAAGGTCAAGTTCCGCATCGTCGATCGCATTGCGCAGCGCGACCACGGCCGAGGTGTCGCCCTCGACCACCAGATCGCGCGAGAAGAACAGCGCATCGCCGTCATAGGCGCCGTGCATCATGCCAAGGAACGCCGCGATCGGCCCGGCAATCCGCGCCTCGGCCATCGGCGGCTTGCGATGCGCGCTGACTTTCACGCCCCCCGCGCGCAGGTCAAGCAGCAGCAGGAAGGGCAGATCGGTGGGGTCCAGAAGGAAGCGGCTTTCGCGATATTGCCCCAGCCGGGCGAACAGCCCGGGGTGGCGTGTGGCAATCCGTCGCGCCAGCATCGAGAGCGTCACCGAGAGCGGGGCCAGCGGCAGGGGCCGCATCGCCCGTCCCATCAGGCTGGGCAGGCGGGGAATCGTCTGGTCATGGTCGGACATGGCGCTCCTTTCGTCGGGCGGATGGCCCCTCCGCTAGATGGGCTGCTTTAACGCGGCTCACAATGCGGCAACTTGATCAATATCAAACCTCTCTTTAACCGGGGATGCTAGCGGACCCAAGACCTTCCGGAGGACCCCATGCGCAGCCTGCCCGTTTTCACCGATCTGCGGTCCTTTCTGGCCTGGACGAAATCGAAGGGCGATCTGCGGGCGATTCCCGAACCCGTCGCGACCGATCTGCAGATGTCGGCGGTGCACCGCGCGGTGCTGGAACAGGGCGGGCCGGTGCTGCGCTTCGACGCGCCGGTGCTGCCTTCGGGGGCGCGGTCTGCGATTCCCGTGGTGACCAATCTTTTCGGCACCACCGACCGGGTGGCGGCGGGGCTGGGGCTGCGGCTCGATCAGGTGCCCGAGCTGGGCCAGTTTCTGGCGGATCTGAAATCGCCCGCCCCGGTCGAGGGGATGCGCGATGCGTTTTCCCGCCTGCCGATGCTGAAGGCGGCGCTTTCGACGCGGGTGAATGTCTCGAAAAAGGGCCCGGTGCAGGATGTGGTGCTGGAGCCGGGCCGGGGGCTGAATCTGGAAGATCTGCCGGTGCAGAAGCTTTGGCCCGGCGATGGCGGGCGGCTTTTCACCTGGCCCGTCGTCATAACGCGCCCGCATGGCAGCGCCGCCGATGCGGTGATGAGCTACAATCTGGGCATCTACCGCGCGCAGCTGCATGGGCCGGAAAGCATCATCATGCGCTGGCTGGCGCATCGCGGCGGGGCGGCGCATCACCGCAGCTGGCTGGCCGCGGGGCAGCCGATGCCGGTAGCGATGGTGCTGGGCGCCGATCCGGCGACGCTGCTTTCGGCCGCGCTGCCGCTGCCTGAACAGGTCTCGGAACTCACCTTTTCGGGCGTGCTGCGCGGCGCGCGCAGCCATCTGGTGCCCGCGAAAACCGTGCCGCTGATGGTCCCGGCTGACGCCGAAATGGTGATCGAGGGCTGGATTCACCCCAATGACACCGCGCCCGAGGGGCCGTTTGGCGATCACACCGGTTACTACAACTCGGTCGAGCCTTTCCCGGTGCTGCGCGTCTCGGCGCTGACGCATCGCAAGGACCCGATTTACCTCTCGACCTACACCGGCCGGCCGCCGGATGAGCCCGCGATCATCGGCGAGGTGTTCAACCATCTGGCGATGCCGGTCTTCCGCCAGCAGATCCCTGAGATCCGCGATCTCTTCCTGCCGCCTGCCGCCTGTTCCTATCGCATCGCGGTGGTGCAGATCGCCAAGCGCTACCCCGGTCAGGCGAAACGGGTGATGATGGCGCTGTGGGGGATGCTCGCCCAGTTCAGCTATACGAAGATGATCATCGTGGTGGATGAGGACATCGACCCGCGCAACTGGGATGACATCGCCTGGGCGATGGCCACGCGGATGGACCCGGCGCGCGATACGGTCATTCTGGACCGCACGCCGATGGATTATCTGGATTTCGCCTCGCCGATCGAGGGGCTGGCGGGCAAGATCGGCATTGATGCGACGAACAAGATCGGCACGGAAACCACGCGCGAATGGGGCACGGTGATGAAGATGCGCCCCGAGGATACGGCTTTTGCCGAGACGCTTCTGAAGCGCCATTTCCCCGGCGGTGTGAAATGAGCGCCCGCGTGGTCTTGGGCGTTTCCGGTGCCTCGGGGGCACTTTTGGCGCTGGCGGTGGCCGAGGCGCTGCGCAAGGTCGGGGCGGAAATCGATCTGGTGGTGTCGTCGGCGGCGAAGCTGACTTTCGCGACCGAGGCCGATGCGGGCGCGCTCGAGCGGCTGCAGGGGATGGCGGCGCATCACCATGCGATCGGCAATGTCGGCGCGGCGATTGCCTCGGGATCATGCCCGGTGACGGGGATGATCGTCGCGCCCTGTTCGATGCGCTCGCTCGCTGCCGTTGCCCATGGGCTGGATGACAATCTGCTGACGCGCGCGGCCTCGGTGCAGCTGAAGGAGCGCCGTCCGCTGATCCTTTTGGCGCGGGAAGCGCCGCTGACCTTGGCGCATCTGCGCAACATGACGGCGGTGACGGAAATGGGCGGCATCATCCTGCCGCCCGTGCCCGCGTTCTACCTGAAACCGCAAACCGCCGAGGAGATCGCAGCGCAGATCGGGGCCAGGGCCGTCGATCTGCTGCGGCTGGGTCCGGCGCAGGCTCAGGCCTGGTCGCCCGCGCCCTGATCCCTGATCTTCGGGCCGTGGCCCAAGGGCCGCGCCCCCGGCGTGCCGGGTTGCAGTTTCTCGCCAGTCAGCGCGGGCCAAAGCCCGACCAGCATCGCGCCATAGGCGGCGACGAACAGAGCCGCCGAGGCAATGAGCGTCCTCGGATCTTCGCCAAAGGCGCGCAGCAGCGTCGCCGCGATCAAAAGCCCGCCCGCGGCCTTGAGCGGCCCGGTCGCCACCGAGCGGCGGCCCGATTGCCCAAGGCTCATCTTGATCATCACCGCCGAGGACAGGCCCGCGACGGCGCCGATGGCGAGCAGGTGCACGGCGCCCGGATAGATTTCCATCGACATCACCCCGGCCATGCCCATCGCATAAAGCCCGGTGCCAAGGCACAAAAAGCCGATGTGAAAGCCCGAGAGCAGCGCATCATGCTTGAAGGCCCAGCCATTGCGAAAGCCCATCGCGCGGAACAGGTTCGTCGCCCCGGCCAGCACCAGCACCGCGCCAAAGGCGCGCGGCGGCAAGAAGGCCGCGGGCACGCAAAAGGCGGTGAAGATCGGCCCCCAGGTGTCCAGCCCGCTCGGCCGCGGCAGCGCGGTCTCGCCCTTGTGCACCATGGCATTGCGGGTCAGCCCCGCGGTCAGCTTGCCGCCAAAGGCCGCGTTCATCGTCGCACAGGCCATCAGCCCCGCCATCGCGCCCTTGGGCGCAAGGCCCGGGGCAACCCCCATCCAGTCCAGATGCATGATCAGGTCCGAGACCCAGTGCAACAGGAAGATGCCCAGATAGGAGAGCGTTTCGAGCTTCTTCAGCCGCGCGACGGGCCATGCCATCTTCGCCATGACCAGAACGCCGAAGCCCAGATCGATCAGCGCGACGACGGGCGCGGGGATGAAGGCCGAAAAGGCGATCGCCAGCCGCCCGGCCAGCCACAGCCCGGCCAGCGCCGGAAAATAGATCCCCTGCAGCGCTTTCGGCGCCGAGGCGAGGAAAATCCCCGCCAGCACCGCGCCGCCATAGCCGAAGATCATCTCATGCGCGTGCCAGTCGATCGGCATCGCACGGCTGGGCAGGAGGCCCTCGGTCAGCCCGGCGGCGATCCAGTGCCCCCAAAGCGACATCGCCACGACGGCAAAGAGGATCGCGGCAAGGTAGAAGGTGCGGTGACCCTCGCGGAAGATGCGGGACATGGGGGGCTCCTTGGTCTTTGGCCTTTCCTGCCTGCACCGTGGCGGTTTCGCAAGCCCCCGGGCAGGCGGCACGTTGGCTCACCCGGGGGCTCACCCGGGCCTTGATGGCGGGCCTTGATCCGGGGCGGCGGCGGCGCTAGGGCAGGGGGATCACAGCTTCGAGAGCTCCATGACCGCCACCGCCCCCAAGACGCAACGCCTGATCGGGCTTGATCTGCTGAAACTGTTTCTGGCGCTGCTTGTCGTGACGATCCATGCCAACCCGTTTCGCGGTGTCAGCGACGAGGCGATGTGGGCGCTTGGCAATGGTCTGGCGCGGATCGCGGTTCCGGCGTTTTTCGTCGTCGCGGGCTACACTTTCCGCCCCGAGGTGCCGGGGCGCTCGGTCAAGCTGGTGGGGCGCTATCTGAAGCTGCATTTCCTCTGGCTGGCGATTTACCTGCCCGCCTGGTGGCAGACGGTCTGGGACCACGGGCTGATCGAATATGCGAAATTCTGGGTCTTCGGCTATTGGCATCTGTGGTTTCTGGTCGGCCTGGCGATCGCGGTGGGGCTGTCGCAGCTGGTCTGGCGGCTTTCCGACCGGGCGATCTGGACGATTGCGATTGCGGTGCTGCTGGCAGGTTTCGCGCTGCAATGGGCGATCGGGTTCTACATCCTGCCGCGCGGCTTCTGGCCCGATGCGAAGAATGGCGTTTTGATGGGCTTTCCGTTCTATCTGATCGGCTACATGAGCCGCCGCAGCGGGCTGGTGGAGCGCATTCCCCTGCGGGTCGCCTTCTGGGGCTCTCTGATCGGGCTTGTGTCGGTCGTGGGCGAATCCGAGCTGATGAAGGCCTTGGGCGGCGACCATCCGCTGGCGCCCGAGACGCTTTTGACCGCCGCCGTCACCGGCCCGCTTCTGGTCGCGCTTGGCGTCAAGGCGCGGGGCTTTCCCGATTGGCTGACGCGGCTGCCCATCGGCACGCTCTCGGCCGGGATCTATTTCCTGCATGTCGGCATCGTGATCTGGCTGAACCATTTCACCCTGCCGCGGGTCGAGGTGTATCTCATCGCCGTCACCGGGGCTGCGCTGATCACGCTGGGTCTGATCCGGACCGGGCTGGACAAGAAGCTGTTCTGAAGGCGATCTGACCGAGGCCATCGCCGAGGTCCGGCGCAACGGCTGTCCCGTGACCGCCGGGGGCCCAAAGGCCCTCGGCCAGCGCCCGCCCCGCCCATGGCGGGCGCTTCTCGCCCGCCGGGACGGGCGCTGGCCTCTGTTGCGCCTGGGGATGCGATCTTGTGTCCGCGGTCGCGCACGGGCGGGGAAACGCGGATCGCGTTTCCTGTTCCGCCCGAAACTCCGCCTGAAACCCGGATCGCCGCCTCACATCGCCTCGGCCCGATCCCGCAGCGCCGTGCCGACCTGAGCGATCACCGCCGCCACTTCGGCCAGCTGCGCGGCCAAGGGCGAGGAGCGGCGCCACACCATCCCCACCCGCCGCGACGGCGCAGGCGCGGCCAGACGCGCCACCGACACCGGGGCCGAGCGCGTCTCGACCGGCAGCGCGATTTCGGGCAGAAGCGTCACCCCGATCCCGGCGCCGACCATCTGCGTCAGCGTGGCCAGCGACGACCCCTCCATCACCGTGCGCGGGGTCACGCCGCCGACCTTGCAAAACGCCAGCGCCTGATCGCGGAAGCAATGCCCCTCTTCCAGCAGCAACAGCCGCATCTTCGGCAATGCCTCGGCCGAGGGCACGGGCCTGCCCGCCTCGGCCGCAGGCCGCACCAGCACGAAATCCTCGGTGAAAAGCGGCACCTCGGCCAGCGCGGGCTCCGAGACCGGCAGGGCCAGGATCGCCGCATCCAGCTGCGCCTCGATCAGCGCCGAGATCAGCTTGCCCGTCACCGCCTCGCGCGGGGCCAGCTCAAGCTCCGGATGGCTTTGCGCCAGCGCGCCGACCAGCGCGGGCAAAAGATAGGGCGCGATCGTCGGAATGACGCCCAGCCGCAGCCGCCCCGAGAGCCGCCCCTGCGCTGCGCGCGACAGATCGGAGAGCTCGTCCACCGCGCGCAGGATCGCCCGCACCCGCGGCACCATCGCCGCGCCCAGCGCCGTCAGATGCACCTGCCGCGGGCCGCGCTCGAACAGCGCCGCCCCCATCGTCTGCTCCATCTCGCGGATCTGCACCGAGAGTGCCGGCTGCGAGATCGCGCATTCCTCGGCCGCACGGCCGAAATGGCCGCTGCGCGCCACCGCATCGAAATAGCGAAGCTGTTTCATCGATAGGTTTATCATAATGGAAAGTTATCGCTGGCTTCAGATAATGCAATTGGAATTTATCAAAATCGCCTTCTAGTTTCATCGCAACAGCAACGAATCCAGCGGAGGACACGATGGACAGCAAGGACAGGGCGACCGGCAAATGCCCGGTGATGCATGGCGCGGTGACGGCGGCGGGGGTGTCGAACACCAGCTGGTGGCCGAATGCGCTCAACCTCGACATCCTGCATCAGCATGATGCCAAGGGGAATCCGTTGAACGGGTTCGATTATCGCGCCGCCGTCAAGGGGCTGGACGTGGCGGCGCTGCGTGCCGATCTGGCGGCGCTGATGACCGACAGCCAGCCCTGGTGGCCGGCCGACTGGGGTCATTACGGCGGGCTGATGATCCGCATGGCCTGGCACGCGGCGGGCAGCTATCGCGCCGCGGACGGGCGCGGCGGCGGCAATACCGGCAACCAGCGTTTCGCGCCGCTGAATTCCTGGCCCGATAACGTCAGCCTGGACAAGGCGCGGCGTCTGCTGTGGCCGATCAAGAAGAAATACGGCAATGCCGTCAGCTGGGCCGATCTGATCCTGTTTGCGGGCACGGTGGCCTATGAATCGATGGGGCTGAAGACCTTTGGCTTCGGCTTTGGCCGCGAGGATATCTGGGCGCCGGAAAAAGACGTCTACTGGGGCGCGGAACAGGACTGGCTGGCGCCCTCCGAGGGCCGCTATGGCGATCTGAGCAAGCCCGAGACGATGGAAAACCCCTTGGCCGCGGTGCAGATGGGGCTGATCTATGTCAACCCCGAAGGCGTGAACGGCGCGCCTGATCCGGCCCGCACGGCGCTTCATGTCCGCGAGACTTTCGCCCGGATGGGGATGGATGACGAAGAAACCGTGGCGCTGACCGCGGGCGGCCATACCGTCGGCAAGGCGCATGGCAATGGCGATGCCAAGGCGCTGGGGCCGGACCCGGAGACGGCCGATGTCACCGATCAGGGCCTGGGCTGGGCGAACCCGCATCAGGGCGGACGGGCGGCGCAGGCTGTCACCTCGGGGATCGAGGGCGCCTGGACCACCCATCCCACCCGCTGGGACATGGGCTATTTCGAGATGCTCTTCGGCCATGACTGGGAGCTGACGAAATCCCCCGCGGGCGCCTGGCAGTGGAAGCCGGTGACGATTGCCGAGACCGACAAGCCGCTCGATGCGACCGATCTGACCACCCGCCACGATCCGATGATGACCGATGCCGACATGGCGATGAAGGTCGATCCGGTCTATAACGCGATCTGTCAGAAATTCATCAGTGATCCCAAGGCCTTCGACGACGCTTTTGCGCGCGCCTGGTTCAAGCTTCTGCATCGCGACATGGGTCCGAAGGCGCGTTACATTGGCCCCGATGTTCCGGCCGAGGATCTGATCTGGCAAGATCCGGTGCCCGTGGGCCCGACCGGCTGGGACGTCGCCGCGGTCAAGGCGCAGATTGCCGCCGCGGGGCTTTCGGTCGCCGATCTGGTGGCGACGGCGTGGGATTCGGCGCGCACCTTCCGGCAGTCGGATTATCGCGGCGGCGCGAATGGCGCGCGCATCCGGCTGGCGCCGCAAAAGGACTGGGCGGGCAACGAGCCCGAGCGTCTGGCGCGGGTGCTTGCGGTGCTCGAACCGATCGCAGCGGGGGCCGGGGCCTCGGTGGCCGATGTGATCGTGCTGGCGGGCAATCTGGGCGTGGAACAGGCCGCGGCGGCGGCGGGCTTCGCGCTGGAAGTTCCCTTCACCCCGGGCCGCGGCGACGCGACCGAGGCGATGACCGACGGCCCGTCCTTTGACGTGCTGGAGCCGGTGCATGACGGCTTCCGCAACTGGCTGAAGGCGGATTACGCGGTCTCGCCCGAGGAGCTGCTGCTGGACCGGGCGCAGCTGATGGGGCTGAGCGCGCCGGAAATGACGGTGCTCGTGGGCGGTCTGCGGGTGATCGGCGCGAATCACGGCGGCAATCCGCAGGGCGTCTTCACCGACCGTCCGGGCGTTCTGAGCACCGATTTCTTCACCACGCTGACCGACATGGGGCTGAGCTGGCACAAGGCTGCGGGCGGCTACGAGCTGCGTGACCGCGCGACCGGGGCGGTGAAATACAGCGCCAGCCGCGTCGATCTGGTCTTCGGCTCGAATGCGATCTTGCGCGCTTATGCCGAGCTTTACGCGCAAGACGACGCCGCGGGCAAGTTCGTGACTGATTTCACCGCCGCCTGGGTCAAGGTGATGCAGGCCGACCGCTTCGATCTGCGCGCCTGACCCCCCGAAGGCCGGTCGCAGATCGGAAAGGCCCCGCCGCCTGCGGGGCCTTTTCACCTCCGGGGGCGGCATCGCGTGCCATTGACTTTGCCCCCCGCCTGGCAAAGATCTTGCGCGCAGGGCGCAAGGGGCGCCTTGTGCAAGCCTCATACCGACCCGAGGGAGGGACCATCCTTGGCCATTATCGATCATCCCATGCTGCGCCCGCTGCCGATGCGGCTTTTGCCCGTGATCTTCCTTGTCGGCTGGGCCGTGTTCGAGGCGGTGTTCCTGGGCGGCATCCTCTGGCCGATCCTGTTCATCGGGGCTGCGGCCTATTGCTATTATGTGCTGATCCACACCTACACGCCACCGGGCGAGAAACCGTCGAAAGACGCCTGAGCCCCGGTTCCGCACCATCCCGGCCCGGCCCCCCGCGGGACCGGGCCTTTTCTTGCGCCGCCCTGTCTTGCGCGGGATTGGTCTTGCGGGGCCCGCCCGGGAAACGATCCCGCCGCGGTGTTTCCCGGCCGGGGTGCCGTTGCCCGTGGCAATTTCCGGCGGCCGCCCCATATCCGGAGAATGCACTCCGGAGCCCGCGATGACACGAAACCCCTTTGCCGCGCCCCGAGGCCCGGCATGACGCCCCGTCTGACGGTCTGGTTCGACAGCGGCTGCCCGCTTTGCCTGCGCGAGATCGCGCTGATGCGGCGGCTGGATCGGCGCGGGGCGATCGATTTCGTCGATCTTGGCGCGGCGGAGGCGGATTGTCCGATCGATCGGGCCGAGCTTTTGGCGCGGTTTCATGCGCGGGAAGACGGCAGGCTGCTCTCGGGTGCGGCGGCCTTTGCCGCGATGTGGCGGGCGATCCCGCTGCTGCGTCCGCTCGGGCGTCTTGCGGGCTGGCCGCCGCTTGCCCCGGCCTTCGAGGCGGCCTATCGCCGCTTCCTGCGCCTGCGTCCCCGCCTGCAGCGGCTGCTTCGCTAAGTCCGGCGCAGGCGACGGCTTTCTTCGCGGCCAAGGATGTCGTATGCGGGGGGAAACGAACCAGGACAGATCATGCGACCTTCTCTTGTGGCTCTTTTCGTTTTCCTGCTTGTGGCCGGCTGCATGGCGGGCAATGGCGCCGTGGTCAGGGGCGCCGGGCCGGATGATCTTTTGAAGCTGCGCGACGGCCCGGGGCTGTCGCACAAGATCATCATCGGCCTGCCGGACGGAACGCGTCTGACCCGCGGCGGCTGCGTGACGCGGCAGGGCAGGGTCTGGTGCCGGGTCAGCCTGACCGACCGGCCCGAGATTTCGGGATATGTTTCGGCCGAATATCTGGCCCATCGCTGAGCGGCGCGGGCGTCTTGCGGACCGGGGCGCCGCGCGCAACCGCGCGGCGCCGGTGCGGTCCCCGAGCCTTGGGCGGGACAGGGCAACGGCCAATTCCGAGCCCCCCCGCGTTCGATCAGGACGGCGCTGAAATAAAAGGAAAGATCGCTTTCCTTGTCCTGAGGCTTTCGCCATGTCCGGTGCTGATCCAGGTTTTATGGGGGACAGGATGGGGCATGAAACATGACCCAAGACGTCCTTCGGAGACCGGAAAAGGCGATGCTCGGGGCGATCCCTTGCAGGACCGGGGCGAAACACGCGCGGGGCTGACCTTTGCCGGGGCGAAGGAAAAGGATCTGGCCGCGAAGCTGGACGAAGTCCGCAACGACAAGCGCCGCAAGCAACGGGAACCCGCCTTGGCCCTGGCCGATGTGCCGATCTGTCCCGGCGTGACGCCTCGCCCTTTGTCTTTCACGCGCTGATGCGGGGCGCATTGCCCGACTGACGATTTCCGCCATGATGCGACGGATGCAGGACACCGAGGAAAAGGCGGGCCGCCCCGGCCTTCTCGATCCGCGCAACAAACGTCCCGCCGTGCCGCATGGGCTGCGCTCGCCCTCTCGGCAATGGGCCGCCGAACCCGGCTCTCCGCGCGATGAGGGCGGCTTGGGGGGCTGCGTAATGAGGTCGCGACGGAAGAACGGGTGGCATGGGCGGGCGCCATCACGTCACGATGATGCACGGCGATGCCGTCCCGTGGAGTGCTGTGGCTGGCGGTGGGCTTCGGGCTCAAATGCGGGCCGCGCAGGTCAGTCGCGCAGCGCCGCAAGCGGGCTGAGGATCACCACATCGCAAACGGGCGCGAGGGTTTCCAGGGGGCATGTAACGGCCTCTCTGGACGGTCCATTCCTCGGTCTGCTCCCTCAAGATCGCGCCGAGCAATCTCCGGATCGAGGCCTCGTCTGGAAAAATCCCGACGACGTTCGTGCGTCCCTGATTCCTCCGGTCAGGCGCTCGATTGCAGCCCTCGCGTGCAACGGCGCGCGGTGTGGGGCAGGGCGGGGAGTTCGCGCCGGTCCGCCACCCGTCGCCACCGGGTCTTGGCCGCAGCGTGATCCGGCTGGGCCAAGGCCGTGGCGATGGCGGCTGAGAATGAGCCGGGCCGGAAAACCATCCGGCGGATCGTTTTTCCGGCGAATGCTGCGACTGTTCTTGTCGGCATGGGCCGGGGCATTGCGCTGGAAATGCACCCGGCAGCGCTGCCGGGTGGGCGACAAAACCCGGGCCCTGGCCGCATCAGTGAGAAACCCGACAAACTGAACCATGAGGTAGATTTGCCCCGCGTCAGTGTTCTCGCAGCTCTTCATCGGCTCGACCGTGACGCGGTCATTCATGAACGGCTTGCGACAAGGCCCCCGCTTCCGGGGGGACCGGCGTCCCAAAGGGCCCCCACCGGCCGGGGGTTGGGTCCATTGTGCCTTCGACGATTGTCGGAGGCCGAGCGCGGGATGCTGATCGTGGAGGGTGAGCCAGTGGGCGCCACGGGGTCAAGCCCGGTCGGCGAACGCAAAATCAGGCGGCTGCATTTGACCTCAGGCACGAGCAACTGGGGCATGATGATCGGCGCCAGGGCCGCGATCGAATATCCGACGCGGCCGGTCTTCGTGATCAATATCAGCCGTGGCGGTATCCCGATTGCGCAATGGGACGCCGCCGCGGCTGATCCGAACATGTGGACCGCAACCCTGGCCAACGTGCCCGCCGCGCTCGCCGAAATCGCGGCGCTGACCGGCCAGACCGTGGACCGCATCGACGTTGCCTACTGGTGGCAGGGAGAGGCCGATGCCTCGAACGCCGCTGGATATCCGGCGCTGCTGGACGCGCTGATTACGCGTTTCCGGGATCTCTCCTGGTTTGGCCGAACGGCCCCGGTGATTTGCTCGGGGCTCTCGCCATACTGGTTGACCAATTTGGAAAGCATCATGGACCTGGCCATTCGCATGGCAGTTTCGATGGATGCCGGTCGGCGGCGGTT
>NZ_QKZO01000011.1 GCF_003254295.1 Rhodobacter capsulatus
AGCTTCTCCTGATACTTGACTTGGACAGATGGCTTCTTCCTCGGTTTGGTGGTCATAGCGTTGGCTAAACACCCGATCCCATCCCGAACTCGGCCGTTAAGGGCCAACACGCCGATGGTACTGCGTCTCAAGACGTGGGAGAGTAGGTCACCGCCAAACCTAGTAAGAAGCCAAAGTTCTCTCAAAACGATACCAATAAACCCCGATCGCAAACAAAGCCCTCGGGACATAACGCGGGGTGGAGCAGCCCGGTAGCTCGTCAGGCTCATAACCTGAAGGCCGCAGGTTCAAATCCTGCCCCCGCAACCAACACTAATTCCTCCATAATATCAATGGCTTGCGAGCGCGACGCCGTCCCGTTCGACACAAGTTGCATCTCCGCGGCCCCAGTTCCCGTCGCAACGCGCGTCACCACATGCACGGGCTGACCCGTCGCCAAACGCAACAGCCCTGCCAGCGAGCCGTGAAGATCCGCAACCAGCTCAAAGCCACCCTTCGCCGTCGTTGACGGCACAGGATGCAGCACGATTTTCTCGATCAGGCCGCGGAGCGCATCCTTCGCCTCGCTCGCATGCGCAGGCTCGGTCAGCGCCGCGATCAGCTCCCGGATCCGCTTCCGATACGTCCCCGCCATCGACGGGTGAAACCGCACCACCGACGGGGCAGGGGAGGCCGTAAGCAACGCCTCAAGCTCCGCCTGACGCGCCGCAAGCGCCTCCATCTTCGACTTCACCCGTGCGGCAGGAATGCCTTCCAGAAGCGCATCGACCAGCTTGTCGTGGTCGCGCTTCACCTGGCGCAGCTCCGCCTCTCTCGTCGCCCGAAAGGTGTCCGCCGCCTTCTCGAGCCGGTTCCGCTCCGCTGCATATTCCTCGCAGAAGACCCGCACCGCCTCGTCGTCCATCAGATGGTGCTCTAGCGCATGCAGCACCCGGCCCTCGATGTCGTCCTTCTTGATCACCGTCATGTTGGTGCAGACCGCACGGCCCTTGTTGCGAGCGCCGGAGCAGCCAAACCCGTCCTTGCCGACCTTCGCGAACCCCGAACCGCAGCAGCCGCAAACCATCAAACCCGAAAACAGATACTTCGGCCGACGACGATCCCAGATCGGCACATCGGTCCCCGTCGACTTCAGCGCCCCCTGACGGGTTCTGGCGGCTTCCCACAGCGCCTCATCGACGATCCGCAGGTGCGGCACGTCGATCCTCTCCACGATCTCTTCCGGGTTCTGACGCGACACCCGTTTGCCAGTGTCCGGATCTTTGGCGTAATTGAGCCGGTTCCAGACCCTGACCCCGGCATAGAGAGGGTTGTTCAGGATCCCGGTGCCGCGTTCCCGATTGCCGTGCAGCGTCGAGGCGCTCCAATGCCTGCCGCGCGGGGCAGGGATCCCCTCGAGGTTCAATGCCTCGGCGATCTTTTTCGGCGAGAGCCCTTTGACCGCGTAATCTTCGAAAATCCGCACTACCACCGCAGCTTCCAGAGGAGCAATCTCGAGATCGCCCCGTTCCTCTTTGCCGTTCGCCTCCACGGGGGCCAGCACCTTGTACCCGTAACTCTTTCCTCCGGCATTCTTGCCAGCCTTGATCCGGCCTTTCTGGCCGCGGCGCGTCTTCAGGGCGATGTCTCGCAATTGGATCTCGTTCATTGTCCCCTTCATACCGATCAGCATCTTGTCGATCTTGCCCTCGGTCAGGGTGTGCAGTTCGATCTTGCCGAACTCCAGATCATCGTGAAATCCCGCGATGTCGGCCAACTTGCGCGACAGTCGGTCCAGTGCCTCAGACAGAACGATATCGAACTCCCCTGCCTTGGCATCCCGCAGCAACGCCTTGATGCCGGTGCGGAACATCGACGCCCCGGAAACGGCCTTGTCGCTGTATTCGCCAGCGATCTGCCAGCCCATCCGAAGCGCATGCTCGCGGCACGAATCCAGTTGGTCCTCAATCGAGGCGTCACGCTGCTTGTCCGTTGAAAACCGCGCATAGAGCGCAACACGCTGGGGCTGGGTCATGGGTGTCTCCTCCAAGATAGGGCGCCCATCGGAACGCCACGATGATCGGCGGGCTGCTGCGCTCGCGCAAGAAAGAAATGCGGCCAAGGAAGAGCGCGGTCTTTACCGACGCCGCTTTGGGCTCCCAAGCTTCGTGGCAATGCCCCTGTGGGATGTGTTGCCCGCTGCCGCGCTTTGATGGTCCAACCGCGCGGCCTCCCGCGCCAGGATCCGGATGAAGTGGAGATACTGTTCTCTCAGCATCTCCCTCTCGGCGTGCGAAATCGGTCGCGTGACCAGTCCGGCGGTTGCCGGTGTCGCCAGCACATGGACCGGCGGCGTTGACGCCGCGTCCGCACCCGGCGCATCCGGCCCGGCCTTTTTGTTGACATGCCTCGTTCGATCCCGCGCCATCGGCCGAGTTTCTCCGTTCTCGCGAACGAAGAATCATTCGCCGCTTCGATATGTTTTCGGTGGGGGCGGGGTTTTAAATCCGCGTCCTTCCCGTCAAACATAATCTGTAAGCTGAAGTTTTTAAATGCTCGATCGGAATTGCAGGTTGTCAAGTATGTGGATAACCGTATTGCTGGAAATTTGGTCGCCATAAATTTTTGAAAAGATGTGACAATATTATTTTTACGGAATGGTTTTCGGGCAATATTTTTCCGCATATTTCCGCGGTTTGCGAAAAAGAATTTCACATCCCGGCGTTGAGGTGTCGCGTGAGGCGGCAGGAAATATTTGGTGCTCGCGGTCATATTCCATTACTCCCCTGAGAAATTCGGAAACGGGATCACCTCGGCGCCGACATTGGGCGCGTCCTCATATTCAGTGACCTCCAGCATTTTGAGGATCCCGTCAGAGTTGAGTTCCCGCTCCCGCATCAGCGCTTGCGCAATGCGCTGCACATAGGGCAGACGCCGGGACAGAAGGTGCATCGCCTCGGCCTCGGCGGCATGCAGCCGGGCCTCCACGCGATCTTTCAGAAGCGGATCGGCCACCAGGAGCGGCGTGTTTTCGGTATCGTGCCAAGCGAGTCCGCTGTCGGTCAGGCACCACTCCCGCTCGATCTGCAGGGCGAGCCGTGTCGCAAGCGCAAGGTCGCTGCGGCGCCCTTCGCCCGCCCCGCTGGAGGCGTTGCCGAAGAAAAGCTTTTCCGCCACCCTGCCTCCGAACAGGGCCACGAGTTCGTCATTCGCGCTCCGCAGCGTGTGGAACGCCGCGCGCCGGGACTCGACGAACCCGCCCTGCCGGGTCAAGCGGACGAGATGCGGCACCGGACGGCGCATCGCCCAGGCGGCTAAGACATGGCCCGCCTCGTGAATCGCGATGCGCTCCTCCTGCTCGAGATCAGGCTTCGGAGCAATTTTGTCCGCCGCGGCCTGCAGATCCGCCGCAGACAGCCTGCGGCCCGCCTCGCGGGCGCGGGTTGCCGCGGCCCGCAACAGGGCGGCCACATCGGCGCCGGAGCAGCCGAGGATCTGGCGCGAGATCTCGGCGACCGTCTGGGCCGAGATCCGGGGGCGCGGCTGCAGTTTTGCCAGCGAGGCGGCGATCTGTGCGGAAATCCCGGCTAGATCCGGCGCCGTGAGACCGATCCGCAGGTCGATACGGCCGCTGCGAATGACCGCGTCATCAACTTGATCGGGATAATTGGTCGCCGCCAGCACGATGACGCCGGGCGTCTCTGCCAATCGGGTGAGTTCGGTCAGCAGGCCGTTGACCACGCCGCGGAGGTAGCGATCCGTCTGGCCGTTGCCGCCGCGCTTCGCGAAACTGTCGATTTCATCGACAAAAAACACCGAGGGCGCTCGCCGGATTGCCTCACTGACCTTCGCGCTCAGCGCCGCCAGCATATCCCCTTGGTGGCCATGGCGCTGGCAATCGGCATACGAGGTGCTGATCAGAGGGATACCCGCCGTCCCCGCAAGTGCCTGGGCCATCAGCGATTTGCCCGTGCCGGGCGGCCCAAACAGCAGCCCTGAGGCCGTCACCTGCGCCCAGTCGAGGCTGCCCTGCGCCCAGCGTGACAGATCCGTCGCCATCACACGCAAGGCCCGCACGGCCGTGTCCTGACCGTAAACGTCATCAAGCGTGACGCCTGTCGCCGCGGCGGACGACCGCGCGAGATCCGCCAGACGGCGCGCCGCCTCGGCGGCGGTTTCGGCGCGAAACGCCGCGCCGATCGATCGGGGGGAGAGACGCGCCAGATCGGCGGGCGACGGCAGCAGTGTGGTGATGTCGGCTGCCTCCCAATCGTCGGGGTGCGTGAGGCGCAACACGGCAAGCACCGCCTCCGGCGTGGGGCGCGGCAAGGCCAGATGCAGCACGGTCACCTCGGCAAGCTCGTTGTCGATCACGTCACGGTCGGCGGTCACGAGCAGGATCGACGCGCCTTGCTCCAGCAGCGGCTCAAGTTTCACGCGAAAATTGCGCTGGTCCGCCGTGCGGTCTCGGGATGCACTGGCCCCTGACTTGAAAACCCGCAGTTTCGGATCGGCGTGATCCGTGCCGACAGCAGCCAAGGCACGCAGATGGCGCAACGTTGGCCATGACAGGGCCTGCGCGACGGCGGATTCATAACCGGGCGGCGTCTGCAGGACGGTGACGGTGCCCGGCCAATAGAGGCGGCCCAGCGCCGCTGTCGCGGGCAGGGCGGTGGCGAATGCGGCGAGAGACAGGAGTGTGACCGCCTCCGATCGGTTCGGGCGGCGCCGTTGCGGTCCCGCTTCTGCCGCCTCTCGCCGGGCGATCTCGGCTTCCGCTTCGGCGATGCCCTTGCGCATCAGCTCAAGCAACGGATCGGGCGAAATATCCGGATTTGTCAGCCCCTCCGAGCCCGGAAAATGCGGATAATCGCTCTCGGCGGGCTGAAACTCGGGCGGATCGTCTTCCGACGAAAAATCCAGGGACAGATAGGCTGTCAGAAATTCCGCAATTTTGTCAGCGGCGACGGGCGGGATGGTGTCGTTCTGGCGAGTGGTCATGGCGCACCTCAAGGCATGTGGAGACTGGCCCCGACCGCGGCGGTCGGGGAGAATGGCTGTGCGGACTGGGGGGGGAAATCAGGCGCCGAGGGCGCGGCGCTCCCGATAGGCAGCTATCGCATCGAGAAAACTGGCCTGCGGTTTGCGCCGGAGATAAGCGATCTCCGTGGTTGCCACGCGCTGGACGCGGTGGGGATCGGCGCTGAAATAGATCACGTTCTCCGGCAGGATGACCAAGGCCGCGACATCATAGGCCCCGTGCCGATACTTGTGTCGGCCGCCCGGACTGCGCCGGTAGCCCTGTTCCAGGGTGAAGGTGAAGAACCCGCCGCGGGGGTGTGTGACGGTTTTGACCTGAACCTTGATCGGATCGTCCCCCACGAACAGCAGGCGATCATAGGGCTCGGACTCGGGCGCCTCGAGCGGGTGAAACCCCCAGCGTATTAGAAGGGAGTCGGTGAGCCGCTCCCCGGCGGCGCCAATCCTTTTTGCGTGGGTGGCGCGAATGGTTCCCGGAATGTCGGGATAATCGATCATCTCCGTCGGCGCGCTGACGGCACGCAGCGGCGGCGGCTCGACGGGGGGCAGAAGCCCAGGCAGGAGCATTTGGGACATGGGTCACCTCGGCAATAAGGGAGAGACCCCCGGCCGGGGGCCGGGGAGGCATGCGCTGTCGGCCGCGCAGATTGCGCGCTGCGCCATCACATCAGGGCGATGGGGAAGAGCCCAACGGGATAAGATCTGTTCGGGCTGGATCTCAACTCGCCGTGGCGAGCTCTGCCTCGACCTCAGCGTCATAGGGATCGACGCAGGCGGAAAGCGTTCCCAGCTCGGCGAGCCTCTCGCGGGCGGTTTGCAGCATCTGTTGCACCCGTGCTGAACTGCCAGTCGGCGCCCCAAATGCGCCGGGATGAGAGCCGAGGAGTGCGTACGCCTGCAGAAATTCCGCGGTGGACGAGGCCCGGATCAGGATGCCTGCCAGCATCGCCGTGGCCTTGAGCGCAAAATCCCCGTGGTCACGCAAGGTCTGATCCGTGATACTCTGGATCTGGCACAGAACGGTGCTGCGCGCCCGTTCGGCATCGTGCAGCCATTCCATGCAGGCGGGGTCGGTGGCCCAGTCGCTCTCGGCGTCGCGTTCCGCCTCGATGTACGCCGCGAGGGCGACGATGACGCGGGGGAACATCCGCGCGATCGGCGACGGTTGAGGGACGGGTTTCATCACGGCACGTGCCGTGGTAGGGGAATGGGTAGCCATGAGTGATCTCCTCGTAAGATCAGTTGTGGTCAGGATTGAGGAGGTGTTGGTAGCGCCTCCTTGATCCGCATATCGGACATATGCTATATTCTCGGTATTGTCAATATGCGATATATCGGTTATGTGGTTTTATGGCTAGAGAAACCGCATACCCCGTCAAGAAGCTTGTCAACCTCACCGACGAGCAAGCGAAACGCATATCCGATTTCCGGTTCGATCAACGTTTGCAGTCTGAGAACGAGGCGATCCGACGGCTGATAGAGCTGGGTCTAGAGGCGATCGAAAAGGATCGCCCTTCGGGACAGTAACAGCGTCTCCCTTTCGGCTGTCACGAATGTCCGGGGCTTCACGAAATGCCAGATCGGCAGGGGTGATCTGAACAAACGGAAAGCCGCGACCACTTTCCGCCAAAACCGCGGTTGGAGCATGCTGTAGAGATTGCACCGATCAACTCTTTGCTGTCGATCCTGCGTGGCGCAGCACGAAGCTTGGCGCCGTCGAGCAGGGCGGAGAACCGACTGTTAGGTCGCGGCATCATGCCTGCGGCAATCGGCGATAGCCGCCGTTCGAGGGCTCCATGGTGCGTGGCTGCGAAGCGTAGAGAATGGACACTCCACTCCTGCTCGACACCGCGCGTCAATATGGCGCCTCGGGCACTGGGCGAAACTCCACTCTCTGGCCCTTGTGTCATCTCCAATTGTTTCGCCGTAACCCGCACCGCATTCGCCTAAGGCTATCAACGCCTCTTGCTACAGCAGGATAGAGTGCGCGCTGTGAATTCTTGCGCCGGGAGGGTCTATTGGCCGGTAATTTCGCGACATTCAGCGATAGCAGCCATTCACTTTTAAAGATGTCCGGAAATTTGCGGGCCATCATATTACAAAGCCTTGAATTTCTGCGGCAACACGCTTTAGATCATCTACTCTTCTCGCGAGGATCCAGTTACTGGTGTCAAATCCGCCGTTTCTTAGGGATCCAGTTATGGCGCCTACCATTGAATTCGATCCTTGCTGCATCTTAAGAGTGAACGTCCCGCTTTCTGGGCCATTTTTCTCTTCCCAGTAACCATGAAGGGTCCAGCGATCAGTTAGGTATCCAACCCCTCTCCAGTCGTAGTCTAAAGAGTTAAATGTTGTGGAAAAATGCACTTCTCGGCGGAAAGACTGATATTCCCTCCGGAATCCGAAAAGTGATACTTCTTTCTTCACGTAGAATGGCGTTATTTCGATACACTCAGAAATGGCGCGATCTGGCTGTTCTCCTTCATTGGGCTTCCAAGCCGAGTGCCATGATCCATTAAGAAATCGAAACTTATCGGTATCAAAACTTCGCTGCCAAAAAATCCACGCCAGTGCCGCGCTCATAAATCCAAAAATCAGAGAGGCAGTGACACTCGCGACCACTGACAGAAAAAAGCTCCAGCCATCCATCTCAATCACTCGGCAGAGGTTGAACTTGCTCGAATGCTCGCAGGTATGTGTTCTCAGATCAAGATTCGCCTGATGAGACTACGACAGCAGTTTTCGTTCAGTTCTAGGCAGCAGTCCTTAGCGCATCGGCTGGGAATGCTCACTTTGTCCAAGCTTGGCAAGTCGCACCAAGTTCACATAGCGGCCAAGTCCTGCCCCTCGCGTCAGCGCTTGCCGTCGTTCGGCCCCGCGCATGCACGAGGGGCAGGACTTGGCTGCTCGGTCCCTTACTGCGCAAAGCTCGACCGGCCGCTTCGGCGGCATCCGCTAGGAGGGCCGACCGGCGGCTCAGGGCCGTCAACGCCCCATGGATCCGGCTCACCTAGGCGAGGAGCCTGCTGCGCCGCCGCATGACCGCTTCGAGCCCGTTGCGGACGGTCGCTAGGCTGCTTTGTATAGCGTCCTGAAAGCTGATCTCTTCGGGTCAAACGCGATGTCGGCGTCGATCAGGCTGATCCCCATGCCCATATCGTGGCAGGTCGCGATCACCGATTGCAGCATATCTCGAACCTCCCCAACATCGTTGCGCACCTTTCTCTTCGGATAGGAGAACCCGGCAAAATCATCGTGATTGCAGAGATTTTTCCAGCCATTCGCTTCGAGGGCCGGTCTGGCCATCACATAGCGGGCAGGGTCGCCAACGAGGTAAAGCGTCAGCCAGAATGTCCCACCCGGAGCGAACACCTCGGAAGGCAGAGGGAACTGCGCGAGTGCGATTGCAAGTATATCCTGAGTGGAGGTCATCTCCGAATAAAGCCGCAAATCGGTCGAACAGGCAACGTCTGCAAGGTCCGCATCAGCGACATTCGGCCCAAGATTTTTCTGCGCCAAGCCATGACTAACCGCTTCGGGGAAGCCGCGCTGCGGCGTATGTGTCACCCCAAACGGCTGCATTGGGCCGACGTTACTCCGTCAGATCATCCAGACTCACACCAAGCGCATCGGCCAAGGCGCGCAATGTTGCGATCGAGCCGTGCTTTCGTCCGGTCTCGATCTCGGCAACGGTGACCCGCTTCACGCCCGATTTTTCGGCCAGCGCCGCCTGGGTCAGGCCGCGCAGATCGCGGAAAACGCGCAAGGCGCTTTCGCCATTCAGAAGGCGGTTCGCATAGTCCGCCGGTATCAATTCGTCCTCTCCCGCCGCGAGCCGCGCCCTGGCGCGGTCATAGCTTTGCAGGTCGGCCAGATCCTCCGCAGCGGCCCGCAGGCGGTCATATTCTTCGCGCGGGATCGTCACCATCTCGTTCATCTCAAACCCTTTCCGTCGTAGACGCCGCCGCGCGGCCCGATATCGAGAACGGCCAGAACATTGCCCTGATCATCCATGATTACCCGCCAATCCCCCACCCTCAGCCGGATACCCTCCCGGCCTTTCAAGGGCTTCACGTTATTGGCCTGCGCGCTTGGGTCCTGCGCATAGGCTTCAATCTCGGCGCGGATCGGCGCAGCGGTATTCGAGGGCATCCGCCGCAAGGCCTTGATCGCGGCTTTGGTGTAGCTGATCTGCTTCATGATGTAGCTTTGCGCGACATTCTCGCGGAAGTCAAGCGCAATGTCGCCTTGCGCGACATGCCTGGCCGACCGGGGCCGGCCAGGCAAAGGTCACAGATCAATCCCCTCCGACAACGTCAGCGCATCTTCCAGATCGACGCCCAGATACCGAACGGTGCTGTCCAACCGACGCGACGTGGGGAGTTTGCACATCGATGAGTTGCGGTGCGCCGCCTCGGATCTCGCCCAAAGAAACATGCTTGCAGTCCACCCAGTTGCAGGTTGGTGGAAGTCGAAGTCGGCCCAGAACGTCGGCCAAAAGACGGTGCGCTTCGCTCTCGTCGTTGAACTGGATACCGGTGATGTCGAAACGGACCTCTATACGGAGGTTGAAGCAGCAATTGCAGCGATGAACGCCGCGCAGGTGCAGGTGGTTGTTTGAGTGGAGATCTTTTCGGTGGCACCCGCGATGCGCTTGAGGACCGAGCGCGCTGGTCAGGTCGTCCCCTTCGCAAGGGGCGGAGAGCGGCCTGTGAGGTTGCGGCGTTGCGGACGCAGCAAACGGCGATAGCGGCCATTCGCGCCTCGCGCGGAGAGACTCGCACTGCGCAGTTTGCGGACATGGCGAAAAAGAGGGCGCGCCTTGCTCGGTCGATGCAGCGGTCCCAAAGTGGTCGTTGATTTCTGCAAGTCCCTCGCAAATTCCTGAATGAGATGCCGTGACTCGCGCAAGGGTTGCACTGAAGTTTGGCGGGCGGAAAGCCAGGTTGCGTATTTGCCAAAGCAATCTAGTATCATGTACAGAATCCGGGATAGATGAGCAAAACGACCGCCAGTTGGCGTGGCGCGCACTGGAGGCCGCAAGATGTGCAACTTTCACATGAGGATTGGATCACACCTGTGACCCGTGACGTCATGGTAACTTTGGGGACGCGTGAAGTCGCCGCTGATATCGCCGGCTTTCAAGCCTTGGCAACGTTGCATGGCCAAATCTCAGAGTACGAGCATACAAAAATCGGGATCGACTGCTCAAGCTTGCGGTGGATCGATGCACAGCTCGGGGCATGCCTGATGACGATTGTCAACTCGTGCCGCGAAAAGGGCAATGAAGTTATTATTTATAATATATCTTTCAACATCCAGACCATCCTAAAGAAAAACAAAACACTTCAGGGGTCTTTAAGCGATAATTACGGGACCACAATTCCAGTAACAGGCTTCAAACTCGATAACGAGGTTGAGTTCTCGCGGTATTGCAGTTCAAATATCCTCCGGCCTGAAGTTCCTAAAATGAGTCGAGGCCTTAGAGAGAAATTTCTCGAAGGTTTGGATGAGCTTTTCGCCAACAGTTCACTCCACTCTAAGGCGAAAATTCCGGTGTTTGCCGGAGGTCAGTTTTTTCCAAAAAAGGATCGACTCACTTTCGTTATTTCGGATGCTGGACAAGGTATAAGCGGATCTCTTGGGGCCGCTGGGCTGCATTTTTCCTCAACTTCTGATGCTATTGACTGGGCGATGCAAATGAACAACAGCGCAAGGAGCGGAGATATACCGGGTGGCCTCGGCTTGGGGATTTTGCAGGAGTTCGTGAAATTAAACGGAGGCTGCCTCCTTGTTTGCTCCCATGATGGCTACTGGGAGTTGAGAGGCAATCGAGTTTCAAAGCACGACCTTAGAGGCATCTTCCCTGGAACGGCCGTGTCACTGGAAATTAACACCGCGGATACAAGGTCGTACCACATGGCCTCACGCGTGAATCCACATGAGATCTGGTGAAATGACAAAAGTAACTCGGATAACGATATCGTCAATTGTGGATGGGGGCATCTGCGTCGCGGCATCTGATGGGCAAAAGGTTTATCGCGCGCTCCACGAAGTGATTGAGCGTGGCGGCAGAGCCGAGATCTCATTCTTTGGTGTTACAAGAATGACGACTGCTTTTCTAAATGCCGCTGTGGGTCAACTCTATGGGGAGTTTGATGAGGCTACTCTGAAATCCCGCTTGGCATCTCCTGTCGATTTTGAGGATTGGCATCTCAGAAGACTTAAGCTCGTTGTGGATCGTGCGAAACTCTATTTCTCGGATCGCGAGCGAGTTGAGGCAGTTTATCGAGACAATTTGGAAGATTAGAATGGCGGAAATATTTGATGCGCGCGCGGAGTGTGTGTTTGAAGGGAAGAATATTCTCTTTGACACAAATGTCTGGATCTCAATTTATGGAAACGATCCGACGGGAGAGCACGCAGTCTATAGTGATTTTTATCGAAGCGCCATTAAAAACAAAAATTCCATTGTGACCAATTCATTGATTATATCGGAATTATTTAACAGAATGTGCAAGATCGAGTACGAGCTTCTGTTTGGAAAAGAAGAGTATCATCTCCTGAAGGAGAGAAGAAAGAGTGACGCGGATTATGTTGAAAGGGTGGAGTCTGTTCGAGACACTTGCCTGAATGTGCTTGATGACTGTTCTTTCCTTTGCCGTGAGGTCAATGCTGCATCTCTTGGAGGGCATCTTGAAGCAGCAGCCAAAGGGAACCTCGACCTGACTGATGCCGCTTTGGTCGAATGCTGCATTTCAAAAGACTTGATATTCGTCACTCATGATAAAGACTTTGAAGGCATCGACTTCAAATTAGTGACGGCCAACAGGGGGATACTAAAGAGGGCGGGCCTATAATTCCGCGCGTGCAGTTTGATCATCAAGTTGTTTGCACCAGCCGGTCACTTTCGGAGCTAACCAGTCAATCTTGTTGATTGAGACGGATGCTCGTCCCTCCTGGCCGGCCCCTTGGTCATGCTGCGCTACGTACGACCGACAGTAAAGGCCTGCCTAACCCTGTCGCTGCAGCTCGGTCGAGCGGCAGCTTCGAAAACAGGAGCGTTGAGGCCCGACCGGCGTCAATGGGCCGGGTGCATCAATGACGCTGGACGCGCTATCCTCGTATTGCTGTTGGGCGTTTCAGGTGAAGTCGGGACTGGTCCGATCTTCCTCTGCCCCGAGGCGTTCGTCGTTGTCGCTCTCTCGATTGATCCCGGTGACGTTCTCCGCGCTGATCCGGTGCGCCGCGCTTGCTTCTTTTCGGGCATTCAGAACGTCGAGCCAATCATTGCAGTTCACATCCGCCCCCGGCACCCGGCTTGGCGGTGCCAACCGTTTTGTCCCGGTCACGATCTTCGCAAGCGCCGCATGCATGGACTCACCGGCGCGGTCATTGTCGAAGCCTCCAAGCGTTTCCCGACTAGCGGCAAGCCTCACCAAGGCGCGCTCGGTCTCCGGGCCGAAGCCGCCTCCCGTAGACACGTAAATCGTGTCGAGCCGGTTCTCGATCTCCGCCAGTGCCAGGGCGTCAAGGCCGCCTTCGAGGACGACCATGCGAGAAGACGAGTTCGGGTCGCCCAATATGCAGACCGACTTGCGTCCACCTTTTCCAAATCGAGCCTTGTTCTTTTCCCCATCGCGCTCCCACCGCTGCTCGAAACCCTGAATGTGCCCCGTGGCCAGATTGCGATGCGCGAAATAGATGCCGCCGAATGCCCCACAGCGTAGGGCGTCGGCGAAGCGATGCAGGGTCGCTTTCGAGATCCCACGCTTTTCCGCATAGCTCGTGCTCTGGCCGACGAGTCCGGCAGCTTCCCAGCGGCGCCGAACCTCGGTGTGATCGGGCGGTGTCGGAGATCTGCCGGTCGGTGCTGCCTCGACCATGACAGGCGCGGTGCCCGCGAGATCCCGCAGCGCCGCCCGCGCGTGGCCCAGTGTCCGACCCGGATTGTCCCGCCGCCACAGGTCAAAGGCGGTGCCGCTTTCACCGGTTTTGTTCGAAACCCAAAGCCAGCGGCCATCGGGCTTAAGTGTGCATTTGATCGTGTCGCTGCCGCGCTGATAGATGCGGAAGGCGCGGCCTTGCTTGTCCGAGCTGTCGCGATGCGTCCGCGACACGTCCACCCAGCCTCCGGCCGCCGCGATGACGCCGATATCGAGCCGTTTGAGATGTTCCAATTCGTCGCGATCATTGTCGCGAACGGTTTTCCGGCTGTTCCTGATCTTCGCCAGAGCGTGACGCGCCGCATTTGGGGCAGGTTGCGGTTCAGGCACATGTCGCGCATCCAACGGGGGAGATAGTTCGTGATCGCGCCGGCCGTCCATGGCGCGTTTCTCGGCCGCGACCTCCATCCGAAACCGGCTATTTCGTTGCAGCGCATCTTCGCGCTCCGTCATCTCTTCGAGATGGGCCGCCTGCGCCGCATGCTCGGCAGCTTCGAGACGTCGTCTCTGCCTCTGTGCCTCGATAATCCGGTCGGCCTCGGCCTGGACATTGGCGGGAACACCCGTCACCCGCAGCCCCGCCTGCGCGGCCTCGACCGAAATCTGCCGAACGTAGTCTGCGCTGCCCGTCGGGGTCACGCTCGACCAACCTTTCGCTTTCGCCATCGCGATCATCGTTGCCCTCGTCTCGTGCGAGGAGGCCGTCGTCGACAGGCGCGCGCCATGATCCATGACGACCGCGCCGGAACGGAACGTGATCTGCGGCGGCAGTTCTGCCAGATCGACGAAGCGGATTTCCCGCGCGACATGCGAGTCGATGTGAATTTCAGTGTAGATGCGGCGCAGAAGGGTTGTCTTGAACGCTGCGGCGCGCGTCGCCTTCTCGTCCTCGGGCGCCACCTGACCGATCAGGCCGCAGGTAGAGGATAGATCGCTGCCGGGATTTCGTTTCGGCATAGCCTCGGCTGGCTTTAAGGCGCCGAATAGCTTTTCCATCCGCGAAATCGAGAGGCGCGCGCCGAAAGAGCTGGCCTTGGCGAATTCCGTCGAGCCGACCAAATAGACCCGCGCACCGGATCCGAACCTGTCATACCGAAGCCCCAGATCGTGAAATGCGGTGTGAACGTCTTGCCAGGTCCTGCATGTGTCGAGCGCTTTCCAAAGCTTGATCTTGAGCGCGTCGGGGATCGCGTGATCGAATACCTCGATCCCTGTCTTTTTTTCGACCTTGATCTGTGCCGAGGTCCTCTTCCGCCGCCCGTGTTCACGTGCCATCTTGATCTCCCGGTAGTACTCCTCCGGCCGCGCGACCAACTTGGCGGTTTTTCTGCCCTCGATTTCCTGCACGACGACATCATACTGTCCGCGATCGTGGGGCCATCCCATCTCGAGCTCGATCTGCCGACACGCCTGTTCCGCTCTGCGTCGATCATTCGATTTCGACCAGGCCCTCCCGGTGAGCGGATGGACCGTATTGATCACGGCATGCACATGACGGCGCGGTGTATCATCGTGCGTTGCGATAACGGCCTGATGCTCATGCAACCCCAGGGCCCGGAGCATGCGGTCCATCGCCGCGATTTGCTGCGCCTCAGTTGGACGCTCGGTCTCATGCCAGGAGAGGACAATATGATAGTACGGCTTTTTCACTTTCGCAGAAAGCCGAGACATCAAAATCATTTCCTCAGCGGCATCCGTCCAGTTGCTGCATGACAGATTTCGCAGTTCGACGCGCGAAGCTTTTTCGCAGTCGTAAAGAATACCGGGATGGAAAGCATTGCGCCCTCCACCTGAACCGGGTTCTCCTTCCTTGGTAATCACCTCGCAGATCATTTCAACGTATCTCGTATTGCCCTGCCGAACGACTCCAGTTGGCTGGGAATTTCGGTAATAATATTCATGTCGTCAACACTGATCTTGTTAATTTTCCCCGAGTTTAGGCGTCGCGCGATCTGATTGATGTTCGACCCGAGTTTGCCGATGTGTCCGAGAATCACGGTCAGGTCACGCCGTTGAATATTCCTAACCTCTGTGTCCCCCAAGATAAGCGCATTCAGAAATTCCTGCCCGCTCTCGAATCCCTCTGCGCGAGCGCGCTCCTGAAATGCGCCCCACTCGTCCGCTGAGATCCGCTTTGAAATCCTATGTGTCGCGCGCCGTTTCTCAGATCGTGGTTTTCCATCCCCAGCCCGTGCCATTTTTGCTCCGTGTTTTTTTTAGTTCCACACGAATCATAACTATTACCCCTGAAAATCTTTGCAAACATTTTTCTCTCTACCGCCCCACCTGCGGCGCGGAGAGCTCTGCTCGACAAGCTGCAGGAAATAATAGGAAAAACTATTTCACGAATCGAGTACCTGATTTGGCGACAAAAAGACCGCTCGACTGAATCTCTATCCTTCTTAGGTGGGTCGCATGCCGGGTCGAATATTTTCCGGATTTTGTGTTCAGGGATGCGGCTGGTCATCCAAGCTGAAATTTCCGTTGACCCGGTAATGATGTTGATTTTGTGGGAGTATGCGAATAAGGATATGACAATCAGCATTTGAAAAATGACGTTCAAATTCTTTAGCAGGGTATGGGGACGGGTTCCCGTCCCCCGACTGCAAGCAGTCGCCCTGACCCAGATCTCGGCGCGCCCGGCAGCGCTTCTCGATTGGGTAAAAAGCGAACCGTCGGCGCGCATCGGCTGCGCGTCTCGGGTTCGGTTGGGGCGGTAGAAAGTGGGAATGATGGATAGCTGCGGCACAAGTCGACAGGCACGACGACGAGGCCCAGTTCATTGGTTCGACGGCAACAACGCTCTTTGATTGGCTTCTTTCTCGACCCTGTCGGAACTCCGGTTCGCGGAGTGGAGTTGGCTGGGGATCACTTGATGCGGTCAGGTTTGCGTTGGGCCTAGATCATATTGCGGATGTATCTCTCCGTCACAAGAATTGCTTGGATTTGCAAAAAGATGCTCTTTTGCGAGTTATTTTGATCGGCGGTCGGTCATGCCGGATTTCGAGGTTTTCCACAACGTCGGCGTACCAGAAGCCCAATTGTTGCTCGGGACGGCCAAGAATATCTTTCGGTCTTTTTGAGTTTTTCTTCGGGACCCCGGACGATGGGGGTGAAAATCTCTTGAGGCTGGCATGCACTATGAACAGAGCGACTTGTTTGCAGATATTCACTGTGCCGACCGTTGGGGTGCGGTTGCTGGTTTTGACCATCAGCAACCGCGATCCGCGACCGACAAAACCGATGGAGAGGTCATCTCCGCGCGCCTGTTTGACGACATCCATGCGCTGGCGAACCTTTGCGCCAATGCCGTCATCCCTGAGAGTTCGTCCGCACCGACTGCTCTGGAAAGTGTTCCAGATTTCGTGCCGCCGCGCGATGATGCACGGTCGTTTCCTCTGGATGGACCGATCGGCACGGCCCCGTCGTTTTTCGTGCCCGTCTCGGTACCGCTCAAACGACGATGGGGTGCAATGCGTCGAGCCGGATCCCAGAAGAGGCTTCGGATCGACTGCAAATTCCGGGGACGGGAAGGGAATTGGGTCCGGCGACAAGCTCCGCGCGAAAGGAACCAGAAGCGATTGCCGCGTCGCGCATCGGCAAATTCGTGAGGCCTGTCCTTGACGCATCGGCCTGAGCATGTAGAAGTCTGGGGAGTGGAATCCTTTTTTGTTAAGGGCTTACAATCTTTGCCCTGAAATGGGGCAGACCTGTCAACGACCTGAGCATTCCTTTTGTTTCCCTTTGGTCATCGGGGCGAACATGACATATGACGAGCGTTTCTTTGCGTCACGCGGACTGGAGGGAGCCGATGGCCGCCCGCTGCACGGTTGGCGGGTCTCCGACGTAGAAAAGGCCGAACTGAGGCGAAATCTCTTTGTTCGGGTCTCTTCCGGGCAGGTTCTCGAAAGCACGGCAAAATGGTTTGTGCTTTGGGCTGCCGAGCATATCAACCGGACCTATGCCCGCGGTGTGCTTTCCTGGGAGCTCGTTTTCGGGGGGCTTGGGGTATCGGTTGACATTAAGCTGGCACACGCTCTCACGGGGCTGGGGCTGAAAGCCTGGGGGCGGCCGTTGCGTCGTCGCGCGTCGGACAATGCGGCGCTTTACCTGCAATCGCTCTTGGCAGAGGGGGGGCTTCCCGACGCACTCCTGAGCCGCGAAAGCGGCTATCAAAAGGCGGTTCTGGCGGCGGTGGAGGAATTGGAGCGCCACGGCAATGCCGATCCTGAAACGGCTCGGCTCATCGCCGATCGCACCCTGAACCGGCTGCCGGAGGTCTTCGGTCACGCTGACTCGAGCTTGCTTCTGGCTGAACTTGCATTGGCGATCGTCGAACTGCGCCGCGCCCTGCCGCCCGAAATCGACGAGGCTGCGATCGAGACTTGGCTTGATCGCGCCGTGCCCGGCTGGGCGGATCGCTTCCCGATCCGATTGTCGGAGGCCGCGCGGGCGGCGATCTTGCGTCCGGCATTGCGGCGCGAAAGCACGCGTTCCGAAAGCAACGGGCCGCCGCTGTTGCGGGCGCTGCGGCCCCGCGCCGATGGGGCGGGCTGGCTCGGGATCATCAAGGCCACCGGAGGGGTCCTGCCCGATGCGCTGATACCCGCTGCGGCTCGGGGGCAGATCCTGCGCCTGACCTCGGAACAGGGGTTGATCCTGCGCGCGCATCCCGAAGCTGGCGGCTGGCGACTGGATCCGGTCGGTCGCAACTTCACAGTTATGCCACTTGTCGAACCGGCAATCTTTACCGCCAACCTTGACGGAAGGGCGCTGTGCGATGTCGTGCTGGAGGCTGGTCTGCCCGAGCCTGAAGAGATCCTCAGCTTTTGGGTTTCGGGCGAGGAGGGCGGCTTGAAGCCCGCGGCACAGCCGCGAACACGCTCGGACCGGATCTGGGTCTTGGCTCCTGAGGGCGTGACGGGGGAACCGGACGCGGGGGTAACGATCCTCGGGGCCGCGTCAGCTCCCGGCGGGCGGCTCTGGGAGCTTTCCGGTGTTGGTGAGATCAGGTTCGGTCCTCACAGGACGAGCATCGCAACCGGTGCCGAAACTGATGCGCAATCGTTGCAGATCCTGCCTTTCGGCGAGATTTTCCGGGGGTGGCGGGCGCTGGGCAGACTGCCGGTTTATCAAGGCAGGATGCGTTACCTTGGGGCGGATCTGGGGCTTCCTTTGCGCGATCTTCAGGGGCAAATCCGCGAAACCCCGATGCGGCGCGTGCTTGGCGGGCGGATCGTGCAATGGCATCTCGGGGGAGACTTGTGCGCGGCGCTGCGTTGTGTCGTTCTGCCGGCCGATCTGCAGATCGATGCGGGGGAAATCGCCCCCGGGGTGGTTGAAGCGCGGGCCAAGGGGTTGCCGGTCGGGTGGCGGATGAGCCTTGCCGCAGCGGGCGTGCAAACGCCGTTCGGAACCGAGGCCCGGCTTGACGTCGGCGCGCGCGATCCCGGTGATATCGTGCTGACCCTGCATGACACCGCCTCCGGCCTTTCGCTCGATCTGGTTCGAGCCTGGCCTGCGCGTGCGCCGCTGCTGATCTCGCCCGAGGGGGAGCGTTTGCGGTCGAACCGGGTCTTGGCGCTGCGATCGATCCATGGTTGGCGTGGGGTGCTGCCCGAGCAAGGGGCGGCGGTGCAACTGCGTATCGCGAAGGCCGCGCACGCGATCGGCTTCGCTGAAGCGGGGCAGATCCGTCTGGCCAGCTACGGCGCGTTGCTGGGTCAGGCCCTTGCGATGACCGGGGCCGATGGCAAGGTCAATTTGCGGCTTGTTGCCGGGGTGGAAACCAACCGGCTCGAGATCGGGCGCTATGACTGGGAATTGCCGCGCGGCGATGCGCCGGACCTTGGCGCCGAGCCGTGTCGTCTGACGGCGCTGACCGTGGCGCCGCCCCATGAATTGCGGGTGAAAGAGGTGGAGGGGCCGCTCGATCTCTCGGGCTGGTTGTCGGATGTGTCCGGGATCTGGTTCGTGCAGGGGCAATCCGCGCGCGGGGTGATGCGGCCATTCCCCTGGTCGAGCGATCCCTTACCGCGATCGACCCGCGAGGCCCGCATCGAAACCTATCTGGCGCAAATACAGGGTCTCATGCGTCGGCCGACAGATCCGGGATGGGGGGAGATCGAGGCGCTGATCCGGCTTGGCCGCGCGGGGGGAGATTGTGGCGCGCTCGATCAGGTCCAGGCGCTGGGAGCGGTGCCCGAATGCGCCGTTGCGCTGCTGTTGCGCACGAATACCCCGGCAGAAATCCTCGATCTGGAAACCGAAGCGCCACTGTGGTGGCCCCTCACACCCGTTTCCGCCTGGAGATCGGCGGTGTTGCATCTGCGCGATCTGCTCATGCCCAAGCTTGAGGCCGCAGGATTTTCGGCCGCCGAGGCGAAAGAAATGTTCTTGACCCGACTGCGGCAGCAGCTGGGCCACGTCGTCTCGCTGCGGCGGGAATTGAGCGGGCACGTGGCGCAGGCGCTTGGCGGGCTGGGATTGGCGCATGAGGTGATCGGGCCTGATGGCAAGGTGATTTCGCTTCGGGTGATGAATGCGCCCGCGCTTTTGACGGTGAGTGCTGCGGGACTGGTCGCCCGCTCGCCGGTGATGCCGCAAGGCAGCGGCGGGTTGCATCCGAAACAGTTGGTTGCGCCCAAGGGCTTCAGTCGCAAGGTTTTACCGGCGCTCGAAGCGC
This sequence comes from Rhodobacter capsulatus, assembly GCF_003254295.1. Lineage (GTDB taxonomy): Bacteria > Pseudomonadota > Alphaproteobacteria > Rhodobacterales > Rhodobacteraceae > Rhodobacter > Rhodobacter capsulatus. Next base: position 19,651 of record NZ_QKZO01000011.1, read on the forward strand.
CTCTGATCGTCGCAGAGGTGGCCGCGGGGCTTGCGAAGCACCCGGTGCCTGCCGACATTCTCGAACTTCTGGCGCTGCGCCTCGTCGATCCGGACTGGTTCGACACCGCATTGCCGTTGGCGATTCAGATTGCGCTCTCAAATCCAGGACAGCGGAAATGACCCTGACCAACTCCAATCTCGATCACGCCCTGTCGCGCATGGCCCGTCGCTCTGCCTCCGCCGTCGTCGCCAGGGCCCGCACGTCGAATACGGCGCTGAATTCGGTGCTGTTGCGTCGCCTCGCTGCGGCACCCGGGCACCCCGAGGCACTTCTCGCGGCGCCGGTATTTGAGGCGGCAAAGGCTTGGAAACCGGGCGACAAGACCCTGGGCGATCTTTCGGGCACCTTGCTCGAGCCGCAGTTGGTCGAGGCTTTGAGTGCAGGACAGAAATATCGCCTGCCGAAGGAACGTCCGCCCTATTTCCATCAGTTGGAAGCCTGGCGCGCGGCACTCGAGGCGCAAAAATCCGTTCTGGTGACTTCGGGGACTGGTTCGGGCAAGACCGAATGCTTCCTGATCCCCTTGCTCAATGACATTCTCAAGCGCGTTCGGGTGGGGGCCGGGGTGCAGGCGATCCTGCTCTATCCGCTCAACGCGCTGATCGAGAGCCAGCGTGAGCGGCTCTCGGACTGGGCCGAAGGTCTGGACGGGCGGGTGAAATTCGCCCTTTACAATGGCGACACGCCCGAGACGGCCTTCAAGGCAGGACACCCCTCGACGCGCGTCGAACTGAAAAACCGCAAGGATATCCGGGACAATCCGCCCGACATTCTGGTGACCAACATCACGATGCTGGAATACCTGCTGTTGCGCGCGCAGGATCGGGCAATCCTCGAGGCCTCGCAGGGGGCCTTGCGCTGGATCGTCCTGGACGAGGCTCATTCCTATGTCGGCTCGCAGGCCGCCGAGATGGCGCTGCTGTTGCGCCGGGTCCGGGCGGCTTTCGGTGTCGCGCCAGAGGATGTGCGGTTGATGGCCACCTCGGCGACGATCGGGGGAGAGGAGAACGCGCTTGAAAAGCTGACCGATTTCACCGCGGCTCTGGCCGGGGTTGGCCGCGACCGGGTCGCCGTGATCGAGGGGGTCGAAGAAGACCCGCAACTGCCGATGCCGGGTCCGGATGGGCCGCTTGACCCCGCTGCCCTTGCCGCGATGACGCCGTCAGAGCTTTGGTCCGCACTTTCACCGCATCCACGGATTCAGGCGCTGCATCGGGAGTTGAAAGCCGACCCGTGCAGCTTGACACAGATAGCGGGGGTGCTCTTTGCCGATCAGGGTCGCACTGAAGCGGCACAGCAGGTGCTTGATGCCGTGGCGCGGGCCGAGGGCAACGGTCGCGCGCTCTTGGCGTGGCGAGCGCATCTGTTCCATCGCGCGCAAGGCGGGGTTTATGCCTGTGTCGATCCGGCCTGCCCGCATCGCGATGCAGAGCTGATCGCCCCCGAAAGCGGCTGGAGCTTCGGCGCGGTTTACACTGCTCCGCGGCCGCTGTGTCGCTGCGGAGCGCCTGTTTTCGAGGTGGTAGCTTGTGGCGGCTGCGGCGCGGTGCATCTGCAGGCGCGGCTCATCTCTGGCGCTCAAGCCCGCCTCGAAACCCCCGATCCGGTCGAGGGAGATGACTTCGCGCTTGACGCCGAACCCGAAGAAGATGTGGCCGAGGGCGCGGCATCGATGGTGCTTCTGGCCGGTCCGCAGGGCAAGGGGCGGCGCGTCCATCTGGAAAAGACGACCGGGCTCATCTTCGACAACGCGCCGCCTGAAGGCACGACGTCATGGCCGGTGGCGCTGGTCGAAGAGCCCGCAACACGCGCATGTTGCGATCAGGCCGACGAAGCGCGTCTGCAAGAAATGCGCTTCGGGCCAGCGTTCTTCATGGGTAATGCCTTGCCGCAGGCACTTGAGGACCTGGCCGCGCCCGAGGATCGTCCGGGTCTGCCTTCGGGCGGTCGGCGCGCGATCAGCTTTTCCGACAGCCGTCAGGGTGTGGCACGGTTGGCGGCGAAGCTGCAACAGGAGGCCGAGCGCAGCCTGACGCGCGCCTTCCTTTATCATGCGGTGCAGGAGGGTGGGGCCGCGGCCGATCCGCACCAGCTGGCCGAACTCGATGCGAAGATCGCCAAGCTGAAAGCTGTCGATGCCGAGATGTTCGCACGCGAGATCGCCGATGCCGAAGGCAAGCGCGCCGAGATGACGGGCGATGCCGGGGCGGTGGTGCGTTGGGCCGATCTGGTTGCCCGCTTTGCCGCGCATCCCGAGCTGCGCAATTTCGCTGGAGAGGTCTGGCGTCGGCGCAAGCTTGGCGGGCGGATGGGCGACAACCCTGCGGATCTGGCGCAGATGTTCTTGTTGCGCGAACTCTTCCGCCGTCCGAAGGTCCAAAACAACCCCGAAACGATGGGCCTTGTGCAACTCGTGTTTCCCGAGCTCGATGCCGCGGCGCTGAATGATCCGGTGCCGGGGGCACTGGCGCGCGCCGGTGTCGATGCTGCGGGCTGGCTCGGGCTTGCCCGCGCCGCGATCGACTTCGTGTTTCGGGATGCACTGGCTTCGCGTATTCCCGACTGGATGGTGCCAATCGTCTCGCCGCGCTTTGGCAAGCTCAACATGATCGCCGCGCCCGAGTTGCGCTTCGAGGACCGCCCGAACAACACCCGTAGCTGGCCCGGCCCGGTCTGGAAAAGCCGTCCGATGCGGCTGCAATCCATGGTCTATGACCTGATCGCTGGTGACCCCGCCAATCCGCAACATCAGGACCTCGCGGGAGAGGTGCTTGAAAAACTGTGGAACTTGCTCAAGCGCACGGTTCTGGTCAGTGCCGCGCCCGGGGCCTACCAGCTTGATTTTGCGAAAGCCGCCGTCACGCGCCTCGACGCGGCCTGGCTTTGCCCGGTGACGCGGCGCCCCTTCGGCTATTCGGTGGCCGGGCGAAGCCCGTTCGACTGCAAGCGCAAGATGGACAAGGTGATCTTTCCGCGTCTGCCTGTGGCCCGGGCGGTCGGGGTGACGACCGACGAGCGGCGAGCCCTGTCGCATTGGTGCGAGACCGACCCGGAGGTGGCTGAATTGCGTCGCCGCGGGCTTTGGAGCGATATGACCGATCGCGTTGCCGCCTATCCGGCGTTTCTGCGCGCGCAGGAGCATTCGGCGCAGATAAAACGAATTGAGCTGAAAGACTACGAAGACCGGTTCAATGCCGGTGAAATCAACCTGCTGAATTGTTCGACGACGATGGAGATGGGTGTCGATCTGGCTGCGGTGCCGCTGGTGGTCAATGCCAACGTGCCGCCCGCGCTCTCGAACTATCGCCAGCGCGTCGGGCGCGCCGGGCGGCGGCGCGAACCCTGGGCCTTTGGATTGACCTTTTGTCGCGATCTGCCGCTCGATCGCCAGGCCTTCCTGAACCCGGCCGCCTTCCTGACCCGCAAGATCGCAGCGCCGAAGGTCTGGTTTGACAGCGCGCCGCTCGTGCAGCGGCATGTCAATGCCGCGCTGATCGGGCGGTGGCTGGCCGAAGATGGCGGGATGAAGATCAAGGCCAACACCGGGTCGTTCCTTGGTTTGCCGGGCTCCATCGAGAACGCGACGCCCACCGAGGCGCCCGTCGATCAGTTCTTGCGCGCTCTTGCCGGAGAGTGGGGCAGGGGAGCGGCGCTTGCAGCGTCTCTGCGCGATCTGGTGCGAGGAACCGCGCTCGAGGCGGTGACGCCCGCCACGCTGGTGGCACAGACCTCCGCCGCGATGGAGCGCCTGACGGTGAGTTGGCGACAGGAATATGCCGCCCTTCTCGATCGCAGCCTTGGTGCCGATGAAGACACCGCCAAAGCCTTCGAATTCCGTGCTCGGCGCATGGCCGGTGAATTCCTGCTGGGCGATCTTGCGCGGCGTGGCTTCACTCCGGCCTATGGCTTTGCCACCGATGTCGTCAGTTTCGATCCGCTGGTTTCTGGTCGCTCCGATGTCGATACCGAGATCAGTTTCAATGCCCGCGGCGGTGCCTCGCGCGAATTGCATCAGGCGATCCGCGAATATGCCCCGGGGTCAGAGGTGGTGATCGATGGTCTCGTCTATCAAAGCGAGGGGGTGAGACCCGCGTGGGGGGGCGAGCAGGATAGCTCGAAACTCGAAGATTTTCAGGAGATGTGGGACTGCGGCAACTGCCATGCTTTCGGCGTTTCGGCGCTGGGGCGGCCCGACACCTGCCCCGACTGCGGCTCGATTGTGAGCGACCTGCGCAGGATCCTGCGCCCGGCAGGGTTTCTGACGGCCAAGCCGCCGCATACCGGCTATGAATCCCTCGCCTTCAGCCCCTTTGTCGCGCCGCGCGTTTCGGCGCAGGGCGGCGACTGGGTCGCCTTGCCCGATCCGGCGGCGGGGCGCTATCGGTATGATCCCGCAGGCTTGGTGGTGACGCGCGCGAGCGGTCGGTTGGGGGGCGGTTTCGCGATCTGCCTTGAATGTGGTCGCGCAGCGCCGATGGAGGAAGGTGTTCAAGGCGTCGCGGCCCCTGTGCCCGAAAGCATGGTCCGGCATTACCCGCTGGCGCGCGGGCGGGCGACCAAATTGACGTCGGATGGTCATTGTCCGGGCGGCTACACCCTGCCGAACCGGCTGCAAAAGCATGTGCATCTGGCGCAGACCAGCCATACGGATGTGTTCGAATTGCAACTTCCGCCCCCCGCGACCGAGGCGCAGGCACTGGCGCTCGCGGCTGCGTTGCGCGAGGTGCTTTGCGCGCGGCTGGGGGTCGAGATCCCCGAGATCGGTCTGACCAGCGGGCCCTCGGTCGGAGCCGATGCGACGCGACAGGTCTCGGCCTGGCTCATTGATCGCGCGGCCGGTGGTGCTGGTCTCGTGGCGCGTCTGCAGGAGGTGGATCTGTTCTCATCGGTGCTGGCGGAGGCGGCGCAACGTCTGGCTTGCCCCGAGGAGTGTGCGCATGGCTGCCCCTCGTGCATCTTGCAACCCGATCTGAGCCTGCGCGACATCCGGCTGGACCGACGCGGCGCGCGCAGGCTTGCTGAGGCGCTCGTCTTGCGGCTGCAGATACCCGAGGCGTTGCGGGTGTTCGGCCCGCAGACCCGATCGCTTGGCGGTGCGCTGGTTCCCGCGATCGATCGACTTCGTCGTGGCGGCACTCTGGCAAAAGTCGTTCTCTGCCTGCATGGGATGCCCGACACATGGGATTTTCAGGGCTGGCCGATGCGGGCATCGCTGGCAATGCTGGCCTCGGCGGGAATTGCTGTCGAGTTGCGGCTGCCGAGCGGCGCATTGACCCATGCGGGGTTCGATCTTTCGATCAAGCTGGCGCTGCACCGGATCGCGCAACATGCGCGGATATCAGCCGTCGAGAACGCACCGCATGTTGGGGGGCTGCCGGTCGTTTCGATGCTGGCCGATGCTGCCGGCGGGTGGCGTGGCGTCGCGGTTCATGCCGCCGAAGAGGCGCAGACGAATGAGTGCTGGGCGATGGGCGGGCAGGGAACAGTCCTGATCGGGCCAATGGAGCCGCCGGCGCTGCTTTCCTCGCTCTCGATTGAAAAACTCTTCGAATTCGGCACCGGCAATGGTCGGGTGCTCACCCCCGAGGGCGATCTTGACGGCCCGGTCGCAGGTTTCGGGCGCCGGTTTTGGGGCTGGATCGGCAAGACCGCTCTGCTGGAAGTCGGCGCGATGAAGGCAGTTGGTGTGACCGAGGTCAGCTATTCCGACCGCTATCTGTTGACCCCGATCACGCTTTGCCTTCTGGCCGAGACGATCAAGGCGACGCCCGGTCTGGGGGGCGCTGCGGTTCATATCGATCTTGCACCGAACGGTGAGCGTCGCGGTTTGAGAGATCCCTCAAAAATCTTCGAAGGTTACGACGATGATCGGGCTCGGCAGCAGACCTTGGCTGCGCTATTGCCCAAGGCGAAGTTGCGGATGGCGGCGCAGAAGAACGATCTGCCGCATCGCCGGGAACTGGCTTTCACCCTTAGCGACGGGCGACGCTATCGGCTGCTGTTTGATCAAGGCTTCGGCGGTATGCGCGCCGAGGGCCGTGACCTGCGCCACGATTTCCGCGCGCCGCCGGAACTGCAGGCGGCAAAGTTGCACCAAATCGATCTCAACGTTCATGCTGGCGATGAGCCGGTGATTCTCGAGACACGACCATAGCGCGGTACGTGCAGGGTGACAAATTGGGACATCCTCGCGCTTGGAAAGATGGCCGCACCGAAGATCGGGGCTTGCCGACTATCTCCATGATTGTATGGTCAAACAATTGACGTGACACTGACCTGTCCAAAGAGCGGATTGCCGAAATGCTGGAACTGGACGAGAAAACTGACGCCGCGGATGTGATTGAGCTGACTCCTGAAATTTTTGCGAAGATTTTCCCGGTTGCCCGGAGTGATCGCCGGAGGTTCTCGAAGCTTTTCGATTTCATTGATCGAAATCATCTTTTCGATGATAACGTGTTCTATGAGGCCTTGCTGCAGCGATTGCGCGAAGATGATGAGTATTGTTCGCGCTTAAATCGTGCTTATTGGCGCACATCCCGGCCCAAGGACAAGAGCCGATCCTTGGCAGTGCGACTGACCCAATGGTTCAGAGTGAATGCGCCTGATTGGGATTTGGCGAATGCACCGATGAACGAGGCCAAGGCCGTTTTCCTTTCACCAATCGAACGAGAATTGTCTGATTTGTTCTGCCGGATGTGCGTTGGAGGAGAGGACCTCTCCGCAATTACGCCAATTTCGGACGACTACTGTGAGGAAGAGGAGACTGGCTGCATTGACTGGTCCGAGTTGCTCCACGACGTTAACGAGGAACTTGGTGCCCTGGCAACGCGCGAGACCGATCGGGCGGAAGAACTTCTTGCCCTCGCAAGGACACTGGTAGAGGCCTGCCGAGAGGACCGTCAATCGCATGCGCAAACGGCGGCGAAAGTCCTGCGTGCGAAGCGAGAGGCGTTGTTGCAGGCAATCGGCGACCTCCACACCTGTGAAGCAGGGGCGCAATTGTCTGCGATTGTTGCCGCCTGCGAGGATTCCGATATCGTCGATCGTTTGGGAGAAGTGTGTGCGACGCCTCTCGAAGCGTTGCATGACCTTCACGACGCGGAGGATGAACTGCGCGCAGTGCAGGACAAAGAAGACGCCCTGCGAAATGATCGAAGCGCAGGACGAGCGGAGTTGCGTGCTGCAATGGATGAGGTCGACCGTGCTGATGCGGCTGTGACTGAACTTCGTCGAATATTTGCGACGGCCGTCGAGAGCGCGCTAGAGGCCGCAATCTCCCTCGCGGGTACGCCGGCGTGTATTTCTGCGGAGGATGTGATCGGGCAAAAGCCTGCCTTGATCCCGGTTGTTCCGACTATGAACGACACGGTGGCCTCCTCCGAAGCTTTCGACGGACCGATGGGCGAGACTGCGGAAGAGCTGACCGAGGTGCCACTGATGTCAGATGCGGCGCAGGTCGCGCAGATGACCGAAATGCCGGATGAAGGTGTCGCGGCGGTCAAGGAAGACGTTACCGTCAGCGCCGCCTTGAATGAAGAAATCGAAAACGAAGGCAATTTCGACACCGTTATTTCCGTGCCGCTCGAAGAGTTCCGTGCCGAACTGCAGATCGAAGCGCAGCCGTGTCAAGAGGCCGAGATTGATACAGATGATCTGCCGGCTGTCTGGACTGCTTCGAAATCGCTGGAGAGCTTGATCACCGATTATCTCAATGATGGTGAAACGGCGCTTGCTTGGCATCTGACATCGCTTGCGAGCGAGTCGGGATTTGAGACGCCGATACCTGCGCCGTTGTTGAAGGCGCTGGCGGCCGCGCCGATGATCACCGGCCCGTATGATCACTCGATGCAGGTGATGGGCGAGATTTTGGCGGATGCGATGTCCGCCGTCGACAGCACCGAGGAACAGGGAGCCGCCGCCGAATTGCGGGCACGCTCGATAGCTTTCGCAGCGCTGTTGCGCCCCGCCCTGATGGCACGTGATACCAACGCGCGCGAACATCTGGCCAATCTTTCGATGGCAGGGGGGCTCTCGGGCTATGCCAGCCTCGCCAATACGCTTGCAGGGCTACGCCATGATCTGCAGCCGGGTCTTGCAGACCTGAATGATCTGGTTGGCGCAGAACAGACGCGTCGCCTGCCGCAGATTTCGTCCGAAATCCGGGATTGGTTGCCGAGGGCACGTGCTGCACAGACGATGCACGCCCCTTCGAGCGTGGTCTTGCACAATCTTCTGGCGCCCGATCATACCCTTGGCCGCCTTCTCGAGGCGGCGTTGACACAGGATCTTGCGAAGGTCGAGGAGGAACTCGATTTTCTGTCCTCGCTGGCTGAAAGCCGCGCGACGGCGGAGGCTTTGGTGGAGGAGGAGGAACGCGCGCTGGATCGTCCACGCCGAGATCGCATCCGCGGCATGGCCTTCGACTGGATCTGGCGTCGATTGCAGGAAGGGGCGTGCCTTCTGTTGCGCTGGCAGGAGGCCGCGCGCGTTGATGCCTGCTCTGACGACCGTCGCAGGGAGGAGTTGCGCCGGGTCGTGAACAATCTGCGCAAGGAACTCACTTCGGTGCGGTCCTGGAGCTCGCAGGAGGACGGTCTTGACTCGGCCGTGCAGCGTCGTCTGGATGCCGCGATCGAGGATTTGATTGCTGCCGTCGAGGGGAAGCAAAGCAGCGGGTCGCGGCTGCGTGTTCTTGAGGCTCTTGATTGGCCCTTGACGCGCTTGCGCGGGCCGTGCCAGCCCTTCGAACGCGACGGCGAGAGGTTTGATGCCGAGGTGAGGGAACGTCGCGCGGTCCTGTTTGACACGCTGCGGCTGCCTGCTCGGGTCGCGAAAACCGAAATCGAGGCGTTGGAGTGGCACATCGAGGATGCGGCGATCCTTCCCGCCCGTTCGCTGCTTGCGAACCTAGAGCGCGATCAGGTCCTGCCCGCCGAGCAGATTGAACGATTGCGCCAGCGCATCGAAGAGGCCCGGGTTGCCGCTGAACAGCGGGCCAAGGACATGATGATGGCTTTGCGCCACGAGTTGGAGCCCTTGCAGAGCATCGATTTGCAGGAATCGCAAAAGATCCAGATATGGCTGGATCGGCTGCAGGTGATCTCCGAGGCGATCGCGGGCCGCAGTGGAGAGTTGTGTCTGCCGATGCATGATGATGTGCGATCGCCTGACGTGCCGCCCGATTTCCCGCAGCTTTGGCCGTTGCTTGATCAAGCTCGTGTCCTGCGTGATGACGTTCGCACGCGGATCATGGGCGAGCAGAAGGCGCGATTGGAGGCGCTTGCCAGCCGTTTTGATGCTGATCGGCGGGCCGATCTTGCCCGCGAGGCACGCGAGGTGATGGCGGAACTCGCCGATAGCGATCTGATCACGGTCGAGGATACCCTGATCCGGTTGCAGGATGGGCAGAGCCTTTTGGCGCAACGCGAGGAATCTGAAGACCACTTTGCGACCTTCTATCCCGGTTTCGTCACTGATGTGACGGCGGCTTCGATCGAGATGGGCGCGATCATGCAGGCGATCGAGGCGGGCGCGCGAATCGATCCGCTCGACTATTCCGCACTTGAAGAAAACAACAGGGCACGGTCCAAGGATCTCTTGGAAAACTGGCGCCAGGTCGGAAACTCGATGCGCTCGAACCGCGCCGATCTCAGCGGGGCGCTTCAGCGCTTTATCGAGCGGCTCGGATTCACTTCGGTGGTGATCGAAAAGGAAACGACGCTCACCCCGAACCTGCGCTGGATGCGGATGCGCGCCGATGTGCCGGTGGCAACGCATTGGTTCTTGCCGCCCGTGTTCGGAAGCGGTTCTGGGGGCAGCTATCCGATATTTCTCGCGCGCCGCGAGGTCGAGGATGCGCAGCTTGTGTCGGAACTTGCAAAGATTGGCCGTGATGCGCCCTGCATCTTGCTTGTTTTCGACCGCATGACCAAGGCGCGGCGCGAAGGTTTCGCGCTGGCGATGCGTCGGGCAAAACAGACGGTCTTGTTGATTGATGAGACGCAGGTGCTCTACTTATCCACCCGAAGCTCGTGGATGGAGCGGATTTTCGCCTGCGCCACCCCGTTTGGCTATCTGCAGCCCTACACGACGTCTTCGGGCAACATTCCGAGCGAGATGTTTTTCGGACGAGAAAAAGAGATTGCCGCGATCGAGTCCGTCGAGAACAACGGCTGCCTCGTTTATGGGGGGCGCCAGCTTGGCAAATCGGCTCTGCTGCATCATGTGCGCAAGCGCTTCGATCAGCCTGTGACCGGCCGCCGCGCCTATTATCTCAAGATCGACGAATTCGGCGGCCCGGTTCAGCCCGCCACCCAGATCTGGGAAGAGATCCGTCGGGTTCTCATCCCCGATCAGGTTGTCCCGAAAACGGCCGATAGCCCCGAGAACATTGCCGCAGCCATTCTTGACTGGCTGGCGCGGGGCGGTGAACGGCGCATCCTGTTCCTGATCGACGAGGCGGATATGTTCCTTGCCTCAGAGGTTCGAAACAATTTCCCGAACCTCAATCGGCTCAAGGACATGATGGAGTCGAGCGCACGGCGCTTCAAGGTGGTCTTCGCGGGCTTGCACAACGTCCGCCGTCTGGCGAAGGCGCCGAATTCGCCGTTGGTGCATCTGGGCGAACCGATCTGCATTGGCCCACTCAACACCTCGGCCGAGAGCGGGCATCAGGCACGTCGACTGGTGATCGAGCCGATGAAGGCGGCGGGCTTCGATTACGCCGCGCCCGATCTGGTGCATGCGCTGTTGACGCGGGTGAACTATTATCCCTCGCTGGTGCAGGTGTTCTGCAAGGCGCTGCTTGAGGGAATTGCCAATCTGCCACGCCCGCCGGGCACGGGGCCGCGCTGGCGGCTGAATAAGGAGCAATTGTTCGAAAGCAGTTCCGCCGGGGGCATCCGGTCGCAAATCCGCGAGCGGTTCCAGTGGACGCTCAACCTTGACCCCCGCTATGAGTTGATCGCCAAGGTGTTGGCGCTGCACCGGCTCGAAGGGGCCGATGCGTCGGGTGGCGCGATGTCTGTCGCTGAACTGATGCGTGAAGTGGACGTTTTCTGGCCGCGCGATTTCGAGCGGCTCAACCCAGATGACTTCCGTGCTTTCCTCGATGAGATGGTCGATCTGGGCGTCTTGATCCAGCAATCACCGGGCCGCTACGGGCTGCGTGGGGCGCAAGTGGCGCAGATGCTGGGCGATCGAGAGCAACTTGAAAACGAGATCGAGGAAATCGCCACCAAGGAGCCGCGCGTCGATTATGATCCGGGGCTCTATCACCGCCGTTTGCGGGCATCCTCCGGCGAGCAAAGGGCGCCGCTTTCTGATGGCAGCCTTGCGACACTCCTTGATCCGCGCAAACCCGGATTGCGGTTTGTCGTCGCCACGTCGGCGGTCTGGGGCAATGACCTGCCGAAGCTTCTGGCCGAGATTGCGAAAGATTGGCAGGCACAGGACGGCAGGCTCACCGGGGATGTCTTCCGCGGCACCGAGAGCGAGCTGCGTAGCGCGGTTGATCGCGGTCAGTCGCGTCATGTGATCGTGTTTTCGGCGTCGGGGCGGATTTCCCCCGCTTGGCTGATCTGGCTTCGCAAGCATCCGCGGGTTTTGCGGGGCGACATCCTGCCGGTCTTCATCGGCGATCCCGAACACATCGCCGCTTTGTTGCCGAACGGCCCGGTCGAGGGCGACTTCGGCCTCTACAAGGCACGCAGCTGGGAGCGCACCATGGTGCGCGCCTGGTTGGCAGAATTTGGGCTTTCGGTGCTCGACACGCCCGACTGCCGCGAGGCGATCCTGTCGGTGACCGGCGGTGTTCCCGCCTTCATGCCGAAATTGCGCCCGAAGCTTGAGGCCATCGTCGCGCAGGGTCGGGGCGGCGACTTTGAACCGCGGATCCGTGACCTTGCCGGAGAGTTCCAGCTGCGCCCTGCGGATGTCGGGTTGCCCGACACGCTTGTGCCGATGTTTTGCACCGTGGCCGAATGGCTCGGCGTCGAATACCAACCCCAGCGCTCGACGGGGGGACGTTGGAAGGCCGAGAATGTTGACGATCTGGTCGAATTGCTCGCGTCGGAGGGCAACGCGAATCCTGACAGGGCCTTGCGGCAGATGGCAGATCTGGGCCTCTTGCTGCGCGAACAGGATCAGGTTTCGTTGACCCACCTCGGTGCCTTGCTGGCGCGTTCCGCCGAGGCGCCCGCGACGCGCAAGGGCTGAGCGGGTGAGCACTGGCAAGCCGACGCAATGGCAGCTTCCGTCGGCGGGGGAATTCCTCGCCGACGTGGAAGCGATGATCTGGGGCGGCGGCGGCATGATCGGCGTTGACGCCGCCATGCCGCCTGGCCTTGCTTGTGAGGTCGCCCGTCGGATGCGCGACGATATGACGGTGACACAGGTTGCAGCGACCGCAGATGACCAGCCGCTCGCCTCCCTTTGTGGCGCGACCGGGGTGGGCGTTGATCTTGGTGCCTTTGCGGCCATGTCAGGCGCACTGGTGATCGTCGATCTTACCGGGCTCGATACTGCGGCCGCGCGCCCTTGGGCGACCTTTTTACCGCGGTTTCACGAGGTGAGGAACGCTTTGCCGTGCGGCATCGCTCTTGTTGCGCTTTGCCCGCCCCACTTCGTCCCTAAAGGCTTGCCCCGATTGCAGATGTCGGGCCGCATCCGTCGCGGCGATGCGATGATCTGGGCGGAATTCGGCGTTGGCACGCAAAACTCCGACGTTGTCACGCATCTGGCGGTCAGTCTTGCCGTCGAACTTTGCGGCTGGCGGCTCGATCTGATCGAGGATCTGGTGAGCCAGCGCCCCGAAGACATTCTGGACCCGAGAGGATGGCTGAGACGCAACTCCGATCTGCGCAGCGATCTGGTGGCAAGTTTCGCCGGAAAACCCTTTGCCTGTCCGATCTCGCTCATGGCCGATGGCAAGGTGGCCGAGGTCGAGCATCGGATCTGGAAGGCGCAGGTCAGTGCCGTCTTTCCATGGATCGAGCAGCAGCGGTTGCAATGCATCGACCATTTCCGCAAATCCCTGCGTCTTGATGAGCAGGCGGCAAAGCTGGGGGTCACGCAGGTCGAGGATCTCGAATTCGGTGCGCTGAAATACCAGCTCCGCTCGACCGCCTCGCGCAATCAATCCGAATTGATCAGTGCCTTTGCCACGATGCGCAACGCGCTGGCGCATCGAAAGCCCGTCGCCCCCGCCGATCTTGGTTTTGCGCTTTCGGCGGCCCCCGCCTTTGGCTGAGCGGCGAAGGCGGCCGCGCTACCACGGACGCGGATAAAGGTCGTATCGCCCGCAGCCTTTCGAGACCGACCCGCCCGCGTGCAGCACCGTTCCGGCGGCCAGCAGCGCCAGAACCTCCTCGTCGGCGCCCGTCACCGCCAGCCGCCCGATATAGCCCGAGGCCTTGGTGCGACCGTTGACCGAGGAATACATGTCCCATGTCACCGGACGCAAACCGCTGCACTCATAGTTCAGCGCCCGGGCCCGGTCGCGCCACCAGCTCAGCCGCGGCTCGAAGCGCAGCCCGATCCACGGCTCCATCTGCGCCGCCCGGTCGGCCAGCCCCACCAGAATGTCATCGAACGCGGTGCCAAGGACGCCCGACGGGCCAAGCATCAGCGGCGTGTGAAACTCGAGCACCACGGCCCGGGCGGGGTCGGGCGGCTCGACCCCTTCGCTGCGGGTCCAGTTGGCCGACACCAGCCGCAAGGGCGCGCGGCGGCCGTTGCGCCGATCCAGAAGCAGCCCCGGCGGAGTGGTCAGCGCGGTGATCATCGCCTCAAAGGCGGCGTCGCGCCAGCGCCCGGCAAAGCCGATCAGCATCAGCGTGACGTGAAACCGGCCGCCCTCGATCCGCGCGGCGAGGCGGTAGGGCGGCCCGGCATGGCCCGCCCCCCCGATCTTGTCGGGAAAGAACAGCGCATGGGCCCGGATCGCTTCGGGCTGACCCGCTGCGGCGGCGGCGCGCAGCGCATGGCCCCATGCCCCGCGCAACCGCGCCACCAGTTCGAAATCGGCGTCAAGGCGCGGATCGGCCTCGCATTGCAGATCAAGCCGCGTGACGGCAAGGCCCGCGACAAGATCGCGGGCTGTTTGCGCGCAAGCAAGGGGAGAGGGGGCTGCGGTCATGGTGCAAGGATGCACCGGAAGAGCGGAACCGGCAAGCATCGGCAGGGGCGCCGGACGTGGTGCCAGACTGATGAAACTGATCAGCGCGAAGCAATTCGTGCCAACCGGCAGGGGCGCCGGACGTGGTGCCAGACTGAGCCCTTGGAAACCCTCTGTCAAGAAGGGAAATTTCCACCATTTTCCAATGGGTCAGCATGTTTGGCCTTGCTGGCTTGACATAATTCCTTCGGGGCTTAACCAACATCATGAATAATAATGACAATATGCACTCCACTGGGTCCTTTGTTCGCCGTGGACTGGTTCACGCTGCCGCACCGGCGCATCCGTCCCTTGCAAAGGCTTGATTTGATGCGGGATTCGACGCAGGCTTGGGCCGGGTCAAGGTGGTTGGGTGACGTGGGCAAAGCTGCGTGCTGGGTAATCCTTGAAGGTCAGAATTTCGCGGCGTCGATCCTTGATACGCAGGATCTTTCGACGATCCGCGGCGGCTCGCTGTTGCTGCGCGATCTGGTGCCCAAGGCCGGGGCGGCGCTGGAGCGGCATTTCCCCGGCAAGGTGCGCTGTGCGACGGCGGGGGGCTCGCTCGGCATCTGGCAGGTTGCGGCGGATCAGGGGGCAGTCGCCCCGGCGCTGGAAAAGATCCGTGCAGAGCTGACGGCCGGACCGGCGCGGCATCTGGGTTTTGGTCTGGCGGCGGTGGTCGATGACGGCACCGGCTATGCGCGCCAGCGGTTGCGGCTGCGCGCGGCGCTGCAACGGGCACGGCTGGCCGAGGTGCGTGTGCCCTATCCCGATCTGACCGATACCGAGCCGATGGTCTGTCAGGTCGATTTCGTGCGCCCGGTGGGCAAGGGCAAGCGCCAGCGCATCGACCGCGAAGAGGCGGGGGAGCGTGCCGTTCTCAAGCTCAGCACCTCGGTTTACGATCGACGCCGCTTTGGCATCGACAAGAAACAGGCCTTGATTGCCGAGGAAACCGACCCGAAAAAGCTGAGCCACGCAGCGCAAAAAGCTTTGGCGCGCGCGGGGCGGGCCTTTGCGATGCAGATGGGCTCGATTTCCGAACAGGCGGCACCGCCGGAGGGGCTCAAGCAGAGCCTGCAGGACAAGGTTTGCGTCATCACGCTGGACGGCAACGGCTTTGGCGCGATTCAGGATGCGGCGCTTGCGAAGTCCGACACGATCGAGGCGCAGATCATGTTCGATCAGGCCCTGGCCGGGATGCGATCAGAGCTGATCGCGCAGGTGTTTTCGCAGGTGATCGACGCTGGCGGCGAGGGGGTGCCCTGCGCCGAAGAAGAGGCGGTGCGGCGGGAATTGAAAGACCCGATCCGCGATGGCGCGCCGGTGATCCGGTTCGAATTGCTGCTGTGGGGGGGCGACGAGATCATGTTCGTCGTACCCGCCCGGATCGGCTGGCAGGTGCTTGAAAGCATCGGCACGGCGGCGGCGCGGCTGCGGGTGCTGGAAAAGCCGGTCAGTTTTTCGGTGGGGGCGGTGTTTTGCCATCACGATGCGCCGATCGTGCGGGTCAAGGCTTTGGCCGATGGCTTGTGTGGCCATATCAAGCGGCTCAAACCCGATACTGGCGGTGGCCGCGATGGCAAGGCGGCGACGCTTTTCATGATCGAGGTGCTCGAGTCCTTCGACCATGTGGGGATGGATCTTGCGGCCCATCTGGCGCGGCGTTTGCCGAAGCCGATGGGGGAAAAGCTTTCGCCCGGTGCAGAGGGGGCCTTTGCGGTGCTTGATTGCGCCGAACTTGCGGCCTTGCGGCTTTCGGCCGAGGCTTTGGCGGCGGGGACCGGAGGGACGGTGTCACGCGGGCGTTTGCGCCAGACCGCCTTTGCGCTGCATCGCGGGGCGGTGCCGGGGGCGGAATTCGTTGGTCCGAAATGGGTCGATTATGTCCACGACAGCACGAAACGGCTGCGCGGCAAGGCGGTCGAACTGGCCGCGACGGTGTTTCATGTGCATCACGGCGAAGGTGCGCCGAAGGGGGCTGCCATATCGGCCGACGACATCGGTCAGGCGCGGTTCTTCACCTTGCTTGATGCCTATTGGGACTATTTGACACCGATCCGGCAAAAGGCTGAAGCGACCGAAAGGGGGGGCAGATGATTTCCATCGTGCCACTGCGTCTGATCGTTCGGGCCCCCTATGCCAGCCGAGCTTCGGAAACCGGGGCGATCGGTGTGGATTTTCCGCTGGCGCGGGATGCCTTGGGGCGCGTGATGATCCCCAATTCGCTTGTGATCGGCAAGATGGCCGATGCGATGCGGGAGTTGCGCGATCTGCTGCAGGGCGATCCGCTCGAGGACGAATTCAAGCGTGATTTGGCTGAACTCTTTGCCGATGATGGCACGGAGCGCTCGGAGGAACGCGACGAGGAGAGCGATGGGCGCGATGCACGGCGCAATCTGACCGCATCGGATTTCGTGTTGCAGACCGAGGAACGTCCCACCGGCATGCGCACCCGCATTGCGATCGAAAATGCCACCATGACGGTTCAGGACGGCATGTTGCAGGTGATCGAGCAGCCCTTTGCTGCGGGGACAGAGCTTGCCTTCGATGGCTGCCTTCGGGTCTTTGGGGAGATTTCGGACGCGCGCAAAGCCCGGTTGCGCAAAGCTTTGGCCTTTGTCACGCAGGTTGGTGCGCTGCGCAGCGTCGGTTTCGGTGAGATTGTCCGGCTGGAGGATGGCACCGCGATCGTGGCCGAGAAACGGGAGTTGCCGGAGGCCCCATCGAACAAGGTTCTGTTACGGCTTTCCTTTGAGGACGTGTTCTGTGCGGGTGAGGCGCGCAATACCCCCAACACCTTTACCTCGGCCGATCACGTTCCGGGCGGGGTGATCAAAGGCGCAATCGCGCGCCAGATGCTTGCTGCCAAGGCGCGATCGGGTTTTCTGGATGAGGCCCCTGAAGATCTTTTCGACGGGGATGTCGGTGCTCTGGCGCAGTCGTTTTCCGCCGTGAGGGTCCGCCATGCGCAACCGGTGCCAAGAACCCAGATGCACAGGCCGTACCGGTATCTTCCGGAGTCGCTTGCAGCGATCGATGGGCCCGATGGACAGCCTTGCATCGTCGATCTGGCCGGACTGGTCGATCCCTCGGCAGCAGTCTTGATCGACGGACAGGTCCCGCTTGCGCCCTTTGACTGGAAGCAAAAGCACTTAGATGCGGCGCTGGCACTCATGGGGGTTGGGGAGGGGCCGTCACGCGTTCTTCGGATCCGCACGCAGATCAGCGAGGACAATCGTGCTGCGATGACCTCCCGTCTGTTCGGGGTGGAATATACCCGTGGGGATCAGCACGATTTTCTGGCCGAGGTCGATCTTTCGTCTTGCGCGGACCCCGAGGCCACGCTTCGCGGACTGGATGAGGTTCTGACCACGGGCCTCGGGGGTATCGGACGTGGCGGCGCATATGCCAAGGTGTCCCTCGAACCGGGATGCGCGGCAGAGCGTTCGCAAGTTGGGCAACGCGTTGTTGCGGTCCTGCAATCTCCGGCGCTGCTTCGGGATCCGAGCGATCCTTCAATCGGGTTACTTTCCGCTTATGCCAACGCCTTCGCCGAACTCGGATTGCCGGATTGCTGGCGGCTGATCTCGGTTTTCGCGCGCGAGCGCTTGGCTGGCGGAACCTTTTTCCGCAACCGGCTCGAGGGGGCGGGGGGGCGTTATGCGCCTTGGCTCTTGACCGAGCCCGGTGCGACCTTCGTTTTCGAGTGCGAGGACGATCATACATCCTGGCCCGCAGAACTCTTTGCGCGAGGACTTCAGGTCCCGCTGACGGTAAAGCTGCACAACGGCATCGAAAGCGTTCCCAAGCTTTACCGGGTCTGTCCCTATCTGCCCGAAAATGGCTTTGGGGACCTTGTCGTTGATCCGTTCTGCATCGGTGGAGTACCAGTTTGGCAGGTCAGATCCCCAACAGCACTGGGGCTTGCGGTCGAACCGGTGGGTGATTTCGGGCCAGACCGCGGGGGAGAAGGCTGATGCGCTGGATCATCCGTGGTGTTTTCGAAGCGCTGAGCCCGATTGCCATCCATACCGGGAGTGATGAAGACGAATGGCCCGAAGGCGTCTGTCCAACGGAGATCAATCATCTCTCTCAGATCGCTTCCGAACAAACACGCATCATTCCAGTGCAGGGGATCGAACTCGACGCAACTGGGCGGCCATTTCTGCCGGCAACTGCGATCAAGGGTTTGTTGCGCGCCAAGGCTTCCCAATGCTGCGACCTTGATCTTGACCAGACGACGCGCCTGTTCGGCGATGCACCGCAGGAAGATGCATCGCAAAGCGCAAAAGTTCCGAAGGGCGGAATGATCGAGTTTCGGAACGCCTGGGCATCCGCTTCCGGCCGCGTCATGCGTCCGGCGGCGCGCGGCAAGACTGAAATTGCGGAAGGCACACGCACTGCCGACGATGGGCAGTTGCGGCATGATCGTGTGGTGGCAAAGGGGGTTTGCTTTGATGTCGATCTGGTGCTGACCCGGGCCAACCGGTCCGATGTCGAAACCGTGCTTAGCCTTCTTGCGCAGGTCAATGGCGCATCCAGTGAAAGCGCAATCGGTTCTTCCACTTCGCAAGGTGACGGGCGCATCAAATGGATCAAAGAGCAAGTCCTGTGTTTTGACAGGGTGCAGGCGCAGGAATGGCTCAAGGCTGGTGCTGAGAAACCTTGGGCAGACTACGCGACCGAGGTCGACGTCGCCGCCATTCCGTTGACGTTTCAGTCGCGCTTGCTTCTTGAAATCTCGCTCGAGATTCACATTGAAGGCCATTTCCTGGTTGCCGCTCTGGGCGAATATGTGAATGAAGAGGGCAAGAAAGCGTCGCTTCATCGGCCCTTCAGGCTTGCTGCCAGTGATGAGACGACGGCCCGACTTCCCGGAGCGAGCCTTGATGGCGCGTTGCGGGCACAGGCGCGGCGCATCTATCGCACCATTAGCGGCGATGCCCTTCCCTGGGCGCCGAACGACACCGAATTGCCGATCGCATTTGCCTCTCTCTTTGGTTCGCCGGATTATGGGTCGATGCTCGAAACCGAGACGCTCCTGGCCACCGATATCACCCCGGTTCGACAAGAATTCGTGGCCATCGACCGTTTTACGGGCGGGCAGACCGACGGGAAGAAATTCAAGCTCGAAGCCTTCGAGAAACCTGTTCTCAAGGGCAAGCTGGTTTTGCAATTGCTGCGACGCGCCACGCAGGACCTCTCGGGCAAGCGGTTGACTGTCGCGAAACACGCCCTGACGCCCGAGGCGCTGGGCCTGCTTGCGCTTTGCCTCAAGGACCTTGCGACCGGGGACATCCCGCTCGGTCATGCCACGCGCAAAGGGTACGGCGGCGTTAAAAAAGTCATCTTCGATGACGGGGATTGGCCCGGCATGCTTGAAACCCTCGGCAAGACGGCGGTGTCTCACGCGGCTGATCTACCCGAGTTCGAGGTATTCGAAGGCCTTTCGGGGCGCGAAGCCATCGGCAAGGCCGTCGCGCTCCTGCATGACGAAGCGACGGCATGGGCCGATCGGCGCAAAGGGGCAAAATCCGGAGAGGTGACATGACGACCTTCCGCAACAGCTATCACTTCGTGCCCCGGGCGCCGAACGATGCGAAAGCGAAGGGGCGAACCCTGCCCGACAAAGCGCGTGACTTCGGGCTTCGCCCCGGGCACGAGGCCGAAGGTCACGCCATCTACGCCGCCGACGCCCATTCCGGACGCATCACCTGCACGGTAACCCTTGAATGCCCCACGATCATCGGCGGCCAGCGCCTGAAAGGGGCCGACAACACATCTCCGGCCCGTGTCGCGCCGTTCCTTTTCGTTGGCAAACCGGCGATCCCGGCGTCCAGCCTCAAAGGGATGCTGTCGGTCATTGCCGAATCCGCCGCCCGCGCGCCTTATCGCGTTCTGCGCGACATGAACCTGACAGTTGCCTATTCCAAACGGGATCCAGAAGCGGGAAATGCACTCTTCACCGTTCGGCATCAGGTTCTGGACGGCAAAGCCAGCCGCAACCGCCCCAAGCTGAGCGCCGCCACTCAGATGCAAAGCAGCCGCGCCTATTTTGATCCCTCTCTGCTCCCGCTCGAGATCAAGAACCGGACCGTGTCGCGCGCGCTTGTCAACCCGGTCGAGTCGATGTTCGGATTTGTGGCCGAGGCGGAAAAGGGACAGGCAAACGCAGGACGCGGCAAACTGGTCAGTGCGGCGGGCAAGTTGCGGTTCAGCCACGCGCTGCCGGCGGGTGCATCGGCAGACAAGGAGACATCCGAGTTCTTTCTGAAGGGCAATATCGATCCGAAGTTCGACAAGGTGCCCGATGGCGTCAAGCTCACCCTGCTGAAGGAACAGGGCGCACCGATGAAGCCGCCAAAGCGCGTAAGCAACCCGCCGCGCCCGCCGCAGTTCCCGGACAAGAATTACGAAGAACTCAATTCAGCGACGCCGAATTTCTATTTCTTCGAAAAGAACAACCCCAAGGCCTTCATCTCCAAGAAGGATTTCGCCACCAAGGGCCCCGAAACCTACGCCGCCCAAGGAGCGAAATTCTATTTGCACACCTCTGGCACTCCTGTCAGCCAGCAGTGGAAATCGGTGGCCCCCGCGACCGGGACCGGTGTCGAGCGCAAGGCTGCGGCCGCCGTGCTCGCGCCGAAAAACACCTTTGAATTCCACATCGATTTCGACAATCTGACGCAGCACGAGTTGAACATCCTCTGCTTTGCCTTGCGCCCGAGCGAACGGTTCCGCCACAAGATCGGGCTGGGCAAGGGGCTGGGTCTGGGCTCGATCTGCCTCGAGGTGACCGGGCTTGTCCTGATTGATCGCAACGAACGCTATCGGGCGGATACCCTTTTCGCGGCGGACCCTCGGGCGGGCTCTGCAACCGGGGCAGAGAGCGCCAAGCGCTTCGCCAAGGCACATTCCGATTGGCTGGAGGAAAACGACAAGGGCGCCAAGCGGGCACTTCTTGCCATTGGCGAGACGCATCGGTTTTGCGAGGGCGACCCGGAACCGGAGCCTGTTCTTTGGGTGCCGCTGACCGAGGAGAAGTATCAGGCTGCGCAGCGCGGCGGCGCGGAGGCCGAGGATGAAAGTTTCGAATGGTTCACCAATAATGACCGTTCACGGGCGCAGAAACTGCCCCCCATTGGCGACTCGGGTGTGCCGCTGCTCAAGACCAATTCTCGCCCGCCGAAACCGCCCAAGACCGGGGCGAACGCGGGGGCCGCGCGAAAGCCGCAGCAGGACAGCGCAGGTCGCGCCCCCGCGCAGGCGATCCGCCCCGAGACGCAACGCGATCCGGGCGAGCGTCGGGGGGTGCTGGCGTGGCATGTCGTGCCCGCGACGGGCACCGTTTTCGGCAAGGTGGTCGATGCGCAGACCGGGCAACGGTTTCACGTCATCCTGAAGCACTTGCAGGAGGCTGGTCTGGGCGCGGAAGACACCGGTGCCACGGTAGTCTTCGTGCCTGACAAACGACCACCCAAGTCCGGACATGACCCCGCCGTCTGGAGAATTCGGAAGGCTTGAGCCGCCGCAATCTCGGAGATTTGGTGCATATGACAAAGGACGCCTTCGGGCGTCCTTTTCCGTGTTGCACATATGCCAAAACCGGCAGGGCCGCCGGACGCGGTGCCAGACAAAAGCGAACACTTCCACGACTCGATCGAGTGCCAACCGGCAGGGCCGCCGGACGCGGTGCCAGACATCTTCAAAAACTTATGAGGCAGTAAAAGTGCCAACCGGCAGGGCCGCCGGACGCGGTGCCAGACTGAGCCTCTGGAAGGGCTTCGTCAAGAATGATTTTTTTTATCGCTTTTCCAATGGGTTCATGTTTTCATCATCAAGAATTGGGCCGGATTCATCCAATCCCCACTCAAGTCATTGGCGAACATGAAGAATAATCACTCCACTGGGTTCCTTGCATGAGAATGTTCGACGCTGCCACCTCGGTGCCCGCGCTGACCGAGGCCTGGATCAAGACCCTGCGCAAGGGCGGTGGGCCGGGGGGCGATGGCGAAACCATCGCGCATTTCGCCCGGCAGGCCGAATTTCGCCTTGCCCGGCTTGCGCATGAATTGCAGGCTGACCTGTATCGCCCCGGCCCGCTGCGGCAGATTTCGGTGCCCAAGCGCAAGGGCGAGGGGATGCGGGTGCTCTCGATCCCCTGCGTGGTCGATCGCATCGCGCAACGGGCCACTGCGGCGGTGCTCTCGGCCGCGCTGGAGCCGCAGTTTTCCGATGCCAGTTTCGGCTATCGCCCCGGCCGTTCGGTGGCGCAGGCGGTGGCGCGGGTCGATGCGCTGCGCCGGCAGGGGTTCACCTGGGTCGTCGATGCCGACATCAAGGCGTTTTTCGACAGTGTTCCTCATGCCCCGCTTGCCGCGCGGCTGCACGCCGCCGGGATCGAGCCGCAACTGATCGAGCTGATCGACCTTTGGCTGGACAGCTTTTCCGCCGAGGGGGTGGGGCTGGCGCAGGGCTCGCCAATCTCGCCGGTGCTGGCCAATTTGCATCTTGATGCGCTTGATGACAGTTTCGGGCCGCGCGGGTCGGTGCGGATCGTGCGCTTTGCCGATGATTTCGTGCTGCTGACCCGTTGCCGTCCGGGGGCCGAGGCGGCGCTGGCCAAGGCGCGTGACCAGTTGGCCGAGGCGGGGCTGCGGCTCAATCTCGCGAAAACCCGGATCGTGCCTTATGATCAGGCCTTGCGCTTTCTGGGCCATCTGTTCGTGCGCGGCATGGTTCTGCCCGAGGGCGACGACGAGGAGCCCGCCGAACCCACGCGTGCCCTGACCTATGGGGGTGTGCCCCCGGAAGAAGAGGCCGCGGCGCAGGCGGTGCTGCGGGGCGAAGAGCCCGAGGCGCCGCCCGAAGATCCCGCGCCGATCCTGCCCGAGGAGATCGAGGCGGACGATCTGTCCCCCGGTCAGGTGCCGCTTTATCTTTTCGAGCCGGGCTATCGGCTGGTGGCCGAGCGCGAGGGGTTTACGGTGATCGGCCATGGCCGGGCGCGGCTGCGGCTGCCCGCTACGATGATCTCGCGCATCGATCTGGGGGCCGAGGTCGAGGCCGAGGATGCGGCGCTGCGCCTTGCCGCCGCGCATGGCATACCGGTGGCGCTGTTGAACGAGGCCGGGCTGCCGCAATCGGTGCTGATGCCCACGCTTTCGGGGGATGCGGCGCTGCACATGGCGCAGGCGCGGCTGGCGCTGGATCCGGTCCGGGCAGCGGACCTCGCATCGCTTCTGGTGGCGGGCCGCATCCGCAATGCGCAGGCGCTGCTCAAACGGCTTAACCGGCGCCGTGCCGATGCGGAGGTCGATCAAGCCTGTGAGCGGCTCAAGTCCCAGTGGCGCAAGCTCGAGGTGCCGCGCCCGCTGGCCGATGTCCGCGCGATCGAGGCCGAGGCGGCGCGCAGCTATTGGCCCGCGCTGTCGGCCTGTCTTGAACACGGCTTCGCGCTGCCCTCGCGCCGCGATCCGGGGCGGGCGACGGCGGTCAATGCCGTGCTTGACTACACCGCCGCCCTGCTGACGCGCGACATGCGCGCCGCCGTGTTGCGGGCGCGGCTGCATCCGGGCTTTGGCGTGCTGCATGTGGCCAGCGACGGTCACGATGCCTGTGTCTATGACCTGATCGAGCCGTTCCGGGCGCCGCTGGCCGAGGCGCTGACGGTTTACCTGCTGAACAACCGCATCCTGAAAGCCGAGGATTTCCACCTCGAGCCGCCCAAATCCGCCCGCGCGCATGGGGTGCGGCTTTTGCCCGCCGCCGGGCGCAAGCTGGTGCAGGGCTACGAGGCCTGGGTGGCGCGGGCGATCATCGACCCGGTCGCGGGCCACCGCACCACCTGGCGCAGCCTGATCGGGGCCGAGGCCCGCCGCTTTGCCCGAATGGCGCAGGATGGCACCCCCTGGACCCCCTACAGGATGAAGCACTGACCATGGCCGACCGTCCGCAATTGCGTCTGATTGTTTACGACATCGCCAGCGACCGGCGCCGCCGCAAGGTGGTGGCGTTGCTCGAGCCACGTGCGGCGCGGGTGCAGGAAAGCGTGTTCGAGGCGCGGCTGAGCCAGGCGCAACTGACCCGCCTGCGCGTCAAGCTGGAGGCGGTGATTGCCCCCGAGGATTCGCTGCGCATCTATACCGTCCCCGATGCCGCCCTGCGCCGCTGCCACATTCAGGGCGGGCCGATGCTGGCAGACGGGGCACGGTTCTGGCTGATTTGATCGCCGGGACCCAGTGGAGTGGCGAAAGTTTATCTATCACAGTGGGTTAGGCAATGTCCGTGGGAATTATGTAATCCGCCTCACAGCGAAATGCCTAACCTAGTGGAAAGTGGCCAAAAAATCCCTTGTTGACAGAGGGCTTCCAGAGGCTCAGTCTGGCACCATGTCCGGCGGCCCTGCCGGTTGGCACGTGACCGTCGCCATCAGAACGCCCCCGTTCGTCTGGCACCATGTCCGGCGGCCCTGCCGGTTGGCACAATATCAGTGACCCCCCGACATCAGTTTTGTCTGGCACCACGTCCGGCGGCCCTGCCGGTTGGCACCCACGGGTTGCTCTCCAGGCCTGTGTTGGTCTGGCACCGCGTCCGGCGGCCCTGCCGATGATGCGGAGTGCGTACGGTGATCTGAGGGAAAGGCCCGGCTCAGCCGAGAGCGGCGAGAAGCGCGGGCAAGGGGGGGCTGGCGGCAAGGCCCCAAAATCCGCGCCGGGGCAATTCGCCACCGCGCCAGCCGCCGGGAAAGGCCGCATCGAGCCGCGCGATCCGCGCGCCCGCGCCAAAGAATTGCACCGTATCCGGGCACAGGATCAGAAGATCGCGCCGATCCCCCGCCGCCACCAGCGGATCTGCCACCGTTGCGGTGCGCCCATGCGGCAGGGTGATCACGATCAGACTGCCCGCCAGCGCGGTCTCGGCCTGCGCCAGCGCCGCAAGGCCCTGCGCCTCTTCCTCAGCGGTGATGCCCTGCGCCTGCCGATCGCGGCGGCGGATTTCGGCGATCTCGGCGGTCGTGGCGCCGAACCGCTCCAGCGCCGGAATGTGGCCGATATCATTGGCGGCAACCAGTTCGAAATCCCGCGTCCAAAGGCTTTCGGGCAGATCGAGCAGCGTAAAGACCTGTCGCAGCGCCGCCGGTTCGGCGCTGCGGGGCCCGTGGTGGTCGATCTCGAAACAGCCGGGGGGCAGGGGCATGTCGCACGTCAGTTCCACCAGCACCGGGCTCAACCCGCGCGCCGCCGCCGCCGCGATTTCGCTGCGGTAATCCGAGGCCCGTGCGCCCCAGGGCAGGCCCTTGTCGCAAATCTCGGCCACGCGCGGATCGCCCGCGCTCTGCCGTTCGTGCAGCAGTTCCGCAATGGTGACCATTTCCAGATCATGGCCACCCAGAAAAAACACGTAGCGCGGCGGGATCATCGCGGCCAGACCGCGACCGAGGCCAGCGCCGCGCCCAGAAAGAACAGCACGGCGAGCCCCCTGCGCACAAAGGCCTCGGCGGGCCGTATGCGGCGGTGATCGGTGCCGGTGCGCACGGCGATGGCATGCGAGAGGATCCAGGCAAGGCCCGCCGCAGCCAACAGGCCGAAGCCGAAAGTCGTGACATGCATGATGGGCTTGTCAGAGGGGGAGGGCATTTTGAACAGCCCCTCGATCAGGCTTTCGGTGCTCAGGATGTTCATCGAGAAAAAGCCCATCACCAGCGCGATGACCACGCCGAGGCTGGCGATGATGTTCAACCGCTCTGCCGCTTCGGTGGCATGGCGGGCCTCGCGGCCCTGACGCTCCGCCTCGCGGGAGGACAGGAAGGCGACGGCGGTTTCCAGCTCGGATTTGATGTCGGCAAACATCGCGTCGAGCCGCATCACCCCGCGCAGTCGGGCATAAAGCTCGCCTGCCTGCAATTGCCCCGAGACGCCGGTGAAGCGGAAACGATGGACGTAATGCAGGAAGTCGCGTTCGATATCCTGCAGACCGGTGGAAAGTGCGGGTTCTGACCGGGTTCTGTCAAAGCGCGCGACGGCACGGGTGATGCGCGAGGACAGGCCCAGCATCATCGCCTTGTCGATCACCTGCAGAAGGAACATCTGATAATAGTGTCGCTGCATATGGACTTCGAGGGTTTCGGCATAGTCGTTGCCCTCGGCATATGTCACTGCGGTCATCGCGTAATCGCACATCAGATACCGCGTGCAGGGAACAGGTTTTCCATTCTCCTCCAGTTCCTTCGCGTGGTGAAAGCGGTCGTAGCAATGCCCCTCGAAGCCATTGCGCAAGAAGGCCTCGGCATAAGGGAAGGGGCTTTTGCCGGGTTGCTCGACGAAGGCCAGCCGCATCCAATGGCCGTCGGAGAGCGCGTAATAATCGGCGCGGCTCCGCAAGATGACCGTGGTCATCAGCGGTAGCCGGTCATCGGAAAGATGCCGCCAGCGAAAGCCGCCGCGCGCGGCGCAAAGCGGCATGCGTTCGGTGTTTTCTTCGTCTCCGTTCAACAGCCAGCGCCAGTGCCGGGCGGGCAGAATACGGCGATCCTCCGGCGGGGTTTCGAGCAGTGTGGAATAGGGGGTGCGGGTCCGGACGTGCTTGCGTTCCGAAGGCGGGGCAGCCTCTGCGGGCACAGAGCGAAATTCCACCCCTTCGTCGCTGGGCAGGAAGGCGCAGGATGTGCCGTCTTGCAGGTGCCAAGCGACGCTGTCGGGCAGGCCGCGCGGCCCGATGGTTGTGTTATGGTTCGCGAAATAGGGAATGTGCGACCGACGCATGCTTTCGTTGAAGCGCAGGACATCCTTCAGGTTAAGATCTGCGGCCGCTTCGGCACGGCATTGCAGCGCGACGACCGCGATGCCGCCCGAGAGCAGATAAAGGTTCAGTCGCTCGACGGCGAAACGGCGCGGGGCCGTCCAGTCGAAGAACTTCACATCGGCGGCACGGATGTCGCTACGCTGGAACAGGCGCAACGGGCCGGCCCCAGGACCACCGGTCTTGCCGAAAAGCGCGCGCTGAACGAAGTCGTGGAAATAGGCGAATTCGCCATAGGCCAGGGCCATCGCGTTGTTCTGCTCGGTTGCGGCTGCGAGACCGCCATCCGAGGCACAAGATGCAGGCCCCGCGGGGTCGGGCAGGGGCAAATGCAACAAACCGTCGTCAACCCTCTTCCAAGGCGACCCCTCGGGGCAAAGCCACTTTTCCTGTGCTTGCAAGAAGGCCGCGTTGTCGAAAGCCGCATCCGTTTCTCGGTCGCTGATCTCGAGCGTCAACGGCCAGAAGAAAGTCGTCCGAAGCTGCGAAATCTGGATATCATCAAGCGCGGTGACGCCGCCCGTATTAAGGTCGGAAGCCTTTTCCCCAGTGGTGATGTTTTCTGACAAGCATGTACCTTACGCTGCAAACCAACGAGACGCAGTTGCGTTTGAGGAATCCTCAGAATCTTGACGCATTTGACCCCACTTTCGGCAAGGGGCGCTCAGATATCAAGCTGCGTTCTGCAACTGCGGCAAGTTGAGCGCCCTTGAGAGTGTAAAACAGTGTTGTGATCCTGCCCCCGCAACCAAAATCTACTAGCTAGATCAACTACATGCGCCCCGCCATCCAGCGGGGCTTTTTGCTTTGGTAAGTCGCCCGGTGCTACGCCGGTGCTACGCTGCGGCGCAATGAGGGGAGAGGGCGAGGGGGCAGGGGACAGGGAGCGCGCACTAAGCCGGATCGGAAAGGCCCAAGCCCAACCCGCGCCCCTAGGCGTAAGCCGATGGGTGCACGCCGAACGGCACAGCGCAACCACCAATGAACTTACGGCTCGAATTGCGGGTCGGCACTGTGCCGCCAATACGGCCCTTCGCAACGCTTCGGCGAGATCGTTGCAGCAAGAGGAGCGAAAGCAATTGGCCGCGCCCGGCATGGCCGCAAAGCGGTATTCGGATGGCTAAAGAACTCCCATTGAGATCCGCCGCAAGAGCGCTCACCAAGGGGTGAAATGCGGTCAGCACGCCCGCTCGCAACGTTTGTGCTTGTAAAAACGAGCCTTGCCACGCGAGGGATTGTGAGTACAATTCAAATTTTAATTGAGCCGCTAGCGGGGTGAATGCATGATCAGTGAAATCCAGCAACGAGGTGTAACCCGACAAAAACACCCGGTACATCGGACAAAAACCGGGAACAGCTGGGAATAGCCGGTAACAGACGATTTGTGTCTATAGATCATAGCGTTATGGATGCTATGGGCTTTCAAAGTGAGCTCGAACTTTGCACTTTGTGCCACGCGGTGATGACGGTCCCATCGCCACATGACGCTTGATCTCCTATCCACGTCACTTCGGTACGCTCCAGTGCAAACCCCATTCAAGCCTTATTTTATTGGGATTTTGCGTTGCGGTAGCGACTTTGGCGCGGCGGGAACTTTGCACTTTTGACGCATCTTGTTGCGCCTGGTGCAAAGTTATTTAATATCAGTTACTTACACGGTAAATCCATGCAGAGGCGCCGCTTTGGCCGCGCCTGGCACCGGAAAAGGGCAATGCGATCAAGCTATGCGCCCACCGCATAGCCTTGCGGGTACAGCCCAGACCTGCCCCTCAGTTCTCGACGCGCAGCATGCGGTATCCGGTGCCGCCGCTGTCCGCAGCACCTACGCGGACCTTTTTGGCCACAGTGACGCCACCGATCTGCGTCAGCAGTGTCGCCGAGGTTTGGTTGTCGCCTTTGGGCGAGGTGAAACTCGCGATGACCAACCCCGCCGCGATCAGACCCCAATAGTCATCGCTCGCCAGCCGTTTCATTCGCCGGGTGAAGCCTTCCAACGCCGCGTCAGCGGTGCAGCCGCGCATCTTGCTGAGAATGAGATAGCGGGTCTTGCGCTCGACCACCGTACCGACTGCCGAGCGGTTGAACGCCCCCTTGATCAGATCGCCCTCCCAGTGGCCGGGAACAAGACGGCCCTCGATTTCTTCGGGGCGGTGGATGATCCGCAACGATTTCGGGGCGATAGAGCCGCCAGACAGGGTGGTGCGCCGCAACCCGCGGGCGGGTTTCGCCTGCCGCAATGCCGCGAGCATCTCCGCCTTCAGCCCACCCCTCGGTTGCGCGTAGATCGCGGCATAGATGGTCTCATGGCTGATCTGGCGGGTCGGATCCTCGGGATGCATGGTCCGTAGTTTGCGCGCAATCTGCTCGGGTGACCAGCGCCGGTAGATCAGCTTGCCTTGCACAAAGTCATGCAGCCAGCCGCCAAGAGCAAGCTTTCGCCGCCGTCCGCAGTGCTTGCGGCGCGCCCGATACGCCAGCCCGCCGCGGTGCGCGCAGTAGGGCTGGGCGGGCAACCCATCCGGGCGACCACGCCGCAGTTCCCGGCCGATCGTGCTCGGCGCACGCCCCATAAGCTCACCGATCTCCCGAAGGCTCGCCCCGCGACGATGCTCCGCCAAAATCACGCCACGTTCCTCGCCGTCGAGGTGCTTGTATCGTTTGTCCATCGCAACATCCTATGCCCTGCGGGCCGTGGGTGTTGCACTTGAAGTTTGAGTCTAAGCTGTTGCTGAACGTGCGAAAGCGCATGGGGCCGCATGGCATCGGGAAAATCTACGGGCAGGCCGCGCGGCACCAGCCATTCCGGCGCGGGAGCCTGGGCGTGCTGCGCCCCCGCGCAGGTCCGGCAGACGTATTTCGGGCGCACCGTCACCAGCACGCGGAATTGTGCCGGGATCACATCGAGCCGCTCCGTCCGGCTTTCGCCAACCCGTTGCATCGCGCCGCAGCCGCAGGGGCACAGGATGCTCTCCGGTTCGAGGATCTGCTCGATCCGGGGCAGATGCGCGGGAAGATTGCCCGTCGCCAGCGGCGCTCGAACCGATGACGCGCTCGCTGCCGACTGCGCTGCGGCGGCGACATCGGCGCTTTCTTCGGGCCAATCACCTTCTCGGCCGCGTCGCTGGCCGCCGCCAGCATCCCGGCCGCGGCTTCGACATCCTCGAATGGCAGGTGATGCTGGTCGGGATCGCCCTTCTCGGACTTCGCGCCGAAAGCATCGCGGCGCAGTCTCGCGAGAGTAGCCGTTCCAGCCGCGCACGCGCCTCCTCGACCGCGGCAGGATGCCCTCGCCGGTTCGTTGGAACCGGTGGCGCTCACCGGCTTGACCTCAAGGCCTTCAGCGACTGCATCGCCGCAAGAGACCCGGACCGCCAGACCGCCGAAATCCGGATCCGAGTTCTTCGCGGCGGCGTTTGACCCAATGGCACTTGCCGCTCAGTCATCAACCGCTTCGATGACCTCGGCACCGCCGGGGTCGTTCGCGTGACGCGAAGCCTGACGGGAAAGGAGACATTGCGCCTCACGCCGACGTTGTGCAACAAGCCCAACAAAGCCTCCCTTTTGTCAACACTTCCTAGCTCAGGCGTTGCAGGTGGCGTTCGAGGATCGCGGCCGCGCCCTTCGCGTCCCGGCGGCGGATCGCGGCGATGATGCCGTGGTGATCGGTGTCGATCCGCGGCCGCCAGCGCGCCCGGTAGTGGACAAGGATGTAACGGGCCGCAAGATTTTGCATGTTCTCGACCGTTTCCAAAAGCCGCGGCATCTCGCAGGCCGCGTAGATCTGCATGTGGAAGGCGCGGTTCATCTCCTCCCAGCTGTAGATGTCGGCGGCCTGATCGCAGGCCTCGCGCAGCCGGTCGGCCTCGCGCACCTGCGCGGCGTTCAGATGCGGCACGGACTGCAGCAGCGTCAGCGGCTCCAGCGCCAGACGCATCAGTTTCAGCTCGCGCTGCGCCAGCGGATCCAGCGGGGCGACCTGCACGCCCTTGTTGTGCTGCGACACCACCAGCCCGCGCGCGGCCAGCTTCAACAGCGCCTCGCGCACCGGGACATGGCTGACGCCGAATTCCGCCGCCACATAATCCTGCCGCAGTCGTTCGCCCGCGATCAGCTCGCCGCGGATGATGCGGCGGGCGATTTCGTCGGCGATCAGCTGCGGAGTGGGCGAGACGGGCATGAAAGGCGGTATCCGAAGGGCTTTTCAACGGCGAGAGGGCCGCTCAGCACTTGCGCGCCATACAGTAAGACGGGCGATAGGTCAAAGTTGTCGGCCCGGCGCGGTTCATCTGCCGCATCAGGTCGCGCAGGCCCGGCGCCGACAGATGGCCCGCCCGCAGCCCGTTCACCCCGGTCGCGCGCAGATGTGCCATCAGCGTGCGGGCATCGGGGAAGACCAGGGGAATGCTCTCGTCCCAGGCGGCAAGCACCTGCATTCCCTCGGGCAGAGCGGCGCAAAGCCCCGCCGCATCGCGATAGCCGGGCGCCCCGGGCGGCAGGCCCAGCCCCGCCAGTTCGGGAAAATTCCCCGGCCCGAAACTGCTGACCGCCAGAATGCCCCCCGGGCGCAGCGCCTGCGCGGCCCGGTGCAGAAGCGCCGCCGGATCGGCGAGCCATTGCAGCATCGAGGCCGAGGCGATTAGATCCAGCCCCGCGGGAAAGCGCAGCGCCGCGGCATCGCCGGGCAGCGCCCGTACCCGGGTTGCATCGGGCCAGCGCAGCGCGGGCAGCGGCGCGACAAGGTCATTGAGCCAGACCTCTCCGGGGTCAAGCCGCGCCAGCTGGCGCGTCAGAAACCCGGTGCCATGGCCCAGTTCCAGCATCCGCGCCGCGGGGGTGATCAGCGGCGCGATCCGGGCCGCCAGCCGGTCGGCGATCTGCGCCTGCGCCGTGGCGGCGGTGTCGTAGCTTGCCAGATGGCGGGCAAACCCCGCGGCGATGCGCGGGATCATCCGGTGATCTCCTGCCAGTCCCGCCAGCGCGCAAAGGGGCTGTGGCCGCCTGCGATCCAGTCGATCTCTGCGCCGGGCCAGGCGGTTGCCATCGTGGCGCGGGGAAAGATGCGATCTCCGGTCGCGGCAAGGATGCGGTCGAAAGCCGGGGCGGGGGCGGCCGGGCGGGAGGCCAGCGCGTGCAGTTCCGCGGCCAGTGCCGCGATCTCGGCCCCGGGCAGCACGGTGGCCCCGGCGCGGCGGGAAAATTGGTCAAGGCTTCGCGGGCTCAGCCCGGCAAGGGTGGCGTCATAGATCGCGGGGCCGATCACCGCGCGCGGATCGGGGGCGCCGCAGATCGCCACGGCGCGCTTGTGCCGCAGCCGCGGCAGATGCCGGGCGGCGACGGCCACGCCCATCGAATAGGCCACGACATTCAGGCGGCTGCGGGACGCCCAGAGCGCCTCGGGCAGAGTCTCGTCGCGATAATCCGACAGCACCAGCACATCCGCCGCGCCGGTCAGATGCCGGAGCGGATCAAGCCCCACCGCCCAGCCCGCAAAGACCAGGATCAGATCCGCGCCCCCCCGCCGTCGCAGCCAGTCTGCCCGCATCACAGCCCCCCGGCGATCGTCCGCATCGCGGCGCTGACGCGGCTCAGCTCGTCCGGCGCGATCGTCAGCGGCGGCATCGCGTAAAGAAGTCGGCCAAAGGGGCGCAGCCAGACACCGGTTTGCGCGCAAAAGCGGTGGATCGGGTCCAGCGGCAGGGGGGCTTTCATCTCGATCACGCCGATGCCGCCCAGACAGCGCACATCGGCCACGCCCGCAAATCCGCGCGCAGGCGCCAGCTCCTGCGTCAGCTGCGCCTCGATCCGGCGGGCCTCGGCCGACCAGTCGTGGCCTTGCCACAGATCCATCGCCGCTGCCGCCACGGCGCAGGCAAGCGGATTGGCCATGAAGGTCGGCCCGTGCATCAAGGTGCCCACGCGCCCGGCCAGATCGCGGCGGGCGACCGTGGCGGCAAGGCTCATCATGCCGCCGGTCAGCGCCTTGCCGAGGCATAGGATATCGGGCACGACCCCGGCCTTGTGCAGCGCGAAATCGCTGCCGGTGCGGCTGAAGCCGGTGGCGATCTCGTCGAAGATCAGCGCGATGTCATGGCGGTCGCACAGCGCGCGCAGCCCCTGCAGATAGGCGGGGTGGTAGAAATGCATCCCGCTGGCGCCCTGCACCACCGGCTCGATGATGAAGGCGGCGATCTGATCGCCGTGCCGGTCAAAGAGATCCTCGACCTCGGCCAGCCCGTTCAGCCGGCCCTCGTCCGGCCAGTCGGCGCCATGGGCCACCGGCGGGCGGGCGACGAAATGTTGCGGCGCGATGGCGCGGCCGAAATGGGCATGCATCCCGGTCTCCGGGTCGCACAGGCTCATCGCCGTCCAGGTGTCGCCGTGATAGCCGCCGCGCGCCGTGGCAAGGCGGGTGCGTCCGCGTCGCCCCTGCGCCAGCTGCGCCTGAACAGCCATCTTCACCGCCACCTCGACCGCGACCGAGCCGCTGTCGGCGTAAAACACCTGATCCAGCCCCTCAGGCAGGGCCTTGACCAGACGGCGGGTCAGATCGATGGCGGGGCGATGCGTCAGCCCGCCGAACATCACATGCGGCAGGGTCGCGGCCTGTTCCTGCACGGCCCGCACCAGCGGTTCGGGCGCATGGCCGAAAGCCGCGCACCACCACGACGACATCGCGTCGATCATCTGCCGCCCGTCTTCCAGCGTCAGCCAGATCCCCTTGGCGGCCACGATCTTGTGCTGCGGCGCGGCAGAGACCCGCGCGGTATAGGGATGCCAGACATGGGCGGCATCAAAGGCCAGATCGTCGGTCACAGCGCCCCCCGGATCGTTGGCAGGTCGATGGTGCGGAAGGCCTGGGCCAGCGTCGCGCGGCTCAGATCGGGCAGCTGCGGCAGACGGCCGAGCGATGGCAGACCGGCCAGACGGCAGATCGTGTCCTGACTGTCGCGGACCTCCGCACCGATGAAAGCCAGGCCCAGCAGCGGCACGCGGCGGGCACGCAGCGCCTCGATCGTCAGAAGGCTGTGGTTGATCGTGCCAAGCCCCGTGCGCGCCACCACGATCACCGGCGCCTGCCAGTCCGCCATCTGATCGGCGTAAAGCCTGCGCCCCGCCAGCGGCACCAGCGCGCCGCCCGCCCCCTCGACGACCAGCGGGCCGGGCAGATCGGGCAGGGCCATCGGCGCGATCTCGACCCCGTCCCGCGCCGCTGCAAGATGGGGCGAGGCCGGGCTGCGCAGCCGGTAAGCCTCGGGCAGGGTCGGGCAGCCGGTCAGCCGCGCCACCGTCTCGCGGTCGGTCTCCTCCTCCAGCCCGGCCTGAACCGGTTTCCAGTAGGTCGCCTGCAGGGCCAACGTCAGCCCGGCGCTGAAGACGGTCTTGCCGACGCCGGTATCGGTGCCGGTGATCACCAGCGCAGAGGTCATCGCAGCCCCCCGATCCGCAGGCTGGCAAGCGCGTCGAAGAGCGCGTCGATATCCGGGACCTGCAGCCCGCCGGTGAGCGAAAGCCGCAGCCGCGCCGTGCCCTTGGGCACGGTCGGCGGGCGGATGGCGCGCAGATCGAACCCCGCCCGTTGCAATTCCTGCGCGGCCTGCAGCGCGGCGAAATCCGTGCCCAGGATCAGCGGCAGGATCTGGCTTTGCCCGGCCTCCCAGCCGATCTGCGCCGCGCGGTGCCGCGCCCGTGCCCGCAGGGCCGCCGCATGGGCGCGCAGCCCGGGCCGCGCGGGCAAGAGCCGCAGCGCCGCCCGCACCGCCGCCGCCAGAAGCGGCGAGGGCGCGGTGGCATAGAGGAAGGGCCGGGCACGGTTCACCAGCGTCTCGATCACCACCCGATCGGCGCAGATCAGCGCGCCGCTTGCCCCCAGCGCCTTGCCGCAGGTATGCACGACGATCAACGCCAGATCGCCCGGATCGGGCGCCAGACCGCGGCCGTCGCGGCCGTAAAGCCCGGTCGCATGCGCCTCGTCGAGGATCAGCACGGCGTCTTCGCGCCGCGCAAGGGTGGCGAAATCGTCAACGGGGGCGAAGTCGCCCTCCATCGAATACAGCGTCTCGAGCGCGATCCAGACCCGGCCGCGCCCGCCCGTCGCCCGCCAGAGCCGGATCTGATCGGCCGCATCCTGCGGGTCATTGTGGCGAAAGCTGCGCGCCTCGGCCGCGCCAAGCCGCAACCCCTCATGCGCGCTGGCATGGATCAGCGCATCATGCAGCACCAGATCCCCCGCCATCGGCAGCGTCGCAAAGACCGCCTGATTGGCCTGAAACCCGCCGCCCATGTAAAGACAGGCCTCGGCGCCGAAGAACGCGGCGGCTTCCTGTTCCAGCGCCTCAAATTCCGGGTCATTGCCGCGCAGAAGCCGCGATCCGCCCGCCCCCACGGCGACCCCGCGCGCCAAAGCCTCGGCCACCGCCTGCGCCAGATCCGCCGAAGCCCGCAGGCCAAGGTAATCGTTCGAGGCGAAATCAAGCCCCCGCGCCGGGGTCAGCGCCCGCGCCCGCCCGCGTTCGGCCATCCGGGCAAGCCGCTCGGCATGGCGGGGATAAGGGCTCATGCCGCATCCCCACAGGGCCGCGGCGCCTCGGGCTGCAGGCCAAGCTTGGCGAAAAGCCGGGCATCGGCGCTGTCATCGGGGTTTTCGGCGGTCAGAAGCGTGTCGCCGACGAAGATCGAATTCGCCCCCGCAAAGAAGCACATCGCCTGCAGCTCGTCCGACATCGCGCTGCGCCCGGCCGAGAGCCGCACATAGGATTTCGGCATCAGGATCCGGGCGGTGGCGATGGTGCGGACCATCTCGATCGGGTCGAGCGGCGCGACATCGGCCAGCGGCGTGTCGGCCATCGGCATCAGCATGTTGATCGGAACCGATTGCGGCGGCTCGGGCAGATCGGCGAGCGTCTGGATCATGCTGATCCGGTCCTCGGCGGTCTCGCCCATGCCGACGATCCCGCCCGAGCAGACATTGATCCCCGCCGCGCGGACGCGATCGAGCGTGTCGAGCCGGTCGGCAAAACTGTGGGTGGAGATGACCGAAGGGTAGAACCGCTCCGAGGTGTCGATATTGTGGTTGTAGTAATCGAGCCCCGCGGCCTTCAGTTGCATCACCTGCGCGTCATCGAGCATGCCCAGCGTCATGCAGGTTTCCAGACCGAGCGCCTTCACCCCCTCGACCATCGCCAGCACCGCGGGCATGTCGCGGTCCTTGGGCGAGCGCCAGGCCGCGCCCATGCAGTAGCGGGTGGCCCCCGCCTCCTTGGCCTTTTGCGCCTCGGTCAGAACCTTTTGCACCTCCAGCAGCTTCGCGGCGGGCAGCTTCGCGCCGTTGCGCCGCGATTGCGCGCAATAGGCGCAATCCTCGCCGCAGCCGCCGGTCTTGATCGACAGAAGCTTCGCGCATTGGATGCGGTTGGGGTCGAAATTCTGCCGGTGCACGCTTTGCGCCCGGAACAGAAGATCCATCAGCGGCAGGGTGTAAAGGTCTTGGGCTGTGCTGTGCATGGCGATCCTCTCGGCTGTCGTGGTCAGGGGATCGCAAATCGGACGCGGCCTCAATTTCGAAAACTATCTATGATCCTGTCGCTTGTCCGCGACTGTCTTTGCCCTGTTTTCAAGGACTTGGGCGTTTTTCGGCCGGAAGCCCCGGCGAAAGTTCCGCGACTGCCTGACTATAATATATGATCCGAAGGCCGGATCGGTCCGGGCCGGGGCGGAGGCTATCCGGCGCAGGGCCGCCGGTTCTCTTCCATCCAGTCGCGGGCGCCGCGGCCCACGGCCTGCAGGACGGCATGGCCGATCGCCTCGCCAAGCGCGGTGTGCAGCCCGGCATGGGCTTCGCGGCCGGGGCTTGCGGCGATGGCGATGCAATCGGTGCCGGTGCCGGTGGCGCGTCCGGTCGGCAGATCAAGCCCCACCGCCATCACCGCCGCCGTGCGGGCCTGCGCTACCAGGCTCAGCGCCTCGATCTGCGCGGCCACCGTCAGACCATGACCGGGCAGGGTGGAGGCGATCCGCAGCGCAAGGTTGATCGTGCCATAGCCCGCGGCCTCGGGGTCGCGCGGCGGCAGGCGGTGCCCGACCGCTTCCGCATTGCCCAGCCCCACCGTCGCCAGCGCCTCCACCGTCCAGTCCGCCACGGTGCAGCTGGCGCGGGTGACCCGGCGGATATCGCGCGAGGTCAGCATCGCCACCGCATCCTGCAGCCCGCGCTCGGCCAGCACGTCGGCAAACCACGGCCCGACATCAAGCCCCGGCGGCAGATCGGCGTTGCGCACCTCGCGCCAGACGATCTGCCGCGCGGTGACCAGACCCGGCCGGTGCGGCGCGAAGGACAGGACCTGCAGCGGTGCCCCCAGATCGACGACCAGCCAGGGCGGCTGCAGCCCGACCTGCAGCGGCGTCATGGCGCGACCCCGGCCAGCGGCTGCAGGATCAGCCCGCCCTCGGCCTCGGCCAGATGGCAGCGGATGGCGAAGACCTCGCGCAAGAGCGCGGGGGTCAGCACGGTGCGGGGCGGGCCGTCGGCGACGATCCGGCCCTGATGCAGCACCCAAAGCCGGGTGCAATGCCGCGCCGCCAGCCCCAGATCATGCGCCGAGGCGATCACCGTGCGGCCCTCGGCGGCAAGGCGGGCGAAAAGCGCCATGCAGGCGATCTGATGCGCCGGGTCCAGGCCCGCGATCGGCTCGTCGGCCAAAAGAAGCGGGGTGTCCTGCGCCAAGGCCCGGGCAATCAGCACCCGCGCCTGCTCGCCGCCCGAAAGCGCCGTGGCCGGGCGCTGCGCCAGCGCCGCCACATCCATCCGGGCCAGGGCGGCGGCCACCTGCGGCGCGTCTTCGCGCCCGTCCTGCGCCAGCGCCACCAGCGCCGCGACGCGCAGCCCCCAGGCGATCTCGCGCTGCTGCGGCAGCCAGGCGGCGGCCCGCGCCCGGGCCCGCGGCGAAAGCTGCGCCAGCGAGGATTGGCCCCGCGCCGCGATCAGCCCCAGCGCGGCGTGCAGAAGCGTCGATTTCCCCGCCCCGTTCGGGCCGATCAGGCCGATGAACTCGCCCGCCTCGACGCGCAGGCTGGTCGGATGCAGCGTCACCCGCCCGCCCCGCCGCACGGTCAGATTGTCCAGCTGCATCAAGCTCATGGCTGGCCCCGCATCCGCCAGATCAGGTTCAGGAACACCGGCGCCCCCACCAGCGCCATCAAGACGCCCAGTTTCAGATCCTGCCCCGGCAGCACCTTGCGCACCGCGATATCGGCGATCAGCACCAGCACCGCGCCGCCCAAAGCCGCCGCGGGCAAGAGCCGCGCCGGGCTGGCGCCGACGAGCGGGCGCAACAGATGCGGCACGACAAGGCCGACGAAACCGACCGTCCCCGCCACCGCTGTCGCCGCCCCCACCGAGGCCGCCGTGCCCAGGATCACCGCCAGCCGCAGCCGGGTCAGATCGATGCCCATCGAGGCGGCGGCCTCCTCGCCGAGCGTCAGCGCGTCAAGGCCGCGGCCGGTGCGGGCCAGAAGCAGGCCGCCCAGCGCCATGAAGGGCGCGGCGATCGCGACATGGGTGAAGGAGCAATCGGCCAGCGACCCCATCATCCAGAACACGATATCCTGCGCCGCAAAGGGATTGGGCGAGAGGTTGAGCACCAGCGAGGTCAGCGCCGAGGCCAGCGCCGAAAGTGCGATCCCGGCCAGGATCAGCGCCAGCGTGCCGCCGCGCCCGGCCAGAAACAGGATCGCGGCCACGCCGATCAGCGCCCCCAGCAGCGCCGCCAGCGGCAGGGCCAGGGCAAAGCTGGCGGCAAGGCCCGTCTGCAGCGCGATCACCGCGCCCAGCGCCGCGGCGGCGGAAATGCCGATCACCCCGGGCTCCGCCATCGGGTTGCGCAACAGCCCCTGCATCGCCGCGCCCGACAGCCCAAGGCTTGCCCCCACCAGCACGGCCAGGATCGCCCGCGGCAGCCGGATTTCCCGCATCACCAGGCCCAGCGGCCCCTCGCCCCCGGTGACCAGCGCCTTGAGCGCAGTCAGCGGCGCCACCTCGGCCACGCCGGTCAGCAGCGAGGCGACAAGCAGCCCCGTCAGCGCCAGCCCAAGGCCGATGTGCAACGATCTTTCCGTCATTTCATATCCTTGAGCCGGTCGGTGGCATCGAGAACCGAGGGCAGGCCGCAGATCCAGTCGCGGTCTTCCACGGCGGCGCGGTGGCCGGTCAGCGCGCCGAGCGCCGGATGGGTCAGCGGTTCCTCGGCGCGGGAGGACCCGGGACCGATCCGCCCGGTGACCACCAGATCGGGATCGGCCAGCACCAGCGCCTCGAGCGGCAGGGTGCTGCCCTGCGCCCGCCCCATCCGCGCGGCCAGCGTGTCGAAGCCGGCGGTGGTCAGGATCTCTCCGGCAAGGCTTTCATGGCCAGACATGTAGCCGCGCGCCGACCAGGTGGCGGCGAGCGGCCGCGGCCCGGGCAGGCTTGCCGCGCGGATCCGCGCCAGCCTTGCGGCGAAAGCCCCGGCCATCGCGGCGGCCTCGGGCTCGCGGCCGAGCAAGGCCCCCATCCGGGCGATGTCGGCCTGCATGTCGGCAAAGCTGTCGGCGGGCTCGAAGACCGCGACCGGGATGCCAAGGCGGCGCAGCATCGCCACGGTGGGCTGCGCCGTGTAGCGCCCGGCCAGCACCAGATCGGGATGCAGCAGATAGACCTCCTCGGCCTGACCGCGGTTCACCGGCCAGGCCATTGCGGCCTCGGCCATCACCGAGGCGGCGGGATCGCGGGCCAGACGGGTGATCGACACAAGCTGCCCCGGCGCGGCCAGCATCATCGCCAGCTGATCGGTGCACAGGTTGATCGAGACGACGCGCCCGGGCGCCGCTGCAACGGGCAGCACCGGGGCAAGGCACAGGAACAGGCCGCAAAGCAAGGCAAGGCGCATGCTCAGAACGTCGTGCCGATGCCAAGATAGATGGCGCGCTCGGGCTGGTTGAAGCCGGTGGCGGTCTCGTAATCGGCGTCGAACAGGTTCTCGATGCGCAGGCTTGCCCGGGTCGTGTCGGTGATCGCAGCGCTCAGGGTCATGTCCGCAACGGTGTAATCGGGCATCGACACCAGCGCGCCGTTGACCTTGTCGAGCCGGTCGGCCACGTGACGGGCGCTGAAGGCCGTTTGCCAGCCCGAGGCAAACTCGCGGCTGAGCCCTGCCACGAGCACATGGCGCGGCGCGCGGGCGGCGGGGGTGGTAAGCCCCTTGTCGTGCACATCGGCATCGGCATAGGTGTAGGTGCCAAAGACCTGCCAGCCCGCCGCCAGATCGGCCTTGCCCTCAAGCTCGATCCCCCGCGCGCGGGTGGTCCCCGAAACCGTCACATAGCAGCCCGGCCAGCCCGTCGTCGTGACGCTTTTGCAGCTGGTCGCATTCTGGTCCCAGTCGATCTTGTCGGTGATCCGGGTGTCGAACAGCGTCGCCTTGATCGTGCCAGAGGCAAAGATCCGCTCGGCGCCGATCTCATAGCTGCGGCTCTGCTCGGGTTGCAGTTCCGTATTGCCGAAGTCGCTCCAGAGTTCATAGGGCGAAGGCGCGCGGAACCCGGTGGCGGCGACGGCGCGGATCACCCAGGCGTCCGAGGGCCGGAACGCCAGACCGAGCCGCCCGGAGGTTTCGCCGCCGAACAGGCTGTGCTGATCGTGCCGCAGCGCGACCGACAGGTCGAGATCGTCGCGCGCGGCCCAGAGCGCCTCGGCAAAGACCGCATTCGTGGCGATGCCCTTGTCGATCCGGCTGCCCCAGGAGGACACATCGAGATTCTCCTCGGTCCGGTCCGCCCCCCAGCTGAGCGACACCGGCCCGCTGCCCGTCCAGCGCCCGGTATAGGCATAGCCTGTCCGGTCGCCCTCATAGACCGCAGGGTAGGAATAGTCCCGCTCGGTGCGCAGCCGGGTCAGTGCCAGCTCCTGCGTCACCGCCCCGGAGATCAGCGTGCCGAACACCCGCGCCCCGCGCAGGCGGCTGTCCACGGTGTCGGCGCTGTCGGCGCCGGTTCCGTCCAGATCGGCCCGGCTGTCCTCGGCAATCAGGTTCGCGCCAAGGCTCAGGCTGTCGGTCAGCGCGTATCGGCCGTGAAGGCGGGCCGAGGTGCCGCGGAAGCCGTCCTTTTCGGTGCCGCGCGAGGAGGCGGAAAACCCGTCGGTCAGCGTGCGCGCAAGGCTCAGCGCCAGTTCGGCCCGGTCGGACTTGACCCCTACCGACCCGGCAGCCGACAGCGTCCCCATCGAGCCGCCCTCAAGGCTGGCGCGGCCGGAGGTGCCCTCGCGTTCGGGCCGCCAGCTGGTGATGTCGATCACCCCCGCCACCGCCTCCGAGCCGTAAAGCGCCGATTGCGAGCCGCGCAGCACCTCGATGCGCGACAGGCCCGCCGTGGTCAGCCCGCCGAAGTCGAATTTGACCTTGTCCGAGGAGGGGTCGGAAACGTCGATGCCGTCGATGCGGGCCCCGACGTAAGACCCCGGCAGACCGCGCAGGCGCAGATCGGACAGGGTGCCCAGCCCGCCGTTCGAGGTCAGCGTGACCCCGGGGAGCCGCGCCACCAGCGCACCAAAGGAAAGCGGCGCGCCGATCAGATCGGCCTCGGTCAGCACATCGACGCTGGCGCCGGTGCGGCTGAGCTTGACCGGCTCCGCCGAGGCGGTGACGGAGATCGTGTCCAGATCGGTGATCTCCTCCTGCGCCAGCGCGGGGGCGGCGGCAGAGGCGAAGGCGGCAGAGAGCAGGGCAAGACGCGACAGAGGCGGCATAGGACAGACCTTTTCCGTTCGGGCCAAACGGCCCGGCATGAGAGAAATCGCGGAAAAGCAGGGGCTTTCCGCAGACGGCGACAGCTCACCTCTGCGGAAAGACCGCTCCCGGGGCGCCCCTCGCGCCCGGGTGGGTGATCGTCCAAGCAGGTCTCCTGGCTCACGGGTCTTCGCTCGGTCGGCCTTCCCGGGCTGGGCCCAGTGGCAGTTCGACGTCGCTCGCCGCTCACAGTTGCGGGGGCAGCCACGGTCTGGGCCCTGCGGCCGTTCCGTGTTCCCTTTCAATCCGACCCGCAGGCCGGAACTTGGACGGCGTGCAGCCAAAACGAAATCGCCCGGCGCGTCAAGCGGTGCTTTCGCGCGGCCGCGGCGCGGCGGTGGCGCAGGCAGGATCCGGCGCGGCCGCGATTTCCCAAGCCGTTGCAAGGGCTTCGACGTCCTTTTCGGCGCCGCTCGTCTGCCCGCCGAAGCGCTGCCAGAGCGTGGTGACATGTCGCACCGGCCGCAGCCCGGACCAGCCGATCGGCCCCGTCGCGGTGACCGCCCAAAGCCCGGGCGCGGGCAGCGAGACCCGGAACCGGCCCTCGCGGTCGGTTTCGGCCACGATCCAGAGCGGCGCCCCGTGGCCTGGCAGGGCTTTCACCTGGCCGCCGACGGGTTCCGCCCCCACCCGTTCCAGAAGCACCGTCGTCGCCGTCAGCGCCCGCCCCTGTGCCAGCACCCGCGCCGAAAACCCCATCCCCGGCAGGAACCCGGGCAAGAGCAGGTCGGGCAGGATCTCGACGGCAAGGCCAAGCGGCTCCGGCGCGGCGGGCGCGGCGCCGCGCAAGACGAAGCACGCGGCCGCATGCTGTACCAGCCCGCGGCCTTCGGGATCGCGCCCGACCGGGGCCTCGGCGTGGATCCGGTGCAGCCCCGGCGCCGACAGATCAACCCGGGTCCGCCAGGCGCGCGCGGCATTGCCCGCGCCCTGCAGCAGATCCGCCGTCAGCCCGGAGGTCAGATCGGTGCGCCGGTCCCCGTGCAGGTGCAGCGCCGCGCTTGGCGGGGGCAGGTCCAGCACCACCCCCCCGCCCAAAGGATCGCCGAGGGCAAGGGTCAGCAGGCCGCCCGTCTCGGGCAGATGCGCCATCAGCCCCGGCGTGGCGGGGCGGGGGATCGCCAGCAGCGCGCGGGCGGCGGCCATCAGGTTTCCGTGCAAGAACATGGTCGTTTCCTTCCGGGGCGCGGTCCGGACAACCGGCCGCAAGACGCGAAAGGACGAAGGGATGTGGCCCCAGAGAGCCGGGCAGAGAGCCGGGCCCCCGGGGGCCAGACGCGCACCCCGGCGTCCGGTGAAACCGGGCCTTGGCCCGGGGGGTGGCAGGTCTCCTGGCTTGCGGGTCCGGGCTCGGGTCGGCCTTCCCGGGGTATCCCCAGTGGCATCGTCGACCGTCGCTCGCCGCTCACAGTTGCGGGGGCAGCTGCGGCTTTGCCCGAAGGCACACCGCATTCCCTTTTCATCCCCGCCGAACGGGGAACCAATCCCGCCTTGGTTGTGCCAGCCCCCGCCGCCCGCGTCAATCGGCTTCCGTCGCGGGCAGTTGACAGTCACCCGGCAAGCGCGCATGTTGCCCCCGCCTTGGTTCCGCGGCTGATCCCGCGGACGAAGAGGGAAGCCGGTGCAAGTCCGGCGCTGCCCCCGCAACTGTAAGCGGCAAGCCCCGAGCACGGCCACTGATCGCAGGATCGGGAAGGCGCAAGGGGCGTTCGAGCCGCAAGCCAGGAGACCTGCCAGGCCGAAAACCATCCCGGGCGGCGGGCCCGGAGGCAGGGTGCTTCGGCTTGTCCGGGGCCTGTCCCCTTACCGCTTTCCGGCCCAATGCCAGAGGAACGGTATGGCGCCGAAAGACACGACCCCGATCACGGCCCCGATCACGGCCCCGATCACGACCTGGGGCGGCCTGTCACCCGGGCATCGCCCCGCCCCGCAGGCCACCTCGCAGCCCGGGGAGCGCCGCCATGGCTGACGGAGGATCCCCG
Organism: Rhodobacter capsulatus; assembly: GCF_003254295.1. Lineage (GTDB taxonomy): Bacteria > Pseudomonadota > Alphaproteobacteria > Rhodobacterales > Rhodobacteraceae > Rhodobacter > Rhodobacter capsulatus. Next base: position 63,453 of record NZ_QKZO01000011.1, read on the forward strand.
CCCGGAGCGCGCCCGTTCCGGGTGCTGGGCTGCAGCACCTGCCGCCATGCCGACGCGCCCTGCCGCCCCGGCCTCGCCTTTCTGAACCGGCTGTGCCAGGCCCTTGCCCTGGCGCCGGTGGGGGCGGATTTCGACATCAGCGGCTCCGCCAGCCTGTGTTGCGGCACAAGGCTTTGCCCGGTGGTCTGGTGCGCCACGCCCGAAGGCGCGCGGCTTTGGGGCGATGTCCCCCCCGAGGTGCCGGTGGCGGCGCTTCTTGACCCGGAGCAGAGCGAGGCTCTTCCCGGCTCCCTCCACCCGCCCGTCCGCGCCGCCGCCGAGATCACCGCCGGGCCGGGCCTGCTGCACTGATCCCCCCGACCTTCCGGTGTCGGGCTGCCCCGGCGCCGTCCTTGCCTTGCCGACCGAACGGACCCTGCCATGACCCTCTCGCTTCCCGACCACGATCCGGTGCCGCCGCTGCCGGAACTCGATGTGCCGTTCCTGACCCCGCCGCCGCCGCGGCGCGGCCGGGCGCTGATGATCCAGGGCACCAGTTCCGATGTCGGCAAAAGCCTGCTGGTGGCCGGGCTGTGCCGCGCCTATGCCCGCCGCGGGCTGAAAGTGGCGCCGTTCAAGGCGCAGAACATGTCGAACAATGCTGCCGTCACCGTGGACAGCGACCTGCCCCCCGGCCCCGACGGTCAGGCCCGGCGCGGCGAGATCGGCCGGGCGCAGGCGCTGCAGGCCCGCGCCGCCGGGGTGGCGCCCTCGATCCACATGAACCCGGTCCTGCTCAAGCCGCAGGCGCTGGTCGGCTCGCAGGTGGTGCTGCGCGGCCGGGCGCTGGGCAACTGGCCCGCGCGGCATTACCACCATCTGAAACCCTTCCTGCTGCCCGCGGTGATGGACAGCTACCGCCGCATCGCCGCCGAAGCCGATCTGGTGCTGGTCGAGGGCGCGGGGGCGGCGACCGAGACCTGGATCAAGCATTGCGACATCACCAACATGCGTCTGGCCGAGGAGGCCGATCTGCCGGTGGTGCTGCTCACCGACAACGACCGCGGCGGCGCGCTGGCCGCCGTCGTCGGCAGCTGGATGCTGCATGACGAGGCCGAGCGGGCGCGGGTGAAAGGCATTCTGGTCAACAAGTTCCGCGGCTATTTCTCGCTTTACGAGCCCGCCTGCCGGACCATGACCGAGATCACCGGCTGGCCCTTTCTGGGGGTTGCGCGCTGGTTCGAGGCGGCGGGGCAGCTTCCGGCCGAGGATGCGCTGGCGCTGGAACGTCCCGCGACGGGCAATGGCGCGGGGCTGATCGTCGCCGTGCCGCATCTGGATGGCGTGGCGAATTTCGACGACCTCGACCCCTTGGGCGCCGAGCCCGGCGTCGATCTGCGCTGGGTCCGCCAGGGCCAGCCGATCCCGCCCGAGGCCGATGTGGTGCTGTTGCCGGGATCAAAAACCACCCGGGCCGCGCTGGCCACCCTGCGCGCGCAGGGCTGGGATGTGGACATCCGCGCGCATCTGCGCCGCGGCGGCCGCGTCGTCGGGATTTGCGCGGGGTTTCAGATGCTTGGCCGGGTCGTGCGCGACCCCGAAGGGATCGAGGGCCCGGCGGGCGAGACCGAGGGTCTGGGGCTTCTGGACCTCGAAACCGTGATGACGCGCGACAAGATGCTGACCGAGGTGCAGGCGACCGATGCGCGCAGCGGTCAGGGTCTGGCGGGCTACGAAATGCACATGGGCCGCACCACCGGGCCGGGGCTTGACCGGCCGTGGTTCCGGCTCGACGGCCGCCCCGAGGGGGCGGTGTCCGGCGATGGAAGGGTGATGGGGACCTATCTGCACGGGCTCTTCGGGGCGGATGGCTTTCGCGGTCATTGGATCACCGCGATGGGCGGGCGGGCCTCGGGGCTCGATCATGCCGCGCAGACCGAGGCGACGCTGGAGGCGCTGGCCGATCAGCTGGAGGAAGACCTTGATCTGGACGCGCTGCTGGCGCTGGCGAAATGACGGCGCGGCGGCTGATGGTGCTGGGCACCGGCTCGGATGTGGGCAAAAGCCTCTTCGTCGCGGGGCTGGCGCGGGCCTTCACCCGGCGCGGGCTGAAGGTGGCGCCCTTCAAGGCGCAGAACATGTCGAACAACGCGGCGGTGACGGCGGATGGCGGCGAGATCGGCCGGGCGCAGGCGCTGCAGGCGCGGGCGGCGGGGGTTCCCCTGTCCGTCCACATGAACCCGGTTCTGCTCAAGCCCGACAGCGATGTCGATGCGCAGGTGGTGGTGCAGGGGCAGGTGCTGGGGCGGTTTTCCGCGGCGGACTATCAGGCGCTGAAGCCAAGCCTGCGGGGGCGGGTGATCGAGAGCCTGGATCATCTTTCGGCGACGCATGATCTGGTGCTGATCGAGGGGGCGGGCAGCGGCGCCGAACGCTATCTGCGGCCGCAGGACATTTCCAACATGGGTCTGGCCGAGGCCGCCGATCTGCCGGTGCTGCTTTTGGGCGACGAGTCGCGCGGCGGGGTGACGGCGGCGGTGATCGGGCATCATCACCTGTGGACCGCGTCTGAGCGCGCCCGGGTGGGCGGCGTGATCGTGACCAAATTCCGCGGTGATCCGGCGATCTTCGCCCCGGCGGCGGCGGATATCCGCGCCGAGACCGGCTGGCCGGTGCTGGGGCTGATGCGCTGGTCCGAGGCGGCAAGGCGCCTGCCCGAGGAGGATTCGCTGGGTCTTGCGCGCAAGCGCGGCGCGGCGGGGGCGCTTGTCGTGGCGGTGCTCGAGCTGCCGCGGGTGGCGAATTTCGACGACCTCGACCCGCTTGCCGCCGAACCGGGCGTCGATCTGCGCTGGGTCCGTCCGGGGCAGCCGATCCCGGCCGAGGCCGCGGTAGTGATCCTGCCCGGGTCAAAGGCCACGCGGGCCGCGCTGACGGCGCTGCGCGCCGAGGGCTGGGATGTCGATCTCCGCGCGCATCTGCGCCGGGGCGGGCGCGTCGTGGGGATTTGCGCGGGGTTTCAGATGCTTGGCCGCGTCGTGCGCGACCCCGAAGGGATCGAGGGCACCCCGGGCGAAACCGAGGGGCTGGGGCTGCTTGATCTTGAAACGGTGATCGGGCCGACGAAGCGGCTGGCCGGGATCGACGCTCTCGACTATGCCAGCGGCGCCGGCGTGAGCGGCTACGAGATGCATATGGGCCGGAGCTTTGGCCCGGATCTGGCCCGGCCGTGGCTTGTTCCGGACGGGCGGCCCGAGGGGGCGGTCAGCGTCGACGGCAAGGTGATGGGCAGTTATCTGCACGGGCTTTTCGGCGCGGCGGGCTTTCGTGGCCATTGGCTTGCGCAGCAGGGCATCACCGCCGCAGCGCAAGACCACGGCGCCCGGATCGAGGCCGCCCTTGATGCCTTTGCCGCGGAAATCGAGGCCGATCTCGACCTTGACGCGCTTCTGGATCTGGCGCGATAGGGTCGCAGCCCGGCAGGGACATGAGTGAGCCTCATAATTATCCTGATGATTATGAATTTGCTGAAAGGTGACTTGTGGCCTATCTGCCTTCCACCCGAGGGAGATTGCCATGCTGACCCAGACCCTGCCCAGATCGACGGCCTTTGCCGCGCTTGAGGCCCTTGCCCGTGACCGTATCCTGATCCTTGACGGGGCGATGGGCACGCAGATCCAACAGCTTGGCCTGAGCGAGGCGGATTTTCTGGGCCGCGGCTCGGGCTGCGCCTGCCGCCATGCCACCGATCACCCGCAAAAGGGCAACAACGATCTGCTGGTGCTGACCCAGCCGCAGGCGATCGAGGAGATCCACTTCCGCTATGCGATGGCGGGGGCGGATATCGTCGAGACCAACACATTCTCCGCCACTACCATCGCGCAGGCCGATTACGGGCTGGAGGGCGCGGTGTTTGACCTGAACGCCGCGGGTGCGCGGGTGGCGCGGGCGGCGATGGACCGTGCCGAGGCCACCGACGGGCGGCGCCGCTTCGTTGCGGGGGCCGTGGGGCCGACGAACCGCACCGCCTCGCTCTCGCCCGATGTGAACGACCCGGGCTACCGCGCCGTCACTTTCGACGATCTGCGCACCGCTTACGGCCAGCAGGTGCGCGGGCTGATCGCGGGCGGCGCCGATATCCTGCTGATCGAGACGATCTTTGACACGCTGAACGCCAAGGCCGCCATTTTCGCCTGTTTCGAGGCCTTTGCCGAGCGGGGCGAGCGGTTGCCGGTGATGATTTCGGGCACGATCACCGATGCCTCGGGGCGCACGCTCTCGGGGCAGACGCCGACCGCGTTCTGGCATTCCGTGGCCCATGCCCGGCCCTTCACCGTCGGGCTGAACTGCGCTTTGGGCGCAAGCGCGATGCGCCCGCATCTGGCGGAACTGGCGGGCGTCGCCCCCTGCGCGATCTGCGCCTATCCCAATGCCGGGTTGCCGAATGCCTTTGGCCAATATGATGAAACCCCCGACCAGACCGCCGCGCAAGTGGCGGAATTTGCCCGCGAAGGGCTGGTCAATGTCGTGGGCGGCTGCTGTGGCACCACCCCCGATCACATCCGCGCCATCGCGGCAGCCGTGAAACCTTTCCCGCCGAGGGCCCTGTCATGAGCCGTTATCTGCGTCTTTCCGGGCTCGAGCCCTTCACCCTGACGCCCGACATCCCCTTCGTGAACATTGGCGAGCGGACCAACGTCACCGGCTCGGCCCGGTTCCGCAAGATGATCGTGGCGCGCGACTATGCCGCCGCGCTGGATGTGGCGCGCGATCAGGTGGAAAACGGCGCGCAGATCCTTGACATCAACATGGACGAGGGGCTGATCGACAGTCAGGCGGCGATGGTCGCCTTTCTCAACCTGCTCGCGGCCGAGCCCGACATTGCCCGGGTGCCGGTGATGATCGACAGCTCGAAATGGGAGGTGATCGAGGCCGGGCTGAAATGCGTGCAGGGCAAGCCCGTCGTCAATTCGATCAGCCTCAAGGAAGGCGAGGAAATCTTCCGCCATCACGCGGCGCTGTGCCTTGCCTATGGCGCGGCAGTGGTGGTGATGGCCTTTGACGAAGAGGGGCAGGCCGACAGTTTCGCCCGCAAGACCGGCATCTGCGCCCGGGCCTACCGGATTCTGGTCGAGGAAATCGGCTTTCCGCCCGAAGACATCATCTTTGACCCGAACGTTTTCGCCGTGGCGACGGGCATCGAAGAACACGACAATTACGGCGTCGATTTCATCGAGGCGACGCGCTGGATCAGGCAGAACCTGCCCCATGCCCATGTCTCGGGGGGCGTGTCGAACCTGTCCTTCAGCTTTCGCGGCAACGAGCCCGTGCGCGCGGCGATGCATGCGGTGTTTCTGTATCACGCCATTCGCGCCGGGATGGATATGGGCATCGTCAATGCCGGGCAGCTGGTGGTCTATGACCAGATCGACCCCGAGCTGCGCGAGGCCTGCGAGGATGTGGTGCTCAACCGCGTGCCGAAAGCGGGCGGCACCGCGACCGAGCGGATGCTGGAGGTGGCGGAAAAGTTCCGCGGCGGCGCGCGCGAGGAAAAGACCCGCGATCTGGCCTGGCGCGACTGGCCGGTCGAAAAGCGGCTCGAACATGCGCTGGTCAATGGCATCACCGAATTCATCGAGGCCGATACCGAAGCCGCAAGGCTTCTGGCCGAACGCCCGCTGCATGTGATCGAAGGGCCGCTGATGGCGGGGATGAACGTCGTCGGCGACCTGTTCGGCGCGGGCAAGATGTTCCTGCCGCAGGTGGTGAAATCGGCGCGGGTGATGAAACAGGCCGTCGCCGTTCTGCTGCCCTACATGGATGCCGAGAAAGCCGCGCGCGGCGGCGAGGGGCGCGAGACCGCGGGCAAGATCCTGATGGCCACGGTCAAGGGCGATGTGCATGACATCGGCAAGAACATCGTCGGCGTCGTGCTGGCCTGCAACAATTACGAGATCGTCGATCTGGGCGTGATGGTGCCGCCGCAAAAGATCCTCGAGGTCGCGCGGGCCGAAAAGGTCGATGCGATCGGGCTTTCCGGGCTGATCACGCCGAGCCTGGACGAGATGGTGCATCTGGCCGCGGAAATGGAGCGCGAGGGCTTCGACATTCCGCTGCTGATCGGCGGGGCGACCACCTCCAAGGTGCATACCGCGGTGAAGATCGCCCCCGCCTACAGCCGCGGGCAGGCGGTCTATGTGCTGGATGCCAGCCGGGCCGTGGGGGTGGTGGGGGCGCTGCTCAGCCCAACGCAAAAGGCGGGCTATCAGGCGCAGATCCGCGAGGACTATGCGCAGATCGCCGCCCGTCATGCCCGCGACGAGGCCGCCAAGGTCCGCCTGCCGCTGGCCGCCGCCCGGGCCAATGCTTTGCGGCTCGACTGGTCGGGCTATGCCGTGCCCGCGCCGCAGGTTTTCGGCCCGCGGGTGATCGACGACTGGGATCTGGCCGAGGTGGCGCGGTTCATCGACTGGACGCCCTTCTTCCACGCCTGGGAGTTGAAGGGGGTCTATCCGCGGATTTTCGAAGATTCCGAAAAGGGTGAAGCCGCCCGGGCGCTCTTTGCCGATGCGCAGGCGATGCTGGCGCAGATCATCGCGGAACGCTGGTTCACCCCCCGCGCCGTGGTGGGCTTCTGGCCCGCGAATGCGCAGGGCGATGATATCCGGCTTTACACCGACGAGACCCGCGCCGAAGACCTCGCCACCTTCTTCACCCTGCGCCAGCAGACCGGCAAGCGCGAGGGCCGCCCGAATGTGGCTTTGGCCGATTTCGTCGCGCCTGCGGGCACGGTGCCCGATTATCTGGGCGGTTTCGTGGTCACGGCGGGCCCCGAGGAAGCCGAGATCGCCGCGCGGTTCGAAGCCGCCAATGACCATTATTCCGCCATCATGGTCAAGGCGCTGGCCGACCGCTTTGCCGAGGCCATGGCCGAAGCCCTGCACCAGCGGGTGCGGCGGGAATACTGGGGCTATGCGCCCGAGGAAAGTTTCGCCCCCGATCAGCTGGTGGGCGAGCCCTATCGCGGCATCCGCCCGGCGCCGGGCTATCCGGCCCAGCCCGATCATACCGAAAAGCTGACGCTGTTCCGGCTGCTTGATGCCGAGGCCGCGACCGGGGTGACGCTGACCGAAAGCATGGCGATGTGGCCCGGCTCTTCGGTCTCGGGGCTCTATATCGGCCATCCGGAGGCCTATTATTTCGGTCTGGCCCGGATCGAGCAGGATCAGGCCGCCGATTACGCCGCCCGCAAGGGCATGGCTTTGACCGAGGTGCAGCGCTGGCTGGCCCCGGTGTTGGGGTCGGCCGCGCCCGCCGCCGCTTCGGTGGCCGCGTGATCCTGTCTTAAAACGTGGGCAGCGCGTCGTTTTTGGCGCGCGCCTTCTGCGACAATCTGTCAGGCTGAAGGCCTCAGGGTGCCCGTCCGCAAGGCCGGGAGAATTGGGAAGCCGGTGCAGGACCGGCGCTGCCCCCGCAACGGTCAGCAATGAGGGACGGCAAGGCCACTGGACCCAAGGTCCGGGAAGGGGCCGCGCCCGGGTGCGACAGCACGCATTGCAAGCCCGGAAACCAGCCCCGAGACCGCCGGGCCCAAGGGCCCATCCATCCAACCAGCCCTTGCGGGGAGGCAGGGGCAAGTGAGGTGCAAGATGCCGAACGCATCCGACATCCGTGCGCAGCTCGCCGCACGGCGCAAGGACCATTCCCTGCCGCAACCCTTCTACTGCGATCCGGGGATCTTCCAGACCGATCTGACGCAGATCTTCTACCGCGAGTGGCTGTTTGCCATTCCCGCCTGTCAGCTGCAAAAGCCCGGCGATTACGCGACGTTGCAGGTGGGCGCCTGTCCGGTGATCCTGGTGCGTGGCGCCGATGCGATGATCCGCGCCTTTCACAACGTCTGCCGCCATCGCGGCCAGCGGCTTTGCGCCAAGGCGACGGGGAACAGCCCGAAGCTTGTCTGCCCCTATCATCAATGGACCTATGACCTGGACGGCAAACTGCTCTGGGCCAAGGACATGCAGGCGGATTTCAACCCCGCCGCGCATGGGCTGAAAAAGGTGCATTGCGTCGATATCGGCGGGATGGTCTTCATCTGTCTGGCCGAGGTGCCGCCCGCGATTGCCGATCTGGCGGGCACTCTGGGCCGCTATCTGCTGCCTGCCGGGCTGAAACAGGCCCGCGTTGCCCATGTCTCGACCATCATCGAGAAGGGGAACTGGAAGCTGGTGATCGAGAACAACCGCGAATGCTATCACTGCGGCGGCGCGCATCCGTCGCTCTGCCGGACCTATTCCGACAATCCGCGGATGACCGCGATGGAGGGCCCCGAGGCGGCAAGCCCCGACATTCTCGCGCATTGGGCGCGCTGCGAGGCGGCGGGTCTGCCCTCGCGCTTCGTGCATCATCCGCAGATGCAATGGCGGCTGGCCCGCATTCCGCTGCTGAATGGCGCCGAGAGCTACACGATGAGCACCAAGGCCGCGGTGAAGGGCAAGCGTCTGGGCGAGATGCCCTTCAACGATGCCGGAAGCCTGCTCTTCTTCCACTATCCGAACACCTGGAACCATTTTCTGGCCGATCATGCGATCGTCTTCCGGGTGCTGCCGATCTCGGCCACCGAGACCGAGGTGACGACGACCTGGCTTGTGCCCGGCGAGGCCGTCGAGGGAGTGGATTACGACCTGACGGAACTCACCGAGGTCTGGACGGCGACGAATGACGAGGACCGGCAGGTGGTCGAGGAAAATCAGGCGGGGATACTCTCGCCCGCCTATGAGCCCGGCCCCTATTCGACGCTGCAGGAAGAGGGCGTGATCCAGTTCGTCGACTGGTATTGCGGCACTTTGGACGCGCGGCTTTCCCCGCCGCTGGCGGCGGAGTGATCGATGGACCGGATCAACTGGGCCAGCGCGCCGTGGAGTGACGCCGAGCCGCTCGAATGCGCGATGGTGGTGCCCGAAACCGCCGATACCGCCACGATCACCTTCCGCGCGCCTTCGGGCGCGTGGTTCGACTACCTGCCCGGGCAGTTCCTGACGCTGGATCTGCCGGTGCCGGGCCAGCCGGTCAGCCGGACCTATACGATCTCGTCTTCACCCTCGCGGCCCCTGTCGCTGTCGGTGACGGTGAAGGCGCAGCCCGGGTCGGTGGGGTCACGCTGGCTGATCGACGCGCTGAAACCGGGGATGCGGCTGCGGGCGCATGGGCCTGCGGGCGATTTCAGCCTGCGCCAGCATCCGGCGCGCAAATATCTGTTCATCTCGGCGGGCTCGGGCATCACACCGATGATGTCGATGACGACCTGGGCCTGGGACAGCGGCGAGATGCCCGACATCGTCTTTGTCCATGCAGCGCGGCGGCCCTCCGACATCATCTTCCGCCCCCGGCTGGAACAATTCGCGGCGCGGGTGCCGGGGTTGCAGCTGCGCTTCACGGTGGAAGAGGTCGAGCCTTTCAGCGTCTGGCACGGCTTTCGCGGGCGGCTCAACCAGATCATGCTGGGGCTGATGGCGCCGGATTATCTGGAACGCGAGGTGTTCTGTTGCGGCCCCGAGCCCTTCATGCGCTCCGTCAAGGACAGCCTCGCGGCGCTGGGCTTCGACCTTACCCGCTATCATCAGGAAAGCTTCGGCCCGCCCGAGATCGCGCCCGAAACGGTGCCCGAGACCACGGAGGCCGCCGAGATCCGCTTCACCGCCTCGGGCGTCAGCACCGCTTGCGCGCCGGGCGAAACCGTGCTGGCGGCGGCGAAACGGGCGGGGCTGAACATCCCCTCGGGCTGCAACTTCGGTCTTTGCGGCACCTGCAAGGTGCGCAAGACCGCGGGCGAGGTGCAGATGCTGCACAACGGCGGGATCTCTGAAGACGATATCGCCGCGGGCTATATCCTGGCCTGCTGTTCGCGTCCCTCGGGCAAGGTGGCGGTCGAGATCTGACCGCCGCCCCTGGCCCGCGGCAAAGCTGTTTCGAGAGGACGGCCGGGGCGTCATCGGGGCGAAGCCCCGGCGCGCTCAGGCCGTCAGCGGGTGCACCGTCGTTCCGGCCCGCAGCATCTCGACACTGTCGCGCAGGGCCTCCTGCGGCAGATCCCGCCCGATGATCACGATGCGGCTTTTGCGGTCGCTGCCGGTCCAGCGCGCCAGCCGCACCGGCGGATCGACGATATGCTGCACGCCGTGGATCACATAGGGCGTGTCGATCCCCTCGGCCCAGAGCACCGCCTTGAGCCGCAGGATCTCTGCGCCACGGGTGGCCAAGAGCGTCTCCAGCCAGAGATCGAGCATCACCGGGTGGATCGGCGTATCGATCACCATCGAGACCGAGCTGATGCGGTCGTCATGCCGCGACGGCGGCGGCATCGCGCCGTGCAGGGCCGGTCTGGCCGCGGGAAGGCCGAAAAGCCCATGCGTCGGGCCCTCGGGCTGGGCGACGGGCGCGGGGAGGAGAGTGGGCGCAGGGAGGAGAGTGGGCGTCAGCGGCGCCTTGATCCAGGCTCCCGCCGCGGGCAGGGGGGCGCCGGTCTCGGGGGCGCCGTGGCCGAACAGCGCGGCCAGCGGCAGCTGGCCCGGCCGAGCCTGCAACAGCCTGGCGCCGGGGGCAAGCGCCGCCAGACGCGCGCTCAGCCGGGCGATGTCGAAGGGGCGGGCCAGATCGGTCTTGGTCAGCACCAGCACATCGGCCATCGCCACCTGCTGCACGCTTTCAAAGCCTGCATCAAGCGTCGCCGCCCCGTTCACCGCATCGCAAACGGTGATCACCCCATCCAGCCGCAGCCTGCCGCGCAGCTGCGGCGCCACGACCAGCGTGTGCAGGATCGGCGTCGGATCGGCAAGGCCGGTGGTCTCGATCACGATGCGCGCAAAGGCGAGATCGCCCCGGTCACGCCGGTCGAGCAGCCCCTCCAGCGCCGTCACCAGATCGCCGCGCACCGTGCAGCAAAGGCAGCCCGAGGCGAGCAGCACGGTTTCCTCGGTCGTGCCGACGATCAGGTCGTGATCCAGCCCGACATCGCCGAATTCATTCACCACCACCGCGATCCGCCCCGACGAGGCATCGGCCAGCAGCGCATTGAGCAAGGTGGTCTTGCCGGCGCCAAGGTAGCCGGTCAGAAGCGTCAGGGGGATGCGGGTCATGCTGGCCTCATGATTGTTATAATGTAACATATACGAGGCCGCGGGGCAGGGCGCAACACCTCGGGCGGCGGGGCCGGGTCCGCAGCGCAGGCCCGCAGGGCTCCACGCCCGAAGGCTTGCCCTTTCCGCCGCGCCGGGCGATGCTCGCGCAGCCCAAAGGAGCCTGCCCATGAGTTTCACCCTTGCCACCTGGAACATCAACTCGGTCCGCCTGCGCGAGGCGCTGGTGTGCAAGCTGATGACCGAGGAGGCCCCCGACGTGCTCTGCCTGCAGGAATGCAAGAGCCCGGTCGACAAGATCCCCTTCGCCGCCTTTGCCGCGCTGGGCTACCGCTATCACGTCGCGCGCGGGCAAAAGGGCTACAACGGCGTCGCGATTCTTTCGAAACTGCCGATGGTCGAGGCGGGGGCGGGCGATTACGCCAACCTTGGCCATGCCCGCCACATCGCCGGGCGGCTGGAAAACGGCGTCACCATCCACAATTTCTACGTCCCCGCGGGGGGCGACATCCCGGACCGGGCGGAAAACGAGAAATTCGGCCAGAAGCTCGATTTCCTCACCCATATGCGCGACGATTTCCACGCCCAGCGGCCGGACCGGGCGATCCTGGTCGGCGATCTGAACATCGCGCCGCGCGAAGATGACGTCTGGAATCACAAGGCGCTGCTGAAGATCGTCTCGCATACGCCGATCGAGGTCGCGCATCTGGCCGCGGCGCAAGACGCGGGCGGCTGGGTCGATGTCACCCGCGCCGATATCCCCGCGGGTCCGCTCTATTCCTGGTGGTCTTACCGCTCGCCCGACTGGGACGGCGCCGACAAGGGCCGCAGGCTGGATCACATCTGGGCCACGCCCGACATCGCGGGCGCGGCCCACGGCAGCCGGATCCTGCGCGCCGCGCGCGGCTGGGAGCAGCCCTCGGACCATGCCCCGGTCTTTGCCAGCTTCGATCTTTGAACGGCGCCCCTTGGCGCGGCCCGGGCGGCGGCGCATATAGGGGCAAAGATCCAAAATGAGGACCTCCATGTTCGGAACCGACACGAAACCCGCGCAAACGTTCGTCAAGGATGTCACTGAAACCACCTTCATGGCCGAGGTGGTCGATGCCTCGATGGCCGTTCCGGTCATCGTCGATTTCTGGGCGCCCTGGTGTGGCCCCTGCAAGACGCTTGGGCCGCAGCTGGAAGCCGCCGTCAACGCGCTCAAGGGGCGTGTGGTGATGGCCAAGATCAACGTCGACGAGAACCAGCGTCTGGCGCAGGTGCTGGCGCAGCAGGGCCTGCCGCTGCAATCGATCCCGACCGTCGTCGCCTTTTATCAGGGCCGCCCGGTTGACATGTTCCAGGGCGCCGTTCCCGCCTCGCAGGTCAAGGCCTTTGTCGAGAAGCTGGCCGGTCTTGCGGGCGACGGCGGCCTGGGCGAGGCCCTCGCCGCGGCGGAAGAAATGCTGGCCGAAGGCGCGGCGGTCGACGCCGCCGAGACCTTCGCCGCGATCCTGGGCGAAGAGCCCGAGAATGCCGAAGCCTACGGCGGCCTTGTGCGGGCGCATCTGGCGGCGGGCAATCTGGAGCAGGCCGAGCTGATCCTGGCGGGCGCGCCCGCGAAGATCGCGACCGCAGCTCCGGTCGAAGCCGCCCGGGCGCAGCTGGCGCTGGCGAAACAGGCCGCGAAGGCCGGGCCGCTCGATGAGCTGAAAGCGAAGCTGACCGCCGATCCGGACGACCATCAGGCCCGCTTCGATCACGCCACCGCGCTGCATGCGGCAGGTCAGGTCGAAGAGGCGGTCGAAGAGCTGCTGGAGCTGTTCCGCCGCGACCGCGACTGGAACGAGGGCGCGGCGAAGACGCAGCTTTTCACCATCTTCGACAGCCTCAAGCCCGCAGATCCGATCGCGGTCAAAGGACGGCGGCGTCTGTCGTCGATGATATTTGCCTGAACGCGGGGGCGGGCTATCTGATGCGGATGATCAAACCCAGTGACCTGCCTGCCCAGATCCCGCTCTTCCCGCTTCCGGGGGCGCTTTTGCTGCCCCGGGGGCGGCTGCCGCTCCATATCTTCGAACCGCGCTATTTGCAGATGATCGAAGACTGCATGGCGACCCCGCAACGGCTGATCGGCATGATCCAGCCCTGCAAGGGCCGCGACGGTGCGCAAAAGCTCTCCGCCATCGGCTGCGCCGGACGGCTGACCGGCTTTTCCGAAACCGAGGACGGCCGCTACATGATCACGCTTTCGGGCGTGTCGCGGTTCCGGCTGCAGCGCGAAATCGCGGGCAGCTGCCCCTATATCCGCGCCGAGATCGGCTGGACCGATTTTCCGCGCGACATCGGCAACCCCGAACATGACCCGGGTTTCGACCGCGACGGGCTTCTGGACCTGCTCGGCCGCTATCTGCACAGCCAGGGTCTTGATACCGACTGGGAGGCGCTCAAGGATGCCGAGGATGAATTCCTGATCAACGCGCTCTCGATGCTTCTGCCCTTCGAACCCGAGGACAAGCAGGCGCTTTTGGAAGCCCCCAGCCTGCCGACCCGGCGCGAAACCCTTGTGACGCTGATGGAATTCGCGCTGCACGGCAACATCGAGGAGCGGCCGCAATGACCGAAAGCCTGCCGCAGCTTGCCCCCGAGGCCGAGCGCGGCGGCTTTGACCGGCGCATGCTGGAGGCGCTGGTCTGCCCGCTGACGCAGGCGCCGCTGCAGTATGATGCGGAACGGCAGGAGCTGGTGTCAAAGGCCGCGGCGCTGGCCTTTCCGATCCGCCGCGGCATTCCGATCATGCTGGTCGACGAGGCCCGGCCGCTCGACTAGATCTGCCGCCCCTGCAGCAGTTTCGGCTGCGGACCCGAGATCCCGGCCGCCTGCCGCATGAAGCCGCGCCGCAGCGGGCCGATCGCCTGAACCAGCCCCATGCCCAGATCGCGCCCCGCCCGCAGCAGCGGATTGTCGTTCGAAAAGAGCTTGTTGACCGTGTCCATGCCGAGTGCGAGCGTGGTGGCATCAAAGCGCCGCCACAGCTGATAGCGTTCGAGCGTGTGGATCGAGCCGATATCCTCGCCCCGCCGCATCGCGCCGATCAGCACCTCGGCCAAGGCCGCGACATCGCGCAGGCCCAGGTTCAGCCCCTGACCGGCAATCGGATGCACCCCATGCGCCGCATCGCCCACCAGCGCCACCCGGTCTGCCGCATAGGCCCTGGCCAGCGTCAGGTTCAAAGGATAGCTGAAGCGCGGCCCGACAAGGCTGATCTTGCCCAGAAAATCGCCAAAGCGCGGCCGCACCAGTTCCATGAAATCATCATCCGACAGTTTCGCGATCACGGCGGCATTCGCGTCCGTCTCGCTCCAGACGATCGAGGAGCGATTGCCGGTCAGGGGCAGGATCGCCAAGGGCCCGTTCGGCATGAACAGCTGATAGGCGATGCCGTCGTGCGGTTTTTCATGCGCCAGCGCCGCGACAAGGGCGGTTTGGCCGTAGCCCCAGCCCTCGCGCCCGATCCCGGCGCGTTCGGCCACGCCCGAGCGGCGCCCGTCCGCCCCGATCAGCACCCGGCCCGAGAGGCTTTCGCCATTCGAAAGCGTCACCCGGATCGCGCCGGGCAGAACGTCTTGCGCCACGACCGAGGTTTCGGAGATCAGCGTGATGCGCGGGTTCGCCTCCATTGCGGCCAGAAAGGCGCGATACAGGAAGCGGTCCTCCAGCATGTAGCCGACCGGCTTCTGATCCAGCTCGCGGCTGTCGAAATGCAGAAAGAACGGCGCGGCCCCTTCGCCCGGGCGGCCGTCGAAGGCCTTCACATCGTTGATCGGCTGCGCCTGCGCGGCCACCGCGGGCCAGAGCCCGAGCGCGGCCAGCAATTTCTGCGACGCCAGCGCCAGCGCATAGGCGCGGCCGTCAAAGGCGTCCTCGGCGCGGCGCGTCGCGGGGGCGGCGTCGATCACGGTGACGGAAAGGCCCGCGCCCGCAAGGGCAAGGGCAAGCGCGGGGCCATTCAGACCACCGCCGGCGATGAGAACGTCGTGAACATGTGTCATGCGCCCAATATGGCGCGGGCGGCGGGATTGTCCATTGCCTGCGCGCCCGTTAGCCTGTGCAAAACGAAGGGGGTTGCGATGCTGGAACGGTTCTGGTCGGCCACCACGCAGGGGCAGGCGATGGCGGAAGGCAGGCTTGATCCTGTCGAGATGGTCGAGGCCTATCTGGACGCCGCCGCGGGGCGCAGCGATGTCTACGCCCGGCTGCCCCCCGAACGCGCCCGGTCCGAGGCGATGGCGGCGCGGACCCGGCTGCGGGACGGTCTGGCGCGCGGGCCTTTGGACGGCGTCGCGCTGAGCTGGAAGGATCTGTTCGACACGGCGGGGATCGCGACCGAGGCGGGCTCGCAGCTGCTGGCGGGCCGGGTGCCCGAAGCGGATGCCGCGGTGCTGCAGGCGGCGACGCTGATGGGCAGCGTCTGTCTGGGCAAGACCCACATGACGGAACTGGCCTTCTCCGGGCTTGGGATCAATCCGATGACTGCGACGCCGCCGAATGCGGTGACCGCGGGTCTGGCGCCGGGCGGGTCGAGTTCCGGCGCGGCGGTCTCGGTCAAACTGGGTCTGGCGGCGGCGGCGGTGGGCTCGGATACCGGCGGCTCGGTGCGGATCCCGGCGGCGTGGAATGATCTGGTCGGGTTGAAGACGACCGCGGGGCGGGTCTCGACCGCGGGCGTCGTGCCGCTTTGCAAGCGCTTCGACACGGTGGGGCCGCTGGCGCGCACGGTCGAGGATTGCGCGCTGGTTCTGGCGGCGATCGAGGGCCGCACCGCCCCCGATCTGCGCGGGGCGACGCTGTCGGGCACGCGGCTTCTGGTGCTCGACGGGCTGCCCTTTGCCTCTGCGCGCGCGGTGCCGGTGCGCGGGTTCGAAGCCGCCGTGACCCGGCTGGAAAAGGCGGGTGCAAGGATCGAACGCCGCGTGCTGCCGATGCTGGAACCGGCCATGGACCTGTCCGGCACTCTTTTCGCCCCCGAGGCTTACGGGCTCTGGGCCGAGGTGATCGAGGCCGCGCCCGAAAAGATGTATCCGGTGACCCTGCAGCGCTTTCGCGGCGGGGCCGGCATCGCCGCGGCGGATTACGTCAAGGCCTGGGATGATCTTGCGCGCTACCGGGCCGAGTGGCAGGCGGCGGTGGCGGGCTATGATGCCGTGCTTGTCCCGACCGCGCCGATCCTGCCGCCCGATGCGGCGCGTCTGCTGACCGATCCGGCCTATTTCGCCGCCGAAAACCTCCTCGCCTTGCGCAACACCCGCATCGCCAACATCTTCGGCCTGTGCGCGCTGACCCTGCCCACGGCCGAGCCGATGTGCGGGATTTCCCTGATCGGCAAGCCGATGCAGGAAGCCGCGCTCTGCCGTCTGGGCCTTGCGGCCGAGGCGGCGCTTGGCTGAAAAGTCACAATCCCGCTCGCCCAATGGCGCAGCAGATGCGCTTTTTCTGGACGTGACCCGCAAGCTTGGGTAGTTTTGCCGCAAACGGGGCGAAACGACCCCGGAGATGAGGCATAGATGGAGTTTCCCGAGCGGTTTGCGAACCTGCCCGAATATGCGTTCCCGCGGTTGCGGACGCTGCTCGACCACCTGAAACCGGGGGGCGAGCCTGTTGCCATGACCATCGGCGAGCCGCGCCACCCGATGCCCGATTTCGTCGGGCCGGTGCTGGCGCAAAGCCTGTCCGAATTCGGTCAGTATCCCGCCAATGACGGCACGCCCGCGCTTTTGGCGGCGATTTCCGGCTGGCTGGGGCGGCGTTACGGCGTCGAGGTGGCGGAAAACCGGCTGATGGTGCTGAACGGCACGCGCGAGGGGCTGTTCAACGCCGCCATTGCGCTGTGCCCCGAAACCAAGCGCGGCAAGCGCCCGGTCATTCTGGTGCCGAACCCGTTCTATCAGGTCTATGCCGTCGCCGCCGCGACCGTGGGCGCCGAGGTGGTCTTCGTTCCGGCGAGCGAGGAGACCGGCTTCCTGCCCGATTACGAAAGCCTGCCCGCCGAGATCCTCGACCGCACTACGATCGCTTATCTCTGCTCGCCCGCCAATCCGCAGGGTTCGGTCGCCGGACGCGATTATCTGGCCCGGCTGCTCGCCTTGGCGGAAAAGCATGATTTCCGGCTGTTTTCCGACGAATGCTATTCCGAGCTTTGGCGCAATGCCCCGCCGCCCGGCGCGATCGAAGTCGCCGCCGAGACCGGCACCGATCCCGAGCGGGTGGTGATCTTTCATTCGCTCTCGAAACGCTCGAACCTGCCCGGGCTGCGATCGGGCTTTTGTGCCGCCGGTCCGCAGGCGATGCAGCGCATAAGGCAGCTGCGCGCCTATGCCGGGGCGCCCTTGCCGCAGCCGATCCAGCGCGTCTCGGAACGCGCCTGGGCCGACGAGACGCATGTGGTCGAAAACCGCGCGCTTTATGCGGAAAAATATGCCGATGCCGCGGAAATCTTCAGCGGTGTCAACAGCTTCCGTCTGCCCGAGGGCGGCTTCTTCCTGTGGTTGCCGGTCGAGAACGGCGCGGAAGCGGCGGTGAAGCTTTGGACCGAAACCGGGGTGCGTGTCCTGCCGGGGGCCTATCTGGCCCGCGACGTGGACGGCGAAAACCCCGGCAAGGGCTATATCCGGGTGGCCTTGGTCGCCCCGAGAGACGAAACGCGGCGCGGGCTGATCAGGCTGCGCGACTGCCTGTTCACGTAAGGAGGGTTCAGCATGGCATCCTTTCAGGCGCGGCAACGCGAACCGCTGCTCGACCAGGACACGCAGGCCGTTCTGGAACGCCGCGGGCGGGAATTGCTGGGCGTGGTCTTTCTGGCGCTTGCAGTCATGACGACGCTGATGCTGGCCTCCTATTCGCCGGAAGATCCGAGCTGGATGGCGGTCTCGGATGCGCCGGTGCAGAACTGGCTGGGCCGGATCGGCGCGGGCATCGCCTCGCCGCTCATCGTGATCGTCGGCCGCGGCGCCTGGCTTTTGCCGATCTCGCTGGCGATCTGGGGCGGCCGACACATCCTGCACCGCGGCGAAGAGCGCGTCACCGGCCGGATGGTCTTCCTGCCGATCGCGATTGCAGTGGCGGCGGTCTATGCCGCGCTGCTGGTGCCCGGCGCCGAATGGGGCCGCGCCTATGGTCTGGGCGGGAATTTCGGCGACATGATCGCCGGATCGCTTTTGGGGCTGTCGCCAGTCGAGGGCTCGATCGGGCTGAAGCTGATGACCGTGGTGATGGCGGTGCTGACGCTTCTGATCACGCTGTTCGTCACCGGCTTCGACCGTCTGGAACTGGGCGCGCTGACCCGGTTCCTGATGCTCGGCACGGTGGCCAGCTATGCCGCGGCGATGACGGCGCTGGGCAAGGGCGCGTCGGCCTCGGTGCGGATGGCGCGCGAGGCGGCCGAGCTGGCGCGCGAACGTCGGGCCCAGGCGGCGGCGCTGGCGCAGCAGCAGGCGGCCTGGCAGGCGCAGCAGGGCTGGCAGACGGGCGCGCAATATGCGCAGCCGCAACGCTCCGATATCGTGCGGGCGGCCGTGGCCTCGCGGGTGCGCCGTCCGGTCGAGCCGGAACCGGCCTATGCCCCCTATGAAATCTATGACGCTCCCGAGGCCGAACTGGTCGAGCCGGTGCAGGCCTGGCCGATGCCCGAGTCCGAGGCGCCGTCCGAAGACCGGATCAAGGCGCGCATTCAGCATGCGGTGAAGACCCGGGCTCCCGCGCCGGTTCCTGTCGCCGCGCCGGTCGCCGCGCCGCAGATGCGCGTCGAACCCGAGCTTTATGCCCCGCGTGTCCAGGTCCAGCCCGCGCCGCAGCCCGAAGCCCCGGCCTCGGTTCTGGCGGCGGTTTCGGCGCGGCTTGCCCGCGGCCCGAAGACCCCGGCCGCGCCGCTCAAGCGTGTCGAGCCGCCGCTGCAGGCGCGTCCGCGCTACATGCCCGGCACGGCCCCCGCCGCGCCCGCCGTTGCGGCGCCGATGATGGCCGCGCCCGCGGTGACGGCCCCGCCGATGCCCGCGCCGCAGGAGCCGGACTGGTCGCAGCCGATGTCCGTGGCGCGTCAGGTCGAGGAGGCCCCGGCCGAGGACAGCTGGGAAGAAGAAGCCTTCGAGCGCAATGTCTTCTCTGATCTGGGCGAGGATCTGCCGCCGCCCGCGCCGATGCCGAAGATTTCGGCGCTGCGCGCGACCGTGGCCCCGCCCGCGCCCGAACGCCGCGTGGTGGCGCCCATGCGCAAGCCGGTGGCGCCCTCGAAACAGGCGATCGCCGAGGAACAGCCTGCCCTGCGCTTCGAGACGCCGGACAAGCCCGCCTATGAGGTGCCGCCGCTCAGCCTTCTGACCAATCCGGGCACGATCCAGCGGCACCAGCTTTCGGATGAGGCGCTGGAGGAAAACGCCCGCATGCTGGAAAGCGTGCTGGATGATTATGGCGTCAAGGGCGAGATCGTCTCGGTCCGGCCGGGTCCGGTTGTCACGATGTACGAGCTGGAACCGGCGCCGGGGCTGAAAGCCAGCCGGGTGATCGGTCTGGCCGATGACATCGCGCGCTCGATGTCGGCGCTCTCGGCGCGGGTCTCGACCGTGCCGGGCCGTTCGGTGATCGGGATCGAATTGCCCAATGCGCATCGCGAAAAGGTGGTGCTGCGCGAGATCCTTTCGGCGCGCGATTTCGGCGACAGCAACATGCGGCTGCCGCTGGCCTTGGGCAAGGACATCGCCGGTGAGGCCGTGGTGGCGAACCTGGCGAAGATGCCCCACCTGCTGATTGCGGGGACGACGGGCTCGGGGAAATCGGTGGCGATCAACACGATGATCCTGTCGCTGCTCTACAAGCTCTCACCCGAGGAATGCCGGTTGATCATGATCGACCCGAAGATGCTGGAACTGTCGGTCTATGACGGCATCCCGCATCTGCTCTCCCCGGTCGTCACCGACCCGAAAAAGGCGGTCGTGGCGCTGAAATGGGTCGTCGGCGAGATGGAAGAGCGCTATCGCCGCATGTCGAAGATGGGCGTGCGCAACATCGAGGGCTACAACGGCCGTGTCCGCGAGGCGATGGACCGCGGCGAGATGTTCAAGCGCACCGTGCAGACCGGCTTTGACGAGGACACCGGCGAGCCGGTCTTCGAGACCGAGGAATTCCAGCCCCGGCCCTTCCCCTATATCGTCGTCATCGTCGACGAGATGGCCGATCTGATGATGGTGGCAGGCAAGGAGATCGAGGCCTGTATTCAACGGCTTGCGCAGATGGCGCGGGCCTCTGGCATCCACCTGATCATGGCGACGCAGCGGCCCTCGGTCGATGTCATCACCGGCACGATCAAGGCGAACTTCCCGACCCGGATTTCCTTCCAGGTCACCTCGAAGATCGACAGCCGCACCATTCTGGGCGAGCAGGGGGCCGAGCAGCTTCTGGGCATGGGCGACATGCTTTACATGGGCAATGGCGCGCGCATCACCCGGATCCACGGGCCCTTTGTCAGCGACGAGGAAGTCGAGGAAATCGTCAGCCATCTGAAAAGCTTCGGGCCGCCCGAATACATGTCGGGCGTGGTCGAGGGGCCGGACGAGGAAGCGGCCTCGGATATCGACGCGGTGCTGGGTCTGGGCAACAGCGGCAACGATGCCGAGGATGCGCTTTACGATACCGCGGTGGCGATCGTGATCAAGGATCGCAAATGCTCGACCTCCTATATCCAGCGCAAGCTGGGCATCGGCTACAACAAGGCGGCGCGGCTTGTGGAACAGATGGAGGAGCAGGGCGTGGTGACGCCCGCCAACCATGTGGGCAAGCGCGAAATTCTGGTGCCCGAACAATAAGGGCGCAGGAACGTGATCCCGGCCCCGCGCGATGTGACCCGCGCGGGGCTTTTTCTTTTCCCGATCTGGATTAAATTGATCGCATGACCCTGACGCGTTTCGCCCCCGTGGCCGCCCTCCTGCCCGTTCTGATGCTGGCCCTTGCCGCCCCGGCCTGGGCGGAGAAGATCCCTTTGGCCCAGCTTTCGGCCTATCTGAACGGGCTGACGACGGCCGAGGCGGCTTTCACCCAGGTGAATGCCGACGGCTCGAAATCGACCGGCAAGCTTTACCTCAAGCGGCCCGGGCGGATGCGGTTCGAATACACGGATGACAAGACGCTGGTGCTGGCCTCGGGCGGGCAGGTGGCGATCTTCGATCCGAAGTCGAACCAGATTGCCGAGCAATATCCGCTCAAGCGCACGCCGTTGAACCTGATCCTGGCCGACCGGATCGATCTTGCCCAGGCGCGGATGGTGGTCGGCCACGAGGCGGAGGGGGCGAATACCGCCGTGGTGGCGCAGGATCCGCAAAACCCGGAATACGGCACGATCCGGCTGGTGTTTTCGGCCAATCCGGTCACGCTGCGGCGCTGGGTGATCACCGACGATGCCGGGGCGAAGACGGTGGTGATCCTCGATCAGCTGAAGCCCGGGGTCGATCCGGGCTCGCTGATGTTTTCGATCGTCGCCGAGACCGAGGCCCGCAAGAACTGACCCTCTCAGCCGCCACAGCGGCTGAGTTGGGCGCGATACATCTCGGCGCGGGCGGCGACCTTGTCGGCGACGGCCAGAAGCCAGCCCTTGTCGTTGTAGCTGCCCTTCGCATAGCCGGTGCGGCCCTCGTGATAGGCGAGATACTGGTCCCGGGCGTTCCATTTCGAAATCCCGAGCCGGTCGGCCGAGCCGTCCATGTACCAGCCCATGAAATCGGTGGCGTCGGAGATCCGGGTCCGTTTCGCGCCCCAGGAATTGGTGTCGCGCCTGTAGTCTTCCCAGGTCGAATCAAGCGCCTGGCTGAAGCCATAGGCCGAGCTTTGCCGCCCGATCGGGATCACCCCCAGCGCGTAGCGATGCGGGGTCTTGGCATTGGGGATGAACTTGGATTCCTGATGGATCGTCGCCATCTGCACATGCACCGGCACCCCCCAGCGCTTTTCCGCGCGACGCATCGCCTTGAAATAGGCGGGCTTTTCGCGCGCCAGCAGGCAGGCGTTGTCAAGATTGCGCGGCGCTTTTCCGCCGCCGCCGCCACAGGAGGCGACGGCCACGAGAACGGCCAACATAAGGAATTTTTTCATGTCTGCTCTGCCCGCTCGGCTTTGTTTTGCGACAGTTTAGGGAATTTCGCCCCGCAACGAAAGCAAAACCGTGTCGCGAAGCCGTGAGCACTGTTGGGCGCGAGTCCACAGATTGTTTCCGCGCCCCGGGCGGGGCGGTGATGGACAGGAAACGCCGGAAGGTTTAAAAATGATGATCGGGGGTTACCATGCAGACGACGCTTGCCAAATATCACATCGGTCAGATCGTCCGACATCGCAAACACCCGTTCCGCGGGGTTGTCTTCGACGTGGATGCGATGTTTTCCAACACCGACGCCTGGTACGAGGCGATCCCGGAAGAGAGCCGCCCCGCCAAGGATCAGCCCTTTTATCATCTGCTGGCCGAAAACGATCAGACCTATTACGTCGCCTATGTGTCGGAACAGAACCTTCTGCCCGACAATTCCGGCGAGCCGATCGACCACCCCGATCTGAGCGACCTGTTCGGGGATTTCGAAGACGGGCGTTACCCGTTGCAGTTCCAGCTCAACTGATCGAACCCGGTTTCAACGGCAGCCGGAACGCCAGCAGGTTGCGGCCGTTTTCGCGGTGATAGCCCAGCTCCTCGACCAGATCGCGGATCAGGAACCAGCCGAAGCCGCCTTCGGGCAGGGTATCGGGCGCGGGGCGCAGCGAATCGTCGATGCCGAGGTCAAGGCAGGAATGCGGCAGTTCCACCCCGTCATCGCTGATCGAGCAGCTCAGCCCGCGGTGATCGCGCACCAGCGACAGCGTGATCGTGCCATTCCCGGTGTCGCCATAGCCATGTTCGACGATGTTGTTCAGCACTTCGGCCAGAACCAGCTCCAGCGTGCCGGCCTCGTCTTGCGACAATTGCCGCAGGAACCGGGCCAGCGCGGTGCGCAGGGCGAAACGGACCGAAAGCGGATCGGCCGCGAAGGAATGGTGAAAGATCTTCGGCTCGGGCCTTGGCGCCTCGGTCGGGCTGCGGCCTGGTTGGGGACGATCAGCCAACATGGCGCAGCCCCGCCCGCAGAGCCGCCTCGACATCCTCGTGCATGACGAAGACGGTATCCATCCGTGTCAGCCGGAACACCCGTTCGACATTCGCCGTCAGCCCCGCCAACTCCAGCCGCCGGTCCGGGGTCAGCGATTTCATCACCGCCACCACCGCGCCCAGCCCGGAGCTGTCCAGAAATTCCACCTGCGACATGTCCAGCACCACCCGTCCGCCGGGTTGGCTGGTCACTTCCCGCATCCGCTCCTTGAACCGGATGGCGATGGCGGCATCGAGACGTTCCTCGTTCACCGAAACGACCAGCGCGCCCCCGCGTGATTCCGCATAAAGATTCATCTTGCCTCTCCGGCCCCGAAAGATTTGGTTCAGACTAAGGGCGAAAGCTTACCAATCCGTATCCGACGGAAAGAATGATGAAGGAAGACCGATGACCTTTGACCCCGCGGTGCTGGCCCGCACCATCGCCGCCCTGACGGAAGGCGAGACCGACGAGGTGGCGCTGATGGCCACGCTCGCCTGCGAGATCCACCATGCCGACGACCGCTTCGACTGGACCGGCTTTTACCGCGTCACCGAACCCGGCGTGCTGAAGATCGGGCCGTATCAGGGCGGACACGGATGTCTGGTGATCCCGTTCACGCGCGGCGTCTGCGGCGCGGCGGCGCGCGAGGGCCGCACCCGGCTTGTCCCCGATGTCGAGGCCTTTCCGGGCCATATCGCCTGTTCCTCCTCGACCCGGTCGGAACTGGTGATCCCGGTCTTCGGCGCGGGCGGGCGGCTCATCGGCGTGCTCGATATCGACAGCGATCAGCCCGACGCCTTCACCGAGGCCGATGCAAGGGCGCTGGAAGCGATCCTCGCCGATGTCTTCGGCACGCTCTGAGGCTTGACGCCGCGGCGCCCCCGCGCCATGCCGGGCCGATGACCGAGCATGTCTACACGCCCCCGTCCGAGCCGCCGCGCATCCTGCATGCCGACCATGAAATCCTCGTGGTCGACAAGCAATCGGGGCTGCTGTCGGTGCCGGGCAAGGGCGATCACAAGGCTGATTGCCTGATCGAGCGGCTGAAGGGCGCCTTTCCGCAGGTGCTGCTGGTGCATCGGCTGGATGGCGACACCTCGGGGGTGATGGTCTTTGCGCTGACCGCGCATGCGCAGCGCCACCTTGGGCTGCAATTCGAGACCCGGCAGACGAAGAAGCACTATCTGGCCCGGCTCTGGGGGCATCTGGAGCCGAAGGCGGGCCGGGTCGATCTGCCGCTTTGCGTCGATTGGCCGAACCGGCCGAAGCAGCATGTGGATCCCGAGAACGGCAAGCCCGCGCAGACCGACTGGAAGGTGCTGCGCCACGATCCCGACGGCACGACCCGGGTGCGGCTGACCCCGCTGACCGGGCGCAGCCATCAGCTGCGGGTGCACATGCTGGAACTGGGCCATCCGATCCTCGGCGATCCGTTCTATGCCACCGGCCCCGCGCGCGACTTTCCGCGGCTGATGCTGCATGCCGAAAGCCTGCGCCTGCGCCATCCCGACGGCGGGCAGTTCATGACCTTCACCGCGCCCTGCCCGTTCTGAACTCTGCCCGGCCGGGGGCTTCGCGCCCCCGGACCCCCGCGAGGTATTTGGGCCAAGATGAAACGGACCCCGGCGCTGCTTTCACCTTGGCGCAAATATCCCGGGGTGCGGGGCAGAGCCCCGCTCCGCCCGCCGAAACGAAAAAGACGGCGGGAGTGGACCGCCGTCTTCTCCTGTCCTGCCGTGAGCGGTCAGGTGTCCGAGCTGTCCGCCGAGGGGGCGGGCGGCGCGATCTCGCGCGGTTCGCGCGGCGGGCGGCCGATCACTTCGCGCAGCGCGTCGAGTTCGATGAAATTGTCGGCCTGACGGCGCAGCTCGTCGGCGATCATCGGCGGCTGGCTGCGGATCGTCGAGACGACCGAGACCCGCACGCCCATCCGCTGCAGCGCCTCGACCAGCGGCCGGAAATCGCCATCGCCCGAGAACAGCACCGCATGGTCGAGCCGCGGCGCGAGTTCCATCGCGTTCACCGCCAGTTCGATGTCCATGTTGCCCTTGACCTTACGCCGCCCCATCGAGTCGGTGTATTCCTTGGCGGGCTTCGTCACCATCGCGTAACCGTTGTAGTGCAGCCAGTCGACCAGCGGCCGGATCGGCGAGTATTCCTCGTTCTCCAGCAGCGCCGTATAGTAGAAGGCCCGCACCAGCTTGCCCCGACGTTCGAATTCCTGACGGAGCAGCTTGTAGTCGATGTCGAAGCCGAGCGCCTTTGCAGCCGCATAGAGGTTGGACCCGTCGATGAAAAGGGCCAGCCTTTCGTCCTTGTAAAACATTATAAGTCCTTTCGTCGTGGCCCCGCGGTGTGGCGTCCGGAGTGGTTGACGGGGAAAAATTGTTCTACCCAATACGCCGCGAGAACCAGTTCAGCAGTGCTTTCTACCAAGCGCCGGGAGGTCGAGATATCTGTCTTTAAAGATAATAGCACATTTTTTGTTGCGCTAGGGGCGAATCTTGCAACTGAGGCGGGTAAACCCCCTCAATCTCTGGTTGCGGCCCTGAAAATGCTGCCCGAGGAGGGGATTCGGCTGCGCGCGCTCAGCCGATTCTGGCGATCTCCGGCTTTTCCGGCCGGGGCGGGGCCGGATTATGTCAATGCCTGTGCCGTGATGTCCGCCGCGTTGACGCCCGAAGCGGTGCTTGCGGCGCTGCATCGAATCGAGGCGCGGCTGGGGCGCCGACGCGGGGCGCGCTGGGAATCGCGCGGGATCGACCTTGATCTGCTGGCCTGGGGCGGGGCGATCCGGCCCGATGCGGCGACCGAGGCGCTTTGGCGCGGCCTGCCGCTGGAGGCGCAGATGCAGCGCGCGCCCGAGACGCTGATCCTGCCGCATCCGCGTCTGGCCGACCGGGCCTTCGTGCTGATTCCCCTTGCCGAGATCGCGCCCTTGTGGCGTCATCCGGTCACCGGAAAGACGGTCGGCGAAATGCTTGCGGACCTTGACGCGGCCGAAAAAGCGGCGCTGGTCCCGTTTTCTGTTCCTTTCGACGGGCAGGGCCGCTTGTAAAGGCCCCGGGAAGGGGCTAAGGGAGAGGTTCACACCTCCCCCTTTGGTCTGGAGTTGCCGATGGCCCGCGTGACGGTTGAAGATTGCGTTGACAAGGTTCCGAACCGCTTCGAGCTGGTGATGCTTGCCGCCCACCGCGCCCGTGAGGTTGCGGCCGGGGCGCCGATCACCGTCGAGCGTGACAATGACAAGAACCCGGTGGTCGCGCTGCGCGAGATCGCCGAGGAAACCCAGCTGGCCGATGATCTGCGCGAGCGTCTGATCGAAAGCAACCAGACCCAGATCGAGGTCGACGAGCCCGAGGAAGACGCGATGGCGCTTCTGATGTCGGGCGAGATCGACCGGCCGCGCGTCGATGACATGGACGAGGAACGCATGCTGCGCGCGCTGATGGATGCGCAGGGTCGCGACTGACAAGGGGTTCGAGCGCGGATGATCGATGTCGAAGACCTGATCGCGCTCGTTCGCAACTACAATCCCCGCTGCAACGCCGATCTGATCCGCCGTGCCTATGCCTATGGGCTGAAAATGCACGACGGGCAGTTCCGCCACTCGGGCGAGCCCTATTTCACCCATCCCGTCGCCGTTGCCGCGATCCTGACCGAGCAACGGCTGGACGATGCCACCATCGTCACCGCGCTTTTGCATGACACGATCGAAGATACCCGCTCGACCTTCACCGAGGTCGAGGGGCTGTTCGGCACCGAGGTCGCGGAGCTGGTCGATGGCGTCACCAAGCTGACCAATCTGCAACTGGGATCTTCGGCCAGCAAGCAGGCGGAGAATTTCCGCAAGCTCTTCATGGCGATGTCGAAGGATCTGCGGGTGATCCTGGTGAAGCTCGCCGACCGGCTGCACAACATGCGCACGATCAAGAGCATGCGGCCCGAGAAGCAGGCGCAGAAGGCCCGCGAGACGATGGAGATCTTCGCGCCGCTGGCGGGCCGGATGGGCATGCAATGGATGCGCGAGGAACTCGAGGACCTCGCCTTCAAGGTGCTCAACCCCGAGGCGCGGACCTCGATCATCCGCCGCTTCGTGTCGTTGCAAAAGGAATCGGGCGACGTGATCTCGCAGATCACCGCCGATATCCGCAACGAGCTGGAAAAGTCCGGGATCGAGGCCGATGTTTTCGGCCGTGCCAAGCGCCCGTATTCGATCTGGCGCAAGATGGAGGAAAAAAGCCTTACGTTTTCAAGGCTTTCCGACATCTACGGTTTCCGTGTCATCACCCGCTCCGTGCCCGATTGCTATGCTGTGCTGGGGCTGATCCACCAGCGCTGGCGCTCGGTTCCCGGTCGGTTCAAGGATTACATCAGCCAGCCGAAATCGAACGGCTACCGCTCGATCCACACCACCGTTTCGGGGCGCGACGGCAAGCGGGTCGAGGTGCAGATCCGCACGCGGCAGATGCATGAGGTCGCCGAAGCCGGGGTGGCCGCGCATTGGTCTTACCGCGATGGCGAACGGGCGCTGAACCCCTTTGCCGTCGATCCGGCGAAATGGCTCGCCTCGCTCACCGAACGCTTCGCCGAGGGCGATCACGACGAATTCCTCGAGAACGTCAAGCTCGAGATGTATTCCGATCAGGTGTTCTGCTTCTCGCCCAAGGGCGATGTGATCAAGCTGCCCAAGGGCGCGACGCCGATCGATTTCGCCTATGCGATCCACACCCGGATCGGCAATTCCTGCGTCGGCGCCAAAGTTGACGGCATCCGCGTGCCGCTCTGGACGCGGCTGAAGAACGGCCAGTCGGTCGAGGTGATCACGGCGGCCGGGCAGCGCCCGCAGGCGACCTGGCTGGATATCGTCGCCACCGGCCGCGCCAAGGCCTCGATCCGCAAAAGCCTGCGCGAGGAAGACCGGACCCGGTTCGTCAAGCTCGGCTCGGAACTGGCGCGGGTGGCCTTCGAACATGTCGGCCGCAAGGTCTCGGACAAGGCCCTGCGCACCGCGGCGAAGACGCTCGGCCTGCCGGATGAAACCGAGGTTCTGGCCCGGCTCGGCTCGGCCGAACTGACCGCGCGCGAGGTGGTCGAGGCGCTTTACCCCGAACTGGCGGCGCGGGGGCCGGAAACCGTCGATCCCGGCCGCGCGGTGATCGGGCTGGGGGCGGATCAGACCTTCCACCGGGCGAAATGCTGCCAGCCGCTGCCGGGCGAGCGGATCGTCGGCATCACCTATCGCGGGCAGGGCGTGGTGATCCATGCGATCGACTGCCCCGCGCTCGAGGAATTCGAGGAACAACCCGGCCGCTGGGTCGATCTGCACTGGCACGAGGGCAGCCACCCGCCGGTCTATTCGGTGGCGCTGAAGATCACCATCGCGAATGATGCCGGGGTGCTGGGGCATATCTGCTCGTTGATCGGCGCCCAGAAAGCCAATATCTCCGACCTCAAATTCATCGATCAGAAACCCGACTTTTACTCGCTTGTCGTGGAAGTCGACTTGCGTGATGCGGAACATCTGCACCGGCTTCTGACGGCGCTGGAGGCCGAGACGGATGTGGCGCAGGTGCAGCGCTGGCGCGACCTGTCGCGCAAACCCTGAGGGAAGAACGGAAGGCGGAACGTGGTTTTCAAGCGGCGGGAGAAGCGGAGCTGGGGCCAGTCGACGCGCGAACTGGTCTGGCCGCGCACGGGCTGGCTGCGGGCGCTGAGCTACATCCGCCACCGTCTGACCCGGCTGCCCGACAAGCCGCACCGCATCGCCCGGGGCGTTTTCGCCGGCATATTCGTGTCTTTCACGCCCTTGTTCGGCGTGCATCTTCTGGCGGCCGCACTGCTGGCCAAGCTGATGCGCGGCAATGTGCTGGCCTCGCTTTTCGCCACGCTGGTCGGCAATCCGCTGACCTTTCCGCTGATCGCGCTGGTCTCGATCAAGCTGGGCCATGCGATGCTGGGGCAAAGCTACGATCCCGCCCATGCCGCCGGTCTGCTGGATGTCTTCGCCGAGGCTTTCGCCGATCTGCGCCACAATCTTCTGGCGATCTTCACCGCCGAGGAGACGCATTGGGCCGGCATGGCGGATTTCTTCTACGGTGTCTTCCTGCCCTACACGCTGGGCGGGATGGTGCCGGGGGTGCTGGGCGGTCTGGCGGGCTATTTCATCGCCTTGCCGCTGGTCACCGCCTATCAGAACCGCCGCCGCCTGCGGCTCAAGGAGCGGCTGGCGAAACTTGCCGCGAAGCTGCCGCATCCGCCCGTGGTTGGCGCCTCCGATCACGACGACGACAAGGGCTGAGCGGCATCTTCCCTCGGCCGTCGCGCTTCGCCATAGTGGCGGCATCTGACCGGAGGTTTCCATGACCCGTTCCCTGCGCCTTGGCGTGAACATCGACCACGTCGCCACCGTCCGCAACGCCCGCGGATCGGCCTATCCGAGCCCGCTGCGCGCGGCCCTGATCGCCGAGGCTGCCGGGGCCGACGGCATCACCGCGCATCTGCGCGAGGATCGCCGCCACATCCGCGACAGCGACATGGCCGAGCTTCGGGCGAATCTGCAGATCCCGCTGAATTTCGAGATGGCGACGACGATGGAGATGCAGCGCATCGCCTTGGCGACTCGGCCGCATGCGGTCTGTCTTGTGCCGGAAAAGCGGCAGGAACGCACCACTGAGGGCGGGCTGGATGTGGCGGGCGATCAGGCCCGGCTGACCGCCTATATCGCGCCCTTGCGGCAGGCGGGGGCGCGGGTGTCGATGTTCGTCGGCCCCGATCCGCGGCAGATCGAGGCCTCGGCGGCGATCGGCGCGGCGGTGGTCGAACTGCACACCGGCCATTATTGCGACTTGCATTACGAGGGCCGTTTCGCCGAACGCGACGCCGAACTGAAGGCGCTGGAAAAGGCCGCGGCGCTGGCCGCCAGTCTGGGCCTTGAGGTCCATGCCGGGCACGGGCTGACCTATGAGACCGTCGCCCCCGTCGCGGCGATCCCCGAGATCAAGGAGCTGAACATCGGTCATTTCCTGATGGCCGAGGCGCTCTTCATCGGGCTTGAGGCCGCGATCGCCGAGATGCGCCGTCTGATGGACGACGCGCGGCGTTGAGCGGAAAGGGGGGCCGGATGCCGATCCTGCGCTATGGGCTGATTCTGGTTCTGACCGGGCTGGTCGTCTCGGGCCTCGTGCTGGCGCTGGAGCGCCTCGCCGGGGTCGATCTGGCCTCGGTCGGCATCGCCGCCGTGCCCATCTTCCTGACCGCGATGATCGAGGGGCAGTTCTTTGCCAAGCGCAGTGGCCGCCTGCCCGCGCGCGCCGAGGCGCTGCGCTTTGCCGCGCTGGCGACGGCGGTCACCCTGATGCTGCTTGGCCCGGCTTTGGTGCTGATCTCGCTGGGCGATCCGGCGCTGCTGGCGCTACTGCGGGGCTTCGATGCGGTGCTGTGGCTGGTGATCCTGGGCCTTGTCGTCGCGATCACCTTCCCGGCCTCGTATCTGTTCTACGGGCAGGGCGCCCGCAGCCAGCTGCGCGCAACCCGGCGACAAAAGATTCGGCAAGGCGGGGCGAAATGATCCTCGGCATCGGTTCGGATCTGGCCAATATCGAACGCATCGCGGCCACGCTGGCCCGCTTCGGCGACCGTTTCCGCAGCCGCGTCTTCACCGAGACCGAGATCGCCAAGGCCGAGCAGCGCGCCGATGTGGCGGGCACCTATGCGAAACGCTGGGCCGCCAAGGAGGCCTGTTCCAAGGCGCTGGGCACCGGCCTGGCGATGGGGATTTCCTGGAAGGACATGTCGGTGGCGAACCTGCCCACCGGCCAGCCGGTGATGCATCTGACCGGCTGGGCGGCGGAGCGGCTGGCGGCGATGACGCCGCCCGGTCACGAAGCCGTCGTGCACGTCACCCTGACCGACGATCACCCCTGGGCGCAGGCCTTCGTCGTGATCGAAGCGCGTCCGCTTGCTTGACTTGCCCCCCGCATCGGGCCAAGGAAGACAAGGTTTCAACAAGAGGCAGAGCATGGCCAGCAAATCCGAAGGCGGCATCGGCGAAATGGCGCGGACGCTGTTCTGGGCGCTCATCATCGCGGGCGTCTTCCGCACGTTGTTCTTCCAGCCGTTCTGGATCCCCTCGGGCTCGATGAAGGACACGCTGCTGATCGGCGACTTCCTGTTCGTCAACAAGATGGCCTATGGCTATTCGCGCTATTCCTGCCCGTTCTCCAGCGCCGATTTCTCGCCCTGCCCGATCGAGGGGCGGCTGTTCGGCGGCGAGCCCGAGCGCGGCGATGTCGTGGTGTTCCGCCATCCGATCCGCAATGTCGATTTCATCAAGCGGCTGATCGGCCTGCCCGGCGACCGCATCCAGATGGTCAATGGCGTGCTGCAGATCAACGGCGCCCCGGTCAAACTCGACGACGGCGGCACCTTCTCGGAAGTGTTCGAACCGCAAGGCCCGGAAAAGCGCTATCCTTTGTGCCGCAACGAACCGGTGGGCGAGGGTGGCGAGTGCCAGTCGCAGCGCTTCATCGAAACGCTGCCGAACGGCGTCAGCCATTCGATCCTGAACACCTTCGACGGCACCCGCGCCGACAACACGCCGGTCTTCACCGTGCCCGAGGGGCAGTATTTCTTCATGGGCGACAACCGCGACAATTCCGAGGACAGCCGCTTTGCGCAAAGCATCGGCGGCGTCGGTTTCGTGCCGGTGGAAAATCTGGTCGGCCGCGCCGACCGGGTGATGTTCTCCTCGGCGGGCAAATCGCTCTTCTTCTTCTGGACCTGGCGGGCGGACCGCTTCTTCAAGGCGATCGAATGAAAGTTGCGGCAGACCTCTCTGCCTTCATGGACCGGCTCGGGCATCGTTTCGCGACGCCCGAGCA
Organism: Rhodobacter capsulatus; assembly: GCF_003254295.1. Lineage (GTDB taxonomy): Bacteria > Pseudomonadota > Alphaproteobacteria > Rhodobacterales > Rhodobacteraceae > Rhodobacter > Rhodobacter capsulatus. The sequence goes on from NZ_QKZO01000011.1 coordinate 95,586, forward strand.
TCTTGTTCGGGCGTTGACGCATTCCTCGCTGGGTTCGGCCACGCGGCCCGACAACCAGCGGCTGGAATTTCTGGGCGACCGGGTGCTGGGGCTGTCGATGGCCGAGGCGCTGTTTGACGCCGATGGCTCCGCCTCGGAAGGGCAGCTGGCGCCGCGGTTCAACGCGCTCGTGCGCAAGGAAACCTGTGCCGCCGTCGCGCGCGACATCGATCTTGGGGCGGTGCTGAAACTCGGCCGGTCGGAAATGATGTCGGGCGGGCGGCGCAAGGATGCGCTTCTGGGCGACGCGATGGAGGCGGTGATTGCCGCCGTCTATCTGGATGCCGGGTTCGAGGCGGCCCGCGCGCTGGTGCTGCGGCTCTGGGCCGGGCGGATCCAGTCCGTCGACAGCGACGCCCGCGATCCGAAGACGGCGTTGCAGGAATGGGCGCAGGCCCGCGGCCTGCCGCCGCCGCGCTATGAAACATTGGGCCGCGACGGCCCCGATCACGCGCCGCAATTCCGCATCGCGGTGGTGCTGGCCTCGGGCGAGACCGAGGCCGCGCAGGCCGGATCGAAACGCAACGCGGAACAGGCCGCCGCAAAGGCCCTTCTGGAACGGTTGGAGAGAGGCGCATGACCGAAGAAACGCAAGCCGGATTCGTGGCGCTGATCGGCGAGCCGAATGCCGGGAAATCGACGCTGCTCAACCGCATGGTGGGGGCCAAGGTCTCGATCGTGACGCACAAGGTGCAGACCACCCGCGCCCGCATCCGCGGTGTCTGCATGGCGGGGCAGGCGCAGCTGGTCTTTGTCGACACCCCCGGCATCTTCCGCCCGCGTCGGCGGCTGGACCGTGCCATGGTCTCGGCCGCCTGGGGGGGCGCGGCCGATGCCGATATCGTCGTTCTCCTGATCGAGGCGCATCGCGGCCTGACCGAGGGCGCGAAAGCGATCATCGAGGCGCTGAAGGCGCGCGAGGGCACGCAGCCGGTGGCGCTGGCGATCAACAAGATCGACCGGGTCAAGGCCGAACGCCTTCTGGCCCTGGCCGAAGAAATGAACGCCGCCTTCCCCTTTGCCCGGACCTTCATGATCTCGGCCGAAAAGGGCTATGGCGTCGATGACCTGCGCGACTGGCTGGCGTCGCAGGTGCCCGCGGGCCCGTGGTTCTATCCCGAAGATCAGATCGCCGATCTGCCGATGCGGATGATTGCCGCCGAAATCACCCGCGAGAAACTGACCCTGCGCCTGCACGAGGAACTGCCCTATCAGCTGACGGTGGAAACCGAGGCTTGGGAGGAAAAGCCCGACGGCTCGGCCCGGATCGACCAGATCATCTATGTCAGCCGTGATGGTCACAAGGGCATCGTGCTTGGCAAGGGCGGCGAGACGATCAAGGCGATCTCCACCGCCGCCCGCGCCGAAATGACCGAGTTCATGGGCCGCCCGATCCATCTGTTCCTGCAGGTGAAGCTGCGCGAGAACTGGCAGGAAGAGGCCGAGCGCTACACGGAAATGGGTCTCGACTTCAAGGACGGCGACTGAGGATGCGACCGCGCCTGCGTGCCGAACTTTGGGTGCGTGCCTATCTGCGTCGGCTGGAACTGAACAACATTCCCGCCTATGTCGCGGCGCGGGGTCAGCCTGACTCCGGCGCCGTGATGATCAAATGCGCGACGCTTGACGGGCTGGCGAAGCTCTACACCCGCACCTTTGATTACGAGGCCGATTGCGACATCTGGACGGTGCTCACCGAAGGCCCCGAGGCCGAGGTCGATCAAAGCATCCGCAAGCAGTGCAGCTTCGACCCGGACCTTTGGGTGATCGAACTCGAAGCCCGCCACGGCCGCACGCTTCTGGACGAAGACGGCCTGAAAGACTGACCCCGGCTTTCCCTTTCATCTTGCCTCAAATATCCTCGGGGGGTTCCGGGGGGCAGACAGCCCCCCGGCCTGCGTCACGGGCACCATGGACTGGCAAGACAGCGGCACCATCCTTTCGACCCGCCCGCAGGGCGAAAGCTCGGCGATTGTCGAGGTGTTCACGGCCACCCATGGCCGCCATCTGGGCGTCGTGCGCGGTGGCGCCTCGCGCAAGATGGCGGCGGTGCTGATGCCCGGCTCGCATGTGGCGCTGAGCTGGCGGGCGCGGCTCGAGGACCAGCTGGGCAGTTTCACCGTCGAACCGCTGGCCTCGCGCGCGGGCGCGCTTTCGGATCGGCTTGCGCTGATGGGGCTGAATTCCATCTGCGCGCTTCTGTCCTTCGTGCTGGCCGAACGCGCGCCGCATCCGCGTCTTTACGCCGCCACCGAGCCGCTCTTCACCGTCATCGGACAGGCGGCCGAGGGCTGGGTGGTCGATTACCTGATCTGGGAAATGGCGCTGCTGGAGGACCTCGGCTTCGGCCTCGACCTGAGCCGCTGCGCCGTCACCGGCACGCGTGACGATCTCGCCTTTGTCTCGCCGCGCTCGGGCCGCGCCGTCAGCCGTCAGGGCGCGGGCGACTGGGCGCCGAAACTGCTGCCGCTGCCGTTGTGCCTTTTGGGGCAGGGGCCCGCAACCTGGGCGGAAATCGCGCAGGGATTGCGGCTTACCGGCCATTTCCTGACCCGCTTCGCCGAGGATCACAGCCGCCGCGCCCTGCCCGAGGCGCGCAACCGGCTGATCGCGGCGATCGCCCGTCAGGGCTGATCCCGGTCGTCCAGTTTCAGTTGCATCAGCAGCAGATCCAGCCAGCGGCCGAATTTCTGCCCGACCTGCGGCATCAGCCCCACCGCCTCGAAGCCCAGCCGCTGGTGCAGCACCAGCGAGCCGGCATTGCCCGCCTCGATCGCCGCCACCATCACATGCAGCCCCCGCGCCCGGGCATGCAGGATCAGCGCCGAAAGCAGCGCCCGGCCCCGCCCGCCACCGCGCAGATCGGCGCGGACATAGACCGAATGTTCGACCGTGCCGCGATAGCCGTCAAAAGCGCGAAAGGGGCCGTAGCTGGCATAGCCGACGACCTTCGCCCCCTCCTCCAGCACCAGCACCGGAAAGCCCGCCTGCTGCCGCGCCGCGATCCAGTCGATGCGGTCGCGCACCGTCACCTCGACCTCGTTCCAGATCGCGGTCGTCGTGCGCACGGCGTCGTTGTAGATCGTGGCGATCGCCGGCGCATCCTCGGGGGTGGCATCGCGGATCATCGGATCCTCCGTCAGAAAACGGGGCCCGAAGGCCCCGGTTCGGGTCAACCCAGCAGACGGCGGGCAATCACCTGCGCCTGAATTTCCGCCGCGCCTTCGAAGATGTTCAGGATGCGGGCGTCGCACAGGATGCGCGAAATCGCATATTCGAGCGCGAAACCGTTGCCGCCGTGGATCTGCAGCGCGTTGTCGGCGGCGGCCCAGGCGACACGGGCGCCGAGCAGCTTCGCCATCCCGGCTTCCACGTCGCAGCGGCGGCCATTGTCCTTTTCCCAGGCCGAGAAATAGGTCAGCTGCCGCGCGATCATGATTTCGACCGCCATCATCGCCAGCTTGCCGCCGACGCGGGGGAACGCGATCAGCGACTTGCCGAACTGCTTGCGGTCGATCGCGTAGCGCATGCCGATCTCGCAGGCGGCCTGGGCCACGCCGACGGCGCGGGCGGCGGTTTGAATCCGCGCCGATTCAAAGGTTTCCATCAGCTGCTTGAAGCCCCGGCCGGTCTCGCCGCCCAGAAGATTCTCGCCCTTGACGCGGAAGCCGTCAAAGCCGAGTTCATATTCCTTCATGCCGCGATAGCCCAGCACCTCGATCTCGCCGCCGGTCATGCCGGGGGTGGGGAAGGGGTTTTCTTCGGTGCCCGGGGTCTTTTCGGCGAGGAACATCGAAAGCCCGCGCCAGTCGGTCGTGTCGGGCTCGGTCCGTGCCAAGAGCGTCATCACATGGGTGCGGCTCGCATGGGTGATCCAGGTCTTGTTGCCGGTCACCACCCAGTCGTCGCCGTCCTTGACCGCACGGGTGCGCAAGGAGCCAAGGTCGGAGCCGGTGTTCGGTTCGGTGAAGACTGCGGTGGACAGGATCTGCCCCGAGGCAAGCCCCGGCAGCCACTTCTGTTTCTGTTCTTCCGTGCCACCGCAGAGGATCAGTTCGGCGGCAATTTCCGAGCGCGTGCCCAGCGAGCCGACACCGATATAGCCGCGCGACAGTTCCTCGGTCACCACGACCATCGAGGCTTTCGACAGACCAAGCCCGCCGTATGCCTCGGGGATGGTCAGGCCGAAGACGCCCAGTTCCGCCAGCTCCTCGATGATCTCCATCGGGATCAGCGCGTCCTTGAGGTGCCATTCATGCGCGTTCGGAATGACGCGGTCCTCGGCGTAGCGGTGGAACTGGTCGCGGATCATTTCCAGCTCGTCATCCAGCCCCGAGGCGCCGAAGAGCGCCCGGCCCTGATTGTCCTGCATCAGCGCCACCAGCGCCATCCGCGCCGCATCGGTGTTGCCCGCGGTCATCAGGCTGCGGGCGGCCTCGGACGGCGTCCAGCTGACGCCAAGATCGCTCAGACGCGCGGTTTCGACCTGGCTCATCGGGATGCCGCCGGCGATCTGGTTCAGGTATTCGCCAAAGCCGATCTGCAGGATCAGGCTTTCCATCGGCCCGAAAGCCCCCGCCTCGGCGACCCGCCCGGCCCAGCCGCGCAGCTGAATGAGCGACTGGTTGTAGGTCGCCAGCCAGGCCAGCGCATGGGCGGTGAACTGGTCTTCCTCCAGCGCGGCATTCGACACCTTGCCGCCGCGGCTGACCTTGGTTTTCAGCGCTTCGGTCGCCTGCGCCGTCAGCTGCGCAATCTCGGGAAGGGTGGCTTCGGTCAGCGCAAGCAGGTCGGCCAGAAGGATCTTGTCGGTCATGTCAGCCTCATCGACGCCGGGATTCGGCGGGTTTCTGCAGGTGCAGCCTGCTTAGGCATTTTGCAACCGCAGCGCAATAATAATTCGCGATCGATGCACGGCAAGACCGAATGTGTCGTGATGAAAATTCTTTCTTCAGGCTGTCCCGTTCAGGCCGCCACCGATCCGCGCCGCCGCCGCCGTTCGGCCGCCAGCGCCTGCGCCTCCGCGGGCGTCAGCCCGCGACGGGCCGGGAGGCCATGCAGCGGCAGATCCATCCGCGCCACCAGCCCCGAAAGCGCGGTGGTCTTCGCCAGCGCCGGGGTGCGGGCCAGACGGCCGATGTTCAGGCTTTCCACGCGGCAGCCGTCGGCGATCAGCAGATGGTGCCCCTGCAGAAGCAGCCCGTGCCAGCTCAGCACGCAGGGCCGGTCGGGCTGCTGCGCGCTGATCCCGTCCACCAGATGATGCGCGGGAACCAGAACCTCGGTGTCGCCGAACAGCGCTTCGACGGCGGCGCCGCGCAGCGCCACGCGGTGCTGCGGCAAAAGCCACAGATCGCGGGTGGCGCCAAAGGCGGGGGCGCAGAGCCGCACCGGCCGCAGGCTGCCCAGCGCAGGCAGGGCGATCCGCCCCGACCACAGCAGCGGCTGCGGCCCGGCATCGGCGGTCAGCACCAGATCGCCCGCCTTCAGGCTGGCGGCGGGGCATTCGCCCGCGGGCGTGGCGATGGGCGTTGACGGCGCGAAACAGCCGCCCGGCCCGACCGGCTGCATCTGGCTGCCGAAGGCCAGCCATTCGACGCGCGGGCCGATCTGCGCCGGGCTGCGGCCCTCGGCCAGCGCGGCCAGTTCGGCGCGCGAGAGCGGCATCGCCCCCGTGCCGAGGCGCTGGCGGATCTGCCCGCCGTCGATCGTCTCCAGCGTCAGCCGGGTCTCGTCGGTCCTGCAATCCCAGCTGAAGGTCAGCCGCATCCGCCCGCCCGCGGCGCAATCCTGCGCGATGTCCAGCGTCAGCGCCTGCACCGCCGCGCCCTGCCGCTGCACCAGCGTCAGCACGCCCTGCGCATCAAGCGAGATCGACAGGAACCAGGTCCAGCCATTCTGATCGCCCAGATGCAAAAGCGGCAAAGGCCCGGTCTCGCCCGGCAGCAGCGCGAATTCCAGCATCAGGCTGCCCCGGCCCAGCGCCGCGGGCAAAGCGCGATCGGACAGCCGCACGGGCCCGCGTCCGGTCAGATGCGCCGCAAACCAGCCGTGTTCCAGCATCATCGCCCCCTCAGATCACCAGCTTGCGCATCATCTGCGATTCCTGCAGACGCAGCATCCGCGGCGCGCCGACCTCGGGCTGCGCCTCGCCGGGGATCGGACGCGGACCGGGGCGGAAGCACTCCACCGCCAGACCCTCGGCAAAGACCATGTGGGCGCAGTCGAAGACGAGGCGGACATAATCCACCATGCCGCCCGGATGGCGCGAGACCATCTCGCCATCGACCAGCGTGCGGGCGGCGACCAGAACCTCGGCCTCGCCGAAGAGCATCTCCAGCACCGGATCGCGCACCAGCACGCGTTGTTGCGGCGCCACCAGCATCGCGCGCTCGGCGCCATGCGCGCCCGCGGCAAAGCGGATCGGCGCCTCGCTGCGCAGGGCGGGCAGGCGGGTCCGTTCGACGCTGACCACGGGCTGCGCCCCGGCCTCGCGGGTCTCGACCATGTCGCCCGGTTTCAGCGTCTCGACCCGGCGCAGCCCGGTCGGGGTTCGGACCCGGGTTCCGGCCGCGAACCCTTCCAGCAGGTTCGGCGCCGCCACCTCTGCCGCCCGCGCGCCGAAGATCGATTTCGCGATCTGCGCCGCCGCTGCCGAGGGATCCAGTCCCAGAACTCTGCCAAATGCCATCTCTTGCCCCATATGCCTGCGGGCAAAACATCATCGAGCCGGGAAAATCCCGTCCGTCCCGGCCATCCGGCCGTCCTGGGGGTGGGCGATTCTGCCCTGCTCGTGTGCCCTGCCTCGGGTCGTCTTGATTTTGTTCAACCGTAAGTCAGCTTTAGCCCCCTTGGAAACGAAAATTTCCGTGATGCCGGGGGATCGGGGCCGCGGTGACCCCGGGGCAACACCGGTTGTTGCGCGGGGGGGAAAGCGCGGCTAAGCCAAGGCATCGCACAGGAGCAACCGATGACCCTCGACCCCGTTCAACTGACTGCCGATCTGATCCGCTGCCCCTCGGTCACGCCTGCCGAAGCGGGGGCGCTGGTGCTTTTGGAACGGGTGCTCTCGGCGGCCGGTTTCGCCTGCACGCGGGTCGACCGCAACGGCACGCCCAATCTGTTCGCGCGCTGGGGGGCGAAGGGGGCGAAGACCTTCGGCTTCAACGGTCACACCGATGTCGTGCCGGTGGGCGACGCGGCGGCCTGGACGCAGGAGCCGTTCTCCGGCGCGGTGATCGACGGCGTGCTTTGGGGCCGCGGCGCCACCGACATGAAATCGGGCGTGGCGGCCTTTGTCGCCGCCGCCGTCGATTTCGTCACCACCACCCCGCCCGAGGGCGCGATCATCCTGACCCTCACCGGCGACGAGGAAGGCCCGGGCAAGGATGGCACCGTGGCGCTGCTGGACTGGATGAAGGCCGAGGGCGAGGCGATGTCGGTCTGTCTGGTGGGCGAGCCGACCTGCCCGCAGACGCTGGGCGAGATGATCAAGATCGGCCGTCGCGGCTCGATGACCTTTTACCTCGAGGTCGAGGGGGTGCAGGGCCATTCCGCCTATCCGCACCGGGCGAAGAACCCGCTGCATGCGCTGGTCGATCTGCTGGGCCGGATGACGGCGGAACCGCTCGACCGCGGCACCGAACATTTCGAACCCTCGACGCTGCAGATCACCACCATCGACTGCGGCAACCCGGCGAACAACGTGATCCCGGCGAAGGCGCGGGCGACGGTGAACATCCGCTTCAACGATGCCCATACGTCGGCGAAGATCGAGGATTGGGCGCGCGGGCTGATCGCCGAGATCGAGGCGGAAACCGGGACGCGCGTCACCTTGTGCAGCGAGGTTTCGGGCGAAAGCTTCCTGACGCCCCCCGGCGCCTTCGTCGAGCTGGTCAGCCGGGCTGTCGTGTCGGAAACCGGCGTCGTGCCGGTGCTCTCCACCTCGGGCGGCACCTCGGATGCGCGGTTCGTCAAGGATCACTGCCCGGTGCTGGAATTCGGTCTGGTCGGCAAGACCATGCATCAGGTCGATGAACGCATCGAAGTGGCGCAGATCACCCGGCTGAAGGCGATCTACGCCCGCTGCCTGCGCGACTTCTTCGCATGAGGATCGTCGAGACCGCCGATCTGACCGCGGTCCATGCGCTGCGCCGCGCCGTCTTCATCGAGGAACAGGGCGTGCCCGAGGCCGAGGAATGGGACGATCTGGACGGGCAGGCGGTGCATCTGCTGGCGCTTGCAGGCGAGGCCCCGCTGGGCACAGCGCGGCTGTTCGTGGCGGGCGAAACCGGCAAGATCGGCCGGGTCTGCGTCGCCCGGACCGCGCGGGGCAGCGGGCTTGGCACGGCGCTGATCGCGGCGGGCTGCGACCGGCTGCAGGCGCTTGGCTGCACCCGGGTCGAGCTGGGCGCGCAGCTGCAGGCGCTGCGCTTTTACGAAGGTCTCGGCTTTGCCGCTTTCGGCCCGATCTATGACGATGCCGGCATTCCGCATCGCAAGATGGCCCGCGCGCTGGCGCCCTGATCCGGGTTTTTGCGCTCAAAAGCGGGCAGGACGCGGCTTTTCGATATCTTCGAAGTGTATCTTTAAGGATTTGCGCGGACATCTGGGGTCTGGACCGGTTTCAACGAGGCATCCATGTCTGCGGATCTGGCGCAACTGCGCAGCCTGCTCGACGGGTTTCCCGGCGCGGCGCTTGCCGTGTCCGACGCGGCCCGGCTGCTTTGGGCCAATGCCGGGGCGGAAAGTTGCCTTGGCACCGCGGCGCGCCTCGACGCCCGGGTCGAGACGGTGTGTCCCGGGGCTTTGGGACAACGCATCGCCGGGATCGTCACCGCCGCGGACGGGACGGGGCTTTCGCAGCGCTTCGCCATCGATCCTGACGCCCCGGTCGCAGGGGCGGGGGCAGGGCGGCCGGTCGAGGTGACGATCTGGCCGGTCTGTGCGCAGGGCGGCGACAGGGTCTGGCTGGTGCAGATCGCGGTGCCGGTGGCCCCGCCCGAGGGCGGCGAGCTCCCGGCGCCGGAGATGGCGCAGGAAACCCGGCTGGCCGAGGCTTTGGCCGAGGCGCAGGCCGCCCGCATCGCCGCGCAGGCCACCGCCGATGCGCTGACGACGGCGCTGATCTGCGGCGAAACCGGGGTCTGGTCGATCTGCGCCGAGCTGGGCGAGGCCTGGATGCCCGACGAATGCTATCGTCAGCTGGGCTATGCGCCCGGCGATTTCATCCCCGACGAGATCGGCTGGCGCAGCCTGTTCCATCCCGACGATCTGGAAGCGGCGATGGCCCGGATGCAGGATCTGATCTGCGACCGGGCCCCGGTCTTCACCGCCGACCACCGGCTGCGCCACAAGGACGGCAGCTATCACTGGTACCGCACTGTCGCGCGCAAGATCGACCGCTCCGACCGGGGCCTGCCCTTCATCGTCAGCGGCGGCTTCACCCGCATCGACGAGGCGAAGGCGATCGAGCGGCGCTTGTCCGACGCGCTCGCCGATGCGCAGAAAAGCCGCGCCAAGGCCGAGGAACGCGGCGAGCTTTTGCGCACCTCGGCGCTTTGCGCCGGGATCGGGTCGTTCAGCGTCTGTCCCGATCTGGCTCTGGGCTGGACCCCCGACGAGACCTATCGCCTGTTCGGTCATGCCCCGGGGGCCTTCGCCGCGACCGATGCGGGCTGGCGCAGCCAGATCCATCCCGAGGATCTGGCCTCGGCCGTGACCGAGATGGAAAAGCTGAAATCCGGGGCCAGCGATCTTTACGTGCACGAACACCGCTGCCGTCATGCCGATGGCAGCTATCACTGGTATCGCGCCATCGCCCGTCGCGTCGATCGCTCGGACAAGGGGCTGCCCTATCTGCTGGCCGGGGTGATCATCTGCATCGACCAGAGCCGGGAAAACGAACGCCGTCTGGCCGAGGCGGCAGAGCGCGCGCAACAGGCCCGGGACCGGCTGGACACGCTGGCCGACAATGCGCCGGGGGCGCTGTTCGAATATCGTCGCAACGCCGACGGCTCGATCGACATGCCCTATTTCAGCGCCAAGCTGCCGATGATGGTGGGCGTCGCCCCCGAGGCGATCGTGGCGAATGGTGTGAATGTCTTCACCCACATGCCGCAGGACATGATGCCGGAGATCTTCGGCTGGATCGAGGAGTCGCGCGAACAGGGCACCCCCTTCGAACATCGGCTGCCGGTCGATCACCCCGAGCGGGGCCTGATCTGGCTGACCGTTTCGGCGCTGCCCTGCAACCAGCCGGACGGCGCGACGCTCTGGTTCGGCAACGTCTTCGACATCACCGAACAGATGTACATGACGCGGCAGGCCGAACGCTCGGCCGAAGCGGTCCGCCGCGCGCATGACCGCATGGTCACCATGGCCGAAAACGCGCCCGGGGCGATTTTCGAATGGCAGCGCGACACCGGCGGCCATTTCAGCTTCGCGTTCTTCAGCGCCGTCCTGCCCGATCTGCTGGGCCTGAGCGGCGAGGCGCTCGAGGCGGACGGGGCGGCGGTCTTCACCCGGATCCTGCCCGAGGACATTCCGGCGGTGCAGGCGGCGGTGATGCATTCGGTCGAGACCCTGACCCGGTTCGAGATCCTGCACCGGATCCGGCATCCGCAGCGGGGCCTGCGCTGGCTGCATGTCTCGGCCAGCCCGTTCCCGCAGGATAACGGCACCATCGTCTGGTATGGCAATGCGATGGACGTGACCGAGCAGATCGAGGCGAAAAGCCGCGAGGAACAGGCGGCCGAGGCGATGCATCAGGCGCATGAACGCCTGGCCTCGATCGCTTCGATCGCGCCGGTCGGGCTTTACGAATTCCGCCGCGATGCCGATGGCGGCACCTCTTTCCCCTATGCCAGCCCCTATCTCGAGGACATGCTGGGCGTGGGCTACGGGGTTTTTTCGCGCGTCGCCTCGACCGACTATCTTTTTGCCAATGTGCACCCCGACGATCGGCCCGATTTCATGACCGCGCGGGGCGACAAGGCGACCAATCTGGAACTGTGGAACCAGCGTTTCCGGGTGCAGCACCCGATCCGCGGCGAGATCTGGCTGGCCAATTCCGCCACGCCCAAGGCGCAGCCGGACGGGTCGGTGGTCTGGACCGGGGCGCTGCATGATGTCACCACCGATGTCGCGCGCGAGGCGGAATTGCGCCGCGCCCATCTGCTGGCCGAAACCATGCGCGCCGAAAACGAACGCCAGGCGCTGCATGACGGCCTGACCGGGCTGCCGAACCGGCGCAGCTACGACAATGTCCTCGCCCGGCGCATCGCCGGGGCGGCGGCGGGCGGTCCGCGCGACGGCGTGCTGATCCGGGTCGATCTGGATCACTTCAAACATGTCAACGACACGCTGGGCCACGAGGCCGGGGACATGGTGCTGCAGCGCGTCGCCGATGTGCTGCGTGCCGAATTGCGGGGCGGCGATTTCGCGGCGCGGATTGGCGGCGACGAATTTTCGATCATCCTCGCGCCCGGACAATCGGGCGGCCATGCCCGCGAGGTGGTCGAACGGATGCAGGCCCGCCTGTCCGAACCGCTGCTGTTCGAGGGGCGGCAATGCCGGTTCGGCGCCTCTTTCGGTGTCGCCGAGACCGAAGATCTCGCCGCCATGGGCTCCGAGATCCAGCTTTTCGCCGATGCCGCGCTCTATCGCGCCAAGGAGGGGGGGCGGAACCGGATGGAGTTCTTTACCCCCGAGCTGCATCAGAACATCCTGTTCGACCGCAAGCTGGCGGTCGAGATCCAGGAGGGGCTCGACCGCGGCGAATTCGTGCCGTTCTTCCAGTCGCAGGTCTGCGCCCGAAGCGGCCGGCTGACCGGGGTCGAGACGCTGCTGCGCTGGCGCCACCCCGAACGCGGCCTGCTGGCCCCCGATGCCTTCATGCATGTGGCGGTGCAGCTGCGGCTTGTGTCGGAAATCGACCGGGTGATGATGGAGAAATCGGCCACGGCCCTGACCTCCTGGCGGGCGCAGGGGCTGCGCGTGCCGAAGATCAGCTTCAACGTCTCTTCGGGGCGGATGCATGATCCCGATGTGGTGCGGGCGGCGCGGGCCATCGCCGAGGGCGAGACCAAGGTGACTTTCGAGCTGCTGGAATCGATCCTTGTCGAGGAGGAGAGCGAGGTGTTCCGCTTCCATCTCGATGCGCTGCGCGATGCCGGGATCGAGATCGAGATCGACGATTTCGGCTCCGGTCATGCCTCGATCATCGGGCTGATGCATATTGCCCCCTCGGCGCTGAAGATCGATCAGCGCATCGTGGCCCCGGTGGCGCGCGATCCGCGCTCGAAAAATCTGGTGCGGGCGATCGTCGAGATCGCCGAGACGCTGGGCATCGCCACCGTCGCCGAAGGGGTGGAAACCCGGGCGCAGGCCGAGATCCTGCGGGATCTGGGCTGCGACGTGCTGCAGGGCTTTTTGTTCTCGACGCCGCTTTCGGCCGAGGATTTCGCGCAGATCTGCACGCAAGAGATACGCCGCGCCTAGGCCGCCGTCGGGCCGCCCTTGCCGCGGGTGGGGCGGGGCCGCATAGTCCGGCGATGTCCAGCCTGCGCCGTCCCCCGCCCGCCCATCCGTTCCATGTCATGGCAAAGCCCATCGGGCCACGCTGCAATCTGGCCTGCGACTATTGCTATTACCTTGAAAAGGAAGCGATGTTTCCGCCCGGCCATCGCTTTCGCATCGATGATGCGGTGTTGGCCCGGTTTGTCGCCGATTACATCGCCAGTCAATCCGCCGCCGGGCTGCGCGAGATTGCCTTTGCCTGGCAGGGCGGCGAGCCGATGCTGATGGGGCTCGACTGGTTTCGCCGCCTCGTTGCGCTGCAGGCTCGGCTCTGCCCGCCGGGGCATCGGATCGTGAACCTGATCCAGACGAATGGCACGCTGATCACCGAGGCTTGGGCCAGTTTCTTTGCCGAGCAGGATTTTCTGGTCGGCCTCAGCCTTGATGGCCCGCCCGAGATGCAGGACGCGGCGCGGCCTGACCGGCGCGGGCGGCCCTCGTCTGCGGCGGTGCTGCGCGGGCTCGAACGGTTGCAGCGGGCCGGGGTGCGGGTCAATCTGCTGACGGTGGTATCCCGGGCGAATGTCGCCGATCCGGTTGCGGTCTATCGCTACCTCTCGGGGCTTGGTCCCGAGTTCCTGCAATTCATCCCGGCGCAGGAGCGTATCCTGCCCGATGGCCGCCGCGCCGGGGCGCCCGGGCGCGGCGACAGCGGCGCGGTGCCGGCCCCCTTCTGCATCACCGGCCTCGACTATGGCCGCTTCCTCTGCGCGATCTTCGACGACTGGATCCGCCGCGATATCGGCCGCATCTTCGTGCAGCATTTCGACGAGATGCTGGGCCTGCTGACGGGCGCCCCGGCGGGGCTGTGTATCTTTGCCGAGACCTGCGGCACGGCGCTGGCGCTGGAACAGGACGGCGGGCTGTTCCCCTGCGATCACTACGTCTACCCCGCGTTCCGGCTGGGCAACATCAAGGCCCGTCCGGTGGGGGAACTGGCCGCGCTGCCAAAGGCGCGGGCCTTCGGCAAGGACAAGCAGGCCGGGCTTTGCGCCACCTGCCGCGCCTGTTATTGGCGCTTTGCCTGTCAGGGCGGCTGTCCGAAGCACCGCACCGCGCCCGAGCCGGGCGGGCCGGGCCGGATCAACCATTTCTGCGACGGCTACCGGATGTTCCTGACCCATGCCGCGCCGACGCTGCGCCGGATCGGCGCTCTGATCGCCGCGGGCCGCCCCGCGGCGGCGATCATGGCCGAAGCCTGAACTGTTCGAATGCGGCGGATTTTCCGCGGTGGCGGCAGGATTTTCTTCATCCCCTTTTGCCATCCTGCTCGGGGACAGATCCAGAAGGACACTTGTGATGATCACTGCCGTTTCCAACGCGCCGCCCGTCGCGCAGGCGCAAACCGCCCGGGCCGCGACGGCCAGCAGCCCGGCCTTCACCCTTTCGGAGGCGGAGACCGCGCCGGAACCGTCTCAGGATCGGGCCGGTTCAGGGCAATCGAGCCGGATGCAGGAGGCCCTTTTGCAGGCACGCGCCGCCGAAGCGAACCAGACGGAAGCTCCGGTCCCCGCCGCGGAGGAGGGGGCGGCCGCGTCCGAGGCCGGTGCCGAGGCGGCGCCTGCGGGGGCCGCAAGTGCCGGGTCCGATCACATGGCCCCGGCAGGCACGCGCGCCGCGGGCGATGCCGCCCCGGAGAAACAGGAAACGAGCGACGCTGATCGCAAGAAGGCCGCGCGCAAGGCGGCGAAGGAGATCGAGGAAAGTTTCGACCGGATCAAGGAATTGCTGGCGAACCGGACAGAGGTTCCCGAGGCCGCGACAGGATCGCAAGCCGCCGCCAGCGCCTGGGCCGCCAGCCGCAAGGTGCTGGGCATTTCGTCTCTCCCCTCTGCCACGGCAAGCGTCAGCGCCACTTCAGCCTGAGGGCAGACCCGCCTCGGCCCGCAGCCACTGCCAAAGCGCCTCGGCCCCGGCGTCGCGCGGCGCGTTTGCGACCAGAAAATAGCCGCGCTCCGGGTTGGCCAGTTCCGGCCCCGCCTCGACCAGCTGATCGCGGGCGAGCAGCCGATCGACGAGCCCGCGCCAGCCCAGCGCCACGCCTTGCCCGGCCAGCGCCGCCTCGATCACCAGCGCATAGGTGTTGCAGCGCAGATCCCCCCGCGCGCGGCGCGGATCGCGGGCAGGCGTCAGGGCACGCTGGTAGGCCGGCCAGTCGAACCAGACTGCCCCCGGTTCTGCATCAAGATGGATCAGCGGCGCATCGGGCAGCACGCCTTCGGACAGGCCCGCCCGCAAGGCCGGGGCGCAGACCGGCACCACCGCCTCGGGCAGGATCTGCACCGCCGCGGGGCCCAGCTCGGCGCGGGAGGCGAAAACCACCGCCATCTCGCCCTCGGCCCGTGTCCCGGCATGTTGCAGCGCGACGATCTGCAACTCCAGTTCGGGATGGGCGGTGCGGAACAGATGCAGCCGCGGCATCAGCCACAGGCCTGAAAAGGCGTAATCGGTGTAAAGCCGCAGCGTCTTGCGCCGAGGTGTCGGGCGCAGCGCCTCGGCCAGGGCATCGACCTGCGTGACGGCGCGGGCGAGGATGTCATGCAGCGCCCGCCCCTCGGGCGTCAGCGCCACCCCGCGGGCCTTGCGCAACAGCAGGGCCACGCCGAATTCCCCCTCGGCGCGGCGGATCTGATAGCTGACCGCGGGCTGGGTGATGTTCAGGCGATGCGCCGCCTCGGACAGGCTGCCCGCCCGCCCGACCTCGACAAAGACCCGCATCCAGCCCAGATCGACGCGCCGCATCTGGTATAAACCTTTCTTATCGCAGGCATTCGGAAATTGCCCCTGTACAGGACAAACTGTCTCACCTTTCATAAGCGAATGAAATAGCTGACAGGGAACCGGAATGACCTTCGCCATCGCCTGCCGCACGGGGCTTTCCGTGGCCTTCCTTCTGTCCGGCGCCGTCATGGCGCTGGCCGATGACGCCAGCTGCGCCACGATCCGGCTCTCGGACCCGGGCTGGACCGACATCACCGCGACGAATGCCGTGGCCTCGGTGGTGCTGACGGGCCTTGGCTATGCGCCCGAGGTGAAGACGCTCTCGGTGCCGATCGGCTATGCGTCGATGAAGACCGGCGAGATCGACGTGTTTCTGGGCAACTGGATGCCCGCGCAACAGAAATTCATCGACGATCTGACCGCCGCCGAGGCGGTCGATCATCTGGCGCAGAACCTGACCGGGGCGAAGTTCACCCTGGCCGTGCCCAGTGCCGCGGCGGCCAAGGGGGTGACGGATTTCGCCGATCTGGCGGCGCATGGCGCCGAGTTCGACCACAAGATCTATGGCATCGAGCCGGGGGCCCCGGCGAACGCCAATATCCAGAAGATGATCGACAGCAATGATTTCGGGCTGAAAGACTGGCAACTGGTCGACTCGGGCGAACAGGCGATGCTGGCGCAGGTCGATCGCGCGGTGACGGAGGGCAAGGGGATCGTCTTCCTCGCCTGGGCGCCGCATCCGATGAACGCGACATTCGATCTGACCTATCTGTCGGGGGGCGACGCCTATTTCGGGCCGGATTTCGGCGGCGCGACGGTGCACACGCTCGCCCGCAAGGGCTGGGCGGGGGCCTGTCCGAATGCGGGCAAGCTGTTCTCGAACCTGGTCTTTGACCTGGGCATGGAGAACGAGCTGATGGGGTCGATCCTTGGCGGCGTTGAGCCCAAGCTGGCCGCCGCCGACTGGATCAAGGCGCATCCCGAAGTGCTGGGCCCCTGGCTTGAGGGGGTGACGACGCTTGAAGGCCAGCCGGGCGAGGCGGCGGTCAAGGCCGCGCTGGGACTGTAAGGACAAGGCCGGACCATGGATCCCCGCCCGAATATCCTTGTCATCATGGTGGATCAGGCCAACGGGACGCTGTTCCCCGACGGTCCGGCCCCGTTCCTGCACACGCCGCACCTGAAGCGTCTGGCGAAGCGGTCCACCCGCTTTGCCAACACCTACACGGCCAGTCCGCTTTGCGCCCCCGCGCGGGCGTCCTTCATGTCGGGGCAATTGCCGTCCCGCACGCGGGTCTATGACAATGCGGCCGAATTCGCCTCGGACATTCCGACCTTCGCGCATCATCTGCGCCGGGCGGGCTATGCCACGACGCTCTCGGGCAAGATGCATTTCGTCGGCCCCGATCAGCTGCATGGCTTCGAGGAACGGCTGACCACCGACATTTACCCGGCCGATTTCGGCTGGACGCCGGATTACACGAAACCGGGCGCGCGGATCGACTGGTGGTATCACAATCTGGGTTCGGTCACCGGCGCGGGCGTGGCAGAGATCACTAACCAGATGGAATATGACGACGAGGTTGCCTATCACGCCACGCGCAAGCTTTACGATCTGTCGCGGCGGCAGGATGAGCGGCCGTGGTGTCTGACGGTCTCCTTCACCCATCCGCATGATCCCTATGTGGCGCGCAAGCGGTTCTGGGATCTGTATGAGGAAAGCCCGGCGCTGGACCCCGTGGTTCCGGCTTTGGCTTTCGAAGATCAGGATCCGCAATCGCAGCGCATCTTGGAATCCTGTGATTTCAGAAATTTCGAAATCACTCCGGAAATGATCTGCCGCGCCCGCCAGGGGTATTTTGCCTCGATCAGTTACGTCGATGAAAAGATAGGGGAAATCATCGATGTTCTGGAGCGCGGGCGGATGGCGGAGAATACCGTCATTGTCTTCGTCTCGGATCATGGCGACATGCTGGGCGAGCGCGGGTTGTGGTTCAAGATGAACTTCTTCGAGGGCTCGGCGCGGGTGCCGATGATGATTGCCGCGCCCGGCTGGAAACCCGGGCGGATCGACACGCCGGTCTCCACGCTCGACATCACGCCGACGCTGGCGGCGCTGGCGGGGATCGACATTTCCACGCTGGCGCGCTGGACCGATGGCGTCGATCTGGCCCCGGTGGCCCAAGGCGATGCCCGTGCCGCGGTGCCGATGGAATATGCCGCGGAATCGACGATCGCGCCGATGGTCTGTCTGCGCGAGGGGCGCTACAAGCTGATGCTGTGCGCCGTTGATCCGCCGATGCTGTATGACCTTGAAGCCGATCCGCAGGAGCTGGTGAACCTGGCGAGATCGCCTGAACATGCCGGGACGCTGGCACGGCTGACCGATCAGGCGATGGCGCGTTGGGATCTGGCGGCCTTTGATGCCGATGTGCGCGAAAGCCAGGTGCGGCGCCGGGCGGTTTATGACGCCTTGCGCAACGGCGCCTATTTTCCCTGGGATTACCAGCCGCTGCAAAAGGCGTCTGAGCGCTACATGCGCAACCACATGGACTTGAACGTGCTGGAAGAAAACCAGCGTTATCCGCGCGGCGAATGACGCAAGGGGGCTGCCCGCAAAGGGCAGCCCTTCAATGCTTGAAGCGACGCACCAGCGTCCAGATCCCGAGCAACACGCCCATCTGGATCGCATTCGTCACCAGCCCGATGACGGCGGCGACCAGGAACCAGACGTTGCCATTCGGCAAAAGCAGCGGGATCAGCAACGCGACCAGAACCAGCCCCGCCGCAAGGGTCGGAATCCTGCCCAGCCGGTCTTCAAGCCGCGGTTGCAGCGCGATCACCCCGGCCAGCAGGATCAGGCGCAACGGATCCCCGATCTGGGCGATGAAAATGTC
Organism: Rhodobacter capsulatus; assembly: GCF_003254295.1. Lineage (GTDB taxonomy): Bacteria > Pseudomonadota > Alphaproteobacteria > Rhodobacterales > Rhodobacteraceae > Rhodobacter > Rhodobacter capsulatus. The sequence goes on from NZ_QKZO01000011.1 coordinate 113,822, forward strand.
GACAGGTCCCAAGGCTCTCCTCCCTCTGAGCGTGACGGGGCGAGATTAGGCGCCGCCGCGCCTTTCGCCAAGGATTTTCCCGGCTCAGGCTTGCGCAACCGTTGCCGCCGTGACGGAGAGCCGGGCACCGTCCAGCGTGCGGGCCGCACCCTTGCGGGCATCGCCCAGAACGATGGCTTCGCTGCGCAGCATCGAGCGGCCCTGCGCGTCGCAGGGGCACCAGCCCGAGGCATCGACCAGACCCGCGGTGCGGGCAATCGCCCCGGCCACATGCGGCGGCACGAAGTTGATCACATCGGCGGTCAGACGTCCGGCCGCGGTCTCGATCCGGCCCGTCCGGGCGTCGACGGCCTGCACGGTGGCGCCCTCGGCGGCGGTGATCCAGGCCACCTGTGCCGCAATCCCCTGCAACTGCTTCGCCATCGCGAAGGCCTGCGCCAAAGCCGGGGTCGGCGTCGCATCAAGCACCGTCAGCCGCGCCGCCGGGCGGGTGGCGGCCAGATGCCGGCTCAGCATCAGGGCGCGGTGCAGCGCCACCTGCGGATGGCTGAGACCGGCGGGCAGGCGCAGCACGACATGACCGGCGTCCCGCAGCGCGGCGAGCTGTGCCGCCAGCCGCCGCGCCTCGCGCGCATTGCCCCAGGCGGCGGGCATCGCATAGCGGGCCGCGGCGTCGAGCCCCTCGATCGCTTCGGCCCTGGCCGTCGTGCCGGGGGCAAGATAGAGCCGGTCAAAGGCGGTCGCGCGGCCGGAAAACAGCGAGAGCCGCCCCGCCGTCCAATCGACATCGGTGACATCGTCGAGCATCACCTCGATGCCCTGCGCTTTCAGCTGCGCAAGCGTCGCCTCGGTCCGCGGCGGGCCAAAGGCGGCGGCGGTCGCATCCTGCGCCGCGCGCGCCAGACGGGTCGGGTCGCGTTCGAGAAGCGCCACCCGCAGCGCCGGATGAGCGGCACGGAGCGCCAGCGCCGCCTGTGCCCCGGCGGGACCGGCGCCGACGATCACGGCGCGCTCCGAAGGGGCAAGGGCAAGGCCGATCCCGCCCGCCGCCGCGACGGCAGAGGTGGCGAAAAGACCGAGGGCGAGGTGGCGACGGGTCAGACGGGTCATCGGGGATCTCCTGACGAAAGGGGGGAGGGCGGTCAGCTTTTCTTTTCCAGCAACTCGGCTTCGGGATGGATCGGGCGGTAGATCTCGACCCGGTCGCCTTCCTTCAGCGCCTTTTCCAGCGGGCAGATCTGGCCGAAGATGCCGATCTTTTGTCGGCTCAGGTCGATCTCGGGGAACTGGTCGAGCAGGCCGGATTTCTCGATCGCGTCCCGCGCCGTGGCGGTTTCCGGCACATCGACGTTCTTCCAGACCTGCACGGTCGGCTTGGCATAGGCGACACCGACGATCATGCCTCTTCTCCGGTTTCCAGTTTCGGTTTCAGCACCCCCGCCGCGGTGAACACGCGTTCGGTGCGCATCTGCTTGATTTCCTGTTCGATCGTCGGCTTGCGGGCGTCGATGATGCGCTTGAGCGCGAAAAGCCCGCCCACCACCAGAAAGCCGCCCGGCGGCAGGATCATGATCAGAAAGCCCGGGTAATCGGGAAAGACCTTCAGCTCCAAGAAGGCGAAATGCGGCCCCAGTAGCAGCGAGGCCTGGGCGAAAAGCGTGCCCGAGCCGAGGATTTCGCGGATCGCCCCCACCACCACCAGCGCCAGGGTGAAGCCGATCCCCATCATCAGCCCGTCAAGCGCCGAGGCCAGCACGCCAAAGCGCGAGGCAAAGGCCTCGGCCCGGCCGAGGATGGCGCAGTTCGTCACGATCAGCGCGATGAACAGGCCCAGCACCTTGTGCAGATCGTGCAGCCAGGCGTTCAGCGCCAGATCGACCACGGTCACGATGGCGGCGATGATCAGGATGAAGGCCGGGATGCGGATCTCCGGCGCGATGGTCTTGCGCAGGGCGGAAATCACCACGTTCGACAGGATCAGCACCACCGTCGTCGCCAGCCCCATGCCCAGGCCGTTCGTGGCGGTGCCGGTGATGGCGAGCGCCGGGCAGAGCGCCAGCATCTGGCCCGTCACGATGTTCTTGTCCCACAATCCGTCGCGGGCGATCTTGGCGTAATTCTCCGACATCGGCGCGCTCCTCAGGATTTCGGCGGCAGGGGGGCGGTCAGCGCCGCCTTGTTGCGGTCAAAGAAGGTCAGCCCGCGGGCAATCGTCCTGACGACGGCGCGCGGCGTGATGGTCGCGCCCGAGAACTGGTCGAACACGCCACCGTCCCGTTTCACCTTCCAGTTCTCGGGGCCCGGATCTTGCAGCGACTTGCCGGAGAAGCCGAGGATCCAGTCGTCCTTGGCCACTTCGATCTTGTCGCCCAGACCCGGGGTTTCGGTATGCGACAGCACCCGCACGCCCAGCAGCGTGCCATCGGGGGCGATGCCCAGAAGCACCCGGATCTGACCGCTGTAGCCGGGGCCGGAAAGTTCATAGGCAAGGCCCGTCACCGCGCCCGCCCTCGTCGCGACATAGACCTTGACCGTGCCTTCCGTGGCGTCGCTGACCGGGCGCATCGCGGCGGCCAGATCATTGTCGTGCAGATCCTGCGGGATCACCTGTTCCAGCGAGGCGGCCAGATCCTCGGCACCGCGGGCGGCGATCGGCGCCGAGGTGGTGTCATTCGCCGCGGCCAGCAGGACGGCGGTGACCAGCGCAAAAAGCGCCAGCATGATCCCGTGCGCCAGGGGCGAGGCCTTGAACCAGGGCAGTTTCGGTTTTTCGGGGGGGGGCGTGTCAGTCATTTCGTCGCTCCCTTCGCGGGTTTGGTTGTGCCAAGCGGCTTGCCGCTGCGCGAGCGCCCGAAGATCCGCGGCCGGATGTAGGTTTCGATCAGCGGCGTGACCGAGTTCATCAAGAGCACCGCGAAGGCCACGCCCTCGGGGAAGGCGCCGAAGGTGCGGATCACGAAGATCAGCGTGCCGATGCCGATGCCATAGACCCATTTGCCTGCAGTGCTGACCGGCGAGGTGACGTAATCGGTGGCGATGAAGAAGGCGCAGAGCATCGTCGAGCCCGAAGTCAGATGCAGGATCGGCGGCGCGAAGCGGTCGGGCGCGAAGAAGGAGCAGACCGCCGACAGCGTGGCAATCGTGCCCAGCACCGCCAGCGGGATCGTCGGCGTGATGATCCTTGTGACCAGCAGCAAAAGCCCGCCCAGCGCCAGAAGCAGGGTCGAGGTCTCGCCAAGGCTGCCGGGCACGAAACCAAGCAGGCGGCTTTCCAGATCCGCCAGGGTCGGCAGGATCTCGCCCATCGTCGCCCCGGCGCTGATCTGGCTTTTGATGTGGCTCAGCGTCGAGGCCGAGGAGACCGCGTCGAAGTCCTGCGCGCCGAGAAAGGTGATCGACAGCCCGTGCAGGAACGACGGGCCATCGAGCAGCCCGACCGGCGCGATCCAGGTGGTCATCTGCACCGGCAGCGCGACGACGAGCATGGCGCGGGCGACCATCGCCGGGTTGAACAGGTTCTGCCCCAGCCCGCCGAAGATCTGCTTGGCCAGAACGATGGCGATGAAGGCGCCGATCGTGCCGACCCACCAGGGCGCATAGGGCGGCAGCGTCATCGCCACCAGCCAGCCCGACAGGATCGCCGAACCGTCGGTGGCAAAGGGCCGGATCGGTTTCTTGGCGATCCAGAGGCAGGCGACCTCGAAGACCCAGGCCGAGAGGACCGTGGTCAGGAACAGGAAGATCGCGGGCCAGCCGAATTGCCACAGCCCGAACAGGGTGGCGGGCGTCAGCGCCACCACCACCGTCAGCATCGTGCGGGACACGGTGAACAGCGTATGGGTATGCGGGCCCGCAACGGGCATGTGCATGGTCACGGCGTGGCCTCCCCCTGGATGGCGGTTGCGGTCGCGGGCGGTGGCATCTCCGCCGCAGCGGCCGCTTCTTCGGCTTTCTTCTTCGCGGCCATCTCGGCCTTGCGTTTCAGCATCATCTGTTTCTTGGCTTCAAGGATCGCCTCCTCGCGCGCCTTGCGGGCGGCGGCGAGACGTTTGGTTTCCTCCTGCTGGTGCTTGCGGCTTTGCCGTTCGGCCAGCTTGCCCTTGGCGAACTGGAACGATTGCACCAGCGGCAGGTTGGCGGGGCAGTTGTAGGAACAGCAGCCGCAGGCAAGGCAGTCCATCAGCCCGACCTTGGCCGCGCCCTCCAGATCGCCCGCGTGGATGCGGGCGTTCAGCTCGAAGGGCGTCAGCCCCACCGGGCAGCCCTGGACACAGCGGCCGCAGCGGATGCAGGGCATGGTCTTCGCCTCGGGCGTTTCCGCCGCGGTCAGCGCCAGAATGCCGTTCGTGCCCTTGACCACCGGCACCCGCGGGTTCTGGATCGGCATCCCCATCATCGGCCCGCCCAGCAGCAGCCGGTCCGGTTCCTCGGTGAAGCCGCCGCAATGGGCGATGATTTCCGACACCGGCGTGCCGATCAGCACCCGCAGGTTGGCGGGGCGGCGGATGCCGTGCCCCGAAACCGTCACCGTCCGCGCGATCAGCGGCTCGCCATAGCGCACCGCCAGGTGGACGGCATGGGCGGTGGCGATGTTGTGCACGACCACGCCCAGATCGGCGGTCAGCGCCCGCGCCGGGGTCTCCCGGCCGGTGATCATCTTCACCAGATGCTTTTCCGACCCCATCGGATATTGCGTCGGCACCACATGGACCTTGAACGTGTAGCCAAGCGCGCGGTTGTAGCGCGTCATCGCCTCGATCGCCTGCGGCTTGTTCGATTCGATCGCCACGAACACCTGTTTCACGCCAAGCGCCCTGGCCATGATGCCGATGCCGTCGGCGATTTCCTCGGCGCGCTCGCGCATCAGCCGGTCATCGCAGGTCAGATAGGGCTCGCATTCGGCGCCATTGAGGATCAGCGTCGTCAGATCGTATTTCGCCCGCAGGTTCAGCTTCACCGCCGAGGGGAAGGTGGCCCCCCCCATGCCGACGATCCCCGCCGCCGCCACCTGCGCCGCGATCTCCTCGGGCGAAGCGTTCTCGGGGCGGAGGCGCGGCAGGTGCGGGCCCCATCTGTCCTCGCCGTCGGGGCGGAGCGTGATCGTCGGCACCGGCAGGCCCGAGGCATGCGGGGCCACGAAATGCCCCACCGCGATCACCCGCCCCGAGGTCGGCGCATGGATATTGGCCGACAGCGGTCCGCGCGCCTTGGCGATCAGCTGGCCTTTCAGCACCAGATCATCACGGCGCACGATCGGTTCCGCCTCGGCGCCGATATGCTGCTGCAAGGGCAGCCGGATCAGCGTCGGCATCGGCATCGTCTCGATCTCGCATTCCGAGGTCAGATGCTTGTGGGTTTCCGGATGGATCCCGCCGCGGATCGAAAAGGATTGCAGCGGGTGAAACAGGGTGGCGATCGAGGGAAGTCTCATGCTGCGGTCTCCGCGCGCGCCGCGGCCAGACCCGGTTGCGGCTTGTCCCAATACCAGGTCTTGAGGCTCTTCGGCTTGACCCGGCTGACGATCGCCTCGGTCGGGCAGACCTCGATGCAGGCGTCGCAGCCGATGCAGGCATCCATCACCACGGTGTGGATCTGCTTGGCGCCGCCGACGATCGCATCGGTCGGGCAGCGCTTGAAACATTTCTGACAGCCGGTGCAATGATCCTCGAAGACAAAGGCGACCATCGGCTCGATCTCGGCGATCGGGCCTGCTTCGGCGCCCGCCTCGACGGTGACGATCTCGGCCAGGGCCAGCGCCACATCGCGCCCGCCCGGGGTGCAGGCGGTCAGGGGCGCGTTGCCCTCGGCCATCGCCTCGGCCAGACCGTTGCAGCCGGGAAAGCCGCAGGCGCCGCAATTGGTGCCGGGCAGGATCTTGCCGATTTCCTCGACGATCGGCGGGGTCTCGACGTGGAACTTGCGGGCGGCGGCGCCGAGCAGGTAGCCCAGCCCGAGCCCGAGGGCCGACATGGAAGCGGCGGCTGCGATCATGGCAGGTCTCCTTTCGACGATCAGACGTGCACGAGCCCGGCAAAGCCCATGAAGGCGAGGCCCAGAAGCCCTGCGGATACGAAGGCGATGGGGGTTCCGGCGAAGGCGGCGGGGACCGACAGCTGCGCCAGCCGCTCGCGCATGCCCGCAAAGATCACCAGAACGAGGGTAAAGCCGACCGAGGCGCCAAAGCCGCTCAGCGTGCTCATCGCAAGGCTCAGATGGCCCTGGATATACATCAGCGGCAGACCCAGGACGGCGCAGTTGGTGGTGATCAGCGGCAGATAGATGCCGAGCGCCTTGTGCAGGTCGGGGGTGACCTTGCGCATCACCGTCTCGATGAATTGCACGATCGCGGCGATGACCAGGATCATGCTCAGGATGCGCAGGAATTTCAGGTCGAGCGGTTCCAGGATCAGCGCCTCGACCAGCCAGCAGGCGGCCGAGGCGACGGTGATCACGAAGGTGGTGGCCAACCCCATGCCGATCGCGGCATCGGTCTTGCGCGAGACGCCCATGAACGGGCACAGCCCGAGGAATTTCACCAGCACGACGTTGTTCACAAGCGCGGTGCTCAAGAGGACGAGAAGGAAGTCTTGCATCGGTCTCCCCGGTTGGCTGTGCCGTCGCGCCAAGGCTCGGGCGAAGGGCTTCATCGGGGATCCAGCAAGAGCCGTGCCAAGCGGGCGGATCGCGGCCTTTCGCGCCCCCGCGTGCCCGCCCGCGTGCGTGTCCGCGCGCGCATCCGCCCCCGCGCCCGCGATAAGGATGTGAGCGCTCTCGCCGCAGCGGCAAAGCCCGTCGATTTCGGGGGGAAATCGCCTCGATCACGGCTTCGAGAGCCGGTTTTCCGCATGATTTCGGCGCTTTCGCCGCATTGTCGGATTCCCGACAATTTGTCGGGGCCGCGCCGCGGCTTCTGTCGCCTTGCGGCCCCGCGGCCCTGTTTCCTTGGGGTTCCGCGCTTGGCACGGTTCTTGCTGCAACCCTGATGCGGCCTGCCCGCAACCACAGGAGTGTTCCCTTGTCCGTTCCGCCTTTCACCATCCGCCCGGCTGCGCCCCGCCTTGACGGCCCCACGGGCCCTGTCGCGGTGGCGCCCGGCGTGCATTGGGTGGGGGCGCTGGATCCGGGGCTGCGCAATTTCGACGTGATCCTGAAAACTGCGAACGGCACCACCTACAATGCCTATGCCGTGCGTGGGTCGGATGGCGTGGCGGTGATCGACACGGTCAAGGCCGAGTTCGCGGGCGAGTTCTTTGCCCGGCTGGAAGCGGTTGCCCGCTATGACGAAATCCGGCTGATCGTGCTGAACCATCTGGAGCCCGACCACACGGGCGCCGTGCCCGAACTGTTGCGCCGCGCGCCCCAGGCGCAGGTCCGGCTGTCGCCCCGCGGCCTGCCGATGCTGCGCGCGCTGCTCAAGGACGAATTCGCGCTTTATGACATCAAGGGCGTCACCACCGGGCAATCGGTCAGCCTGGGCGACCGCGATCTGCAATTCTTCACCACGCCCTTCGTGCATTGGCCCGACACGCAATGCACCTGGCTGGCGGCGGAACGGGTGCTCTTTACCTGTGACCTGTTCGGCAGCCATTATTGCGACGGGCGGCTGTTCAACGACCTTGTCGGCGATTTCCGGTTTTCCTTCGAATATTACTTCGACCGGATCATGCGCCCCTTCCGCAGCTTCGTCGCGCAGGCGCTCGACCTGATCGAGCCGCTCGACTTCGGCATCATCGCCCCCGCGCATGGCCCGATCCTGCGCAGCCATCCGCGCGATTATCTGACCCACACAAGGCGGCTGATTTCCTCGCGCCTCGCGTCGGAAACCGGCGCCGAAAAGACGCTGCTGATCTTTTACGTCTCGGCTTACGGTGCCACCGCGCAGCTGGCGCAGGCGATCCATGACGGCGCCGCCGAAAGCCCCGATGTGCGGGTGTCGCTGTTCGATCTGGAAGGCGGCGAGATCGCCCCCTTTCTGGATCTGATCGAGGAGGCCGACGGCATCGCGCTCGGCACGCCGACGATCAACGGCGATGCGGTGCGGACGATCTGGGAGATGCTGGCGGCGCTTGTCGATATTGAGACCCGCGGCAAGCTGGGGGCGGCCTTCGGCTCCTATGGCTGGTCGGGCGAGGCGGTGCGGCTGGTCGAAACCCGCCTGCAGGGGTTGAAGATGCGTCTGCCGGAACCGGGGCTGCGGGTGAAGCTGCACCCGTCCGCGGCGGAACTGGACGAGGGGCGGGCCTTCGGGCGCCGCCTTGCCGATCACCTGACCGGCCGGGCCGCGCCCCGCGAGGTCGACTTTGCCGAAATCGCGGCGCGCTGAAAGAAGGACGGACCATGGACAAGGCCACACTGACGTTCACCGATGTCTCGATCACGGTCAACGTGCCCACCGGAACCCGGATCATCGAGATGTCGGAAAAGGTCGGCTCGGGCATCACTTACGGCTGCCGCGAGGGCGAATGCGGCACCTGCATGACGCATGTCATCGAGGGGTCGGAAAACCTGTCGGAACCCACCGCGCTGGAAATGCGGGTGCTCGAGGAAAATCTGGGCGGCAAGGACGACCGTCTGGCCTGCCAGTGCCGGGTGCTGGGCGGTGCCGTCAAGGTCCGCCCCGCCTGAGAAGACGAAACGAAGCCAAGCCATCAGCCAGAAAAGGAAACCAGCCATGGCCATGAAGATCGATCCCGAACTCTGCACCTCCTGTGGCGACTGCGAACCGGTCTGCCCGACCAATGCGATCGCGCCGAAGAAAGGTGTCTATGTGATCAACGCCGAAACCTGCACCGAATGCGAGGGCGAGCACGACCTGCCGCAATGCGTCAACGCCTGCATGACCGACAATTGCATCAACCCGGCGGCGTAAGATGACGGGCTGCTGCGACGACGGTCTGGCGACCGGGGCGCGCGATCTGCGCGAAAGACTGCGCGTGGTCGCGGTCAGGGGCGAAAGCCTTGTTGTCGCGGCAGACCGCGCCTCGGCCTGTGCCGCCTGTGCCGAGGCGAAGGGCTGCGGCACCCGGGTTCTGGTCTCGCTGCGCCGGGCCGATCTGATGACGATCGACCGCCCGGCGGGCCTTGCCGTCGCCGCGGGCGACGAGGTCGATGTGGCGATCTCCGGCAACAGCTTTCTGGCCGGTGTCGGACTGGCCTATCTCTTGCCCGCGCTGGCCTTTGTCATCGCCCTGTCGGTGGCGACGGGGGCGGGGCTCTCGGATGGCGCTTCGGCCGTGGTGGCGCTGATCGTGCTGCCGCTTGCTTTCCTGCCGGTGGCTTTTCTGGAACGCCGCGCGCGTCTGCACCGGTCGCTGCAGGTGCTCGAGGTGATCCCGGGCCGGGGCAGATGACCCTCCGCGGCAGCCTTGCGCGGGCGGCGCTGGTTCTGGCCGCGGGGCTGGCCCTTGCGGGCGGGGTGCGGGTGCTGCGCCCCGCGCCGGACATCACCGAGACCTTTTATGTCTTCGGCACGCTTCTCGAGGTCGAAACCCGTGGCGTGCCCGAGGCGCAGGCCCGCGACGCGATGGCGGTGCTTGGCGCGCATTTCCGGCAGATGCACCGCGACTGGCACGCCTGGGCCCCGGGCAAGCTGGAAAGCCTGAATGCGGCGATTGCCGCGGGCAAGCCCTTCGAAGTCGACCCCGCTCTGGCGAAACTTCTGGCGCAGGGCCGGGAACTTGCCTGCCGCTCGAACGGGCTTTTTGATCCCGCCGTGGGCGGCATGGTCGAGGCCTGGGGTTTTCACGCCGACACCCCGCCCGAGGGCGATCCGCCCGCCGAGGCGGTGCTGGCCAGGCTTCTGGCGGGCGCCCCGAAAATGACCGATCTGACGATCGCGGGCACCACGGTGCGCTCGTCCAATCCCGCCGTGCAGCTCGATCTGGGCGCCTATGCCAAGGGCGCGGCGCTGGACCTGGCCGAAGAAGACCTGCAGGCCGCAGGCATCCGTGATGCGGTGCTGAACGCGGGCGGCGGGGTGCAGGTTCTGGGCGATCACGGCGCGCGGCCCTGGCGCGTCGCGATCCGCGATCCCTTCGAATGGGGCGTCGTCGGCGCCGTTTCGCTGCGCCCGGGCGAGGCCTTGCACACCTCGGGCAATTACGAGCGTTATTTCGACAAGGGCGGCATCCGCTTTTCCCATATCATCGACCCGCGCACCGCCCGGCCGATGCAGGGGATCGTGTCGGTCTCGGTCCTGTCCGACAGCGGCGCGCTCTCCGATGCCGCCGCCACGGCGCTGAGTGTTGCGGGCGAAAAGGACTGGCCACGGATCGCCGCGCAGATGGGGGTGACGGCGGTTCTGATGATCACCGATGACGGATCGATGCTTGCCACCCCCGCGATGATGGACCGCCTCGAGCCCGTCGCAGGCGGGTTTCCCGCCCCGATCACCGTCGTCGATCTGCCCAAGGATGTGGCAATTCCCGTCTGTCCCGCGGGCTGAACGCGCTTTGGCACGGGCCTTGCCCGACGGCGCCTGTCACATTCTGGACTTGGAACGATTCCATATTGCAGTGCAGCGACGATCAGGCTACCCCGTCGGCGAAGAATTTTCGGGGCCCCCGATCCGGGGCCCGACCCAGGACAGGAGAGACAGATGAAAACCAACAGCAAATTGCCCGACGTGACCTTTCACACCCGCGTGCGCGACGAAAGCGTCGGCGGTCCGAACCCCTTCCGCTGGCAGGACATGACCACCGCCGATTATTTCGCGGGCAAGCGGGTGATCCTGTTCTCGCTGCCGGGCGCCTTCACGCCGACCTGCTCGACCTACCAGCTGCCGGGCTTCGAGAAGGGCTTCCCGGAGTTCGCCGCGAATGGCATCGACGCGATCTATTGCCTCTCGGTCAACGACAGCTTCGTGATGAACCAATGGGCGAAAGCGCAGGGACTGGAAAACGTCCAGGTGATCCCGGACGGCTCGGGCGAATTCACCCGCCGCATGGGGATGCTGGTGCGCAAGGACAACCTTGGCTTCGGCCTGCGCTCGTGGCGCTATGCCGCCATCGTCGACAACGGCGTGATCGAGGCCTGGTTCGAAGAGCCCGGCCTGATGGACAACTGCCCCGAGGACCCCTATGGCGTCTCCAGCCCGGAAAACCTTCTGGCCTGGCTGAAAACCGCGAAAGCCGCCTGAGCGATCCGAAAAAGGTTCCGAAAGCCCCGCCCCCGGCGGGGCTTTTGGGTTGCGGGGCAGGGTCCGACAATTTGTCGGATATGCTCCAAACCCGGCGCCGATGCCGCAAAAACCGGGCCGTTTCACCTGGCACGTTGCTTGCTTGATCCCTGATAACAGGGGGATGCACCATGTCCGAAGCCTTGAAGTCGAAAATTGCCGCTGTCCTGAACGAGCCGGGCTGCGCCACCAATGCGACCAAGACCGATGTTTTGCGCAAGAAGGGCTGCACCAAGCAATTGACCCCGGGGGCGGCGGCCGGTGGCTGCGCCTTTGACGGCGCGATGATCGCGCTGCAGCCGATCGTCGATGTCGCCCATCTGGTCCATGCCCCCGCCGCCTGCTGGTCGAACGGCTGGGATAACCGCTCCTCGGCCTCTTCGGGGTCGGAACTTTACCGCAAGGGTTTCACCACCGATCTGTCGGAAATCGACATCGTGATGGGGCATGGCGAGAAGAAACTCTACCGCGCCATCCGCGAAGTGATCGAGGCGGAAAGCCCCGCCGCCGTCTTCGTCTATGCGACCTGCGTGACGGCGCTGATCGGCGATGACATCGAGGCCGTCTGCAAGGCGGCCACAGTGAAATGGGGCACGCCCTGCATTCCGGTCAATGTGCCGGGGTTCGCGGGCTCGAAGAACCTCGGCAACAAGCTGGGCGGCGAGGCGCTTCTGGATCACGTCATCGGCACGCTGGAGCCCGAGACGGTGACGCCTTACGATGTCAACATCATCGGCGATTACAACCTGTCGGGGGAACTCTGGCAGGTGAAGCCGCTTCTCGACAAGCTCGGCATCCGCATTCTGGGCGCGATCGCTGGCGATGCGCGCTACAAACAGGTGGCGATGGCGCATCGGGCCAAGGTGACGATGCTCGTCTGCTCGCAGGCGCTGATCAATGTCGCCCGCAAGATGCAGGACCGCTACGGCATCCCCTATTTCGAGGGCTCGTTCTACGGCATCTCGGACACCTCGCAATCGCTGCGCACCATGTGCCGGATGCTGGTCGAACAGGGCGCGCCGAAAGAGCTTTTGAACCGCTGCGAGGTGCTGATCGCCCGCGAAGAGGCCAAGGCCTGGGCGGCGCTGCAGCCTTTCCGCCCGCGCGTCGAAGGCCGCCGGGTGCTGCTTTACACCGGCGGGCACAAGTCCTGGTCGGTGGTCTCGGCGCTGCAGGAACTGGGGATGGAGGTGGTCGGCACCTCGATGCGCAAGGCGACCGACAATGACCGCGACCGGGTCATCGAGATCATGGGCGACGACAAGCACATGTATGAAAACATGGCGCCCCGCGAGATGTATCAGATGCTGAAGGACGCCGGGGCGGATGTGCTTTTGTCGGGCGGGCGGTCGCAGTTCGTCGCCCTGAAGGCGCTGGTGCCCTGGGTCGATGTCAATCAGGAAAAGCACGAACCCTATGCCGGTTACATGGGCATTGTCGATCTGGTCCGCGCCATCGACCGGTCGGTGAACAACCCGATGTGGGCGGATCTGCGCGCCCCGGCGCCCTGGGATGCGCCGCTCACCGGATCGGTCGTGCCCGCACCCTCGGGCGCCTGCCCGGTGACGGGGATTTCCGCCCCAATGGGCCGGGCCCCGGTGCTGGTGGCGCAACAGGCCGCCGCCGCTGCGCCCGCAGCCGCCACCGCCCCCGCTCTGGCCGCGATGACCAATTCCGCCACCGATTTCGAGGATTGCTGACATGGCCGTGCTGACCCATCCCCGCCGCGCCCTTTCGACCAATCCGCTGAAGACCTCGGCCCCGCTGGGGGCGGCCATGGCCTATCTGGGCATCGAGGGGTCGGTGCCTCTGTTTCACGGCGCGCAGGGCTGCACCGCCTTCGGGCTGGTGCATCTGGTGCGCCATTTCAAAGAAGCCGTGCCGCTGCAGACCACCGCGATGAACGAGGTGACGACGATCCTTGGCGGGGGCGAGCAGATCGAGGAAGCCATCGACAACATCCGCAAGCGGGCGAAACCGCGCTTCATCGGCATCGCCTCGACCGCGCTGACCGAGACCCGCGGCGAGGATATCGCGGGCGAATTGCGCGCGATGCAGGCCCGGCGCAAGGATTGGGCGGGCACCGAGGTCGTCCATGCCGCCACCCCGGATTTCGAGGGCGGCCAGCAGGACGGCTGGACGAAGGCGGTCGAGGCGATCGTCGCGGCGCTGGTTCCGGTGACGGCCGAACGCGACCCCGATCTGCGGCAGGTGACGCTGCTGGTGCCGAGCTACTTCACCACCGCCGAGATCGACGAGGCGGTGCGGATGATCCGCGCCTTCGGCCTGTCGCCGATCGTGCTGCCGGATCTCTCCACCTCGCTCGACGGGCATCTGTCCGATGACTGGTCGGGCCATTCGCTCGGCGGCACCCGTCTGGACGACATCGCCCGCATTCCCCGCTCTGCCGTCACCCTGGCCATCGGCGAGCAGATGCGCAGCGCCGCGCAGATGATCGAGGACCGCGCGCTGGTCCCCTATCACGTCTTCCAAAGCCTGACCGGGCTGAAGGCCGTCGATGCCTTTGTCCGCGTGCTGATGGAGCTTTCGGGGATGCAGGATCCGCCCCCCTCGATCCGGCGCGACCGGGCGCGGATGATGGATGCGGCGCTGGATGCGCATTTCTTCACCGGGGGCTTGCGCGTCGCCATCGGCGCCGATCCCGATCTGATGTTCGCGCTTTCGACCGCGCTTGTGTCGATGGGGGCGGAAATCGTCACCGCCGCCACCACCACGCAGCATTCCGCGGTGCTGGAAAAGATGCCCTGCGCCGAGGTCATTCTGGGCGATCTGGGCGATGTCGAACGCGGCGCAAAACAGGCGGGCGCGCAGATCCTGATCACCCACAGCCACGGCCGCCATGCCGCCGCGGCGCTGCATCTGCCGCTGGTCCGGGTGGGCTTTCCGATCTTTGATCGCATCGGCGCGCAGGATGCCTGCCGCGTCGGCTATCGCGGCACCCGGTCCTTCTTCTTCGAAATCGCCAATGCGATGCAGGCGATCCACCACAGCCCCCGCCCCGAGGATTTCGGGGCAGCCCCCATCCCTCAGGAGTTTGACCATGTCCCGCACCCTGCGCCTTGTTGAGCCGGCAGGCCCCGCCCCCGGCGAAAAGCCGCTGCGCGTCGCCATCGCCTCGAACGATCTGGAAAATCTTGACGCGCATTTCGGCTCGGCCCGGCAGATCGCGGTCTACGAGGTCTGGAAGACCGGCGCCCGTTTCGTCGAGGTGCATCAGTTTTCCTCGGCCACCGACCAGAAGGGCCGCCATGACGAGCTGGAGGACCGCATCGGTCCGAAGCTTGAGGCGCTTTCGGGCTGCACGCTGGTCTTCGCGCTGGCCGTGGGCGGGCCGTCCGCCGCGCGGATGGTGCGGGCGGGGATGCATCCGATCAAGCGCAAGGAGCCCGAGCCGATTTCGGCCGTGATCGAACAGGTGCAGGTGATGCTGAACGGCACCCCGCCGCCTTTCCTGCGCAAGGTGCTGGGCACTTACGAAAAACCCGATTTCACCGCCGATTTCGAAGAGGAAGAGGTCTGATGACGATGACGCTGGATGCCGCCCGCGGCGGCGAGATGGTGGAGAGCCCGTTTCTGGCGCAACTGGTTGCGGTGATCCGCGCCGAGGACAGCCATGGGCTGTGGGACGACAAGACGAATGCCGAAATCCTGGCCGAATTCATCGTCACCGCCGAGGAACGCCGGGCGATGCCGATCATCGGTGATCCGGATCCGGAGCTGATCTGGCGGATGACGAAATTCTATGACGCGATCGGGCTTCTGGTCGAAAAGCGCACCGGCTGCATGGCCAGCCAGATGCAAAAGATGCACCACGAAGGCTTCGGCCGTGTCGTGCTGATCGCGGGCAAGCTGGTCGTGGTGTCGAAACACCTGCGCGACGTGCACCGTTTCGGCTTCGAGACCTGGGCGAAGCTGGCCGAGGCGGGCGAGAAACTGGTCGAAAGCGCCGTCGCCACGATCGAAGACTTCCCCGAAGCGTCGAGGGCCTGAGATGACGCTGGAGGAACTCGAAGCCCGGGTGAAGAAGCTGTCGCTGCGCGCGACCGATGCCAAGATGAACCTGCACGACCTGTCCGAGGAACTGCCGACCGACTGGCAGAAGATCCCGGAGGTGGCCGAGGCGACCTGGCAGATTTTCAAGGATCTGGACGAAGCCCGCAAGGCGCTCAAAGCCGCCAAGCAAGCATAACAAGGACAAAGCGATGCCGACTGTTGCCTATACCCGCGGGGGCGCGGAATACACGCCCGTTTACCTGATGAAGATCGACGAGAAGAAGTGCATCGGCTGCGGCCGCTGCTTCAAGGTCTGCGGTCGTGACGTGATGAGCCTGCACGGGCTGACCGAGGATGGCCAAGTTGTGGCGCCGGGCACCGAGGAATGGGAAGAGGTCGAGGACGAGATCGTCAAGAAGGTCATGGCGCTGACCGGGGCCGAGAATTGCATCGGCTGCGGTGCCTGCGCCCGGGTCTGCCCCTCGGAATGCCAGACCCATGCGGCACTTTCCTGATCCTTTCGCGACAGGCCCGGGGCCGATGATCCCGGCCGAGGCCTTCGGCTTCATCCTGGCCCATGGTCTGCGCGAATGCGCTGCGGGGCGCGGGCCGCTGACGGCGCGGCTCGGGCTCTCGGGCGCCGATCTGGCGGCCCTGCGCGATCGCTTCGCGCCGGGCCTCGATCTGCCCGATCTGGACCTGCCGCGCCCCGTGGCCGGTCCAGATCAGCAGGCGATCGAGACGCTGATCCTGTGGCGGGCTGGCGTCGCCACGCCCGAGGCGCGCTGGCTGGCGGCGATCCTGGCGCGCCGCGCGATGGAGACGCGGCATCTGTGGGAAGATCTTGGCCTGCCCTCGCGTCCGGCGCTGAGCGCGATGATCGCGCAGTTCCTGCCCGGTCTGGCCGCGGCCAATTCTCGCAACATGCGCTGGAAAAAGTTCTTTTACCGGCAGATCTGTTCGGACGCGGCGTTTTCGCTGTGCCTTTCGCCGTCGTGCGACGATTGCGACGAACGGGCCGCCTGTTTTGCCCCCGATTGATCCGGCCCGGCTGCTGGCCGGGGCCGAGGGCGCCCGGTCCGACACCGCCGCCAGCGCCGAGGTGATCGCCCGCGCGCTGGAAACCGCGCCCGAGGATCTGGAGGTCCGGCTGGCGGCCTATCGCTTTTATTTCTTCACCCATGATTACGCCGCCGCCGTGCCGCAGGCCGAGGCCGTCTTGCGGCTGGCGGCGCTGCGGCTGAACCTGCCGCCCGATCCGGCGCTGGTGCGCCCGGGTGACGCCGATTTCACCGCGCATGACTTTGCCCCCGGCCTTTATCTGCAGGCGCTGATCGGGCTGGGCTATTCGGCCGCGCGCGCCGGGCAGCGCGATCTGGCGCGGCAGGTGCTGACGAAAGCCGCCGCGCTGGACCCGACCGACCGCTTCGGCGGCGCCTGGCTTCTGGCCCGCGTCGAAGCCGGAGAGGACGACTGAGCCGCGATGCGACAATCCCGCCCGGGCGCTGTCGCAAATCCCTCAATGTCGGCCCGAAACTTGCATCCGCGCCCCCGCGCCCGGCCCGAAGCTTGCTTTCCCTTACGTGCATGGTTGGCACGTTGCTTGCTGCATCCCTGCTGAACGCATCACAGGGGAGAGCGTCATGATCGAGATCACCCAACCCGCCCAGGAAGCGATCAAGGCCGCCATCGAGGGCGCCGGTCAACCCGTTGCCGGGCTGCGCCTGATGGTGCAGGCGGGCGGTTGCGCCGGGCTGAAATACGGCATGGCGCTGGAGCTGGAAGCCCAGCCCGACGATGCCAGCCTGACCTTTGGCGAGGTCACCGTGCTGATCGACCCGCTGACGCGCGAGCATATCGCGGGAACGAAGATCGACTTCGTCAGCAACCTGGAAGGCGCCGGATTCACCTTCGACAACCCGAACGCCAAAAGCGCCTGCGGCTGCGGCAAATCCTTCTGCTGAGGGGAAAGCGATGCGCGACATGCAAGACGACGACACGAAATCGCCTGCGCCGCCGCCTGCCGCCGCCGCTGCCGCGCGTCGGGCCGCGGGGGCCGCCGCCCCCGATGCCACCGCGCTGCGCGAACGCTTCACCAAGGTCGCCGCGGCCGAAACCCCCGAGGCGGCGCGCGATGCCGCCGCCGACGAAATGACCCGCATCCGCGCCCTGATCGACGAGATGCGCCCGACCTTCCGCCGCGACGGTGGCGACATCGAACTGGTGCGGGTCGAGGGCGCCAAGGTCATCGTGCATCTTTCGGGCGCCTGCGCGGGCTGCATGCTGGCGGGGCAAACCCTTTACGGCGTGCAAAAGCGCATCACCGACGTCCTTGGCCGCCCGTTCCGCGTCATCCCCGACATCCGGCACTGACCATGACCCAGCCCGCCATCTACCTTGACAACAACGCCACCACCCGGGTCTTCCCCGAGGTCGTGGCGGCGATGCTGCCCTATTTCACCGAGCATTTCGGTAATGCCTCCTCGGGTCATGGCTTCGGGGTGCAGGCGGGGCTGGGGCTGCGCAAGGCAAGGCTTGCCGTCGCCGCGCTGATCGGTGCGGCCTCCGAACAGGAGATCCTCTTCACCTCGGGCGGGACCGAGGCGAACACCACGGCCATTCGCTCGGCGCTGGCGGTGCAGGAAGGCCGACGCGAGATCATCATTTCCGCGGTCGAACATCCGGCGGTGCTGATGCTGGCCGCCGATCTGGAAAAGACCGAGGGCGTCCGGGTGCATCGCATTCCGGTCGATCATCGGGGGCGGCTTGATCGCGCGGCCTATTCGGCGGCCTTGTCGGAGCGGGTCGCCGTCGTCTCGATCCTGTGGGCGAACAACGAGACCGGCACGATCTTTCCGGTGGCGCAACTGGCGGCCGAGGCCCATGCGGTTGGCGCGCTGTTTCACACCGACGCCGTGCAGGCGGTGGGCAAGCTGCCGATTTCGGTGCAGGAGACCGAAATCGACATGCTCTCGCTCTCCGGTCACAAGTTCCACGGGCCGAAGGGGGTGGGGGCGCTTTACCTGCGCAAGGGCGTGGCCTTTCGCCCGCTCTTGCGCGGCGGCAAGCAGGAACGCGGCCGCCGGGCGGGCACGGAAAATGTCCCCGCGCTGGTCGGCATGGGCGTGGCGGCCGAGATCACCGCGGCGCGGATGGCCGCCGATCTGTCCCGCATCGCGACGCTGCGCGACTGGCTTGAAGCCGGGATCCTGACCCTGGGCGGCTGCATGGTGCTGGGCGATCCGGCCAACCGGCTGGCCAATACCTGCACCCTCGCCTTTGACCGGATCGACGGCGAGGCGGTGCTGACGAAACTGGCCCGGGCGGGCATTGCCGTGTCCACCGGCTCGGCCTGTGCCTCGGGCGCGATGGAACCCAGCCACGTCACCCGCGCCATGGCCGTGCCTTTCACCGCGGCGCATGGCGTCGTGCGGTTCTCGCTTTCATCCGACACCACCGCGGCGGAACTTTCCCGCGTGCTGGCCGTCCTGCCCGAAATCCTGGCCGACCTTCGCCCCGTTCCCGCAACCGCCTGAGGGGAAAGATCATGACACCCAACCGGACCCTTGTGCTGTGCGACACCACCCTGCGCGACGGCGAACAGACCGCCGGGGTGGCCTTTTCGCTGACCGAAAAGAAAGCCATCGCCCGCGCGCTGGATCGGGCGGGCGTGGCGGAAATCGAGGTCGGCATCGCCGCGATGGGCTGGGCCGAGGTCGCCGAGATCCGCGCCGTCGTCGCCGAGATCGTCGATGCGACGCCCGTCGTCTGGTGTCGGCTGCGGATGCATGACCTGGACATGGCGCAGAAAACCGGGGTGAAACGGGTGCATTTCGCGGTGCCCACCTCCACCGCGCAACTCGAAGGCAAGCTGCGCGTCGATCGCGACTGGATCTTGCGCGAAACCGCGGCTTTGGTCTTTTGCGCCACCGATCGCGGCCTGCAGGTCTCGGTGGGCGCCGAGGATGCCAGCCGCACCGATCCCGACTTCCTGATCCGTCTGGCCGAGGTCGCGGCGGCCGCGGGCGCCATCCGGTTCCGCGTCGCCGACACCTTGGGCCTGCTTGATCCGCTCGGCGCCTTCCGCCTTGTGGCCGAGCTTTCGGCGCGGATCTCCCTGCCGATCGAGATGCATGCCCATAATGATTTCGGCATGGCGACGGCGAATACGATCATGGCCGCCCATGCCGGGGCCACGCATCTCTCCGTCACGGTGAACGGCTTGGGCGAACGCGCGGGCAATGCCGCGCTGGAAGAGGTCGGCGCCGCGCTCGAGGCCGGGGGGATCGACACCGGGCTTGATCTTTGCGCGCTGCCCGAGCTTTCCGCCGTCGTCGCCAAGGCCTCGGGCCGGGCGCTGCCGCCGCAAAAGCCGATCACCGGGGCGATGGTCTTCGCGCATGAATCCGGCATCCATGTCGATGCGATTCTGAAGCGCGCCGACACCTACGAAGACCCCCGCTGCGCCCCCGCCCGCTTTGGCCGGGAACGCCAGATCGTGATCGGCAAGCATTCGGGCAGTGCCGGTCTGCGCGCCGCCCTGCTGGACGCGGGCCTGCCCGCCAGTGACACCGTGCTGGACCGCTTGAAACCGCTTTTGCGCGCCCATGCCGTGCGGGTGAAACGCCCCGTCCAGCCCGAAGACCTGCGCCGCATGGTGGCGCGGCTCGACCGCTTGCTGCCCCGAACCTGAACAAAGGAGACCCCGATGACCCCCGAAAGCCCCACACTGACCGCGCTGGCGAAACTGTCCTCGGCCGAGGAGATTTTTGCCTTCCTTGGCGTCGACCCGATCCGCGAGGTGCTGAACTCGTCGCGGCTGCACATCATGAAGCGCTTCGGCGCCTATCTGCGCGACACCGACATGACCGGCCTGACCGAAGACGGGATCTTCGAGCGCGCGCGCGATGCGCTGCTGCGGGCGCAGGCCGATTTCGTCGCCTCGACGCCGCTCAAGGAAAAGGTCTTCAAGGTCTTCGAGACCGAGGCGGCGAAACGCAAAGCCCGCTTCGTCGGTCTTGAAACCCTGAAAGTGATCAAATCCTGACCGCCTGCAGCCTGCCGCATTTTCCGGCCTCCGGCGCGGGTTCGCCGCATAATTGCGCAATCGACCCGGTGCCTTCGCAAAAATGAACCGAACTTGCCTGCCGGACATGTCGGAAGACGTGCCTTTTCCCGCCCATGCCCTATGGTCTGTGCAGAAGTCCCGACTGCAGCGGCTGCTGCCCGCGTCCCTTGCGCCGGGCGCTCCGCCGCGGAAATTCCTGGCTGTGGGGGTGACTGCATGACCGATCAACAATCCCGCCCCGCGTCGCCCCGCCGTCGCTCGACCCAGTCGATCGCCGACCGTCTTGCGTTGGACGCGCTTTACGAGATCGCGAAGAGTTTCGCGGCGGCGCCCGATCCGGTGGCGGAGGTGCCGCAGATCTTCAACGTGCTGTCCTCCTTCCTCGATCTGCGCCATGGCGTGCTCGCTACTCTCGCCGAGCCGGGCGAGGGCGTGGGCGTCAACCCTTACGTCATCGCCGCGACGGCGTTTCAGCGCAGCCCCGAGGCGCCAGCCTCGGATGTGCTGCCCGATGCCGTGGCGCGGATCGTCTTTCGGTCCGGCGTGCCCTTCGTCTCCTTTGATCTGGCGGCCGAATTCGGCGAAGACGCGGTGCCGAAACGGCTGCGCGACGCGGGCCAGACGCTGATCGCCGTGCCGCTGCGCGACCCCGAACGCAGCCATTTCGTCCTTGGCGTGCTCGCCGCCTATCGCAGCCATGACCACAACCGGTCGGGCTTTTCCGATGCCGATGTGCGGGTGCTGACGATGGTCGCCTCATTGCTCGAACAGGCGCTGCGCTTTCGCCGCCGCATCGCGCGCGACCGCGAACGCGCGCTCGAAGACACCCGCCGGATGCTGCAGACGGTGACCGAACAACGCGGCCCGGCGGCGCCCGTCAGCCTCGATGGCATCGTCGGCTCCAGCCCCGCCATCGCCGAGGTGGTGGCGCAGATCAAGCGCGTGGCCTCCACCCGGATGCCGGTTTTGCTGCGCGGCGAAAGCGGCACCGGCAAGGAATTGTTCGCCCGCGCGGTGCATGCCCAAAGCCCCCGCGCGAAAGGCCCCTTCATCCGCGTCAACTGCGCCGCGCTCTCGGAAACCCTTCTGGAATCGGAACTTTTCGGCCATGAGAAAGGCGCTTTCACCGGCGCCAATGCGCTGAAAAAGGGCCGGTTCGAGCTGGCCGATGGCGGCACCCTCTTCCTCGACGAGATCGGCGAGATCAGCCCGGCCTTTCAGTCGAAACTGCTGCGCGTGCTGCAGGAGGGCGAGTTCGAACGCGTCGGCGGCGCGAAGACGATCAAGGTCGATACCCGCATCGTCGCCGCGACGAACCGCGACCTTGAGGATGCCGTCGCGCGCGGCCAATTCCGCGCCGATCTTTACTTCCGCATCTGCGTCGTGCCGATCGTCCTGCCGCCGCTGCGCAACCGCAAAAGCGACATCAAGCCCTTGGCGCAGCTCTTCCTCGACCGGTTCAACAAGCAGAATGGCACCAATGTCAAATTCGCCGGCGATGCCTTTGACCAGATCTGCCGCTGCCAGTTTCCGGGCAATGTGCGCGAGCTGGAAAACTGCGTGAACCGGGCCGCCGCGCTCTCGGATGGCGCGATCGTGC
>NZ_QKZO01000012.1 GCF_003254295.1 Rhodobacter capsulatus
CCCGAAGGGATCGTCACATCTGCTTGTCGTTCTGCCGTAGCAGCACGCCAAACAGTGAAGCTGACAACACTCATCATCGGCACAAGGCCTAGAGTGCGATACGCGCTCGGTCCGCAGTCGCTTGCACGACCAAACCGCCCACATATCTCTTCAGATAGCATCAATGTCAAAGAGCAAGGAAACAAAAACAACCGTCAGCACCAATCCCTTGGCGCATCCAGCCAGTATCATCTCCAGTTTTCCGTTTGCTTTCAGTCGCTTGCGCTTCCGTCCGCTTCCTTCCGCAACCACCGTCGCTTCGGTGAGGGGTCTTCTACGGATACCCACCAACCTCCGCAACCCCCTTTTTCAAAAATCACCAAAATTTCTCGCCGCGCCCGCCAAACCCCCAGCATTCATTGGGCAAAATCGAATACCCAAAAGAGAACCCCAAAACACGCCAGAAACTTTGTTGCGCAAAGGCGCCAGCGAAAGACGGAAAATTCTTGCACGCGACCGGGCGACACCGGGGAATCGCAAGGAAAGCGCCCTGCCCTTCCCGCCCGGCCAAGGCCCAGTCATGCGAAGGCCCGCCATGGGGCGGGCCGGGCAAGACGGGTTTCAGCGCGGACGGGTCACATCCTTCGGGCATAGGGCGCGATCGCATCCTCGACCTCGGCGCGCGAGAACGGGCCGGTGAAGGGCCCCGGTCGGCCGTCGCCGGTCAGGACGACGCCGAATTCCGCCCCCCGCCACAACAGGAAGGTGACGTTACCGTATTTCGAGACCACGGGCGGCTGCGTGGTGATTTGCGACAGTTGCATGGCGATTCCCCAATCGATGGCCCCCCCAGCTTCGCGGATCGAGGTTAACCGAGAGTCAATCGCGCGCCGAAATCCGGCCTGACCGGTCGCGCTCATTTCCCTTTCTTCCTGAGCGTCGAATGCTTGCCGAGATCCCATCGGGCCCGCAGGAACATCACCGCCTGCGCCAAGACTCTTTCCGCTCAGGGGCCGAAAATCGGGGTTTACAGGGCTGATGCGCCGCTTGCTTTCGGGATATGTCGCGGCGGAGGATCTGGCGCATCGCGGACAGGCGCAGCGGAAGCGCGGGTCGGCACGAGGGCAATGCGTGCGCCTTTGCCGCTCAGGGAACGAAGGGCCGTATCGCCTCAAGCACGACGCTTTCGATCCACACCCTGCGCCATTCACCCCCGGGTTTCTCAATCACTGGAAGCGCCTCCTCCCCGCTCGTCAGTCCTGACGCATCAGGAACTCCGCCACGGCCTGAAAGGCTGGCAGCGATGTGGGGTCGATCCGGGTGTTGGACGCGGTGGGATGAGAGGCGAAACGCACCAGAACCATGTCGGCGGCGGGGTCGACATAAATCGTCTGGCCATGCACCCCGCGCGCGGCAAAGGCGCCATGCGCATTGTGAAAGACCCACCACTGGCTGGTGTAGCTGCCACCCGGCAGCGTCGGATAGCCGCTGAACCGGGTCCGATCCCCCCCCTTCGCGATCTTTTCGACGACTTGCGCCGGAAACACCTGTTCGCCGTTGATCCTGCCCTTGTTCAGCATCAGCAAACCCAGGCGTGCCGCATCGCGCAGACCAAGGCTGATCCCGCCCCCCGCGAAAGGCACGCCCTTGCCGTCCACGGTCTGATAGGCGTCCTGCTCGGCCCCCATGGGGCGCCAAAGGCGTTCCGAGGCCAGATCCGTCACCGCCTTGCCCGTGGTACGGCTAAGGATCCAGCCCAGCATGTCGGAATTGATGGTCTTGTAATGGAACGCCTCGCCATGGTTCCCCTCGGGCTGGACCTGCGCCAGATATTCCCAATAGCCGTCCGGCCCCTTGTAGTCGGCAGGTTTCGGAAACGGGCTGGCGGCGGCGGAATAGACCCAGATGTCGGCCTTCGGATCGGCATAATCTTCCGAATATCTGACCCCCGTCGTCATGTCCATCACCTGACGGACGGTCGCGGTGCCAAAGGCGCTTTCGGCAACCTCGGGGATGATCTCGCCGACCCGGCGCGTGTCGTCGAGTGCCCCCTCCGCGATCAGGATCTCGGCCAGAAGGCCCGTCACCGATTTCGTCATCGACATTGCCGCATGTTTCCCGGCCGCGTCCAGGCAGCCGGAATAGCGTTCATAGACGACCCGCCCCCGGTGCAGGATCAAAATGCCGTCGGTGTAATTGGCATCGAGCGACTCTTCCCAGGTCATCGGTGTGCTCGCCCCGATCGGCAGGAAGGACAGCGCATCGATCCGGGCGCGCAGATCGGCGAAGTCCGCCGCCGGGGGATAGCTCAGCGGGACGGGGGCGCCCAATCCGCGGCTGATGGCCTCGGTCGGCAGAAACTCTCGCAGGTGGCAGACCGACCAGCGCAGTTTCGGAAAGCTGAAATAGACCTTGTCCGGCTGCGTGATGATCTTGTCCGCGGGCGGGGGGAAGCCCTGCATCCAGCCCATCACCCGCGGGTCGGACTCCCGCGCCGAGAGCGGCGCCGCCTCGGCGCTGGCGGACGTCGCGGTGGCAAGCGCAAGGACGAGCGCGGCGGTCCACAGGAACCCCTCAGTAGGCGATGACGACATTGGCAAATCCTCCTGTCCAGGGCGATGCGTCCCGGCCGATGACCCGGTCAATTCCGGCCCCGGGAAAGGAGGCCGAGACACCGGCGGTCAGAAACGTGTTGCGGTTGATGACCCGGCTGTATTCAAGGAAAAGATCGTCGGCCAGATCGGCCGTCGTCACGCCCGCCACGACCTCGAAATCGGGATCAAGGCGGGTTCCCTGTCCGAACTGGATCGGGCTCTTCAGCTCATTGGCCCGAACATGGGCATAGCGCAGGGTCAGGCTCTCCCGGGGCGAGGGGCTGAGCTGCAGCGCAAGGGACAGGGCGTTCACGTTCGAATTGATGAAGGTCGAAGCGGATTTCGACCCCGTCGCCCAGGCGCTTGGGCTGCCCTGATAATAGAGCGGGTCGAAGCGTTCGAGGGTCGCAGTGTCCGGATCATCGCCCGAGAAGGTCTGATAGCCGAGCGTCAGCATCGGCGACCATGGCCTGTCCGCAAAGCTGTAGCCGATGGTCACCCGACCGGCCCAGGCTTCCATGTCGATGCGATCATTCCGCTGCAAGGCCAGATCGCCGGTGAAGACCCAATTGGCCAGCCCGGTGTCGAAGGGATTTGTCTTCGCGTAAATGTTCAGCGTCCTGGTCGCCTCGCGCCCGCCCGCAAGGATCGAGGGCGCCCCGATGCCCCCCGGCGCGGCCACGGGATAGGGCGACCCGGAGCGGATCACGTCGACGTAAGTCGCGCCGATATAGCCCCCTTTCGGGTCGTCAAAGCGCAGATCAAGGCCCGCCAGGGCATTCCTGCCATCCTGGCCCGGCAATTCGTTCGGGTCCAGATAGAAAGCCGATCCGGTGACAGGCCCGTGCGACAGCTTGCCGAGGGCGGCCATTTCCCAGGCCTTGCGCGGCCCGAACTTGAGCGCGCCGCGTTCAAAGCCGTTCGTCGCGCCATTCGCCACCAGCATCCCGGTTCCGAAAGACACCTCGCGCGGTCCCAGCGACAGATCATAGGAGATGCCCTCGCTTTCCCCGCCGCGCAGGGCGAGATAGGCCTCTTCAAGCGTCGTCGCGCCGCTGTCCTGCGCGGCGAAGGCATCGGTGCCAAAGGTATGGGACAGAACCGCCGAGGCCCCGCCATAAAGCACGGCGCCGCCGTCCAGCCGCGCTTCAAAGCTGAGCCCGGGCTTGAGGTAGCTTTCGAGCCAGTCCGTATCGGGATCAAACCCGCTTGCGGGCGCCGTTGTCGCCGCAAGATCCCAAAAGAGATTGCTTTCGCTGACCGCATTCAGCCCGCCCTGAAGATGCCAGCGCAGGGTGAAACCGTCGCGCGCAAAAAGGGTGGTTTCTTGCGCCAGCGCGGGCTGCACGGCGGAGGGCAGCGCCGAAACGAGGAAGACAACCGCGCCGGGGAGACAGAACCTTCGCATCGACCACCGCCCCGCGATCACCAGCGGCCCCGTCAACGTTCGCGCTCAGGAGTGAGCCTGCCCGGGCGTGGCGTGATGACAAGCATTTCAAGTTCGGATGTTTCCAGAAGACCTTGGCGAACTATGCCGCGACCGATCCGCTCGATCAACAACTTTTGGTTGCGACCGCGAGGCGAGGATGAGGTTTCCTCTCATGTCGTGTTATGTTCTTCGGAAATCGTCAATCACCACCTGCCGGCTTTTTCCAGAGGTCACCAGGTTCGGGTCTTCTTCGATCAGGCTGCGGGTCTGGGCCGGCGCAAGGGGTGTGCAGGCAAAGCAGAGATGCAGGTGCTGTTCCGTACATGGCAGGTGGGGCAAAGCGGATCAGGCCCCGGTCTGCGGCGCCAGCCCCTTTCGGATCGCGACCCTGTCGCGGCCGGGCGGGGCGCCGAACATGCGGCGGTATTCGCGGCTGAATTGCGACGGGCTCTCGTAGCCGATCGCATAGCCGACCCGGGCGACATCGGCCGCGTCGGACAAAAGCAGCCGCCGCGCCTCCTGCAGGCGCAGCTGCTTTTGATATTGCACCGGCGTCATCGCCGTCACCGCCTTGAAATGGCGATGAAAGGTGGCGGGGCTCATGGCCGCGACCTCGGCCAGCCGCGCGATCTGGAGCTGCTCGGCGAAGCTGTCCCGGATCTGCGCGATGGCGCGGCCGATCCGCGCCGCGGGACTGCCCGCCAGCCCGATCTGGCGCAGCGCGGGCCCCATCGGGCCCTGCAGCAGCCGCCAGGTGATCTCGCGCCGGATCAGCGGCGCGAGGATCGCGACATCGCGCGGCCGCTCGCACAGCTGCAACAGCCGCAACAGCGGCTCCTGCAGCTCGGCCCCGAGACGATGCACCGCCAGCGCCGGGCCGGGCGGGATATCGGCGGCCGCGCCCATCTCGCACAGCAGGTCGGTGATCGTCGCGGGCTCCAGCGCCAGGCTGAAGGCGAGATAGGGGCGTTCCGGCGTGGCCTCGGTGATCTCGGCACGGATCGGCACCTCCATCGAGGCGATCAGGCATTTTCCCGCGTCATAGCAAAAGGCCCGGTCCCCCAGCATGCTGATCTTGGCGCCCTGCACCACGACGCAGAGCGAGGGGCGGTAAACCGCATGAATCGGCCCGGTCGGGGCCGAAACCGCGGTCAGATACAGCCCCTCAAGGGGCGTTTCGCGGCCATGCGCCTGCCACAGGCGGGCGATCGCGTCTCTCAGCGGGGCAAGGCTGTCCGTGTCCATGACCGGCAGGCTATCCGTCTTCGCGTGATCGCGCAGCCCGCAATCGGCGCGAATGAGAGGATCGTGCAAGATTTCGCGAGGATCGGCGTCGCGCCCCGCAGCCTTGCGGGCCTGTCTTTGCGGCAACCGGGCGGCCTGCGGGTTTCCCTCGGGCAAATACGGCGCGGGATCGCCACGGCCCGGGGCTGCTCGGTGGCGCAGGTGGCGCTGGCCTGGCTTTTGCATCAGCCGGTGGTGACCTCGGTGATCGTCGGCGCGAAGCGGGTCGATCAGCTGGCCGATAACATCGGCGCGACCGGGCCGCGGCCTGCGCCCGAGGATCTGGCGGCGGTCGGGCGAAACCCCGCAGTCAAGCCGTCACGGCGCGCTGGCGAAAAGACGGCGCGTCAGCGCAAAGGCCCGCTCCGCCCGGGCCGCGATCTGCGGCGGCGTCAGCGGCGCCTGCCGCCCCAGCGCCTGTCGCATCTGCCCCTCGCCGAAAAGCAGGCTGACATAGGTCTCGGCCGCCTCGGCCGGGTCCGTGTCGGGGGCAAAGCGGCCCGTCGCAATCACCTCGGCGAGACGCCCGGTTTCGGCGGCATCGACGATGGCGGCGCGGTTCAGGATGACCGCCTTGTCGCTGCTGATGAAGGCCAGAAGCAGCGGCCCAAGCTGGTCCAGCGCCGCCAGCGGATCGGCCTGCCCGGCAAGCGCCGCGTCCAGATGCGCGCTGACCCGCCCCCGTTTCGCCTGTGCCCGGGTCAGGATCCGGGCCCCTTTGCATCACCGGGGCATCGCCCGGCGAGCACTTCCAGAAAGATCTCGCGGTCGATGTTGCCGCCGCTCAGGATCACCGCGGCGCGCTTGCCCGCATGGCGGGCGCGACAGTGCATCAGCCCCGCCAGCGCCGCGGCACCTGCGCCTTCGGCAAGGTTGTGGGTGTCGGCAAACAGCACCCGCATCGCTTCGGCGATCTCCTCCTCCGTCACCTCGATCAGATCGGCGGCCCCGCGCAGGATCACCTCCAGCGCCTCGGGCGGCGGCTCGCGGCAGGCAACCCCGTCCGCGAAAGTCTGCGCCGCAAGGCCGGGCACCGGATGACCGGCGCGAAAGGCCCGCGCAAAGGCCGGGGCGCCCTTCGCCACCACGCCGACGATCTCGGTCGAAAGCCCCAGAAGATCGCGCATCGCGATCAGCCCGCAGAGACCCGAGCCCATGCCCACCGGCACGAAGACCACGTCGATCCCCTGCCAATCGGAAAACAGCTCAAGCGCATAGGTCGCGACGCCCTGCACCAGATCGCGGTGGAACGACGGCACCATCCGATACCCCCGCGCCTTTGCCTCGGCGGCGGCCCGCGCCCGGGCGGCGTCGAAATCCTCGCCCGCGATCAGCACCTCGCCGCCAAAGGCCCGCATCGCGGCATTCTTCTCGACCGAATTGCCCTTGGGCACCACGATCAGCGCCGGAATGCCCGCCGCCCGCGCGCCCATCGCGATCGACTGGCCGTGATTGCCCCGCGTCGCGGTCACCACCCCCGGCGGCAGCGCGGCCCGGCGCAGCCGTTCCATGTAAACCAGCCCGCCACGCGCCTTGAACGACCCGGTGGGCGTGTGGTTCTCGTGCTTGACGATCACCTCGAGCCCCAGCCGCGCCGCCAGAAGCGGCCAGGCATAGGCGGGCGTGGGCGGCACGCGCGGCCGCAGGATCGACACGGCATCGGCGATCTCGTCATCGGTGAACTGCATCGCACCCTCCTGTTTCGGGCTTCCGGTTCGGGCTTCCGGTTCGGGCCGCTGTAGCAGCCCTCAGGGCGCCGGGCTTTCACGGATCGCACATGAAATTGCGCCAAACCCGCAAGCGGGGCTGCGCGGGGGGCTGCACGACGGCGCGCGGTGCGCTAGGCTCTCCCCATGGGCAAGGCATCGCAGCAGACCGCCCCGGGCACGGGGGTTCTTCGGGCGCAGATCGGGCGCTGGCGGGCCGAGCTTTGGCCCGAAGCGCCCTATTCGGTGCGCTACACCCCGGACGCCGGGGTGTTGGGCTTTGCCTTTGATCCGCAAACGGGGGAACATGCCTTTGGCGCCGACCGCCGACAGGTCTTCGTCGCGCGGGCGGGGGGCCTGGCCTGGGTCCCGGCCGGCTGCGATGTCTATTCCGCCTCCGACCGGGGCGGCGCCTATCTGCGGATCGAGGGGCTTTGCGGCCCCGACCGACCGATGCGCGACCTGCCGGACCGGGGCGCCGAGGTCGCGGCACAGGCGCTGCGCCGAACGCTTCTGGGCGGCGCGGATCCGCTGCAGGCCGAAGCGCAGATCCTGACACTGGCCGCGCGGCTTGCGGCGGTGAATGGCGCCGCCCCGGCCCGCCCCAAAGGGTGGATGACGCCGCAGCGGCTGCGCCGGATCGACGCCCTGATCGAGGCGCGGCTTGACGAACCTCTCCTTGTTTCGGAGCTTGCGGCGGCGCTGGACCTGTCGCCCGGCTTCTTTGCCCGCGCCTTTCGCGAGGTGACGGGGCGCTCGCCGCGCGCCCATATCCTGGCCCGCCGCCTGAACCGGGCGCTGGAGATGGTGCGCAGCACGCCCCGACCGCTGGCCGAGATCGCCGCCGCCTGCGGCTTTGCCTCGCATGCGCATATGAGCGCGCAGTTCCGCGCCCGGCTGGGCATCGCGCCGAGCGATCTGCGCTGCGCCTTCCCGACGCGGGTCTTGCCGGGGGGAGCCGCGTCGGAAGCGCGGCGCTTGCGCCCCCCGGCGCCGATCCCTTGAGGCTGTCGCCGGCCCGAGGACGCGGCGGGCGGCGCCGTTTTCGATTGTCCCGAGATCAATATCGGCTATGGTCGCGGCACGAATGCGCCGACTTGAGGACGCCGTGTGAACCCATACGATAGCCGAAGCGCCATCAGCGCCTTCCTGTTCAAGAAATGCCCCCCGGAAGCCGTGGATCTGGCCTTTGTCTTCTGCAGCCCGACGCTCAGCAGCCTCGATCCGGCCATCGCACTCTATAAAGCGGGGCTGACCCCGAAACTGCTGCTCTCGGGCGCGGGCACGGCCATCGACGGATCGGTGGAATGGGCGTTCTATCGCGATCATGCCCTCGCCTCGGGCGTGGCGGAAAGCGCGCTGCTGCTTGAAAAGACCGCCCGCAACACCGCCGAGAACGCGGCCTTCGGGGCGGCGCTGATCGAGAAGGAACTGGGCTGGGCGCAGGTCCGCAGTCTTGCCGTGTGCGCCAAGCCCTTTCACATGCGGCGCGCGATCATGACGCTGCGCCCGCATGTCCCGGCCGGGGTGCGGCTGATCGCCCAGCCCCCGGACGATCCCGGCGATCTTGCCGCGGAAACCTGGTGGCAGACCGCGCAGGGCCGCGCGCGCGTCTTCGCGGAATTGGAAAAGATCGGCGCCTATGCCCGCAAGGGAGATCTGGGCGATGTCTGACCCGGCCCCCTCACACCTGACCCGCCCGCAGCTCGCCCGCCCCCACCTCGCCCGCATGCACCTGATCGGCGTCGGGGGAAGCGGGATGCTGCCTTTGGCGCTGCTGCTGCGGCAGGCGGGCCAGCCGGTGACCGGCAGCGACGATCTCTGCGCCCCGGCGCGTCTTGCGCTTTTGCAAGCGCAAGGGATCGCGGTGCGTTCGGGGGCGGATCCGGCCCTTGCGCGGGCGGCCGATTGTGTCGTCGCCAGCCCGGCGATTCCGGAAACCCATGTGGAGCGACGGGCGGCACGGCGCGCGGGCCTTCCCGTCAAGACCCGCGCCGAGGCGCTGGCCGAGGTGATCGCGGGCCGTCAGACCATCTGCGTCGCGGGCAGCCATGGCAAATCGACGGTGACGGCGATGCTGATCCGGATCCTGACCGCCGCGGGACGGGACGATTTCGGCTATATGCTGGGGGCCTCCTTCGCCGATCCCGGGATCGCCCCCGCGCGGCTGGGCACAGCCGGGGCGCCTTTCGTGACCGAAGCCTGCGAAGCCCATGGCGCCCTGGCGCAGTGGCAGCCCGCGCAGGCGATCGTGACCAATCTTGATGATGAGCACGCCGATCACTACGGCGGGCTGACCGGGTTGCGCCAGGCCTTCGCGGCGTTCCTGACGCGATTGCCGCCCGAGGGGCAGGCGGTGGCCTGCGGCGACGACCCGCAGGTCGTCGAGATCCTGCGCCGGGCGGGCTGTGCGGCGCTGACCTATGGTTTTCAGGACGGCAACGGCTTGCGGGGGGTGCCGGACGCGGCCGGGGGCGCCAGCGTCTTCCTGCAGGGCGCAGAGCTGGGGCGGCTCGCGCTGGCGGTTCCGGGGCGGCACAACATGCTCAATGCGCTGGCCGCGCTGGGCATGGCGCTGCGCCTTGGCATCGGGTTCCGGGTCGCGGCCGAGGCGCTGGCCGGGTTTCCCGGGATCGCGCGGCGGCTGCAGCGCCTCGACACCGGCGGCGGGCCGCGGCTTTATGACGATTTCGCCCATCACCCGGCCGAGATCGCGGCGGCTCTGGCGGTGCTGCGCGAAACGACCGCGGGGCGGCTGATCGCCGTGCTCGAGCCGCAATTGCACAGCCGGGTGACGCGCATGGCCGGGCGCTTCGCGCAGGCGCTGGGCGCGGCGGACCAAAGCTACATCCTGCCGGTCGCGGCACTGGGCGAAAGCGCGCGGGCGGGCGATGGCGATGCCGCGCTGGCCGCGGCCTGCCGCGCGGCGGGGCTTGTCTGGCAACCTGTCGCGGAGCTCGGCGCCCTGCTGGCGCGGCTCGGACAGGATCTGCGGGGCGACGACACGCTTGTTGTCATGGCGGGGACAAGCGGCGCCGCGCTGGCCCGGCAGATCGCCGCGGCGCTGTCGCAACCGTCCGCGCCCCGCGCGGCCCCCGCATCCGTCCCGGCCCCCGCATCCGTCCCGGCCCCCGCCTCCAACCCCGCCCCCGCCCCCAGCCTGCTGCTTGGCGAGCGGCGGCCCCCGCCGCCCGATCTGCTCGCCCTTGTCGCCGCGCAGGCGAAGCGGCGGCCCGCCGCACCCGCCGTCGAGATGGGGCCGCGCCGGCTGAGCTACGCCGATCTGCTCCGGCGCAGCGACGAGCTTGCCGCCCGTCTGGCCGCCGCGGGCGTCGGGGCGGGCGACAGCCTCGGTGTCTGCCTTGGCCGCTCGGTGGACCGGGTGACCGCCTTCCTCGCCGCCTTGCAGCTTGGCGCCGTCTTCGTGCCGCTTGACCCGGCGCTGCCCGAGGAAAGGCTGCGGCAGATGCTGCAAACCGCCCAGGTGCGGACAGTGGTGGTGAATG
This sequence comes from Rhodobacter capsulatus, assembly GCF_003254295.1. GTDB lineage: Bacteria > Pseudomonadota > Alphaproteobacteria > Rhodobacterales > Rhodobacteraceae > Rhodobacter > Rhodobacter capsulatus. The sequence continues at coordinate 10,499 of NZ_QKZO01000012.1, forward strand.
CCGCCAGCCCGGCGCTGCCGGAGATCGGCCTGCGCATCGTCCCCTGCGGCCAGCTGCCGGAGCGGGACGATGCCCCCGGGCCGCCCGGACGTCCGGTGCCCGCAGCGGCCGAAGCCACGGCCTACATGATCTTCACCTCCGGCACGACGGGGGCGCCGAAAGCGGTCGAGATCTCGCGCAGGGGGCTTGCCAATTACGCCGCCGCCGCGGTCCGGCACTTCCAGATCGCCCCCGGCGCGCGGGTCTCGCAGCTCAGCGGCTTCGGCTTCGATGTCTCGGTGGGGGACATGGCGATGGCGCTGGCCGCCGGGGCCTGTCTGGTCTTTCCCACGGATCTGCAGGCGATCCCCGGCCCGCCCGTCGGCCGCTTCCTTGCCGAGGCCCGGCTGACGCATCTGTCGCTGACGCCCTCGGCGCTGGCGATCATCCCCCCGGCAGAGCTGCCGGATCTGACCCATGTCATCGTCGCGGGCGAGGCCTGCCCGCCCGCGCTGGTCGCGCGCTGGGGCGAAGGGCGCGTCTTTCTCAATGCCTATGGGCCGACCGAAGCCACGATCGAGGCGCTTTTCGCCCGCTGCACCCCCGGCCAGCCCGTCAGCATCGGGCGGCCCTTCGACAACATGGGCGCCTGCGTGATGACGGAGGCCCTTGAACTTGTCACCCCGGGCGCGACGGGGGAGCTGTGCCTGTTCGGGCCGGGCCTCGCCACGGGATATCGCCACCTGCCCGCGCTGAGCGCGCAGCAGTTCCCGGTGGTCGACCTGCCCGGCCTTGGCCAGACGCGGATCTATCGCACCGGCGACCGGGCCAGGGTCGGCGCCGATGGCGGGCTTCTGTATCTGGGGCGGATGGACGGCCAGCTGAAGGTCAACGGCCACCGCATCGAGCCCGGGGAAGTCGAGGCGGCCCTTTGCGCCCTGCCCGGGGTGATCGACGCGGCGGTCTCCTGCCTTGCGGCGCCGCTTTCGGCCGATCGTCTGATCGCCCATCTGGTGATGCGGCCCGGCGCCGCCGCGCCCGATCCGGTCGATCTGCGCGCCCGGCTGCAGCGGCAGCTGCCCGGCTGGATGGTCCCCGCGGTCTTCCTGCCGGTGCCCGAAATTCCGCGCAATGCCAATGGCAAGCGTGACCGCAGCGCGCTGCCGGTGCCGCCGCAGCTGACGCGGCCCGCCGCGGCCCGCCGCACCGGCACCGCGACCGAGGCGAAGCTGATGGCGCTGATCGACGCCGAGGTCGGGACCGGGGTCATCGCCGGCACGCGCGACAGCCTGCGCGAGGCCGGGATCGACTCTCTCTCGATGGCCAACCTGCTGTTTGCGATCGAGGACGCTTTCGGCATCGCCCTTGATGCCGGGTTCGAGGCCGGGTTCGATACGGTCGAAGTCCTGGGGCTGATGGTGGATGCGCGGCTGCGGGCCCCGCCCGCGCCCGCCGCGCCCGGGATCGCCGCGGCGCTGCCCGCAAAGATCCTGCCCCATCTTGCCACCTGGCCGGGGCGGCGGCTTGGCCGGGCCGGGCTGGTGCGCAGCCTTGGAGAGGCAGGTGCGGCGCAAAAGCTGTTCTGGTGCTTTCAGGCCGGTCAGGAATTCGCCCGGCTGAGCGAAAGCCTGGGCGGGGCGGTCTCGCTTTTCGGGCTGCGCTCGGGGCATCTGGCGGTCGATTATGATGCCGATACGCTGATGGCGCTTGGTCGGCTTTATGCCGGGGAGATCACCGCCATCGCCCCGACCGGCCCGCTTTGTCTGGGCGGGAATTGCCAGGGCGGGCTGGTGATGCGCGAGGTCGGGCTGGCGCTGATGCGTCAGGGCCGCGAGGTCGCGCTGACCATCCTGATGGAACAGGGCCGCTTCCTGCATTACCCGGGCGCCACCCTGCTGCTGTTCGGCGCGGGCAGCTATCTCAACCCCTATGGCCAGATCGCGGCGCCGGAGCAGGTGTTCCGCAGCGCCTATCCCGCGGGCCACCATGTCGAGATCCTCCGCGGGGCGCATGGGCAGTATTTCAGGCCCGGAAATGTCGAGGCGCTGGCCGCGACGATCCTGCGCCATCTCGCGCCTCCCCGGAACGGAGACGGCAGCGGAGACGGCGCGGGCCCTCCTTGCCCCGGAGCGGCGCGGGGGCGCGTTCCTGCGGACGGATCAACGCACTGAGAAGCCCTGATCCGGGGCCGCGGCGCAGGCGGTAAGGCGAGAGGCGGGGCGGTCAGATCGCGGCGGCGACGATGCGGGTGATGAAAGTGTTCAGCACCGCCTTGCTCATCGCCACGGTCATCGCCTGCTTGAACTCGGGCGAGAGTTTGGCGCGCGGGATCTGCGCCCCCGGAATCGGCGCAGTCGTGCGGTTCGCGGCGGGCCATGCCGTCGGGCGGGTCAGCGCGGCCTTCGGGCAATGGGCGCAGATATGATCCAGGATCGCCCCCAGCTCGCCGCGCTCGACATGGTAATGCACGATCACCGAGGCCGCGCCGCGGTTCACCTCGACCGCCAGCACGCCTTCGAGCGCGCCGACCTTCTCATGCAGCTTGCGCGCCAGATCGGCATCGCGGCGCAGCGCCTCGATCTTGAAACGGGCGCGGCCGGGGATGTGATGCACGCAGCAGACCATGGAAGCCTCCGTCCTGTCCCCGGCAGGATGCGAAACCAAAGCGATTCTGTCAAGAATTATCCGGGCCAAGATGCATCCTGGCGCTCGCTTCGCGTCAGGCGCGGCTGCGGCCCTCGGGAAAGCCCGCCTGCGCCAGCGCATGCAGCAAAAGCGCGAAGGTCGAGCCGTTGTGCAGCAGCGAGGCCGCGACCGGCGAGAGCCGCCCCGAGGAGGCGGCGACGAACAGCCCGGTGTTGATCGCCAGCGCCAGGGTGGTGTTGGTGCGGATGATCGCCATCGCCCGGTCACAGGCCTCGCGCGCATCGGCCACGGCGCCGATCCGGTCTTCCGAGAGCGTGATGTCGGCCGCCGCCCGGGCGATGTCGGCGCCCTGCGCCATCGCGATGCCGACCCCGGCCGAGGCGAGCGCGGGCGCGTCGTTGATGCCGTCGCCGACAAAGGCGATCTGCCGCCCCTCGGCCTTCAGCCGCGCCAGGATCTCGGCCTTGTCCTCGGGGCGCAACTCGGCATGGACGGCGTCAAAGCCGAGGTCGCGCCCCAGTGCCGTGGCCCGGGCGCGGCGATCGCCGGTCAGCATCACCAGATGCGTCACCCCGGCGCGGCGCAGCCGGTCGGCGGTCTCGCGCGCATCCGCCCGCAGCCGGTCGCGCAGCCCGAAGAGCGCCGCGGGACGCCCGCCGATTGCCAGGTAAAGCGTCATCTTTCCGGCCTCGGCCAGGGCCTCGATCCGCGCCGCATGGGGGCTGAAATCGACCCCCTCGCGCGCCATGAAATGTCGCGCCCCCAGCAGCACCGCCCGCTCCCCGACCTCGGCGCGCAGCCCGTGCCCGACCTCGACCGTCACATCGCCGGACAGATCCGCCGCCAGCCCCCGCGCCCGCGCCGCGCCGCAGATCGCCCGGGCGATCGGATGCTGCGCCTGCCGTTCCAGCGCCGCCGCCAGCGCCAGAACCTCGGCCTCGGTCTGCCCGTCCAGCGGCAGCACCTCGCACAGATCGAGCCGCCCCTCGGTCAGGGTGCCGGTCTTGTCGAAGACGAACGTATCGGCGGCCGAGAGCTTCTCGATCGAGGGACCGCCCTTGATCAGGATGCCCCGCGCCACCGCCGCCGACATCGTCGCGCGCACGGCGACCGGGGCGGAAAGCTTGATCGGACAGGCATAATCGACCAGAAACACCGAGGACAGCCGCCGCAGATCGCGCGTCACGGCAAGCGTCGCCGCGCCAAGGCCCAGCGTCATCCAGACCTGCCGGTTCGCCTGCGCCCCGGCCAGTTTCTCGGTCTCCGAGCGTTCGTCCAGCGCGCCGCGGATCAGCGCCGCGATCCGTGCCGTCGTCGTCTGCATCCCCACCTGCTCGGCGCGGATCCGCAACCGCCCGCTTTCCAGCGTCGATCCCGCAATGGCGAGCGCCCCCGGCTCTTTCGTCACCGCAAGGCTTTCGCCGGTGATCGAGGCCTCGTTCACCTGCGCCGCCCCCGCGATCACCAGGCCATCGACCGGCACCGCCTCGCCGGTCTGCACCACGACGATATCGCCCTGCGCCACTTGATCGAAGGGCAGATCCAGCACCGCCCCCGCCCGCTCGACCCGCGCCGTCGCGGGATTGGGCATCAAGAGCGCCTGCAAAAGCGCGCCGGACTGCCGCATCGTCGTCTCTTCGAGATATTCGCCCGCTTCCATCATCAGATCGGTGGTCAGCGCGGTGCCGAAACTGCCGCGCGCGACGCCCAGCGACACCGCCAGCGCATCGAGCACCTCGACCGAGACGCCCTTGCTGACAAGCGCGTCAAGCCCGCCCAGAACCCGCGGCGCGATCGCCCAAAGCACCAGCGCCCGCCCCAGCGGCCGCGGCAGCACCGGCAATGTGGCCAGAAGCGCCAGGCGGCCGACGATCGGCGCGGCCGAGGGGCCCGCCGCCGCGGCTCCGGGCGGATGGACCGGCAGCTGATCGGGGTCGAGGCGGCCGATCCGGTCAAGGATTCGCGCCCGGGTGGCGGCGGTGCCGTCATGGCCGAGGATCACGCTGGCCGCCTGCGGGTTGAGCCGGACCGAGGTGACGCCGCGGATCTGCCGCAGCGCCCGGGCAAGGGCCTCGGTGTCCAGACCGGGCCGGACAAGCCACGGCAGTTTCAGCCGCAGCCGCCCGGGCGTCTCGTGGGCGATCCGCAGAGGGTGGATACGGGCGGGCAGGCCGCCGGTCAGGGAAAGATCAGGACGCATCCGGCCACCTGCCCTTCGGCTCTATTTCCGCTGCTGCGCGCGCAGCTCGGATTGCGCATCGCGGAAGCGCTCCTTCGCCTCTTCCATCCCGCCCTGCAGCCCCAGCCAGAGCTGGGCAAGCCCCCCCATCAGCTTGCGCTGCGCCGCCTCGTTGGTCAGGACGTAAGTCACCAGACCGCCCACGACCGCCCCGGTCAGAAACCGCGGGTTCGACAGAAGACCGGGCTGGCCGGTGGCCTCGGGGGTCGCGGGGGGTTGCGCATTGGTCTCGGTCATTGCGCGGCCTCCGCTTCTTCGGAGCCCGCGTCGGGGGCCGTTTCGGGCGCGGCCTTGCGGCTGGACCTGGCGAAATAGATCACCCCCGCCGCCAGCGCGACCAGCCCCAGAGCGGGCGCATTGCGCGCCAGATGCGAGGCGAGCGTCGCCACCGCCCCCGCCCCCGCCCCGATCGCGGCGCTGTTGGCGGTGGCGCGCAGCGCCGCATCGGTCGTGGTCTGGCCGTTGCGGACCCGGATCCCCTCGTTGATCGCGGTCCAGGCGCCGGTGATCGCGGCGCCGTTCACCCCGGCCCGCAGGATCTGCGTGGTCGAGGGCATCAGCGGTGCGGCTTTCGGTTGCGAAGACATCTCAGCTCTCCTCTGTGGTGGGGGCGGGTTTCGCCGCGGCGGGCGGGGTGCCCATGGCGCCCATGCCGCCCATGCCAAACCCCTGCGCGGCCAGGCCCGCAAACATCGCCTTGAGCGCGGGCAGATTGGCCAGCGCCAGCGCAACGGCAGAGCCCGCCACCGCCCCCTTCCAGAAATCGCGGTCGCGCAGGTTGAACAGCATGCCCAGCGTCTCGGCCGAGACATCGCCGCGGGCAAGACGGTCGAAGGCCTGCATCAGATCACGGTTGTCGGGCTCTTGCGGCCCCGGAGCCGCCCCGAAACCCGGGCCGAACCCGGAATTTGGGCCGTTTTGCGCCCCGCCCCAACCGGCCCCGCCCTGCCCCGGCCCCGCCTGCGGCCCCCAGCCGGGGGCGCAGCCCGCGACCCAGGGCGGTTCCGGCCCGAAATAATACCACCCCACCGGCGGCGTCGCGCCCACCCCGGGCTCCCCCCGCCCGGGGCTGCGCGGCTGATCCTCGTCGTCGTGCTTGCTCATCGTCTCGCTGTCCCGTCTCGCTTGCGCCTGTTCACGCCTCAGTTGAATAGCCCGGATCGACAGGGGTCAAGACCGATTCTTGAGTGTTTTTATATGGTAACAAAATGCCGCAGGACCGCCCCTGCCGCGCGCCGCAAGGGCGTCTGCCCGGCTTGACGTCCCGACCGGACCGGCGTGCCAGAGCGGGCCAGAGCGGCTTTCCCGTGATGCCCCAACCCTCTGGTTTCACGACAAGACTCGTTTTGGCGGGAAAGGGTCGGCGCCATCGCCGCGGACCGGACCGACCGCGCGGACGGCACCGGAGGCCGGAAGCTCCCTCCGCCCCGAGGCGCTTTCGGCCGGAAACGCGCCGCGAATCGGAAGATTATTTCACAATCAGGGGTTGCTTTTTGAATAATCCATACGCGCAAAGGCGTTACGACCGGTTCACATCCCGCTTTGAATTTGCTCGAAACGGTGTAGCATCAGGGTTGAAATGCCTGAAATATATACAACCCATGGTTGCCGAAAAGGACGACATCATGTTTGACGTGACCACCGCCCGACAAGTCGATTACAAGGACAGCCAGGGAAATCAACTGCAGGTGACCGTTTTTCAGGACCGTGAGGACAAGGGTCTGTGGTATCTGGTTCCCGTGCCGCGGCTGCGCGTCGACAACGGTCAACCGGCCTTTAACCTGACGAAATATCTGAAAAATCAGGACGGAAGCGCCGGGATCTGCACCTTCGAGGTCGAGCTTTTCGCCCCCGAAGACGCCAAGCGCGCCGCGCAGGAGCAGATCCCCGAGATCCGGGCCTGGGGCCAGTTCACCTGGACCAGCGGCGATGTGTTCTTCGATTTCGACCTGCCGGTCGAGGGCAAATCCGAAGGCCAGCAGATCTGCGTCTCGCCCTCGCTGTTCGGCTCCAATGTCGCGCGGTTCCTTGTCGAGCTGGAGACGGAGGCGGCGGTCAACACCTTTGTCGGCGCTTTCACCGGCGCGGGGGGGCTTGCGCCCTTCTCGATCAACTATTCGATGGGGGTGCTGACGCAGCTGCTGGGCGCCAAGGCCGAGGTGAAATATACTGCCTCAGTGGCGATCGACTACGAGCGCACCTATGAAACCAAGAAGGACACCTGGGGCAAGTCGCAACAGGTTCTGGTCGAGGTGAAGCAGAATCTGAAATCCTCGGGCGCGGGGGATGTCAAGGTGACGCCGGGCGTCGGCGGCACCCCCGAAGTGGTGCAGATGGTGCGCGACTGGGCCTGGAGCGTGCTGGAAACGCAGGTCGCCTCGGCGATCGAGACGGCGCAGCGCCAGGCCACCGGCAACCAGAACCCGATCTCGGTGGTGAGCGACATCTTCCTGACCTATGCGGAAGATGCGATCGTCGAATGGAGCACGCCGGTGTCGCGGTTCCTGCCCCGGTTCGAGCCCGCGATCTGGGAAAAACTCTATCACGAGGTCGACAACCGCGAACTGGTCGTGGTCTTCGAACTGGCCGGCGATCCGACCGATGCGGAAGGCGTGATCGGCTTCGAGGATGTCGAGGTCGAGGTCCGCTACCCCACCCGCACCACCGACAACAGCTTCAAGCTGAGCCTGGGCACGGGCGGCGAAAGCGCGGTCGTTTATCGCGCGCCGGGCGGCGGCGCCTTCGACCCGAGCTATGACTATCGCTACACGGTCAATTTCGGCGGCGGCGAGCCCTCCTATACCTCCGACTGGATCCCGGACCGGGCGACACGGGTCACCTTCCGGCCCAACCGTCTCGGCCTGCGCAACGTGACCTTCCTTGGCACCGGGATCCCGTTTAAGGACGGGACGCAATATCAGGTCCGGAAGCTTTTCATCGACTTCTTCGAGACGCCCCCCGCGGGGCAGCCGCCGAAGCTGCAGACCAAGGAAATGACCGAAAACGACACGCCGGTGGCGTTTTCCTCCACCTATCATGTGCCGATCGCCAATGAATACAACTATCGCCTGCGCTATCAGCTGGCATCCGGGGATGTGATCACGGTGCAGCCCGACGCGCGGTTCGGATCGAACAACGCCGACACCGTTTTCGTGCTCACGCCGCAGCGCTATCTGACGACCTTCTCGCTCCGGGCGCTGAGGATTCAGGGCGGCAGCGGCTTCCTCGAGATGAGCATCAACAGCGCCTATCACGACGACCAGAACCCGTCGCAGAAAGTGCCGCCGAACTACAACTGGGACGGCTGGGTGCCCCAATCGCAGACCGGCGTATCAGTCTCGCCGACCTGGACGTTCCAGGCGCAGCCCGATCCGCAGACCGCCTATTTCGATCTGAACGGACAGGTGATCTACGGCGATGGCGACGTTGCGACGCTGTCGAATGTCAAGGTGCCCTACAGCCGCCGCGCGCTGATCATCAAGGATACCGAAGAGATCTACAGCGTCGAGATCTTCACCAACGAGATCGACTGGACGCTGGTCAAGCAGGTGTCGCTGAACATCATGCAATTCGCCGATGCGAAGGGGGCGGTTCTGGCCGAACTGCACGAGGCGGCGCAGCAAAGCTTCACCCTGATGCGATCCCTGCACGGCACGGCGCCGCAGCCGGACCAGGGCTCCGGGCGGGGCGGATCGGTGTCGGCGGTCAACCTGATCGCCTACAACATGATCCCGCCCGCCACGGACATGATCGTGAAGGCGCTGCCGCTTTACTACACGCTATATCGGCCGCGCGGGGCGCCGGACATCGTCTTTTACTACAACGCCGACTATGTGATGAACGATGGCACCCGCAAGAGCACGGGGCCGCTCGAGGTGACGAACAAGCTGCAGATCCACCTTCCGCCGGTGGCCAGCGATCCGCCGGGCGTGCTGCAGGCCGCCCGCATCGCTCACCGATAGCGGCGGCCGCGCGATGGACCCGGTTCTGAGCCGTGCCGCAGCGGTCGGCAGTGCCGCGCCTCTCCCCGCCCCCGACCCTTCCGATGCGCTCTTGCGGGCCTGTCGGGCGGCGGGCGGGGCCGATGTTCCGGCCGAGCGATGGCACCGGGAGCTGCGCGGGCTTTGCGCCGACCCCGAGGCGCAGGACAGCAACCTCTCGGCGATCGGCGATCCGGTGGAGTTCCAGGCGCTCTGGTCCGCCGCGGGCGCAGAGCAGGTCCGCGCCACGCTGGATCCGGCCCCCGGAGCCTCGGGCGCCGAGCGGCGGGCGCGCGCGGTCGCGGCGGTGCAGGGCCTTTCGCCCGGGCAGCGCGCCCTGCGCGCGGCTGTCGTGGCCGCCCAGCAGGCGCGGGGCGCGCGGTTCGGCGGCTGGATCGGGTTGCGCCCCGGCGGCACGGGCCTGCGGCGCAAGCTTTATCTGGAACTGCCCGGCGCCCCCGAAACGCTGACGGCACTGCCCTTTGCCCCCCTGTCCCGCCGCCTGCCGGCGGTCCGCGCGCTCACCCCCGTGCTGCTCGGGCTCGATCCGGTGCGGGGCGAGGTCGAGATCTATGCCGCGATCGCGCCGCTGGCGCGCGACGGTCTGGCACTGCTGCTGGCCGATCTGGACTTGCCGCCGCTGGCGCCTGAGGCCTTGCGGCTGCTGACCGATCTGCGCGATCAAAGCCTGCGTCCGGTGCTGCCGACGCAGGATCAGGGGCTCAGCATTTCCTGGGGCAGCGACGGATCCGCCGAGGCACTGACCTGGTATGTGCATTGCGATGCGCTGCTCGGTCCGGCGGCCCGGGCGCGCGAGAGCCTTCTGGCCTTCGGCCAGCGCCGCGGCTGGGCGATGCCGCGCTACCGCGCGCTGAGCGCCCCGGCCGCGGACCGCATCCCCTGGCACGGGCTGGTCGGGCTGACGCTGGCCCGGTCGGGGCTGGCGCTCTCGGTCACCTGCGCGACGCGATGCGAAGCCTGGCGATCATGCGCGCGGTGCTGATCCGCCAGACGGCGCGCGGCGCTTTCCCCTCGGAGGTGGCGGGGATCGAGGACGGAACCTGTTTCGTCACCGCCAGCGTCGCGCTGTGCCTTGACCCCGCGGCGCATCGCCCGGCGCTCGAACGCGCGCTCGATTTCATCGAGACCTGCGAGGATCCGCGCCATCCCGGGGCCTTCGCCTTTTATCCGCCGCGGGGCAATGGGCCGATGCTGGTGCGCGGCCTGCCGCCCGATGCCGATGACACGGCGCTGGCCTGGCTGGCGCTGCTGCACGGCGGGCGGCGCGGCACCGATCAGGCGCGGGCGGCATTCGAGGCGCGGATCACGCCTGCCGCCTGTTTGCTGGTGCCGGGCGGCGCCCCGCCCTGGGTGCGCCGCGGCGCGGTGCGGACCTGGCTGATCGAGCGCGGCCGCGACAATCCGGTCGATCTGGCGGTGAATGCCAATGTGCTGGCGCTGGCCTGCCGTCTGGGCCTTGCGGCGCATCCGGTGGCGCAGGGCGCTGCCGCCTCGCTGGCCGCGGCCGCGGCGGGCGGCTTTGATCCGGCGGGTTTCGGCCGTCGGCTGGCGCCCTATTATGCCGATGTGACCGAACTGTGGTTCGCCGTCCGCCGTGCCGCCGCGCTGGACGACGGGACGCTTGCCCCGATGCTGGTTCCGGTGCTGGCCTGGCTGGCGCCCCTGCTGGGAAGCCGGGCGCTGGCGCTCGACAAGCCGCTTTACTGCAACGACCACGGACGGCCGGTCTGGCGCGCGCCGGTGCTGCAACGCACTCGCCGCCTCGGTCCCGCGCCCCGCCTGCCCCACGCCAGTGCCTGCGCTTTCAAACAGACGCCTGCGCTTTCAAACAAGGGAGACCAGCATGACGTTCTTTTCCTCTGCGGCGCTTGAGGCCGCCCCGGTCGGCGCCACCCCGGCGCTGCGGGTCAGCACGAATTACATGGAAACCTTCCTGCCGTTGCAGCCGGTCTCCTCGGGCACCGAGATCCAGACCTATCTGAACACCGCCGGGATGCTCGACATCTACAGCGTCGGCACCACCGGCCGGGTCTATCGCTATCGGCGCACCGATGCGACGCTCGCCCCCTATGAGGAAGCCGATCTGGGGATCCGCGCCAGCCAGCTTTACTTTTTCGACGCCGCGGGCGGGCGCTCCGACACGCCGTCGATCTTCGGGCTCAACAGCGAAAGCAAGCTGACGCTCGCCACCTATCAATCCGGCGGCTACGGGCAGCGCAACACCGGCCCGCAAGACGAGGTGATCCGCCATTTTCTGGGCGTGCGCGGCGTGACCGGGCGGATCTACATCAACGTGCGGCTTTCCGACGGGCGGCTGTGCACGAATTACTACGAGCCGCAGACCGACAAATGGGGCGGGCCGGTCTGGGCGCCGGTGATCGGCCCGGACGGCAAGGATGCGGTGATCAAGGACATGGCGATGGCCGCCAACAACCCGGTGCAATCGGCGCTGTTCGCGATCGGCATGGATGACGAGGTGCTCTTCGCCGAGGACAGTTTCCGCACCTCGCGGCTGCGCAAGCTCAACAAGAAGGCCTCGCATATCGCGGCGATCGCCGATTCCGAAAATCTGCTGAACATCCTCGCGGTGGAGCGCGACAGCGGCCTTTTGTGGGTGAAGAAGCAGCGCAAGCATTCGACCGCGGGCATCCAGTTCGACGATTGGGTGCAGGTCGATCCGGGCCAGAGCGGCCGGCTGGGCCGGTTGACGGCGAACCTGCGCCGCGACGGGCTGATCGAGGTTTTCGCGCTCAACGAGGCGGGCGATCTGACCTATACGCGCCAGGTCACCAACAGCGCGGGCAAGCTGCAGGGCTGGCGGGTGATCTTTCCGATCGCCTGCGACATGGAAAACCGGATCGTCGCCGTCGGGCGCAATACCAACGGCTATTCCGAGGCCTATTCGGTGACCGACGAGAACCAGATCTTCCGGTTCTGGCAGGCCCCCGACACCGAACAATGGTTCTCCGAGGTGCTCGATCTGCCGAAGGCCGAGGACAAGCTGGTTTCCGTGCCCACCCATTCGACCGAGATCTTCGTCGTCGACGCCGAGGGGGCGCCGATCTATGATGCGCCCGTCAGCGTCAACGCGGCCTTTCTCTGCACGCTTTGGGTGAACGGCAAGGCCTATCGCTCGAGCCTTGTCGATCCGGTCAGCTTCCGCACCGACGCGACGGGCAAGGTGGTCATCTTGCAGCGCGCCAATGCGCTGGCGGGGGCGACGCTGCTGATCGCGACGCCCAGCACCGGCGCGGGCCAGCCGATCGTCGTGCAGCCGAATGCGCAGCTGCAGGCGAAGATGGCGCAGACCACCAGGGACGACGTGCTGAACGCCACCGACAGCGCCGGGGCGCTGCTGCTGCCCGCCGACACCAAGGACCGCGAGAAGGTGGCCGAAAGCATCGCCGAGGTCACCCGCCAGTCGATGCGGATCGCGCAGGCGGATGAAACCGCGCGGGCGATCCAGTACAAATTCGCCTCGCCCCATGCGCTGCGCCACAGCCTGCAGGCGGATTTCCGGTCGCTTGGCACGGTGTCCTGGGAGATCGATTTCGGCTCTGGCGTGCCGATCTATCGCAGCCTGGACAGCAGCGACATCGCCGCCTTCCGAAGCGCCCATGCGCCGCAGCTGGACGCCGGGGGGTCGTTTCTCGGCATCGACTGGGGCTCGGTCTGGCGCGGCATCCGCGACGGCGTCGAATGGCTGATCAACGGGCTGGAAAAGATCGTCGTCACGATCATCGACGGCATCGCGAATGTGCTGTTCAAGATCGCGGGCCAGGTCTTTCAGGCGGTGATCAAATTCGCCCAGCAGGCGCTCGATTTCATCGAAGGGGTCTGGAACTGGCTCAAGGTGAAGCTGGAGCAGCTCTTTCAGTGGCTGGCCTTCCTGTTCGATTTCAAAGACTTCGCCCGCACGGCCGAGGGGATCAAGCACAGTGTCGGGGTAACGCTCGATTTCACCGCCGATGCGGTCCATGCGCTGCGCGGCCGGGTCGAGGAAGGGTTCGACTTTCTCAAGGCGGGGCTGGACGGCATCGTCAACAACCTGATCCTGACCCTGAACCGCGAGGGCGACCCGACGATGGGCGCCTATTTCGAACAGGAGGAACCGAGCGAAGCGGAACAGCATGCCTCCGATCACAACATCTTTCTCAATGCCTTCCGCGAGAACGAGACCAGGCTGACGGTCAAGGCGGACGGCGCCGCGATCTTGCGCGCCACCACCGCGCTGACCGATCCGCTGCAGGATCTGTTCGGGCGGATGAAATCCTTTTCCGACAATTTCCAGTTCGGTGACGGCAAGCAGGCGCTGGACGAGGCCTTCGGCTATTTCAACAACATCGGAAACGAGCCCGGGCGGGCGGCGCAGCTGTTGCTGAGCGGTCTGGTGAAGGCGCTGGAGGCGGCGGCGCTGTTCGCGCTCGATGCGGCCGAGGGCATCGTGCTGACGCTGTTCGATCTGGTCGAGGATCTGATCCGGCTGGTCAAGCTGGCGCTGTTTCAGGAATGGGAAATCCCGATCCTGTCGCAGCTTTACCAGCTGTTCACCGGCGACCGGCTGACGCTGACACCGATCGATGTCGTGGCCTGGATCGCGGCGATTCCGATGACGATCACCAGCAAGCTTATCCTGGGCCGGACGCCCTGGACGGCGGAGCAGCTGGCCAGCTTCAAGGCGAGCTTCACCGTCGAGATGCTGAAGGACCGGCTGGGGATGAGCCGGGCCAAGGCGCTGACGGCGGCCGAGGCGAACGGCTGGACGCCGGAGTTGCGCGAGAATTTCCTGACCGGCTATTGCGTCGTGATGGCGTTCCGCTCGCTGCTCGATCCAAGTTCGGCGATGGCGAATGCCTCGGGCGCGGGGCTTGGCCCGGCCGGGATCGTGCCCGCGGCGGCGGGGCTTTTGTCGACGCTCTTCACCATGCCCTGGGCGCTGTCGCCGCTGGCCGGGGCGCCGAACTGCCAGCCCGGCGATCCGGGTTTCGGCGTGACGATCTGGATCTGCCAGATCCTGTGCGGCCCGGGGCGCGGGATCGCGCTGCATTATCAGCCCTGGATCACCGGCGAGGCGAAGATCACCACCGCCGAATTGACCCAGACCGCCTGGGGGGTGGCCTATCTGATCATGCTCTCGGTCAATTTCGCCAATCAGGAGCAGACGACGCGCAACAAGCTGGCGTTCAGCCGCGGCATTCTCAACCTTGTTCCCGGCCAGGCCTTGCGGTTCCTGGCGATCCCGGCGCTCAACAAGGGCACCTACATGATCCCGGCGGCGATCCTGGGCGTGCTGAGCTTCCTGTCCTGCTGGGGCTCGCTTGGCGTGGCCATCGCCGAGATCCATCTGAAGGATCAGGCGCAGGCCTGAGCGCGCGTCCTGCCGGTCCCGAACCGGACCGGCAGGCCCGGCGCGGGACCGAAAGGCAGGCAGGGCCGCGGCCAAGAGGGCACATGACCCTGCGAGTTTTTTCACCGCCCCGACAAAAAGGCGCGACCCGGGCGGTTGCCCCGGTGCGGCGAAGCGGGCAAGGTGGCGCCCGTACCGCCCCTGCCCCGAACGGACCGATGCCGCCCGCCGAAGACCCCGAAACCGAGCGCCGCGCGCGGCGCGACACCGGCTTGCTCCTGGTGCAGATCCGCTGGATGGCGATCGGGGCGCAGATCATCGCGACGCTCTTTGCCGCCCGCGTTCTGGGCCTGCCGCTGCCGCTGGAGCGGATGGCGCTGATCATCGCCGGGCTGGTCGGCTTCAACCTGATCATCGCGGTGGCGCTGCGTCGCGACCGGCGTCCGCCCGATGCCGTGCTGGCGGCGCAGCTGGGCATCGACACGCTGTCGCTGGCGGCGCTGCTCGCGCTTTCGGGCGGGGCGGCCAATCCCTTCGTGGTGCTGCTGCTGGTGCCGGTGCTGCTGGCGCTGTCGCTTTGCACCCCGGCGGCGGCGCTGCCGATCTATCTGCTGGCGAACCTCTCGGTCTGGGCGCTGGTGACGCTGGTGCCCGCGCCCGCCGGCGGGCCGGGAACCGCGCTCGTGCCGGCCTTCGGACTGACCTCGACGCTGATGGCCTGGTTCGTGCTGCGCTTGCGACTGGCCGCGGCGGCGCGCGCGGAGGCGATCGAGGCCCTGCGCAAGGCCAAGGCCGAGGCCGATCAGCTGGCGGGGCTTGGCCTTTTGGCCTCGGGGATGGCGCATGAACTGGGCACGCCGCTGACCACGCTTGCGGTCACGCTGGACGACTGGGCCGAGGTCGGCCCGCCCGAAGGCCCGGCGGCGAAAGCCGAGCTGGAGCGGATGATCGCGCAGCTGCACCGCTGCCGGGCGATCGTCTCGCGCACCTTGCAGGCGGCGGGGCAGGAACGTCTGGAGGCCGCCGCCGCCGTGCCCGCCGAAACCGAGATCCGGCGCATCCTGGCGCTCTGGAGCGGCGCGCGGGGCCGGTCGCGGGTGCCGGTGGTGGCCAGCGCCAGCCTGCGCGGGGCGCGGATGCTCTCGGCCCCGGTGCTGGAGGCGGCGCTGATCAACCTGCTCGACAATGCCGAAAGCGCCGCCCCGGGCACCGTCGCGGCAGAGCTCTCGACCCGCGGGGCGCAGATGATCCTGCGCCTGACCGACCGCGGCCCGGGCTTTCCCGATTTCGTCCTGACCGGCCCGGCCGCGCCTTTCGTGACCGGATCGGGGGCACCGGGGCGCGGCCTCGGGCTGTTTCTGGCGCGCAATGCCATCGACCGTCTGGGCGGGCGGATGGAGCTGCGCAACACCGCCACCGGCGCCGAGGTGCGGATCGCCTTTCCGCTGCTCGCCCCCGCCATCAGCACCGAGACCCCGCATGACTGAGCCCCGCCGCCTGCTGATCGTCGAGGATGACCCGCATCTGGCCGAAACCCTCGCCAGCGCCTTCGCCCGGCGCGGCCATGCGGTGCACACCGCCCCGCGCGAGGACATGGCGATCACCCTTGCCCGCCGCCTGCGGCCAAGCCATGCCATCGTCGATCTGAAACTGGCCGAGGGCTCGGGGCTGGGCGTCGTCAAGGCCCTGGCCGCGCTTGATCCGCCGCCCGCGATCGTGGTGCTGACGGGCTTTGCCGCGGTGGCGACGGCGGTCGAGGCGATCAAGCTTGGCGCGACGCAATATCTGGCGAAACCCGCCACCGCCCGCGAGATCGAGGCCGCCTTTTCCCATCGCGCGGGCATGGCAATGCCGGAAATCGAGACGCCGCAGGTCGGCGTGAAGGCGCAGGAATGGGAGCTGATCCAGCGCACCCTGGCCGAGACCGGCTTCAACGTCTCGGAAACCGCCCGCCGCCTCGGCATGCACCGCCGCACCCTCGCCCGCAAGCTTGCCGCACGCAAGGCCGCGGGCGAAGATCCTGGCCGCATGATCGATTTCGAGGACTGATCCGCTTTCTTCCCGGCTCGACGACGCCGGGGGTCAGGGCGAAGCCCCCGGCGGGTTCTACCGCGCCTTTGGTCCGCAACACCCGCCGGGCCGCCCTCGGGCGGTGATTTTGCACAGCTGTAACGCGGCGGTTAACAAAGTGTCACCGGCGACAGGCAGGGTCCGCGCACCGCTGCAACCGGAGTGAGCCATGTTCAGAACCGCTTCTCTCGTCACCGTGCTGACCGCCCTTGGCGCGACCACGGCCCTTGCCCAGACCGACATCACCTGGTGGCACGGCATGGGCGGGCGCAATGGCGAAGTGATCAACGAAGTCGCGCAGAAATTCAACGAGGCGCAGACCGCCTGCCATCTGACGCCGCTCTCGAAGGGCACTTATGAAGAGGCGCTGGCCGCGGGCATCGCCGCCTTCCGCTCGGGCGAGCAGCCCGACATCCTGCAGGTCTTCGACGCGGGCGCCGCCACGATCATCGCCGCCAAGGGCGCGACCATCCCGGCCGAGGATCTGATCACCGGCGCGGGCAAGCCCTTTGACCGCAACGCTTTCATCCCGGGCGTGCGCAGCTTTTACGCCGATGCCTCGGGCAAGTTCATCGGCATGCCGTTCAACTCCTCGGCGCCGATCATGTATGTCAACACCGCGGCGCTGGCCAAGGCCGGTGTGAGCGCGCCGAAGACCTGGGAAGAGTTCGAAGCGATCGCGCCGAAGCTGAAAGCGGCGGGCTACATTCCGCTGACCGCCTCGCAGCTGACCTGGCAATTCGTCGAGAATTTCAAATCGCGCAACAACCAGCAATTCGCGACGAATGGCAACGGCTATGACGCGACCGAGGGGACCGAGATCATCGTCAATGATGCCAACACCGTGATGATGTTCGACAAGCTCAAGGCCTGGGCCGATGCGGGCTATTTCGGCTTTTACGGCGCGGGCTGGGCGGACAACCAGAAACCCTTCGAGGAAGGCAAGGCCGCGCTCTGGATCGGCTCTTCGGGCAGTTTCGGCGGCCTTGCGAAAACCGCCACCGCGCCGTTTTCCGCCGATTTCCTGCCCTATTGGCAAAGCCTGGGCGCGGGCAAGCAAAGTTTCATCGGCGGCGCGGCGCTGTTTGCGATGGCGGGCAAACCGGCGGAAAACACCGCCTGCACGGCCGAGTTCTTCAGCTTCCTGACCCAGCCCGAAGTGCAGAAATTCTACCATCAGGCGACGGGCTACGTGCCGATCACCACCGCCGCTTATGAGCTGGCGAAATCCGAGGGCTGGTATGAAAGCCACCCCGTGGCCGAGGTCGGCATCAAGCAGCTGATGCTGCCCGCGGGGGACTGGACCCGGGGCTACCGGATGGGCTTCTTCCCGCAGATCCGCACGATCGAGGAACGCGAGTTCAACCGCATCTTCTCGGGCGAGGTGACGCCGAAAGAGGCGCTGGCCACCGTCCAGACCGAGGCGAATGCGCTGTTGGCGAAATTCGCCAAGACCGCGAACTGATCTGTCGCGAGGACAGGGCCCCGGGGGGAACGCCCCGGGGTCTTTTCGCCATGAAAGCTGCCGCATGACCGCTTCCCCCCAGACTGCCGCGCCGCCCGCGAAACAGGCGCAGTTCGACCACCGCTGGACGCCGTGGGCTTTCGTGGCGCCGCAACTGCTGATCGTGGCGATCTTTTTCTACTGGCCCTCGGTGCAGGCGGTGACCTCGTCCTTTTACCTTGAAGATCCGTTCGGCTTTGGCGCCTCTTTCGTCGGGCTCGACAATTACCGCGAGGCGCTGGGGTCAGCGGAATACCGCCAGATCGCGGGCTTCACCGCGTTTTTCGCCGCCACCGTCACCGCGCTGGCGCTGGGGCTGGGGCTTTTGCTCGCCGTCAAGGCCGATGCGGTCTTGCGCGGCGCGGGCGCCTACAAGACGGCGCTGATCTCGGTCTATGCCATCGCGCCGCCGGTCGTCGGGCTGATCGGCATGATGATGTTCGACATGCATATCGGCCCCTTCACCCGCGCCGCCGCGCTGATCGGCTGGGATCTGAAGGTCGGCATCGATTACTGGGACACCGCCATCGCGCTGATCACCGTCGCGGTCTGGAAGCAGATCCCCTACAATTTCATCTTCTTCCTGTCGGGGCTGCAGGCGGTTCCGGCCGCGGTGCGCGAGGCGGCGCGGATCGACGCGACCTCACGCTGGCGGCAGTTTCGCGATGTCACGCTGCCGCTTCTGGCGCCGACCGCGTTCTTTTTGCTGGTGATCAACATCACCTATGCGCTGTTCGACACTTTCGGGATCATCGACGTGATGGTGAAGGACAAGCCCGCCAACAACCCGATCACGCTCGTCTACAAGGTCTATCTGGACGGCTTCAAGGGCAACGACATCGGCGGCTCCTCGGCGCAATCGGTGATCCTGATGGTGGTCGTCGCAACCCTCACCCTCGCGCAGTTCCGCCTGATCGAGCGGCGCGTGCATTACGGGTGATCCATGCGACGGTTCCGACCCCTTGACCATCTGATCCTGCTTCTGGGCGCGGCCTTTCTGCTGGCGCCGGTGCTGATGGCCTTTCTGTCCTCGACCCATGCGGCGGCGGACATCCACATGAACGGGCTTTACCTGACCCCCGGCACCGAGGGCCTGGCCACCTACAAAAAGGTGCTGACACAAAAGGGCGGCTTCACCGGCGAGGTGACCGGAGCAAGGATGGCGCTGAATTCGCTGATCCTTGGCCTTGGCTTTGCGCTTGGCAAGCTGATCGTCTCGATGCTGGCGGCCTACGGGCTGGTCTATTTCCGCTTCCGCTTTGCCACGCCGATCTTCTGGGGGATCTTCACCACGCTGCTGCTGCCGCTCGAAGTGCGGATCATGCCCTCTTATCAGGTGATGAGCCAGCTTGGCGCGCTCAATACCACTTGGGGGCTGATCGTGCCGCTTCTGGCTTCGGCCACCGGCACCTTCTACTTCCGGCAGTTCTTCAAATCCGTCCCCGATGAACTGCTGGAGGCCGCGCGGATCGACGGCGCCGGGCCGTGGCGGTTCTTTGCGGGCATCCTCGTGCCGCTCTCGCGGCCGATGATGGCGGCGATCTTCATCATCATGTTCGTTTACGGCTGGAACCAGTATCTCTGGCCGATGCTGATGACCACCGACGAGCGGTTCTTCACCCTGATGCGCGGGATCAAGACGATCCTGCAGGTCTGGGTCGGCAGCCAGATCCCCGATTACAACGAAGCCTTCGCCCTTGCGGTGCTGGCGATGCTGCCGCCTCTGGGGGTGGTGATCGTGTTCCAGCGCCTCTTCGTCAAGGGCCTGACCGAAAGCGACAAATGATGGCGGCACTTACCCTTGAAAGCCTGGGCAAGACCTATGCGGGCGGCACGACGGCGGTCAGCGACGTGTCGCTTGCCGTGGCGGATGGCGAATTCATCGTGCTGGTCGGCCCCTCGGGCTGCGGAAAATCGACGCTTTTGCGGATGGTGGCGGGGCTGGAGGAGATCAGCACCGGCACGGTGACCATCGGCGATCGCGTGGTGAACCGGCTGGAACCGGCCGAGCGCGACATCGCCATGGTGTTTCAGAACTACGCGCTTTATCCGCATATGACGGTGCGCGAAAACATGTCCTGGGGGCTGAGGAACCGCCGCATCCCCGCGGCCGAGATCGCCGCCCGGGTCGAGGAAGCGGCGCGGATGCTGGAGCTGCAGGCCCATCTCGACCGCAAGCCGCGCGCGCTTTCGGGCGGGCAGCGCCAGCGCGTCGCCATGGGCCGCGCCATCACGCGCCAGCCCGCGGCGTTCCTGTTCGACGAGCCGCTCTCGAACCTTGATGCGAAACTGCGCGTCACCATGCGCGGCGAAATCCGCAAGCTGCAAAAGCGCCTTGGCACCACCGCGCTTTATGTCACCCATGACCAGCTGGAGGCGATGACCTTGGCCGACCGGCTGGTGGTGCTCAACGGCGGCAAGATCGAGCAGGTCGGCCGCCCGCTTGAGGTCTATCACCGCCCGGCCTCGACCTTTGTCGCGGCCTTCATCGGCGCACCGGCGATGAACCTGATGGATGCGCGGATCGAGGCGGGGCGGCTCATGCTGGCGGGCGTCGATCTGGGCGCGGTGGACAGCGGCCCGCGCATGGTCACGCTGGGCATCCGGGCCGAGGATCTGCGGCTGCGCGCGGCGGGCGGGCTGCCCTTTCGCCTCGACGGGATCGAGGAGCTGGGCGCCACGCGGCTGGTGCATGGCTTCCTCGAGGATCAGCCGCTTTGCCTGTCCCTGCCCTCGGGGGCGGATCTGCCCGCGGGGCTGCATCTGGGCGCCGATCCGGCGGCCTGGCATCTGTTCGACACGCTGACCGGGAAGCGGCTGCCGTCGGCGTTGCATCCGGCCGCCCGGTCCCGGATCGCCGCCGGGGCTGATCCGCTGTCCTAAGCCCGGGACCGCCGGGGGGCGTCAGACACAGGCCTCCATCTGCAGGCTGGCCTTTTGCTGCCGCGCCAGCGATTTCAGCGCGGTCAGCCGGGTGGTCAGCGCCAGCGTCGTCTGCGGCCGATAGCCCGGTTCCAGCCGCAAGGCCGCGACGGTACAGGACAGCAGCGGGAACCGGGTCTGCGTGCCGTCACGCGCGCGCGCCTCGATGAAGCCCGCGGCGCGGTCTTCGGGGCTGTAAAGGCTCTCGGCCACATGGCGGAACCGCGCCCCGATCGTCTGCATGATCTTGTCCAGCGCGTCGCAGGCCGCGCCCTCGGCCCCCAGAAAGAAATCGTCGCCGCCGATATGGCCGACAAAGGCGGCGTGATCGCGTTCCAGCGATTTCAGGATCGAGGCCAGGATCAGGATCGCCCGATCCCCCATCTCGAAGCCGTATCGGTCGTTGAAGGCCTTGAAATGATCGATGTCGATATAGGCGACCAGTCGCGGCCCGGCGGTCTCGGTCAGACATCCCTCCAGAAACCCGGCAATCGCGTTGTTGCCCGGCAGCCGCGTCAGCGGATTTTGCGCCGCCGCCTGCTGCAGCCGGACCTCGTTGGCAAGCTTGAGCAGGCTGCCCGAGGACATGTAGCCCAGATAGCGCAGCGCCTTGGTGACGACGACGCCGTCCTCGGCATGATCAGCGATCAGTTCCAGCCGCTGCGCGATCGGCGTGCTGCTTTCCAGCGTCGGGATCGGCCGGACGAAATCGCCGATCGTCATGCCGATCGAGCGGTTGCGCGCCAGATCGCGCCCGAAGGGGGAATGCAGCAGCGGCTTGACGTCGCTTTCGCGGACCGCGCCGCGGGGCAGGCCGTCGCGATCCAGAACCGGATAGACGTTGCGGCCGGGATTGACCGTCAGCTGGTCGAACAGCACCGCAAGCGGCGTGTTTTCCTGCAGCGTCGGCACCTCCTCGATGAACTTCTCGATCATCAGGCTCTCGCCGCTTTCGGCGGCCGCGGCACCGGCATGCACCCGCTCGGCATAGCCCGTTGCAAGCTCGCTCGGATCGGTGGCCGGACGCGCGATCAGATAGCCCTGAATGAGATCGCAATTGGCTTCGCGGCAACAGATCAGCTGCTCGACCGTCTCGACCCCCTCGGCGATCACCCGGCTGCCCAGCGTATGCGCCAGATCGACGATCGAGCCGACCAGCAACCGCTTTTTCGCATCGCTCGGCATCGATTTGATGAAGAACTTGTCGATCTTGATAAAATCGGGCGCCGCCTGATAAAGCATCTGCATCCCCGAGACGCCGGTGCCGAAATCGTCGATGGCGATCTGGAGCCCGGCGGCGCGCAGACCGCGCACCGCCTCTTCGAAGGCCTCGGGCGCAAGCGGTTGATGTGCCTCGGAGAGTTCGATGCACAGATCCTGCGCAGACAGGCCAAGCTGCTCGCAGCGCAGTTCCAGAAAGGTGCGCAGGGCCCGCCAGTGCTGCAGATTGCGCCCGTCGAGATTGAGAAACAGAGCGCCGCCTTCGGCCTTCGGAAACCGCGCCCGCGCGGCAATCGCCTTCGCGATCACGCAGCAATCCACCTCGAACAGCCGCTTGCGCGCGGCGGCGCCATCAAGAAGCGCGCCCGGATCGGGAAAGCCCAGATCGTCGAAGCCGCGCATCAGCGCCTCATGCGCGACAACGACGCCGGTGTTTGCCTCGACGATCGGTTGCAGCGCAACCACCAGATGATGGTTCACATCCCTCAGAAACTGCTCGGAGTCGAAATTGTGCAGCCATATCGGCAGTTCGTCCCGCATCCCGTCTCTCTCGCAAGATTTCCCGACCGATAGCCGGTCCGGCTTAACGAGCCATGAACCCGGCCCCGTCACCGCTCAGCGCCAGAGCGGATTCGACCAGGCGCGACGTCCCGCCGCATCCACCACCGTCACCCGCAACCACGGCGAGGCCGCCAGCCGGGCATCAAGCAAGACCCGCGTGCGCGTCATCGCGCTGCCGTGCCGCGCCACCACGGCCGAGGCCTGCCCCTGCACGATCACGCTGACGACGGCGCCGCTCTCCACCTCGATCGCGGTGCCGTCAAAGCGGATCGCGCGCAGCTCGGGCCCCTGCGAGGCATAGAAATGCCCCGCCTTCAGCGCCGCCAGCAGCGCCTCGGGGGTGTTTTCGGGCGCCTTCACCATCACCCAGCCGCCGAAATGATCGGGTTCGGTGAAATGGGCGTCGTCGGTGGCGATCAGGTTCAGCCGGCGGCCCCCGGTCAGCAGCAGATCGGCGATTGCCGCGCCATCGCCGCGATCGGCGCCGGTGGCGCAGCCGTGGTTGTAGATCTCGATCGCATGGGCGGCGGTCAGGCTGCGGGCGTCCGACAGGCTCAGCCCCGACCAATGCGGATGCGCGATCGCGACGAAAGCCCCCGCCGCCACCGCCCGCGCGGCGATCTCGGGCCCGGTTTCCTGCCCCGCGACCGGGGTGAAATCGGGACTGAGAGAGGGCGCGAAATCGGCGGGCAGGCCGACCGCCAGAATGTGCCACAGCTCGCCGTTTTCAAGCGCGCCGGAATGCAGTTCGGCGCCGGGCAGCGTGGTGAAATCCGCGCTGCGAAACGGCGCGGTGTCGGTGATCGGATAGCCGTAGCAGCCGACGAAATGATCGGTCAGCGCCAGAAAGTCATAGCCCTCGGCGGCATAGCGGCGGCAGACCTCCGCGGGCGGCAGCGCCCCGTCGGAGCGGTCGGAATGGCAGTGCAGATTGCCGCGCCAGAATTTTCCGGGGGCGGTGAAGGTGTCGATCATGGTCCGGTTCCCTGGGCCTTGCGGCCCGCATGCTGTTGGCGACCGCGACGGCGCCGCGCCGCGAGGTCGGGCGCAAAATGCCACGCAACCCGGACAGAATCATGACGGTCCGGCGCTAGCGGCGGTGCAGGCATTCCCGTTGGTGACGGCGCAGCAGCTCGACCAGCCTGCGCGCCGAAATCCGGCCGTCGCGCTTGAGTTCGACGATCACGCATTCGGTCTCGTCCAGCGCCCCGGTCTCGTCCTTGAGCCGCACGAGCATGCCCACCGCATCCTCGCCGATCGCCCTGTTCATGTCGAGTTTCGCGATCCGCGCAAAGCGCGCGACAAGCTCGGCAACCGCGGGCCTTGGTTTCTTCATCTGCACCCCATCACCTGAACTGAACCGTTTCGCTCCCCCGCGAACGGAGCCTAAGGCGATGGCCAACATCCTGTCCAGAATGAGAATTTCAGATCATCTGCGACAGATTGCCCACCCGTCCAAAAGACAGGGCCGGGATCGAAAACGTGCCGATCCTTTCCGCAATCCCCCTGCGGATGCAAAATCGGCACGCATTTCGGGACCGCTCAGACGGCGGCGGCGGCTTTCCCGGCCCGCTTGCCCGGGCGCGCGGGCGCAGGCGCCGGGTCCGCGCTTGCCGGGGCCTGCGCCGCGGCGGCGGCAGGCGTCGTTTCGGGCGACACCGCCGCGACGGGCTCGGCCAGGGGCTGCGCAACCGCCCCGACCGCGGTTTCGCCGCCGGTTTCGCCGCCGGTTTCGACGGCGGCTTCGACAGCGGCCTCGACTGGCTGGGCCTTTTTCGCCTTGCGTTTCTTCGGCGCGGCGCCACTGTCCGTTCCGGCCCCGACCTCGGCGGATTTCGCCGCGACGAAGGCGCGCATGAAGCGGCGCAGCTCGCGCCCGGCGCTGGTGTCAAGCGCTGCGCACAAGCCAAGGAAGGCGGCCTTCTCCGCCTTCTCGACCCGGATCACCAATTGGCTTTCCTTTTTCTTTTCCTTGGTCTTGCCCATCGCGGCCTCCTCAAATGCAACGACAATGTATCGACACCCGCAGCCGCCGCAACGGGATTAATGTAACGTTTTCATGACACTTGGATGACGCACACATGACGCCCGCATGACAGCCCGGGGCTGGCCTGCGCGCATGCGCCGCGCCCTTCCGTCATCTGGCTGCAACAAAGCGATGTCCCCCTTGGCCTGACAACGGCGAAGCGAACGGAGACAGGATGAGCAAGATCAAGGCAGTCGTCTTCGACTGGGCCGGAACGATGGTCGATTTCGGCTCTTTGGCGCCGATGGGGGCTTTCGTTCAGGCCTTCGCCGAATTCGGGGTCGCCATCAGCGTCACCGATGCGCGCAAGCCGATGGGGCTGCGCAAATGCGACCATATCGCCGCGATGCTGGCCGAGCCGCATATCGCCGCGCGCTGGCAGGAGGCGCAGGGCGCGGCCCCCGACGCGGCGGCGGTGCAGCGGCTGCACGATGTCTTCGTGCCGATGACTGCGGCGGTGGCGGCCCGGCACGCGACGCTGGTGCCCGGGGCGCTGGAGACGGTCGACTGGCTGCGCGGTCGCGGCATCAAGATCGGCTCCACCACCGGCTACACCCGCGCGATCATGGAGCAGGTCAGCCCGGTGGCCGCAGCGCAGGGCTATGTGCCCGACACGCTGGTCTGCGCCGATGACCTGCCCGAGGGGCGGCCGGGCCCGCTGATGATGTACAAGTGCTTCACCGATCTGGCGGTGCATCCGCCACGCATGGTGATCAAGGTGGATGACACCGAGCCCGGCATCGCCGAGGGGGTGGCGGCGGGCTGCATCACCGTCGCGGTGACGCTTTCGGGCAATCATGCCGGGCTGACGGCGCGGGAGATGGCGGCCCTTTCCGAAGCGCGGCGCAACGAGATCCGGCGCCGCGCAAGGGCGGCGCTGAAGGCCGCGGGCGCCATGCATGTGATTGATACCGTGGCCGATCTGCCCTCGCTGATCCAGACCTTCGAAACCCGAGAGAGCGCATGAAAGACATTCCCCCCGTCGAGCCGATCCTGCTGACCCCCGGCCCGCTGACCACCTCGCGCGCCGTCCGGGCGGCGATGCTGCGGGACTGGGGCAGCTGGGATGACGATTTCCGCGCCATGACGCGGCAGCTGCGCGCCGATCTGGTGGCCCTGCTGGGCGCGGGCCGCGAGGCATATGACTGCGTGCCGATGCAGGGCTCGGGCAGCTATCTGGTCGAGGCGATGCTGGGCAGTTTCGTGCCCTGGCATGGCAAGGTTCTGGTGCTGGCCAATGGCGCCTACGGGCAGCGGGCGGCGCGGACGCTTGACGTGATCGGCCTGCCCTTCACGCTGATCGACATGGGCGATTTCCTGCCGCCGCGGGGCGAGGACGTCGCCGCCGCGCTGGCCGCCGACCCCGAGATCACCCATGTTCTGGCGATCCATTGCGAGACCTCCTCGGGCATCCTCAACCCGCTGGCCGAGATTGCTGCGGCGACAGCGGCGGCGGGGCGCAAGCTTCTGATCGACAGCATGTCGGCCTTTGGGGCGATCGCGATCGACCCCGCGTGGCTGCCGTTCGAGGCGCTGGTGTCTTCGGCCAACAAATGCCTGGAGGGGGTGCCGGGCTTCGGTTTCGTGCTGGCGCGGCGCCGGGCGCTGGCCGAATGCGCGGGCAACAGCCCCTCGCTTTCGCTGGATGTGCACGCGCAATGGCTCAGTTTCGAGACAACCGGGCAATGGCGATTCACGCCGCCCACCCATGTCGTCGCGGCCTGTCTTGAGGCGCTGGCCGAACACGCGGCCGAGGGCGGCGTGGCGGCCCGCGGCGCGCGTTATGCGGCCAATCGCGACCGGTTGGTGGCGGGGATGCGGCGCCTTGGCTTCGAGACGCTGCTGCCCGAGGCCTGGATGTCGCCGATCATCGTCACCTTCCTGTCGCCCGCCGATCCGGCCTTTGATTTCGCGCGCTTTTATGCGGCGATGAAGGCGCGCGGCTTCCTGATCTATCCGGGCAAGCTGACCCTGGTCGAGAGCTTCCGCATCGGTTGCATCGGCCAGATCGACCCCGAGATGATGAGCCGCGTCGTCGTGGCGGTCGAGGAATCGCTGCAGCAGCTGGGGGTGCGCTCGGTCGCCCCCGCGCCCGCGGCGCTGGCGCAGCGGATGCCGGGCTGATCAGCGCCGCGGGCGCGTCCGGAAACGGGATGTGGCGGCGGCGGCGCATCTCGGCCCCGGTCCCGCCCGCGCCCCCCGGTCGCGACTGCCGAGCCGGATCAGCCCGACGCGCATCGCGCTGTCGATCGCCGCCGCGCCGGGCCCGCCCAAGCATCCGCCATACGCGCGCAAAATATGCAAAGGGCGCCCATCAGGCGCCCAATATGTAGATCTCGCTGAAAACTCGCGCCCATAGGGTGAGAACGCGAGTCTTTTCTGCACCCTCAATGCGTCCAGTTCGCCCGCCGGTTCGTCGCGAAATTCTCGCCGTAGCCCATCGGACGGATGTTGACCTTGCGCTTGTGACCCTCGGTCACCGTGTAGTCCAGACCCCGCGCCTTGGCGAAAGCCTCCGCCGCCGCGCGACTGTCGAACTTCAGGCGCACCTGCGCCTGGGTGTCGTCCGTGCCCGTCCAGCCCATCAGCGGGTCCAGATTGCGGGCATCGGCCTGCAGGAAATCAAGATACCAGAGCTTCGTTTTCGCCTGACCGGATTGCATGGCGTTGCGGGCCGGTTGGTAGATGCGTGCGCGCATGGGATCCCCCTTTGTCTTGCCCCAGTCATAGGCCGATCCGCGGAAAAATTCAAGCTCTGCATACAATGGTGTGCAGAAGGCGACGCGGCGTTGACTGATCCGGCAGGGGTTTGGAAAATGCGGGAAGGGGTGCTACCGGCCGGGCTTGGGGAGCGAGGGGTGGGGGTGGTGCCCCGGCCGGTAGCCAATCGCTGCTTGCCTGAACAATATGCGAACACGCGCGATCAAAAGCAAGCGCTAAATATCCATAAGGTCATGTTTTGCATCGAAAAAATACGTCCTCACCTTAACCTTCGCTTAACATCTGCAGCAATCCCTTGAAAGAGAACGAAAAGGGACCGACATTGGGGCGGATCAAGGAGGCCCCATGCCCCACAACAACACCGACCGCCCGACCCCGCGCCCCGAGGTTCTGACCCGTCCGAAGCTCGAAGGCGGCAAGCGATTCGTGATGAAATCGGATTTCTCGCCCGCGGGCGATCAGCCGACGGCGATTGCGGAGATCTCGAAAGCCGTGCTGGCGGGCGAGCGCGATCAGGTGCTTCTGGGCGCCACCGGCACCGGCAAGACCTATACGATGGCCAAGGTGATCGAGGCGACGCAGCGCCCGGCCATCATCTTGGCCCCCAACAAGACCCTGGCCGCGCAATTATACGGCGAATTCAAGGGCTTCTTCCCCGACAACTCGGTCGAATATTTCGTGTCCTACTACGATTACTACCAGCCCGAGGCCTATGTCGCCCGCACCGACACCTATATCGAGAAGGAATCGATGATCAACGAACAGATCGACCGGATGCGCCACTCGGCCACCCGGGCGCTTCTGGAACGCGATGACGTGATCATCGTCGCCTCGGTCAGCTGCATCTATGGTATCGGCTCGGTCGAGACCTATTCGGCGATGACCCAGGATCTGACTGTGGGCAGCCTGTATGACCAGCGCAAGTTCCTGGCCGATCTGGTGGCGCAGCAATACAAACGCCTCGATGCCGCCTTTCAGCGCGGATCGTTCCGGGTCAAGGGCGACACGATCGATCTCTGGCCCGCCCACCTTGAGGACCGCGGCTGGCGGTTTTCCTTTTTCGGCGAGGAGCTGGAGGCGATCACCGAATTCGACCCGCTCACCGGCGCCAAGACCGACAGTTTCCAGCAGATCCGCATCTATGCGAACAGCCACTATGTGACCCCCCGCCCGACCCTGCAGCAGGCGACGAAATCGATCCGGACGGAACTGGCCTTGCGGCTCAAGCAGCTCCATGACGAGGGCAAGCTGCTTGAGGCGCAACGGCTGGAGCAGCGCACCAATTTCGATCTGGAAATGCTCGAGGCGACCGGGGTCTGCAACGGCATCGAGAATTATTCGCGCTATCTGACCGGCCGCGCCCCGGGCGAGCCGCCGCCGACGCTGTTCGAATTCATCCCCGACACCGCCATCGTCTTTGCCGACGAATCGCATGTGACCGTGCCGCAGATCGGCGGCATGTATCGCGGCGACTACCGGCGCAAGTTCACCTTGGCCGAACACGGCTTCCGGCTGCCCTCCTGCATGGACAACCGGCCGCTGAAATTCGAGGAATGGGATGCGATGCGGCCGCAATCGGTCTTCGTCTCGGCCACGCCCGCGCCCTGGGAGCTGGAACAGACCGGCGGCGTCTTCACCGAACAGGTGATCCGGCCGACGGGGCTTTTGGATCCGGAGGTCGAAATCCGCCCGGTCGAGACGCAAGTCGATGATCTGCTGGATGAAATCCGCAAGGTAGCGGCGCGCGGCCTGCGCGTTCTGGTGACCACGCTGACCAAGCGCATGGCCGAGGATCTGACCGAATATCTGCACGAACAGGGCATCCGGGTGCGCTACATGCATTCCGACATCGACACGATCGAGCGGATCGAGATCCTGCGTGATCTGCGGCTGGGCGCCTTTGACGTGCTGATCGGCATCAACCTTCTGCGCGAGGGGCTCGACATTCCCGAATGCGGGCTCGTTGCCATTCTCGATGCCGACAAGGAGGGGTTCCTGCGCTCGGAAACCTCGCTGATCCAGACCATCGGCCGGGCGGCGCGGAACGCCGACGGGCGGGTGATCATGTATGCCGACCGGATCACCGGCTCGATGAGCCGCGCCTTGAACGAGACCAACCGGCGGCGTGAAAAGCAGATCGCCTACAACCTCGAACACGGGATCACGCCGCAGACCGTGCGCAAGAATGTCGATGATGTTCTGGCCGGGCTGTGGGCTGGCGACACCGACATGTCGCGCGTCACCGCCAAGGTGGAGGGGCCGGCTGTCGGTTCGAACCTGGCGGCACATCTGGAGGCTTTGCGCACGAAGATGCGCAAGGCGGCCGAGAATCTTGAGTTCGAGGAGGCGGCCCGGCTGCGCGACGAGGTGAAACGGCTCGAGGCGGTCGAGCTTGCGGTCTCGGATGATCCGCTGGCGCGGCAATCGGCGGTCGAGGAGGCGGTCGAGGCCGCGACCCAGGCCAAGGGCCGCTCCACCGCCGGGCGGCCGGGGCAGCGCGGCGGGGTGAAGCGGCCGAAGAAGCGCTAGCCCCCTGCCCTAGCGGCCGACGCTGACATAGCCCTCGAAGCCCGCCTTTTTCGCGTCCTTGGCGGAATAGATGTTGCGCAGATCGGCCATCCGCGGCGTGGTCATCTTCTTCGCCAGTTTCTTCAGATCAAGGGCGCGGAATTCGTTCCACTCGGTCAGCAGCACCAGGCAATCGGCCTTCTGCGCCGCCTTGTAGGCATCCTCCATCCAATGCACACCGGGCAGCATCTGCTGCGCCTCGCGCAGGCCCTGCGGATCGACGGCGCGCACCTTGGCCCCCGCCCCGATCAGCGCGGGCACGATGGTCAGGGACGGCGCGTCGCGCATGTCATCGGTATTGGGTTTGAAGGTCACCCCAAGCACCGTAATGGTCTTGCCATTCACCGAGCCGTCGCAAAGATCGACGATCTTGTCGATCATCCGCCGCTTCACCTCGTCATTGACCTTGATCACCGTCTCGGTGATCTGCATCGGCACGGCGTGATCCTGCCCCATCCGCGCCAGCGCCTGGGTGTCCTTGGGGAAGCACGAGCCGCCATAGCCCGGCCCGGCATGCAGGAACTTGTTGCCGATCCGGCCATCGAGCCCCATGCCGCGCGCCACTTCTTTGACATCGGCGCCGACCTTTTCACACAGCCGCGCGATCTCGTTGATGAAGGTGATCTTCGTCGCCAGGAAGGCGTTGGCGGCGTATTTGATCATCTCGGCGGTTTCCAGATCGGTGTAAAGCACCGGGAATTCGCGCAGGAAGAGTGGCCGGTAGACCTCGCCCATCACCTCTTTCGCCCGCTCCGAGGAGACGCCCACCACCACCCGGTCGGGGCGCATGAAATCGTCGATCGCCGCGCCCTCGCGCAGGAACTCGGGGTTCGAGGCGACGTCGAATTCCGCCTCCGGCCGGGCCTTGCGGATCACCTGTTTCACCGCGCGGTTGGTGCCGACAGGCACGGTCGATTTCGTCACCACGACGGCATAGCCGGTCAGCGCGGCGGCGATTTCCTCGGCCGCGGCCATCACATAGCGCAGATCGGCATGGCCGTCGCCGCGCCGCGTCGGCGTGCCCACCGCGATGAAGACCGCCTCCGCGCCATCGACCGCCGCCGCCAGATCGCCGGTGAAGGACAGCCGCCCCGCCGCGACGTTCTTGGCCATCAGCGCCTCCAGGCCGGGCTCGTAAATCGGCACCTCGCCCTGCAGCAAACGCTCGATCTTCGCCGGATCCTTGTCGACGCAGACCACGTCATGGCCGAAATCGGAAAAGCAGACCCCGGACACCAAACCGACATACCCGGTGCCGATCATCGCAATCTTCATCGCAAGCCCTTTCGTCGTGACCCGGCAAAATTCGATGCCCCGCAGCGCGAAGTCAATCCGCCCCTTGTCACGCCGCGGCGAAAGTTTGCAACTGGCCGCAAAACGGCGCCTTTTTGCACCCTTTGCAGAACGCTGCAGGCGCGATGCCGCCGCGCAGCATCCAATCGCCCGCAACAGGGTGCGAAAGTGCAACACTTTGGGGGACCCATATGGAACCGGTCAAGAATTCCCCTTTGCATTTAGCGGCTCATATGCTCTTCTCGCGATGATGCTGCCGGGCTTGGCGGCTCTCTACAGCAATGACGGAGATTGACATGAAAAAGATCGCTACCATCGCCCTGGCCCTCGGCCTCTCGGCTTCCACCGCTTTCGCTGGCGGCTACACCGCTCCGGTCGTCGAATCGACCCCGGTCGTCGCCGGCACCTCGTCGTCGAACGCCGGCATCCTGATCCCGGCCCTGCTGCTCGTCGGCGTGGCCGTGGCCGCTTCGTCGAACTGAGTTCGACGATCAGGCTCGCCTGATACGGCCGGGAAGCGCAAGCTTCCCGGCCTTCTTCTTGCGCCGGACAAACCGCGCAGGCCCGTCCCGGCGCGGCAGGCAGATCAGATGAGACAGACCAGATCAGAAAGGGGCGCCCCGCGGAGCGCCCCTTTCTGATGTCGATCGCCAGAGTGTCAGTTGCGCAGGGACTGCAGGGTCAGATAGCCCAGCCGCGGCCCGATCCATTGCCGCGAGGACAGCACCACCCCCGCCCCCGAGACGATATAGCTGTTGTCGAACTTGAAACCGTAGCCCTCGCAATGCACGGCCACCGGCGTCCCCTCGAAGCGCATCCCGGCGAAATCATAGCCGGTGGGCGCGGCAGTGCCGGTCCGGCACGCAAGCGGCAACGGCCGCTCTTTGCCCAGCCCGTCCAGATAACGCAGCTCGATCTTCAGCTCGGTCGTGCGCCGCCCCTGCACCACACCGATCAGCGGACCGATATCCGACGACATCAGATCGTTGCCGAAGCCGCGGGTGCCCGCCAGCACGCCGCCGCGGGTGATCACCCCCTGCCCCGAGGGCGAGAGCCAGGTCCGCATGCCGTTGTTCTCGCCGCGCAGCCCGAAGACCGAGGTGGATTTCGTCGCCTCGAGCGAGACCAGCATCACCGGCCCCGGATTGGCCGCCAGCGCCTCGCGCGCGATCTGCTGCGGATCGGGGGCGGCGCCTTTCGCTCCGCGATGGACCAGACCGCGCAGCAGCGCCTTCACCTCGGCCGTCGCCTCGCGCCCGGTTTCCAGCCGGGTCTGATCCGTACCGCAAGCCGCAAGCCCGGCGACGAGCGCCAGCGCGGCCATGACGGCCCGACGCCTGTTCGTCATCGCCAGAATCTCCCCCATTCGTTGTAAAGCGAGCCGGTCTGCGCGCCGTGGACGGTGTCGAACAGCCGCCCGTCGATATCCAGCCGCGCGCCGCCATCGCGTTGCAGCGGACGGATCGTCGTCTTCAGCGTGTTGACCGAGGGCTTGCCGGTGCTCCAGGCGACCGGAATGGTCAGGCGGATGCCCTTGTCGAACGAGCCCTCGCCATATTCCTCCGAGGACATGTCGGTGATCGTCGCAAAGGCGCCGACCTTCCAGCCGTTCTCGAATTCGCGGTCCAGCTCGATCGTGCCGCCCCAGTCCTGCGCCAGATAGCGGCCGACATGCAGTTCGCCGACATAGCCGCGGCCGAAATCGTAATAGGCCGAGACATGGCCGGTGGCGGTGTCATAGTCCTGAAAGCCGAAATGCTGGTCGAAGTCGCGCTGCTTCACCCAGTTCGCCTCGAGCCCCAGCGCCAGACGGCTGTCGACGGGTTTCCACAGCATCTCGCCGGAAACGCCGCCATACATCCGTTCCAGATAGCCCACCGTCACCCGCGAGAAGACATTGGGCATCGGCTGGCCGTAATGGCTGACGGTCAGATATTGCAGCGCCAGATCGCCCTCGCGCTGATACTCGACCAGATCCGAGCGCACATGCTGCACCTCCGAATCCGAGACCCGGGTGGAATTGTCGAGGTTGCCCGCGACCTTCTGCCGGACAAGGCCCGACATCACGAACCCCGGCGCCAGTTCGAATTTCGCCGAAAGCTGGGCGCCGAAATCGGCCCGCAGCGGATTGTCGGGATCGAAGATCGAGGCCTCGGCATAGGGCATCAGCCCCCAGCGAAAGCGCGGGTAAAGATCGGCGGTGCGCACCTGCGCCGGATCATGCGCGTCAGCCGCGGTGATCGTGGTCGAGGGCAGGATATCAAGCGCGCGGGTGTTTTCCAGCCGCTCCAGATCGCGGCGATGGAAGGTGACCGAGGAAATCGCCAGACCGCGTTCGACCGAGGTGATGGTGATGGTTTCGACCGAGGGCGGCAGGGCGCGGGTGGCGGTGCGGGCGGCATGGCCGATCGCCTGCGGCTGCGCGCCATAGGTCATGTTGCGGATGCGCAGCTCGGCCCTTGTCGCGGAAAGCGACATCGATTCAAGCACCTGCCCGTCCTTTTCCAGCGCCTGCGCCAGCGCGCCCTGAATTGCGGGCTGCGCGGTCGGGTCCTGGCTCCAGGCGCCCGACCAGCCCAACCGGTCGGCGGACACCGGCGGGCGCGGCTGCACCGGCAGGGGCGCGCGCTCGATGCCGGAGGCGAAGGGCGGCTCCTGCGGGTTGATCGCGCGGGTGATCTGGAAGCCGAACTTGTCGCCATGCATGTAGAAGAACTGCATGTGGGTGAAGGCGCCAAGCTGGTAATCGGCGCCGATATTGACCGAGCTGCGCCGCTCCCAGTCGCCATTGGGCGGGCTGTCGGCGGTTTCCTTTTCATAGGCGTCCGAGGAATATTCCGCCTTCAGCGTCAGCCGGTCGGTCATCGCCCAGGACAGGCCGAAGAAGGGCGCGACATCGCCGCGGAACCAGTTCTTGCCGTTGAACTGCCCGCCGGTCGAGCCGTAGTCATACTCGGGCCGCGTTCCCATCGAGGCGATCGAGCCATGCGAGCCAAGCCGCCCCCAGCCCAGACCGCCCGAGACCCGCAGCCGGTCGCCAAAGCTTTTCGTGGCCACGATATATTCCGAGGAATAGACCCCGGTGCCGACGAAATCGTTCATCCCCACCGCGACGGCGGGACGATAGCGCCCCTCCTCCAGCATCTGCCAGCGGATGTCGAAGGAGCGGTCGTAAAGCGCGGTATAGGCGCCGGTTTCCTTGTCGTCGTCGCCCTTGACCGGCATCAGCCCGGGCACGCGCGAATAGCGGAAGGCGCCGACCAGCGAGGGGGCGATCTGAAAGGTCAGCGTCGCGCGCGAGGTGCCGTCATCCAGCACCGTCAGACCGATGCCCAATTCGCCATCGGGGAACATCTCGGCCGAGGGCATGTCGAGCACGCCGGGCATCCCGAAGGTGTTGCGCGTCTTGCCGACCAGCGGATCGGCCTGCACGGGCGCCGCCCCCAGGGCCGCGGCAAGGACGACAAGGCTTGTGGCCGACAACCAGCGGCCAAGGCCGGATTTTCCCGGTTGCGTCATGGGCGCAATCGCAGTCTGCACGAGGATCTCCCAAATCTTTTCCCCGTTATACCCGTTTTCCGTTTCGAGACGAGAGCGAAACGCAGCGATTGTGGCAGGAATGTGGGGGAATGGCAGGAAAGCCGCAACCTGTGGGGGATGCCGCCAAGGGTGGTGGCCCGGCGGCATCGAAGCCGCCGGGCGCCGCGCTTACATGCAGGCGTCGAACAGCGCGCGGGTGTTTTCGCGCGTCATTTCGATCGGGTTGCCGCCGCAGGAGGGATCTTCCAGCGCCATCTCGGTCAGCATCGCCAGATCTTCCGGCTTCACGCCCATTTTCGTCAGCGTTTCCGGGATCTTGAGCTCCGCATTCAGGGCCACGACCGCGGCGCGGAAACCGTCAAAGCCGCCCGGAATGCCGATATAGGCGGCGGCTTTCTCGATCCGTTCCTCGATGGCGGCGCGGTTGTAATCGAGCACCATCGGCATCACGCAGGCATTCGTCGTGCCGTGATGGGTGCCGTAAACCGCGCCCACGGGGTGCGACAGCGAATGGATCGCGCCAAGGCCTTTCTGGAAGGCCACGGCGCCCATCGCGGCGGCCGACATCATATGGGCGCGGGCCTCGATGTCCTGCGGGGTCTTGTAGACCCTGGGCAGGTTCTCGAAGACAAGCCGCATCCCTTCGAGCGCGATGCCCTGCGACATCGGATGATAGAAGGGCGAGCAGTAGGCCTCAAGGCAATGCGCCAGCGCATCCATGCCGGTCCCCGCGGTGATGAAGGCGGGCATGCCCACCGTCAATTCCGGGTCGCAGATGGTGACCGCGGGCATCAGTTTCGGGTGGAAGATGATCTTCTTCTTGTGGGTGACGGAATTCGTCAGCACGCCGGCGCGGCCCACTTCCGACCCCGTCCCCGCCGTCGTCGGCACGGCGACGATGGGGGCGATCTTCGTGGCATCCGCCCGGGTGTACCAGTCGTCCACATCCTCCAGATCCCAGACCGAAAGGTCGGCGCGCTGATCGGCCATCAGCGCGATCATCTTGCCCAGATCCAAGGCCGAGCCGCCGCCGAAACAGATCACCCCGTCATGGCCGCCCGCCTTGTAGACGGCGATGCCCGCGGCCATGTTGCCCTCGTTCGGGTTCGGATCGACCTCCGAGAACACCGCCCGGCCAAGCCCGCCCTTGTCCATCACATCCAGCGCCTGCGCGGTGATCGGCAGGCTGGCCAGCGCCTTGTCGGTGACCAGCAGCGGCTTGGTGATGCCCACCGCCTTGCAATGATCGGCCAGCTCCGCGATCCGGCCGCAGCCGAATTTGATCGGCGTCGGGTAGTTCCAGTTTCTGTTCGGAACGCTCATTTCGTCACCTTCTTCAGATGGTAGGATTTCGGCCGCGTGACCGAATGATAGCCAAGGGCCGAGAGTGCCGCGCCGCGGCCGGTGTCCTTGCAGCCGGTCCAGCACAAAGCCGGGTCCAGATAGTCGCAGCGGTTCAGGAAGACGGTGCCGGTCTCGATCCGCGCGCCGATGGCGGCGGCGCGCTCCACATCCTGCGTCCAGAGCGAGCAGGTCAGACCGTAGGGGCTGTCATTCATCGCGGCGATGGCTTCTTCGTCATTCGCGACGGGCATGATGCCGACGACCGGGCCGAAGCTTTCCTCGCGCATCACCCGCATTTCGTGGTTCACATTGACCAGGATCTGCGGGGCCAGATAGGCGCCGCCGTCATCTTCCGGAAACAGCGCCGGGTCGATCAGCGCCGTCGCCCCCTCGGCGATGGCCTCGGCCACCTGCTCTCGCACCACATGGGCAAAGCGCTTGTGCGCCATCGGGCCAAGCGTCGTCGCCTGATCGAAAGGATTGCCCAGTTTCAAGGCCTTGACCCAGGCCACCGCCTTTTGGACGAAAGCATCGTAAAGGCTTTCATGCACATAGATCCGCTCGATGCCGCAGCAGCATTGCCCGGCGTTGAACATCGCGCCGTCCATCAGGCTGTCCACGGCGGCGTCCAGATCGACGTCGTCCATCACATAGCCCGGGTCCTTGCCGCCGAGTTCCAGCCCAAGCCCGGTAAAGGTGCCCGCCGCCGCCCGTTCGATCGCAGCCCCGCCGCCCACCGAGCCGGTGAAGTTGACGAAGTTGAAGGCGCGGTTTCGCAGCAGCTCCTCGGTCACGTCATGGGTGAGGTAAACGTTCTGGAACACGTCCTCGGGCACGCCCGCCTCGGTGAAGGCCTCGACCAGACGCTCGCCCACCAGCATGGTTTGCGTGGCGTGTTTCAAAACGACCGTGTTGCCCGCGATCAGCGCCGGAACCAGCGTGTTGATCGTGGTCAGATAGGGATAGTTCCACGGCGCGATGATGAAGACGACGCCCACGGGCTCGCGCGCAAGGCTGCGGCGGAAGCGGTCACTGTCCTCGACCACGGTGGGCGCAAGGGTCTTTCCCGCGATCTCGGCCATGTAATTGGTGCGCTCGTTCACGCCGCCGAATTCGCCGCCAAAACGCGTCGGGCGGCCCATCTGCCAGGCCAGCTCCTCGACCACGCGGTCCTTCATGTCATTGAGCCGCGCCACCCCGGCCTTGACCAGCGCGATGCGGTCTTCAAGCGGACGCGCCGCCCAATCGGCCTGCGCCGCCCGGGCGCGCGCGGCAACCGCCTCGGCTTCGGAGAGCGTCAGCGCCGGGCGCTCCGCATAGACCCGCCCATCCACCGGCGAGATACATTGGATCATCTTCGTCATGTCGACCTTCCTTTGGGGCGCCGTCGCCCCCGTGAACCCGTTACGCCCGCTCAAACCCGCGGTGCCGTTCCCAATCGGTCACGACGCGCAGGCTTTCCTCGATCTCCCAGCGCGCGGCGTGATAATAATGCTCCACCACATCTGCCCCCAGCGCCTGCGCGAGGAAAGCGGAATCCTTCAGCGCCTCGGCCGCCTCGATCAGCGAGCGTGGCACCCCGGGCGCGGCCTCGGACTGATACAGATCGCCATTCACCGGCTGGCCCGGGTCCAGCATCTGTTCGATCCCCTCCAGCCCCGCCGCCAGAAGCGCCGCGCAGGCCAGATAGGGGTTCAGATCGGCGCCGCCGATGCGGCATTCGACGCGGACGGATTTGGTGTTCTCGCCGCAGATCCGATAGCCCGCGGTGCGGTTGTCCAGCGACCAGACCGCCTTTGTCGGCGCGAACATGCCGACGCAGAAGCGCTTGTAACTGTTGACATAGGGCGCCAGAAAGACCGAAATCTCGCGCGAGAACGCCAGCTGCCCGGCCAGGAAATGCCGCATCACCGCGCTCATCCCATGCTCGGCCGCCGGGTCGTGAAAGGCGTTCTTCCCGTCTTTCCAGAGCGACTGGTGAATGTGGCTTGATGACCCCGCCTTGCGGTGATCGTATTTCGCCATGAAGGTGACGCTGGCGCCGTGTTGTTGCGCGATTTCCTTCACCCCAAGCTTGATCAGCGCATGCATGTCGGCGGTATCAAGCGCGTCGGAATATCTCGCATTGATCTCTTCCTGACCGGCCTCGGCCTCGCCCTTCGAGCATTCGATGGGGATCCCCGCGCCGTAAAGCTTGTTGCGGATGTCGCGCATGATCCGCTCGTCACGCGCCGAGCCCATCAGGTTGTAATCGACATTATACCGCGCCATCGGGGTGGGCAGCGGATAACCGGCATCGAACAGCGCCGGGAAGCTTTCCTCGAACAGGAAGAATTCCAGTTCGGTCGCCATCATCACGTCAAAGCCCATGGCTTTCGCCCGCTCGATCTGCCGCTTCAAGACCGTGCGCGGCGCATGGGCGACCGGCGCATGGGTGTGATGGTCAAGCACATCGCACATCACCAGGGCCGTGCCCGGGGCCCAGGGAATGGTGCGCAGGGTCGCCATGTCGGGCTTCATCACATAGTCGCCATAGCCGCGCGACCAGCTTGACGCCTTGTAGCCCGGCACGGTGATCATCTCCATGTCGGTGGCCAGCAGATAGTTGCAGCAATGCGTTTCCTCATGCGCGCTTTCGAGGAAATGCGCGGCATGAAAGCGCTTGCCCTGCAATCGGCCCTGCATGTCGCAGATGCAGGTGATGACGGTGTCGATCTCGCCGCTGGCAACGGCCTTCTTCAGCGCGGCAAAGGTCAGGTTTGCGGGCATCTCTCTCTCCTCCTCGGGCGGGGAAAGGCCGGGGCTGCCCCCGGCCCCACCGATCAGTAGCGATAGGGCACGCCGGCCTTGACCATCGTGTCGTTGTATTTCTTGATGATCTCGACCACCTTCGCCTTGAGCGGGCTTTCCGCGGCGATCTCGTCCCAGAACCTCTGCGCGGCCTCCTCGATTTTCGCGTAATCCTCGGGCGGAAGCGAGGTCAGCGTCATGTCGGCGCCCTCGACGCGCAGCTTGGCTTCGCCCGCCCAGTACCACCATTGGCGGCGGTAATGCGACTGGTCGAAACAGGTCTGCATCAGCTGTTGCAGATGCGCAGGCAGGGCATTCCAGCGCTCCATATTGGCGAAGAAATGCCCGATCCAGGCGCCCGAGATGTTGTTGGTCAGGAAATAGGGCGCGACCTTCGACCAGCCCGCGGTGTAATCCTCGGTGATGCCCGACCAGGCCAGACCGTCAAGCTCGCCCGTTTGCAGCGCCACCTCGACATCCTCCCAGGGCAGCGTGACCGGGATGACGCCGAATTGCGCCAAAAACCGCCCCGCCGTCGGGAAGGTGAAGACGCGCTTGCCCTTGAGATCTTCGAGCGACTTGATCGGCTCCTTCATGTTGAAGTTGCACGGATCCCAGGACCCCGCCGAGATATGCTTGATGCCGACCTTGGCGTATTCTTCCTTCCAGATCTGATCGAGGCCCCATTCGTTGAAGAGCGCAGGCACATCGAGCGAATAGCGCAGCGCGAGCGGGAAATAGCCGCCAAATACCGTCACCTCGGTCGGGCTGGCCATGCTGTCATCATCCGATTGCACCGCATCGATGGTGCCGTTCTGCATCGCGCGGAACAGCTCGCCCGTCGGCACCAGCTGGTCCGAGGTGTAAAGCTCGATCTCCATCTGGCCGTTCGCAATGGTGTTGAAGGCGTCAATCGCCGGTTTCACCACCTGCTCGGCCAGCACCGTGCCGGCATAGGTCTGCAACCGCCACTTGATCGGCGCCGATTGCGCCAGCGCCGGGGTCGCAAGACCCGCCGCAACACCCGCCGCGCCGGTGGTGAGGAAGGTCCGTCTGGTCGTCGTCATCTCTCTACTCCTTGTCGGTTGATGCCCCATTTTCGGGGTCGTTCGTGTCAGCGCCCCAGCATCGCCTGCGGCAGCCAAAGCGCGATTTGCGGAAACACCATGATCAGCACAAGCGTCAGCACCATCACCAGAACGAAGGGCCAGACCGAGCGGTAGATCACCGGAAGCGTATAATCCGGCGGCGCCAGCGCCTTCATCAGGAACAGGTTATAACCGAAGGGCGGGGTAAGATAGGCGATCTGACAGGTGATGGTATAAAGCACGCCATACCAGATCAGATCGAAGCCCAAAGCCTTGGCCAGGCTGACATAAACCGGCGCGACGATGACCAGCATCGCGGTGTCGTCCAGAAACATCCCCATGACCAGGAAGCTCAGCTGCATCAGCACCAGGATCTGCCAGGGTTCCAGCGCCAGATCCCTGGTGAAAAAGCTCTGGATCGCGCGCCCGGCCCCAAGCCCGTCGAAGACCGCGCCGAAACTCAGCGCCGCGGTGATGATCATCATGAACATCACGGTGATCAGCATCGTCTGTTTCGTCGCGGTTTCCAGCACATGCCAGCTCATCCGGCGCTTGGCCCAGGCGACCAGCACGGTGGCCGCGACGCCGATCACCGAGGTCTCGGTCAGGCTGGCCCAGCCGTTGAGGAAGGGCACCATCATCGCGACGAAGATGAAGACCGGCAGCAGCCCCGCCCGCAGCAGGCTGAACTTCTCGGCCCGGGTGATCGCGGCGCGTTCCTCGGCCGACATCCGCGGCGCCAGCGACGGGTTGGCCCAGGTGCGCAGGACGATGTAAAGGATGAACATCGCCGCCATCAAAAGCCCCGGCACGATGCCCGCCAGCCAGAGGTTCGACACCGGCTGGCGCGCGATCATCGCATAAAGCACCAGCACAACCGAGGGCGGGATCAGGATGCCAAGGCTCGAGCCCGCCTGAATCACCCCCGAAATCATCAGCTTGTCATAGCCGCGCCGCTGCAATTCGGGCAAAGCGATGGTGGCGCCGATCGCCATCCCCGCGACGGAAAGCCCGTTCATCGCGGAAATCAGCACCATCAACAGCACGGTGCCGATGGCGAGGCCCCCCGGCAGCGGCCCCATCCAGACGTGAAACATCCGGTAGAGATCCTCGGCCAGCCGGGTTTCGCTCATCACATAGCCCATGAAGATGAACATCGGCAGCGTCAGAAGCGCGGTCCATTTCATCAGCTTCATCACCGCCGAAAAGCCCATGTCGGCGCCGCCATCGCCCCAAAGCGTCAGCGCCGCAACCACGGCGACGAGGCCGATGGCGCCAAAGACGCGCTGCCCGGTCAGCATCATCAAGAGCATCGACGAGAACATCAGCGCGGCAATGGTGTTGTAATCCATCAGAGTTTCACTCCGCGCAGGGTGGCGAAATCGCGGATCAGCAGGGCTGTGGCCTGCAGCAGCATCAGCCCGAAAGCGAGCGTGATGACCGACTTGACCGGCCACAGCACCGGGCGCCAGGCGGTCGGATTTCGTTCCGACATTTCAAAGGAATAGACGGTGCTGTCAAAGGCGCCATAGAGCATCACGCCGAGATAGAACATCAGGCAGAAGACGGTGAAGACATCGGTCAGCGCCCGCCCCTTGTGCGAGAGGCGCCCGTAGATCAGGTCCATCCGCACGTTCACATCGGTCTGCAGCGCAAAGGGCGCGCCCAGCATGTAATAGGCGACCAGCGTGAATTGCGCCATTTCCAGCGTCCAGAGCGCCGGGACATGCACGGCCTTGGTCAGCATCGAGACGATCATGATCCCCATGATCACATAAAGCAGATACATGGCGAACCGGCCGACGCGCCGGTTCACCCCGTCAATGAAATGCACATAGGCGACAAGCACACGGGGCATCAGGCGGCCTCCTTTGTTGCACGCGGTTGCATCGGCGCCGCGGCAGGCCGCATCCGGGCGCGGCGGTCCGCCGCCGCGCATCCCGTGATGACGACCGCGCCTCTTGTCGGTTCTTTCACCCTGGCTCCCTGGTCTTGACGGCGATTCTGCGATCTCCTGTCGTGCAGGCTTGACCGGACGCAAGAAACTGTCAACTTCATTTCAGGGGAAGCAATTCTGTTACAATCTGTTCGGCAGGGGCGGACCGCCTTTGCCGCAGCGAGGTGCCCGTTTTGGCGGCAGGCAAGGCCACGATCGAGGAGCAGCTGCGCGGCGCGATCGACACGATGACGCGCGCGGAACGGCAATTGGCGGGTCATGTGCTGCGGCATTATCCGCTGGCGCTGCTCGGCTCGGTCACGCAGCTGGCGCGGGCGGCGCAGGTCAGCTCGCCCACGGTGGTGCGGCTGGCGCAGAAGATGGGCTTTGGCGGCTATCCGGGGCTGCAGGGGGCGGTGCGCGACGAGCTGGAAGCGCGGCTGGAAGGTCCGCTCTCGAAACACGACCGCTGGTCGGCGCAGGCGCCGAAAGCCCATGTGCTCAATCGCTTCGCCGATGCGGTGCTGGGCAATCTGCAGGCGACGCTGGCGCAGATCGACCAGCAGGATTTCGACGCGGCAGCGGATCTGATGGCCGATCCCGCGCGCAAGGTCTTTGCCACGGGGGGCCGGATCACGCTGGCGATGGCGGAATATTTCGTCACCCACATGAAGGTGATCCGCCCCGAGGTGGAGCTGCTGATGCCGGTCTCGAACGCCTGGCCGCCCGCGCTGCTGGAGATGCGCCGGGGCGATGTGCTTTTGGCCTTCGACATCCGCCGCTATGAGAACAACGTGCTGCAACTGGTTGAAATGGCAGCCGAACAGGGGGCCGAGGTGGTGCTGGTCACCGACCCCTGGATCAGCCCCGCGGCAGCGCATGCGCGCTATCGGTTCTCGGTTCAGGTCGAGGTGCCCTCGGCCTGGGACAGCACGGTGGCAATTCAACTGCTGGTCGAAACGCTGATGGCGGCGGTGCAGGATCTGACCTGGCAGACGACGTCGGACCGGATGGCGCGGCTGGAAGCACTTTACGAACGCGCGCGGTTCTTTCGCGGCCGGAAGTAAGGAAGGGGGGGACGCTGCCCCCCTCTTGGCCTGACGGCCAATTCACCCCCCGAGGTATTTCGGGCAAGATGAAAGCAGGACCCGGCCGCCCTTTCATCTTGCCTCAAATATCCCGGGGGTGCGGGGGCAGCGCCCCCGCCCTCAGGCCCCGATCACCATGAGATCGGCCGCATTCAGGCCAAGCGTAACCTCGGTGCCCACCTGCGGCGGCGCGACGTGGCTGTTGTTGAACGTGTCAAAGGCGATCGGCTGGCCCGCCAGATCGGCGCGCAAACGGATCACCGAGCCGAGGAAATCCACCTCGCGGATCGTCGCGGTCAGCCGCGTGTCGTGCGTCCCCTGCCCCAGCGTCACCGCCTCGGGGCGCAGGCCCAGCGTCACCGCGCCGGGGGGCAGCGGCCGGGCCAGGTCGATCTCGGTCGCGCCCAGCCGCACCCGGCCGGTCGCAGCGTCCAGCACCTGCGCATCGAGCGTGTTCAGCGTGCCGACGAAGCCCGCGACAAAGCGGGTGGCGGGGCGGTTGTAGATGTCAAAGGGCGTGCCGACCTGATCGGCGATCCCCTCATGCATCACCACGACCCGGTCCGACATCGAGAGCGCCTCTTCCTGGTCATGGGTCACGAAGATCGTGGTGATGCCAAGCTCGCGCTGGATCGCCCGGATCTCGTTGCGCAGCGACACCCGGACCTTGGCATCGAGCGCCGAAAGCGGCTCATCGAGCAGCAGCACCGAGGGTTTCGGCGCCAGCGCGCGCGCCAGCGCCACGCGTTGCTGCTGGCCGCCCGAAAGCTGGAACGGATAGCGGTTGCCGAGTTCGGGCAGGCCGATCAGCGCCAGCATCTCCTCGACCCGCCGCGCGATCTGGGCGCGCGGCGTGCCCTTGACCTTGAGCCCGAAGCCGACGTTCTGCGCCA
The DNA here is from genome assembly GCF_003254295.1 of Rhodobacter capsulatus. Classification (GTDB taxonomy): domain Bacteria; phylum Pseudomonadota; class Alphaproteobacteria; order Rhodobacterales; family Rhodobacteraceae; genus Rhodobacter; species Rhodobacter capsulatus. Next base: position 54,276 of record NZ_QKZO01000012.1, read on the forward strand.
CGGTCAGGTTCGGAAAGAGCGCGTAAGCCTGAAACACCATGCCGATATTGCGCTGGTTCGGCTTGAGGTCGGTCACCTCCTTGCCCGCGATGGTGATGGCGCCGGTCGTCGGCGTCTCGAACCCCGCCACCATCCGCAGCACGGTGGTTTTCCCGCAGCCCGAGGGGCCCAGAAGCGAGATGAACTCGCCCTTTTCGACGCTCAGGTTGAAGTCCTTCACCACGCGCAGCGTGCCGAAGCGTTTCTCCAGATGGGTCAGCTCAAGATAGCTCATCGCGGGGCCTTGTCGTGTTTGGTGAACCGGGTGACGAGCTGGATCAGCCCCATGCAGGCCCAGGTGATGATGAAGGCGATGGTGGCGAGCGCGAAGGGCTCGTAGGCGCGGTTGGCCCCCATCAGTTGCAGATAGGGCCCGAAGGCCGGGCGATCCAAAAGCGCCGCGAGGGTGAATTCGCCCATGACGATGGCAAAGGTGACAAAGGCGCCCGAGAGCACCGAGACCAGCACATTGGGCAGGATCACCCGCGCCAGGATCGTGCCCCAACCGGCCCCCAGCGACTGCGCGGCTTCCGTCAGCGTCGCCACGTCGATGGTGCGCAGCCCGGTATCGACGGCGCGATACATGTAAGGCAGGCTCAGCGTCGCATAGCCGAAGAGAAGCAGCAGGTTGGTGCCAGATGTGGTGCCGGTCAGCGGCAGCCAGCTTGAAGTGTTGTAAAGCCGGATATAGCCGAAGACGATGACGATGGCCGGGATCACCAGCGGCAACAGGGTGACGAATTCGATCACCGGGCGCCAATGCGGCAGCTTGAGCCGCACCCAGAAGGCCGTCGGCACCACCAGCACGACGCCGAAGACGATGGTCAAGACCGCCATCAGCACCGAATAGCTGAAGGTGTCGCGAAAGCGCGGATCGGCGAAGACGACGCGGTAGGCCTCAAGACTGTATTCGCCGCGCGTCATCGACAGCGAGAATTCCACCAGCCCCACCAGCGGCAGGATGAAATAGGCCATGCCCAGCAAAAGGATGGCCCAGGCGGCGGCGGTCTTCATTTCAGCCACCTTTCCGACCGCATCCGCAGCCAGATGTAAAGGATATTGGCGAAAGCGGTGATCAGGATCATGCCGAAGGCCATCGCATAGCCCAGATGCGGATTGCCCAGAACGTCACCGCGGATCTGCGCGAAGAGCATGATCGGCACGATGTTCAGGCTCGATCCCGTCAGCGCAATGGCGGTGGCGACGGCGCCAAAGGCATTGGCGAAGAGCAGCGCGAAGGTGCCCAAAAGCGACGGGAAAAGGATCGGCAGCGCGACCGAGGTCCAGTATTGCGTCGCGGTGGCGCCCAGCGATTGCGCCGCTTCGCGCCATTCGCGTTTCAGACCGTCGAGCGCCGGGGTGATGATCAGGATCATCAGCGGGATCTGAAAGAAGATATAGGTGATCGTCAGGCCCCAGAACGACAGGATGTTGAAGCCATGCGCCCGCAGGTTGATGCCGAATTCGGTGCGCAGCCAGACGGTGACAAGGCCGAGGGGGCCAAGCGTCGCCAGAAAGGCGAAGGCGAGCGGCACGCCCGCGAAATTCGAGGCGACGCCGGAAAAGGTGAGCAAAGGCGCGCGGATCCCCCGCGGCAGACCGCCCAGCACCATCGCCGCGGCCATCAGAAAGCCGATCAGCGCGCCCAAGGCCGCCGAGGCCACGGAAATCTTGATCGAGATCCAGTAGCTCGCCAGGATCGAGGGGGTGAAGAGCCCGATCAGGTTTTCAAAGGTGAAACTGCCATCGGCGCGTTGAAAGGCGCCGATCACGATCTTCATCGTCGGCGCGATCAGGAACAGGCCCACGAAGAGCGCGAAGGGAACGAGGCCCAGCCAGGCAAGGCGCAACCGTCGGCGGGACGGGGCGGCCGGGGGGGCGGCGGGGGGGGATGTGTCGGTCACGGCGGCCCTTGGTCGGGAGCGGGAAAACCGCCCCCGGGATCCCCGGAGGCGGCACAATCTTTCGAGCCGATTACTGGACGTTGGCGCCCACGACCTTGTCCCAGCCCTCGGTGACGGCGGCCTTGTTGGCATCCTGTTCCGCAAGGGTCGGGAAATAGGCGGCCTGATAGGCTTCCGCCGGAGGCAGCTTGGCCATCGCCTCGGCATCAAGCTTGCCCGCCGCCGCCATCGCGTTGAAGCGCGCCGGGTGGCAATAGCCCTTCAGCCAGAGGTTCTGACCTTCATCCGAATAAAGGTATTCCATCCAGAGTTTCGCGGCATTCGGATGCGGCGCATGGGCCGAGATCGCCTGCACATAGACGCCCGCCAGAACGCCGGTCTGCGGCACCACCACCTCGACCGGCGGGTTGCCCTTGAGCGTGTCGCGCGCCGACAGCGCGTTATAGTCCCACATCACCACGATCGGCGTGGCGCCTTGCGCCAGCGTGCCCGCCTTGCCGATGACCGGCACGAAATTGCCCGCGTCGTTCATCGCCTTGAAGTAATCGAGCCCCTTGGCCCCGGCTTCGGCGCCCGCCGCACCGCCATTCGCCATGCCCGCGGCCAGAACCGCCAGGATCGCCTGGTTCGAGGCGCGCGGATCGCCCGCCAGCGCCACCTGACCGGCGTAATCCGCTTTCAGCAGATCGGCCCAGTCGGCGGGCGGCACCGGCACCAGATCCTTGTTCACCATGAAGGACATGACGCCATAATAGTCGCCATACCAGTAGCCGTCGGCATCCTTGATCTCGGCCGGGATCTCGTCCCAGGTCGAGACCTTGTAGGGCTGGATCAGCCCTTCTTCCTTGGCCTGCGGGCCGAAGGACAGGCCGACGTCGATCACGTCGGGGGCCTGCGGGCCGGTGTTGCCCTTGTTGGCGCGGATCGCCTCCAGCTCGTCGGCCGAACCGGCGTCGGGGTTCAACTCGTTCACCTTGATGTCGGGATACTTGGCCTTGAAGCCCTCGATCACCGCGCCGTAGCCACACCAGTCATGCGGCAGCGCGATCGTCGTCAGCTGGCCTTCGGCCTTGGCGGCGGCTTCCAGCGCGGCCAGATCCTCGGCGTGAACAAGCGCCGTCGTGGCCATCAGCAAAGCCGCACCGGCAAGGACGTGCATCGGTTTCATCTGTCTCTCTCCCCGTTATCGGAAGGTTGGGCCCACAATGGGCACCAGCCAGCACCTAGGCGCGTTCTGTGACAGTCTGTTGACAGCCAGGCCCCCGGCGGTCGGTCGTGGCCGACAGCGAAAGACTTGCCCGAAAACCAGCCGCTTGCAACATTTCTGTTATCGATCCGTCACATTCAGCCGGAACGCGAGCTTGCCGCTGCGGCAGGTCGCGCAAGCCCTGCTGCGGGGGGTGGATTTTTCGGGCAACTGCGTCATTCTTGAACGTGAGCAAACCGAATGGGAGGATGGAATGGCCGAGATCAGCAAGGATTTCACCGGGCAGACGGTGATCTGCACCTTCGAAATGACCCCCGCGACGGCGATCGAACTGATGGAGGCGCTGCAATCGGCCTATGCCGAGTGCATCAGCAAATCGGCGGGGTTCATCGGCGCGGGGCTGCACATGAACGATGCCCACACCCGCATCGCCACCTATTCGAAATGGGAAAAGCGCGGCGATTATCAGGCGATGCTGCGCAGCCCCGAGATGATCACCCGCAATCGCCACATCGCCACTTTGTGCCGCAGCTTCGAGCCGGTGATGTATGAGGTTGCCGCCGATTTCTAGGTCCGAACCGGACGGATTCAGGGTTCGTTAACCCTGTGGGCGCAGGATCGGTGCATGAGCCTCATGGACCGATTCCCGCTTCCGGGGCAGACCCGGTTCTTCACGCTCCGCCTTTTGCGGACCGGAAGCTGTCTGCTTGTCGATCACATCGCAGACCTGCGGGCCGCCTGGGCCGCGATGGTCGCCGAACATCCCACCATCTGCGGCGCGATGGTGGTTCTGCCCGATCACCTGCATGCGGTGCTGACGCTGCCGCCGGGGCCGCGGGCGGTGTCGGTGCGCTGGTCGCAATTGCGCCGCGATTTCGCGGGCCGTGTCGCCCCCGAGGCGCCCGAGACGATCTGGCAGCCCGAGATCCTGATCGAGCCGCTGCCGGATGCGGCCGCGGTGAACCGCGCCCTGGCCTTTTGCTGGGAGGCGCCGGTGCGGCTGGGTCTGGCGAAACATCCCGAGGACTGGCCCTATTCCTCGCTGCACCGCGATCTGCGCATTGCCGCAAGGCGGCGGATGGGGGCCTAGGCCCCTGCCCTTTTTTTGACCGAGGCCATCGCCGAGGTCATGCGCCACATTTGCCTCAGGATCGCCGAGGGCCCAAAGGCCCTCGGCCAGCGCCCGCCCCGCCCTCGGCGGGCGCTTCTCGCCCGCCGGGTCAGGCGCTGGCCTCTGGTGCGCTTGGGGAAACGGTCGTGCCGGGCGGTTGCGCGACGGGCGGGGAAACGCGTTGCGTTTCCTGTTCCGCCCGATCCCGCGGTCGGGGCAACTTCAGCCCTGATCCCGCCAGCGGTTCACCATCGGATAGCGCCGATCCAGCCAGAACGCCCGTGTCGTCAGCCGCGGCCCGGGCGCGGACTGGAACCGCTTCCATTCGGAAATGTAAAGCAGATGCTCGATCCGTTTCACCGTCGCGCGGTCAAACCCCGCCGCGACGATCTGATCGACTGATTGATCGCCCTCGACCAGCCGCTCCAGAATCGCATCCAGCACCTCATAGGGCGGCAGGCTGTCCTGATCCGTCTGGTTCTCGCGCAGCTCGGCGCTTGGCGGCTTGTCGATGATCGCAACCGGGATCACTTCGCCCGCGGGCGCCCGCATCCAGGGCCGATGCGTGGCGTTGCGCCACCGGCAGGTCTCGAAGACGCGGGTTTTATAAAGGTCTTTCAGCGGGTTGTAACCTCCCGCCATGTCGCCGTAGATGGTGCAGTAGCCCACCGCCACCTCGGATTTGTTGCCGGTGGTCAGCAGCATCGCGCCGAACTTGTTCGAGATCGCCATCAGGATCACACCCCGCAGCCGCGACTGGATGTTCTCCTCGGTCACGTCGGGCGCGGTGCCCGCCAGCACATGGGCCAGCGCGCCCTCGACCGCCGCCCGGGGCTCCTCGATGGCGACCGTATCGAGCCGCGCCCCCAGCCGCCGCGCCAGATCGGCGGCATCATCAAGCGAGCCCTGCGAGGTGTAGCGCGAGGGCAGCATCACGCAATGCACGTTCCCGGCCCCGAGCGCATCGGCGGCGATGACCGCCACCAGCGCGGAATCGATCCCGCCCGAGAGCCCCAGAACCACCCTGGAAAACCCGGATTTGCGCAGATAATCCTGCAGCCCCAGCACCATGGCGCGGTAATCCTGCTCGATGTCGCCGGGCGGCGGCACGATCTCGCCCGGCACCGCCCGCCAGCCCGCCGCGCTGCGCTGCAGATCGACATGCACCACCGCTTCCTCGAAGGCGGGCAGCTGCACCGCCACCTCTCCATCGGGGTTCAGCACGAAACTGGCGCCATCGAAGAGCTGATCATCCTGCCCGCCGACCATGTTCAGATACAAAAGCGGCAGCCCGGTTTCCGCCACCCGCGCCACCGTCACCGCGCGGCGCAGATCCAGCTTGCCGCGCCGATAGGGCGAGCCATTGGGCACCATCAGCACCTCGGCCCCCGCCGCCGCCAAGGCCCCCGCCACATCCGGGTGCCAGGCATCCTCGCAGACCGGGATGCCCAGCGCCACCGGGCCAAGCCGCAAGGGGTCGCTGACCGGCCCTTGATCGAAGAGCCGCATCTCGTCAAAGACATCGTCATGCGGCAGATGATGCTTGAGCGCGCGGGCGATCACCCGGCCGTCCTTCAGCACCCACCAGGCGTTGTAACTTCCTGTTTCATCGACATAAGGCCCGCCAATGCCCAGCGCGGGCCCGTCCATCACCTGCGCCGCCAGCGCCCGCATCGCCGCCATCGCATCGCGCAGGAAGGCCGGTTTCAGCACCAGATCCTGGGTCTGATAGCCGGTCAGGAACATCTCGGGCAGCGCCACCAGATCGGCCCCCGCGGCGCGGCCCGCCTGCCAGGCCGCCAGCGCCTTTTCGGTATTGGCGGCCAGCGCCCCCACCGTCGGGTTCAGTTGCGCAAGGGTGATGCGGAAACGATCTGTCATGCTGGATCCTGTCTGTTGCCCCTGATGTAACGCCAAGGGCGGGCGGGGAAAAGCACCCGGGCGCGAAATCCGCGGCCGCCGGGCGCTTGTCACGCTTTTGGCACGCCATTAGGTTTGCGCCGATCGGGCCATCAGGCGGGGGAAAAGCATGGGGCAAGCGGGCAAGCGGGGGCTGATGCTGGCGGCGGCGCTGGTTTTCGCCGGGGCGGCGCAGGCCGAAGAGGTGCAGACCAAGCAATATCAGGACGGCGGCATTTACGAGGGCACGTTCAAGGACGGCAAGCAGGACGGCCATGGCAAATACCGCCTGCCCTCGGGTTACGAATACGAAGGCGACTGGCGCGCGGGCGAAATCGTCGGTCAGGGCCGCGCCCGCTTTCCCGACGGCTCGATCTACGAGGGCAGCTTTGCCCGCGGCAAGCCCGAGGGCCGCGGCAAGATCACCTATCCCGATGGCGGCACCTACGAGGGCGACTGGGTCGCGGGCGAGATCACCGGCACCGGCGTCGCGCTTTATGCCAACGGCACCCGCTACGAGGGCCGCTTCGCCAAGGCGCTGCATGACGGCGCGGGCGTGCTGACCGGCGCCGACGGCTACCGCTACGAGGGCGACTGGGTGCAGGGCGTGAAACAGGGTCGCGGCAAGATCACCTACCCGGACGGCGCCCGTTACGAAGGCGAGATGGCGGGCGGCTTGCGCGCAGGCCGCGGCACGCTGATCCTGAAGACCGGGGTCACCTATGAGGGCGACTGGAAGGCCGGTCAGATGGAGGGTCAGGGCGTGCTGATCCAGCCCAATGGCGACCGCTACGAGGGCGCGATGGTGGCGGGCAAGCGGCAGGGCAAGGGCCGGGTGACCTACGCCAACGGCGATCTTTACGAGGGCGAGTTTCTGGCCGACAAGCCGCAGGGTCAAGGCCATTTCCGCGGCGCGGACGGCTATGACTACACCGGCGGCTGGGTCGAGGGCCGAATCGAGGGCCGGGGCCGGGCGCGTTTCCCCGACGGCTCGGTCTACGAGGGCGATTTCCGCAATGACATGCCCGAGGGCACGGGCAAGATCACCTATCCCGACGGCGCCAGCTACGAGGGCGGCTGGGTCGCGGGCAACATCGCCGGCCGGGGCCTGGCGCGTTATGCGAACGGCCTTGTTTATGAAGGCGAATTTCTGGACGCCCGGCAGCATGGCAAGGGCAGGATGACCTATCCCGACGGCTATGTCTATGACGGCGACTGGGCCGACGGCACAAGGCAGGGCCGCGGCCGCGCCACCCATCCCGACGGCACGATCTACGAGGGCGGCTTCGAGGCCGGGCAGCGCTCGGGCCGGGGCAAGCTGATCACGCCCGACGGCTTCACCTATGACGGCATGTGGCGCGACGGCGAGATCGACGGGCCGGGCAAGGCCAGCTATGCCAATGGCGATGTCTACGAGGGCAATTTCGTGCAGGGCCGCCGTCAGGGCAAGGGGGTGATGCGCTACGCCTCGGGCAAGGTCGCGGGCGGCACCTGGGCCGAGGACCGTCTGGCCGAACCGGCCGAAGCGCTGCCCCCTCCCCCGCCGCCGCAACCGCAAGCCCAACCGCCCGGAAGCGCCGAGTGAGGCCCCGCCCGATGCAATCCTGCCGCGATTTTTCGCATCCCTCCTGCCGTTATTGGCAACTATCCCGCGAATGCGGTAGAATGGTAAGAAATCGGTAGGGGAAACCGGGGTATTGCTGAGACAGGCGGGATTCGGCCTGTGTGGGCGGTCCGCGCGGAACAGCCCGCAGCGATCGGGCAGGTGGGTGTGTTGGCAAGTCAGCAGTCCGACATTGATGGCATCGACGGCCGCAAGGAAATCGACCGCCTGTTCGATCTGGAATACGGTCGGCGGCTGGATGCGGCCTTCCGTTTCGGCCTGATCCTTTCCGTGGGCGTGGTGCTGCATTTCTACCTCGACGGCCTGATGGCGGTCTGGTGGATCGCGGCGCAGGCCGTCGGGCACGTCGTCCATTTCCTGTTCCTGCGCAGCCGCGGCGAGACCTGCTCGCGCCGCGAGGTGCTGATTGCAGGGGCGGTGTTCTGGTATCTGGTCGCCGCCTTCATCTGGCTGCCCGCCGAGATGATCACCACCGCGGATCCGGCCTTGCGGATCGGCGGCGCGGCGGGGATGGGGGCGATGCTCGTCTTCCTGATCTATCGCTCGGACCGGGTGCTGGCGATCATGCTGGGCGAGATCGCGGTGATCGGCGCGGCCATCGCCTGGGTGGTGTTCCGCACCATCCAGCAGCTGGACCATCCCGGCGCGATCCTTGGCACGATCCTGGCCGCGGCGGGGCTGCATGTCTATTTCTCGCTGACGCTGCTGGCGCATCGGCGCATCCGGATCGAGGCCGAACGGGCCGCGCTGCGCTCGGTCCAGGCGCAGAAGATGGAGGCGATCGGCCAGCTTGCGGGCGGGGTTGCCCATGATTTCAACAACATCCTGACCGCGGTGATCGGCAATCTCGATCTTTACGACGCCATGGACACCGAGGCCGAACGGCTCAATGCGGTGACCGAGGCGAAGACGGCGGCCTTGCGCGCGGCGGAACTGGTCAAGCAGCTGCTCGCCTATGCGCGGCGCACGCAGATGCGGATCACCCGGCGCGATGTCGGGGCGCTGCTCGAACAGCTGCAACTGCTGACGCGGCGGCTTCTGCCCGCCTCGATCACCCAGGATTTCGAGGCGCCGCAGACGCCGCTCTGGGTCGCGCTGGATGAAAACCAGTTCATCACCGCGCTGGTCAATCTGGTCGTCAACGCCCGCGATGCCATGCCCGCGGGCGGCACGCTGACGGTCTCGGCGCGGCCGGTGCATCTGTTCACCGACGACGTGCAGCCCGATGGCACGGTCCTGCCCGCGGGCGATTACGCGGAGGTGACGGTGGCCGATACCGGCACCGGCATCCCGCCCGAGATCATCCGCCGCGTCACCGAACCCTTCTTCACCACCAAGGCCGTGGGCCAGGGCTCGGGGCTGGGGCTGAGCATGGTCGATGGCTTCGCCCGGCAATCGGGCGGCCTGCTGACCATCGACAGCTCGTCCGAGGGCACGGCGATGCATCTTCTGCTGCCGATCGCCCCGGCCGAGGAAACCCGGCCCGACACCGCCGAAGACACGCCGCCGCCCGAGGCGCCGCAGCCGCAAGGCCGGGCGCAGCCGGGCGGGCGCGGCCCCGCGCCCGGGCTGCGGATCTCGCAGGCCTGACCCCGCGCCGCCATTTTCCGGGCCGCGCATTTTCGGGCTTTTCATTTTCCCGCCGCCCCGCCATAGTCCCGTCATGGCACGGAACACGATCAGTTTCATCGGCAAGCGCGGGGCTTTCGCCCCCCTTCTTTCCGTGCGCGGCCTCCTTCTTCTGAGCCTGCTCTGAGCGTGCCCCCGGGCGCGACCGCTCAGATGTATCAGCGCCCACCCCCCGAACCCCAGGCGAGACGCTGGCATTCGGGAGACCGCAAGGCTAAGACACCGACATTGAACATTCTCAGGCCCAGACCATGACCGACAAATCCCGCGTTCTGATTTTTGACACCACGCTGCGCGATGGCGAACAATCGCCCGGCGCCACCATGACGCATGACGAAAAGCTCGAAATCGCCATGCTGCTCGACGAAATGGGCGTCGACATCATCGAAGCCGGCTTCCCCATCGCCTCGGAAGGCGATTTCGAAGCCGTCTCGGCGATCGCCAAAGCCTCGAAAAACTCGGTCATCGCCGGGCTCTCGCGCGCCAATTACAAGGACATCGACCGCTGCTGGGAGGCGGTGAAACATGCCGCCCGGCCGCGCATCCACACCTTCATCGGCACCTCGCCGCTGCACCGGGGCATCACCAACCTCGGCACCGAGGAGATGCTGGAACGCATCCACGACACCGTGACCCATGCGCGCAACCTCTGCGCCGATGTGCAATGGTCGGCGATGGACGCGATCCGCACCGAGCGCGACTATCTGTGCCGCGTCGTCGAATGCGCGATCAAGGCGGGCGCCACCACGATCAACATCCCCGACACCGTGGGCTACACCCTGCCCTCGGAGAGCTCGGACATCATCGCGATGCTGCTCGAAAAGGTGCCGGGCGCCGACGAGGTGATCTTTGCCACGCATTGCCACAACGACCTTGGCATGGCGACGGCGAATGCCCTGGCCGCGGTTTCGGCGGGGGCGCGGCAGATCGAATGCACGATCAACGGTCTGGGCGAGCGCGCGGGCAACACCGCGCTTGAGGAAGTGGTGATGGCGATCAAGGTCCGCCGCGATCTGATGCCCTTCACCACCGGCATCGACACGACGAAGATCATGAATCTGAGCCGCCGCGTCGCGCAGGTCTCGGGCTTCCCGGTGCAGTTCAACAAGGCCGTCGTCGGCAAGAACGCCTTCCTGCATGAATCCGGCATCCATCAGGACGGCGTGCTGAAAAACGTCGAAACCTTTGAAATCATGCGCCCTGCCGACATCGGCCTGACCGAAACCAACATCGCGATGGGCAAGCATTCGGGCCGCGCCGCCTTGCGCACCAAGATGCGCGATCTGGGCTTCGAGCTGGCCGACAACCAGTTGAACGACGTCTTCGTGCGCTTCAAGGCCTTGGCCGACCGCAAGAAGGAAGTCTATGACGACGACCTGATCGCGCTGTTGACCGACAGCACCGCGAACACCGACCACGACTTCCTGCAGGTGAAATGGCTGCGCGTGATCTGCGGCAGCGACGGGCAGGAAGCGGAACTGAAGATGCTGGTCGATGGCGTTGAAAAGACGGCGAAATGCGCGGGCGACGGCCCGGTGGACGCCTGTTTCAAGGCGGTGCAGGCGATCTATCCGACCACGGCCGAGCTGAAGATCTATCAGGTCCATGCCGTGACCGAAGGAACGGACGCGCAGGCCACCGTCTCGGTGCGTCTGGCCGAGGATGGCCGGATCGTCACCGGCTCGGCCGCCGATACCGACACCATCCTCGCCTCGGTCAAGGCCTATGTCGGCGCGCTGAACCGTCTGCGCGTGCGCAGCCAGAAGACCGCGCCCGATGCCGATGTGAAATCGATCAGCTACAGGCTGTAATCCGTCCAACCACGAAAGCCCCCGGACCTTGCGGCCCGGGGGCATTTTCTTGCGGGTTCAGAACAGGAAGTCGGCCTCGGTCAGCCCGCCGGTGCCGACAAGCGCGTCGATCTGAAACACCAGATCGGGGGCAGCATCGGCATCGGTGAAGACGCTGACCACGGTCGCGCCATTGACCAGATTGGTCACCACCGCCCCGGCGCCATCGGCCACCAGCGCCAGATGGAATTCGGCCCCGGGCGCCAGCGCCGACAGGTCGATCCTGTCCACGCCCAGCTCGAAACGGGTGATATGGTCGCTGCCGCCGACCGAGTTGAGCGAGTCGGCCGTGGTCAGGAAGACGAAGGTGTCCGCCCCCGCGCCGCCCTCCATCGTGTCGGCCCCGGTGCCGCCGATCAGCACATCGGCGCCGTCCTCGCCGCGCAGCAGGTCATTCTCGCTGCCGCCGTCCAGCCGGTCGTTGTCGCTGCCGCCCGAAAGCTGATCCGCGCCCGCGTCACCGAACAGCGCATCCGCCCCGCTGTTGCCGAACACCCGGTCATCGCCCGCATCGCCATGCGCCAGATCGTCCCCCGCCCCGCCCGAGACCAGATCATTCCCGGTCCCGCCCGAGAGCGTGTCGGCGTCGACCCCGCCCGAAAGCGTATCATTGCCCGCATCGCCACTGACCCGGTCGGCCCCGGCCTCGCCCTCCAGCCGGTCCGCGTCATCGCCGCCCGACAGCTGATCGCCCTCGGTGCCGCCAAACAGCGTATCCGCCCCGGCGCTGCCCGCAAGCGTATCGGCGCCGCTGTCGCCGACCAGCACATCGGCGCCCTCGCGGCCGTCGATCCGGTCCGCGCCCGCGCCCCCCTCCAGCCGGTTGCCCAGCGCATCGCCCGAAATCGCATCCGCCCCCGACGAGCCGATGACATTTTCAAAGCCGTGATAGGTGGTGGCAAAGCTGCGCCCGCTGACCAGGTCGATGCCGTTGAAGACACCGGGCGGCAGCAAGACCGCGGGCAGCGAGGCGAAGCTGAGCGTGTCGATCCCGGCGCCGCCTTCCAGACGGTCGGCCTCCGCGCGGCTTTCGAGCTGCACGACATCGTTGCCGCTGCCGCCGTCCACCGTGTCATTGCCCGCCCCGCCCGCAAGCGTGTCGGCATCGGCCCCGCCGGTCAGCACGTCATGGCCCGTGCCGCCCGACAGGGCGTCATTGCCCGCATCGCCGGACAGCCGGTCGTCATGTTCGCCGCCGGCCAGCTGATCGTTGCCGGTGCCGCCCGACAGCTGGTCGTTGCCGGTGCCGCCCGACAGCATGTCGGTCCCGTCGCCGCCCGAAAGCGTGTCGGCGCCGCTCTCGCCAAACAGCCGGTCATTGCCGCTGCCCCCGGCCAGACCGTCATTCTCGGTGCCGCCCAGGATCGTGTCATTGCCGCTGCCGCCATCGATCAGGTCGTTGCCGCCAAGGCCGAAGATCCGGTCGTTGCCGCCAAGGCCCAAAAGCCGGTTGGCCACGCTCGACCCGGTCAGGCTGTCGCTGAAGCTGCTGCCGGTCACGTTCTCGATGCTGATCAGCCGGTCGCCCGCGGCCAGCCCGCCCGATTGCGCCGCGCTGGACCCCAGGTTGACGGTGATCGCCGCGCCCGAGCGGCTGTAATCGACAGTGTCGCTGTCGGCGCCGCCGTTGATCGTGTCGCGGCCTTCGCCCGCCACGATCGTGTCATTGCCCGCCTCGCCGAAGATCTGATCATCGCCCGAGAGGAAGCCCGCCAGTGCCGAATCGACGATGCGGTCATGGCCGGTGCCGCCGAAGACGGTGTCGTTGCCGTCGGTGATGGTGATCGTGTCATTGCCGCCCAGCGCCGCGACGCGGTCGTTGCGGAAGCCGGGGATGCCGAAGGAGAAGGCGTCGTCGAGGCTGTTGGAGCCGTTTGTGCCGATGATGTCCGACATGGAAGTGACCTTTCGGTTGGGGTTGCGTGGGCTCACCTTGCCCGGTTGCGGGCGGTCGCGCTGTTCCGCAGGGAACAGGCTTGCCAGACGGCCCCGGCCCGGCCAGCATGGGGCAGGAAAGGGGCCAACATGCGGGATCTGGCGGCCAAACCGGCGTTCTGGCGCTCTTTCGCGCTGTTTGAGGGGCTCGATGCGGCGGCGCTGGCGGCGCTTGCGGGGTTGGCGCGGCAACGGCAATGGCAGCCGGGCGAGGTGCTGTTTCAGCGCGGCGATCCGGGCGACTGGATGGTGGCGCTGGCGGCGGGGCGGGTGAAGCTGACGCTTCTGGCGCCGGGCGGGCGCGAGCTGATCCTGCGCCATGCCGAGGCGGGCGACACGCTCGGCGAATTCGCGCTCGTCGATGGCGGGCCGCGTTCGGCCGAGGCGACGGCGGTGCAGGCGACGACCGGCTTCGTGCTCGACCGGGCGCGGTTCAGCGCGCTGGCCGAGGCGCATCCGGCGCTGGGCCTCTCGGTCGCGCGCTATTTCTGCCGCCGCCTGCGCGAAACGACCGAGCAGCTGGAGGGCATCGCGCTTTATCGGCTGGAAGCCCGGCTGGCGCGGTTTCTGCTGTTCACCCTGCGCCAGCTGAATGGCGCCGATCTGCCGCCGACGGCGGTCTTGCGGCTGGAAATCTCGCAAGGCGATCTGGCGGCGGTGCTGGGCGCGAGCCGTCCCAAGGTCAACCGGGCGCTGCAGGCGCTGGAAGCCGCGGGGGCGATCAGGCGTCAGGACGGGGCCTGGACGCTTGACATGGCGGCGCTTTCCGCCGCCGCCGAGCCGGAGGCGTGATGGCCTGGCGCGGCGCGGTCCTTGCGATAGCGGCGGCGCTTGGCCTGCTGCTGGCGCGGCCGCCCGCGCCGCTTGCCGCGCTGCAGGAGCGGGTCTTCGACCCCCTGCCCCGCCCGCCGGACACCGGCGGGATCGTCGTCATCGACATCGGCGCAGGGGACGAGACCGGCGCCCTCTGGACCCGGGCGGCGACGGCGCGGCTGGTGGCGCGGCTGGCCGAAGCCAAGCCCCGGGTGATCGGCCTCGACATGCTGATCGCGGGGGATTGCGACGGCGCCCCCGCCCGTGATCTGGCGGCGGCATTGCAGGGCCAGCCCGCGGTGCTGGGGCTGTTGCTCTCCGACACCCCCGGCCCGCCGCTGCCGCCCGCCCGGCTGGGCCAGACCGGGCCGCTGCCGCTTTGGCAGGCCGCGGGGGCCGAGACGCCCTGCCCGCAGTTTTCCGCGCAGGATTGGGCGGTGATGGCGCTGATGGGCGATGCGGATGCCACGGTGCGCCATGTGCCGGTCGCGGCGACGGCGGGGCGCCAGGCCCTGCCCGGTCTCGCCGTCGCCATCGCCGCAAGGGCCGAGGGCATTCTGCCGCTGATCGGCCCCGCGGGGCTGCGGCTTGGCCCGACGACCTTCCCGCTGGAAGCAGGCAGCCTGCGCTTTGCCGCCTCGAGCCCCGAAAGCTGGGCCCGCCGCACCCTCTCCGCCGCCGCGGTGCTGGCCGGAGAGGCGACGCCGCCCGCAGACGCGGTGCTCCTGATCGGCTCCAGCCTGCCCGAACGCGGCGGGCTGCGCCCGAGCGCGACCAGCCCGGTGATGCCCTCGGTGCAGATCCTCGCCGATGCGGTGGCGGGGCTGCGCGCGGGGCATCTGCCGCATCGCCCGGGCTGGGGCCCGGCGCTTGAAGGCGGCTTCGTCGCGCTGGCGGGGCTTTTGACGCTGCTGGTGCTGGTGCGCCTGCGCCCCGCCCGCGCGGCGGCGGCGGTCGGAACGCTTGCGGCGCTCTGGGCCGGGGCGGCGGTGCTTTTCAGCCGCGGCGGACTGCTGCTCGACCCCGTCCTGCCCGTCGGCGCGCTGGCGCTGATCCTGCTGGCCGCGCTTTTGGGCCGCGCCGCCGCGCTGGCCCGGGCCGAACGGGTGCTGCGCGACCGGATGGGGCAAGTGCTGCCCCCGGCCCTTGTCAGCCGCCTCGCCGCGTAGCCGCGGCTGATGCGGCTTGAGGGCGAAACCCGCGAAATCACGGCGCTTTTCACCGATATCGAGGGCTTTTCTGCCGCCACCTCGACGATGGGCGCGGTGGAGATGGTGGCGCGGCTTGATGCCTATTTCGCGCTCACCTGCGCCATCGTGCTGCGCCACGGCGGGATGATCGACAAGCTCGTCGGCGACAGCGTGCATGCGCTGTTCAACGCGCCGCTCGACCAGCCCGGCCATGAGGCGGCGGCGCTGGCCTGTGCCGCCGAGATCCTGGCCGCGACCGAGGTTTTCGCGCGCGAAAACAACGGCTTCGGCAAGACGCGGATCGGCGTCGAATGCGGCCCCGCGGTCTTGGGCGATGTCGGTTTCGGCACCCGGATCGACTACACGGCGCATGGGCCCGCGGTGAACCTCGCCGCGCGGCTGCAAGAGGCGAACAAGGCGCTGGGCACAAGGATCTGCATCGGCCCGACGCTGGGGGCGCGGGTGCCGGGCCTTGTGGCGCTGGGCGAGATCGAGCTGCGCAGCTTCGGGCGACTGCCGCTTTACACGCTCAGGGCGTGAGCCCGACCGAGGCGAAGGCGGCGGCGATGCGCGGGGCTTTCCACTGCGCGACGGCGCCGGGCGCGGCGCCCGGGCGGGTGATGTCGATCCCGTCGCCCGGTCCCAGACGTCGGGTCTCGCCGCCTGCCACCACCTCGACCCCGCCGCGCGCGACGAAGATGCCGTAAACGCCTTTCGACGGGCCGCAGAAGAACCGCGTGCCGCGCACGCCGATGCGGGCAAAAGCGCCTTGCACGGTCAGATCAAGTTTCGGCAGATCCTCGGGCCGGTCGAAGACCAGCGCGCCGCCGATGCTGACCACCCCGCCCAGATCGGCGGTGAAGCGATCGAGGGTGAAGCGCGTTTCGGGGCCAAGGGCGATCCGCGTCGCGCTGAAAAGCTCCAGCGACGCGGTCGAGGCCGTCATGGTCGCGATCTCGTCGCCCTCCATCAGCGGATCGCGGGCATGCAGATCGGTGCGCAGGCCGGCGCGGGTCAGGCTGGCCCGCCCGGTCAGCGCGCGCGTGGTGCCGATCGCGGCCTGCGCCAAGGCGCCATGGGGCGCCAGGGCAAGCGCCGCGGGCAAGGACAGCAGAAGACGTCGGCTTATGGTCATGTGACCCCCGTTCGGAATTTCCCGCGGGCCCCCGGCCGGTGCCGCGCTTGCCCCGCGGTGCCGCCCCGTTTTCCGGATGTTCCGAAGTCCCCCGCCCGAGTATGACGCGAAACCGCCCCGGATCAAGTCCGGCGCGGCCCCGGATCAGCGCGCCGCACGCAGGATCGCCGCGGGCAATTGGCCGAGCGACATTTCCTGGCCCACGGCGCCGCGGGCCATCGCCTCCTTCGGCATGCCGTAGACGACGCAGCTTTCCTCGTCCTGGCCAAGCGTGGTGGCGCCGGTGTCGCGCATCTCGCGCAAGCCCCGCGCGCCGTCGTCGCCCATGCCGGTCATGATCACGCCCACCGCATTGCGCCCGGCAAAGCGCGCGACCGAGCGGAACAGCACGTCGACCGAGGGGCGGTGACGCGACACCAGCGGCCCCTCGCGGATCTCGACATGATATTGTGCGCCGCTGCGGGCCAGAAGCGTGTGCTTGTTGCCCGGCGCGATCAGCGCATGGCCGCGCAACAGCCGGTCGCCCGGTTTCGCCTCGCTCACCGTGATCGCGCAAAGCCCGTCAAGGCGCTTGGCGAAAGCCCCGGTGAACAGCTCCGGCATGTGCTGCACGATCACGATCGGCGGGCAGTCGGACGGCATCGCCTGCAACAATTCGCGCAAAGCCTCGGTGCCGCCGGTCGAGGCGCCGATCGCCACGATCTTTTCGGTGGTGCGCAGCATCGCCCCGCTTTCACGCGGCGGCGCCAGCATCGCATCAGCGCTGAGCTTGGGCTGCACCGGCCGTTCGCGCATCGGTTGCACCTTGGCCGAGGCGGCCTGGACGAGCACGTCGCGAATGCGCTGCGCGCTTTCGGAAATATATTGCTTCACCCCGATCTCGGGCTTGGCGATCACATCGACCGCCCCCGCCGACATCGCGGCCAGATAGGTCTCGGACCGGTCGGAGACGAGCGAGGAGCAGATCACCACCGGCAGCGGGTGCTGCGCCATCAGCTTGCGCAGGAAGGTCAGCCCGTCCATCCGCGGCATCTCGACATCCAGGATGATGACATCGGGCACCATGGATTTCAGCCGCTCGGCCGCGGCAAAGGGATCGGCAGCCGTCGCCATCACCTCGAGCCGCGGGTCGGAGCCGATGATGTCGGCAAGCGCCTGGCGCACCAGCGCGCTGTCATCGACGATGAAGACCCGGACCGGGCGGCCATCGGGCGGCAGGCGGGTGGCAGTCGGATCGGGCCTCGCGGTCATCGCTCGTCCTTTCGGAAAACCGCCGTGCCCGTGGGGGTCAACCCGGCGGGCAGGCTGCGCAGATTGTCGGAATGGCCCAGAAGCAGATAGCCCCCCGGCCGCAAGCATTGCATGACATTGCGGATCGCCCGGGTCCGGTCCTCGGCGGTGAAGTAGATCAGCACGTTGCGCAGGAAGATCACATCGGCGAGCGGCACATGGCCCTCGAGCTTGCCAAGCAGGTTGGCGGCGCTGAAATGCGCGCGGTTGCGCAGCGCCGGGGCGATCCGGTAAACGCGCTGCTTCGGCGATATCCGCGCCCCGGGTTTCGAGCGCAGCAGATAATCCGAGCGCAGGTCGAACGACAGCCCCGCCAGCTCCGACGAGGAATAGATGCCCAGTCGCGCCTTGCGCAGGATTGCGGCGGAAATGTCGGTGCCGACAAGCCCCCAGCGCAGCCCGCCCTGCACCTTGTGGCTGTAGCGATCCAGCACGATGCCCGCCGACCAGAGTTCAAGCCCCGAGGAGCAGGCGGCGCTCCAGACGACAAGCGGATGCGTGCGCCCGGCGCCGGTCTCGATCAGCTTCGGCAGGCCGACCGTGTCGAGCCAGTCGTAATGCGCCTTTTCCCGGAAGAAACTGGTGGTGTGGGTCGCCAGGCTTTCGACCAGACGCTGGATTTCGGCGGGCCCCTCGGGGCTTTGCAGATGCGTCAGATATTGATCGTAATCGTCAAGCCCGAGCGCCGTCACCCGCCGGTCCAGCCGATAGGAGATGAACTGCGTATTGGACGGGTCGATCCGGATCCCGGCTTCCGCCTTCAGGATCGTCACGAGTTCCCGCGCCGCCGCGGTGCTCATCGGCACCGCGGGTTGCGTCAGCATGTCGGCATAGGCCTGAGAGGGTCCGCGCAAGGCCATCTCCCTCAATCGAAGTCGAACGGCCCGGGCAAGGCAGCCGAGCCCGACCGCCCCAGCGCGGCGCGCAGGTCGATCATGTAGACGAGCTCCCCCTCGACCCGGGTCAGCCCGAACATCGCCCCGGCCTGCCAGCCGCCCGGCACCGAGGGCACCGGATCGACCTCGGCTTCGTCGACCTCGACCACGGTCCGCACCCGGTCGACGACGATCGCGATCGCCGCCTCGCGGTCGGTCTGCAGGTCCAGAACGATGATCCGGCCGCTGCGGTCATCGACCTGCCGCGACAGGCCAAGCGACTGCGCGATGTCCATCACCGCGATCCCTTCGCCGCGCAGGTCGATCATGCCCAGAAGCGCCGCCGTGGCATTGGGCAGCGGGGCAATCACCTGATGGTCGAGGATCTCGCGGACATCCGCCACATCGGCCGCCAGGATCTGGTTGCCGATGTCGAAGGTCACATAAGCCCGCCGCGGTTCGACCACTTCGGCTTCGACCGGGTGGCCAAACTGCGACTGTTCCTTGAGAAGCGGGGCGGCAGTCATCCGGAAGTCCCTTTCGTTTCTGGAAAATTCCCCGGCGGTCCGGCCGCTCGGAGGAAGCCTGCCCGGACCACGGGGGGCCGGGCAGCGCGTCGGGCAAAGCCCCGGTGTCAGATCTTCTCGAAGTCGGAATCGTCCACGTCATCTTCCGACAGATCCAGCGCGAAGCCGCCATTGCGGGTGCCCGCCGCCACGCGCGTCTTGCGACGGCTGGCCGGGGCCGCGGCGGGGGCCTCGTGCCGGGCGGTGCGGGTCCAGGCCGCATCCTTGGCACGTTCGGCCCGGTCGCCACGGCCGGGTTCGCCCTGCACCTTGAAGAAGCCGATCACGTCATGCAGCTGCTCGGACTGGCTCGCCAGCTCCTCGGAGACCGAGGCGGCTTCGGTCGAGGCCGAGGCGTTGCGCTGGATCACCGTGTCGAGCTGACGGATCGCCAGGTTGATCTGGTCGGCGCCGGTGTTCTGCTCGCGCATCGCGGCCGAGATCTCCTGCACCAGATCGGCGGTGCGCTGGATCGCCGGGACCAGTTCGCCCAGCATGTCGCCGGCATTGCGGCTGACTTCGACCGAGCGGATCGACAGTTCGTTGATCTCGCGCGCCGCCTGCTGGCTGCGTTCGGCCAGCTTGCGCACCTCCGAGGCCACCACCGCGAAGCCGCGGCCATGCTGGCCCGCCCGCGCCGCTTCCACCGCCGCGTTCAGCGCCAGAAGGTCGGTCTGCCGGGCGATTTCCTGGATGATGGTGATCTTGTCGGCGATCGTCTTCATCGCGCCCACCGCCTCGTCCACCGCCTTGCCGGTGTCAAGCGCCCGGCTCGAGGCCTGGGTCGCGATCTTCTCGGTCTGCGCGGCATTGTCGGCCGATTGACGGATGTTCGCCGTCATCTCTTCCATCGCCGAGCTGGCCTGTTCCGCCGCCGCCGCCTGTTCGGTGGCGCCCGAGGACAGATCCTCGGCGGTCGCGCTCATCGCATGGGCCCCGGCCGAGACGCTTTGCGACGACACATGCATATCGATCACGATTTCCTGCAGCTTGCCGATCATGGTTTCGAGCGCGATGCCAAGCGAGTCGGCCTCCGAGCGGCGCTTGATGTTCACCGTCAGATCGCCGCGCGAAATCGCCTCGGCCACATTGGCCATGCCGTCAAGCGCCCCCGTCATCTCGCCCAGCGCCTGCATCAGCTCGCCGATCTCGTCCTTCGAGGTGACGCGGGTATCGACCTTCAGATCGCCTTCGGCGACCTTGCGGGCCACGGTGACGGCGCGGTTCATGCCCCGGGTGATGCCGATCAGGATCAGCGTCGAGGCGATCAGCGCGCCAAGGATCGCAACGCCCGAAATCGTCAGGATCAGGGTCTTGCTGTTGGCATAGCTCGCATTCAGATTGCTCTGCGAGGCGGCCATGGCAGCGCCCGCCTTTTCGTCGATCAGGTCGAGTTGGGCACCAAGCGCAGCGACGCTGGCCTTGAACGGACCGTTCATGAGCGCCGCGGCGCGCGGTTCGGAATTCGCCAGCGTCTTCGTTTCAAGATCATCGTTGAGCTTGAAGTAATCCGTCAGGATCGCCTGCATGCCCGCCACTTCCTCGGGGAACTGCGGCCCCAGCAGGGTGACGAGCTTTTCCATATGCCCCGTGACTTCGCCGCGCAGATCCTTGATTTCGTCAAGGAATTCGGCGGTGGCGGCATCGTTTTCCTCCATGATGGCGCGGGCGTTCATCGAGCTCACTTCCATCAGCGCGCGTTCCAGCTCGAGGATCTGCACCCGGGCGGCATCGACCGGATAGGGCAGCATCGTCGTCCTTTCCAGCGCCGCCTCAAGCTTGGCGATCTGCGCATCCATCTTCTCGAGTTCGGCATAGGACGGATAGATGAAGAGCTGCCGCGCCTTGGCCATGCTGCCCTCGCGCGAGAGTTTCAGGGCCTCATTCCGCAGATCCTTCGCCTTGGCGAGGATCTCGTCATAGCGCGCGAAATCTTCGCGCAGCGTGCCGTCGTCGAGGTTCCTGATCTCGGCCATCAGCGCGTCGCGCTTGGCGCGATCGGCGGCGATCCCGTCCTCGGCCGCCTGCATGTCCGCTTCGCTGCTGGCGGCGATATGCTGGAACGTCCGGATGTCGGACTGCGCAAGGCTTTCCTTCAGACCGTTCACGAGGGTCTGCATCCGCGCGCTCACATTGGCCATCTTGTTCGCATCGGCATTGGCCGATTGCAACGAGGACAGGCCGATCCAGGAAATGGCGGCCAAAAGCGCCAGCACCACCCCGAAGGTGGCCATCAGCTTGGCCTTGATCGTCAGCTTCATGGTTGTCTCACTTTGTTCGGTTCAAGCCGCCTGTTCGGGACGGAAGAGGTTTTCGGGATCGAGAAGGAGGATGAGATCGTCGCCGCGCCGGAGCGCGCCGGTGACATAGTTCGAAGGCCAGGGAGAGCCGTTTTCCGGCAGCACCTCGATCGCGCCCGGGTCGATGTCGACGACCTCCTGGACCTCGTCGGCCAGCATCGCGAGGCGGAAGGATTCGGCGCCAAGGGTGATGTCGAGCACCACCACCCGGCCCTCGTTCGCGGCATGAACCGGCATCCGCAGCCGTTGCCGGACATCGACCAGTGGCACGACGGCGCCGCGCACGTTGATCAGCCAGGGCGCGAAGCTCGAGGCCCGGGGCACCCGGGTGCGCGGGATCGGGTCGATGACCTCATGCACATGGGTGACCGGGATCGCCAGCGCCTCGCCGCAGACGCGGATGATCAGGGCGATGGAATTGCTGTCCTCCTCGGCAAGGACGGTGGCAGCGGAAGAATGTGTCATCGGGCGCCTCCTCAGGCCGCAAGGCTGATGCCGGTGCCGCCCAGACGGCGCAGCAGCATCGCCACATCGAGGATCAGCGCCACCGTGCCATCGGCCAGGATCGTCGCGCCGGCGAAATCGTCGAGATCGGCGTGATAGGCGCTCATCGGTTTGATCACCGTCTGGTGCTGGCCAAGGATGTCATCGACCACGAGCCCCATCCGTTCGCCCTCGGCGCGCACGATCACCACGCGGCGGCGGCCGTCGTTCTCGACCGTGCCCTCCAGCGCATCGGCCAGATCGACGAAGGGCACCAGATGTTCGCGGATCCGCAGCATCCGCCGCCCGCTGTTGCGCGTCAGTTCGGTGACGTCGAATTCGACGCATTCCTCGACCGCGATCAGCGGCAGCACGAAGACATCGGGGCCAAGCCGCACCAGCAGACCGTCGATGATCGCCAGGCTGAGCGGCAGGCGCAGCGTCAGCCGCGTGCCCTCGCCCTTGCGCGAGGTCACCTCGACGGTGCCGCGCAGCCCGGTGATGGCGGAGAGCACCGCATCCATGCCGACCCCGCGGCCGGAGACCGACGAGACCTTGTCGGCGGTGGAAAAGCCGGGCGCGAAGATCATCTGCGCCAGCGCCGCCTCGGTCGGGCGGGCATCGGCGGCCAGAAGGCCACGGTCGATCGCCTTGCGCCGGATCTTGTCATGGTCCAGTCCGCGGCCGTCATCCTCGATCACGATGACGATCTCGCCCGCGTCCTGCGAGGCGGCCAGCCGCACCCGGCCCTGCGCCGGTTTGCCCGCCGCCACCCGGTCGGCCGCCGATTCGATGCCGTGATCGGCCGAGTTGCGGATCATGTGCACGAGCGGTTCGCTGAGCCGGTCGAGCACGTTCTTGTCGATCTCGGTCTCGCCGCCGTCGGTGACCAGCACGACGTCCTTGCCCAGTTCGGTCGACAGATCGCGGACAACGCGGCGGAATTTGCCGAAAACCGTCTCGATCGGCAGCATCCGCACCGAGAGCGTGGTGTCGCGCAGGCCGGTGACCAGCCGATGCACCTCTTCGACCAGACCTTCGAGCGTCGAATCGCCCAGCCGCGCCGCGGTCTGGTTCAGCCGGGCCTGGGCGATCACCAGCTCGCCGAGCTGATCGAGGATCGAATCGAGCTTGGCCGAGGGCACGCGCACCGTGTCCTGCCCCGCCATCGTCTGGGCGCGCGGCGCGGAACGGGCCGGGGCCGCAGGCGCCGAGGCCGCGGTGGCGGGCGTCTCGGCCGAAGGCATCTCCACCGGCGCGGCCGCGGCGGGGGGCTCGTCCTGATCCAGCGCCACGATGCGCGGATCGGCGTCATCGGCAAAGACGAAGACCGACTCGATCGCCGCGCGCGGCTGCGCCGTGGTCAGCTCGACCACCCAGCCCAGATGCGATTGCGCCGGGTCCAGGTTTTCCAGCACCGGCAGGTCCGAGACATCGCAGCGGACCCGGCAGTCGCCAAGCTCGCGCAGCTCCGCCAGCAGCAGATCCGGGCGCATGCCGCAGCGCAGCGCGCCTTTCGACGGGCGGAACGACACTTCCCAGCGGGCAAGGCGCACCACCGCGGGCGGCGCCCCGGCCACGGCGCCTTCAAGCGCGGCCAGAATCCGGCGCGCCTGATCCGAGCCGACCAGCTCCGCCGTGGCGGCCTCGTCGCCCCCGGCATCGAGCAGCGCGATCACGTGGTCGCGGCCTTCCAGCGCCGCATCGAGCAGCGGTTTCGAAATGCCGATCTTGCCCTCGCGCACGCGGTCGAAGGCGTCTTCGAAATGGTGCACGAAGGCCGACAGGGCCGGAAAGCCGAACATCGACCCCCCGCCCTTGAGCGTGTGCAGGGCGCGAAAGACCGAATCGATCGCCTCGGGCGAGGCCTCGGTCTCGAGATCGAGCAGCATCTGCTCGAGCTGCGTCAGCAGATCCCGGGCTTCATGAATGTAACTCTGGGCGGCGGGGTTCATCGGATGTCCCTTCTGTCCGTCAACCGGCCAGCTTGCGCGCGACGGCGACCAGCATGGCGGCATCGAAAGGCTTGTTCAGCCAGCCTGTGGCGCCAAGCGCCTTGCCCTCGGCCTTGGCCTCGGGCTTCGTCTCGGTCGTCAGCATCAGGATCGGCACGCCCGAGCCTTTCGGCTCCTGCCGCGCCTTGCGGATGAACTCGAAGCCGTTCATCACCGGCATGTTGAGGTCGACGACGACCAGCGAGACCGGCTCGCTTTTCAGCTTGGCCAGCCCCTCGAGCCCGTTTTCCGCCTCCACCACGCGGTAGCCCACCCCGGTCAGGGTGAAGTTCACCATGTCGCGGATTGCCTTGCTGTCGTCGATCGTCAGTACTGTTTTCGCCATCCTCAGCCCTCCCATCCAAGTTGTTCGAGCGCATCGCGGCTGGCGGCATCGAAACTGGCAGCGCGCCCGGCGGCGGCGGCGGCCGCGGCGGCGGCCAGCGCAAGCTGCATCGCCACCACGCCCAGACGTTCTTCCCCTTCGAACTGCACCCGCACCGCCCCCTCGCCCCCGGCAAGAAGGCCCAGAAGGCGCTGGCGGCAGTCTTCGGCATCGGCCAAGGCCAGATCGGCCGGGATCGCCAAAGTCAGCATTATGTCGTCGGTCACATCAGCCTCTCTTTGCGTCGACATGTCTCAGCCGAAAGCGATACCCGCGATGTCTTGCGGTCCCGTTAATCGCCGCGGGCAGACAGGACGGCGCCGGGAAAGGTGCCGACAATTCTTCGCATCTCGTGACGGACCTAGAGATTTTCTTAATCCCCCTCGCCGAGAGTTCCCTGCAGTCGCGGCACATTGCCGCCGGTCAGGGTCAGGCAGGATCAGGCAGGAATGGACAGGCAATCTTCCGTGCACGCCGTGCGTCGCGACATGATCGCGTCGCTTGATGCGTTGTCCTCGCTTCTGGGCGACGTGCGCGGGCATCTTCTGACGGTGAACGATCGCACCGGGGCGCTGATCACCGCGCAGCAGGAGCCGGTCCCCGGCGTCACCCATATTCCCGAGCTGGCGGGCGATCTGGCAAAGGCGATGCGGCACTGGTCGGCCAGCATGGCGAATGGCACCAGCCGCATGCTGCTGCGTGAAACCCGCACGCTGCTGAACGGGCTGACGCGGATTCGCATCTTCTTTCAATTCCTTGCCACGATCACCTCGATCCAGATCTCGCGCAGCCGCTCGGGTCAGCTCAGCGCCTTCGTCGGCGCCTTGCGGGGGGTCTCGGCGCAGATCGAAACCGAACTCGCGCAGGCGCAAAGCGGGCTTGACGCCTTTGAACAGTCCTTCGAGGCGATCCTTGCCGTCGCGCGCGAGGGCGCCGATCATCTCGATCCGGCCGCCCGCCGGCTGACCGAGATCCTGGCGCCGATCGTCGCCGGACAGGCGCAGATGACGGGCCGGCGGCACCGCGTCACGGCGCAGGCGCAAGAGCTCTCGGGCCGGATCGAACAGGTGATCGCCCGTCTGGTCGGCACGTTCCAGTTTTCGGATTCGGCGGCGCAGCGGCTGGAACATGTCGAGACGATCCTGGCGCGCGCCGGGGCCCGCCCGCCCGGGCCGGAACGCGCGGCCTTCGAGCGGCTGGCCGCGGCGCAGCTGCAGGGGCTGGAGCGCGACACCGGCGACGTGCTGGTGCTGCTCGAAGACAGTTTCCAGACCATCGAAGGGCTTGGCGGCGGTTTCGTGGCCGAGCTTGCCGCGCAACGGGCCGAGGTGGAGCCGCTTCTGGCGGCGCAGGACCGCGCCTTTGGCCAGCTGAACGAGGCGCTCGGCACGGTGATGCCGATGCTGCAGGGGATCATCGCCCGCTCGGCCGGGTTCGAGGGGCAGATCGACCTGCTGCACCAGCGGCTCGACAATCTGGCGGGCATCGGCCAGACGATCGGGCTCGCCGGGGTGAACTCGCATCTGGAAGCGGCCCGGGCCGAGGTCGGGCAGAAGGAACTGACCTATATCGCGATGTCGGTGAAGGAGACGGCGCAACAGGCGCTCAAGACCTTTGCCGATACCGGGCGCACGCTGGATCGGCTGCGCAAGAGCTTCGACACCGGGGAATTTTCCGCGCTGCAGGACGGGATGAACCGGCTCGAGGGCGATCTGGGGCAGATCGCGACCGGGCTGGAGCAGGCCCGGGCGCGCCAGGGGCTGCTGTCGCGGCTGGAGGACGAGACGCGGACGGAAACCGCGGCGCTGGCGCGGCTGGCGATCTCGGGACGGCAGATGACCTCGGCGCTGGTGCAGACGATCCTGCGCATCGAGGCCCTGGGCGCGCTGCTGCGCGAGGGGCTTGGGGCGACGCCGGATCTGTCCTGTCTGGACGAGATTTCGCCGATCTACACGATGGACCGCGAACGCGAAATCCATGCCGAGGTGATGGGTCTGCCGTTCGACGCCGCCGGTTTCGGCGCGGCGGACCTTGCCTCCGCCGCGGCGCAGGACACATTGGATTCGATCCTGTTCTGACGGCGGCCCTCCCGCAGCGCGAAAGCCCGGCCTTGCCCCGGCGCCGCATCCGCCGGGAAGGGGAAGCCGTCTTCACCGGGTCTTCACCGGCGGAGGGGCTTCGCCGCAAGGCAAGCCGGATGCCGACGAAATACGGGCGCGAGGCCGTGTCCGGCTTATTTCGCCCGATCAAGCATGCCGAACAGATCGCGCGGATCATCGGGGTCGGCCAGCATGTCGAGGGGTTCGAAGAAATCCGTGCCGGTGATGCGTTCGTGCACGAAGCGCAGCGCCGAGAAATCCTCGATCGCGAAGCCGACCGAATCGAACAGCGTGATCTGCCGCGCATCGCGCCGCCCCGGCACCTCGGCGCGCATCACCCGCCACAGCTCGATCACCGGATGGTCGGGGGCAAGCTGCTGGATCTCGCCCTCGATGCGGGTCTGCGGCGGATATTCGACGAAGATCTCGGCGCGTTTCAGGATGTCGGGATGCAGTTCGGTCTTGCCCGGGCAGTCGCCGCCGATCGCGTTGAGATGCACCCCCGCCCCCACCATGTTGTCGGTCAGGATCGTCGCGAATTGCTTGTCGGCGGTGCAGGTGGTGAGGATCTGCGCGCCTTCGACGGCGGCCTGTGCCGAGGCGCAGGCGGTCACCTCGAACCCCTGCGCGCGCAGGTTGCGCAGGGCCTTTTCGGTTGCCCGCGGGTCGATGTCGTAAAGCCGCAGCCGGTTGATGCCGCACAGCGCGCGGAACGCCAGCGCCTGAAACTCGCATTGCGCGCCATTGCCGATCAGCGCCATCACCTGCGCCCCCTCGGGTGCAAGATACCGCCCCACCAGCGCCGAGGTGGCCGCGGTGCGCAGCGCCGTCAGCAGCGTCATTTCCGTCAGAAGCAGCGGATAGCCGGTGCTGACCGAGGCGAGCACGCCAAAGGCGGTGACGGTCTGATAGCCCGCCCGCATGTTGCCCGGATGGCCGTTCACATATTTGAAGCCGTAGCTTTCCGCATCGGCGGTCGGCATCAGCTCGATCACGCCCTCGCGCGAATGGCTGGCCAGGCGGGGCGTCTTGTCGAATTCGGGCCAGCGGCGGAAATCGGCCTCGATGTAACCGGTCAGATCGGCGATGAACCGCTCAATGCCGGTCGCATGCACCAGACGCATCATGTTCTCGACCGAGACGAAGGGCACGAAGGCCCGCGACGAGGGTTGCGGGCGCAGCCTCATGCGAAGCTCCGGGTCTGACGGTCCAGCACGCGGCGGCCGAACAGGCTGGCGGTCAGGTCGCAGATCAACGAGGCGGTGCGGCCGCGCTCGTCGAGGAACGGGTTCAGCTCGACCAGATCGAGCGAGGTGACGACCCCGGCATCGCACAGATATTCCATGATCAGATGCGCCTCGCGGAAGGTGGCGCCGCCCGGCACGGTGGTGCCCACCGCGGGGGCGATGCCGGGATCGAGGAAATCGACATCGAAGCTGACATGCAGCAGCCCGTTCGCCGCCTTCACCCGGTCGATGAAGGCGCGCAGCGGCGCGACGACGCCGGTCTCGTCGATGGCGCGCATGTCATGCACTTCGATCCCGTGCTCGAGGATGCGGCGATGCTCGGCCGGATCGACCGAGCGGATGCCCATCATGCACAGCCGCGACGGGTCGATCGCATGGGCCAGCGGCGGATAGGCGGCAAAATCGCCAAGGCCGCAGGCATAGGCGACGGGCGTGCCATGCAGATTGCCGCTTTCGGTGGTGTCGAGCGAATGCAGATCGGGATGGGCGTCGAGCCAGAGCACGAACAGCGGACGGCCCAGCCGCGCGGCATGGGCCGCAACCCCCGCCATCGTGCCCGCCGACATGGAATGATCGCCGCCCAGAAACACCGGCAGGTCGCTTTGCGCCGCGGCCGCTTCGGCGCGCGCGGCCAGAAGCGCGATCCAGGCGCGGGTCTCGGCCAGATGATGCACCGCGGGATTGGCATGGGCCAGCGCCGCTTGCGGGCCGATCGACAGATCGCCCTGATCCTCGATCCGCCATCCCAGCGCCGTCAGGCTGGCGATCAGCCCCGCCGTGCGCAGGCTGGCCGGTCCCATCACGCAACCCGGCTGGTGGGTGCCGCTCTGGATCGGCGCCCCGAGAATGATACTGCTTCGCGTCATGTTTTGCTCCTGTAGGGGGCAAGGTTCGCAAAGGCCGCTGCCGGTTTCGCTGGAAAATCTGATCATTCTGGTATTTTATCTGGTCACCTTGAACAGCCGACTGGACAATCCGACCAGATGACCGATCTCAGCGCCACCGACCGGCGGATCATCGCCGCGCTGCGCCAGAACGCGCGGATGAGCATCACCGAGCTGGCCCATGCCGCGCAGGTCTCGCGCACCACGGCCAAGCTGCGGCTCGATACCCTGCTGGCCGAGGGCCGGATCCGGCGCTTCACCATCGAGACCGATGTGGATGTCGAGGGCGAGGTGCGCGCGATCACGCTGGTGGAATTGCAGGGCAAGCTGTCGCGGCAGGTGATCCGCAGCCTGACCGCGCTGCCCGGGGTCAGCACCGTGCATGCCACCAATGGCGCCTGGGATCTGGTGGTGGAGATCCGCACCGGCTCGCTGGTCGATTTCGACCGGGTGCTGCGCGCGATCCGCGAAATTCCGGGGGTGATCAACAGCCAAAGCTGCCTGCTGCTGGCCCATGTGGCGGCCTGAACCGCGGCACCGGCAGGGTGCGCGAGGCGGCCGCCGCGGGGGAAGACGGCCCGGATCCCGGCAGGCCGGTCGCAATGCGGCTTGACGGCGCAGAGCTTCGCGGGCACCTTCGGGCCTGATGGTTCCCGGCCAAGCCACGCGCGGTCGGGTGAAAAGGGAATACGGTGAGGTGTAGGCATCAGCCGCCAAACCCGTAACTGCCCCCGCAACTGTAAGCGGCGAGCGCCCCCCGGCAACCACTGGCCCCGATCGGGCCGGGAAGGTGGGGGAAGCAAGGACCCGCAAGTCAGGAGACCTGCCATCAGCGTCATCAACCACCGGGCGGGGTGTCCCGGAAGGAGCATGCGATGGATCTGCGCAAGCGGCGGCCCTTGGCCGGGCCGCAGCCGTTTCGGGCGCCTGAGAGGGGGGCCGTGCCGCCCCGCCTCGGGGCCGGGCCGGGTTTTGCCCGCGCGATCGCCCCCCTGTCGCCGCCCCGCCCGGTCGCCCCCGCCCGCTGCACCATTGCCATTGCCTGCGAAAGGACGACGCCGTGACCCTGGTCGAGCTTTCCGGGGTGTTCTGGGGGCCAAAGGGGCAGCCGGACATCCTGTCGGATATTTCCTTTGCCGTGCCCGAGGGGCAGATCCTGGCGATCTGCGGCGCGAACGGGGCGGGCAAATCCTCGCTGTTGCGGTTGATCTGCCGCCATCATGCGCCCAATCGCGGCACGGTGCGGCTGCTGGGCCGCGATCTGTGGCTGATGAGCGCGCCCGAGGCCGCCCGCGCGCTGGCCGCGGTGCCGCAGGAACAGCCGGGCGAATTCGGCCTGACGGTCCGGCAGATCGTCGCGCTGGGGCGGTTGCCGCATCGCCGCGGCTGGGGCGCGGGGCTTTCCACGCCCGACGGCACCGATGCCGCCCTTGTCGATGCGGCGCTGCACCGGCTGGACCTCGCGCCGCTCGCCCACCGCGCCTTCGGCACGCTTTCGGGCGGCGCGCGGCAGCGGGTGATGATCGCCCGCGCGCTGGCGCAGGAGCCGCGGGTGATCGTGCTCGACGAGCCGACGAACCATCTCGACATCCGCCATCGGCTTGACCTTCTGGCCTTGCTGCGGGGCCTTGGGCTGACGGTCATCACCACGCTGCACGACCTGACCCTGGCCGCCGATTTCGCCGACCGGGTGCTGGTGCTGCACGAGGGTCGGCTGCTGGCCGATGGCCCGCCCGAGACCGCCCTGACCGAGACGGTGCTGGCCCGGGCCTTCCGGGTGCAGGCGCGGATCGACCGCTCCGGCGCCATGCCGCGTTTTTCCTTCCATCTCTGAGCCTTGCGAAAGCCCCCCCCCCCGATGATCGCCCGTTCCCTGCCCCGTTCCCTGCGCAATGGCGGCTGACCGGGGGCTCTTCTTCCTGAGGATGAGGAGCCGCCGGGCCTGAGCCCTCAGCCTGCGTCAAAGCGAAACAGCGCCAGCGAGCGTTCGCGTTCGTTCACCTGCAAGGGCCGGTTCACCGGCGCATGGGCCCGGGCGGTGCAATCGGCGCGCTCGCACAGATAGCAGTTCAGCCCGATCTCCACCGGCCGGGTGCGGGACAGGTCGATCCCCTCGGCATAGATCAGCCGCGGCGCATAGGCGACATCGCAGCCCAGCCCGATCGCGAGGCGCTGCGCCGGGGCGCCATGCGTGCCCCCCGCCCGCGTCACCGTGCGCGCCACCGAGAAATAACTCGCCCCCTCGGGCATGCGGATCACCTGCGTCTGCACCCGGTCGGGCATTTCAAAGGCGGCATGGATGTTCCAAAGCGGACAGGTGCCGCCAAAGCGCGAAAACGGAAACCGCCCGGCGCTGAAGCGTTTCGAGAGATTCCCCGCCCGGTCCACCCGCACGAAAAAGAACGGAATCCCCCGCGCGCCGTCGCGTTGCAGCGTCGACATCCGATGCGCGGTCTGCTCGTAGCTGGTGCCGAAGCGATGCGACAGCAGCTCGATATCGTAGCGGTGCGACTCGCAGCTGGCCAGAAACCGGCCGTAGGGCATCATCAGCGCCGCGGCGAAGTAATTCGCGAGACTCACCCGCATCAGCGCCGCCGCCGCCCGATCCTCCAGCCCCGCCTCGGCGATCAGCCGCGTCAGGATCGGCTCCTGCTCCAGACTGGCCAGCAGCACACCGATCTGAAAGCGGCGGCTGGCCTGGCCGAGCAGTTCCGAGAGCTGCAATTCCCGCCGTTCGGGATCATAGCGGCGCAGCTGGCCCCGCATCGCCTCGGCCTGCCCGATCCGCACCGTCACCCCATGCGCCGCCAGCCGCCCGGTCAGCGCCAGATGCGGCTCGTGCCGGTGCAGGGCCAATTCGTCCGCCAGATCCTCGGCGGCGCGGTCGAGCGCATCGACATGGTTGCGCCGGGCATAAAACCAGGCCCGCACCGCCTCGACCGGGCGCGAGGTCTCGCCCAAAGCCTCGACCTTGTCACGGTCGGTCAGCGGGTTCTCCTCGGCCATCGGCGCCAGCACCGCCGCACGATGCGCCGCTTGCAGCCGCACGAAAGCCGCCGCGATCCGCGGCGAGGCCTGCAACACCGCCTCGATCTCGGCGCGCGGCACGGCATCGACCCCGGCGGCGGGCGTCTTCAGCGCGGCGGCGAAATCGGCGGCCAGCTGCGCATCCGCGGCGGGCGAAAGTTCCGAGATGTTCAGATCATAGACCTCGGCCAGCCGCATCAGCAGCTTGACCGAGGCCGGGCGCTGATCGGCCTCGATCAGGGTGATGTAGCTGGCCGAGACCCCCAGCTCCGCCGCCATCTGCGCCTGCGTCAGCCCCAAAGACTGCCGCAGCACCTTCAGCCTTTGCCCGATGACCAGCTTTTCCGCCCGTGGCGCCATGTGACAATCCTTACAGATTTCTCGCCTGTCACATGACGAAAGTGACAGAACAACCCAATGCTTTCAAGAACATAATGCACATGCGGCATAACATTACTAGCCTGACTTCACCCGAGTCACCCGGGGCCCGAAGCCCCGCCCCGAAAGGAACCCGATGTCGCTGGATTGCCCATCCCCCACCGCTCCGCCGCTGGTCCTGCGCAGCCTTCCCGGCCAGGATCTTGTGCTGACCCCCGAGGCGCTGGCCTTTCTGGCCGAGCTGCAAAGCCGGTTCGGCACCCGGATTCACGCGCTGATGCTGGCGCGGGCGCGGCGTCAGGCGCGGATCGACGCGGGCGCCCTGCCCGATTACCTGCCCGAAACGAAAGCGATCCGGCAAGGCATCTGGGAGGCCGCGCCGGTGCCCGAGGCGCTGCGCGACCGTCGGGTGGAGATCACCGGCCCGGTCGAGCGCAAGATGATGATCAACGCGCTCAATTCCGGGGCGCGGGTGTTCATGGCCGATTTCGAGGATGCGACGGCGCCGAGCTTCGCCAATATCCTGGCGGGCCATCGCAACATGCTCGATTACCGCGACGGCACGCTGGAATTCGACGATCCGAAGACCGGCAAAAGCTATCGCGTCGGTGCCGATCCGGCGGTCTTGATCGTGCGGCCGCGCGGGCTGCACATGGCCGAGGCGAATGTGCTGCTGGCCGGGCAGCCGATCTCGGCGGCGCTCTTTGATTTCGGCCTGACGCTGTGGCATTGCGGCCGGGCGCTGGCGGCCAGCGGGCGCGGCCCGTTCTATTACCTGCCGAAGCTGGAAAGCCACCACGAGGCGCGGCTGTGGAACGAGGTCTTCGTCTTTGCGCAGGACCGCGTCGGGCTGGCGCGGGGCACGATCAAGGCGACGGTGCTGATCGAAACCCTGCCCGCCGCCTTCGAGATGGACGAGATCATCTGGGAGCTGCGCGAGCACATCGCCGGGCTGAACTGCGGGCGCTGGGATTATATCTTCAGCTACATCAAGACCTTGCGCAACCACAAGGCGTTCACCCTGCCCGACCGCGCCGAGGTGACGATGGACTGCGCCTTCCTTGCCAGCTATGCGGCGCGGCTGGTCAAGGTCTGCCACCGGCGCGGCATTCACGCCATGGGGGGCATGGCCGCGGCGATCCCGGTGCGCGGCGATGCCGAGGCGAATGAACGCGCCTTCGCTAAGGTCCGCGCCGACAAGCTGCGCGAGGTGGGGATGGGCCATGACGGCACCTGGGTCGCCCATCCCGATCTGGTGCCGGTGGCGATGGCGGTCTTTGACGCCGAGATGCCGGGGCCGAACCAGATCCGCATTCCGCGCCAGGCTTGGCGGATCGAACCGGCGATGCTGTTGCGCCCGCATGAGGGCCGGGTGACCGAAGAGGGTCTGCGCACCAATATCTCGGTGGCGCTTGATTATCTGGCGGCCTGGCTTTCGGGGCGCGGCGCGGTGCCGATCCGCAACCTGATGGAGGATGCGGCCACGGCCGAGATCTGCCGCGCGCAGCTGTGGCAATGGCGCCATCATGGCGTGTCGGTGGCGCTTGCGGCGGGCGGCAGCCGGGGGGTGAGTTCTGACTGGCTGGGCGAACTGGTGCAGCAGGAGATCGCCACGGTGCTGGAGCGGATCGGCGCGAACGCCTTCCACCGCGGCCATTATGCCACCGCCGCGCGGCTGCTGCTCGAAGCCGTGACCGCCGAAGCCCTGCCCGATTTCCTGACCACCGCCGCCTATGCGGTTTTGAACGCGCTCGACTGATGGACCCGATCCCGCTTTTTTCGCCCTTTGGCGGACCGATCCCCGAAGCTTGCCTGAGACCCTCGGCGCAACCTTTTCCCGCTTCCCCCAAACCCCGGGCAGAGCCCGTCGAAAGGAAACATCATGACGAAAAGACAGACTTTTTCGGAAATCCGCTCCGCTATCCTGTCCCGCTACCCCTGCGGGGTCACGCCGGGTGGCGTGGCGGTCGATGACATCGTGCAGCTGCGGCTGCAAAACACCTGGGACACCCATCTCGACATCGCGCGGGCGATGGCCGGGGTGATGCGCGCCGACATGGCGGCCTATGATGCCGATCCGACGAAATTCACCCAAAGTCTCGGCTGCTGGTCGGGCTTTCACGCCCAGCAGATGATCAAGGCGGTCAAGCGGCTGCGCGGCACCGCGCGGGGGACCTATGTCTATCTGTCGGGCTGGATGGTCGCCGGTCTGCGCAACCGCTGGGGCCATCTGCCCGACCAGTCGATGCATGAAAAGACCGCCGTCGCCGATCTGATCGCGGAGATCTACACCTCGCTGCGGCAGGCCGACGAGGTGGCGATGAACGATCTCTTCAAGGCGCTGAAAGCCGCGAAGACCGAGACCGAGCGGCAGGCGGCGATCGCGGCGATCGACGGGTTCGAAACCCATGTCGTGCCGATCATCGCCGATATCGACGCGGGCTTTGGCAACGAACATGCGACCTATCTGCTGGCGAAAGAGCTGATCAAGGCCGGTGCCT
This sequence comes from Rhodobacter capsulatus, assembly GCF_003254295.1. GTDB lineage: Bacteria > Pseudomonadota > Alphaproteobacteria > Rhodobacterales > Rhodobacteraceae > Rhodobacter > Rhodobacter capsulatus. The sequence continues at coordinate 88,641 of NZ_QKZO01000012.1, forward strand.
GCTGTCTGCAGATCGAAAACCAGGTCTCGGATGCCAAGCAATGCGGCCATCAGGACGGCAAGGTGACGGTCCCGCGCGAGGATTTCATCGAAAAGCTGCGCGCCTGTCGGCTGGCCTTCGAGGAGCTGGGGGTGGAGGATGGGGTGATCGTCGCCCGCACCGACAGCCTTGGCGCCGGTCTGACGCAGAAGGTGCCGGTGTCGCAGCGCCCGGGCGATCTGGCCTCGGACTACATCAAATGGCTGGCGACCGAGCCGATCAGCGCCGAAAATCCGATCCGCGAGGGCGAATTGGCGCTTTATCGCGACGGCGCTTTCGTCAAGCCGCAGCGGCTGCCGAACGGGCTCTTCCCGTTCCGCCCCGGCACCGGCCGCGCGCGGGTGGTGGAAGATTGCATCGCCTCGCTGACGCTGGGCGGCGCCGATCTTTTGTGGATCGAGACCGACACGCCGAATGTCGATGAAATCGCCGGGATGGTGGCCGAGATCCGCAAGGTCGTGCCCGATGCGAAGCTGACCTACAACAACTCGCCCAGCTTCAACTGGACGCTGAACCTGCGCAAGCAGGTGCGCGCGCAATGGCTGGCCGAGGGCACGATCACCGAGGACGCCTATCCGAACGGCCCCGAGCTGATGAAGCCCGATTATGACGACACGCCCCTGGGCCGCGAGGCCGATGCCTGGCTCAGGGCCTTCCAGACCGATATCGCGACGCGGGCGGGGGTGTTCCACAACCTGATCACCCTGCCCACCTTCCATCTGACCGCGAAATCGATGGATGAACTCTCGCGCGGCTATTTCGGCGAGGACAAGATGCTGGCCTATGTCGCCACGGTGCAGCGCGCGGAAATCCGCGGCGGCGTCTCGGCGGTGAAGCACCAGCACGAGGTCGGCTCGGATCTGGGCGACACGTTCAAGGAGATGGTCGCGGGCGAACGCGCGCTCAAGGCGGGCGGACATGCCAATACGATGAACCAGTTCGCGGCAGAGTAAACCGAAGGGAGGGCTGAAAACGCCGTGCCGCCCCATGACCCCGGGGCGGCCGGTTCTGCTCCGTTCCGCCCCGGCGCTCAGGCGAAGAGGCCGGGCATGGCGCCTTGCGGCCCGGCGTCGATCAGGGTCGCAAGGCTGGCCATCGCCGCCCAGTCGATGCCTTGCACCGGCGCGAGCCCGGCGCGATGGCGCAGCAGCGCCAGCCGTTCCGCGCAATCCGCAAGCGGCCCCGAGGCCAGACCTCCGCGCAGGATCAGCCGGTCGGGCAAGGCCTGACGCAGCTGCGCAACCAGCTGCGCAGAGCGCCCGTCAGCGGCCTCGTCGCGCATCCGCGGACCGGTCACGATCACCACCGCCCCGGCCTCGTCGCGCAGCCCGGCCAGAATGGCCTCGATCGCGGGCTCAAGGATCACCCGCACCGAAAGCCCCGCCAGCCGCAACAGATCCGCCTTCAGGATCGTGCCGATCATCTCGGTTTCCCCCGGGGGCAGCACCAGGCAGACCCGCCCGCGCGGGTCAAGCGGCTGCGACGGCCGCCCCGCCCGTTGCAACAGGCTGTTGAGCCGGGTCTGCGCCAGGGCCACCTCGGCCAGACCCAGGGCCGCGGCCTCCTGCATCTGGCCGAGCCGCTGCAGGCAGGCCTCGACGAAGCCGGCCCGCACCTGCAGATCGTCGCGCGCCAGCACCGGCAGGACCGGCTCGGCATCGCAATCGAGCAACCCTTCGACGAAATCGGGCACCCGCCGCAACAGGTCGGATTGCGCAAAGGACCCCAGCGCATGGTCCTGCGCCAGATCGTCGAAAACACGCTGCGCCAGCGCAAGCAGATCCGCCTCGGGCCGCCAGGAGGTCCCGGACAGCAGCTGCGCGGCGTGATGATGCAGGGCGGCCTGCCGCAGGGGCCAGCGGCCAAACCGGCGCCGGTCGGTCCAGCCGACCGAGAGCAGCCGCGCCCGCGCCAGCCGCGGATCGGCGGCGATCTGCCCCATCGCGGCGCAAAGCTGCGGGCCCGGCCCCTCGATCCAGTGCAGCCAGCCGTCGCTGACCGCGACACCCGCCCCGCTCAAAGCGAAATCGCCGGGCAGCGCCGCAAGATCGGGCCGGATCGGCGCCCCCGCCGACGGCGGATCCGCCGCGCTCGCCCGGCCGGTCAGCACCAGCCGCAAAAGCCGCTGCCTCTCGGGCGAAAGATGTTCCATCGCGTCCCTTGTCGCCGCCATGCGCGCGCATCCCTGAACTGGGGCGGGAAACTGGCGACACGAACAAAGGCTTTGGCCTTTCGCTTCACGTCCCCTCGGTGCACCCCGCCCGAAACGTCTGCGATGGCAGGTCTCCTGGCTTGCGGGTCATCGCGCCCCCGGACCTTCCCGGGTCGGTGACCCAGTGGCATTTCCGGCGTTGCTCGTCGCTCACAGTTGCGGGGGCAGCCGCGGCCTTGCCCGGACGGGCGCACCGCATTCCCTTTTCAGGCGCAGCCCCGAAGACCGCGCCACCATCGCCGCAAGAATGAAAGCAACCGGCGGCGCTGTAAAGCGGGTTTGCGCCCCCGAAGGGCGGCTGCGCGGCACTCGGTCGCAGGGTGACGGCGGCGCAATCGCCTGTCTGCACTGGCCGGGGCGGGCCTTGGGGCACTTGCGGCGGCGGGCGCGGCAGCCGCAACAGGAAAGCTACATATTGACAGGAAGCGCCAATTGATTGCTATATCGTGACGCTCTGGGTCTTGCGGCACCCCCGCAAGCCAAGAGGGAAGCCGGTGCGATTCCGGCGCTGCCCCCGCAACTGTAAGCGGCGAGCGCGGCTGATCATGCCACTGGGCCCCGGCCCGGGAAGGCCAGCCAAGCTGTGACCCGCAAAGCCAGGAGACCTGCCCGGAACCGTTATGACCACCGCTGGCGGAGGGCCGTGCGGGGGCGCTTTTCGGACCCGTTGCCGGGGCCGTTTCGCGTTCCCGTCCCTGCAAAAGCCCAAGGACGAGGACCACGATGCCGATCGCCGACGACGCTTTGACTGCCCCGGAGGGCTTCGCCACCGTGCGCAGCCGCAACGGCAAGGTGATGCCCTTTGACGCCCGCCGCATCCTTGCGGCGCTGGCCCGCGCGGGCGATGCCAGCGGCGAATTCGGCGCCGCCGAGGCCGGGCGGCTGACGCGGGCGGTGCTCGACCGGCTGGCGCTTCTGGCCCCGGCCAGCCCCCCCGACGTCGAGACGATCCAGAACACCGTCGAGGCGGTTCTGGCCGATACCGCCCATGTCGCCACCGCCCGCGCCTATGCGGTCTACCGCGACCAGCACGCCCGCCTGCGCGAGGACAACCGGGTGCTGATCGATGTCGAACGCTCGGTCAGCGAATATCTGGAACGCTCCGACTGGCGGGTGAATGCCAATGCCAATCAGGGCTATTCGCTGGGCGGGATGATCCTGAACATCTCGGGCAAGGTGACGGCGAATTACTGGCTCAGCCATGTCTATCCGCCCGAGGTCGGCGCGGCGCATCGCGAGGGCGACATCCATATCCACGATCTGGACATGTTCGCGGGCTATTGCGCGGGCTGGTCGCTGCGCACGCTTCTGCACGAGGGGCTGAACGGCGTGCCCGGCGCAATCGAATCCGCCCCGCCCGCGCATCTGTCCAGCGCGCTGGGCCAGATCGTCAACTTTCTGGGCACGTTGCAAAACGAATGGGCGGGGGCGCAGGCGTTTTCGTCCTTTGACACCTATCTGGCGCCCTATGTGCGGCTTGACGGGCTGAGCTATGCGCAGGTGCGTCAGGCGATGCAGGAATTCATCTACAACCTCAACGTCCCCTCGCGCTGGGGCACGCAGACGCCCTTCACCAACCTGACCTTTGACTGGACCTGCCCCGAGGATCTGCGCGATCAGGTGCCGGTGGTGCAGGGCCGCGAGCAGGGCTTCACCTATGGCGATCTGCAGGCCGAGATGGACCTGATCAACCGCGCCTATATCGAGGTGATGACGGCGGGCGATGCCAAGGGGCGGGTCTTCACCTTCCCGATCCCCACCTACAACATCACCCCCGATTTTCCGTGGGAAAGCGCGAATGCGGATGCGCTGTTCGAGATGACGGCGAAATACGGCCTGCCCTATTTCCAGAATTTCGTGAACTCGGAGCTGCAACCGCATATGGTGCGCTCGATGTGCTGCCGGTTGCAGCTGGACCTGACCGAGCTGCTCAAGCGCGGCAACGGGCTCTTCGGCTCGGCGGAACAGACCGGATCGCTGGGCGTCGTCACGCTGAACTGTGCGCGGCTGGGCCATCTGCACCGCGGCGACGAGGGCGAGCTGATGGTGGCGCTCGACCATCTGGCGCGGCTGGCGCGCACCAGCCTTGAAATCAAGCGCAAGGTGATCCAGCGTCATATCGATGCGGGGCTTTTCCCCTATACGAAACGCTACCTTGGCACGCTGCGCAACCATTTCTCGACGCTGGGCGTGAACGGGCTGAACGAGATGGTGCGCAATTTCACCGCGGATGCCGAGGATATCACCACCGAGGCGGGCAAGGCGCTGGCGCTGCGGGTGCTCGACCGGCTGCGGGCGCAGATGGTGGCGTTTCAGGAAGAGACCGGCCATCTTTACAACCTCGAAGCCACCCCGGCCGAGGGCACGACCTATCGCTTTGCCCGCGAAGACCGCAAGCGCTTCCCCGACATCCTGCAGGCGGGCACGGCCGAGCAGCCCTATTACACCAATTCCTCGCAGCTGCCGGTGGGCTTCACCGATGACCCCTTCGCGGCGCTGGCGCATCAGGAAGCGCTTCAGGCGAAATACACCGGCGGCACCGTGCTGCATCTTTACATGGGCAGCCGGGTGTCCTCGGCCGAGGCCTGCCGCAAGCTGGTGCGCCGGGCGCTGACGAACTTCCGCCTGCCCTATATCACCGTCACCCCCACGTTCTCGATCTGCCCGAAACACGGCTACATCGCGGGCGAACACGAATTCTGCCCGAAATGCGATGCCGAACTGATCGCGAAGAAACGCGCCTGCACCTGCTGACCCCAAAGGAGAAACCGATGAACAAGCCGCTGACACAGACAGACCTGGACACCGCGATGGTGCTTGACGATGCCGACCGCACCCGCTGCGAGATCTGGACGCGGGTGATGGGCTATCACCGGCCGATGGCCTCGTTCAACACCGGCAAGAAGGGCGAGGCCGCCGAGCGGGTCTATTTCTCCGAAGCGCGGGCGCATCTTGGCTGAGCTGGCGCTCTCGGGCCTGGTGCGGCACTCGGCCTGCGACTGGCCGGGGGAGCTGGTGGCGGTTCTGTTCACCCAGGGCTGCCCCTGGTCCTGTCGCTATTGCCACAACCCCGACCTGATCCCGGCCCGGGCGGGAACCCTGCCCTGGTCCGAGGCGCGGGCCTTTCTCGAAAGCCGCCGCGGGCTTCTGGACGGGGTGGTGATCTCGGGCGGCGAGCCGACCTTGCAGGCCGCCCTGCCCGCGGCGCTGGCCGAGATCCGGGCGATGGGCTTTCGCACCGGGCTGCACAGCGCGGGCCCCTACCCCGAACGGCTGGCCCGCGTGCTGCCGCTTCTGGATTGGGTGGGCTTTGACGTGAAGGCGCCCTTTGCCGATTATCCGCGCATCACCGGCGTGCCTGGGTCTGGCCTGCGGGCCCACGAAAGCCTGCGGCTGTTGCGCGAAAGCGGCGTCGCTTATGCGCTGCGCACGACAGTGCATCCGCGCCTGCTGGGCCCCGAGGATCTGGACCGGATCGGCGCCGATCTGGCCGAGCTGGGCCTGCCGATGGCCGAGCTGCAACCCTTCCGCGCCGCGGGCTGCATCGACACCGAACTTTGCGCGACCTGAGCGCTTCGCCCCTCACTCCGAACCGGAATAGGGGGCGAAGCGGGTTTCCTCGGGGCGCAGCCGCAGGGGCTTGCCCAGCGTCGGAAAGGCGCGCTGCGGGCAATCGGCGCGCTCGCAAAGCTTGCAGCCCGGGCCGATCTTGGTTGCCAGATCGGGCGCGCGCAGGTTCATCCCGCGCGCATAGACCAGCCGGTCGGCATGGGCCAGATCGCAGCCCAGCGCCACGGCAAACCGCTTTTGCGGGGCGCCAAAGCCGCCGCCGCCCTGCCGCACCTGCCGCGCGATCCACAGATAGCTGCGGCCATCGGGCATCTGCGCCACCTGCCGCAAGATCTCGTCGGGGCGGGAAAACGCCTCGTAGATGTTCCACAGCGGGCACGACCCGCCGATGCGGGAAAAGTGGAAATCGGTGGCCGATTGCCGCTTCGAGATATTGCCCGCCCGGTCCACCCGGATGAAGAAGAACGGCACGCCGCGCGCCTCGGGGCGTTGCAGGGTCGAAAGCCGGTGGCAAACGGTCTCGAAACCGACACCGAAGCGGCTTGCGAGCAGCTCGATGTCGTAGGCAAGCGCCTCGGCTGCGGCCAGAAAGGCGCGGTAAGGCATGATCAGCGCCCCGGCATAGTAATTCGCCAGACCCACCCGCAAGAGCGCCTGCGCCTCGGGGTCCAGCTGCGTCGCCGCGCAAAGCCGCGCCATCAGCCCGCCCTGTTCCAGAAGCGCCAGCTGCGTCGCGATCTGAAAGGCCTGCTGGCCGGGCGTCAGATGCGCGCCCAGATGCAACAGCCCCGCCCCGGGCTCGAACCGGCGCAGCGTGCCGCCCTCGGCATGGAGAATACGGATGCCGTGCCGCGTGGTCAGGCGTTCGGCCAGCGGCTGCGCCATCCGTCCCGCGGGCAGATCCGCCCCCACCGCCTCGGCCGCGGTGTCAAGATCGGGGACATGGTTGCGCCGCTCGTAAAACCAGTCCCGCACCGCCTCGAAAGCGGCGGGGGTAGAGCTTGCAGGCGTGCTGATCTGCCCCGCCAAGGCATCGGCGCGCTCCGACAGATCGCGCAGCCGCGCCTGCATCGCCACGATCGTGCGCGCGACGGCGGGCATGTTCGCCGCGATCTCCCGCACCTCGGCCAGGCTCGCCCCCGCGCCCTGATCGGCCAGCGCGCCGCGCAGCTCGGCGATCAGCCGCGCCTCGTCGGCATCCGAAAACAGCTGCACATCCAGCCCGAAAGCGGCGTTGAGCTTGAGCAGCACCGGCACCGTCAAGGGCCGCTGGTTGTTCTCGATCTGGTTCAGATAGCTTGGGGAAATTTCCAAAGCACGGGCAAGGGTCGCCTGCGTCAGGCCGCGATCCTCGCGCAGGCGTTTCAGCCGCACCCCCATGAATGTCTTCGTCATCTTCGCAACCTTCGCAATTCGCCGCGCCAGTCTTCACAATATAACGCATTATCAATACTTTAACGGAAGACCGAAAGCAAGGAAAGCTGCCTTTGCCAATCTTGCAAAGGTTTCCCATGTCCCTCCCCCCTGCCCCGCCGACTGTTCTGGTCGAGATGATCTTTCCCGATCAGGCGAACCATTACGGCACGCTGTTTGGCGGCCATGCGCTGGCGCTGATGGCGCGGGCGGCCTTTGTCGCCGCCTGCCGCCGCGCCGCGGGCTCGGTGGTGATGGCGCGGTCGGAACGGGTGGATTTCGCCACCCCGATCCGGGTCGGCGAGATGCTCGAGCTGCGCGCCGAGATCCTGCGCGAGGGGCGCAGCTCGATGACCGTGGCGGTGCGGGGCATCGCCCAGCCGATCGGCGCCGGCGCCCCCCGCCCCGCGCTCGACGGGAAATTCGTGATGGTCGCCGTCGATGCCGACGGCCGTCCCCGCCCGCTTTCTTCCGCAATCTGACGACAAGACAAAGACAAGGAAAGACCCGATGAAGACCCATGACCTGCGCAGCTACCGCTCGGCCGAGATCCTGCCGCGCGCCGACCAGCTGGCCTGGAAGATCGCCGAAGTGGCCGCAGACCCGGTGCCGGTGCTGCCCGAGGTGACCGAGATGATCATCAACCGCGTCATCGACAATGCCGCCGTCGCCGCCGCCTCGGTCGGGCGCCGCCCCGTCGCCTCGGCCCGGGCGCAGGCACTTTGCCACCCGATGCGGCGCGGCGCCACCGTCTTCGGGATGGCGGACGACACCCGGGTGTCGCCGGAATGGGCGGCCTGGGCGAATGGCACGGCGGTGCGGGAACTGGATTTCCACGACACGTTCCTGGCCGCCGATTACAGCCATCCGGGCGACAACATCCCGCCGATCCTGGCGGTGGCGCAGCACACCGGGCGTTCGGGCGCCGAGCTGATCCGGGGGATCGCCACGGGCTATGAAATCCAGGTCGAGCTGGTGCGCGGGATCTGCCTGCATGAGCACAAGATCGACCATATCGCCCATCTCGGGCCCTCGGCGGCGGCGGGGATCGGCACGCTGCTGTCCCTGCCCGCCGAGGTGATCTATCAGGCGGTGCAACAGGCGCTGCATGTGACGACCACGACACGGCAAAGCCGCAAGGGCGAGATTTCCAGCTGGAAGGCCTTTGCCCCGGCCTTTGCGGGCAAGATGGCGATCGAGGCGGTGGACCGCGCGCTGCGCGGCGAGGGCGCGCCCAGCCCCGCCTGGGAGGGCGAGGACGGTTTCATCGCCTGGATGCTGTCGGGCCCCGAGGCGCGTTACACCGTCCGCCTGCCCGGTCACGGCGAGCCGAAACGGGCGATCCTTGACACTTACACCAAGGAATATTCGGCGGAATATCAAAGCCAGGCGCTGATCGACCTTGCCCGCCGCCTTGGGCCGCAGATCGGCGATCTGACGCAGGTCGAAAGCATCGTGATCCACACCTCGCATCACACCCACCACGTGATCGGCACCGGTGCCAATGATCCGCAAAAGATGGACCCCGATGCCAGCCGCGAGACGCTGGATCATTCGATCATGTATATCTTTGCCGTCGCGCTGGAGGATGGCGGCTGGCACCATGTCCGCAGCTATGCCCCCGAACGCGCGCACCGGCCCGAGACGGTCGCGCTCTGGCACAAGATCTCGACCGTCGAAGACCCGGACTGGACGCGCCGCTATCATGCCCGCGACCCGAAGCAAAAGGCCTTTGGCGGCCGCGTCGTGGTGCGGCTGAAAGACGGGCGGCAGATCTTCGACGAGCTGGCGCTGGCCGATGCCCACCCCGACGGCGCGCGGCCGTTCCGGCGCGAGAATTACGTGCGCAAGTTCCTGACCCTGTCCGACGGCATCCTGAGCAGCGCGGAACAGACCCGCTTTCTGGAGGCGGCGGAAAACCTGGCCGATCTGCCCGCCGACGGGCTCGGTCTGTTGAATTTCACCGTGGCGGCCGACCGGTTGGGCGCGCCGCGCCCGCGCGGCATCTTCGATTGGGAATGAGGGGGAAACCATGTCCGGTTCGATCATGAAACCGAAGAAATCCGTGGCCCTTTCGGGGGTTGTGGCGGGCAATACCGCGCTGTGCAGCGTCGGCCAGTCCGGCAATGACCTGCACTATCGCGGCTTCGACATTCTCGACATCGCCGAGGCCTGCGAGTTCGAGGAGGTGGCGCATCTGCTGATCCATGGCAGCCTGCCGACGCTGGCGGAACTGGCCAGCTATCGCACCAAGCTGCGGGCGTTGCGCGGGCTGCCGCTTGCGGTGCGCCAGACGCTCGAGGCGATCCCGGCCGCCGCGCATCCGATGGATGTGCTGCGCTCGGGTGTCTCGGCGCTCGGCTGCGTGCTGCCCGAGGCAACGGATCACAACACCCCGGGCGCGCGCGACATTGCCGACCGGCTGATTGCGGTGCAGGGCTCGATGCTGCTCTACTGGTATCACTTCGCGCAGAACGGTCGCCGCATCGAGGTGGAGACCGAGGACGACAGCATCGCCGGGCATTTCCTGCATCTGCTGCATGGCCGCCCGGCGGGCGAGGAAGCGGTGCGGGCGCTGCACACCACGCTCAACCTTTACGCCGAGCATGAATTCAACGCCTCGACCTTCACCGCGCGCACCATCGCGGGGACGGGTTCGGATCTTTATTCCTGCATCGCGGGCGCCATCGGCGCGCTGCGCGGGCCGAAACACGGCGGCGCGAACGAGCAGGCCTTCGAGATCCAGAAGCGCTATGCCACCCCCGACGCGGCCGAGGCCGATATCCGCGCAAGGGTGGCCGCGAAAGAGGTGATCATCGGCTTTGGTCATCCGGTCTATACGATCGCCGATCCGCGCAATGTGGTGATCAAGCAGGTGGCGCGGCGGCTGGCGCTGCATCACGGCGCGCTGCGGATGTTCGACATCGCCGAGCGGATCGAACAGGTGATGGCCGAGACGAAGGCGATGTTTCCGAACCTCGACTGGTATTCGGCGGTCTCCTATCATCAGCTCGGGGTGCCGACGATGCTCTTCACGCCGATCTTCGTCATCGCCCGCAGCGCGGGCTGGGGGGCGCATGTGATCGAGCAACGGCTGGACGGCAAGATCATCCGCCCCTCGGCGCATTACACCGGCCCCGAAACCCGGGCCTTCCTGCCCCTTGAAGCCCGCGGCGGCCTTTTGGCGGCGCCCAACCGGACGGAGTGAGACATGCCCTATCTGATCGGTTCCGATCATCCCGAGGCCCCGGCGGGGGCGCGGTTTCGCGCCGCCCTGGCCCGGCCCGGCATCCTGCGCCTGCCCGGCGCGCATAACGGCATGGCGGCGCTGCAAGCCAAGGCCGCGGGGTTTCAGGCGCTTTATCTGTCGGGGGCGGCGATGTCGGCCTCGATGGGGCTGCCGGACCTCGGCATCCTGACGGTGGACGAGGTCGCCTTTTTCATCCGCCAGATCGCCCGCGCCTCGGGCCTGCCGCTCTTGGTCGATGGCGACACCGGCTATGGCGAGGCGCTGAACGTGATGCACATGGTCCGGGTCTTCGAGGAGGCCGGGGCGGCGGCGGTGCATCTGGAAGACCAGCTTTTGCCGAAGAAATGCGGCCATCTGAACGACAAGAAACTGGCAAGCCCGGCCGAGATGGCGGCGAAGGTCGCGGCGGCGGTGCGGGCGCGGCGGCATCTGGTGGTGATCGCGCGCACCGATGCGGCCGCCGCCGAGGGGATCGAGGGGGCGGTGGCGCGGGCGAAGCTTTATGTCGAGGCGGGCGCCGATGCGATCTTCCCCGAGGCGCTGACCTCGGTCGAGATGTTCCGCACCTTCCGCGCCCGGCTGCCCGGGGTCAAGCTTCTGGCGAACATGACCGAATTCGGCCGCACCCCGGCCTTGACCGCGGCCGAGTTCGAGGAGCTGGGCTATCAGATGGTGATCTGGCCGGTGTCGTCCTTGCGGGTGGCGAACCGCGCGCAGGAGCGGCTTTACACCGCGCTTGCCCGCGACGGCGCCACCACCGCGATGCTGCCCGAGATGCAGACCCGGGCAGAGCTTTACGCGACACTGGGCCTTGCGGCTTTCGAGGCGCTCGATGCCTCGATCGCCCAAAGCGTGCTGCCGACGGCCGGTTGACGGGGGGGGGGCGGTCAGATCTCGACCGCCACCTTGCCCAAGGGACGCGAACCGCAGGCGAGGATACAGCCCGCGGCGATGTCGTCTTCGGAAATGCCGCCGTTGTGCAGCATCTGCACCCCGCCCGCGGTCTTGCGCACCTTGCAGGTGCCGCACAGGCCGAAATTGCACCCCGAGGGAATGTTCAGCCCCGCCCGTTTCGCCGCCGCCAGCACGGTTTCCCCCGGCGCGCAAGCGGTGCTGACGCCCGAGGCGGTGAAGCGGATCTCGGGCGCCTCCACCTCCGGCGCAGGCGCGGTTTCGGGCGGGCCGAAGCTTTCCTGATGATAGCGCGTCAGGTCAAAGCCCAGCGCCGCAAGGCTCTCCTTCACCCCGCGCATGAAGGGCTCGGGGCCGCGGCAGAACACCTCGCGCTCCAGATAATCGGGCGCCATCAGCCCCAGCATGATCTGGTTCAAAGCCCGCGAAAGCCGTGCCAGACGCTGAAAGGCTCGACCTCCTCGACCGTGAAGCGCAGCTGCACCCCCGGCACCCGGGCCGCGAGGGCGAAGACGAGATCGTATAGGTCCGGCAGACCGGCTGGCCCGGCACCGGCAGATCCAGCGTCAGGAATTGCCCGGGCCGGTAGTTGAACCACCGCCCGACGGCGCGCGGAAGGTGATCGCCGCCATCATCGCCGCTTTGGCGGGGTGGGACCGGGGCGGCCGCGTCGGCGCGATGGCCTTCCGCGGCTGCGCCCTGAGCCGCGCCGTCGCAGGCGCCTTCGTCTACGACATCTCGTTTTCGATCACCGATCAGCTGAAGTTCACGCCCACATGAGCAAGAGCAAACCGCCCCGGCCGAGCATTGTGTTCCGCGATCTCCCGCGCGGTGATCGCCAGAAAATCAGCCAGCGGGATTGCGCGCGACCCATAGTTTTCGGGCTTCGCCGTGGGTTTGTTGCCGACATAGGCCCCGGCAAAGGCGGGATGCCGCGTCAGACGATCGGCGATATCGCGGAACGCCCGCTCGATCGGCTTCGCCTGGCGGATCGAGCGGGCGTCGCGATTCAACGTGCGCCCGATCTGCGCAGTCGAAAAACCCTCTGCCATCATCCGGCCCACCGCATCCCGGCGCGCGGCCACCAGATGCGGCGGCTTCATCGGCCCGACCAGTTCGGCGAACGTCACGCCATGCTGCACAGCCACCAGCTCCGCGATCGAGCGCATCTTGGTCGGTTGGCGCCGCGCCGCGATCAGCTGGACAATGGCGGCGGGCGTCGGCGCGTCGTCGTTGCTGCGCACCCACTCTGCTAGGGCGGCCTCGGCAACGGCCTCGAAAGGCTGCAACGCCCGCACCCGCCTTGAAGCTTTTGCGCGATCAGCCGCGTATGTTGGGAACCACCCTCATTTTTCCGTCGAACCGGGACAAGGCGATGGCCGAGGAATTCGGCATCGAGCGCGCGGCCGAGATCGCCCGGACCGCCGAGCATCTGCCGCGGCGGGTGCCGCTGGCCAAGGAATGGATCGCCGCCGTCTGGTCCAATCAGGGTTTGACGGATGCCGAAATTGCCCGCAGATTGCACGTGACCGACGTCACCGTCCGCGCCTGGCGGGCCAAAAAGCTCTGGCGCGGCCTGCGCAAGGCGAAGTCTGCAGATCCCCGACAGCTCCCCCTGATCTGACCCCGCAGGGTCTTGCGGATGTTTTGACCGCCCCGCCGCCCGATAACGAAACTGAGGCGCGTGGCCCCATGTTTTGTGGGGATCATCCATGCGTATCAGGGCGCACAAGCTTGACGGTGTCGAGTACCGGGCCGCGGCCAATATCGGCCCCGTGATCGTGCCGACGATCGTGGTTTTGCACGACACCGCAGGACCGCTGACCAAGGGCAGTTCGGCGGCCTATCTCGCCTCGAAAAACACCGCAGGCGTCAGCGTGCATTTTGTCGTCGAAACCGACGGCACGATCACGCAGCTGGTGCCCACGCACCGTCGGGCCACTCATGCCGGGGCCTCGATCTACCACAGCCGGGAAGGATGCAACGCATTCTCGATCGGCATCGAGATCGTCAATCCCGGGAGGATGGAGCCGGTCGATCGCGGTGACGGTGTGGTGCGTGGGCGCGCCTGGTGGGGACAGATGTTCGAGGACCCGGTGGGAATCCTGGGCCTTGTGCGCAAGGCGACGTCTAGCCACGGCGACGGTGTCTGGATGATGTCGATGCCCTACCTCATCTATAATCATGGCAACTCCATGGAGCCACGGCAGGAGCATCTTGCCTGGCACGGTCTGGTGTTGCCGCGCGATCACCCGTTCTGGCTGACCCATGCCCCCATCAACGGCTGGGGCTGCACGTGCTACTTGTCGGGGGCCAGATCCCCGGAAGCCGCCCGGCGGCGCGGCGGTGATCCGGACAAGGCCCTGCCCGCCGGATGGGATGCGATCGATCCGCGGACGGGCGCGCCGAAAGGGATCGACAAAGGGTGGGACTATGCGCCCGGAGCGTCGGTCGCGCGGGACCTGGCGGGGATCGTCGACAAGAAGGCCGCCACGCTGCCGCCGCCGATCGCGAAAGACTTCAAGGACAGCGTCAGATCGGTCGTGCCGCCCGCCGAAGATCCTGCAGCGCAAAGCCCGAAATCGCCCGAGGATGCGATTGCACGCGGCAAGGAGGTGCTGGCCCGACTGCGCACGCAGGCCACCGATCTGGCCGCCGCTGAACAGGCGGGTGACCTGACGGGCGCGGCGATGGCGCTGCAGGATGCGGTGCGTGCCGAGCTGCGAAAGCTGCGCCCGGTCGGAGAGGCCCCCATCGCCCTTGTCCCCGGATCGCGCAAGCAGGCCAAGGAGGTGATGCAGTCTGTTGCCGATGTCATGCCGTCGGACTGGGTGCAGGCGGCAAATGCGATCCCCCTGAAAGTGCATGTCTCCGAAACCAAGCGCGGCGGATACCTGCCTGGCAACCCGCCGCAAATCACCACCTCGGAGTCGAGTACGGCGGTGCACGAATATCTGCACCATCTGCAGGCACGACTTCCCGACCTTGATGCGCTGTTCCAGGATCTGCACCGGCAACGCACCAAAGGAGAGCCGCTGATACAGATCCGCAAGGGCGAGTGGGCGCGAAAAGACCACTATTACACCGCCTATCAAGGGCGCGAATATGCCTTCGCCAAACCAAAACCGGCCCTCGAAATGCTGACGATGGCCCTGCAACCGGTTCTGGGGTCCGATATAAAATCGGTCCGGATGCTGCGAGATTTGACGAAAGGCGATCCCGAGATGCTTGAAATGGCGCTTGGCGTGCTTTTCTATTGGAAGGTGTGAGGTCCAGATGTCGAAGACGCGCGTCATCGCTGTTCATGACCACCCGCGCGGCGCGGGACGGATCGAGTTTGACATCGACTTCGCAACGGGGACAATCGACGGGTTGGTTGTCGATCCGGCTCACGAGGCCTACGTCCGGTCAGTCCTGAATGACCTGTCTGCCCATCCGGATGAACCCGCGCATTTTGCCTGGCAGCAAAGCTACCCCGCTCCCGATCCGATGCATGTGCCCAAGTCCATGGCGTGGCAACTGATGGCGATCGGCTGGACGCTGGAAGGCGAGCTGGCGAAATATCCGCCCCCCGAAGCCGATCCTCTGCCCGACGGCGCACTGTCGTGATCACCATCGAATTCCGCGATGGCAAGATCCTGGCTGGCATCGACCGGCTGCAGGATCAGCTGGGCGACATGACCACGTTCATGAGCGACCTCGGCGAGCTGCTGGTGGCCTCGACCAAGGCGCGATTTCCTGCAGGCACGGATCCTGATGGGACCGCCTGGACACCGAATTCAGCGGCGACATTGGCGCGCAAGACGGACAGTCGGCCGCTCTTTGGCACCTCCGGCAGCCTCAACAGCCAGATCTTCTCCGCGGCCGGTGCGGATTATGTCCAAATCGGCTCGGATCGCGTCTATGCCGCGATGATGCAGTTCGGCGGGACGAAGGAGCAGTGGCCGCACCTTTGGGGAGACATCCCGGCGCGGCCCTATCTCGGCCTCTCGGACGAGGACAAGGAAAACATCCTCGCCGAAACCCGCGACTGGCTCAGCGGCGCGTTTTCTGGCGATTGACAGCCCCCCCATTGCCCGCGCAGGCTGCGCGGGACAGGCTTGATCTGACCACCCCGCAAGGTGTTGCGGATTATTCGGCCCGGTCTTTGCCGCCATTGTGTCGGCATGACGCACAAACCCTCCACCTCCCTTGCGCTCTGCGCTGCCCAGCCGCTCCCCGAAGGGGATGCGCCCGAGTGGGTGCATCTGTTGCCCTCGGCCGGTGGCACGATCCTCACCCATGACGGTCGCGGCCCCTATCGGGTCACCGACCCGGCCGCGATCATCGCGGCGTCTCTGCAGGCCGATGCCCGCGACGCTGGCGGGCTGATCATCGACGAAAACCACTCTGCCGATCTGGCTGCCCCTCTCGGGCTGCCGTCGCCTGCGCGCGGGCACATTGTCGCCATGGAAGCCCGCCCTGACGGCGTCTGGGGGCAGGTCGAATGGAACCCTGCGGGTGTCGCGCTGCTGGCCGAGCGCGCGTATCGCGGGATCTCGCCCGTCATCATCCACGCCGCCGATGGCACGGTGCGCCGGATCGCGCGGGCGTCCCTGGTCAATTACCCCAACCTGCGCGGCCTCGTCGCGCTCAACTCGGAGTCCGACATGGATCTGACGAAACTGGCGCGCGCGCTCGGCCTGGCCGAAACCGCGACGCTCGACGAAATCATCGCCGCGGTCGAAGCCATGACCGGGGCGAAGGGCAAGCCGGAAGAGGATGTGGCCCTGCAGTCCGAGCTGGGCACGATCCTCGGCGTCGATGGCAACCGGGATGCGCTGATCGCCGCCGCGCGCCTGGCGGTCTCGGGCAAGGACACGCTGATCGCGCTGCAGGCGCAGGTGACGGCGCAGGCGGCCGAGCTGAAAGGCATCCGCGACGCGGCGAACAGACGTTGCGCAGGGGGGCCACATTCGCGATGGTCGGTTCATCCCCGCGTGGGCGGGGAACAGGAAATCGACCTCGGGGCGCCCTTCCTTCAAGGCGGTTCATCCCCGCGTGGGCGGGGAACAGCACTTTTAACCGCGCCCCGCTGCATACTAAGGCGGTTCATCCCCGCGTGGGCGGGGAACAGGCACC
>NZ_QKZO01000013.1 GCF_003254295.1 Rhodobacter capsulatus
TGAGCTGCTTTTCGTATTGCTCGCGAATATCGAGCGGGTTGGCGCGCAAGGAATTCTCCATGCCCCGCTTCGCGTCCTCGACCCAGCCCTCGATCTCGGAAGGCGTCAGGTCAAACGACCGGCTCGCCTCCGCCACCGTCCTTGTTCGGGCTTACGCGGCGCCACTGGCGCCACGGTCCCTCACAAGTGCCCTGAATGATCTCGATCACCAAGGCGGTTTTCCGCTTTGCCGTCCAACGTTTGATGCTGTCGTCCATCGTCATACTCATTGCCACGTTCTCCTTTGTAGCATGAGTAGAAATTCAGTGGGGCAATACACATCGCGGTTCCCGGGTGATCGGGGCCGCGCCGGATCAGCGCTGCTGAAACGCCAATCCGACCCCGAGGCCGACGAGCAGCGTGCCAAGGGCGCGGTCCAGCCACAGCCCGAACCCGGGGCGTCGGCGAAGCCCGCGCGTCACCGTCTCGGCGATCAGGACCAGCGGCGGCTCGATCAGCGCCGCAACGGCGATGACCAGAAACCCATGCAGGAAAAGCTGTGCCCAGACCGGGCCCGCCCCGGCAACGACAAATTGCGGCAGGAAAGCCAGGAAAAAGATCGCGACCTTGGGATTGAGGAGCGACACGAACACCCCCTGCCGCCAGATCTGCCGCCAGACTTGCAGGCCGGGGCGGGCGCCCTCCGGCGGCTCGGACAGGAAGGCGCCGCCGGGCGCGCGCAGGGCCCCGAGGCCGAGCCAGATCAGATAGGCCGCCCCGACCCATTTCACCAGTCCGAAGGCCAGCGCCGAAGAGGCGAGGATCGCCGAAAGCCCGGCCGCGGCCAACAGTGCATGGCCCAGAGCGCCGGTCCAGATCCCCGACATCGCCGCGAAACCCGCCTTGCGGCCGCCGCGCAGGGTCTGCCCGAGGATGAAGGCCATGTCCGGGCCGGGCGACAGGTTCAAAAGCGCGGCGGCGGTCAGAAAGGTCGACCAGTGCAGAACGGTGTAATCGAACAAGGATCGGCCCCCGGCGCGGCAAGAATGGCGTGAGCTATAGGTCAGCCGCAGGGCGCCCGCAAGCTTGCGGGCCGCGCGCCGCAAAGGCCCCAGGCTTGCCGTTTCGGGGCGCGGCCCCCCTTGTGTTTGCCTCCGGCCCAAGGCAGCTTGGCCCGGCTCCGGGGAGGGATCATGCGACTGTCGATTGCGTTTCTTGTGGCGGGCTATGTGCTCAGCCAGTTCTATCGCGCCTGCCTTGCGGTGCTGACGCCGGTTCTGAAGACGGAACTGGGCGCGACGGCCGAGGATCTGGCCGTCTCGCTCGGGCTTTGGTATCTGGCCTTCGCGCTGATGCAGATCCCGGTGGGCGAGGCGCTCGACCGGATCGGGCCGCGCCATACCGTGGGCTGGTTGCTGGCGCTGGGCGGGGGCGGGGGCGCGGCGGCCTTCGCGCTGGCCACCGGGCCCTGGGGCATCCATCTGGCGATGGTGCTGATCGGCATCGGTTGCTCGCCCGTTCTGATGGGATCTTACTACATCTTTGCGCGCAGTTTTTCCCCCGCGATCTTCGGCACCCTGGCCGCGGCGGTGATCGGCGTCGGCAGTCTGGGCAATCTGGCAGGCGCGGCGCCGCTCGCCGCGGCGATTGACGCCTTTGGCTGGAGGGCCACGCTGTGGGGGCTGACCGGGGTGACGCTGCTGGTGGCGCTGGCGATCCTGATCTTTACCCGCGACCCCGAGCGGATCGTGCAAAAGGGCCAAAAGGGCACTGTCTTCGACATCCTGCGCCTTCCCGGCTTCTGGCTGATCCTGCCCTTGATCTTTGCCAATTACACCGCCGCCGCGGCGATCCGGGGCCTTTGGGCGGGGCCCTGGCTGAGCGCGTTGCATGACGCCGATGCGGGCCTGATTGGCACGGTGACGCTGGTGATGGGGGTGGCGATGGTGCTGGGCAATTTCGCCTATGGTCCGGCGGATCGGCTTTTGGGCAGCCACAAGCGGGTGGCGATCGCAGGCAATCTGGTGCTGTGTCTGGCCCTTGCCGCGCTGGCCCTCGCGCCCGATGCGGGGCTGTGGCAGGCGACCGCGCTTCTGGCTGCCGTCGGGTTTTTCGGCGCCTCCTTTCCGGTCTTGATGGCGCATGGCCGGGCCTTCCTGCCGCCGCATCTGGTGGGCCGGGGGGTGACGCTTCTGAACCTTTTTTCCATCGCCGGGGCGGGGATCGGGCTGTTCCTCTCGCGTCCGGTCTTTGCTGCGGCCTCAAGCGCGGGCGATCCGGTCGCGGCTTACCGGATGCTGTTCCTGTTCTTCCTGATCCCGGTGGTGGCGGGGCTCGCCGTCTATCTGTTTTCCCGCGCGCGCCCGGCGTGAGCCGGGCGGGTGTTTCGGCACCACTTTCCCGAAAACTTCCCGAACCCCTTTCCAAACCCCCCCGTTTCCGCTAGCCGGGGTCGTTCTTTCGAGAAGGAGGTCCGAATGGGCTACAAGGTCGTCGTCGTCGGAGCCACGGGCAACGTTGGCAAGGAAATGCTGAACATTCTCGCCGAGCGCGAGTTTCCGGTGGACGAAATCGCGGCGCTGGCGTCGCGCAAGTCGCTTGGCACCGAAGTCAGCTTTGGCGACCGAACTCTGAAGACCCAGGATCTGGACACGTTCGACTTCACCGGCTGGGACATCGCGCTCTTCGCGATCGGCTCGGACGCGACGAAAGTCTATGCGCCGAAAGCCGCCTCGCAGGGCTGCGTGGTGATCGACAACTCCTCGCTCTACCGTTACGACCCGGAGATCCCGCTGATCGTGCCGGAGGTGAACGCCCATGACGTCGTGCGCTACACCAACAAGATGATCATCGCGAACCCGAACTGCTCGACCGCGCAGATGGTGGTGGCGCTCAAGCCGCTGCATGACCGCGCCAAGATCAAGCGCGTCGTGGTCTCGACCTATCAATCCGTGTCGGGCACCGGCAAGGAAGCGATGGACGAGCTGTGGAACCAGACCAAGGGCATGTATGTCCCCGGTCAGGAAGTCGCGCCCAAGGTCTATCCGAAGCAGATCGCCTTCAACGTGATCCCGCATATCGACGTTTTCCTTGATTCCGGTGATACCAAGGAAGAATGGAAGATGGTCGCCGAGACGAAGAAGATCCTGGATCCGAAGATCAAGGTGACCGCCACCTGCGTGCGCGTGCCGGTCTTCGTCGGCCATTCGGAATCGATCAACATCGAGTTCGAAGACTTCCTCGACTGGGAAGAGGCGACCGAGATCCTGCGCGAGGCGCCGGGCGTGCTCGTTGTCGACAAGCGCGAAGCCGGTGGCTACATCACGCCGGTCGAATGCGTCGGCGAATATGCCACCTATATCTCGCGCATCCGGCAAGACAGCACGATCGAGAACGGGCTGAACCTGTGGTGCGTCTCGGACAACCTGCGCAAGGGCGCGGCGCTGAACGCGGTGCAGATCGCCGAAGTGCTGGGCCAGCGCTGCCTGAAAAAAGGCTGATCACGGGCCACCCGCTGAAACGTGAGGGCGTCCCCCGGGGCGCCCTCTTGCTTTTGGGCGCGACCCAAGGGACGCTGGAGCATCTTTTCCGGGAGGAACCCATGCCCCGTCTGCCGCTTTTCGCCAGCCTTTGTCTGGCCTGTGCCCCTGCGGCGCTGTTCGCCGCGCCTGCCGAAATTCCGGCAACCCTTTCGACAGTCACGCTTTTCCCCGAAGGGGCGCAGGTGACGCGCGCCGTCACCGTGCCCGCGGGCGTGACCGAGGTGCTGGTGCCCGATCTGCCCGACGGCACCGATCCCGCCAGCCTGCGCGTGACGGGGGAGGGGGTGGAGATCGGTGCGGTGACGCTGATGGCGGATCGTGAACCCGCCACAGACCGCGCGCCTTCGGCCGAGGTCCGCGCCGCCCGCGCCGCGCTTGAGGCCGCGCGCGCCGATTTGGCCGCGCAGCAGGACAAGCTGGCCGCGCTGCGTGCCAGGATCACCGCGGCCGAGGCCGAGGCCGATTTCTTCACCGCGCTCGACACCTCGAACACGCCGCCCGACAAGGTGACGGCGCTGGCGCGGACGGTTTCCGCGGGGGTTCTGGCGGCCGAACAGGCCCGGATCGCGGCCCGGGCCGAGCTGCGCGCGGCGGAAGCGGCGCTGAAACCGGCGAAAGAGGCGGTGGCGCGGGCGAAACAGGCGCTGGCGGCGCTGCAAAACCCGGCGAAGGACAGCGATTCCCTGCTGCTGACGGTGTCGGGGGCGGGCAGGGTCACGGTGACGACCTTTGTGGCCGAGGCGGGCTGGGCGCCCAGCTATGACGCCCGGCTGGACAGTGCCGCGGGCAGCCTCGCGCTGGATCGTTTCGTCTCGGTGCATCAGGCCTCGGGCGAGGATTGGCGTGGGGTGGCGCTGGTGCTGTCGACGGCGCGGCCTTCGGACCGCACCGACCCGTCGGAGATGTGGTCGGATCTGCGCCGGATCGGCCCGCCCGCGCCGCCGATGGGGGGGATGGCCGCGCCGAAAGCGGCGATGGACAGCTATGCGGCCGCCCCGGTGATGGAGGCGGCCCCGGCGGCGGGCCGGATGGCGATGGAACTGCAAGGCGAAACCGTGACTTACACCTATCCGGCCGCGGTCGATATCCGCGACGGGGTGGAAAACCTGCGCCTGAAGCTCGACCGGATCGAGCTGCCGGTCAAGCTGCTGGCCGAGGCGGTGCCGATGTTCGACGAGACCGCCTATCGGGTCGTCGAGGGGCAGACTGCGGGGGCAGAGCCGATCCTGCCCGGCCCGGCGGTGCTCTGGCTTGATGGCGCGGTGGTGGGGGCGGCCGATCTGCCGCTGGTGGCGGCGGGCGACACCCTGCGGCTGGGCTTTGGCGCGATCGACGGGCTGCGGCTGAAGCGGGTGATCCCGCAGGCGAACGAGGGCGACCGCGGCCTGATCACCAAGTCGAACGAGCGCACCGAGACCGCCGAGATCACGGTCGAGAACCTGACCGGCAAGCCCTGGGCGCTACGGGTGATCGACCGCGTGCCCTATGCCGAGCAGGAGGATCTGCAGATCAGCCATAGCGCGACGCCGCCCGCGACCACGACCGACTACGACGACATGCGCGGCGTTCTGGCTTGGGAATTCGATCTGGCGGCGGGCGCGACGCAGGCGATCCGGCTTGAGACGAAGATGCGCTGGCCCGCCGATCAGGTGTTGCAGTGAGCCCCGGGCGCGGGGAGATCTTCGGATGGAGATCCTCAAGGGCCTGCTGATCGGCACCGGGGTCTATGCCGTGTTGCAATGGACCGACAGGGCGCCCTCGGCCCTGGAACTGGCGCTGATCGCCGGGCTTTGGGCCGCCGCGGTGGGGCTGGTGTTCCGACAGATCGCCCGCGGGCGACAGGACGCCGCCCGCCGATCATCGGGCGAAAGCGGCAAAGAAAAACCCTGACCGGGGGCGTTCTGCCGCCGGTCAGGGCTGGCCCCGCATGCGGGGGGCCGGATCACGCCGCCATTCTGGCGGTGCAGCGGGGTCGCCTTCAGGCGGCCCGCCCCGAGTGTCGTCCCCTGCCGGTCACACCGACCTCGCGCGGGGCAAGCCCCGCCCGTCGGGTCAGCGCGCCGGGGAAGGGGGCGCGGTATTGCAGCATCAGATCGGTCAGCGAATGGCCGATCTCTTCTATCCAGAGCACGAACCGGTCCGAAGGCCATTCGTGCAGTCCCAGCCGTTCGTCCTCGAGCCGCAGCACGAAGCCGGCCTTGCGCAGCTTGGCTTGCAAATCAAGCCAGCCCTGCGCCTTGTCGAAGGCGGCGGTGATCACCGCCATCTCGTTTTTTTGCACGACGCTCGGGGCTTCGCGCAGCGCGTCGCAAAGCGAGCGTCGGATCAGCTCTGCAGGGGTTTCCTCCTGCAGGCGGGCGGCGGCCTCGATCTTGGCGATCAGGTCCGTCGGAAGGCGAAGGGTGACGAGTCGGTGCTGTGTCATGTCCCCAGATTCGCGCATCGACCTTAATACGAGGTGAATCGAATTAAGGTTGATTCAGATCGGCTCGAAAATTTTGCTCTCCGGGTTGAACTGCCAGAGCATCCCCTCGCCGATGTCGTTCCAAAGCCCGTGCAGGCTCATGTCGCCCGCCTCGACCGCGGCGCGCACGAAGGGGAAGGTCAGCAGGTTTTCCAGGCTGATCACCACCGATTCCCGTTCCAGCGCGGTGACCCGCTCGGCCTCGGGCTTGTCCTTGACCCGTTCGAAACCGGGCCGCAGCAGATCAAGCCAGGTGCCGACAAACGAGGTCTTCTCGTCCAGCTCCGGCGCATGGCCCGAACACATCGCATGACAGCCCGCGACGCCGCCGCATTGCGAATGGCCGAGCACGATCACATGCGCCACCTTCAGATTGCGCACCGCATATTCGATCGCGGCCGAGGTGCCGTGGTGATCGCCGTCCGGGTTGTAGGGCGGCACCAGATTGGCGATGTTGCGGTGAATGAAGAATTCGCCCTCGTCCGCGCCGAAGATCGAGGTGACATGCACGCGACTGTCGCAGCAGGAAATCACCATCGCCCGCGGGTGCTGACCGGCATCGGCCAGACGGCGATACCAGGGGCGGTTTTCCGTATAAGTGGTGGCGCGCCAGCCATGGTAGCGGTTGGCAAGGTAGGAGGGCAAGGGCCGCACGTGCTCTTTCATTGTCATCCCCGTCGCAAGTTCCAGATCAGATAGGCATCAACCCGCTTGAATGCGAGGGCTTTTTCGCCGCGCCTCAACCTTTTCTTGAAACTTGGCAGTCATGGTGACCGTGGCCGTGGGGGCTGGAATTACGAAGACGAAGACGGAGGCTGGGGTGAGCGCGATCGAGAAATTGCGGATGGACGAGCCGGTGCGGCTCGATCCGGACAGGCTTGTGGTTCTGTATGCCGAGTTGGGGCAATTCGCGGCAGAACGGCTGATTGCCGCCGCGATGGAGGATCTGGCGGTGCATCTGGTGGCGGTGCAGCTGGCCGCGCAGGAGCGGCGCCTTGAGGTGCTCGACCATGGCTCGGCCGAGATTGCCCGGCTGGCGCGGCAGGTCGGCATGGTGCTTCTGGCGCGGGTGGCGCAGGATCTGCGCGATTGTGTCACACGCGGCGATGCGGTGGCGCAGGCCTCGGTTCTGGCGCGGCTGGTGCGGCTGGCCGAACGCTCGCTGACCGCGGTCTGGGATTATCAGGACATGCAGCTCTGATGCCGTCGGGCGGTCTTCGGGCGGCGAACGGGGCTTGCGGGCGCCGATCGCCGCGCTAGGCTGGCGCGACAGTCGCAGGAGGCCCGAGCATGTCCGATCTTTTCCGTTTCCGTCCCGAGATGCGCTTCGCGCCCGCCGATGCCGCGGCGCGTCCGCTGCATCTGGTCGAGGCGGGGGCCGATCTGCCCGCGGCGCTGACACCGGCGCAACGGGCCTTTGCTGCGGCGCAGGGCTTCACCGGCGCGCTGGGCAGCCTGTGCCTGCTGCCCGACGAAACCGGGGCGATCGTGGCGGCGCTGTTCGGCTATGGCGATGCGCGCAAACGGGCGCGGGCGCGGTTCCAGCTGGCGGCGGCGGCGGCAAAACTGCCCGCCGGGGCCTGGGCTCTGGCCGGCCCGCTGCCGGCCGAGGTGCAAAAATCCGAAGCTTTGGGCTGGCTCCTTGAAGCCTATCGCTACGACCGCTACGGCCCGCAATCGGTGCCCGAGGCGCGGCTGGTGGCGCCTGCGGGCCTGGATGCGGGGCGGCTTGAAATCATGGCCGAGGCCGAGGCTTTGGCCCGCGATCTGGTCAACACCCCCGCAAACGATCTGGGCCCGGATGAGCTTGAGGCCGCCGTCCGCGACCTTGCCGCGCGGCATGGCGCGAAGGTCGCGGTGATCACCGGCGAGGATCTGCTGGCGCAGGGCTATCCGCTCATTCATGCGGTGGGCCGCGCCAGCGCGCGGGCGCCGCGGCTGATCGAGCTGCGCTGGGGCGAGACGGGCCCCGATCTGGCGCTGGTCGGCAAGGGCGTCTGTTTCGACACCGGCGGGCTGAACCTGAAGACCGGGGCCACGATGGCCTTGATGAAAAAGGACATGGGCGGGGCGGCGAACCAGCTCGCGCTCGCGCATATGATCATGGCGCTGAACCTGCCGCTGCGGCTGCGGCTTCTGATCCCCGCGGTGGAAAATGCGGTGGCGGGCAATGCGATGCGGCCGGGCGACATCTACACCTCGCGCAAGGGGCTGACGGTCGAGGTCAACGACACCGATGCCGAGGGCCGTCTGATCCTGGCCGATGCGCTGGCCGCCGCCGACGAGGAGGCACCCGATCTGATCCTGTGCATGGCGACGCTGACCGGCGCGGCGCGGGTGGCCTTGGGCGCCGATCTGCCGCCCTTTTACACCGATGATGACGATCTGGCGGCGGCGCTGACGGCCTCGGGGATGCGCAATGGCGATCCGCTCTGGCGGATGCCGTTCTGGGCACCCTATGAGCCGCAGATCGAGCCGAGCCTTGCCGATCTCGACAACTGCCCCGCGGGCAGCATGGCGGGCTCGATCACCGCGGCGCTGTTCCTGCGCCGCTTCGTCACCGAGACCGAACGTTTCGTGCATTTCGACCTTTACGCCTGGCAACCCACCGCCGCGCCGGGCCGGAGCAAGGGCGGGCTGGGGCAGGGCGGCCGCGCCGTTCTGGGCGCGCTCTCCGAGGTTCTGGGGCTGTGAGCGACCGCCGTCTGGTGCCCTTTTCGGGCCGTGTCGCGCTGGAAAGCCTGCGCGGTCAGATCGAGGCCCCCGCCTTCCATGCGGGCGAACCGGCGCGGATCGGCGCGATGCTGGTGGATCTGGCGCTCGACCCCGGGGGCCCGCGGGAGCGGCAATGGCTGCATGGCGCCGCGGTCACCGTGATCGACCGGCGTGATGGTTTCGCCTTTGCGCAGGCGGCGATGGACGGCGCCTGCGGCTGGCTGCCCGAGGCCGCTTTGGCCGCGCCCGTGCCCGCCACCCATGTCGTCGCCAGCCGCGGCACGCATCTCTACCGCGAGGCCTCGATCAAGCGCGGCGAGATCGGCGCGCTCAGCCTTGGCGCCCGCGTCGCGGTGCTGGAGGTTGTCGGGGCGCTCGCCCGCACCCCCGACGGTTTCGTGCCCGCCAGCCATCTGCGCCCGCTGACCGAGCCCGAGCCCGATCCGGTCGCGGTGGCCGAGCGGCTTCTCGGCACGCCCTATCTGTGGGGCGGCAATTCCGCCGCGGGGATCGATTGCTCGGGCCTCGTGCAGCTGGCCTTCACGCTGGCGGGCCGCGCCTGTCCCGCCGACAGCGACCAGCAGCGCGCCGCCTTTGGCGATTTTCTGCCCGACAACGCGCCGACCGAACGCGGCGATCTGTTCTTCTGGGCCGGTCACGTCGCGATCGCGCTGGATGACAGCACGCTTTTGCACGCCAACGGCCATGCGATGCAGGTCAGCCGCGAGCCGATCGGTGCCTGTCTGGCCCGCATCGCCGCCACCGAGGGCGGGCGCTATTTCGGGCGCAAGCGTCCGGGGTGAGAGCGACGGGTGATTCGCCGCTCACTCCACCGCGCGGATCAGCTTGCGCTCGATCACCCGCAGAAGCGGCGCCAGCTCGTGTCCGCGTTTCAAAACCTGCCCCTCGGCCCCGATCAGCGCATAGATCCCCTGCCGGTTGCGCAGCGCCGGCCGCTTTTCGAGGCGGTAGAGCGGGCTCTCCATGGTGCGGCGTAAGATCGCAAAGACCGCCGCCTCGCGCCCGAAACTGAGCGCGTAATCGCGCGCCTCGGCCATCGCCACCATGCGTCCGTAGACCGTCAGGATGGCGCCAAGTTCCCGCCGGTCGAAGCTGACCTGGGCGGGCGCGGCGGCGGGTCCGGGGAAGGGCGTGGGCGGCTGAAGTGTCATGGCGAAAGCGTGGCATTCCCGCGGCGAAAAATCAATCCGCCCTTGTTTGACAGGGCTTTCACGTCATTCACCCTGCCCGGATCCTGCCGCGAAAAGGCCCGTAAAATACCCTTTGGCCAGCGCGATTGCGCCGCGATTGGTCCGCAGTCTGAGCCCCGGCGGAAAACGCTGAAAGCCCCGGCGGACGGTCAACAGCCCCCACCCAGTTCGTTCGCCGGGGCGGCTTTCCGCACCGAGAGCCCCGCCCCCACCCGGGCGGGGCTTTCATTTTCGTGATCGTCGGGGCGCTTGCCATGTGCCCCCTCCCGCTCTCATGTGGAGGCATGAAGAGGGAGAACTTCATGCAATTGAAACGACGACTGTATGTGGCCATTCATCTTGGCCTGACCGTCGCCTTGGCTCTTGTCGGGGGCATCGTCTATGCCGCCGATGGCGTCAGCAACCCGGAGGTCAGGGCCCGGGTCGAGCTGATGCAGGGCTACAAGGCGCAGATGAAACTCTTGTCCGAGGCCGCTTCGGGGGCGCAGCCCTTTGCGGCCGACAAGGTCGCTGCGGCGATCACGGCGCTGCAGGCGGGGGCAGAGGGGCTGGCCCCGGCCTTTCGCGCGAAGGCCGATGATCCGGCCTCGCAGGCGCTGCCCGAGATCTGGGCCGCGCCGTCCGAATTCCGGCAAAAGACGGCGAAGCTGGTGAAGACCGCGGCGGCGCTGGACGGGTCGGAGGCGGGGGCGCTGGCGGAAACGCTGGCCCCGGTGCAGGCGGCCTGCAAGGACTGCCACGGCCGCTTCAAGCTGCAATGAAAAGGGGGCCGCGGCCCCCTTTGCTTTTCGATCTTGCTTTTTCGATCCGGGCCCGCTCAGCCGCAATTCAGGCTGGAAATCCGCCCCTTGCGGTCGATCAGGATGTTCAGCCGCTCGGCGCTGTAATCCAGCGTCACCGGCTGGCCGGGATGAATGATCCGGGTCGCGGCGGCCAGATCGCGCCCGTCCAGCGCGGATTTCGGCTGCCCGATCAGATCCTTCAGCGCGGCGGCGCCGCAGCTGTCGGGCACGGAAGGGGCGGTTGCGGACGGGGGGACGGCGGTGCCGAGCGGCACCGGCACGACCAGAAAGCAGCCCGAGGTCAGGCCGACAAGCGACAGACCGACGGCCAGCCGGAAAAGAGCTTTCGCCCGCATCGGCTCAACCGCAGTCGATGTTGAAGATGTTGCCTTTCGGATCGAGGCGGAACACCACGCGGTGCGAATTGTATTCCTGCGGCTCGATGCCCCGCCATTCGATCACGTTGACCGGATCGGCGATGCCGAGCGTCGGGATGATCGTCGCGGGCTGCCCCAGCGCCGAGGCATAGCGCGCCGCGTGGCAGGTGTCGGGCGAGCGGTTTTCCAGCACCCCGGTCTGGAACACCGGCTGCGTCAGATGCGGCACCGGCGCGGGCTCGGCGGCGGCTTCTTCTTCAGGCGAAGGGCCGCAGGCGGTCAGGCTCAGCGCGGCAAGGGCAAGAAGGGCATATTTGGTGAGCATAGTCTTCCATCCGGCAGATGCGGCAAGGCCGCGAAATCGCCCTTTCTATACAGGCCGGAAAGGCGGAAGAGAACCCGGCTTGCAGGGATCGGGCGGCTTTTTCGATCATTTGCCCAGATAGGCGGCAAGCGCGGGCGGCGGATCGGCCAGAAGTGCCGCGGTGGCGGCGGGCGGATGGGCGACGCCCTCGGCCACCAGCACGGTTTGCGGGCAAAGCGCGATCGCATCGGCGGGATCGTGGCTGACCATCAGCACGGTGGCGCGCTGCTCGGCGGCGATCTCGGCCACCAGCGCCAGCATGTCGGATTTGAGCGCCGGACCCAGCGCGGCAAAGGGCTCGTCCAGCGCAAGGATCGGGCGGCCCCGCAGAAGACAGCGCGCCAGCGCCACCCGGCTTTGCTGCCCGCCCGAGAGCGTCGCGGGCCGCCGATCCCCCAGCCCCGAAAGCCCGACCCGGTCAAGCGCCGCCGCAATCTTCGCGTGATCGGCGCGGGCCAGCCGCAGCTTTGGCGAAATCCCAAGGCCAAGGTTCTGCGCCACGCTCAGATGCGGAAACAGGTTCTGGTCCTGAAACAGGATCGAGAGCGGCCGCGCGCCCGGCGCAAGCTGGGTGATGTCGGTGCCGCGCCACAGGATCCGCCCGCGGCTGGGCGCCAGAAACCCCGCCAGCGTCGACAGCAGCGTCGATTTCCCCGCGCCCGAGGGGCCCAATAGCGCCACCCGCGCGGCTTCGGGAATGGCGAAATCGGCGTTCAGACGGAAATCATCCTGAAGGATCAGGATCTTATCGAGGGTCAGCATGGGCTCCGATCCGGTCACAGGCGGCATAAAGGACAAAGGTCAGCACCATCAAAAGGCAAGCCGCGCCCGCGGCCTGATCCATCCGGTAGCTGCCCATCAGCTGATAGACGGCGAGCGGCAGGGTCTGGCTGCGCCCATCCGAGAACAGCGCGATGGCGCCCAGATCGCCCATCGAAAAGGCCGCCGCGATGCCCGCGGCAAAGCCCGTCGGGCGGGCAAGCCGGGGCAGGGTGAGGAACCGCAGCCGGGGGCCAGGCCGCGCAGGTTCAGGCTTTCGGCCAGCCGGTCGTAATCGGCCTGCAGGGCGCGGACCTCGGGCAAAAGCAGGCGGACGGCGAAAGGCAGGCTGAGCGCGGCATTGGTCAAAAGCGTCACCGGCAGGGCGAGCGCGGTCGGCGCCACGAAGGGCTGCGCGATCAGGAAAAGCCCGGTGCCAAGGACAAGCGACGAAGCCGCCATCGGCAGCATCGCCGCGGGCTCGGCCCAGATCCGGCGCGGGGCCGCCAAAGCCAGCGGCAACGCCAGCGCCATCGTCAGCGCGGCCGCTCCGAGCGCCAGCCAGACCGAGGTGAAAGCCGCCTGCCAGACCTGTCCGGGCAGCGACCCCAGCGCAGGCAGGCCGCGCAGCGCGATGGCGGCCAGCGGGCTCAGCAAAAAGCCCGCCGCCGCGGTCAGGATCAGCGCATCGATCAGCCGATGCGGCAGCCCCGGCGCCAGCTGCAGCGGCTGCGCCCGGTCCAGCCCGGCGCCGAAGCCGGCCGGCAGCGTCAGCCGCGATGCGATGGCAAGGGCCACCAGCGCCAGCGCCACCTGCACAAGCGAGAGCGCCGCGGCGCGGCCCAGATCGGCATCGAAGCGGAAGGCCTGATAGATCGCCACCTCGATCGTCGAGGCGCGGGGACCGCCGCCCAAAGTCAGCGCGACGGCAAAGGACGACAGACAGACAAGGAAGACCGCCAGAAA
This sequence comes from Rhodobacter capsulatus, assembly GCF_003254295.1. Lineage (GTDB taxonomy): Bacteria > Pseudomonadota > Alphaproteobacteria > Rhodobacterales > Rhodobacteraceae > Rhodobacter > Rhodobacter capsulatus. Next base: position 13,160 of record NZ_QKZO01000013.1, read on the forward strand.
CGCCCCGGGCAGGACGGCGCGCAGCATCCGCGCCTCCAGATGCCTTGCGATTTCCGCCGGGCCAAGGCCAAGGGAGAGCGCCAGCCGCACCCGCTCGGCCGGGATCGCCTGCCAGCCCTGCAACACCATCCGCGTCGCCAGCGGCAGGTTCAGGAACAGATGCCCGATCACCACGCCCCAGGGGCCATAGATCGAGACCCCGGGCAGATCCAGCGCCTGAAGCGCGCCATTGAGGAGTCCGCGACGGCCGAAGATCGCCAGCAGCCCCAACACCGCGACCAGCGTCGGCAACAGGAACGGCGCGCCAAGCGCCGCGATGAACAGGCTGCGGCCTGGAAAGCGGCGCCGGTGCAGCGCCCGGGCCAGCGGGATCGCCAGCAGGCAGGAAAAAAGGGCCGAGAGCGACGCCTGCCAGAGCGTGAAGCGCAGCGCCTCCAGATCGGCGGCGGTCAAAGCCGAAAGCCCCCCGGCGCGGATCATCACCGCGCCGAGGGGGGCGAGCACCAGCGCGGCCACGAGGACCGCCGCCGATGCCGCCGGGATCATTTGCCGAAATTCGCGCGCCATTCTTCCAGCGCCGGGGCGCGCAGGGCCTCGGCCTCGGCTTCGGTGTAAAAGAAGGTTGTCGCGGGGCGGGGCAGGGTGGCGAAACCCTCGGGCAGGAAGCCCGGTTTCTCGATCGCCGGATAGGACCAGTTCGCCGTGGCGATCATGCTCTGAAACCCGTCCGACAGGATGTAATCCATGAATTTCTGCGCCAGCTCCGGCTGGTCCGAGGTCTTCAGCTGCGCCACGAGCTCGGTATAGAAATAATGCCCCTCGGGGAAGATCGCCGCTGCCTTGCTGTCATCCTGTTCGGCGATGCGGTGATAGGCGGGCGAGGTGGTGAAGGACAGGACCATGTCGGCCTCGCCCTCGGTGAAAAGCCCGTAAGCCTCGGACCAGTCCTGCGTCACCGTCAGCACCTTGGGCGCAAGCTTCGCCCAGGCCTCGCCCGCCTTGTCGCCGTAGATGTGCTTGACCCACAAAAGCAGCGCGAGGCCGGCGGTTGACGACCGCGGATCCTCGATGGCGATCTGGAAGGCGCCTTCGGGGGCGTCGAGCAATTCGGCAAAGGATTTCGGCGGGTTGGCCAGCTTCGTCTTGTCATAGACAAAGGCGACCTCGGACCAGTTGAAGGGCAGGAAAGTGTCATCCGCCCAGGCAATCGGCAGGGTCAGGCGCGACAGATCCTGATGATGCGGCGCGAAAAGCCCGGTGGCGCGGGCGCGGGCGGTGATGTCGGTGTTCAGCCCGATCGCCACATCGGCCTCGGTCTTCTCGCCTTCCAGCAAGAGCCGCGGCAGCACATCGCCCGCGACGAAGCGCAGATCGCAGCCGCAGTCCGCCTCGAAGCCCTTTTCGATCGCCGGGCCGGGGCCCCACTCAGAGGTAAAATATTCGGGCGCATAGACGGTGAGGACGGGTTTGTCCCCGGCCAGAACAGGGGTTGCGGCAAGCACGCAACCCGCCAGCATCAGAGCAGTTTTCATCTTTCTCTCCAATGGCTTGACGGGCGGGGTCAGGCCGGGAGAGTGCCCGGATACCTTCCCTCCGCCGGTCTTAACCGGTTCAGGTTCAACGGGTTTGCGAAAACGCATCTCAGCCCCTGACAGAGCACCCCGAGGTGGGATCGGACCATAAGGCCGCGCGCCAAAGCTGCAAGCGAAAACTGTATTTTGCGGGGCGCGAGGTGGGGGGCGCAGGGGGCTACTTTTCCGCCTTCTTCTGCCAGCGGCCGCTTTCCTCGCTCCAATATTGCGCGGCGGTGCCCGCCCCGGTCAGCGCCTTCCATTGATCGCGGGCGCGGGCGACGGCCACCTCGTCGCGGCCGTCAAACAGGATCCAGACCCGTTCGGCCGCCGCCACCTCGGCGGGGGTGACCTCGGCACCATCCAGCGTCATCACCGCCTGCCGCCCCTCGGGGCGCGGGCTGGTGGTCAGCAAAACAGGTTGCAGCGCATCATGCGGCCCGCCCGCCAGCCCATGCGGCAGGAACTCTTCCTCGGGGCCAAGCCAGAGCTTTTGATCGAGCCAGTCCATCCGTTCGGGGGAAACCCCGCGCAGTTCCACCCGCCAGCCCTGCGCCAGCGCGCGGGTGAGCAGCGTTTCGACCACCCCTTCGACCGGCGACTGGGTGACGTGATAGAAAAGCGCGGGCATGGGTTCACGCCTCGAAGCGGGTGCGGATCAGCCGATCCAGCGTCATCACCCCCCAGCCGGTCGCGCCTTTCGGCGCCAGCGCGGCCTCGCCGGGCGGCAGGGCGACGCCCGCGATGTCGATATGGCACCACGGCACATCGGGCTTGATGAAGCGCTTGAGGAAGGCCGCCGCGGTGATCGCGCCGCCCCAGCGCCCGCCGGAGTTCTTGATATCGGCCAGACGCGACTTGATCAGCGGATCATGGGCGGGGGTGAGCGGCATCGGCCAGGCGCCTTCGCCCTCGGATTTCGCGGCGCTGAGCAGATCGCCCGAGAGCTTGTCGTCGTTGCTGAAAATGCCCGCATGGTCATGGCCCAAAGCCACGATGATCGCGCCGGTCAGCGTCGCCAGATCGATCACCGCGGCGGGGGCGAAACGCTCCTGCGCATACCAGAGCACATCGGCCAGAACCATCCGCCCCTCGGCATCGGTGTTGACCACCTCGATCGTGTCGCCTTTCAGGCTTTTGACGATATCGCCCGGCCGCTGCGCCCGCCCGTCGGGCATGTTCTCGACCAGCCCGACCAGACCCACGACATTGGCGCGGGCCTTGCGCAGCGCCAGCGTGCGCATCACGCCCGCGACGACCGCGGCCCCGCCCATGTCCATCGTCATTTCTTCCATGCCCGCCGCGGGCTTGATCGAGATGCCGCCGCTGTCAAAGCAGACGCCCTTGCCGACAAGGGCAAGCGGCGCCGCATCGGCCTCGGCCCCCTGCCAGCGCATCACCACGACTTTCGAGGGGCTCTCCGAGCCTTGGCCGACGGCCAGCAGCGCGCGGAAGCCGAGTTTCTCCAGCTCGTCCTCGTCCAGGATCTCGACCTCGAGGCCCAGCTCGTGCATCGCCGCCAGCCGGGCGGCGAAATCGTCGGTGGTCAGGATATTGGCCGGTTCGTGCACCAGATCGCGGGTGAAAAACACCCCCTCGGCCAGCGCGGCATGGGGGGCGGCCTCGGCGGCGACGGTTTCGGGCGATGCCACCATCATCTCGACCGGGCCGAAGGGCTTCTTCGGCTCGCTCAGGTAATCGAAACGGTAGGCCCGCAGCGCCAGACCAAAGGAAATGTCGGCGGCGCGCGGATGCGCCTCGGCAATCACCAGCGCGCCTTTCTCATTCAGCCCCTTGGCGACGGTCGCGCCTGCCTTGCGCGCCTCGGCCACGCTGGCGCGGCGGTCAAGCTTGACCAAGGCCAGCGCCTCGCAGGCCAGACCGCCCGGAAAGCCGAGGTCGAGCGAATCACCCACCGCCAGCTTGCCCCAGCCCTCGGATGCCAGCGCCCGCCGCACCGCGCCCCGCGTCAGCCGGTCGAGCTTGCGCCCCATCAGGCCCAGCTTGCCCTCGGGCGGCACGATCAGCGCCAGACGGCCTTCACGGGCGGCAAGGGCCTCGGCATCGGAGGCGGTGAAACGAAGGGCGACGGGGTGGATCATGGCTGTCCCTGCGGCTGGTTGGTTCGGGCCAAGCCTAAGCGGCGCCAAAGCGATTGTATAGCCGCGCCGGTGATGGGCGGGAAGCTGCCCGACCCCGGGTCTTTCCGTCTTTTCCCGGTCCCGTTCCCGCGCTAGAGAGGGGCAAACCCCGCGGGAGAGATCCGACTTTGAAACGCCTGGACCGATATCTCCTGTCCCAGCTGATGGCGATATTCGGATTTTTCGCGCTGGTGCTGGTCTCGGTCTATTGGGTGAACCGGGCGGTGCTTTTGTTCGACAAGCTGATCGGCGACGGCCAGACCGCCTGGGTGGTGCTGGAATTCACCGCGCTGACCCTGCCCAAGGTGATTTCGCTGGTGCTGCCGGTGGCGGCTTTCGCGGCGACGCTTTACGCGATCAACCGGCTTTCGGGCGAATCCGAGCTGGTGGTGATGCAATCGGCGGGGGCAAGCCCGTGGCGGCTGGCGCGGCCCGTCGCCCTTTTCGGGCTGATCGTCGCGGCGCTGATGCTGGTTCTGGTGCATGAACTGGTCCCCGCCTCGCGCGCGCGGCTGGCCGAGCGGCAGGCGCAGGTGTCGCAAGATGTCACCGCGCGCTTTCTGACCGAGGGCAGTTTCCAGACCCCCACCGCGGGCATCACCGTCTATATTCGCGAGATTTCCGATCTGGGCGAGCTTCTGGACATCTTTCTTTACGATGCCCGGGGCCAGACCGCCGAGACGATCTATACCGCCGAAAAGGCGCTGATCGTGCCCTCGGATGCCGGGCCGAAGCTGGTGATGTTCGACGGCACGGCGCAGACGCTGCGGCCTTCGGACGGGTCGCTGGCGCTGACGCGCTTTGCCGATTTCACCTATGATCTGGGCGGCGCGATCGGCACCGGCCTGCGCGGGCGCATCGACTGGGAGGAAGTGCCCAGCCGCGATCTGATCGCGCCGGGGCCCGAGCTGCTGGCCGCGACCGGATCGACGGTGGCGGCGGCGCATCTGGAGCTGAACGACCGGCTGGCGCAGCCGCTTCTGGCGCCGGTGGCGGCGCTGATCGCGGCGGCGGCGATGATGCTGGGCGGGTTTTCGCGGCTGGGGCTGTGGCGGCAGATCGGGCTGGCGGTGCTGGCGCTGATCGGGTTGCAGTCGCTGTCCAATCTGGCCACCTCGATGACCCGCGCCGATCCAGAGCTTTGGGCGCTGCATTACATGCCCGCGCTGGCCGGGCTGATCCTTGTCGCGCTGGCGCTGTCCTGGGCCGGGCGGCGGCGCAAGTCGCCCCCCCTGACGGCGGCGGAGGGCCGGGCATGACCTTGTCGCTTTATATCGCGCGCCGCTTCGGGCAGGCCTTCCTGATCGTCGCCGGGGCGTTCTGGGGGGTTTTGTTCCTGATCGAGATGGTCGAGCAAATCCGCCGTCTCGACCCCGCCCGCGGCGCGCTGTCGGATGCGGCGCGGCTGGCGGTGCTGTCCACCCCCTCGACGCTTTACACGATCTTTCCGCTGGTCGTCATGCTCTCGGGCGTGGTCGCCTTTCTGGGCCTTGCGCGGTCTTCGGAACTGGTGGTGATCCGCGCCGCCGGGCGCTCGGCCTTGCGGATGCTGCTGGCGCCGGTGACGGTGGCTTTGCTGATCGGCGTCGTGCTGGTCGCGGTCGGCAACCCGATCGTCTCGGCCACCAGCAAGCGCGCCGAAGAGATCGAGGGCCAGCTGCGCGCCGAGGGCCGCCAGACCGTCTCGATCGGCCGCGAGGGGCTGTGGATGCGGCAGGGCACGGCCGATGGCGGGCAGGCGGTGATCCATGCGATGCGCGGCAATGCCGATGCGACGGCGCTTTATCAGGTGACCTTCCTTCTGTTCGACGCCAAGGCCGGGCCGGTGCGCCGGATCGATGCCGCCTCGGCCTGGCTGACGCCCGGCGCCTGGGTGCTGTCAGAGGCGAAGGACTGGCCGCTGGGCCGCTCGACCAACCCCGAACGCGACGCGACGCGGGCGCAGACGATCTCGCTGCCCTCGACGCTGACCGCCGAAAGCATCGCCGACAGTTTCGGCGCCCCCTCGGCGATGCCGATCTGGGAATTGCCGGGCTTCATCCGCGCGCTGGAGGCGGCGGGCTTTTCCGCGCGCCGTCACATCGTCTGGCTGCAGGTGGAGCTGGCGCAGCCGCTGATGCTCGCCGCGATGGTGCTGGTGGCGGCCGGCTTCACCATGCGCCCGACGCGGTTCGGCGGCACCGGCGGGCGGGTGATGCTGGCGCTTCTGGCCGGACTTGCGCTATTCTTCCTGCGCAATGTCGCACAGGTTCTGGGAGACAACGGGCAGATCCCGGCCACGCTGGCGGCCTGGGCGCCGCCTGCCATCGCCCTGATGCTGGCACTGACGCTGGTTCTGCAGCAGGAGGAGGGATGATGCGCAACCGCCACTTGCGGCCCCGGATGCTTGGAACGGCCTTGGGCACGGTTCTGGCGCTGACGCTTGCCGTCCCGGCCTGGCCGCAGACCCCGGCCGCGCCCGCCCCCGCGCTGGCGGCGCCGCTTTATTCCGATGCCGCGACGCTGCTCGCCGACCGGATCGAGGTCACCGGCGCCGACCGGCTGATCGCCTCGGGCCATGTCGAGGTCTATTGGCACGAACACCGGCTGACCGCCGAGCGCATCACCTATGACAAGGCCACCGACCGGCTGGCGATCGAGGGGCCGATCCGGCTGGTGCAGCCGGGGGCGACCGGCTCGGTCATTCTGGCCGACACCGCCGAGTTGAGCCGCGATCTGCAAAACGGCGTGCTGACCGGGGCGCGGATGGTGCTGTCGCGCGAATTGCAGCTGGCGGCGAACCGGCTGGAACGGCAGGACGGCACCCGCACCGTGCTGCGCGAGGTCGTGGCTTCGTCGTGCAAGGTCTGTCTGACCGATCCCGAACCTTTGTGGGAAATCCGCGCCCGCACCATCACCCATGACACCGAAACCCGCCAGCTTCTGTTCGAAAGCGCACAGTTCCGCGCCATGGGCGTGCCGCTGGTCTGGCTGCCGCGGCTGCGCATGCCCGATCCGACGGTGGAACGGATGTCGGGCGTGCTGCGCCCGACGCTGCGCACCACCTCGCTTCTGGGGCCGGGGCTCAAGGTGCCCTATTTCCTGACTTTCGGCCCCTCGGCCGATCTGACGGTGACGCCCTATCTGTCGGCGAATTACACCCGCACGCTGGGGCTGCGCTATCGTCAGGCGCTGCGCACCGGGCATTTCGAGCTGGAAGGCGCGGCGAGCCGCGATTCCATCCGCGAGGGCAAGACCCGCGGCTATCTGTTCGGCACCGGCACTTTCGCGCTGCCCGCCGATTACACGCTCGGGCTGCAGCTGCGGATGGTCTCGGACCCGTCCTATCTGCTCAATTACGACGTGACCGAGGATGACCGGCTGTGGTCGGGGGTGACGCTGTCGCGGGTGCGCGCCACGGAAATGGTGCTGGCGAAGATCGGCAAGACCCATTCCCTGCGCGAGGGCGAAAGCAACGAGACCGAGCCGATGCGCTCGGCCGATGCCGCCTGGACGCGGGTCTGGCGGCCCGGGCTGATCGGCGGCGAGCTGAGCTTCGAGGGCAGCCTGCATGCGCATTGGCGGGCCTCGGACCTGGCGACGGACGGGCCGGATGCCGGGGGGGGCGCCGACGGGCGCGACATGACGCGGATCTCGGGCGTGGCGGAATGGCGGCGGAACTGGCTTCTGGGCGGCGGCGTGCTGGCGGCGCTGGAGGGCGAGCTGGCGGTCGACGCCACCGCGGTGCGGCAGGACAAGGATTTGTCCGGCGAAAGCCTGCGCGCGCTGCCCTCGCTTGGGGTCGAATTGCGCTGGCCATTGGTGAAAAGCGAGGGCCGCGCGGTGCAGGTGATCGAGCCTGTCGCGCAGATCATCTGGAGCGGCAAGAGCCTGAAGCAGCTGCCCGACGAGGACAGCCTGCTGACCGAATTCGACGAGGGCAACCTGTTCGATTTTTCCCGCTATCCGGGCGGCGACCGGCGCGAACGCGGCACCCGGGCGAACCTTGGCCTGAGCTGGACGCGGCATGATGCCTCGGGCTGGTCGCTGGGGCTGACGGCGGGGCGGGTGTTCCGGCTGGATGACCTTGGCGATTTCGCCGAGGGCTCGGGGCTTTCGGGCACCAGTTCCGACTGGCTGATCGCCACGCATCTGAGCACGGCGGGCGGGCTGGTGCTGTCGAACCGGGCGCTGGTCGATGATGATCTGGACTTTGATCGCGACGAATTGCGGCTGGCTTATCTGGGCGACCGGGCGCAGGTGGCGGCGGGCTATCTGTGGATGCTCGAAACCGCGGCGACGCCGAAAACATCCGAGCTGTTGTTCGAATCCGACTGGCAGTTGCGCCGCGGCTGGTCGACCAGTTTCGACACCCGCTACGACCTTGTCGCCGACCGCGCCGCCAAGGCGTCGCTTGGTCTGCAATATTCAAACGAATGCGTCACCGTCGATCTTTCCCTCTCGCGCCGGTTCACGTCCTCCACTAGTGTGGAGCCCGAAACCGACTTCGGCCTGTCGATCTCGCTTGCGGGCTTTGGCGCCGGATCGGGCGGCAACCGGACCGAGCGGGTCTGTCGGCGCTGAAACCGGGCCCGGACGCGCGCGGCCCGCGCAAGGAAACGACGAACGGATGACGGAACGAATGATGCGGCATTTTCCCTCGCTTCTCGGATGGGTTCTGACGGCCGGGCTGGCGCTGGGCACCGCCGCGCCGCTGCAGGCGCAATCGGCGGGCGATTTCGCCCCGGCGATCACCGTCAACGGCCTTGCCATCACCGGCTATGAAATCGCGCAGCGCGCCCGGTTCATGGAGCTTCTGGGCGCCAAGGACGACGTGCGCAAGATGGCGGAAGAGGCGCTGATCGACGACCGGCTGCAGGGCTGGAAGGCGCAGAGCCTTGGCATTTCCATCTCGCGCGAGGCGGTGACCCGCGGCATGGCGGAATTCGCCGCCCGCGCCAATCTGAGCACCGAAGATTTCCTCAAGGTGCTGGCCGGGGCCGGGGTCGAGGCGCAGACCTATCGCGATTTTGTCACCTCCGGGGTGACCTGGCGCGAGGTGGTCAAAGCGACCTATGGCGGCGGCCGGGTCCGGATTTCCGATGCCGAGATCGACCGGGCGCTGGCCCATGAGGCGCCCAAGGGCGCCGAGCCCGAGCCGCCGAAAGTGCTGATCTCGGAAATCGTGATCCGCAATTTCCCCGGCCGCGATGCCGAGACCATGGCCAAGGCGCGCAAGGCCGCCGCGGCGAAGACCGAGGCGGAATTCGCCGCGCTGGCAAAAGAGCTGTCCTCGGCGAAAAGCGCGGGGCAGGGCGGGCGGCTGGACTGGATGCCGGTCACCGCGCTGCCGCCCGAAGTGCGCGAAACCGTGCTGGGGCTGCGGCCCGGCCGCGCCTCGGCGCCGGTCGAGACGCCGAATTCGGTGTCGGTCTTCTTCCTGCGCGGTCTGGACGAGGGGGCGCCGCTGACGCCGCAAACCGCGGCCCTGGGCTATGCGACGCTGCTTCTGGGCGCCTCGGGCTCGCCCGAGGCGGCGGGCTGGCGCGCCAGGGCCGAGGCCGATGCGCAGCGCTGCGACGATCTTTATTCGGTGGCGGGCAAGCTGCCGGCCGAGCGGCTGGAGCGGGTCGAGGCGGCGCGGGCCGGGCAGATCCCGGCCGATATCGCGCGGGTTTTGCCGCGGATGGATATCGGCGAGATGACGGTTCTGGCGCGCGGCGGCAATGACGTGCTGGTGATGCTGTGCGACCGCGGCCGCGCGATCAACGCCGCGCTGGGCGAAACCGGCCCCTCGCGCGAGGCGACGCGGGATCAGCTTTTGAACGCGCGGGTGGGCGCTTTGGCCGACCGGCTGCTGGCGCAACTGCGCGCCGAAGCTGTGATCGTGCGGAAATGACCCTGCGCGCGATCGAAGCGGCGGCGGGCGACCGGCCGGTGATCCTGACCTGCGGCGATCCTTCCGGGGTCGGGCCGGAACTGGCGGTGCGGGCGAGCCAGGCGCTGGGCGCGCGGCTGCCCTTTGTCTGGCTGGGCGATCCGGCGCATCTGCCGCGCGGCGCGGCGGTGCGGGAAATCGAGACCCCCGATCAGGCGATGACCCATGCGGGGGCGGCGCTTTGCGTGTTGCCGCATCCGTTTCCGGCGGCGGCGGTGCCGGGGCAACCCGATCCGGCCAATGCGCAATCGGTGATCGACGTGATCGCGCGCGGCGTCGATCTGGTCAGCCGCGGCGCGGGGCTGGCGCTGACCACGGCGCCGATCAACAAGAAGGTGCTGAAAGACGGGGCGGGTTTCGCCTTTCCGGGCCACACCGAATATCTCGCCCATCTGGCGGGCGGCGCGCGGGTGGTGATGATGCTGGCCTCGGACCGGGTCGATCCGCCCTGCCGCGTCGTGCCCGCGACGATCCACATCGCCCTGCGCGAGGTCTTCGACGCCTATACGCCCGCGCTGCTGCGCGAGGTGGTGCGGCTGACCGCCGAGGGGCTGCGGCGCGATTTCGGGCTTGAAAATCCGCGGCTTGCGGTGGCGGGGCTGAACCCGCACGCGGGCGAGGGGGGCGCGATGGGGCGCGAGGAAATCGACTGGATCGCCGATGTGGTGGCCGGTCTGCGCGCCGAGGGGCTGGCGGTGACCGGGCCCTTGCCGCCCGACACGATGTTTCACCCGGCGGCGCGGGCGCGCTATGACGCGGCGATCTGCGCCTATCACGATCAGGCGCTGATCCCGATCAAGACGCTCGATTTCGACGGCGGGGTGAATGTGACGCTGGGGCTGCCCTTCGTGCGGACCTCGCCCGATCATGGCACGGCCTATGATATTGCGGGCACCGGCAAGGCCAGTCCGCACAGCCTGATCGCGGCCTTGACGATGGCGGCGAAGATGGGGGCCGCGCGTTTGTGACGACGCGCCGGGGGCTCTGCCCCCGGACCCCCGAGGTATTTTGGGCAAGATGAAAAGGAAGGACGGGCTTTGGCTGCGATTGACGGGCTGCCGCCCCTGCGCGAGGTGATCGCGACCCATGAGCTGGTGGCGAAAAAGGCTTTGGGGCAGAACTTTCTGCTGGATCTGAACCTGACCGCGAAGATCGCGCGGGCGGCGGGGGATCTGACCGGCTGCGACGTGCTGGAGGTCGGGCCGGGTCCGGGCGGGCTGACGCGGGGGCTTCTGGCCGAGGGCGCGCGGCGCGTGCTGGCGGTCGAAAAGGACAGCCGCTGTCTGCCCGCGCTGGCCGAGATCGCCGCGCATTACCCCGGGCGGCTTGAGGTGATCAACGGCGATGCTTTGGCGGTCGACGTTCTGGCGCATCTGACGCCGCCCATTCGGATCGCGGCGAACCTGCCCTATAACGTCGGCACCGAGCTTCTGATCCGCTGGCTGACCCCCGCGGTCTGGCCGCCGTTCTGGCAAAGCCTGACGCTGATGTTCCAAAAGGAGGTGGCCGAGCGGATCGTGGCGAAGCCCGGCAGCGATCATTACGGGCGGCTCGCGCTTTTGGCGCAGTGGCGGGCCGAGGCGAAGATCGTCATGGTGCTGCCGCCCGAGGCCTTTACCCCCGCGCCCAAGGTGCATTCGGCGGTGGTGCATCTGACCGCGCTGCCCGCGCCGCGCTATCCGGCCGATCTGGCGGTGCTGGAGCGGGTGGTGGCGGCCGGGTTCAACCAGCGCCGCAAGATGCTGCGTTCGAGCCTGAAGGGGGTGCATCCGCGTATCGAGGCGCTGCTGGAGGAGGCGGGCATTCCGCCGACCGAGCGGGCCGAGCGGGTGAGCCTGGAGCAATTTTGCCATCTTGCCCGGCTGGTGGCGGCGGGCTGACCCGGCTGGCGGACCCGACTTGCTGAAACGAAAACCGCGCCCGAAGGCGCGGTTTTTTCATTCGGCGGCAGAGCCTTCGGGCGGGGCCTCGGCGGGCCGGTCGGCCTTGGGCTTATCCGTGCGCGGCTTGCGCGGGGCGCGGCTGCGCGGCTTCGGCGCGGCGTCGGATTTTGCCGGAGCCGGGGCGGTTTCGGGCGCCGCGGCGGTGTCGGTATCGGCCGGGGCGGCGGGGGCCGCTTCGACCGGACGCGGCGCGGGGCTGCGTTTTTCGGCCCGCGGCGGCGCGGCCTGGCGCGTTTCCGGCGTTTCGACGAGGCCCGGGCCATCGTCTTCGGCGGCGGCGAAGAAATCGGGCATCAGCACCGGCGCGCCTTCGTAGCGGGGCTGCGGCGCCTCCTCGAAGCGGACGGGTTCAGGCTGCGGCTCGCGCGGTTCACGCTCGGGCCGGTCCCGGAAATTGCCGTTTCCGTTGCCGTTCTGGCCGCCCTGTTGCGCATTGCCGCCGGTCTGATTGCCGTTTTGCTGGTAATTGCGGTTGCGCTCTTCCTGTTCGCGGGCCAGTTCGCGCTGCGCCTCGCCGAGCAGGCGGGTGTAATGCTCCGCATGTTGCAGGAAGTTCTGCTCCGCCACGCGGTCATTGCCCAGCTGCGCGTCGCGCGCCAGCGCCAGGTATTTCTCGATGATCTGCTGCGGCGTCCCGCGCACCTTGCCCTCGGGGCCGGAGCTGTCGAAGACCCGGTTGATGATGTTGCCGATGCTGCGCTGGCGGTTCGACTTGTTGCGCGAACGGGACTTGGAGGATCTCATGAGCCTGCGTCTGTTGGACCCTTGCGGGTGGAAGGTCTGGGCCGGACCGGATTTGGGCGCCCGTCTGACCGGGGTTCGAAACCCGCAGGCATCGCCTGCTCACGGAACCGACCCTGGAAGGAAGCTGACCGGGGGGAGGACGAAAACCATCCCCTCACGCGATTGCACTAAACACTTCGGGGGCAGTGGTGCAAGACGGAATCAGGCGCGGCGCGGGAAAAGATCGCGAAAATCTGTCGATTGCGACCGGAAAACCGCGTTTCGCGCGGCTCAGGGCCGCCGTTCAGGGCCGATGCGCCAGCACCACGCGATCCCGGCGGCCCAGATCCTGCCGGACCTCCACCGCCGCGAAACCCTGCGCCGCGAGCATCGCCGAAACCGCCGCCGCCTGGGTCGGGCCGATCTCCAGCGCGATCCGCCCGCCGGGCCTGAGCCGGGCAAAGGCGCCGAACGCGATGGTGCGATAGGCGCCCAGCCCGTCGCCGCCCGGCGTCAGCGCGGCGCGGGGTTCCCAGTCGCGCACATCGGGGGCAAGCTCGGCCATCTCGGCCTCGGTGATATAGGGCGGGTTCGAGACGATCAGATCAAACCGCCCCTCGACGCCGTGAAACCAGTCGCCCTGCACGAAACGGGCGCGTTCGTGCAGGCTGAGCCGCTCGGCGTTTTCCTGCGCCACGGCCAGCGCGGCTTCGGAAATGTCGGTGGCGACGCCCTCGGCCGCGGGGCGTTCGGACAGCAGGCTGAGCAGGATGCAGCCGGTGCCGGTGCCCAGATCCAGAACCCGCTCGAAGCCGGTTTCAAGCGCCACTTCGACCAGCAATTCGGTTTCCGGCCGCGGATCGAGCGTCGCGCGCGTGACCCGGAATTCGTGCTTCCAGAACGCGCGGTGCCCGGTGATCTGCGCCACCGGCTGACGCGCCTCGCGGGCGGCGAGGCATTTGAGAAACTGCTTGTGGCGGTCTTCCGAAAGCTCGGAATGGATCGACAGGTAAAGCCGCTCCGGCGGCACCTCCATCACATGGGCGAGCAGGCGGCGGGCATCGGTGGCCGCCCCCCGGATCCCGGCGCCTTCGAGCTGGCGCGTGCCCAACATCAGCGCGATCTGTGCCTTCATTCGTCCATCTCCGCCAGTTTGGCCGCCTGATCATGGGCGACGAGCGCATCGATCACCTCGCCCAGATCGCCCGCCAGGATCTGCGGCAGGGCGTAAAGGGTCAGGTTGATGCGGTGATCGGTCATCCGGCCCTGCGGGAAGTTGTAGGTGCGGATGCGTTCCGAGCGATCGCCCGAGCCGACCTGAGACCGCCGGTTCTCGGCGCGTTCCGTCGCCAGACGCTCGCGTTCGATCTCGTAAAGCCGGGCGCGCAGGACCGCCATCGCATTGGCGCGGTTCTGGTGCTGGCTTTTTTCCGACGAGGTCACGATGATGCCGGTGGGCAAATGGGTGATGCGGACCGCGGAATCGGTGGTGTTGACGTGCTGCCCGCCCGCGCCCGAAGACCGCATCGTGTCGATGCGGATGTCGGCGGCGGGGATGTCGATGTCGACCTCTTCGGCCTCGGGCAGCACGGCCACGGTGGCGGCCGAGGTGTGGATGCGTCCGCCGGCCTCGGTTTCGGGCACGCGCTGCACCCGGTGCACGCCGGATTCGTATTTCAGCCGGGCAAAGACGCCTTCGCCCTCGATCCGGGCCATGGCTTCCTTGACGCCGCCAAGCTCGGTCGCGGTGAATTCGAGCCGTTCAAAGCGCCAGCCCATCTTTTCGGCGTGGCGTTCATACATCCGCCACAGGTCATGGGCGAAAAGCGCCGCTTCCTCGCCCCCCGTTCCGGGGCGGATCTCGAGGATTGCCGGGCGGGCATCGGCCGCGTCTTTCGGCAAAAGCGCCAGCCGCAGCGCCTGTTCCATCACCGGGATGCGGGCTTTCAACCGCGGCAGTTCTTCCTCGGCCAAGGCCTTCATCTCGGGGTCGGCAAGCCAGCCCTCGGCCTCGGTCAGATCGTCGAGCGACTGGCGATAGGCGGCGATTTCGGTGACGACTGGGCGCAGGTCGCTGTATTCGCGCGAGAGCGTCGCGATCTCCGCGGGGGGCAGGGCCGTGTTCAGCTTCGCTTCGAGAAACTCGAAACGCGCGGTGATCTGGGCAAGTTTGTCGAGCGGAACCATGGGTTCATCTGACCGAGACCGGGCTCTGGGTCAAGGGTGGGCGGGGGCGCTGCCCCCGCGCCCCCGGCGTATTTTCCCCAAGAAAAAGCAGCGCGCGGGCTTGCTCATGCCGGTTCGGCGGCGCGTTTCTCCATCAGGTCGCGGAAGGCGGGGCGGCTTTGGCACAGATCAAGCCAGCCGGAGAGCCGCGGGAATTGCGCCATCAGCCCGGTGTGGGCCTGGGCATAGCGGACGATCTCGGCCATGTTGATGTCGGCCACGGTGAAGCGCCCGCCGACGATGTGGCTATGCGCCGCCAGATGGGTTTCGAGCGCCTTGAACGGGCGATGCAGCTGCGCAGTCGCGGCGGCGATCTTCGCCTCGCCGGTTTCGGTCGCGGCCTCGCCCCGCGCATAGGCGAAGGAAATGTCGAGCGCCGGGCCCTCGATCGCGGTGGCGCCGTAAAGCGCCCATTGCAGCATCTGCGCCTCCTCGCGCAGGTCTTTCGGCGCGAGCGGCCCGCCCGCCTTTTGCGCCATGTAAAGATTGATCGCGAGCGATTCCGAGAGCACCAGCCCCGCATCCTCCATCACCGGGATCGCCCCCGCGGGCGAGAGCTTGAGGAATTCCGGCGAGCGGGTGTTGAAGGGCGCCTCGGGGTGGGTGGGGTCGACCCCCCGGGCTTCCAGCCGATAGGCCTGGATGACGGGCTTGAGCTGCCAGTCCAGCCCCAGTTCCGTCGCCGCCCAGATGTTGCGCGTCGCGCGTGAGCGGTACATGCCGTAAAGTGTGATCATCGCTCCCTCCTGTTTGCCCCATGCTGCGCCGGGATCGGCGCAGAGGGAAGGCGGAAAATGCAACCGCAAAATGACGGTTTCTTGACACGTATCAAGGCGATTTTCACCTTTGTCTGCCACGCTCGGGCGATCAGCAGGGAGGGCCGCGGATGGAGGATCATGTCACCTTGGGGGGGCAACAGCCCGTTGCCGAACCGCCGCAGGCCGAGGGGGTTTCCCCGGTCGGGCCTGCGCCCGAAGCCGCGCCCGAACCTGCCGCGGGCGAAAGTGCCGCGCTGACCGGGCCGCAGGAATTTCCGACGCTGGAGGCCGTCACCGTCCGCAAGACTTTCGAGAGCGGCAAATATCCCTATCCGCACCGCCTTGGCCGTGTGGCTTACGAACGGGAAAAGGCGTTGTTGCAGGCCGAATTGCTGAAGGTGCAGCGCTGGGCGCAGGAGACAGGGCAGAAATTCGTCATCCTGTTCGAGGGCCGCGATGCCGCGGGCAAGGGCGGCACGATCAAGCGCTATACCGAACATCTGAACCCGCGCTTTGCCCGGGTGGTGGCGCTGAACAAACCCTCGGACGAGGAACGCGGGCAGTGGTATTTCCAGCGCTATGTGCGCTGGCTGCCCACCGCCGGGGAAATGGTGTTTTACGACCGCAGCTGGTACAACCGCGCGGGCGTCGAGCGGGTGATGGGCTTTTGCACGCCCACCGAATATCTGGAATTCATGCGCCAGGCGCCCGAATTCGAGCGGATGCTGGTGCGCTCCGGCATCCGGCTTTACAAATACTGGTTTTCCGTCTCGCGCGAGGAGCAGCGGCGGCGCTTCACCGAACGCGCCACCGATCCGCTCAAGCGCTGGAAGCTCTCGCCGATCGACATGGCCTCGCTCGACAAATGGGACGATTACACCGAGGCGAAGGAGGCGATGTTCTTTTACACCGACACCGCCGATGCGCCCTGGGTGATCATCAAGTCGAATGACAAGAAGCGGGCGCGGCTGAATTGCATGAAGCATTTCCTCGCCTCGCTCGACTATCCCGACAAGGATCCGGCGATCGTCACGCCCCCCGATCCGCTGATCGTCGGCCATGCCAGCCATGTCGTGCATGGCGCGGCGCATATTCTGGCCAGCGCGCAACACCCGCAGCGGCGCGGCCCTGCGACACGGGCGAAACCGTGAAGTCCCTTGCGTGACCCCCGGCCCCGGCCCATCTTGGCGCGGGGCAACGGGGGATGGGCCATGTGGGACGAACGGTTTTCGGGCGAGGGCTATTTCTACGGCACCGAACCGGCGGATTTTGTCGCGGCGCAGGCCTGGCGGCTGCCGCAGGGGGCGCAGGTGCTCTCGGTCGCCGAGGGCGAGGGGCGCAATGCGGTCTGGCTGGCCGCACAGGGGCTGTGCGTGCATGCGCTGGACGGCTCGGCCCCGGCGCTGGCGAAAGCGCAGAAGCTGGCCGCGGCGCGCGGGGTGAGCCTGACCACCGAACGGGCCGATCTGGCGCGGTTCATCTGGCCGGTGGCGGCCTATGACGCGGTCTTCGGCGTCTTCATCCAATTCGCCCCGCCCGCGCTGCGCGGCGCGATGTTTCGCGGCATGGCGCAGGCGCTCAAACCCGGGGGGCTGTTGTTCTTGCACGGTTTTTCAGTGCGGCAGCTGGCCAATGCCTCGGGCGGGCCAAAGGATGCCGCGCAACTCTGGACGCTCGATCTGCTGCGCGCGGCCTTTCCGGGCTGGGCGATCCGGCATCAGGCCGATTACGACGCGCGGCTTGCCGAGGGCGCCGGGCACAGCGGCAAGGCGGCGCTGATCGACCTTGTTGCGGTCAAACCTGCAAGATGATGGCGCCCTGTGACCTCGTCACAGACAATTTATTGCCCGTGGCATAGACGGAACCGTGCTTGTCGTGCGTTTAGTAAGCTCGATGCACTGACCCCAACCCTTTCAGGAGATGACGCATGCACAAAATCCTTCTCGCTCTTCCGGTGGCCGCCCTTGTTCTGGGCTCTGCCGCCTATGCCGCGGATACCAAAGAGGTTCTGGAGGCCCGCGAGGCCTATTTCAAATCGCTCGGCAAATCGATGAAGGCGATGACGGGCGTGGCCAAGTCGTTCGACGCCGAGGCCGCCAAGGCCGAAGCCGCGGTGCTGGAAAAGATCCTGGCGACCGATGTGGCGCCGCTGTTCCCGGCGGGCACCTCGAGCACCGATCTGCCCGGCCAGACCGAAGCCAAGGCGGCGATCTGGGCCAACATGGACGATTTCGGCGCCAAGGGCAAAGCCATGCATGACGCCGGCACCGAAGTGATCGCGGCGGCCAATGCCGGTGACGGCGCCGCCTTCGGCGCGGCGCTGCAAAAGCTTGGCGGCACCTGCAAGGCCTGCCACGACGACTACCGCGAAGAAGACTGATCTGCCCGGGGCGGGGGAAACCCCGCCCCCTTTTCCTTTCCGTTGAAGGTGTTGCCCGATGACCGACATGACCGATGCCCCCGCGAGAAGCCGCCCGATGATCTGGGATCCGCTGGTGCGGGTGTTTCACTGGACGCTGATGATCTGCGTCGTGGGGGCCTGGATTCTGGGCGAATTCGGCCCGGATATCATGACGTTGCATTTCTGGCTGGGTTATGCGGTGGGCGGCTTGCTGCTGATCCGCATCCTGTGGGGCTTTGTCGGCCCGCGCACGGCGCGGTTTGCGAATTTCGTCACCGGGCCGGGGCCGGTCCTGCGCTATCTGCTGACGCTGCCGAAGCGCCAGCCGAGCCATGCGCCGGGCCACAACCCGCTGGGCGGCTGGGCGGTGGTGGCGATGCTCGTGCTTTTGGGCCTGCAGGTGCTGACCGGGCTGTTCGTCGGCACCGATGATTACGTGAACATGGGGCCGCTTTCGGACTATGTCTCGGAAGATGTGAACAAGCTGGTGCTGAGCTGGCACAAGACCTTTGCGCCGCTCATTCTGGCGCTGGTCGGGCTGCATGTGGCGGCGATCTTCTTCTACCGGCTCTGGAAGCGCGAAGACCTGATCACCCCGATGATCACCGGGCGTCGGCCCGATTGAGCCATATGGACGGCGGCAGGGTTCCGCGCTAACCTGCGGGCATGACACAGGTACATTCTCCCGCAGGGCAATCCGGCCTTGCCGCCAATATCCGCGCCACTCTGGTTCTGGGCCTGCCGATGATCGGCTCCAACGTTGCCCAGATGGCGCTTCACGTCACCGATACGATCATGCTGGGCTGGTACGGGGTGGCCGAACTGGCCGCTGTCGTGCTTGGTTCGTCGTTCTTCTTTTTCCTGTTCATCCTGGGCTCGGGCTTTTCCTATGCGCTGATGGGGCGGATCTCCGCGGCCCTTGGCGCGGGCAATGCCACGCAGCTGCGCCGCGACACGCGGATGGGGCTTTGGGTCTCGATCGGCTACGGGCTGGTCGCGATGCCGGTGCTTTTCGCCGCAACGCCGATTCTGCGCGCGCTGGGACAGGACCCGCATCTGACCGCGCTGGCGGCCCAGTTCCTGAATATCGCCGCTTTCGGTCTGGTGCCCGCGCTGGTGGTGGCGGTGCTGCGCGCCTATCTGGGGGCGCAACATCGCGCGCAGGTGGTGATGTGGATCACCATTCTGGGCGTGGGCGTCAACATCTTCGGCAACTGGGCCTTTGTCTTCGGCAATTTCGGCGCGCCCGAGATGGGGGTGCAGGGCGCGGCGCTCTCGTCGGTGCTGGTGCAGGCGACTTCGGCGCTGCTGCTGGCGGCTTATGCCGCGTGGCATCCGAAGCTGCGGCAGATCCAGCTTTTCACCCGGTTCTGGCGCCCGGATTGGGAGGCGATGCGGGCCGTCGTCCGTCTGGGCCTGCCCGCCGGTCTGACGCATCTGTCGGAAGCCGGGCTGTTTCAGGCCTCGGCGCTGATGATGGGGTGGCTGGGCACGGTGCAGCTGGCGGCGCATGGGATCGCGCTCGAACTCGCCTCGCTGACCTTCATGATCCACATGGGGCTGTCGAATGCGGCCACCGTGCGGGCGGGCCATGCTTATGGCGCCGCCGATCCCGCGCGGCTGCGCGCGGGCGCCAAGGCGGCGGTGCTGATGTCGATGGTCTTTGCCGGTCTGACGATCGCGGTCTTTCTGGCGATGCCGGAAACGCTGGTCGGGCTGTTTGTGGACCGCACGAAGCCCGAGGCGGCCGAGATTCTGGTCTTTGGCGCGCATCTGCTGGCGGTGGCGGGGCTGTTCCA
This sequence comes from Rhodobacter capsulatus, assembly GCF_003254295.1. GTDB lineage: Bacteria > Pseudomonadota > Alphaproteobacteria > Rhodobacterales > Rhodobacteraceae > Rhodobacter > Rhodobacter capsulatus. The sequence goes on from NZ_QKZO01000013.1 coordinate 32,639, forward strand.
GCTTTTCGACGCGGCGCAGGTGATGGCGCTGGGCCTGTTGCGCGGCGTGCATGATACCCGGGTGCCGATGGTGATCGCCACGATCAGCTATTGGCTGGTGGGGGTGCCCGCCAGCTACATCCTCGCCTTCCGCTTCGATCTGGGCGGGGTGGGGCTCTGGCTGGGCCTTGTCATCGGGCTGGCCTGCGTCGGTGTTACCCTGATGGTGCGGTTCTGGCGCGGCCCCTGGCTCAGCGGAACGCCCGCAGATAGTGACGTTCGTAAAGCCGCTTGAGCCAGTGCAGCGGTTTCAGCGCGGGCAGGGTCAGGTTGATCTTGCCGCGGCGGAACACCAGCATGCCGCTGTCCAGACTGTCCATGATGCAGATGAGCTCGGGCAGGAACGGCGTTGCCGGGTCCAGGCCCTTTTCGATCGCGGCGATGTTGGCGGCGATCGCCTGCGCCTGCAGATCGGCCTGATGCGCCTGTTTCGGCAGCCAGTCCGGCCCCGGGAAGGACCCGGCATCGCCCGCCACCCAGACGCCCGGCTTGCCCGTCACCCGGCACAGCGCATCCGCCAGGATCATCTTGCCCGGCGAGAGCGGCAGATCGGTGTCCTCGAACCAGGAAAGCCCGGTCATGCCGGGCTGGAACAGGATCAGATCGGCGGCGATTTCGCCCGCCTCGGTCACCACCTTGTCGGGCTCGATCCGCACCATCTTGTGGCCCAGATGCGTTTCGATGCCGCGCCCTTTCATCTCGGCCAGAATGCCGTCGACCGCCTTTTCGCCCAGCCGCTGCCCGGGCCGGTCCGAGGGCGAGAAGAACACCAGCTTGAACCGGTCGCGGCGCATCTGCTGGCGCAGCAGCGTGTCAAGGATGAACATGTATTCGAACATCGGCCCGCCGCGGATCGCGCCGGGCTCGCTGGGGTTCGTGGCCATGCCGATGGCGATGGTGCCGCCCTCAAGCGCATGAAACCGCTCGGAAATCGCCTGCGCCGGCGCGAGCCCCTCGCAGGGGATCAGCGCATGTTCGATGCCGGGCAGCTTGCGCAGGAACCGCGCCCCGGTGGCGATGATCAGGTGATCGCCCGAAATCACCTGCCCGTCGAGGGTGGTAACGCTGCGGGCGCCCGCATCCAGCGTGGTGACCGCGGTCTGCAGGAAGCGCACCTTGTGGCGGGCGAGGAACGGGGCCAGCGGGATCTGCAGCTCTTCGATTTCGCGCAGACCCGAGGGGATCCAGATCGCCGAGGGCAGATAATGCAGGCTGTCCCGCGGCGAGATCAGGGTGATCTCCGCCTTTACGCCGCGCTTGCGCAGCGCGCGCACCGCCGTCAGCGCCGCAAAGCCCGAGCCGAGGATGACGATATGGGTCATGGGGGCTTCCTTACATTCTATTGTCTGAATGTAAGGCTAGCCCAGCCCCGCCCGCCAAAGCAAGCAAAACCGGGTCACGTGTCCGTGTCAGCCTCGGGTCCGGCCTTCATCATCCGCTCGGCCTTCTTGCGCACCAGAACCGTGCGCAGATCATGCATCGCCAGCAACAGCGGATCGGTGACCTCGTCGAGCTGCGCCTCGGTCGCCTTCGCCTGCACCCAGTGCGTCGTCAGGTTCAGATGATCGACGGTGCGCAGGATGTCATCGACATCGCGCGCGGCCAGGGTGGCGATGCGTTTCGCCATCCAGGCCTCGATCTCGCGCAGGTCATCGGGCGTCAGCTTGCGGTCGCCCTGCGCCTTGATCTCGCCGTTCCTGACGTTGACGACGGCGATCTGCTCCATCTCGATCCGGCGCTGGCGGTTCTCGGTATCGACCCGAAACACCGCCGCGCCATTGTCGCGGATGCGAAAATAATACTCGGGCAAATCCCCGGCCATCGCACACTCCCCGGGCCGGTCTGGCCTTACTTTAGCCCCTCGCAGAAGGACTTGATCCGCGCGCAGGCATCGACCAGCGCCGCGTCCGAGGTAGCGTAGCTGATGCGGAACGCGGGCGAAAGGCCGAAGGCCGCGCCGAAGACGACGGCGACCCCGGTTTCCTCAAGCAGCGCCGTGGCAAAGGCCTCGTCATCGGTGATGACCGTGCCCGCCGCCGAGGTCTTGCCGATCAGCCCGGCGATCGAGGGATAGACGTAGAACGCCCCCTCGGGCGTGGGGCAATTGATGCCGGGGCAGGTGTTCAGCGCCGCCACCACCAGATCGCGGCGACGCTCGAACGCGACGCGGCTTTCGGTGATGTAATCCTGCGGCCCGTTCAGCGCGGCGACGGCGGCATATTGGCTGATCGAGCAGGGGTTCGAGGTCGATTGCGACTGCACCTTGGCCATCGCCTTGATCAGCGCCTCGGGCCCGCCCGCATAGCCGATCCGCCAGCCCGTCATCGCATAGGCTTTCGAGACGCCGTTGCAGGTCAGGGTGCGGTCGTAAAGCCCCGGCTCGACCTGCGCGGGGGTGGTGAAGGTGAAGCCCCCGAACACCAGATGTTCGTACATGTCATCCGACATCACCCAGACATGGGGGTGACGCAGCAGCACATCGGTCAGCGCCTTGAGCTCATCGCGCGTATAGGCCGCGCCCGAGGGGTTCGAGGGCGAGTTGAAGATCACCCATTTCGTTTTCGGCGTGATCGCAGCTTCCAGCGCTTCGGCGCTGATCTTGTAGCCCGTCTCCATCCGCCCCTCGACAAAGACCGGGGTGCCGCCCGCCAGCAGAACCATGTCCGGATAGCTGACCCAATAGGGCGCGGGGATGATCACCTCGTCGCCCGGGTTCAGCGTGGCGACGAGCGCATTGTAAAGCACCTGCTTGCCGCCCGAGGCGACGGTGATCTGGCTCGGCTTGTAAGACAGCCCGTTTTCGCGCGCGAACTTGGCGCAGATCGCTTTCTTCAGCTCGGGAATGCCATCGACGGCAGTGTATTTCGTGCGCCCCGCCTCGATCGCGGCGATGGCGGCGGCCTTGATATGGGCGGGGGTGTCGAAATCGGGCTCGCCCGCGCCAAGGCCGATCACGTCGCGCCCGGCCTCGGCCAGCTCGCGCGCCTTGTTGGTCACCGCGATGGTGGGCGAGGGTTTCACGCGCGCAAGCGTATCGGACAAAAAGGCCATGGCGGGCTCCTGTTCTGGGTCGCCCCTCCTTACGCGCGCGGGCGCGGGCGTTCAAGGAAAACGCAGTTGACGGGCGGGGTTGGCGGGTGCAAGGCAGGGACACGCACGGCAAGGAAGGTGGATCATGAGCGAAACGCACGAAGCCCGGATCAAGCGGATGAAGATGCGCAGCTGGCGCCGCGGCATCCGCGAGATGGACCTGATTCTGGGGCCCTATGCCGATGCGAAGCTTGAAGGATTCGATACCGCGCAGCTCGATCTGTTCGATACGCTTCTGGAAGAAAATGACCAGGATCTGTACCCCTGGTTTTCGGGGGCGCTGCCCTGTCCGCCACAATATGTTGATTTGTTTGCGGAAATCGGCGCCTTCATGCAGGGCAAGCTGGCGCGGGGCTGAGGCGCTATCTTGCAGAAATTGTGACGAATTTCCGAAACTTCGTCTGGGTTTAACCGTATTTTCGGGTTTTGCCGCCAAGGTGGTCTCAGGAAGCGAGGCTGGCGGAGAACCGAATGTCATTTCAAACCCCGATGAAAGCGCCCGGAACGGAAGAAGGCGCCTCTCCCGGTATCATGTCCTGCTATCTGGACAGTCTGTCTCTGGTCGAACGTCTGCATCGTCTGCTTTTGGACGTGATCAAGGACGAATTCGAACGGCTGGGGATTTTGGAAATCAACCCGGTGCAGGCGCTTTTGCTGTTCAACATCGGCGAGAACGAGGTCACGGCGGGCGAGCTGAAGACGCGCGGCTACTATCAGGGCTCGAATGTCAGCTACAATCTGAAGAAGCTGGTGGAATGCGGCTACATGCATCACCAGCGCTGCGAGATCGACCGTCGTTCGGTGCGGGTGAAGCTGACCGCGAAGGGCGTCGATCTGCGCGAGCGGGTCACGGCGCTTTTTGAACGCCATGCCAAGGGCATGGATGCGCGCAACGTGATCACGCTCGATGCGATGGACGAGATGAACCGCACCCTGCGCCGGATGGAGCGCTACTGGTCGGATCAGATCCGCTACATCTACTAGGGACTGACGCAGCGACAGGCTGCATGGCGCCGCTTGCCCCCGGGGCAGGCGGCGTGCTTTCCTTTGCGGGTTCGTCAGGCGCCAGGCGCCGGAGCTTGGGAGGGGATCATGCGGCGTTTTCTGCGCATCTTCTGGCGCGTTCTTCTGGTTCTGCTTGTGCTGGGCGCGGGCGCGGCCCTGGTGAAACGCGATGACATCGCCCGGCTGATGGCGGTGCAGATGCTGTTCGACGAGGGGCGGATCGTCGAGAATTTCTCGCAGATGGACCGGCTCTTTCACGCCCGCGTGCTCGACCGCGGCCCCGGGCCGGTCTCGGCGCTGCCGATGGGCGTGCCGGAAACGCTCTCCCCCGAGGCCGAGGCCTGGATCAGCCGCCGCGCGGTCACCGCGCTTGTCATCCTGCGCGATGGCCGGATCACCTATGAAAACTACTACAAGGGCACCGGGCCCGAGGATCTGCGGATCAGCTGGTCGATGGCGAAATCGGTGCTCTCGGCGCTGTTCGGGACGCTGGTGGCCGAGGGCGCCATCCCCGATCTGGACGCGCAGGTGGTGGATTTCGTGCCGCAGCTGAAGGGCTCGGCCTATGACGGTGTCAGCATCCGCGATGTGCTGACGATGACCTCTGGCGTGCATTTCGACGAAGATTACATGAAGTTTTCAAGCGACATCAACCGGATGGGCCGGGTGCTGGCGCTGGGCGGCTCGATGGACGGCTTTGCGGCGTCCCTCAAGACCCGGGCGACGGAGCCGGGCAGCCACATGCATTACGTCTCGGTCGACACGCATGTTCTGGGCATGGTGATCAAGGGGGCGACCGGGCGCGATCCGGTCGATCTGATGGCGGAGCGGATCATTCAGCCGATGGCGCTGGAGGCGAGCCCGGTGATGCTGACCGATGGCGAGGGCACGGGTTTCGTTCTGGGCGGGCTGAACTTGCGCACGCGCGATTATGCGCGCATCGGGCAGATGTTCCTGCAAGGCGGTTTCTGGAACGGCCGCCAGATCGTGCCCGCCGATTGGGTTGCGGCCTCGACCGCGCATCAGGCGGCGGACGGGGCGGGCTACGGCTATCAATGGTGGGTGCCCAGGGACAATGCCGATTTCGGCAACGACTACATGGCGCAGGGCATCTACGGGCAGTTCATCTATATCAACCCCGCCCGGAACGTGGTCATTGCGGTCAATGCCGCCGATCTGGGTTTTGCCGCGGACGGCGTGACCGATGAAAACCTTGCGATGTTCCGGCAACTGGCGCAGGCTGGCCCCTGAAAGGGGTGTCACATGGAAATGGAACCTTCGGTCAATGTGCTGGGCGGGCCGCTGGAGGCCTGTTCGATGGCGCCGAAGACCGGCTTTTTTCGCGACGGCCATTGCAACACCTGCTGGGAGGATCGCGGGCTTCATTCGGTCTGCGCGGTGATGACGGCGGAATTTCTGGCCTGGTCGGCCTATGTCGGCAACGATCTGTCCACGCCGCGGCCCGAGCATGATTTTGCCGGGCTGAAGCCCGGCGATCGCTGGTGCCTCTGCGCCAGCCGCTTCCTGCAGGCGCATGAGGAGGGCTGCGCCCCCGAGATCCGGCTGGAGGCCACGCATCGCCGCACGCTGGAGCTGGTGCCGCTCGAGGTCTTGCGGCTTTACGCGATCTGATCGCTGACCGGCGTCCAGATCACGTCATCGATCCGCGGCGCCGAGGTGGCGAGCATGACCAGCCGGTCAAAGCCCATCGCAATGCCGCTGGCCGCGGGCATTTGAGCGAGCGCCGCCAGAAAATCCTCGTCGATCGGGTAGCGCTCGCCGTAGATGCGGGCTTTCTCGTCCATCTCGGCCTGAAACCGCAGCCGCTGTTCGGCCGCGTTCGTCAATTCGCCAAAGCCATTCGCCAGCTCCACCCCGCAGGCGTAAAGCTCGAACCGTTCGGCGACGCGGCCATCATCGGGGGCGGGGCGGGCCAGCGCGGCCTCGGCCACCGGATAACGATCCAGAATCGTCGCCCGGCCATGGCCCAGATGCGGCTCGACCTTTTCCACCAGCACCTTGGAGAGCATCAGCGACCAGGTATCCGCGTCGCCGACCTTGATCCCCGCCGCCCGGGCCTGGGCGCGCAGCCCCGCGGCATCGGTCGACCCGTCCGCCCCGCAGGTGGCCAGAAGGTCGATGCCCGCGTGACGCTGGAAGGCCTCGGCGACCGAAAGCCGCTCGGGCACGGCAAAGGGGTCGCACTCATGCCCCCTGTAGCGCAGCACGGCGCTGCCCGCCGCTTCGGCGGCCAGACGCAGGAAATCGGCGCAGTCCTGCATCAGCACGGTGTAATCCTCGCCCACGCGATACCATTCCAGCATGGTGAATTCGGGCGAATGCAGGGCCCCGCGTTCCCGGTTGCGCCAGACATGGGCAAAGGCGGCGATCCGGGTTTCGCCCGCCGCCAGCAGTTTTTTCATCGCGAATTCGGGCGAGGTGTGCAGATACATCGGCACGCCCGCGCCATCATTGCCGATGGCGGTGGTGGCAAAGCCATGCAGATGCGCCTCGTTGCCGGGGCTCACTTGCAGCGCCACCGGATCGACCTCGAGGAAGGCGTGATCGGTGAGCCAGCCGCGCAAAGCGGCCTGAATGCGGGCACGCGCCAGCAGCGCCGGGCGGCGATCGGCGTGACGAGAGGGGCTCCACCAGGGCGTTTGGCTCATTTTCGGGGCTTTTTGCTGGAAATACGGCTCGCGATGGTTTAGGCGCTTCGCCATCCGGGCGCCAGAGCCTGTCTTAGACCCCATTCAAGGAACCTCAAATGGCCAAAGTCATCGCCTCTTCGCTGCGCAAGGGCAACGTCGTCGACATGGACGGTGTGCTTTACATCGTGCTGACCGCCGAAAACATCCACCCGGGCAAGGGCAACTCGGTGACGCAGGTCGAGATGCGCCGGATTTCGGACGGGGTGAAGGTGTCGGAACGCTGGCGCACCGTGGACAGCGTGGAAAAGGCGCATGTCGACGAGAACGAATTCGACTTCCTTTACGAGGATGGCGAGGGCTTCCACTTCATGAACCCCGAGACCTACGACCAGATCACCGTGTCGGAAGATGTGGTGGGCGATGCGAAAGTCCACCTGCGCGACGGCATCCGGGTCTGGATGCTGACGCATGAAGGCGTGGCGCTGTCGATCGAGCTGCCGCAAAAGGTCACCGTCGAGGTCGAAGAGACCGAGCCGGTGGTGAAGGGGCAGACCGCGTCCTCCTCCTACAAGCCCGCGATGTGCACCGGCGGCATCCGCGTGATGGTGCCGCCGCATATCGGTGTGGGCACGAAGATCATCATCAACACCGCCGACACCTCCTATGTGGAACGTTCCAAGGAGTGATCCGCTCGCACGGTCGTCAGCATCAGGCACCCTGCGGGGTGCCTTTTGGTTTGCGGATTTCGCCGCGCGATGCGCGGCGACCCGCCGGGGGCTTCGCCCCCGGACCCCCAAGGTATTTGAAGCAAGATGAAGGGGGGCGTTGGCGGCAAAGAAAAAAGCCGGGAGCTTGTCCCGGCCTTGCTCGCGGCGTTTCGTCCCGGATCAGATCTTTTTCAGCCGGATCACCACATCGACGCGGCTGACCTCGGTCCCTTCGGGGGCCTTCGGCACGCGGACGAGTTCAAGCTCCTCGACCGGGGCGTCGGAGATCCGGTTCTCGCCTTCCCAGAAGAAATGCGGGTGGTCGTCCATCCGGGTGTCGAAATAGCTGCGCCCGGCATCGACGGTGATTTCATGCATGATCCCCGCCTCGCAAAAGGCGCGCAGCGTGTTGTAGACCGTGGCGAGCGAGACCTTTTCCCCGGCGTCGCGGGCGGCGGCATAAAGCCCCTCGGCGGTCACATGCCGGTTCGTCCCGTCGCCGACCAGAAGCGACGCCAAGGACATCCGCTGCCGGGTCGGCCGAAGCCCGCCCGCGGCGAGCCAGCGCAGTCCACGTTCCTGAGCCATCGTCTTCATGATCGAAAACCCTTTTTTCCTGTAACTATTATAAGTTGAACCGGCTTCGTATTCAACGGGATTCTGACGCACCCCCGGGGCGGGGGGCGGGTCTTGCACCTTCGGGCGGGGCGGTGCTAGAGGAAGGGGGACAAGACCTTGGGGGGAAACGCCGATGTCACTCTATCCGACAAGCTTCGGCAAGGAAGATCTGCTCAAATGTGCGCGAGGCGAGCTGTTCGGGCCGGGCAATGCCCAGCTTCCAGCGCCGCCGATGCTGATGATGGACCGCATCACCGAGATTTCGGAAGACGGTGGGCTGCATGGCAAGGGCCATGTGGTGGCCGAATTCGACATCACGCCGGATCTGTGGTTCTTTGACTGCCACTTCCCGGGCAATCCGATCATGCCGGGCTGCCTTGGCCTGGACGGGCTGTGGCAGCTCACCGGCTTCAACCTCGGCTGGCGCGGCTGGCAGGGACGGGGCTATGCGCTGGGCGTGGGCGAGGTCAAGCTGACCGGCATGGTCCGCCCCGACCGCAAGATGCTGACCTACAAGGTCGATTTCACCAAGGCCCTGCAGACCCGGCGTCTGACCATGGGCGTGGCCGACGGCATCGTCGAGGCCGATGGCGAAGTGATCTATGTGGTCAAGGACATGAAAGTGGCTCTCTCGGAGAGCTGATCGAAGAAGGACAGGAGGCCCCCATGCGGCGCGTCGTCATCACCGGGCTGGGCATCGTCAGCCCCATCGGCAACAATGCCGAAGAGGTTTCGGCCAGCCTGCGGGCCGGTCGCTCGGGCATCGTCTTTGCCCCCGAATATGCCGAGCGCGGGTTCCGCAGCCAGATCCATGGCGCCCCGCAGATCGTGCTGGAAGACCATATCGACAAGCGCAACCTGCGCTTCATGGGCCGCGGCGCCGCCTACAACTTCCTGTCGATGGAACAGGCGATCCGCGATTCGGGGCTTGAGGACAGCGACGTCTCGAACCCGCGCACCGGGCTGATCATGGGCTCGGGCGGGCCCTCGACCTCGAACTTCTTCGAGGCGCATCAGACCGTGCTGCAAAAGGGCTCGCCCAAGCGCATGGGGCCGTTCATGGTGACGCGCTGCATGTCCTCGACGAACTCGGCCTGTCTGGCGACGCCCTTCAAGATCAAGGGCGTGAACTATTCGATCACCTCGGCCTGCTCGACCTCGGCGCATTGCATCGGCAACGCCGCCGAGCTGATCCAGATGGGCAAGCAGGACATCGTCTTTGCCGGCGGCGGCGAGGAGCTGGACTGGACGCTTTCCTGCCTCTTCGACGCGATGGGCGCGATGTCGTCGAAATACAACGACACGCCGACCACCGCGGCCCGCGCCTTCGATCTGACCCGCGACGGTTTCGTGATTGCGGGCGGCGGCGGCGTTCTGGTTCTGGAGGAACTCGAACACGCGAAGGCCCGCGGCGCGAAGATCTATGCCGAAATCACCGGCTACGGCGCGACCTCGGACGGCTATGACATGGTGGCGCCGTCGGGCGAGGGCGGCGAACGCTCGATGCGGCTCGCGCTTGATACCCTGCCCGAAGGCCGCCAGATCACCTATATCAACGCGCATGGCACCTCGACGGTCGCGGGCGACGTGACCGAGGTCGAGGCCGTGCGGCGGGTGTTCGGCGAGGGCAATGTGCCGCCGATCTCCTCCACCAAATCGCTGACCGGGCACAGCCTCGGCGCGACCGGCGTGCACGAGGCGATCTATTGCCTTCTGATGATGCAGGGCAAATTCATCACCGGATCGGCCAACATCACCGAGCTGGACCCGGCGATCAAGCCCGAGGAAATCGCCACCAAGCTGGTCGAAAACGTCGAATTCGACTCGGTTCTGTCGAACAGCTTCGGCTTTGGCGGCACCAATGCCACGCTGGTGATGAGCGCCTACAAGGGTTGAGGAACGATGGCTGAGTTGATGAAGGGAAAACGCGGCCTCGTCATGGGCGTGGCCAATGAACGCTCGATCGCCTGGGGCATCGCCTCGGCCTTAGCGGCCGAGGGGGCGGAACTGGCCTTTTCCTATCAGGGCGAGGCTTTCGGCAAGCGGGTCGAGCCGCTGGCGGCCTCGGTCGGATCGACGCTTCTGGTCGATGTCGACGTGAACGACGATGCCTCGCTTGATGCCGCCTTTGCCCGGCTGAAAGACGAATGGGGCACGATCGATTTCGTCATCCATGCCATCGCCTATTCCGACAAGAACGAGCTGGCGGGGCGGTTCATCCACACCACGCGCGAGAATTTCAAGAACAGCCTGGCCATTTCCTGCTTCAGCTTCATCGACATCGCCCGCCGCGCGTCGGAGCTGATGCCGGACGGCGGCGCGCTGATCACGCTCACTTATGGCGGCTCGAACCGGGTGACGCCGTTTTACAACGTGATGGGCGTGGCCAAGGCGGCGTTGGAAAGCGCCGTGCGCTATCTGGCCAATGACCTTGGCCCGCAGGGGATCCGGGTGAATGCGATCTCGCCCGGCCCGATGAAGACGCTGGCGGGCGCGGCCATCGGCGGGGCGCGCAAGACCTTCCGCCACACGGAAGCCAACAGCCCGATGCGCCAGAATGCGACGCTGGAAGCGGTGGGCGGCTCGGCGGTGTTCCTGTGTTCCGATTACGGCGCCTGCACGACGGGGGATGTGGTGATGGTCGATTGCGGCTATCATGTGCTGGGCATGCCGCAGCCCGAGAACATCTGAGGATGGACTGTGACACGGGGCGCCTTCGGGCGCCCTTTGCTTTGGAGGGTAGGATGGCGTTTTTCACCGCAGATGATGGCGCGAAGATCGCTTTCGCCGACGAGGGGCAGGGGCCTGTCGTTCTGGCGCTGGCCGGGCTGACCCGCACCGGGCGCGATTTCGACTATCTGGCGGCCCATCTGCCGCCCTGCCGTCTGATCCGCATGGATTACCGCGGCCGCGGCGACAGCCAATGGACCGGCGGCGCGACCTATACCGTCCTGCGCGAGGCGGCGGATGCGCTGCAGCTGCTCGACCATCTGGGCGTGGAAAGGGCTGCCATCCTTGGCACCTCGCGCGGCGGGATGATCGGGATGTATCTGGCGGCGGTGGCGAAGGATCGTCTGACCGGGCTGTGCCTGAACGACATCGGCCCGGTGATCGAGCGCGCGGGGCTGGAGCGCATCTTCGACGTCGTCGGCCGCAATCCGGGGACGAAGAGCTTTGCCGAGTTGGTCGAGAAGCTGCCCGCCGCGATGGTCGGCTATGAAAACGTCCCCGCCAGCCGCTGGCTGGAAGAGACCGAACGGCACAATATCGAAACGCCGCAAGGCGTGAAGATCAACTACGATCCGGAGTTGCGCGACGCCTTCCTCCACGCCTTTGACGCGGGCGTCTTCGAGACCTGGCCCTTGTTCGACGCCTGCGCCGGTCTGCCCGTGGCGCTGATCCGGGGGGCGAATTCCGACCTTCTGAGCCCCGAAACCGTGGCCGAGATGCGCCGCCGCCGCCCCGACCTGCTTTTCGCCGAAGTTCCGGGCCGTCCGCATATTCCCTTCCTGGATGAGCCCGAGGCGGTCGCGCTGATCCGCGCCTGGATCGCGCAGCTGCCCGGCTGCGCCAAAGCGGCTGCGGCATATGCGCCGGATGCCCCCAATTCGAACCAAAGTTGATGCCGGTCATGGCGCGGCTCACGCTTTCGTGAGGCAATTCCCCCGCTCTGGTACGGGAGGACACCATGACGCTTTCTTATCGTTTCGATTCTTGGATTCTGACACGCCGCTTTCCCGATCCGACGGACTGGTCCGAGCAGGTGAACACCCTGCAGCACAGCACCGTCACTCTGCGGGTTCCCGACGGGCAGAACACCTTCATCCTGTCGGGCAGTGGCATGACCGACCCGATGCAATTCGCCGATTCCAGCATGTCCTATGTGCTGACCAGCCTTGGGCCGGTGAACGAGGCGCTGGGTCAGGGGCACATGGTCGCGATCCGGCGCGTGCATTACGATGACGGCACCTTCACCGATGTGCTGCACATCAGCCGCCATGTCGTGGTGGATGTCGGCGGCACGCCGCAGATGATCGGTTTCGACGAGATCTTCGTCTATCTTGGCGGGGTGGCGCTGCCCGATTTCACCTCGGCCGCGGCGATGGCCGCCTGGGCGGGCAATTACCTGTCCTGGGGCGCGCCCAGCCCCGCGCTTTACCCGACCGGCGCCGCGATCGACTGGGGCGGCTTTGACATCGACAACGTGATCCGCGGCACGAACCTGGCCGATACGCTGACGGGCGGGGCCCTGAACGACGAGATCCTGGGCCTTGCGGGCAATGACAGTCTTTCAGGGGGCGAGGGCAATGACACGCTGAACGGCGCGGCGGGGCGGGACACGCTGTCCGGCGGCACCGGCGACGATGTGCTGCGCGCCGGGGCGATGGATGTGTCCAATGATCTGCTGCTGGGCGGCGCGGGCTCGGACACGGCCGATTACCGCGCCGTCACCGCGGCCTCGGGGATCGTCATCGATCTTCTGGCGGGCCGCGCGGTGAATGCGGCCTATGTCGGCACCGACCGGCTGGTGGGCGTCGAGAATGCGATCGGCGGCGCGGGGGCGGATACGATCCTCGGCACCGCGGGGGCGAACCGGATCGACGGCGGTCTGGGCGCCGATGATCTGCGCGGCGGCGCCGGGAATGATGTCTATGTCGTCGACCGGGCGGGCGACCGGATCACCGAAGCCGCGGGGGGCGGCACCGAGACGGTGATCGCCACCTATTCCGGCCATACGCTGGGCGCCAATCTGGAAAACCTGGTGCTGGACGGCACGGTTCTGGCGGGCAGCGGCAATGCGCTGGCCAACCGGGTGACCGGCAATGCGGCGGCGAACCTGCTGGCGGGCGGGCTTGGCAATGACCTTCTGCGCGGCATGGCGGGGACCGACGCCTTGCAGGGCGGCGAGGGTCATGACACGCTGGATGGCGGCACCGGCGCCGACCGGATGCTGGGCGGGGCGGGCAACGACAGCTACATCGTCGACGAGAGCGGCGACCGCATCTTCGAGACCGTGACCCCGAGCGGCACCGCCGATGCGGGCGGGCGCGATCATGTCAGCAGTTCGGTGACGATCAACCTGGATGCCTATGCCGGGGTCCGCTTCGTCGAGAATGTCACCCTGACCGGCACCTACACGATCAACGCCACCGGCAATGCGCTGAACAACCGGATCATCGGCAACGAGGCCGACAATGTGCTGGCGGGCGGTCTGGGCAATGACGTGATCACCACCGGGCTGGGCAGCGACGTGATCGTCTTCAACACCGCGCTTGGGGTGACCAATGTCGATCTGATCACCGATTTCTATGCCGGTTACGATCAGATCCGGCTTGACGATGCGATCTTCACCACGCTGGCGCGCGGGGCGCTGGCCGACAGCGCCTTTGTCGCGAACGAGGGCGGCCGGGCGATGGATGCGGGCGACCGGATCCTGTTCGATACCGCGACGGCGCGGCTTTATTACGACGCCGACGGCACCGGCGCGGGCGCCCGGGTGCTGGTCGCCTTCGTCACCGGCTCGATCCTGACGGCAGAGGATTTCCTGGTGATCTGACCCCGGTCCGGAAGACCCCGGGTCCGTCCCCGCGGGGCGGGCCTAGGCCCCGCGGGGCGCTTCGTCGCAGCGGCGCCCTGACGGCTTTGCAATTGTCATTAGCGTTTGACTTATGCTGCATCCGATGGAACACCTGCGGCCAAATCAGGCCCGCAAGGCGGGCAAAGGAGGATGCGGTGAAGATCGACGGAACCCCCTATCGCACGATCTGGCAGGACGCGCGCGGCATCGTGCAGGTGATCGACCAGCGCTGGTTGCCGCATGAATTGCGCATCGTCGATCTGCAAAGCCGCGCCGATTTCGCCGTGGCGATCCGTGACATGTGGGTGCGCGGCGCGCCGCTGATCGGGGCGGCGGCCGCCTGGGGCGTCGCCGTGGCGATGCAGGAGGATCCCTCGGACGCCGGTCTGGCCGAGACCTGGGAGGTGCTGCACGAGACCCGTCCGACGGCGATCAACCTGCGCTGGGCGCTCGATGAAATGGTGCGGGTGCTGCGCCCGGTCCCGCCCGAGCTGCGCGCCGCGGTGGCGGCGAAACGCGCCGCCGAGATCTGCGACGAGGATGTGGAGATCAACCGCCGCATCGGCCAGCACGGGCTGGAGATCATCAAGGCGATCGCGGCGAAAAAGCCCGGCCAGACGGTCAACATCCTGACCCATTGCAATGCGGGCTGGCTGGCGACGGTCGATTGGGGCACCGCCACCTCGCCGATTTATCACGCGCATGAGGCGGGGATCCCGGTGCATGTCTTCGTCGACGAGACCCGGCCGCGCAATCAGGGCGCGCAGCTGACGGCCTGGGAGATGAACCACCATGGCATCTCGCATGCGCTGGTGGTCGACAATGCGGGCGGCCATCTGATGCAGCATGGCGAGGTCGACATGGTGATCGTCGGCACCGACCGCACCACGGCGCGCGGCGATGTCTGCAACAAGATCGGCACCTATCTGAAAGCCTTGGCGGCGCGGGCGAATGGCGTGCCCTTCTATGTCGCGCTGCCCTCGCCGACGATCGACTGGCGGGTGCGGGACGGGGTGAAGGAAATCCCGATCGAGGAGCGCAATTCCGAAGAAGTGACGCTGGTGCAGGGCCGCGGCGCGGATGGCAAGATCGCGCTGGTGCAGATCTCGCCCGATGGCACGCCCGCGCGCAACCCGGCCTTTGACGTGACGCCCTGCGAATTGGTGACCGGGCTTCTGACCGAGCGCGGGCTTTGCCCGGCGAACGAGGCGGCGATGGCGGCGATGTTCCCCGATCTCAAGGCCGCGATGCTGGGCTGAGGCTCGTTTCGGGCGGATCAGGAAAGGCATTGCCTTTCCCCGCCCGTGTCGCACCCTTTGTGCAAAGACCCTCTGCCGCAAGCGCAACAGAGGCCAGCGCCCGGCCCGGGCGGCGCGAAAGCGCCCGCCATGGGGCGGGGCGGGCGCTGGCCGGGGGCCTTTGGGCCCCCGGCGGTCATGGGGCAACTGTTTCGCGTGACCTCGGCGATGGCCTCGGTCATCGCAAGCCCCCCCCTAAGCCGCCGCCAGCAGCGCCTCGGCCACCCGGGTCGAGGTGGCCAGATGCGTGACATAGCCGCCGCGGATCGCGGCGAGGCTGGGCACCACCTTATCCAGCCCCGGTGTCACCAGAATCCCCATCTCCAGACCCACCAGCCGCGGCAGGTCGATGCCGATCATCCGCGCCTCGGTCTCGCCCGGCATCTGCCGCCCCATCGCATCGACGAAACGCCCGCAGATCACCCCCGCCGCGCCGCGCGCGACATGGGCGGCCAGCTCCTCGGGCGTGGCCAGACCGGAACTGACGACATGGCTGTTCTCGCTCACCGTGCCGACGGAAAAGAGAAGCTTGTTCACCCCCTGCAGCGCCTGAAGCTGCGCCCGGAGGATCGGTTCGGCCCGCAATTCTTCGGCCAGCGCCGCACGCGACAGCACCGCGGGCGCATGCAGGTTCAGACAGCGCGCCCCCAGCCGTTGCGCCAGCCGGGTCGAGCAGGCCTCGGCGGTGAAGCCATAGGGCGTCGCCATCGAGCCCACCAGCTGCAACACCGTCAGATCCGCGATCGCGCGGTTTTCGACCTGCTCGGCCAGTTCATAGACCGTGCGGCCCCAGGCCACGCCCAGCCGGTCGCCGGGCGCCAGAAGGTCGGGCAGCCACAGCGCCGCCCCGCGCACGACGCGGGCAAAAGCGGTGTCGGCCTCCAGCCCGTCATCGGGCACCACGAAAGCCTCGGTCAGACCGAATGTCGCGCAAAGTTCCAGCGACAGCCGATGCGCGGTAAAGGCGGGCGCGGCCAAAGTGATGCGAATGAGCCCGGTTTCGCGCGCCTCCTGCAGGTAGTTCACCACCGTCGCCCGCGAAATCCCCAAAGTCTCGGCGATGTCCTGCTGGTTGCGGCCGTCGTGGTAATACATCCACGCCACCTCGATCACCGCGTTTTCGCCGCTGATCCGGCCCAGCGGCCGCCCCAGAGATCGCTTCCGTGTCGTGCCCGCCATCTTGCCCTCCGGGTTTCGCCGTTTGACAAAAATAGGTGACAAAAGTAAGGAAATCCAGCGCCGTTGCCGCGCCCGCGAGAAAAGGAGACCCCGATGATCCGCAATCTCTGGAATGACGAGGCGGCCGCGGCGGCCGGGGATGACCTTGGCCAGCGGATCTATTCCGCGCGGCTGATCGGCGCGGAGCCGGAGCTGGTGCTGCATGGCGGCGGCAACAGCTCGGTGAAGACCGAAGCCCGGGACCTGTTCGGCGAGACGGTTTCGGTGCTGCATGTCAAGGGCTCGGGCCATGATCTGGCGACGATCGACGCGGCTGGCATGCCTGCGGTGCGGCTGGAACCGATGCTGCGGCTTGCGGCCTGCGATGCGGTGGCCGATGAGGTGCTGGTGAAGCTGCAGCGGCTCAACCTGCTCGATCCCGCCGCGCCGAACCCCTCGGTCGAGATGCTGCTGCACGCCTTCCTGCCGCATAAATTCGTCGATCACACCCATGCGACGCCGTTTCTGGTGCTGGCGAACCTGCCCGAGGCCGAGGCGGCGCTGCGGGAATTGTTCGGGGAGCGGATCGCGCTCGTGCCCTTCGTCAAGCCGGGCTTCGGTCTGGCCAAGGCGGGGCTGGCCACTTACGAAGCGAACCCGGGCGTCGAAGCGCTTTTGCTCAAAAACCACGGCCATTTCACCTGGGGGCCGGATGCGAAATCGAGCTACTGCCGGGTGATCGAACATGCCAATCTGGTCGAGGCCTGGCTGGCGGATCGCCGCCCCGCGCCGCTCGTGCCCGCCGCCGCCCTGCCGGTGGCCGGGATTGCCCCGGTGCTGGCGGGTCTGCGCGGCGCGCTCGCCGCGGCGCTGCCGGAAGAGGCCGCGCTGCCGGTCCTCGATCTGCGCGCCGATGACGCGACGCGGGCCTTCGTGTCCCGCCCCGATCTGGAGGCTCTGGCGCGGGCCGGGGTGGTGACGCCCGATCACGTCATCCGCACCAAAGGCGAGGTTCTGGTGCTGCGCAAAGACGCGCAAACGCCCGAGGCGATGCGCGCGGCGGTTACCGATTACGTCACCCGCTACCGCGCCTATTTTGACGCCAACAAGGCGCGCTTTGGCGGTCCGGTGGCGATGCTGAACCCGATGCCGGGGCTGATCTGGCTGGAAGGGATCGGCGCGATCGGTGCCGGGGCGGATGCGAAGGCCGCGCGGATCGCGGCCGATATCGGCAGCCAATCGGCGCGGGTGAAGGCGGATGGTCCGGTGGCGGGCGGCTTCCGCTCGATTTCCGACGCCGACCTGTTCGACATGGAATATTGGCCGCTCGAACTGGCGAAGCTGGGCACGGCCAAGGCGCCCGCGTTGCAGGGCCGGGTGGTCCTGGTGACGGGCGGCGCGGGGGCGATCGGTCTGGCGACGGCCGAGGCTTTCGCGGCCTTGGGCGCTTCGATCTTCATCGTCGACCGTCCCGGCGAAGGGCTGGAGAAGGCGGTGGCATCGCTTGGCCGCGATCACGCCGGGCATGGCTGCGACATCACGCAACCGGGCGCGGCGGCGGCGGCGGTGGCGGCCTGTGCGGCGCGGTTTGGCGGGCTCGATATCCTTGTGTCGAATGCGGGCGCGGCGATCACCGGCGATATCGCGACGCTCGATGAGCAGGTGCTGCGCGGCAGTTTCGAGCTGAACTTCTTCGCGCATCTGGCGTTTTCGCAAGCCGCCATCGCGCTTTACCGGGCGCAGGCCGCCGGACGCGGCACGCGCGGCGCCGAGCCGGGGCAGATCCTGTTCAACGTGTCGAAACAGGCGGTGAACCCGGGCAAGGGCTTTGCCGCTTATGGCCTGCCGAAAGCCACAAGCTTCTTTCTTTTGCGGCAGCTGGCGCTGGAACTGGGCCCCGAGGGGATCCGGGTCAACGGCATCAATGCCGACCGGATCCGGTCCGGGCTGCTGACGCCCGAGATGATCGCGGCGCGGTCCTCGGCGCGGGGGATCGATGCGGGGACCTACATGGCGGGGAACCTGCTGAGGGCCGAGGTCGAGGCGCGACACGTGGCCGAGGCCTTCGTGGCGCTGGCCCGGGCCGAGCGCACGACGGCGCATGTGATGACGGTGGACGGCGGCAATATCGAGGCGGCGCTGCGCTGAGGGGGGGATTTGACCGAGGCTATCGCCGAGGTCACGCGGAACAGTGGTCCCGGGGCCGCCGGGGGCCCAAAGGCCCTCGGCCAGCGCCCGCCCCGCCCATGGCGGGCGCTTCTCGCCCGCCGGGGCAGGCGCCGGCCTCTGCTGTGCCTGGGGAAACGGTCTTGTGACGTCGGCTGCGCGGCGGGCGGGGAAAGGCGGTGCCTTTCCTGATCCGCCCGAACCCGTCAGGTCGCGATCAGCAATTCGATGCCGCGGGCCTCGAATTCCTTGGCGTCCTTGTCGGAGATCCCGTCATCGGTGATGAAGGCATGGATCACCGCCAGCGAGCCCAGCCGGGTGAAGGAGCTCTTGTTGATCTTCGAGCTGTCGGCGACCAGATAGACCCGCGAGGCCGCGCGGATCATCGCCTCTTTCAGCTGCAGATCGGCGAAACTCGGATAGGTCAGCCCGGCATCCAGCGCCACGCCTGCGGTGGCCAGAAACAGCTTTCCGGCAAAGATGTTGCGGAAGTAATCGACCGACTTGTCGCCCGAAAGCGACAGGGTGGGCGCCTTGAACTGCCCGCCCGGCATGTGCACCGCGAACCCGGGCACCGAGCCGAGGATGATCGCGATATTGAGCGCATTGGTGATCACCGTCAGATTGCGCCGGGTGACCAGCCGCGTCGCCACCTCGGTCGTCGTCGTGCCCGCATCCAGGATGATCGTCTCGCCGTCACTGACCAGCGACGCCGCGAGCGCGCCGATCAGCCGCTTCTTGTCCATGTTGTCCTGATGATGCAGCACCAGCCCCTCGGCGCGCGAGGAGGGCGCGTTCAGAAACGCGCCGCCATGTTCGCGGGTGATGAACCCTTCGGCTTCGAGCTTTTCCAGATCCTGCCGGATCGTCGCTTCCGAGACCTGAAACGCCACCGCCAGATCGCGCACCCGTGCCGAGCCCTCTTCCTCGATCCATTCAAGGATGCGACGCCGCCGCGGTTCGGACAAGAGACCGGCCTTGCTGTCGTCGCGGATCGGAACGGGTTTCGTCGACACGGGTTCGCCTATCGGTTGCGGGTTGCGGAAACGTCAGGGATGCCTCGGACCTCCTTAGGGGCGGGGGCGGGGCCGGTCAACGGCCCATTCGTCAGCGGCCAAGCGCGGCTTCCTGCTGCAGCGCCACGCGGGCCTGCAACCGGCTTTGCGCCTGATCGATGACCACGGCGGCAACGATGACAAGACCCTTGATCACCGTCTGCCAGAACGAGGACACGCTCATCATCACCAGCCCGTCCGACAGGATCGAGATCACGAAGGCGCCGACGATGGTGCCGCCGATCTTGCCGCGCCCGCCCGAAAGCGAAGTGCCGCCCAGAACCGCCGCCGCGATGGCGTTCAGCTCAAAGGTTTCCCCCGTCGCCGGATGCGCCGCCTGCAACTGCGAGGCGATGATCAGCCCGACGATGGCGGCGCAAAAGCCCGAGAACATGTAGACGAAAAGCTTGACCCGGTTGACCTTGACCCCCGAGAGCGCCGCGCCGCGTTCATTGCCGCCCACCGCATAGATATGGCGGCCGAGCGGCGTGCGCCTGGCGATATAGGCGGCCACAAGCCCCACCGCGATCAGCATCCAGATCTGCACCGGCAGGCCAAGGAAAGTGCCCGCGCCGATCGCCGGGAAACTGTCGGAGCCATAGTCCGGGTTGCCCGAGAGGTTCGGGAAGGTCCGCCCGCCCGAGGACAGAAGTGCCGCGCCGCGGGCGATGTACAGCGTGCCCAGCGTCGCGATGAAGGGGGCGACGTTCAGTTTCGTGATCAATATCCCGTTGATGAAGCCCACGAAAACGCCGACGCACATCACGATCAGGGTGATTTCCAGCGTGTTGAAATGCATCGTGCCGACCGTGCCAAGATCGATGCCGTAAAGGATCAGCCAGCCCGAGACCATCGAGCACAGCCCCACGGTCGAGCCCACCGACAGGTCGATGCCGCCGGTAATGATGACGAAGGTCATGCCGATCGCCAGAAAGGCGGTCAGCGCGGCATGTTTCGCCACGATCACGCTGTTGGCGACCGACAGGAAATTCGGCGCCATGACGGCGAAAAAGCCGAAGACAAGCAGCAGCGCGACATAGGTCCGGGCCTGCAGCAGCGTCAGCAGCAAAGGCGAGCCCGGCGCGGGGGTGGAGGGGGAAGCGGCACTCATGCTGCGATGTCCTTCGAGTTTTGCGCAGGGGCAGTGGTGGCCGAGATCACCTTCGCGGCTTCGGTGCCGGAGGGGAACTCACCGGTCACGCGGCCCTGCGCCATGACGATGATGCGGTCGGAAAGGGCAAGAACCTCGTCGAGGTCCGAGGTCACGAACAGAATGCCCAGACCCTCGGCGGCCAGACGCCGCATGGTGCGGAAGACCTCGGCCTTGGCGCCGATGTCGATGCCGCGACTGGGCTCGTCCATCAACAGCACCTTCGGCCCGGTCATCAGCGCCTTGCCGATGACGACCTTTTGCTGGTTGCCGCCCGAAAGCGAGGAAACCGGGTTTTCCGGGCTCGCCACCTTGATCGTCAGCCGCTTGATGAAATCCAGCGCGGTCTGCGCCTCGCGTTTCAGATCGAGGTGGAAGAGTTTCGCGAAACCGGGCAGCGAGGACAGAGTCAGATTTTCCCGGATCGACATGATCTGGATCAGCCCGTCGCGCTTGCGGTCTTCGGGGATCAGCGCGATGCCGCGCGCGATGCGCCCGGGCACGTCGCGTTCGGTGAGCGGCTTGCCCTCGACAAAGAACCGCCCGCCCGCATGCGGGTGCTGCGCCATCACGCATTCCAGAAATTCGGAGCGCCCCGCCCCCATCAGCCCGTAAAGCCCGACGATCTCGCCCGCGCGGATCGACAGCGAGACATGATCGACGGTGAAGCCGCCGCCCGCGCGGGGCAGGGCGATGGCTTCGGCGCGAAAGATCTCGGGGCCGAAATTCGCAACTTCGGAGCGGCCGTATTCTTTCGAACTTGACCCGATCATCGCCTGCACGATCCAGGGGATGTCGACGCCCTCCATCGACCGCGCGCCGGTGATGGTGCCGTCGCGCAAAACCGTGATGTAATCGCCGACCCGGATCAGCTCTTCGAGCCGGTGGCTGATATAGACGATGCCGACGCCCTGCGCCTTGAGTTCGTCGATGACGCGGAACAGCACCTCGACCTCGGCCGCCGACAGCGCCGAGGTGGGTTCGTCGAGGATCAGGATGCGGGCGTTCTGCGCCAGCGCCTTGGCGATTTCCACGATCTGCTGTTGCCCGATGCGCAGGTTGCCCAAGGGCGTGTCGGGATGGATGTTCTGCTCAAGCCGCTCCATCAGAACGCGCGTTGCGCGCCGATGCGCCTCGATGTCGATGTCGATGCCTGCGCGGGTGGTTTCATGGCCGATGAAGATGTTTTCCGCCACGCTCAGGTTCGGAAACAGGTTCAGTTCCTGAAACACGATGCCGATGCCCGCCGCCACCGCATCGGCCTTGGTGCGAAAGCGCATCTCGCGGCCGTCCATGGTGATCGTGCCTTCGGTCATGTCCTCGACCCCGGCGATCAGCTTCATCAGCGTCGATTTTCCGGCGCCGTTTTCGCCCACCAGCACATTCACCGCGCCCATGCGCAGATCAAAATCCACGCCCTTGAGCGCGCGGGTGCCGGGGTAGACCTTGACCGCCCCGCGCATCTTCAGCCCGATCGGATGCTTTTCCGTCATGGCAGCACCGTGAGCGCGATGGGGGTGACCAGCCATTTCTCAGAGGCCGTGCGCAGCGACAGGACGCCGGTAAAGGCGACGGTCTTGCCGGTCGGGTCTTCGGTGGGAACGGTCAGCCCCGCCGCGGCGCGGTCGTTCAGCGCCCGGCCCAGCCTGCCGAATTCCATCTGGTCGCGGAAGGCGGTGAAATCATAGATCTTCGGCGCCACATCGCGCAGCGCATTGCCCTTGATCACCGGGCCCAGCTGCAGCGTCAGATCCGCCGCGCCATCGCCATCGGTATCGAGATCAAGCAGGCGCGCGCGTGAGGCCAGCTCGGCCCTGATCACCTTGCCCTGATCCTTCAGCGCGAAATTCCAGGGCGAGCCATTGCCCGCGCCGCGCGCGCCGTAACTTGCGCCCGCGCCGTCCAGCCCGGTGGCGATCTGGCCGCGCAGGGTGCTGGCGGTCTGCGCCTGCCCCGCGATCAGCGGCAGAAGCTTCGCCTCGTAACTCTCGGCCAGAAGCGTGGTGATGCGGGCCGCGTCGCCACTGGCATCAGCGGCGGGGGCGGCAGAGTTTTCCGCCGTTTTCGGCACGATCTTGCAGCCCGTGGTGCCAAGCGCAACCGCAAGGCACAGGGCCGTCACTATGGGGGAATTCATGGCCGTGGATCCTTTGGAATCCGGCGCGCCGAGGGATATCGGCGCGCCGGGGACGGTCTTCGATCAGTTCGACAGCGCGAAGGTTTCAAGCTTGCCCGCATTGTCGGCGTTGATCAGTTCGCAATCCATCAGCTGCTTTTCGTCAACGCCGGTCGAGCCGGTTTTCAGGTATTTGTCCGCCTGTTCCACCGCCATCTGCGCCTGCGCATAGGCCGGTTGCAGGACGGTGGCCTTGATCCCGCCCTTCTTGATCGAGTCGCGCACGTCGTTCGAACCGTCAAAGCCGACCAGGACCACATCGGTCCGCCCGGCGGCTTCCAGCGCCGCCCAGGCGCCCATCGCCATCGTGTCGTTGCCCGAGATCACGCCCTTGATTTCCGGATGCGCCTGCAGCATCGATTCCATCACCGTATAGGCTTCGGTCTGCGACCAGTTCGCGGTTTGGCTGGCCACCAGTTTCAGATCCGGATACTGGTCGATGATGTCGTGATAGCCCTGCGAGCGGATGCCCGCATTGGTGTCGGATTCCTTGCCCAGAAGCTCGGCATAATCGCCCTTTTCGCCCATCAGACGCACGAATTCCTCGCCGCCCAGCTGCGCGCCCTGGTAGTTGTTCGACACGATCTGGCTGACCGCGATCCCCGAGGCGGTGATTTCGCGGTCGATCAGGAACGAGGGGATGCCCGCATCCTTGGCCTTTTGCACCGCGGCCACGGTGGCATCGGCGCCGGCATTGTCGAGGATGATCGCCTTGACGCCCGCGGCGATGGCGCTGTCAAACAGCTCCGATTGCTTGTTGGCGTCGTCGTCATGCACCAGAACCATGGTGTCATAACCCAGTTCCTTGGCCTTCGCCGCCGCCCCGTCGGCTTCCGCCTTGAAGAACGGGTTGTCGTGGCTGGGCGTGATGATGGCGATCGTGTCCGCCGCGGCGGCGAAGCTCGGCATCACACCGGCCATGGCGACGGCCATCACCGACACCAGAAGGCGTCTCTTCACGTTCATGGGTATCCTCCGTTGTCGCGCGCCCCCCGACCGGGGGCGACTCCCCGACGGTGATCCTGCGCCCGGGCTTCGATTGCCGTCAAGTATTTTCGTTTCGCTTTCGATTATTTCGCTTGCTTTCGCAATAATCACATTCTTTCCCCTGAATATTTGCGGCCATTGCGGCGCTGCAGCAGGAATTTCTGCGAATGCATACTGATCTCAAGGGTTTAGTTTCTGTGGTCGCACTGCAACCCGGCGCTTGCGTCAAAGCTGCGACTCGTATTAAAACGAAGCAATCGAAAGTAATCGAAAGCAACCCGCGAGGCGCGCAACCGGGCCGCAGCGGGGCAGCGAATGTCGGGAGGAGAGACATGAGCCAGCATATCCACCGCAAGGTCACGCTGGGCGTGGTGATCGGCAGCCGCGCCTTTTTCAGCCCCGCGCCCTGCAAGGATGCCCGCGACGAGGTTCTGGCGCAGCTGGCCCGGCTTGGGGTGAATGCGGTGATCCTGCCGCATGAGGCGACGGCGAATGGCGCTGTGCAGTCGATCGCCGATGCCGAGCTTTATGCGAAACATTTCAAGGCGCACCGGGATGACATCGACGGTCTGGTGATCTGTCTGCCGAATTTCGGTGATGAGATCGCCATCGCCGAACTGGTCAACCGCGCGAAGCTGAACGTGCCGATCCTGCTGCAGGCCAGCAACGACGAGATCGGCAAGGTCGATGTGCATTCCCGCCGCGACGCCTTCTGCGGCAAGTTCTCGGTCGCCAACAACTTCTGGCAATATGGTGTGCCCTTCACCGAAACCACCACGCATACCTGCGACACCGGGGGCACGGAATTCGGCGCCGATCTGGAGCGCTTCGCCCGCACCTGCCGCACCGTGCGCGGGCTGCGCAACGCCCGCATCGGCGCCATCGGCGCGCGGACAAGCCCGTTCCAGACCATGCGGTTTTCGGAAAAGCTGTTGCAGGCCAGCGGCATGACCGTGGTCACCGCCGATCTGTCGGAACTGCTGCAGCTGGCGGGCGCGATTGACGACGCCGACCCGGATCTGGCCGCGAAGCTGAACAAGCTCAAGGCCTATGGCAAGATCCCGGCGCATATCCAGCCCGGGCAGATCCTGAAACAGGCGAAATGGACCCTCGCCGTCAACCGCTGGATCGAGGACAACGGCTGCGACGCCTCGGCCATTCAGTGCTGGCGCTCGTTGCAGGACAATTTCGGCTGCGCCACCTGTGTCACCATGTCGATGATGGGCGAGGAGCTGCTGCCCTCGGCCTGCGAGGTCGACGTGATCGGCGCGGTCTCGATGTATGCGCTCGCGCTCGCCTCGGGCCAGCCCGCGGCGCTGCTCGATTGGAACAACAACTACGGCACCGAGCCCGACAAATGCGTCTGCACCCATTGCGGCAACTATCCGAAAAGCTTCATCGGCGATGTGCCCGAGATCGGCGAATTGGACGTGCTGGGCGAGACCATCGGGCGGTCGAAATGTTTCGGCGCGGTCAAGGGCAAGGTGAAGGCCGGTCCGATGACCTATTTCCGGCTTTCGACCGATGACCGCAACGGCACGATGAAGTGCTATCTGGGGCAGGGGGATTTCACCGATGACCCGTTCGGGATGGATGGCGGCATCGCCGTCGCCCATGTGCCCCATCTGCGCAAGCTGATGAAATTCGTCAGCCACAACGGCTTTGAGCACCATGTCGCGATGGTGCGCGGCCATGTGGCCGATGTGCTGAACGAGGCCGTGGTCCGTTACCTCGGCTGGCCGATCTACCACCACGGGGGCGAACCCGAGCCGCAGCTCTTCACCCCCCATCGTTTCTGACAGAGGATGCCATGACCCCGAAAACCGAAACCGTGGACCGCATCCGCGCGCGTGCGCTGTGGATGCGCCGGACCGCCTTTGCCATGGTGCACAAGGCGCAGCTTGGCCATCCGGGCGGCGATTTTTCCGCCATCGACATTCTGGCGACGCTTTATTTCGGGGTGATGCGCTACGACGCGACCCGCCCCGACTGGGCCGACCGGGACCGCTTCATCCTGTCCAAGGGCCATGCGACGGGCGCGCTTTATACCGCGCTTTGTGCGGCGGGCTATTTCCCCGAAGACTGGCTGGAGACCTACATGCAGCCGCGCTCGAAACTGAACGGGCACCCGAACCGCAACTATCTGCCGGGGATCGAGACGAACACCGGGCCCTTGGGTCACGGTTTCCCCGTCGCCACCGGCATTGCGATTGCGGGCCAGCTGACCGGGGCGGACTATCGCACCTTCGTTCTGACCGGCGATGGCGAGCAGCAGGAGGGCTCGAACTGGGAAGCGGCGATGACCGCGGGCTTCCGCCAGCTTGAAAACCTGACCCTGATCATCGACCGCAACCGGCTGCAGCAGGGCCAGTCGACCGAGGACACCACGGGGATGGAGCCGCTCGACGCCAGATACCGCGCCTTCGGCTTTGAGGTCGCGGTGGTCGATGGTCACGACCTGGGCGCGCTTTTGGACGTGCTGTCGGCCTCGCCGAAGGGCCGGGGCAAGCCTTTGTGCGTGATCGCCAACACGGTCAAGGGCAAGGGCGTGTCCTTCATGGAAAACCAGGCGAAATGGCACCACGCGGTGCCCGATGATGCGCAATTCGCGCAAGCGATGAAGGAGTTGGTGTGATGTCGCATGCTGCACCGATCAAGGCCGGTCTGGCCGATTGCCGCAATGCCTGGGTGGAAACGCTCGAAGCCTTGGCGGCCGAGGATGAGCGCATCGTTGCCGTGGTGAATGACTCGGTCGGCTCGTCGAAGCTGAACGGGTTTCAGAAGAAATTCCCCGACCGGCTGATCAATGTCGGCATCGCCGAGCAGCTGATGGTGGGCGTCGCCGCCGGTCTGGCCAATGGCGGGCGCATCCCCTTTGTCTCGGCGGCCTCCTGCTTCCTGACCGGGCGCGCGCTGGAACAGGTCAAGGCCGATGTGGCCTATGCCGGGTTCAACGTGAAGCTGGTGGGCCAGTCCTCGGGCGTGGCCTATGGCGAATTGGGCGCGACGCATCATTCGATCGAGGATTTCGCCTGGTTGCGGCCCCTGACCAACATCACCACCATTGCCCCGGCTGACGCCTGGGAGACCGCGCAGGCGGTGAAATGGGCGGCGGGCCATGACGGGCCGGTCTATCTGCGGCTCTCGCGCATGCCGGTGCCCGATCTGGACATTCCGGGCCGCAAGTTCACCCCCGGCAAGGCCGAGGTGGTGCGCAAGGGCGGCGATGTCACGGTGATCGCCTGCGGAACGACGGTGCATCTGGCGGCCGAGGCCGCGGACCGGCTGTCGGACAAGGGCCTTTCGGTAAGGGTTCTGAACATGGCCACGATCAATCCCATCGATGTCGACGCCATTCTGGCGGCGGCGCGCGAAACCGGCGCCATCGTCACCGTCGAGGAAGCCTCGGTCCGCGGCGGCCTTGGCGGTGCGGTGGCGGAAATCACCGCGGGCGAATGCCCGGTGCCGGTCGAACGGCTGGGCTTTCCGGGCTTCGTGCCCACCGGCTCGACGGAATGGCTGTTCGAGGAATACGGGCTTTCCGTCGCGGGGATCACGGCCGCGGTGCGCAAGGTGCTGGCGCGGGGGACGAAATGACCGCGACAGGTTCGGGGCCGCGGGTTCTGGCCATCGATCAGGGCACGACCAACACCAAGGTGTTGATCGTCGCTTCGGACGGATCGGTGCTGGCCCGCGCCGCCGCGCCGCTGCTGACCAGCTATCCGCAATCGGGCTGGGCGGAGCAATCGGCTTCGGCGCTCTGGGCTTCGGTTCAGGGCGCGATTGCCGCGGCGCTGGCCACGGCCCCGGGCCCGATCGACGCGATCGCGATCGCCAACCAGCGCGAGACACTGGTGCTGTGGGATGCGCTGACCCATCAGCCGCTCTGCCCGGCGATGATCTGGCAATGCCGCCGCACCGCGGACGATTGCGCGGCGCTGGCGGTGACCGGCATCGGCCCGGTGGTGGCGGCGGCGACGGGGCTGGGGCTCAACCCTCTCTTTCCGGCCTCGAAACTGGCCTGGGCTTTGCGCAACATCCCCGCCGTGGCGGCGGCGCAGGCGCAGGGGCGGCTGCGGGCGGGCACGGTCGATGCCTGGCTTTTGTGGAACCTGACCGGCGGCGCGGTGCATGCGACCGATCATTCGAACGCGTCGCGCACGCTTTTGTTCGACACCCGGACCTTGCGCTTTTCGCCCGAACTGGCCGCGATCTTTGCGGTGCCGATGGCCTGCCTGCCGCAGCCCTTGCCCTCGGACAGCCTGTTTGGCACGACGGCCAAGGGCGCGACGGCGCTGCCCGCGGGCGTGCCCATTCACGCGATGATGGGCGACAGCCATGCTGCGCTTTACGGCCATGGCATGCGCGCGCCCGGCGCGGTGAAGGCGACCTATGGCACGGGGTCCTCGCTGATGACGCTGACGCCCGGCCGCGTCACCTCGCGCCACGGGCTTTCCGGCACCATCGGCTGGACCGACCGGCACGGAACGGCCTATGCGCTGGAAGGCAACATCACCGTTTCGGCGCAGGCGGCGGCCTTCATGGCGCAGCTTTTGGGGCTGACGGATGCCCGGGCGCTCTCCGATCTGGCGCAGAGCGTGCCCGATGCGGGGGGCGTGACCTTCGTGCCGGCGCTGGCGGGGCTTGGCGCGCCGCATTGGAACGACGCCGCACGCGGCACCCTGACCGGGATGAGCCATGCGACCGGCCCCGCCCATCTGGCGCGGGCGACCTTCGAGGCGATTGCAAGCCAGATCGCCGATGTCTTCGAGGCGATGCAGGCCGATATCGGGCATCCGCTGGCCGCGTTGTCGGCCGATGGCGGCGCCTCGGGGAACGATTTCCTGATGCAGCTGCAGGCCGATCTGATCGGCAGCCCGGTGCGGGTCGCGGCGCTGGAAGAGGTGGGGGCGATCGGAGTCGCGGCGATGGCGATGGCGGCGTTGGGCCACCGTCTGCCGCTGCCCGCCGCGAAACCGCCGTTCCAGCCCGGCCTGAAACCGGCCGAGCGCGCCCGGATGCGCCGCGCCTGGGCCCATGCCGTCGCTCAGGCCGCACTGCCCGCGTAACCCATTCCCGGCGCCCCATTCTCCTCCCCCGGGCGCTTTGGGAATGTGACCGCCCGCAAGTCCCCGCTTGCGGGCGGTTCCGTGTCACGCCTGCGGCCGGATCACGCCCTTTTTCAGGATCAGACAGCCGTAAAGCCGGGTCTCGCCCGTCGCGACGATGGCAAAGGCCTGTTTCGCGCGGGCGTAGAAATCGAACCGTTCGACCCGGCCCAGCTGCGCCGCCGGGCCTTCGTGTTGCGCCAAAATGGCGCGGAACTCGGCGAAGATCGGCTGCTCGGCCGCGGGATCACCCACCACCTCCATGTGAAAGGCCGCCTCGGGGACAAAATCATCGAGCGGCATCACCGAAAGAATCGCCTCCATCACCTGCGTCGCCGAAAGCCCCGGCATCCGGATCAGCTCCCGCGCGCAGCTTTCGGCGGGAAAATTGGCGTCGACGATCACGATCTCGTCGCCGTGGCCCATGGCGCGCAGCGTGTAAAGCAGGTCCGCCGTCAGGATCGGATCGATATTCTTCAGCATGGTCAGTCCTTTCTTCGAGGCGCGCCCGCAGGCCCGCGCGGCGCTATTGAAAGCCCCGCCGCAGGTAAAGTGCAAGGGTTTGCCCCCGGCGCGCGGCTTTTGCGCTGCCGCGGCGCGGCGACGAATTCTTTTGACAATCAGGGGATCAGTGCCGACAGTCTATACATCCTGAGGGCGAGCTCGTGCTGGCCCGGGGCACAGAGAGAACCCGCCCGCCCGCTGTTGATCGCGGTCGCGGCAGGGGCCGGGAACTGCGAAAGGCCGGGCCAGAACGGTTCCGGATGGCCGAAAGGCCGAAAGACGCCTGCTGCATCAACGCTGACCATCTGTGAGCTTGCGACCATGATCCGCCCGGGGGAGGGGACCGCCATGACGTTTCACCGCAAGGCAAGACAATCCAGGGTTGAGCGCCCGCGCGCGGCAGAGGCCTGCGGATGACCGGGCCCTTTGCCGAAATCATCGCCCGTCTGGACGCCGGGGTGCAGGGGCGCGAACCCTTGCCGCGGCTGGATCGGCTGCTGGCGATGGCCGAGGAGATTCTGGTGACCTGGCTGGCGCGCTGCGGGGCGGGGGCGGATCCGGGCATGGTCGAGGGATCGCTGCTTTTGTCGCTGCACCGGCAGGGCTGCCGTTGCCGACCGGGGTTCGACGCCAGCCGCGAGCTGTGCCGCGAGATCGTCGCCCGGCGCAATGTCGCGCTGCTTTACCCCGAGGAGGCCGGCCGGGCGCATGCCGAGATGGCCGCGAAGGTGCTGCAACTGGCGCTGTTCGTCGCCGAGGTGATGCCGCGCGAACCTGCCGCCGAAACCCGGGGGGCGGGCGCGGCGGAGCTTTGCGGTTGCGTCCTGCGGCCTGCCCGGGCGGGTTCGGAGCTGCGCGAGGTGGCACCGGGCTTTTGACGCGGGGCCTCAGCGGATCAGCACCACCGGCACCTTGCAGGCGCGCATCGTGGCGGTGGTGGTCGAGCCGATGATCAGGCTGCGGATGCGCGAATGGCCATAGGCGCCCATCACCAGCAGATCGAATTTCTCTTCCTCGGCCAGTTTGCGCAGCGCCGCCTCGGGCTGGCCCGCCAGAACCGTGGTTTCGGCCGCGATCCCCGCCGCGGCCAGCATCGCCCGCGCCGCTTCCAGGCCCTTTTTCACCTCGGGCGTGGCCTGCCCCACCGCGGCGATCTGCACCGACAGCCCGGGAAAAAGCGTGCTGCGCGACAGGTGATCGACCGCCTTCATCGCCGACACGCCGCCGTCATAGGCGACCAGAACCCGCTCGATCGGCCTGAAAGCGCGCGAGGCGACAAAGACCGGCCGCGCGCAGGAGCGCACGATCCGTTCCAGATTGGCGCCCAGATGGTCCATCGCCTGATCGGCATCCTCGCCGCGCTTGCCCAGAAGGATCACCCGCGCCTCGGCTTCGAAGGCCTGCACCGTGGCCAGAAGATCGCCCTGCCGCAGCTCGGCCGCAATCTCGGCCACGCCCGCCTTTTCCAAAAGCACCCTTGCGTCGTCGATCAGCGCGCGCCCATGCGCCGCCATCAGCCGTGCCCGCTGCGCATCCAGCGCCGCCAGCTCTTCCATCACGCCGCTGCGCGCGCCCAAAGGCGCGGGGTCCGCCGGATCGGCGAGCGCCGGGGCGCCGCCGGGGCGCAGCACATGGACCAGCTGCACCGGCGCGCCGGTGCGTTTCGAAATCCAGGCCGCATGGTCGCACACGCTTGTGGCGTAGATCGAGCCATCGACGAATGCGACGATTTTCCCGGTCATCTGTCCTCCTGAGGGCGGCACTGCGCGACTCTCGCGCGGTCCGGGCCGCGCCGCCGGATACACGGCTTTCGGGCCAAATCCAAGCCGGGACGCGGCCGCAGGTCAGGTTTTGCGCAATCATGCTTGGCCCGGCGCGGGGCTGCGCCTATAAGCGCGCAGTTTCGGCGCCACAGGAGTTCGCGATGACCGACACCGCCCCGAAGACCGAGCCGCGGCTGACCTCGCTCTCGCACGGGGGCGGCTGTGGCTGCAAGATCGCGCCCGGGGTGCTGGAGCGGATCCTGTCCGACACCGTCATGCCGCTCGTGCCCAAGGATCTGATGGTGGGCATCGCCACGGCCGACGATGCCGCGGTCTGGCGGCTCAATGACGGCCAAGCCCTTGTGGCGACGACGGATTTCTTCATGCCCATCGTCGATGACGCGCGCGATTTCGGCCGCATCGCCGCGACGAATGCGCTCTCGGACGTCTACGCCATGGGCGGGCGGCCGATCCTGGCGCTGGCCATCGTCGGCATGCCGATCAAGGTTCTGTCCGAGGCCACGATCGGCGCGATTCTGAAGGGCGGGGCCGAGGTTTGCGCCGCGGCGGGGATCCCGGTGGCGGGCGGGCATACGATCGATTCCGTCGAGCCGATCTACGGGCTGGTGGCGCTGGGGCTGGTGCATCCCGACCGGGTCAAGACCAATGCGGGGGCGCGGCCGGGCGATGTGCTGGTGCTGGGCAAGCGGATCGGCGTCGGCGTGCTGTCGGGCGCGTTGAAAAAGGGCCAGCTGCCGCCCTTTGCCGAGGCCGAGCTGATCGCCTCGGTGACGCAGCTGAACACGCCCGGCGCCGATCTGGGCGAGAGCGCGGCGGTGCATGCGATGACCGATGTGACGGGCTTCGGCCTTGGCGGCCATGGTCTTGAAATGGCGCGCGGATCGGGCTGCGACATCGAGATTTGCTGGGCCGCCGTGCCGCGTCTGCCCGGTGTGATGGAGGCCGCGGCCGAGGGCCATCTGACCGGCGCCTCGGGGCGGAACTGGGCAAGCTACGGCGCCGGGATCGACCTGCCCGCCGATCTTGGGGATCTCGACCGCGGGTTGCTCACCGATCCGCAGACCTCGGGCGGGCTACTGGTCGCCTGCGCCCCCGAGGCGCTGGGCGAGGTGCTTGCGACCTTCCGCCGTCACGGCTTCGATCATGCCGCGGCGGTGGGTCGGGTGCTGGGGGAAAGCGCCACGCCGCGGCTGCGCATCGTCTGATCTCAAAGGCTGGGGGAGTTCTGCTCGACCACCGCTTCCATCGCCACATAGCTGGAGGTTGCCGCAACATGCGGTAGCGCCGAGAGCTTTTCCCCCATGATCTTGCGATATTCCGCAATGTCATGGCTGCGCACCTTCAGCAGATAATCAAAGCCCCCGGCGATCATGTAGCATTCCTCGACCTCGGGGATGTCGCGCACCGCGGTGTTGAACTGTTCCAGCGCCTTCTGCCGCGTGTCGCTCAGTCTCACCTCGACATAGGTGACATGGATCAGCCCCAGCCGGATCGGCGAGAGCATCGCGCGGTAGCCGGTGATCAGGCCCATCTCCTCCATCGCGCGGATGCGCGCTGCGACCGGGGTTTTCGACAACCCGACCTTGCGGGCAAGCTCGGTGACCGGAATCCGCGCATTCGCGCAAAGCTCGTGCAGGATGCGCCGGTCGGTGGCATCAATCGGGTCGGTCACGTCTTTCATTCCATCTTTGGTCGGATCGCCTGTCATGATGGCTTTGAATGGTCACATCGTCCAGCATCTTGCTGGTATCATCGGGGAAACGCCCAAGGAGTA
Organism: Rhodobacter capsulatus; assembly: GCF_003254295.1. Lineage (GTDB taxonomy): Bacteria > Pseudomonadota > Alphaproteobacteria > Rhodobacterales > Rhodobacteraceae > Rhodobacter > Rhodobacter capsulatus. The sequence goes on from NZ_QKZO01000013.1 coordinate 65,487, forward strand.
CCCCGATCATGACCGACCTTTCCGCCCTTGGCCCAGAGGCCAAATTCGCCCCCGAGGCCGAGGTTCTGGCGGCACTTGTCGCGCAGGCGGCCCTGCCGCAGGCGACGCTTGACCGGATCGCGGCGCGCGGCGCCGATCTGGTGGCGCGGATCCGGGCCGAGGCGAAACCGAGCCTGATGGAGCATTTCCTGGCGCAATACGGGCTGTCGACGCGCGAGGGCGTGGCGCTGATGTGTCTGGCCGAGGCGATGCTGCGCGTGCCCGACACTGCCACGATCGACGCGCTGATCGAGGACAAGATCGCGCCCTCGGACTGGGGCAGGCATCTCGGCACGGCGGCCTCCTCGCTGGTCAATGCCTCGACCTGGGCCCTGATGCTGACGGGCAAGGTGCTCGATGACGGCGCTGGCGGCATCGCCGGAACCCTGCGCGGCGCGATGCGGCGGCTGGGCGAGCCGGTCATCCGCGCCGCCGTGGGGCAGGCGATGCGCGAGATGGGGCGGCAATTCGTTCTGGGCGAAACCATTGAAAAGGCTTTGGACCGGGCGCAAAAGCGCGAGGCCGAGGGTTACACTTTCAGCTATGACATGCTGGGCGAGGCGGCGCTGACCCGCGCCGATGCCGAGCGCTACCGGCTCGCCTATGCGCAGGCGATCACGGCGATCGGCAGGGCGGCGACGCGGGGCTCGATCGCGGCCAATCCGGGGATTTCGATCAAGCTTTCGGCGCTGCATCCGCGCTACGAGGTGGCGCAGGAGGCCCGGGTGATGGCGGAACTGGTGCCGGTCGTGCGCGATCTGGCGCGGGCGGCGGCGGCGGCGGGGATTGCGCTCCATATCGACGCCGAGGAACAGGACCGGCTGGCGCTGTCCCTGCGCGTGATGGCGGCGGTGATCGCCGATCCCGAGACCGCGGGCTGGCAGGGTTTCGGCGCCGTCGTGCAGGCCTATGGCAAGCGCGCCGGGGCGGCGATCGATGCGCTCGCCGCGATGGCGCGGGCCGCCGGGCGGCGGATCAACATCCGGCTGGTCAAGGGCGCCTATTGGGACGCCGAAATGAAGCGCGCCCAGGTCGAGGGCCATCCGGGCTTTCCGCTCTTCACCTCGAAAACCGGCACCGATGTCGCCTATATCTGCCTTGCGGCGAAGCTGTTCGGGCTGAACGACTGCCTCTATCCGCAATTTGCGACGCATAATGCGCATACGGTGGCGGCGGTGCTGGAGATGGCCGCGGGACGGCCTTACGAATTCCAGCGCCTGCATGGCATGGGCGCGCGGCTGCATGACATCGTGCTGCGCGAAACCGGCGGGCGTTGCCGGATCTACGCCCCGGTGGGGGCGCATCGTGACCTGCTCGCCTATCTGGTGCGACGGCTTTTGGAAAACGGCGCGAATTCGTCTTTCGTCAACCAGATCGTCAACGAAAGCGTGCCGCCCGCCGAGGTCGCGGCCTGCCCCTTTGCGGCGCTGTCCACGGCGCGGGCGCCGCGCGGCCTTCTGGCGCCCGCGGATCTTTTCGGCGCGGGCCGCGTCAATGCGCAGGGCTTCGATCTGAGCGACCCCGAGGTTCTGGCGCGGATCGAGGCGGCGCGGGATGTGACCCTGCCCGACGCGGCGCCGATCGTGGCGGGGCCGGTCTCGGGCACCCTGCGCCCGGTGCGGAACCCGGCCACCGGCGCGGTCGTGGCGCAGGTGACCGAGGCCGATGCGGCGACGGTTGCGGTGGCTTTGGACGCGGCGCAGCTCTGGTCGGCGCCTGCGGCGGAGCGCGCGGCGGTGCTGCGCCGCGCTGCCGATCTTTACGAGGAGAGCTTTGGCCCGATCTTCGCCGCGCTGGCGCAGGAAGCCGGAAAGACGCTCGGCGATGCCGTGTCGGAGCTGCGCGAGGCCGTTGATTTTTTGCGCTATTATGCGGCCGAAGGGGCAGCGGATACGCGCCCCCCGCGCGGTGCCGTGGTGGCGATCAGCCCCTGGAACTTTCCGCTGGCGATCTTCACCGGCCAGATCGCGGCGGCGCTGATGGCGGGCAATGCGGTGCTGGCAAAGCCCGCCGAACAGACGCCGATCATCGCGGCGCTGGCCGTGCGGTTGCTGCATCAGGCCGGGGTTCCCGCCGCGGCGCTGCAGCTTTTGCCGGGCGATGGCGCCAGCGTCGGCGCCGCGTTGACCCGCGATCCGCGCGTCAAATGCGTCGTTTTTACCGGCTCGACCGAGACCGCGCAGATCATCGCCCGCACGATGGCCGCGCATCTGGCGCCCGGCACGCCGCTGATCGCGGAAACCGGCGGGCTCAATGCGATGGTCGTCGACAGCACCGCGCTGCCCGAACAGGCGGTGCGCGATGTGGTGGCCTCGGCCTTCCGCTCGGCCGGGCAACGCTGCTCGGCGCTGCGCTGTCTTTACGTGCAGGACGATATCGCCCCGCATCTGATCGAGATGCTGAAAGGCGCGATGGAGGAGCTGGTTTCGGGCGATCCGGCGCGGCTTTCGACCGATGTCGGCCCGGTGATCGACGCCGAGGCCAGGGCCGGGATCGAGGCCTATCTGGCGCGGAACGCGGGGCGCATCCTGCACCGCGGCCCTGCGCCCGAGGGCGGGTATTTCGTCGCCCCGGCGCTGCTGAAGGTCGGCGGAATCGCCGATCTGGAGCGTGAAATCTTTGGCCCGGTGTTGCATCTTGCAACATTCGCCGCGGAGGATCTGCCCGCGGTGATCGCGGCGATCAATACGCGCGGCTATGGGCTGACTTTCGGTCTGCATTCGCGCATCGATGCCCGCGTCGAAACCGTGGCCGAGACGATCCGGGCGGGCAACATCTATGTGAACCGCAACCAGATCGGCGCGGTGGTGGGCAGCCAGCCCTTTGGCGGCGAGGGGCTTTCGGGCACCGGGCCGAAGGCGGGCGGGCCGCTCTATCTGGGCCGTTTTTACGCGCCGGAGCCGGTTTCGGCGGCCGGGGCCTGGACAGAGGCCGCAACGCCGGTTCTGCCCGAAGCGGTGGAAACGCAGCTGGCCGAGATCTTCCTGCCCGGTCCGACGGGCGAGCTGAACCGGCTGACGCGGCATCTGCGCGGTCCGATCCTCTGCCTTGGACCGGGGCGTGACGCTGCGGCAGCGCAGGCGGCGGCGGTGGAGGCCCTGGGCGGGCAGGCCGTTCAGGCGACCGGGGCCGTGCCCGCCAAGGCCTTGGAAACGCTGGCACCTTTGGCGGGTGTGCTGTGGTGGGGCGCGGCCGAGACCGGCCGTGCCTATGCGCAGGCCTTGGCTGCCCGACCCGGGGCGCTGGTGCCGCTGATCGCCGCCAAACCCGATCAGGCCCATGTCGCGCATGAGCGGCATCTGTGCGTCGACACGACGGCGGCGGGTGGCAATGCGGCGCTTCTGGCGGGGTGACTTGCCCTTTGCGTCCGCCTGCGGCAAATTGCAGCACTGCTTGCGGGCGTGATCAGGGGAGAGAACGATGATCAAGGGATTTGCGGCGCCGCTTTGCGCGCTGATGCTGGCGCTGATGCCGGTTTCGGGTCGGGCGCATGAGGCGCAGGCCGGGGCGTTGACGATCATCCATCCGTCGATTCCGGCGGTGATGCCGGGGGCGCAGGCGGCGGCGGGCTATTTCACCATCGTCAATGCGGGCGACAGCGCCGACCGGCTGACCGCGGTCGAGGTCGATTTCGCCGCGATGGCGATGCTGCACAAGACCGAGACCGATGCGGCGGGCGTGGCCCGGATGCTGGATGTCGACGCGGTCGAGGTGCCCGCGGGAGCCACGGTGACATTCGCGCCGGGCGGGCTGCATGTGATGTTCATGGGGCTGAGCGTGCCGATCGCCGAAGGGGTGATGCTGCCCGGAACGCTGGTTTTCGAGCATGCGGGCAAGGTGCCGGTGGAGTTCATGGTGACGACGGCGGGCAAGGCGCCCGACATGTCGGGTCATGCAATGCCCTGAACCCATGCCTAAAAGGCATATCTGGCGGTGAAAACGGCGGTCGATCTGACCGCCGCCCCGGGCTAGGAAGACTGCAGCAAGGGAGGGTCCGATGTCCGATGCGCCGCTCAAGGGGCTCAAGGTGGTGGAACTGGCGCGGATACTCGCCGGTCCCTGGATCGGCCAGGTTCTGGCCGATCTGGGTGCCGAGGTTGTAAAAGTGGAAGCGCCGGAAGGCGACGACACCCGCCGCTGGGGTCCGCCCTTCATCGAACGGCTGCGTCCCGATGGCACTTTTGAAACCGTGGCCGCCTATTTTCAGGCGGCAAACCGGGGAAAAACCTCGGTCAAATGTGACTTTTCGAACATTGACGATCTGGCACGGCTGAAACGGCTGATCGCCGAGGCCGATGTGGTGATCGAGAACTTCAAGCTGGGCGGGTTGAAAAAGTTCGGTCTGGATTATGACAGTCTGGCCGCCGAAAACCCCGGTCTGGTCTATGTCTCGGTCACCGGCTTTGGCCAGACCGGGCCGCGGGCGGCGCAGCCGGGCTATGATTTTCTGGTGCAGGGCATGTGCGGGATCATGGATCTGACCGGGCCGAAGGACGGCGAGCCGCAAAAGGTCGGAGTTGCCTGGATCGACATTTTCACCGGGCTTTATGGCGTCATCGGGGTGCAGGCGGCGCTGGCCGAGCGGGCGCGGTCGGGGCGCGGGCAGCAGGTGGACATGAGCCTGCTGGATTGCGGCGTGGGGGTGCTTGCCAATCAGGCGATGAACCATCTGCTGGGCGGGATGGTGCCGCACCGGCTGGGCAATGCGCATCCGAATATCGTGCCGTATCAAGTGTTTCCGGCTGCAGATGGGCATTTCATCATCGCTTGCGGCAATGACCGGCAGTTTCAGGCCTTGTGCGCGATGCTGGGGCTCACGGCCGAGGCCGCGCACCCGGATTATGCCACGAATGCCGGGCGCGTGGCGCATCGGGATGCGCTTTGCGCCCGTATCGCCGAGGTCACGGCGGCGCGGCCGAAAGCCGATCTGATCGCGGCGATGGAGGCGGCGGGCATTCCCGGCGGCCCGATCAATGATGTGGCCGAGGCGCTGGCCGAGCCGCAGATCGCCGCGCGCGGGATGCGGATTGCGCCCGAGGGCCTGCCCGGCCTGCGCACGCCGATCGTCTTTTCGCGCTCGGATCTGGCGCTGGACAAGGCCAGCCCGGCGCTGGGTGACGGAGAGTGGCATTTTTCTGTCGGTTGAGGCATTGCCGCGCGGCAAAACCCCGCTTTATTGGGGCGAAGCGAGCGCGAGGGAGACGTGGGCAGCCTGAGTTTCGAATTCGACCGCGGTCCCGAGGGCCGGGCCGCGCGATTTGCGCGGCCGTCCGCGGTGATCCGGGCCGAGACCCTGGACGAGATCGGCCCGGCTTTCGAGGCCATCGCCCGGGCGCGGGCGGCGGGAAAATGGCTGGCGGGGCTTCTGAGCTACGAGCTGGGATATGCCTTTTCGGCGAAACTCGCGCCGCTGATGCCCGAAAACCGCGACGTGCCGCTGATGCTCTTCGGGGTCTATGACGCGCCCGAAGCGCCCTTGCCCGACCCCGTGCCCGCGCCACGGGTGCCGCAATTTTCCCCCGCCGTCACGCAGGCCGATTACCTGCGGGCCTTCGCCCGGGTGCAGGACTATATCGCCGCGGGCGACGTCTATCAGATCAACCTGACCTTTCCGCTGCGCGCCGATTGCGACGCCGATCCGCGCGCGCTTTACGCCCGGCTGAAGGCGGCGCAGCCGGTGGGCCATGGCGTGCTGGTCGAGACCGAAGACTTTGCGGTGCTCTCGCGTTCACCCGAGCTTTTTTTCGCCATCGACGACCAGGGCCGGGCGACGGTGCGGCCGATGAAGGGCACGGTGGCGCGCGGCGCGACGCCCGCGGCGGATGCGCAGGCGGTGGACTGGCTGCGGGGCTCGGAAAAGAATCGCGCCGAAAATCTGATGATCGTCGATCTTCTGCGCAACGATCTGAGCCGGATTGCCGGGATCGGATCGGTCAAAGTGCCCGCGCTTTACGATATCGAGACCTATGCGACGGTGCATCAGATGACCTCGACCGTCACCGCGCAGATCCGGCAAGGCGTTGATTTCGAAGCGATCTGTCAAGCACTTTTCCCCTGCGGCTCGATCACCGGGGCGCCGAAGATCCGCGCCATGCAGATCATCCGCGAGCTCGAACCCGATCAACGCGGCGTTTATTGTGGTTCCATCGGCTGGCTTGCGCCGACAGGCGGAATGGCGTTCAACGTGGCCATCCGCAGCCTGACCCTGCGTCAGGGCGTGGCGGTGCTGAATGTCGGCGGTGGGGTGGTGCATGACAGCGAGGGGGTGTCGGAATGGGCGGAAGCGCTGAGCAAGGCGGCCTTCGTGACGGCGCCCCCGCCGATGTGCGGCTGATCGAGACGATGCTTTGGGCCCCCGGCGAGGGGGTGGCGCTGATCCTGCATCATCTGGCGCGGCTTGAAGCCGGGTGCCGGAAGCTCGGCATCGACTGCGATCTGTGGCGGGTCGAACAAATGATCGAAACCGTCAGCGCCGCGGAGCCGTTGCGGCTGCGGCTGACGGTGGGGCTGGATGGCGGGCCCGAGCTGACAACCGCGCCGCTGCCAAAGGCGAAAGCGCTGTGGCGGGTGGGGCTGGCCGAGGGGCGCGTGGCCTCGGACGATCCGTGGCGGCAGGTGAAATCGACCGAACGGCATTTCTATGACCGGGTCCGGGCGGAGCTGCCCGCGGCCTGGGACGAGGCGATTTTTCTCAATGAACGCAATGAGGTGGTTGAGGGCACGATCACCAATGTCTTCCTGTGGCGCGACAATCTTCTGTGGACGCCGCCGCTGCGCTGCGGCGCTTTGCCGGGCGTGTTGCGCGCGAAGCTGCTGGCGACGGGCCGGGCGCGCGAGGCGGTTCTGCGCTGGTCCGATCTGGCCGAGGGGCGGTTCTTTCTGGGCAATGCTTTGCGCGGGCTGGTTCCTGCGGAAGTGATCTGAGCGCGGGTCGAGAGGGATTCCAAATCGCCCCCCGCTGTGGCAGGGTTCGCGCCAACCGAAGGGGGCACTATGCGGAAAGTGGAACTGGGGCGCACCGGTCTGATGGTGAGCGAATTGTGTCTGGGCTCGATGACCTGGGGCACGCAGAACACGGAGGCCGAGGGTCATGCGCAGATCGATCTGGCGCTCGACCGCGGCGTGAATTTCATCGACACCGCAGAGGTTTACCCGGTCAACCCGATTTCCGCCGAAACCGTCGGCCGGACCGAGGAGATCATCGGCACCTGGTTTGCCAGGACCGGGCGGCGGCGCGATGTCGTGCTGGCGACGAAGATCGCGGGCAATGCGATGAAGGCGGTGCGCGACGGCGGCCCGATCACGCCCACGACGATCCGCACCGCGGTCGAGGGGTCTTTGCGGCGGCTGCAAACGGATCACATCGAGCTTTATCAGTTCCACTGGCCGAACCGGGGGGATTACCATTTCCGGCAGAACTGGAAGTTCGACGCGACGAAGCAGCCGGGCAAGGCCGAGATCGAGGAGGATTTCTGCGCCTGTCTGGAGACGCTGGCTGTGCTGCGCGGCGAGGGCAAGATCGGCCACTTTGGTCTGTCGAATGACAGTGCCTGGGGGGTGATGACGGCGCTGCGGCTGGCCGAGGCGGGGCATGGGCCGCGCGTCGCCAGCTTGCAGAACGAATATTCGTTGATGTGTCGGCTTTACGACACCGATCTGGCCGAGGTGGCCGTGCAGGAAGGCATCACGCTGCTGGCCTATTCGACACTGGCGACGGGGATGCTGAGCGGGAAATATGCGGGCGGCGCCGTGCCTGCGGGCTCGCGCCGGTCGATCAACCGCGAGTTGGGCGGGCGGTCCAATCCGCGGGCTTTTGAAATTGCCGATCTTTATGTGGGCCTTGCGCGCGAGGCGGGGCTGGATCCGGTGACGATGGCGGTGGCCTGGGTGCTGCAGCGGCCCTTCCCGGTGGTGCCGATCATCGGCGCGACCTCGGTCTGGCAGCTGGAAAAGTCGCTTGATGCGGCGGGGCGGGGGCTCGACAAGACGTTGCTCGGCGCGATCGAAAGGGTGCATCATGGCCATCCGATGCCGTTCTGAGGCGCTGGCGCTGCTGCTGGTTGCAGCTCTCGCCGCCTGCAAGCCCGGCGCTGACGAAGGCAGATTGCAGGGCGGCGGACCCGAGGCGGTGGCCGCGGCGCGGGCCAGCTGTGAAGGCAAGGGCGGGCAATGGGCGCGGCAGGGCAAGATGGAATATTGCGTCACCCGCACGACGGACGCGGGCAAATCCTGCCGCGCGGGGTCGGATTGCGCGGGGGAATGCCTGGCGCGTTCAAGGACTTGCGCCCCGGCAAAGCCGCTTTTGGGCTGCAACGCCGTGCTGAATGATGCCGGGATCGAGGGGAACCAATGCGTCGAGTGATTTGGGCCGGGCTTCTGGCCCTGGCGGCCTGCGGCGCGAAGGCGCCTGCGCCCACGGCGCCGCTGCGCGATCCGAAGGTGATGATCACCTCGGCGGCGCTGTTCGATCCGGCGCGGTTCGGCGGCGACTGGCAGGTGGCGATGAGTGCGACGCCGCGCTGTGGCGGCGCGAAGCAGAGCTGGCGCTGGGACGGGCGGGGTGCCTATGCGCTCTCGGGCGTCGATTGCACGGGGGCGGTGCCTGCGGTGCTGCACGGACAGGCGGCGCTGACCGGTCCGGGCGGGCGGTTCGCGCCCGACAAGGCCTATCGCGGCGCGCCGGTCTGGGTGCTTTGGGTCGATCAGGACTATCGGGTGGCGGCTTTGGGCACGCCCTCGGGCGATTGGGCCGTGGTGCTGGCGCGGCCGGGCAAGGGGCGCGGCGATCTGTTGACGGCAGCGCGCGAAGTGCTTGATTTCAATGGCTATGATCTGAAGCGCATCGGCGGTTGAGAACAGCCGAGCCGGGCGAAGGTGGCGCGCGGACCGCGGTTGTCGAAGAACGGGATCGAGCCGGGCTCGGCCGTGTCGAAGGCAAGCTTTGCCTGCACCTCGGCCAGCACCACCTCGGTGATGAAGGGCAGCGCCAGCGCCCGCGCCTCGGTCAGCGCGACCCAGTGCAGATGGCTGAGTTCGTCGCAGGCGCGCGAGAAATCATCGGGGTCCGAGGCGATTTCCGCCACATCGACCAGAAAGAACCGCGCGTCGAAGCGGCGCGGGCGGCCCGGCGGGGTGATGGCGCGAAAGACGAAGCGCAGCCCGGCGGCCGAGGGGCGATGGCCGGTGGCGGCAAAGCCCTGCCAGTCTTCGGGCACCGGGCCGTCCCAGGTGCCGGGGGTGCCGAGGATCAGCCCGGTTTCCTCCCATAATTCGCGGATCGCGGCGACAGCCAGTGCCGGGCCGATCCCTGCGGGGGCCTCGAGCGCCAGCCTTGCGGCATCGGACGCGGGCAGCGGCCGGGCCAGCGGCACGGCGGCATCGGCGGCATCGAGCGCGCCGCCCGGAAAGACGTATTTCGACGGCATGAAGGCCGCGCCCGCGCCGCGCATCCCCATCAGCACCGCGGGGCCCGCGGGCAGGTCGCGGCGCAGCACCAGCACGGTGGCGGCATCGCGCAGGGACGTCTTGTCGGGGGAGGAACTTTCGGGCTGGGGATCGGGGGTGCTCATCGGGCCTCCAGGCGGTTTTGCCCAGTCTAGCCGCAGCCCCGGCGCCGGGGAAAGGGGTTTGGCGCCGCGCCGGTTGTTTCACGGCTTCGCGAGCCGCGACGGAAACTGCCATGCGCGGCGTTTGCTGATCATCGGCGGCAGGGAACGGGGCCGCGGCAAGGAGTGACGACGATGACGACGATCCTGAAGAAAACGATGACGGCGGTTCTGGCGACGAGCGTGGCGCTGGGGTCGGTTCTGCCTGCGCTGGCACAGGAGGCGCCGCCCGCGGCGCCGATGGCGGGCCCCGGAGGGCCCGACGCGATCGGTCCGGTCTGGCTGCAGTTCGATTTCAAGGCCTTCGACAAGGACGGCGACGGCAAGGTGACGCGGGCCGAAGTGCAGGCGGGCCGGGCCGAACGGGTCAAGGCGATCGATACGAATGGCGACGGGCTGCTGAGCGCCGAGGAAATGATCGCGGCCGATCTGGCGCGGGAGAAAGCCCGCGTCGAGGACCGGGTTAAGACGCGGATCGCGGCGCAGGATGCGGATGGTGACGGCAAGCTTTCGGCGGCCGAGATGATGGTTCCCCCCGGCGCGGCGCGGCTGTTCGATCGCATCGATGCCGACAATGACGGTGCCGTGACCGAGGCGGAACTGACGCAGGCGCGCGCGGCGATGCGGCAGAAGATGATGGACCGGATGCAGGATCGGCGGGGCGATCGTGGTCCGAAGGATCACGGCGGGTATGGTCCTCAGGACGGTCAGGGCTGGTTCGGTCCGGCGCAGAACTGAGCGGGCGGGCGGCGGCCCCCGGATCGGGGGCCGCGGTTGCCCCGGCAGTTGCCGCGACAGTTGCTCCGGTGGCGCATTGGCGTTACGGCTTGGGACCGATGGAGATGGCCTTCGACGAGATCCGCAGCTTGTCCGACGAAACCCTGCTGGTGCTTTACGGCAACGGCGACGGGGCGGCGGCGCGTGCGCTGGTGGAGCGGCTCGGGCCGCTGGCCTTTCGGCTGGCGGTGCGGATGCTGGGCGACCGGGCCGAAGCCGAGGATCTGGCGCAGGAAGCGCTGTTGCGGCTGTGGAAGATCGCCCCCGACTGGCGCACAGGCGAGGCCAAGGTCTCGACCTGGCTTTACCGGGTGGTGACCAATCTGGCGACGGACCGGCTGCGGCGGCGCCGCGGCGTCGGGCTGGACGAGGCGCCCGAGCTGCCCGATGGCGCGGCTTCGGCGCTGGAGGGGATGATCGAGACCGACCGCGCGCAGGCGCTGGAGCTGGCCCTGGCGCAGCTGCCGGTGCGGCAGCGGCAGGCGGTGGTGCTGCGCCATCTCGAGGGGCTGACGAACCCCGAGATCGCGGCGGCGATGGAGATTGGCGTCGAGGCGGTGGAAAGCCTGACGGCGCGGGGAAAACGCACGCTGGCGCAGCTTCTGGCGCCGCGCCGGGCGGAACTGGGGTATGGCCATGACTGACCGTTTTGAGTTCGAAGATACGGATCTGGAACGGTTTTTCCGGGCGGCACGCACGGCGGCGCCAGAGCCCCCGGCGGCCTTTCTGACCCGGCTTGCGGCGCAGGCCGAGGCGGTTCAGGCCGAAACGGTTCCGGCAAAGGCGGTTCCGGCAAGGGCGGCGCGGCCGCGGCTTGGGCTGGTCTCGGCGCTGGCGGCGGCCTTTGGCGGCTGGGCCGCTTTGGGCGGCATGGCCACGGCGACGGTGGCCGGGCTCTGGATCGGGCTGGCCGGGGCGCCGACGCTGGTGCAGGCGGTGGGTCTTGGCAGCACCGTCAGCGCCGAGGCCGACAGCTATTTGCCCGATGCCGATGTGCTGGCGCTGGCGGTGATGCAATGATGCAAGGGGAATGTGCAGGATGAAGCCGGAGACGACGACACCGCCGGAAGATCCCGCGCCCCGCTTCGGGACGCGCGGCTGGATGAAGATCGCCTTGATCGCCTCGGTCACGGTGAACTTCCTTGTGCTGGGCACCGTCGTCGGCGGGGTGATCGCGCATCGGATGCAGCCGCCGCCGCCGGTGATGGAGCGGGGCCCGGATGCGCTGACCTTCGGGCCGCTGGGCGGCGCCTTCAACCGCGAGGACCGGCTGGCGATGCGGCAGGCGGCCGAGGGGCGTGGCGCGAATTTCGAGGCGATGCAGGCGGCGGTGCGCTCGGATTTCACCCGGCTCGAGGCGGCGCTGAAGGCCGAGCCCTTTGATGAAGCGGCGGTCCGGTCGGTGCTGGCCGATATCCGGGCACGCACGCTCAAGCGCATGGATATCGGCGAAAACCTGATCCTCGAGCGGTTGGAGAAGATGACGCCGAAGCAGCGGGACCGCTTTGTCGAGCGGCTGCGGCGGGGGGTGGAGCGGCTCTCGAAACATTTGGAGGAGCACAGCCACGGCCCGCGCGGGCCGGGGAACGCGCCGCCGCCGCAGGATTGAGACAGACGCCGCAGGATTGAGACGGGATCACCCCGGCCGCAAGGTCGGGGTTTTTGCTGTCCCGCGCCGCGCCCGGGGGGCGGATCAGGCGGCGGGCAGCTTGAAGATCTTGACCTGATTGCGCCCTTCGGCCTTGGAGCTCATCAGCGCATGGTCGGCCTGGTTGATCACCTGTTCGACCGTGCCGGTGCCGCCATGGCCGCCGCCCAGCGCCAGACCGATCGACACGGTGATGCGCAGCGCGTGGCCGTCATGCAGCTCGAACGGGGTTTCCTCCATCACCCGGCACAGCCGCTCGGCGGTGGCGCGCGCTGCCTCGAGCGAGGTTTCGGGCATGGCGATCAGGAATTCCTCGCCGCCGACGCGGGCGACCAGATCGACCTGCCGCAGGTTCAGCGTCAGCCGCCGCGCCACCTCGATCAGCACGCGGTCGCCCGCGGCATGGCCATAGGTGTCGTTCACCGATTTGAAGCGGTCGATGTCGAGCACCATCACCGCGAAAGACCGCCCGCTGTGGCGCGAGCGTTCGGCCAGCCGGGCCACATGCGGCATCGCATAGCGGCGGTTGTAAAGCCCGGTCAGCGGATCGACGAGGGCCAGGCGCAGCCCGTCGGCGACGCGTTCGCGCTGCCGGTCATGGCGGCGCTTGCGCGAGATATGGGTGCGCAGACGCAGCGCCGCTTCCTCGGCAAAGGCCGGGTCGGAGAGCTTCACCGGCGTCAGATCCGAGGCGCCAAGATCCAGCGCCACCGCCGAGGTTTCCCGCGCCCCCTCGCGCACGGCGATGCAGATCACCGCATGGCGCGAGCCCGCGCGCGAGCGCAGCTCCGACATCAGCCGCAGCCCCTCGCCCGGGCGGGCCAGATCGGCCGAGATCACATAGGCGTCGGGCGGCGGCATCTCGGCCGCGGCGGTCAGCGCCTCGTTGTAATCCAGCACCCGCAGCGTGTCTTGCGGCAGGAACCGCGCCATCGCAGCCTTCCAGCCGACGCAGGTTTCGCGGTCGGGGGCGACCAGGCAGATCACCGCGGGCGGTTCGGCCACGGGCACCGGCGGCTCGGTGAAGCCAAGCTCGTGGCAGGTGCTTTCGCGAAGCCGCAATTCCTCGTCGGTTTCGCGCATCCGCATCAGCGAGCGCAACCGGGCGAGCAGCGTCAGTTCCTCGAAGGGTTTGACGATGAAATCATCGGCGCCCGCGCGCAGCGCCTCGAGCCGGGTTTCGGGCGAGGGGAAGGCGGTGACCATGATCACCGGCAGGTTCTGCGTCAAAGGGTTGGACTTCAGCCGACGGCACACTTCGATGCCGCTGATGTCGGGCAACTGCACATCGAGCAAGACAAGATCGGGCAGCTCCAGCGTCACCAGACGCAGAGCTTCCTGTCCCGTGCCAGCCTGAACCGTTTCGTACCGGGCGCCCGAGAGCTTCACCTTCAGTACGATCCGATTCGTGGCCACATCGTCCACGATCAGGATTTTCCCTGCCATGAACCGTTCCGCTCCTTTAACCTGCCGCCCGCAGAGCCTATCATGGCTACCCAAAGGTTAACAAACTCTTTCAATTCTAGGAGTGACACAGATTGCAGCAGGATTTGGCACAAATTCTCGCGATCCGCGCGCTGGGCTGGATGGCGGGCGAGGAGGCGGTCTGGCTGGCCTTTCTGGGCGCAAGCGGCGCGGATGCCGCGCAGGTGCGGGCCGAGGCGGCGCAACCGGCGATGCAGCGCGCGGTGCTGGCGCATCTTCTGCGCGAGGATGACTGGGTGCGGTCCTGTGCCGAGGCGCTGGCGGTACGGCCCGAAGAGCTGGCGCTGGCCGCGGCCGTGCTGGATGGCGCGGCGGGGCGCAACTGGACGTGAGGGTTTCAAGTGTCTGATATTGCTGCGATCCTGTTTGACAAGGATGGGACGCTTTTTGATTTTGACGCGACCTGGGGCGCTTGGGCGCGCGGCGTGATCTTTGATCTGGCCGCGGGCGATGCGGCGCTGGCCGGGCGGCTGGCGCAGGCGCTCGGCTATGATCTGGCGGCGGGGCGGTTCGAGCGCCACTCGCCGGTGATCGCGGGCACGGTGGCGGAGGTGGCCGAGCTGATCGTGGCCCATCTGCCCGGGCAGTCGGTTTCGGCGCTGGTGCGCGATCTGGATGCGGCGGCATGTCGCGCCCCGCAGGTGGCGGCCGTCAATCTGGAGCGCTGTCTGGGCGGGCTTCGGGGGGCCGGTCTGCGGCTGGGGGTGGCGACGAACGACAGCGAATCCTCGGCGCGGGCACAACTTCAGCGCGAGGGGATTTCCGAGTTCTTCGACTTCGTCGCGGGCTATGACAGCGGTTTTGGCGGCAAGCCCGCCCCGGGCCAGCTGCTGGCCTTTGCCGCGCATCTGGGGGTTTCACCCGCAAGGGTTGCAATGGTGGGCGACAGTCTGCACGACATGGCGGCGGCGCGGGCGGCGGGAATGCGGGCGGTGGCGGTGCTGACCGGTCCGGCCCCGGCCGAGGTGCTGGCCCCGGTGGCGGAGGTGGTCCTGCCGACGATCGACGGTCTGGCGGGCTGGCTGGCGGGGCTGTGACGGGTGGCTCGCCAATCCCGTCGGGGCTGGGTAAGCTGGCCAAAACGGAGGCGCAGATGAGCAGTCGGGTGCAGTTCATCCTGATCGGGATGCTGGGTGGTTTCGCCTTTTGGGGGCTGTTCGACGCCTTCGAGGCGCTGGAGGCCTGGCGGCTGGCGGTGCCGGCGCTGGTCGGGGCCGGGGCGTTCTTTTTCGCGACGCTGGCGATGGCGGCCGATCTGCGGCTGCGGCGGGCGGCGCTTTCGGGCGCGGCGATCGCGGCGGCGGCGGGCGGGATGGCGGCGCTGAAGGGGCTCGGCTTCGAGACCGGGGCGCAGATGCTGGAGACCGGGCATCTGGGGGTGGCGATGGCGGTGCTGGCGGTGTTGCCGGTGCCCTTTGCCATCGCCTTCGGGCTTGGCGGGCGCGCCGGGCTGACCGATTACCGGGTACTGTTCACCGAAAGCTGGAACATTGTCGTGCGCTATGTCTCGGCGGGGCTGTTCGTGGCCACGGCGCTTCTGGTGCTGTGGCTGCTGGGCGCGCTGTTGCAGCTGGTGGACGTGACGCTGCTGCATGATGTGCTGAGCGACGATCTGGGGCTGTGGCTGATTTCCGGCGCGGTGCTGGGCTTGGCGTTTTCGGTGGTGACGGAGCTGTCGGACACGGTCTCTCCTTATCTTCTGTTGCGGCTGTTGCGGCTTTTGACGCCGCTGGTGCTTTGCGTCGTGGTGGTCTTTGTCGCGGCGCTGCCGCTGCGCGGCCTCGGCGCGCTTTTTGGCGAGATCTCGGCGGCCTCGGCGCTTTTGGCGACGGCGATCGCGGCGATCGGGCTGATCTCGATCGTGGCGGACGAGGATGACGCCGAGGCGGCGCAGGGGCTGATCCTGACCGTCTCGGCGCGCGGGCTGATGGTGTTCGTGCCGGTGCTGGCGGGGCTGGCGATCTGGGCGCTGGCCTTGCGGATCGCGCAATATGGCTGGACGCCCGAACGGGTGGCGGCCTCGGCGCTGGCTTTCGTGGTGGCGGGCTACGGGCTGGGCTATCTGCTGGCGCTGGGTCTGGGGCGGCGCTGGCGCGTGGCGCTGCGGCGGGTGAACGTGGCGATGGCGCTGGCGATCCTCGCGCTGGCCGTGCTGTGGCTGAGCCCGGTTCTCTCGCCCGAGGCGATCGCGGTGCGCTCGCAGCTGGCGCGGTTCGAGGCGGGGCGGGCGACGGTGGCGCAGCTGCCGCTGTGGGAGATGGGGCACGACTGGGGCCTTGCCGGGCAACGCGGGCTGGAGCGGCTGCGCGGGCGCGACGAGGCCGTGCTGGCGGAACGGCTGCAGCAGCTGGAGACCTCCGAGGGGCGCTGGCAGTTCGAACATGCGGCCGAGACCGGGGCGCCGGCGCTCGACCGGTTGCGGGCGGCGGTGACGCTCTGGCCTGCGGGCGCGACCTGGCCTGCGGGGCTGGCCGAGAGGCTGGCGGGGGATCTGCGGTCCCCCGATCTGGGCGGCTGTGCCGTCGCGGCGGGGGGCGGCAGCGGCCGCTGCGCGCTGGTCCTGACCGATCTTTTGCCGCAAGTGCCCGGACCGGAAGCGGTTTTCCTGAATGCGACCGAGTTTTTCCGCACCGATGGGGTGCAGGTCTTGCGACGCCGCGAGGGCGGCGACTGGGTCCGGGGCGGGCAGATCGTGCTGGGCGACAAGGAGACGGTCTCGGTGGCCGAGATGATCGCGGCGCTCCGCGCGGGGGGGGGCGAAACCGCGCCCGTGACGCTGCAGGTGCTGCGGCTGGGCCGCTGGCAGGTCGGCATGACGCCTTAAAACGCTTCCAGATTGGGGGTTTGTTAACAGCCGTTGCGCTATGCTCCGCGCGAGGAGGGTCCATGCTCGGCATCGTCAACAAATCCATCCAGGCTTTCCTGTGCAAGCACCACGGCAGCGCCGTCTGGCGCGAGGTGGCCGATCGTCTGCGCCTTGGCCCCGAGGGGTTCGAGGCGATGCTGGCCTATGCCGATGACACGACCGAGGCGCTCTTGTCGGTGGCCGAGGGGCTGACCGGCAAGACGCGCGAGCAATTGCTGGAAGATATCGGCGCGGAAGTGGCGCAGACCGAACCGCTGCGGCGGCTGTTGCGCTTTGGCGGCCCGGATTATCTGGAATTCCTGTTCTCGCTCGATGATCTGCAAGGCCGTGCGCAGATGGCGTTGCCCGATCTGGAATTGCCGGAGCTGACCCTGCAATCCGAGGCGCAGGGGCGGTTCACGCTTTTGGTGCGGGGCCGTTTCCCGGGCTGGGGCGCGGTGATGGCGGGGCTGATGCGGGCGATGGCCGACGATTACGGCGCGCTGGTGCTGATCGACCTGCTCGAGCCGCGCGAGGGGGCGGAGCGGGTGCAGGTCGAGCTGCATTTCACCACCTATCATGCCGCGCGCCAGTTCGATCTGGCCCGCCCCGAGCTGGGAGAGGCGCCATGACCCGGATCCTGCCTGTGGCCGCGTCGATGTCGGCGTCGGAGCCGGGGGTGACGCTGAACACCGAGATGCTGGCGCGGCTGATGCCGATGTTCCTGTGGCTGGATGCGCGCGGGCGGATCCGCGCCATGGGGCCGACGCTGTCGCGGATCGTCGGGCCGGAGCTGGCGGAAGGCGCGGATTTCGCCCGCCATTTCACCCTGCGCCGGGCCCGGGGCGTCGAACAGGGGCGCGACGTCGCGCTGACCGGGCGGCGGCTGGTGATGACGCTGGTGCGCTATCCGATGTTCAACCTGCGCGGCCTTGCGGTGGCGCTGGGCCCGGGCGAACAGGCCGATGTGCTGGTGAACCTGTCCTTCGGCATCCAGCTGTCCGAGGCGGTGCGCTATTTCGGCCTGACCGAGACGGATTTCGCCGCCTCGGATCTGGCGATGGAATTCCTGTTTCTGGCCGAGGCGAAGGCGGCGGTTCTGGGCGAGCTGACGGCTTTGACCGGGCGGCTGCGGCTGGCCAAGGCCGAGGCCGAGACCGAGGCGCAGCTGGATCCGCTGACCGGGCTGGCGAACCGGCGCGCCTTCGATGCGGCGCTGACCCATGCGGTCAAATCGGCGACGCGCGGGCGGCGGAACTTTGCGCTTTTGCATCTCGATCTGGATTTCTTCAAGCAGGTCAACGACACTTTGGGCCATGCGGCGGGCGATGCGGTGCTGGTGCGGGCGGCGCATGTGCTGCGCGACGAGGTGCGGCGCGGCGATCTGGTGGCGCGGCTGGGCGGTGACGAATTCATCATCCTGCTGCGCGGCCCGGTCGAGCGGTCGATGATCGAGGGCATGGCCGAGCGGCTGATCGGCCGGATCGAGGAGCCGATCCGGCTGGACGGGGTGGATTGCCGGATTTCGGCCTCGATCGGGGTGGCGATCGCGCTCGAATGCCGTCCGGCGCTGGCCGAGGAGCTGATGGCCGAGGCCGATGCGGCGATGTATCAATCGAAACGCGCCGGGCGCGGGCGCTGGACGATCGCGCCTTTGCGCTTCGGGTCGCGGCCGCAGGCCTGAGCCGCAGGCCGGAACGGCTGTCGCGGCGTTGTCACAAGCCGGTGGCGCAGCCCGGACCGATCGGGTAGGGCAGGGGCATGAAACAGGGGTTTCCGATCGCCACGCGCGGCCAGAGCATCGGCCTTCTGGGCGGGTCTTTCGACCCGGCCCATGCCGGTCACGCCCATATCACCCGCGAGGCGCTGCGCCGCTTCGGACTGGATCAGGTCTGGTGGCTGGTGAGCCCCGGCAACCCGCTGAAGACCCGCGGCCCGGCGCCGATGGCGCAGCGCATCGCCCGGGCGCGGCGGGTGATGCCCGATCCGAAAGTGGTGGTCACCGGGCTCGAGGCGGGCCTGGGCACGCGCTACACGGCGCAGACGCTGGCGCGGCTGAAGGCGCTTTATCCGGGCGTGCGATTCGTCTGGCTGATGGGCGCCGACAATCTGGCGCAGTTCCACCGCTGGGAGGACTGGCGGTCGATTCTGGCGGCGGTGCCGGTGGGGGTGCTGGCGCGGCCGGGGCATCGGATGGTGGCGCGGCAGGCGCCTGCGGCACAGATCTTCGCCCGCGCACGGCTTCGTGCGGCGCAGGCGCGGCTTCTGGCTTGCGCGGACTTGCCCGCCTGGTGTTTCGTGCAGATGCCGATGTCGGACCTGTCCTCCTCCGCGATCCGGGCCGGGGGCGGTTGGCGCGGCGCAGCGGAAGGGAGACGGGCATGGACGTGACGCGGCGGGGGATCCTGGGCGGGATGCTGGGGGCGGGGGCCGGTCTGGTCACGCCCGCGGTGCTGCGGGCCGAGGGTGCGGCGCTGCGGCTGCTGTCGGGCGAGGAGCTGATCGCGGCGGCGCGGCTGGGCGGCGATGTCGGCTATGTGGTGGCCGATGCGCGCAGCGGGCTGGTGCTGGAGGCGCGCGGCGGCACGAAACCGATGGCGCCCGCCTCGACCGCGAAGGCGATCACCACGCTTTATGCGCTGGAAACGCTGGGGCCGCAGTTCCGGTTTCAGACCCGGGTGCTGGCGACGGGTCCGGTCTCGGGCGGGCGGGTCGAGGGCGATCTGATCCTGGCGGGGGGCGGCGATCCGACGCTGAGCACCGACGGGCTGGCCGATCTGGCGGCGGCGCTGGCGCAACGGGGGGTGACCGGCGTGCGCGGGCGGTTTCTGGTCTGGGGCGGCGCGCTGCCCTATGCCGAGGCGATCGCGGCGGATCAGCCGGTGCATGTGGGCTACAACCCGGCGATTTCGGGGCTGATCCTGAATTACAACCGCGTCCATTTCGAGTGGAAGCGCGCCAAGGGCGGCTATGCGCTGGCGATGGATGCGCGCTCTGAGCGCCATGTGCCCAAGGTCTATACGGCCGAGGTGGCGGCGGTGCCGCGGCAGGCGCCGCTGTTCGAGTATCGGCAGGCGGGCGGGCGCGAGCATTGGACGGTGGCGGCAAGCGCCCTGGGCAAGGACGGCAGCCGCTGGTTGCCGGTGCGTCTGCCCGACGCCTATGCGGGCGACGTGTTCCAGACGCTGGCGCGGGCGCGCGGGATCGACCTGCCCGCGCCCGAGCCGCTGCGGGCGCTGCCCGCGGCGGCGCAGGTGCTGGTGAGCCAGCCCTCGGAGGCGCTGCCGAAGATCCTGCGGTCGATGATGAAATATTCGACCAACATCACCGCCGAGGCAGTGGGGATGACGGCCACGGCGGCGCGGGGGGCGAATGCGGCGCGCGGCGCCTCGGGGGCGGCGATGAGCGACTGGCTGAGCGGGCGGCTGGGCGGCACGCGGGCGCGGTTCGTCGATCATTCGGGTCTGGGCGGCGATGACCGGATCGCGCCGATCGAGATGGTCAAGGCGGTGACGCTTTTGGGGCCGAAGGCCGGGCTGCGGGGCTTGATGAAGCCGTTCAACCTGCGCGACGAGGCGGGCGGCAAGGTCAAGGGCGCGCAGATCCGCGTCGATGCGAAGACCGGGACGCTGAATTTCGTCTCGACGCTGACGGGTTATATTACCGCGCCCGACGGCACCGAGCTGACCTTCGCGATCTTCACCGGCGATCTGGCGCGGCGGGCGCAATCGCGCGAGGCCGAGCAGGCCGAGGGCTCGCGCGGCTGGGTCGGGCGCTCGAAGCTCTTGCAAAGCCAGCTGATCACCCGCTGGGCGACGCTTTACGGCTGACCGGGCTTTACGGCTGATCGGTCGACCCCGGCGGACGGGGCCGGGCGGTGGGCGGTTCGGTCTGCGGTTTGCCGGACCAGGGTTGCGGGTAGTCGAGCCATTTCTGGATGAAGTTCCAGGATTGCTCGTGCCCGTCATGGGGCAGGGTGCAGGCGGAACAATCCTTGCGCGTCAACCCGTTGCGGTCGGTGTAGGTCTGATAGGGGCCGGGGCATTCATAGGCGATGAGCGGGCAGTAGCAAAACAGGCAGTTGAAGGCGCGCTTCACCCCCGGATGACAGGGCAGGAACGGGCAGGTGCTGTTCGTGTAGCCCTTGAAGGCGGTGTTCGTCGTCGTGTCTTTCGGTTCCATGGCCTGGCCGCTCCGTTGTGTCGGGCCGAGGGCGGAGGGGCGCGGCCCGCGCGAACGGGCTCCATGCCTCCGGGCCCGCCGCCCGGGATGGTCTTTGGCCTGGCAGGTCTCCTGGCTTGCGGCTCGGGCGCCTGCTGCCCCTTCCCGGCCGGGGCCAGTGGGTGTTGCAGAAGGCTCGCCGCTGACAGTTGCGGGGGCAGCGCCGGAGTTGCACCGGCTTCCCTATTACCCCGCGGCAGCGTGCCGCAGGACCAAGGCCTGCTGAAGATGGGGGCGGGCGGGGGCTGTGTCAATCGGCTTTGCGGCGTGATGACGCGAGAGGGCCACATCGAGAGGTGTCGAGGCCGTCCGTCTTCTGGCCGAGGCCATCGCCGAGGCCCGCGCGCGGCTGGGCCCGTGACCGCCGGGGGCCCAAAGGCCCTCGGCCAACGCCCGCCCCGCCCATGGCGGGCGCTTCTCGCCCGCCGGGACGGGCGCCGGCCTCTGTTGTGCTTGGGGAAGCGGTCGCGTGACCGCGCGGCGCTACGGGCGGGGAAAGGCGGTGCCTTTCCTGTTCCGCCCGAAACCGGGTGCCGCCGGTCACAGCTTGACGTGACGGACCCGCGCGCCCCATTCGATCGCCACCGCATGCAGCCGGTCGATCGACAGTTCGTCGCGGATTTCCTCAAGCATGCGCAGCTCGGGCTGGTGCAGCACGCCATCGGCCGCCGCCACGTCGCAGCCCAGCGCATAGGCGGTCTCGTAAAGATGGGCGGGCAGCGCCGCGCGCACGAGGCCGAAAAGGGCGGCGATGCCCTCCTCTTCCTCGAAAAGCGCATAGACTGTCTGCGCCACGATGCGGATGCGGTCGATGTCATAGGTGGCGAAGATCGGCATGTGGTTCACCATCCGCTCGATGGCGATCAGTTCGGCGGTGCGGATCTTGGCGTCGGAAGCCGAGACGGCGACCATCACGGCGACAAGCGCGTCTTGCGGCGAAAGCGAGGGCAGGGTGTCGGTCACGGGCGTTTCCTTTTCTGGGTCTGCCGCAAGAATTATTGACGTTTCAGGCCCCGTTCAATAGGTCAGGCGCGAGGCGCATGGGGCGCCCGGATGAGGATTTGCCATGACCACCCTGCGCGACGCTGCGATGAACTCCAAAGCCTGGCCTTTCGAGGAAGCGCGTCGGGTGCTCAAACGCTACGAAAAGGCGCCGCCGAAAAAGGGTCATGTGCTGTTCGAGACCGGCTACGGGCCCTCGGGTCTGCCGCATATCGGCACCTTCGGCGAGGTCGCGCGCACGACGATGATCCGCCGCGCCTTCGAGATCATCTCGGACATTCCGACGCGGCTTTTGTGCTTTTCCGACGACATGGACGGCATGCGCAAGGTGCCCGAAAACGTGCCGCAGCAGGAGCTGCTTTACGCGAATATCCAGAAGCCGCTGACCGCCGTGCCCGATCCGTTCGGCGAATTCGACAGCTTCGGCAATCACAACAACGCCATGCTGCGCCGGTTCCTTGACACCTTCGGGTTCGAATATGAATTCGCCAGCGCGACGGAGTATTACAAGGCTGGCAAGTTCGACGACATGCTGATGCTCTGCGCCGAGCGCTATGACGCGATCATGGCGATCATGTTGAAATCGTTGCGCGAAGAGCGGCAGCAGACCTATTCCTGCTTCCTGCCGATCCATCCCGAAACCGGCCGTGTTCTGTATGTGCCGATGAAGAACGTCGACGCGAAGAACGGGCTGATCACCTTTGACGACGAGGACGGCCGCGAATGGACGCTGCCGGTGACGGGCGGCAAGGTGAAGTTGCAGTGGAAGCCCGATTTCGGCATGCGCTGGGCGGCGCTTGACGTCGATTTCGAGATGTATGGCAAGGACCACTCGACCAACACGCCGATTTATGACGGGATCTGCGAGGTGCTGGGGGGCCGCAAGCCCGAGCATTTCACCTATGAGCTGTTTTTGGACGATCAGGGGCAGAAGATCTCGAAATCGAAGGGCAACGGGCTTACGATCGACGAATGGCTGAGCTATGCGGCGACCGAAAGCCTGTCGTATTTCATGTATCAAAAGCCGAAGACGGCGAAGCGGCTGTGGTGGGATGTGATCCCGAAAGCGGTGGATGAATACCACCAGCAGCTGCGCGCCTATCCGACGCAGCCGGTCGAGAAGCAGATCGACAACCCGGTCTGGCACATCCACGGCGGCCAGCCGCCCGAGTCCAATCTGGTGGTGCCGTTCGCGATGCTGCTGAACCTCGCCTCGGTGGCGGGGGCAAGCGACAAGGCCGGGCTTTGGGGCTTCATCAAGCGCTATGCGCCGGAAGCCACGCCCGAAACCCACCCCGATCTGGATGCGGCGGCGGGTTTTGCGGTGCGCTATTTCCATGATTTCGTGGCGCCGACCCGGACCTTCCGGCTGCCCAGCGACAAGGAACGCGCGGCGATGGAGGATCTGGCTTCCCGGCTGAAGGCGCTGCCCGCCACCGATCTGCACGACCAGTTCGAAGACCCCTCGGAAGGGCTGCAGACGATCGTTTTTGCCGTCGGCACCGCGCATGGCTTCGAGCCGCTGCGCGACTGGTTCACCGCGCTTTACGAGGTGCTGCTGGGCCAAAGCCAAGGGCCGCGTTTTGGCGGGTTCATCGCGCTTTATGGCGTGAGCGAAACCATCGCGCTGATGGAAACCGCGCTGGCGGGTGGGTTGATCAAAGCCTGATCGAGGGCTAAACCCGCTGATATCAAAGACTTTTGCGCGCGTTGTCCGGGGCCCGGGCAGCGCGCGCTGTCGTCAGATCTTCTTCAATCTTCACGGCTAGTTCTGGTCAGGCCGGGGCGCGATGATGGCCCGGTGAAATCCCCGATCCTGCGGAGCGCCAAGGGCGGTCGCGCGGCGTGTTTGCGCCGTGCCCGGTCTTCGCGTGCCGCGGCGGGGGCGGGCCGAACACGAAGGAGACACGGATGAATATCGCGATCACTGACGGGGTGAACCTGATTCCCCCCGCTTTCGAACTGGGGCTGGGCCAATGGTCGAGCGAGAATGGCACGGCGGGCTCGGCCACCTATGCGGGGGCCCCGAATGCGGCGCTGGTGCCGGCGGATGCCGATTTCGGCACCTGTCTGGAGATGACCAAGACCCAGAGCACGCAGAAGCTGCGCTGGATGGGGCAGACGCCGATCCTGCCCGGCGTCTATCTGCGCATCACCGCCAAGGTGAAGGCGGTCTCGGGCAATTTCTGCGCGGTGCGGATCGCGGGCTATGCGATGAGCGCGGCGAATGCCCATGTCAGCGGGCTGGTCGAAGTGGCCAGCCCGGTCACGCTGACCACCTATGGCAAGGTGGTGACGGTGCAGGCGATCGTCGGCTCGGGCACGCGCGCGGGCGTCGACATGGCCTGGGGCACGGTGCCTGTCTATGGCCATTTCGGGCTGGATCTGACCGGGCAGACCGGGGGCGTGGTGCGGATCGAGGATATCGTCATCGAAGACATCACCGAGGCCTTCCTGCGCGATCTGATGGATGTGGTCGATGTGCGCGACTATGGCGCCAAGGGCGACGGCACCACCGATGACCGCGCCGCCTTTCTGGCCGCCGATGCCGCCGCCGACGGGCGCAGCCTGATCGTGCCGGAGGGCAGCTACCGCATCGCCTCGTCACTGTCGATCGACAGCCCGATCCGCTTCACCGGCACGCTGATCATGCCGACCGCGGCGCGGCTGGTGCTGCAGAAGAATTTCGACTTTCCGACCTATGCGAAAGCCTTCGGCAATGAGGAACTGGGGCTGAAGAAGGGCTTGCAGGCGCTTCTGTCCTATACCGACACCAACATCTTCGACCTGTGCGGACGCCGGGTCGATCTGACCGCGCCGATCGACGTCAGGGCGGCAGTGCCCGACACCTCGAGCTGGGCGAACCGGCGGGTGCTGGCGAACGGGCAGATCTCGGTCAGTGACGGGACGGCGTGGAACACCGTCACCGTCACCTCGAACGCGACCTATTCCACCACGCAATCGACGATCCTGAGCAATGTGACGAATATC
This sequence comes from Rhodobacter capsulatus, assembly GCF_003254295.1. Taxonomy (GTDB): domain Bacteria; phylum Pseudomonadota; class Alphaproteobacteria; order Rhodobacterales; family Rhodobacteraceae; genus Rhodobacter; species Rhodobacter capsulatus. Next base: position 90,100 of record NZ_QKZO01000013.1, read on the forward strand.
GCCAACATCCCGGTCGGCGCGCGGGTGAGCGGCACCGGCGTCGGCCGCGAGGTCTATGTGCTGGCGGTCGATATCGGCGCCGCCAAGCTGACGCTGTCGCAGCCGCTTTACGGCGGCTCGGGCACGCGCAGCTATACGTTCCGGCGCTACAAATACGCGCTCGACTTTTCCGGCTTCGACTATCTGGCCCGGTTCACCATCGACAATGTCGAATTCCTGCTGGGCGGGATCGCCAGCGGCATCCTGCTGCCGCGCGAGGGCGACACCTTCGGGCTGCGCGATTGCTGGATGGTGAAGCCGAAGGACCGCGCCATCACCTCGATCGGGCGGGGCTGCCAGAACCTTTGCATCGACCGCTGCGATTTCCTGTCGAACGAGCTGGATGTCAATGTCGAGAACCGGACCTCGGTCTGTGTCAATGTCAATGCGAATGACACGAAAATTCGCGATTCGCGCTTCGTGCGCTTCGGCACGACGATGGTGCTGGACGGCACCGGCCATGTGATCGTGGGCAACCACTGGTTTCAGGGCGACGGGCAGGTGGACGGGCCGCGGGTGCCGGGGCTGGTCTTCACCACGCCGAACGTGCAATCGACGGTGACCGGCAATTACATCGACAACAACTTCATCGAATGGACGAACGAATATTCGCCCGATCCCGATCTGGGGACGCAATATTCCTTTGGCGGGCTGACGATGACCGGCAACACCTGCATCATGGATGATGTGGCGGCCTGGGTGACCTGGCTCTCGATCAAGCCCTTTGGCAGCGGCCATTACATCCACGGGCTGACGGTGTCGAACAACGTCTTCAAGGCGCTGAACGGCAACATCAACCGGATCGAGAAGGTGGACACGAGCTTTGCCGATCTCGACTATGCGCGCATGCGCAACATCACCTTCGAGAACAACATTTTCAACGCGGTCAACCAGATGACGGTGAACCCGGTGATTGTGCAGGTGACGCAGTCGAGCGCGCAATCGGTCTGGAGCGCCGATGCCTCGGCCTATCTGCCCTTTGGCGGCTGGGCGCGGCATGTCGAAAGCCTGGTGGCGGTGGGGGCGATCACCAATGCCGCCGGCGCCCGGGTCACGGGCATGCCCTTCATCACCGCCGAGCAGGGCGCGTCGAAAAACCTGGTCAATGTCACCTGGCCCGAGGCCGCCAAGGGCAAGATCAACGTGGTGATCCGCATCGACAATCCGAACTGAGGCGGGGCCTCAGGTCAGATCCGCGGGGGCAAGGTGAAAGGCGCGGCCGAACCCGCCGTTCAGGGCCCCCGCGTGCAGCGAAAAGCCGACAAAGAAGAAATCCGGCAGATCGATGTAAAGCTTCGCCTTGGGGTGATCGCGCAGCCAGCGGTCACACAGCGCCGCGGTCCGGGGCAGGGGCGTGGCCGTGGCCAGAAGCGTCAGGCGCGGATGGGCCAGCGGGTCGCCCTTGGGGCCGGGCTCGCCCACCAAGAGCGACACCCGCGGATCGGCCCGCAGTGCGCGCGAATGCGCCGAGAGGCCCGAGACCAGCGTGCAGAGCCCGCCCTCGGGCGTCGCGCCAAGGGCGATGCGGCTGACAAGGGGAAAGCCGGTCTCCGGGTCGATCACGCCCAGGGCGCCGAACCGCGCCGTGGTGATCAGGCCGCGCGCCATCTGCCGGGCCCCGGCGTCGGCGGGTTGCACGGGATCTTTTGAGTTTTCGGACATCGGCTCTCCGAATGGTGAGGGCATCGGGCTTGACAGCGACCATGGCGGCGCTGTTTGCTGCCCCGTATCCATAACGAAGAAGCCGCCATGCGCAACGAGAGCCTGCCCGCAAGGGTCGGGGCCGAGCCCCTTTTGCCGATGTCCGTCACCGCCTTTGCCGAGGGCTACGATCTGGCGCGGCTGCGTGCCGATCTCCTGGCCGGGCTGACGGTGGCGATCGTGGCGCTGCCGCTGTCGATGGCGATCGCCATCGCCTCGGGGGTGGGGCCGGAGCGGGGCCTGTTCACCGCGATCATCGGCGGCTTCCTGATCTCGGCGCTGGGCGGGTCGCGGTTCCAGATCGGCGGTCCGGCGGGGGCCTTCATCGTGCTGGTGATGGCCTGTGCGACGGCGACCGGGGTTTCGGGTCTGGTGCTGGCGACGTTTCTTTCCGGGGCGATGCTGGCGGTGCTGGGTCTTCTGCGGCTGGGCTCGACGATCCGCTACATGCCCTATCCGGTCACGGTTGGGTTTACCTCGGGCATCGGGGTGATCATTTTCGCCAGCCAGATCAAGGATATGGCCGGGCTGACCCTGGCGGGGGGCGAGCCCGGGCCGATCCTCGCCAAGCTTGCCGCGCTTTGGGCGGCGCGCGATACGGTCAGCCCGACCGCGGTGGGCGTTGCGCTCGCCACCGTCGCGCTGATCGAGGCGCTCAAGCGCTTTGCCCCCCGTCTGCCCAGCCTGCTTCTGGGCATCGCCACGATCACCCTGGCCGCGACGCTGCTGAACCTGCCGGTCGAGACGATCCAGTCGCGCTTTGGCGGCCTGCCGCGGCTTCTGCCCGCCCCGGCCCTGCCCGATTTCTCGCTCGAGACGGTGTGGGCGGCGCTGCCCTGGGCCTTCAGCTTCACCCTGCTGGGCGCGATCGAATCGCTTCTGTCGGCGATGGTCGCCGATGGAATGTCGGGCACGCAGCACCGCTCGAACATCGAGCTGGTGGCGCAGGGCGTGGCGAACATGGGGGCGGCGCTGTTTGGCGGCTTTTGCGTCACCGGCACCATCGCGCGCACCGCAACCAATGTCCGCGCAGGCGCCAGCGGCCCCGCGGCGGGGATGTTTCACGCGCTCTTCATCCTTGGTTTCATGATCCTGGCCGCACCGCTGGCGGGCTATATTCCGCTGGCCGCCCTGGCCGGGCTTTTGGGCATCGTTGCCTGGAACATGATCGAGCGGCACGAGATGGCGGCGCTGATCCGCTCTTCCAAGGGCGATGCGCTGGTGTTGATCGTGACCTTCCTTGTCGTCACCTTCCGCGATCTGGCCGAGGGTATCGTGATCGGCTTCGCGCTGGGGGGGCTGGTCTTCATCCGCCATATGTCCGAGATGACCGCGCTGGACGAGGGCGCGACGCATGCCCGCAGCGCCGGGCCCGCGCGGCGCGATGTCGTCACCTATCACCTGCGTGGCGCAGTGTTTTTCGGCTCTGTGGCGCGGCTCGGCTCGGTGTTGGACCGGATCGCCAGCCATCCGCGGGCGATCCTGCTCGATGTCTCCGGGGTCGGCTTTGTCGACAGCACCGGGGCGCGGATGATCGGGCAGATGGCGCAGAAACTGGGGCGGCGGGGGGAGCGGCTGATGGTGCTTGGCGCCACGCCCGCGATCGAGGCGGCGATGCGCGCCCAGGGGCTGACCGAACCGCTCTTGTGCTATTGCCCCGACACCGAGGCGGCGCTGGCCAGGCTCGACGCGGCCTGAGCGGCGATTCGGCCTTTGGCGCCGATCCGGGCACCGCAAGCTCTGCCGCGGCAGATCGCCGCGGCAATTCCTGGCCGTCCCGCCTTGGCCCGCGCCCTTGGTCGCGAAGACGTGAACAGGACGGGAAATTCACGAAATTTACAAAAATCCCCAACCGGATTGTGAATGAATTTACAAAATCCCCTAGTCGGAATGGACAATTACATTGGGTGTGACAATCCCTTTACATTGCCCTAGGGGAATGATGCCTTGGGGTGCGACAGGTCTTCAAGGCCCGGGGAACCGTCACAGAGGGAGGGACAGATGGGTATTCAAGATCAGGTGATCGCCGCACCGGCGCTTCGGGAGGTTCCGGCGGGGTTTGAGGGGGCGCATGCGGATGGCGCGAAATACCTCGAGATGTATCG
>NZ_QKZO01000014.1 GCF_003254295.1 Rhodobacter capsulatus
CCGTCCGGCCTGTTCGCCTCGGGCGAAATCGGCTGGGTCGAGCCGATGATCCCCGGCGTGACGCTGTTTCAGGATGCGGCCGGGACGATCCCGGTCACCGCGGCGGGGCAGCCGGTGGGGCTGTCGAAATTCACCGCGGGCGGGCAGATCGGTTTCGTGCAGGCGACGGCGGCCAATCGCCCGATCTATCAGCTCGATGCGCAGGGCCGCGGCTGTCTGGCCCATAACGGGCTCAACCAGTGGATGGCGGCGGCCGCGATCGCCTGGGGGTCGGACGAGGCCACGATCTGCGCGGGGGTGCGCAAGCTGTCGGATGCGGCCCAGGGCGTCGTGTTCGAGACGGGCACAAACTCTGGCGGCGGCGGGGCGGAGAGCGGCGTGTTCGCGCTGCTGGCGCCGCGGACCGCGGCCGATTTCGGAGTGAATTTCAAGGGATCGCAGATTTCTGCCGCGACCAGTGCCGGGCAGGCCGCGCCGAAAACGGTCGTCGTGACGGGCATCGGCAAGATCTCGGCGGACATCATCCGGCTGCGTATCAACGGCGTTCCGGACGCGCAATCTGCCGCGGATCAGGGCCTGGGCAGCTACGGCACCTATCCGCTTTACGCCGGGGCGCGGGCCGGAACGGGGGTGTATCTGAACGGCGCCCGCTATCCGTCGGTGGGCCTCAACCGGTTGCTGACCGAGGCCGAGCTGGCGCAGCTCGAGGCCTGGGTGAACGCACGCACCGGGGCGTTCTGAAGCCGCCCCGGAGGATCGCGACCCGACCGCGCCTGTCGCGCCCGCGCCGATCGGCAAGGCGGCATTTTCCGCCCGGACATCGGCGCAAGCGCAACAGATTTAAGGCTTCTTTCACTCCCCTGACCGATGATCGGCGCGCGGCATTCCAGAACGGCGGTGCCAGAAACAGATCCGGGCCCGCAGGGGCCCCTTCAGGGTGAGTGGCAGAATGTCCCTTCTCAGCACGATGACGACGGCCGAAATCGCGGCGCTGTCGACCTCGGTCATGTCCGGTCTGACGACGGGCGATATCGTCGGCGTCAGCCCGGAGCAGATGCGGGCCCTGGGCGCGGCGCAGATCCAGGCGCTGTCGACTGCTTTCGTCTCGGGGCTGACGCCGCTGCAGATGCAGATGCTGACCACCGACCAGTTCGCCGCGCTGCTGTTTCCGCAGATCGCGGTGCTGAACACCGTCGCGCTGCGCGGCCTTTCGACCGAGGCGATCGTCGCGCTGACCACGGAACAGGCGGCCGCGCTGACCTCGGCGCAGGTCGCGGCGCTCTCGACGCTGCAGATCAGCGCCTTTGAAACCGCCGATCTGGCGATGCTGGGCGCGGATGCGATGCTTGGCCTGACCGCGACGCAGATGCGGGCGCTGGCCACGCGGCAGGTCGCGGCGCTCACCCTTGATCAGCTCAATGTGCTGACCGCGACCGCGGCCGCGGCCGTCAGTTCGGCGCAGCTTTCGGCCCTGAGCACGGCGCAGATCGCCGCGCTGAACGAGCCTGCGGTGACCGCGCTGGGCACGGCGGCGCTGCGCGGGTTGGCGACAGAGGACATCGTGGCGCTGAGCGCCGATGCCGCCGCGGCCTTGACCGCAACGCAGATCGCCGCGCTGAGCACCGAGCAGCTGGCGGCTTTCGAGACCGTCGATTTCGCGCATCTGAGCACCGCGGCTCTGGCCGGGCTGGGCTCGGCGCAGATCCGCAGCCTGTCCACCGACAAGCTGGCGGCGCTGGCGAGCGAGCAGATGGCGGGGCTCACGAGCAGCATGATCCAGGGTCTGGGCACCGATCAGATCGGCGCCTTTTCGACGGCGCAGATCCGCGCGCTGGCCAGCCGGGCGGCGACGGCGCTGAGTTCGGCGCAGCTCTCGGCGCTCTCGGCCGCGCAGATCGGCGCCTTTTCCGGCGCGGCCTTCGCGGCGATCGGCACCGCCGCGCTGAAGGGACTTTCGACCGAGGACATGGCCGGCCTGAGCACGGTCGAACTTGCGGCGCTGACCGGGGCGCAGATGACGGCGCTGAGCACCGCGCAGCTGGGGGCGCTGGGCACGGCGCAGATCGCCGCGCTGTCCGAGGCGGCCGCCGAGGCGCTGAGTTCGGCGCAGATCGACGCTTTCTCCACCGCGCAGATCGCGGCTTTGGGCAGTTCTGCCTTTGCGGCGCTGGGCACGGCGGCGCTGCGGGCGCTGACGACCGAGGATATCGTGGCGCTGACCCAGGCGCAGGCGGCGGCGATGACCGAGACGCAGGTGGCGGCGCTGAGCACCGAACAGATCGCGGCGCTCGAAGTCGAGGATTTCGCCCGGCTCTCGGGCGAGGCGGCGGCCGGGCTGGGCGCGGCGCAGATCGCGGCGCTGAAAGAGGCGCATCTGGCGGCGATGGGCACGGCGATCCTGGCGGGTCTGGGCAGTGCGGCGGTGGCGGGGTTCGGCACGGCGCAGATCGGCGCGCTTGGCACGGCGCAGCTGGCGGCGATCAGCGCGAGCGGCGCGGCGGGCCTGAGTTCGGCGCAGCTGGCGGCGCTGGAGACCGGGCAGATCGCGGCGCTGGCCACGGCGGCGATCGCCGGGCTGTCGACGGCGGGGCTGCGCGGGCTTTCGGCCGAGGATATCGCGGCGCTGACGACGGCGCAGGCGCGGGCGCTGAAATCGGCGCAGGTCGCGGCGCTGACGACGGCGCAGATCGCCGCCTTCGAGACCGAGGACATGGCGGTGCTCGGGTCGGCCGCGCTGTCCGGGCTGGGCTCGGCGCAGGCGCGGGCGCTGAGCACGGCGCAGATCGCGACGCTGGGCACGGCGCAGATCGCGGGGCTGGGCAGCGCGGCGGTTTCGGGGCTGAGCGCGACACAGATCGGCAGGCTGAGCACCGCACAGATCGGCGCGCTCTCCAGCCTTGCGGTGGCCGGGCTCGGTTCGGCGCAGGCGGCGGCGCTGAGCACGGCGCAGGTCGCGGCGCTGGCCTCGGCGACGGTGGCGGCGCTGGGCACGGCGGCGATCCGCGGCCTTGGGACCGATGACATCGTGGCGCTGACGACGGCGCAGGCGGCGCGTCTGGGCTCGGTGCAGATCGGCGCGCTGACCAGCACGCAGATCGCGGCCTTCGAGGCGGGCGATCTGGCGCAGATCAGCGCGACGGCACTGGCCGGGCTCGGCTCGGCCACGATTGCCGGGCTGTCGGGCGCGCAGATCGGGGGGCTTTCGACGCGGCAGATCGCGGGTCTGACGAACACCGCGATCCCGGGTCTGAGCGCGACGCAGATCGGCGCCTTCGGCACCGCGCAGATCCGCGCGCTTTCCAGCAGTGCAGTGCGCGGGCTGACCTCGGCGCAGATGGCGGCGTTGAGCACGACGCAGCTGGCGGCGCTGAACACGGCCAGCCTGACGGCGCTGAGTGCCAATGCGATCAAGGGCCTCGGCACCGATGACATCGTGGCGCTGACGACGGCGCAGGCGGCGGCGCTGGGTTCGACGCAGCTTCTGGCGCTGTCCAGCACGCAGGTGGCGGCGCTGGAGACCGCCGATCTGGTGCGGCTCGGGGTCGAGGCGTTGGCGGGCTTCGGTTCGACCCAGATCAAGGGGCTGTCGACGCGGCAGATCGCGGCCCTGCTGGCCGATCAGGTCGCCGCCCTGTCGCAGGAGGCGGTGACGGCGCTGGGCACGGCACAGCTGGCCAGCCTTGGCACCGATCAGGTCGCGGCGCTGGCCAGCACCGCGGTCGGCGGGCTCGGCTCGGCGCAGATCGCGGCGCTGACCACGGCGCAGATCGCCGCGATCGCCACCGACAGCTTTGCCGCGCTGGCCAGTGGCGCGCTGAAAGGGCTTGCGACCGGCGACATCGTCGCGCTGACCGGCGATCAGATGGCGGCGATGACCTCGCAACAGGTGGCGGCGCTGAGCACGGCGCAGCTTGCCGCGATCGAGGTCGAGGATCTGACCCGGCTTTCGACGACGGCGCTGGCCGGGCTCGGCTCGGCGCAGATCAAATGCCTGAGCGGCGCGCAGATCGGCGTCCTTGGCGCCGATCTGATCGCCAGCCTGTCGAGCGCGGCGATTGCCGGTCTGACCACCGGCCAGATCGCCGGGCTGACCGCCGATCAGATCGCCGCGCTGTCGAGCAGCGCCGCCGGGGCGCTGAGTTCGTCGCAGATCGCGGCGCTGGACACGGCGCAGATCGCGGCTTTCAGCACGGCGGCGATGGCGACGCTGGGCACGGCGGCGCTCAAGGGGCTGAGCGGCGCGGCGGTGGCGGCGCTGAGCGGCGATCAGGTCGGCGCGATGACCTCGACGCAGGTCGCGGCGCTGAGTTCGCAGCAGATCGCGGCGCTGGAAGCGGGCGATCTGGCGCGGCTGACCACCACCGCGATGCCGGGGCTGGGCTCCAATCAGGTCAAGGGCCTGAGCCTGACGCAGATGGCGGCGCTTGGCACCGAACAGGTGGCCTGCCTGAGCAGCACGGCGCTGGGCGCGCTGTCGACGGCGCAGGTGGCGGCGCTGGCGGGCGATCAGCTGGCGGCGCTTTCGGCGGGCGGCGGCGCCGGGATGGGCTCGGCGCAGATCGCCGCCCTTTCCACCGCGCAGATCGCCGCGCTGTCGACGGCGGCGCTTTCGGCGCTGAGCCCCTCGGCGCTGGCGGGCCTTGGCACGAATGACATCGTCGCGCTGACCGCCGAGGCGGCGGCGGCGCTGATGTCGCGCCAGATCGCCGCCCTGACGACGACGCAGATCGCCGCCTTCCAGACCGAGGATCTGGCGCAGGTGGCCACCACCGCGATCCGGGGCCTGACCTCGGCGCAGGCGCGGGTGCTCTCGACGGCGCAACTGGCCAGCCTTTCGGCCGATCAGGTCACCGCGCTGTCCAGCGGCGCGCTGTCGGGGTTGAGCACGGCGCAGATCGCCAGCCTCTCGCTGGAGCAGCTGGGCGCGCTCTCGGCCACCGCCGCGCGCGGGCTGAGCGCGGCGCAGCTGACGGCGCTGGGCACGGCGCAGGTCGCGGCGCTGTCGACGGCGGCGGTCGGCGGGCTGGGCACCGCCGCGCTGGCCGGGCTGGGCACAAATGACATCGCCGCGCTGGAGGGCGAGGCGGTGGCGGCGCTGACCTCGACCCAGATCGCGGCTTTCAGCACGGCGCAGATCCGCGCCATCGACACCGCGGATCTGGGCCAGCTGGGCACGCTGGCGTTGCAGGGCCTGAGCTCGGATCAGATCGTCGGGCTGAGCACGGCGCAGATCGCGGCACTGAGCCTTGCGCAGGTGGCGCGGCTGAGCACGGCGGCGGTTCTTGGCCTCGGCACGGCGCAGCTGGCGGGGTTCACGGTCGAGCAGATCGGCGCGTTTTCGGCCACCGCGGCCCGGACGCTGAGCGCGACGCAGGTGGCGGGTTTCGACACGGCGCAGATCGCGGCGTTGGGCACGGCGGCGGTGGCGGCGCTGACGACGACGGCGCTGGCGGGGCTGGACACGGCGGACATGGCGGCGCTGAACGATGCGGCGGTGGCGGCGCTGACCTCGGGGCAGCTGGCGGCCCTGACCTCGCGCCAGGTCGGCGCGCTCGAGATCGACGATTTCGGCCGCCTCTCCAGCGCGGCGATGGCGGGCTTTGGCGCGGCGCAGGTGGCCGGGCTGGGCACGGCGCAGATCGTCGCGCTGGGGGCGACGCGGATCGGGCAGCTGGGCACGGCGGCGATCGCGGCCTTTTCGACCGGGCAGATCGCCGCCCTGTCCACCGCTCAGGCGCGGGCGATTTCCGGCGGCGCGGCGCGCGGCTTCAGCGCCGCACAGGTGGCCGCCTTCACCACCGAGCAGATCGAGGCGCTGAGCACGGCGGCGGTGGCGGCGCTGGGCACGGCGGCGTTGGCCGGGCTGGCAAGCGAGGATATCGTGGCGCTGACCACGGCGCAGGCGGCGCGTCTGACCTCGGCGCAGATCGGCGCGCTCACCACGACGCAGGTCGCCGCCTTCGAGACCGAGGATCTGGCGCAGATCGCCCCCTCGTCGTTGCGGGCGTTGGGCTCGGCGCAGCTTGCCGCCTTCTCGACGCGGCAGGTGGCGGCGCTGTCGACCGGGGCGATCGGCGCGCTGAGCACGGCCGCGCTGAAGGGGCTCGGCACGAATGACATCGTCGCCCTGACCACGGCGCAGGCGGCACGGCTGAGCGCGGCGCAGATCGCAGCGCTGAGCACGGCGCAGATCGCGGCGCTGGAAACCGCGGATATCGCCCAGCTTTCGGTCTCGGCCATGGCGGGGTTCGGGACCGCGCTGATGCCAGGCCTGAGCACGGCGCAGATCCGCGCCCTGACCACGGCGCAGATCGCGCGGCTGACCGGCGCGGCGATTGCCGGGCTGACGACGCGGCAGATCGCGGCGCTGAGCACGGCGCAGGTCGCGGCGCTGTCGAGCGCGGCGGTCACCGCGCTTGGCTCGGCGCAGCTGGCGGCTTTCGGCACGGCGCAGATCGCGGCGCTGGGCAGCGCGGTCATTCCGGCGCTGACCACGGCGGCGCTGCGCGGGATGGAAACCGCCGATGTCGCCGCCCTGACCGGGGCGCAGGTCGCCCGGCTCGGCTCGGCGCAGATCCGGGCGCTGTCGGCGGCGCAGATCGCCGCCCTTGACGCCGCGGATGTGGCGCAGCTTGCGCCCGTGGCGATGGCGGGGATCGGCGCGGCGCAGATGGCGGCCTTTGACACCGCGCAGATCGCCGCGCTGACGGAAATGCAGATGGCGCGGCTTGGCTCGGCGGCGATCGCGGGCCTCGGCGTGCCGCAGATCGCGGCGATGACGACCGCGCAGATCCGCGCCATCGCCGCCGCCGCGGCCGCCGCTTTCGGCTCGGCGCAGCTTGCGGCCTTCGAGACCGGGCAGATCGCCGCGCTGGGCACCGGCGCGCTGGCGGGCCTGGGCACGGCAGCGCTGCGCGGCCTCTCGACGGCGCAGATCGCGGCCCTGACCACGGCGCAGGCACCGGTTCTGAGTTCGACGCAAATCGCCGCGCTGAGCACCGCGCAGATCGCCGCCCTTGAGGCCGAAGATCTGGCGCGGCTCTCGGCGACGGCCTTTGGCGGCCTCGGGTCGGGTCAGCTTGCCAGCCTTGACACCACGCAGATCGCCGCGATTTCCGCGACACAGATCGCCCGGCTGACCGCCACGGCGATCACCGGCCTGACCACGGCGCAGGCGGCGGCGCTCTCGACCGATCAGGTGCGCGGCATTTCGGCCAGCGCGATCCGTGCGCTCGGCTCGACGCAGGTCGCCGCGCTCTCGACCGATCAGATCGCCGCAATCGGCACCGCGGCGCTGGCCGCGCTCTCGACCACGGCGCTGCGCGGGCTTGGCACCGATGATGTGCGCGCGCTGACCACGACGCAGGCCGCAAGCCTGACGTTGAGCCAGGTGGCGGCGCTGAGCACGGCGCAGGTGCGGGCGCTGGAGGCGCAGGATCTGGCCCGGATCAGCGCCGCGGCGATCGTCGGCCTTGGCACGGCGCAGATCGGCAGCCTGGCCAGCGCGCAGGCGGCAGCGCTGATGACCGCGCAGGTCGCCAGCCTGACCACGGCGCAGATCCATGCGCTGAGCACCGCCGCCGTCACGGCGCTGTCGACGGCGGCGATCCGCGCCCTGCGCACGACGCAGATGGGCGGCTGGACCACCGCGCAGATCGCGGCCTTCACGCTGGATCAGATCGTCGCGCTGGAAACCGCCGACATCCGGGCGCTGACCGGAATTCAGGTCGCCGCCTTTACCGAGACGCAGCGCGACGCGATGACGGCGGCGCAGATCGCGGCGCTGTCGCTTTAAGCGGCCGCCGCGGGCCGGTCGAGCAGATAGCGGCAGCTCTGGCGGTCGAAGCCGGTGATCGCCAGACCCGCGGCAAAGGCCTCTTGCAGGGCGGCGCGCAGGCGCATCCGTTCGGCCAGGGCGCGGGCCGGATCGGCCTGCAGGAGCGCGTCGATATCGGCGGGGATCCCGGCTGTGGCCGCGGTCTGCGGCGCGGGCGACGGCTGGCCCGCGGCCCGGGCGACGACCCACGGCGCATCGAGCTGCCAGACCGCCATCACCCGGTCCGAGGGCAGGCCCGCATTGATCCCCGGCATCGGCCCGTAATAATCGGGCAGATACTCCTGCGCCCTCGCCCCCAGCACCGCGATGTTCAGCCCGGCATTGATCGCGCGCAGGGGATCATAGGTCCAGCGCACCAGCCGGATGCCGCGCGCCAGACACCAGTCGCGCTGGAACCATTTCAGCCGCGCCCCCAGCCCCAGACCGCGCGCCTTTTGCGACACCGCCAGCCGGTGCGAATGCTGCACCCCGGGCGTGGCGCTGGGGAAACCGAAGAGAAACCCCAGCATCTGATCGCCCGCAAAGGCCCCGGCCACCAGCGCGCCTTCGTGCTGAAGCGCCAGCATGATGTCGCTGTTGTCGGGCCGCTCGCCCTCGCCCCAGACCTCGACCTGAAAGCGCTCGGCCTGTTGCAGCTCGGCGACGCCCGCAAGCTCGCGCAGGATCACCGCGGCGGTCATGGGCGGATCTCCTCGGTCGAGCGGGTGACACTGTTCAGGAACGGCCGATCCAGCGTCACCCCGATCCCCGCGCCGGTCCCCGGCACCGGCATCAGCCCATCAGTGGCTTCCAGCGGTTCGGCGATGATGTCGCGGTGGAAATAGCGGCTGGCCGAGGAGGTGTCGCCCGGTTTGGTGAAATTCGGCAACGTCGCCAGATGGATGTTGTGGGCCCGGCCGATCCCGCTTTCCAGCATGCCACCGCACCAGACCGGGGCGCCGAAGGCCTCGGACACGTCATGGATCGCCTTCGCCGCCGTGTAGCCGCCGACCCGGCCGACCTTGATGTTGATCACCCGCGCCGCCCCCGCCGCCAGCGCCTTGCGGCAATCGGCGGGCGTGCGGATCGATTCATCCAGACAGATCGCGGTGGCGATCTCGCGTTGCACCAGCGCATGATCGTGGATGTCATCGACGGCCAAGGGCTGCTCGATGTAATCGAGATCGAAGCGATCCATCGCCCGCAGCGTCGCCAGATCGGCCAGACCGTAAGCCGTGTTCGCATCGACCGTCAGCTTGACGGCGGGGAAATCGCGCCGCACCGCATCGAGCAGCTTCAGGTCATGGCCCTGCGCCACCTTCAGCTTGATGCGCTTGTAGCCCGCGGCCTCGGCCTCGGCGATGCGCTCAAGCGTGCGGTCGATCGGCGTGATGCCGAGCGACACCCCCACCGGAACGGCGTCGCGAACGCCGCCCAAAGCCGCACAAAGCGGCAGGTTCAAGGCCTTCGTCCACAGATCCCAGAACGCCAGTTCCACCAGCGCCTTGCTCATCTTGTGACCGCGCCAGGGGGCGAGCAGCGCCGTCAGCTCGGCCGGATTGCCGATCCGCTTGCCGACGATCTGCGGCAGGATCAGCTCGCGCAGGAAGGCGAGCGCCCCGGGAAGGGTCTCCTCCAGATAATCGGGATAGGGGTCCATCACCCCCTCGCCATAACCCTCGACCCCGTCCGCCCGCAGCGTGAGCAGCGGAAAGGTCTTGTCGGTCAGGGTCTGGTTCGAGACGGTGAAAGGGGTGATCAGGGGCAGGTTGACGACGCGCAGCTCGGCGCTGTCGATCGTCACCCCGGCAAAGGCTTGGGTCATGCGATATCTCGGCGGGTTTTGGAGATGAAACGGGCGAACACCTCGGTTTCGGGGTGATCGAAAAGCTTGTCGGGCGGGCCCTGTTCGGCGATCCGGCCTTCGTTCAGGAACACGACCTCGGTCGAGACGTCGCGGGCAAAGGCCATCTCGTGGGTGACAACGATCATCGTGCGCCCCTCGGCGGCGAGATCCTGCATCACCTTCAGCACCTCGCCCACCAGTTCCGGGTCGAGCGCCGAAGTCGGCTCGTCGAACAGGATCACGTCGGGTTCCATCGCCAGCGCGCGGGCAATCGCCACGCGCTGCTGCTGCCCGCCCGAGAGCATCGCCGGGTAATGGTGCATCCGGTCGGCCAGACCGACGCGGGCCAGAAGCGCCTCGGCCAGATCGCGGGCTTCGGGCTTGGCCATGCGCTTGACCTGCACCGGGCCTTCCATGACGTTTTCCAGCGCGGTGCGATGGGTCCAGAGGTTGAACTGCTGAAACACCATGCCCAGATGGCGGCGCATCCGCTCGATCTGGCGCTGATCGCCGATGCGGCCGTTGCGAAAGACGATCTCCTCGCCATGCACGGCGACGGAACCCGAATTCGGAATTTCCAGACAGTTCAGGCAACGCAGAAAGGTCGATTTGCCCGACCCCGAGGTGCCGAGGATCGAGATCACGTCATGGTTGCGCGCACCAAGGGTGATGCCCTTGAGCACCTCCTGCGCGCCGAAGCTCTTGTGGATGTCCTGCGCGCTCAGCACCAGATCGGTTGCGGTTTTCGGGGGCATGGCTCAGTTTCCTTGCGTGCGGCGCATCGGGCGGGTCAGGCGGCGTTCGATCTGCCGCCACAAAAAGACGAAGACGACGGTGATCAGCAGATAAAGTGCCGCGGCTTCGAAATAGACGGAAAACTCGAAACTGCGCGAGAAGATCTGCCGCGTTCGTCCCATCAGGTCGAAGACGGTGACGATCGAGGCGAGCGCCGAGGCTTTCATCAGCAAGATCACCTCATTGCCCAAAGCCGGCCAGGCGATGCGATAGGCATGGGGAAAGGTGACGCGGGCCAGAACCTGCGCCCGGGTCATGCCGATGGCGCGGGCGGCCTCGATCTCTCCGGGCGGCACCGCCTGCAACCCGCCGCGCAGGATTTCGGTCTGATAGGCGCAGGAATTCAGCACGAAGACCAGCACGGCGCAGTTGAACGGATCGCGGAAGAACGACCACAGGCCCAGCGCGGTCAGCTCGGCGCGGAATTGCCCCGAGCCGTAGAAGACCAGAAACAGCTGCGCCAGCAAGGGCGTGCCGCGCATGAAGGAGATGTAGATCCGCAACAGCACCTTGGCCGGGGTGGGGCCGCCCAGACGGATCAGCGCCAGACCGGGCGAGAAGACGGCGGCCAGCGCGGCGCCAAGGCCGGTCAGCAGCAGCGTCGTTTCCAGGCCGTCGAGCAGTTTCGGCAGATTGGCGGAGAGGCTCTCGATCAGGCTCATCTCAGACCCTCCGCAGGCCGCGGTTCGCCCGCGCTTCAAGCCGCGCCAGCACCAGTTCCGAGCCAAGGCAAAGCGCCCAATAGATCAGGCAGGCGGCCAGATAAAAGGTGAAGGGCTGTTTCGTCACGCCGACCGCGACCTTGGTGGCCCGCATCAGATCATCGAGCGCGATGACCGAGACGAGCGCCGTATCTTTCAACAGGTTGAGCCAGAGGTTCCCCATGCCCGGCAGGGCAAAGCGCCACAATTGCGGCAGCTTGATGCGCCAGAACACCTGTCGCCCGGTCATGCCGATGGCAAGGCCCGCCAGCACCTGCCCCTCGGGCACGGATTGAAAGGCGCCGCGCAGCACCTCGGCGGCGAAGGCGGCAAAGACGAGGGCGAGCGCGATGACGCCCGCCGCGAAGGGCGGGAAATCGACCGCGCCGAGCTGCGGGGCAAAGGCGTCCAAAAGCCGGTTCAGCCCCAGCCCCAGCCCGTTGTAGACGATGAACAGCGTCAGGATTTCCGGCATCCCGCGCATCACCGTCGTATAGCCCCAGCCCATCGCCCGCAGCCCGGGGCGGCGCGAGAGCGAGAGCGCCGCCACGAAAAAGCCCAGCAAAAGCCCCAAGGGAAGGGTGGCCGCTGCAAGTTGCAGCGTCACCCCGAGCCCCGCGAGGAGTTCGTCGCCCCAGCCTTGGGGGCCATATGAGAACAGCGTTTCCATCATCTGCCGCCTCGGCCGGGGCCGTGATCACTTCATCGAATAGATGTCGATCGAGAAGTATTTGTCGTTGATTTTCTTGTAGGTGCCGTCGGCGCGGATCTCGGCCAGGGCCTTGTTCAGCCGCTCGCGCAGCGCGTTGTCCTCCTGCCGCACGGCAATGCCCACGCCCTCGCCGACAAAGGCCGGATCGGTGATCGGCGCGCCCGCCAGCTTGCAGCATGTGCCGTCTTCGGATTTCTCGACGAAATCAAGCAGCGGCAGCATGTCGCCCACCATCACGTCAAGCCGCCCCGAAGCCATGTCGAGGCTCGCCTCGTCCTGGGTCGGATAGAGCCGCACATCGGCATCGGGGTACATCTTCACCGCATAATCGGCCTGCGTCGTGCCCGATTGCGCGCCGACGACCTTGCCCGCCAGGGTCTCGTTCGAAAATTCGGAAATTTCGGAGTCTTTCGGCACGACATGGGTCATCGCCGCCATGTAATAGGGGTTGGTGAAGGCGACCTGCTGCTTGCGTTCCTCGGTGATGAACATCGAGGCGATGACGAAATCGTATTTCTGCGCGATCAGGCCGGGGATGATGCCGTCCCAATCCTGCGCCACCACCTCGCAGTCGGCGCCGATGCGCTTGCACAGTTCCAGCCCGATATCGAGATCGAAGCCCGCGATCGTGCCGTCGGGCTGCACGAAGTTGAAGGGCGGATAGGCGCCCTCGGTGCCCAGCCGCAGTTTCTCGGCCTGCGCGGCGCCCGTCATCGCGACAAGGGCCAGCGTGCAGGCCAGAAGTTTCGAACGCAGTGTCATGGTGTCTTTCCCCTGTTGGTGGTGGTCATTGCGCGACCGGTGTCAGCGGGTTGCCGACATGGCCGCTGAACGCGCCGTAAAGCCGCGCGATTTCATTCAGACGGGTTTCGGCGCCCTCGCCCAGCGCCAGAAAGATGTCGTTGATCAGGAGGTTGCCCAAAAGCGCCAGATGCGCGGTGGAATCCCAGAACTGGTTCACCTCGGTCGCCACGCTGAAGACCTCGGAGGCGTGATCGGCGCCCCAGCTGCAATAGCGGTCGGTGAAAAGCGTCACCGCAATGCCCCGCGCCCGCGCCTCGCGCGCCAGAACCAGCGCCTGCCGGGCGTAACGACGCGCCTCGAAAATCGCCAGACAGGTGTCTTCGGGCGCGTCAGATTCGGCCAGCACTTCCGCGAAATTGCCCGTCGAAAGATCGACGCCTTGCACCCCGGGGCGGACATATTGCATCTGCGCGGCGAAGTACTGCGCCAGACCGCGCTCGGTCTGGAAGCCCGCCACCAGCACCCGCCGGGCCCGGGCAAACCGCAAGGCCACCCGCTGCCAATCCTCGGTCCGGGCCAGTTCGTAAACCCCCACCAGCCCGGCGATCTCGGCTTTCAGCCCCTGCGACAGCCGTTCGTCGCGCTGATCCGAGGCGCGGCGCAGCGCGTCCAGCCGGTCCTTGATCAGCCAGGGCTGATCGCCGATGTCATCGCGCAGATGGTCCTTGAGATCCTTGAAATTCGCATAGCCGATGGCGCGGCAGAACCGGCCGATGCTGACCTCGCTAACCTGAACCCTGGCCGCCAGCGTCGCCGCCGTCTCGAAGGGCAGGTCCTGAAACTGCGCCAGCATGAAATGCGCAATCGCCCGCATCGACGGCGAGCCGGTCTCGGCGGCCAGGGCAAGCCGCGCGCGCAGGGGCTGTTGGTCGGTCTCGGTCAGGATCGGCTCCGCGAATCAATGTCAGCTTTCTGTCACAAAGACTTCGGTTGCATTTATCTTGCAAGCGCCAAGCCGGGACCAGGGCGGAAAAATCGCGGTCCGGCACGGCCTGTGCCGCGATTGCAGGCAGCGGCGCGCAAACGGGCGCCGCCTGCGAAACCCGATTTCCGACGCAGGACGAGGGAAAATATCGCAAGCGGAGCAGGTTGACCTTCCGCCGCGCGGGTCCGATGCTCGCCCCGGGCCGCGGCGCGGAGCCCCTCGCGTCCGATCCCGCCGCAAGCCCCGACCGGGATGGTTTCCACCCCGCTTTTTCCGGCCCGCCGCCCGCAAGCGGCGCCCGGTCCGACACGAAAGGAACGGCAGATGCCCGCACTCGATCACCCGGCATCCGCGATGCTCGACCTCGATTCCGCCCGCCGTCTGGCCTGCGGTCTGGTCGCGCCGATCGGCGACAGCGAAAGTCTCGATCTGGCGCAGGCCACGGGCCGCACCTCGGCCAGCAGCCTGCGCGCCGAGATCGCCCTGCCCCGCACCGCCCGCGCGGCGATGGACGGTTTTGCCCTGCGCACCGCCGATCTGGCCGCGGCTCTGACGCTGCCCGTCGCGGGCACGGTCGCGGCCGGGATGCAGGCGCCCCCCCTGCCCGAAGGCGCCGCGCTGCGCATCTTCACCGGCGCGCAGATCCCCGCGGGCGCCGATGCCGTCGTGCCGGTCGAAGAGGTGACCGAGACCGGCGCCGAGGTGCAGCTGACCGCCGTCCCCGCGCCGGGGTCGCATATCCGCGCCGTGGGCTCGGAACAGCCTGCGGGCGGGCTTTTGCTGCGCCGCGGCACCCGCCTTCGGGCGCATCACATCGGCCTTCTGGCCTCGAACGGCGTGGCCCGGGTCGAGGTCGTGCGCCGTCCGCGGCTGGCGATCCTGTCGACCGGCGACGAGCTGCACCGGCCGGAGGCCGCAGGATCGTCGCGGGACACGATGCCGGATGTGAACCGGCCCATGCTGATCGCGCTGGCGCAAGGCGCGGGCGCCGAGGTCGACGATCACGGCATCCTGCCCGACGAGGCCGAGGCGACGGTGGCGAAATTCGCCAGCCTGCAGGGGCGTTATGATCTGATCGTGACCACCGGCGCGGTGTCGATGGGCGGGCGCGATCACCTGCGCCCGGCGCTGCTTGCGGCGGGCGGGCAGATCGACGGCTGGAAAGTGGCGCTCAAGCCCGGCAAGCCGGTGATGTTCGGCCGTCTGGGCACTGCGGCGGTGACCGGCCTGCCCGGCAATCCGTTCTCGGCGATGGTCGGCTTCACGCTCTTCGTCTCGGCGCAGATCGCCCGGCTGAAGGGCGCGGTTCCGGCGCCGCTCTTCCATTGTGCCGGACGGGCCGGGTTCGACTGGATCCGCAAGCCGGGCCGGGCCGAGATCTTCCCGATCCGGCTTGGAAACCGGGAAATCGACGGCCTGCCGGTGGTGCAGCGTCTGGGCGAGGGCACCTCGGCCACGCTCTTTCCGCTCGCCGAGGCGGATGGTCTGGGCTTCGTGTCGGCGGAGACCACCCGGGTCGGCGTCGGCACGCCGATCTGCTGGCAGCCTTTCGAGGCCGGAAACCGCTGAGCGCTCAGCCCGCCGGGCGCAACCGCCCGGCCGAGGCCCCGGTCAGCGGCAGATTCAGCGGCAAATCGAGGCAGGCCACCGCCCCCAGCCCCTTGCCGGGGCTGGTCAGCGTCACCCTGCCCCCCAGCGCCGAGAGCGTGTTGGCGCACCAATGCAGCCCCAGCCCGCCGTGCTTGTCGGTGCGGGTGGAAAAGCCGCGCTCGAACAGCCGCGCCCCGGTGGCGGCATCGAAGCCGTCGCCATCATCGGCCAGCGTGACGCGGCAGCGCTGGCCGTCTTCGGAAAGCGTCACGCCGATCGCGATCCGGCCCTGCGCCCGGCCGCTGGCGGCGATCGCCTCGGTGGCGTTGACGACCAGATTTTCCAGGATCTGCGCCAGCAGAACCCGGTTGCCGCGCACCTGCAGCCCCGGCGGACAGTCGATCGACAGATCGATCTTCGGCCCTTCCACGAAGCGCGCCGCCGTCGCGGCCCGGCCCAGCGCCCGGGTCAGATCGCAGGCCTCGTCGCGGTTCACCCGGGCGGGATCGCGCGGCGCCCGCATCGCCTCGAGCGCCTCGGTCAGGCAGCGTCCCGCCTCCTGCAGCAGTGCACGCGCCTCGGCCCCGCGCTGGTCCCGCTCGGCGTCAAGCGCGTCAAGATAGGCGACCAGGCGCTCTCGGCGGTCCGCGGCGGTCTGCGGATCGGCCAGTTCCTGCCGCGCCCGGCCCGCCTCGGGCGGCAGGTCGGGGAGCAGATGGCGGTTCAGATCGGCCAGGATCACCCGCACCGGGCTGAGACTGTTGCGCAGATTGTGCAAAAGCCCGGTCGCATTCTGCTCGCGGCCAAGCGCGAAGGATTGCGCGGCATGAGACAGGCGCAAAGCCTCGAGTTCCGCCGCCATCTCGTTGAAATCCCGGTGCAGGGCGCCGATTTCATCGGCCCGCGGCGGGCCCTCGAACGGCACCAGCTCGCCCGCATGCCGGATCCGCACCACATGTTCGCGAAAGGCGAGGATCGGCGCCAGAACCTGCGTGGAGAGCCGCCGCCCGAGCAGCGCCATCAGCGCCGCCAGCAGGCCCAGCAGCGCCACGACAGTCAGATCGCGCAGCCGTTCGCCCGCCGCCAGCACAAGGCGCGGCAACTGAAAGCGCAGCATCGCCACCGGGGGCCCCGCGCCCATCGCCACCGGAACCGCGACATCCACAAGATCATCCGCGCCGACCACCACCGGCACCGTCGAAAAATCCGAAAAGTCGAGCCGCACCGGAACCTGCAGGGATTGGGACAGGCTCGCCGCCTCGATCAGATGCAGGAAGACCAGAACCCCCTCGGGCGTGCCCGCCCCGTTGCTGCGCCGCACCGGGGCGCTGGCCACGGCGTAAAGGCGCCCGCCCTGCTGCCAATAGCCCGCCGAGGCGGTCTTGCCATCGCGAGAGGGCTGCAACGCCATGGCATCGACATCGGCCAGGAC
This sequence comes from Rhodobacter capsulatus, assembly GCF_003254295.1. Taxonomy (GTDB): domain Bacteria; phylum Pseudomonadota; class Alphaproteobacteria; order Rhodobacterales; family Rhodobacteraceae; genus Rhodobacter; species Rhodobacter capsulatus. The sequence goes on from NZ_QKZO01000014.1 coordinate 16,622, forward strand.
GGCGGTGGCCAGATCGGGGTCGGGCGCCCCGGTCTCGGGGTCGAAACAGAAGGCGCGTTGCGCGGACCGGTCCAGCCGCAGGAAGGCGGCGCAAGAGATTTCGGCATTGACGAAGGAGATCGCGTTGATGTTGCGGTCTTCATAAGCGCGATCAAAAGCGCGCAGGTAGAAGAAGGTCTCGTCCCAAAGCCCCCAGTCAAGCACATGCGCCTCGTTGGCGACAAGACCGGCGCTCAGCGCCGCCCGGGCGCGGTCGACGTCCCGGCCGATCTCGGCATTTTCCAGTGCGCCGAAACTGCTGTGGATCATCACGCCAAGCACCATCGCAAACAGCGCCGCCGCGCTGATGCCGATCGCCGTCAGTTCGAAGATCAGGGCGGCGCGCAGGCTTTTGGCGCGCGGGACGGGCAGGCGCAGGCGCATCGCGTCGCCTTACCCTGCGGCGCTGCGGCTGGGTTCGCCCCCGGAGGCGGAGAGAACCCGCTCCACCGCCTGACCCTGGCCGAACAGGAAGCCCTGCAGATGGGTGCAGCCGAGTTGGCGCAACACGTCGCGTTGGCTGATCCGTTCCACCCCCTCGGCGACGATGTCAAGGCCCAGCCCCGCGGCCAGATGCGACAGCGCGGTGACGATGGCGGCCGAGGGGCGATCGCGGTCCATTCCCTCGATGAAACTGCGGTCGATCTTGATCGCATCGACGGCAAGATCCTGCAGATGGGTGATGCTGGAAGCGCCGGTGCCGAAATCGTCGATCGCCACCCGGAAACCCTGGGCGCGCAGCTCGTCGACGATCTTGCGGCTTTGCCGGGCATGGGCGCGCAGCGTGCTTTCGGTGACCTCGATCTGGATCAGCGCCGGGGCAAGGCCGTTCTGCCGCGCCTCGGCGGCGAGGCGGGCAACGAAATCCTGACGCTGGAACTGCCGCGGCGAGAAGTTGATCGCGGTGAACTTTCCAGGCCAGCCGCGGGCATCGCACAGCACCCGTTCCACCACCCAGTCGCCCAGAAGCAGCGTCACCGGGCTTTCCTCGGCGATCGGCATGAAGACGCCGGGCGGCACGGTGCCGTAATCGCGGCTGTTCCAGCGCAACAGCGCCTCGTAGCCCACCACCTCCAGCGTGTCCGAGGCGACGATGGGCTGGTAATGGATCGACAATTCCGCGCTGGCGAGCGCGTAGAACAGCCCCGCCTCGATGCGCTGGCGAAACTGCTGGCTGGCGTCGAGCTGCTTGTCGAACACCCGCACCGTCTGGCCGCCATCCTGTTTCGCGGCAAACAGCGCCAGATCGGCAAAGCGCATCAGATCGGCGGCGTCGCAATCGGGATGGCACGACCCGTCAACCAGCCCGCAGGAGGCGCCGATGAAGACCGAATTGCCGAAAACCGAGAAATCCCCCGAACAGGTTTCCAAAAGCCCCTGACAGGTGGCCACCGCCGTCTCCCGGTCCGTCCCGGTCAGCAACACGCCGAATTCGTCGCCCCCCAGACGCGCCACCATCGTCCCCTCGGGGGCGCGGGCGCAAAAGGCGGCACAGGCCATGCGGATGACTTCGTCGCCGGCGTCATGGCCGAAGGTGTCGTTCACATGCTTGAAATGGTCGAGATCAAGGAAAGCGACGAAAAGATCGTTCGGCCCGGCCTCAAGCCGTTCGACCAGCCGGTTCTGGAACGCCATCCGGTTCGCCGCGCCGGTCAGGAAATCATGGCTGGCGATGTGCTGGGCGCGGGCCTCGCTGGCGGCGAGTTCGGCGATCTTGGCGCGCAGGACCATCAGCTGGCGGGTGTCATTGTCCCATCTTTCGCACAGGGCCCGGGCCATCTGCCGCACCTCGTCGGGCTCGAAGGGCTTGCAGATGTAAAAGATCCTGTCGGCCGGACCGGCCACGGCGGTGATGTCGGTCACCGAATGGTCCGACCAGGCCGACACGATGACGATCTGCAGATCGGGGTCGATCGCGCGCAAGCGGCGCGCGGTTTCCTTGCCGTCGATCCCCGGCGGCATCCGCACGTCGACAAAGGCGACCTTGAAGGGCGTGCCCTCCTGCAGGGCCCGCGCCGCCAGCTCGATACCCTCCAGCCCCTGCGCGGCAAAGCTGACCTCGAAGGCCGGGGCCTCCCGGGACACCGGCGGCGGAAGCGCGGCGCCGAAGAGTTCCTCGGCCAGCGCATCGGCGCGGGACAGGGAACGGGAGGGGGCGGGGCTGGAAAACAAAAGGCGATAGGCGTCGCGAACGGCGGCTTCGTCATCAATGACGAGAATGGACATGCGGTCCTCCCGGAGATTTGGGCCGAGACTAGCCGCAAGTCGTTAAGGATCGGTTTGCCCGGTCAAGGACGACCGTCAGCCCGCCAGAACCTTGCGAAACCGCGCCAGAACGATCGTCACCGCCACCGCCGCCATGCCCGCCATCACCGCCATTTCCGGCCAGACCAGCGCCAGCCCCGCGCCGCGATACAGCACCGCCTGCGCGAAGATGACGAAATGCGTCGCGGGGGAAATCGCCCGCATCGTCCCCTGCAGCCAGTCGGGCATCGATTCCAGCGGCGTCATCCCCCCGGAAAGCAGGATCATCAGCACGATCACCGGAATGACCAGAAGCCCGAACTGCCCCATCGTCCGGGTGAAGGAGGCCAAAAGCAGCCCGAGGCTCGCCACCGCCACCACATAGATCGCCGCGCCGCTGGCATAAAGCCAAAGCGAGCCCGCCACCGGCACGCCCATCGCGCCCTCGACCACCACCACAAGGCTGAACAGCGACGCCAACAGGATCACCGCCCCCGAGGCGAGGATCTTTGCCGCGACGATCTCGTGCGGGCGCACGGGCATCACCAGCACATGTTCGATCGTGCCATGTTCGCGCTCGCGGATCATCGAGGCGCCCGACAGGATCAGCATCAGGATGGTGACATTGTTCATCAGCTGCATCACCGCGCTGAACCAGCTGGAGGTCAGGTTCGGGTTGAAGGCGTTGCGAAACACCACCCGAACCGGATCGGCGCTGGCCGCGCCGGGGGACAGCGCGGCGGAAAGCTCCTGCGACAGGGTCTGGCGCAGGAAACTGGCGCCATTGCCCGCCTGCGCCACCGCCGTCGCATCGACAAGGATCTGCAGCGTCGTCGCGCGGCCCGCATGCAGGTCGCGCTCGAAATCGGGCGGGATCGTCAGCACCAGGATCGCCTCGCCCGCGCGTTGGGCGGCGGCGGCCTGCTCGGCGGTCATCGGCACCGGCGCGGCGAAAAGCGGCGGGCGGATCGCATCGGACAGCCGGGCGGACAGCGGACTGCGGTCCTCGTCCACCACGGCGGTGGCCAGATGATCCACCTCGGTGCTGGCGGCGTCGGACACCAGCCAGACCGCCAGGGTGAAGACATAGGCGATCAGCACCAGCATCACCCGGTCGGTGCGGATCGCCCGCAGCTCCTTGCCGGTCAGCCACAGAATGTTGCGAAGGCTGCGCATTCACCGCTCCTGCTTGGGAAGGGACAGGATCGCCAGCGCCAGATAGACCGCCGCGAAAAGGCCAAGGACGGCGGCGGCGGTCATCGCCTCGGGCCAGCCGAAGCCCTTGAGGAACGCGCCCACCGAGACCGGCTGGAACCATGCGCCCGGAAAGGCCAGACCGAAGATCCGCCCGCCCTCGCCCAGCGAGGAAACCGGCACGATCAGCCCGGAAAAGTTCACCGTGGGAATGATCGACACGACGGCGGTGGCAAAGACCGCCGCCACCTGCGTGCGGGTGAAAGCCGAGATCAGCTGGCCAAAGCCGGTCGTGGCCGTCACATAGACCAGCGCCACAAAGGCCAGCGCGGGCAGGCTGCCCGAAAGCGGCACGCCAAAAACCGTCACCCCAAGCGTCACCAGCACCCAGAAGCTGACCCAGGCCAGCGCCAGATAGGGCAGCTGCTTGCCGACCAGAAACTCGATCCGGCTGACCGGGGTGGACTGGAAATTCGCGATCGTGCCGGTTTCCTTTTCGCGCACGACGCTGACCGCCGCCATCACCGCGGGCACCAGCATCAGGATCAGCATGAGCACCGAGGGCACCATGGCATTGGCGCTTTCAAACGCCTGATTGAAGAGATAGCGGGTCTCGAAGCCCACCTTGGCCGTGCGGCCGATGCCCTCCTCGGCGGCGATCTTGTCGCTGAAATCCTGCAACACGCCAAGGGCATAGCCCTGCGCGGTCTGGGCGCGAAACGGCATCGCCCCGTCAAAGGTCAGGCCGATTTCCGGCACGGCGCCGCGGTGCAGATCGCGCCCGAAGCCCTCGGGGATATCCAGCGCGAGCGTCACGCCCCCCAGCCCCATCCGGCCCGGCAGCTCGCTCGGGCTGGCAAAGGGCGGGGCTTCGGCGAATTGCGGGATCGAGGTGAAGCCCTCGGTCAGGCGGCGGCTTTCGGCGCTTTGATCCTGATCCATCACCGCGAAGGACAGCCGGTCAACGTCAAAGGAAATCCCGAACCCCATCGCCAGCATCAGGATGACCGGGCCCAGCAGCGCGAAGAACAGCCGGATCGGATCGCGGGCCAGTTCCAGCGTCTCGCGCCAGGAATAGGCGTAAAGCCGCGTCAGCGCGGCGAGCCCCCGGCCCTTCGGCGCCGCAGCGGGCGCGGGCATCCGGGTCTCGGGCGCGGCCTCGTCGGTCTCGGCCTCGGCCTCCAGCACGGAAATGAAGGCGGTTTCCAGAGTGTCGGCCCCGCGCCGGGCGACGATCTCGGCGGGGGTGCCCAGCTCCAGCACCCGGCCCGCATGCATCAGCGAGATCCGGTCGCAGCGCGCCGCCTCGTTCATGAAATGGGTCGAGATGAAGATCGTCACGCCCTTCTCGCGCGAGAGCCGCATCAGCACCGTCCAGAACCCGTCGCGCGCCACCGGATCGACGCCCGAGGTGGGCTCGTCCAAAATCAGGATCGGCGGTTCGTGGATCATCGCGACGGCCAGTTGCAGCCGCTGACGCTGCCCCAGCGGCAGGCTTTCGGGCATCGCCCCGGCCACCTCGGCCAGATCGAATTCGGCCATCACCTCGGCCACGCGGGCCAGGCGCCGCTCGGGCGCGACGCCGTAAAGCCGCGCATGCAGGATCAGGTTTTGCCGCACCGTCAGCTCGCCATAAAGCGAGAACGCCTGCGACATGTAGCCGATGCCCAGCCGCGCCGTCATGTCGGAGCGCCCCAGTTCGCGGCCGAAGAGCTTCGTCGTGCCCTCGGTCGGGTCCAGAAGCCCGGTCAGCATCTTCATCGTCGTCGTCTTGCCGCAGCCGTTCGAGCCGAGAAAGCCGAAGATCTCGCCCTCGGGGATCGAAAAGCCGACGTGATCGACGGCGGTGAAGCCGCCGAAGCGTTTCACCAGCCCCTCGGCCGCGATGGCGATGCGGCCTTGATTTGCGGGGCGGGGCAGCACCGGCACCGGGGCGTGCCGGGCGCGGATCTCCGCGGGCAGAAGCGCGACGAAGGCCTCTTCAAGGCTGGCCGCCCCGGTGCTGGCGCGCAGATCGGCGGGCGCGCCGGTGGCGATGACCCTGCCCCCGTCCATCGCGGCGATCCAGTCGAAACGGTCGGCCTCTTCCATGTAAGCCGTCGCGGTCAGCACGCTCATGCCGGGCCGGGTGGCGCGGACGCGGGCGATCAGCTCCCAGAACTGCCGCCGCGACAAGGGATCGACGCCGGTCGTGGGCTCGTCCAGGATCAGAAGATCCGGGTCATGGATCAGCGCGGCGCAAAGACCCAGCTTCTGCTTCATCCCGCCCGAAAGCTTGCCCGCCGGACGGTCGGGAAAGGGCGCAAGGCCGGTGGCGTCGAGCAGCATCGCGATGCGCTCGGCCCGTTCGGCCGCGCCCTGACCGAAGAGCCTGCCGAAGAACTGCAGGTTTTCCACCACCGTCAGCGTCGGATACAGGTTCCGCCCCAGGCCTTGCGGCATATAGGCGATGCGCGGGGCGACGGCGGCGCGATGGGCGCGCTCGGCCATCGACCCGCCCAGGCTTTCGACCCGGCCGGTCTGCACCCGCCGCACCCCGGCCACCAGCGCCATCAGCGTCGATTTGCCGACGCCATCGGGGCCGATCAGCCCGGCCATCACGCCTGCGGGAATATCCAGCGTCACCGCCTCCAGCGCGGTCACCGCGCCGTAGCGATGGGAAACGCCGTTCAGCCGGGCAACGGGCTGCATCGGCCTACTCGGGCAGCTTCACCGCCAGATCGGCGGGCCAGGGCGTGTCGGGCGTCGCGCGCACGAAACCGATGCCGCGCACGCCGACCTTGACGCTGTCGGCAAAGCGCAACAGCAGATCGCGCGGGATCGCCAGCTTGACGCGGAACACAAGATCGGCGCGCTCGGTGCTGGTTTCGACCGATTTCGGGGTGAATTGCGCCTGCGGGGCGACGAAACTGACCCGCGCGGGCACCACATATTGCGGCACCGGGTCCAGAACCAGCCGCGCCTCGTCATTCAGCGCCAAGGTGCCCACGACCGCGGCGGGCAGGTAAAGCACCATGTAAACATCGGTCAGATCCAGCAGCGTCACCACGGGCGTGCCCGCCGCGATCACCTCGCCCGGCTCGTGCAGCCGGTAGAGCACCCGGCCGCGGATCGGCGCGCGGATCACCAGATCTTCGAGCGCGATCTTCGCCTGTTCGCGGCTGGCTTCGGCCGCGGCGATCAGCGCGGTGGCGTTTTGCACCTGCGCCCGCGCCGAGGCGAGCGAGGCCGTCGCCGCCGTCGCCCCGTTCACCGCATCGTCCAAGGTCGCCTGCGCCGCGTGGCCCTCGGCATGCAGCGTGGTGACCCGGGTCCGGGTCGTCACCGCCACGTCGAGCGCGCTTTGCGCCTGCATCACCGCCGCTTCGGCGCCCGCCTTGGCCGCCTCGGCCTGCAGCACCGCCGCCTCGGCCGCCAGCAGTTTCGCCTGCGCGTCGCGGTCATCAATCCGCGCCAGCACCGCCCCCGCCTCGACCATCTGCCCCTCTGACGCCGTGACCTCGGTCAGCCGCCCGGCATATTTTCCGGCCACATCGACGCTTTGCGTCTCAAGCCGCCCGTTCGAGGCGGTGACGCCGGTCTGATCCCCCGCCCCCTCGATCCGCGCCAAAAGCCCGGCAAAGGGCGATTGCGCCTGCACCGGCAGGCCAAGGGCCACAAGCCCGGCCAGAGAGACGACAGCGATACTGCGCAAGGACATCAGGGCCTCCGTGATGATCCGAAGTCTGAACCGGATGGTTCACCTAACAGGCGCCCGCGTCAAGCCGCGATGGCATCGCAAGCGCGTGAAGCAAAGGGGCGGGACGTTGCCGCCCCGCCCCGGTTTCTCAGACTGTCTGCGCCCGGCTGCGGCGGGCAAAGGCCGCGTTTGTGAGCCGGAAGAACAGCGGCACGAAGAAGATCGCCAGCCCGGTGCCCGTCAGCGTGCCAAAGAGCGTGGTGTAGCCGATCGCCTCGCGCGCCCCCGCCCCGGCGCCGGTCGACAGGATCAGCGGCACGACGCCCAGGGTAAAGGCGAGCGAGGTCATCAGGATCGGACGGAAGCGCAGCCGGGCGGCCTCGACCGCGGCGGTCAGCGCATCTTCGCCAAGGCTGCGCATCCGCTCGCGGGCGAATTCCACGATCATGATCCCGTTCTTGCCGGTCAGACCGACGACGGTCAGCAGCCCGACCTGGAAATAGACCCCGTTCGCCTGACCACCGAGCCAGGCGCCGACCAGCGCCCCGATGATGCCCACGGGCATCGCCAGAATGACCGCCACCGGAATGACCCAGCTTTCGTAAAGCGCCGCAAGGCACAGGAAGACCGCGGCGAGCGAGAGCGCATAAAGCGCCATCGCGCCGCTGCCCGCCTCTTTTTCCTCGAGCGACAGGCCCGACCATTGCAGGGCGAAGCCGGGCGGCAGTTGCCTGGCCAGCGTCTCCATCTCCGTCATCGCCGCGCCCGAGGACAGGCCCGGCACCGGCGAGCCCTGGATCTCCATCGCGGGCAGCGCGTCATAGCGCACGATCTGTTGCGGGCCATAGACCCATTTCTCGGTGGCGAAGGTCGAGAGCGAGACGAAATCGCCATTCGCATTCGGCACCCGCCAGAGCGCGAAATCGGCGGGCGTCGCGCGGGCCCAGGGCTCGCCCTGCACATAGACGCGCTTGACGCGGCCTTCGTGCAGGAAGTCGTTCACATAGGCCGAGGACCAGATCGTGTTCAGGAAACTGCCCACATCCGCCGCGGTCAGCCCCACCGCCCCCGCCTTGGCCCAGTCGATATCCAGCCGGAACTGCGCCGCATCCTCGACCCCGTTCGGGCGCACGGCCATCAGTTTCGGGCTTTGCTTCGCCATGCCCAGAAGCTGGTTGCGGGCGGCCAGAAGCTCTTCATGGGTCTGGCCCGAGCGCGCCTGCAGGAAGGCGGTGAAGCCGTTCGAATTGCCCAGTTCCAAGACCGGCGGCGGCACGATCGGGATCACGATGGCCTCCTTGATGCCGCCCATCAGCGGCCCGAAGGCCCGGCCCGCAATCGCCTGCGCGCCGTTTTGCGGACCCGGCCGCTCCTCCCAGTCCTTCAGCTTGATGAACATCATCGCCATGTTCTGACCCTGGCCCGCGAAAGAGAAGCCGACGACCGAAAACAGCGCGTCGACATTCTCGGCCTCGGCCGCGCGCCAGTAGCCTTCGACCTGCTCGACGACCTTTTTCGTCTGGGCCGCGGTGGTGCCGGAGGGGGTCTGGATGAGCGTCATCAAGACGCCCTGATCCTCGTCGGGCAGGAAGGCGGTGGGGGTGCGGACATAAAGCGCCCCCATCGCCGCCACCAGACAGGCATAGACGACCAGACCCTTGAGCGGATTGGCGACGACCCAGCGGGTGATGCCGCCATAGCCGTTCGTCAGCCGCCCGAAACGGGTCTCGAACCGGGTGCCGAACCAGTTCGCGAAACCGCCCTTCGCCTCGGCATGGGGTTTGAGGATCGTGGCGCAAAGTGCCGGCGTGAAGACCAGCGCGACCAGAACCGAGAGCACCATGGCCGAGACGATGGTGACCGAGAACTGCTTGTAGATCTCGCCCGTCGAGCCGCCAAAGAAGGCCATCGGCACGAAGACGGCAGACAGCACCAGCGCGATGCCGACCAGCGCGCCCGAGATTTCCCCCATCGATTTCCGCGTCGCCTCGCGCGGGGAAAGGTGCTCCTCGGCCATGATCCGTTCGACGTTCTCGACGACGACGATGGCGTCATCGACCAGAAGCCCGATGGCCAGAACCATGGCCAGCATCGTCAGCGTGTTGATCGAAAACCCGAAGGCCGCCATGACGCCAAAGGTGCCCAGAAGCACCACCGGCACTGCAAGCGTCGGGATCAGCGTCGCGCGCAGATTGTGCAGGAAGACAAGCATGACCAGCACGACCAGCACGATCGCCTCGAAAAGGGTCTTGATCACCTCTTCGATCGACAGCGTCACGAAGGGCGTCGTGTCATAGGGGATGACATATTCCATCCCCGAGGGGAAATAGGGCGCCAGTTCCGCCAGCTTATCCTTGACCAGCTTCGCCGTATCGAGCGCATTCGCCCCCGACGCCAGCTGAATCGCCATCCCGGCCGAGGGGGTGCCGTTGTAAAACGCATTGATGTCATAGGTTTCCGCGCCAAGCTCCACCCGCGCCACATCGCGCAGCAGCACCAGCCCGCCATCGGTATCGGCGCGCAGCACGATGCGCTCGAAATCCGCGGGGGTCTTGAGCAGCGATTGCGCGGTGATCGTCGCGTTCAGCATCTGCCCCTCGGGCGCGGGCAACGCCCCGAACGACCCGGCCGAGATCTGCGCGTTCTGCCCCTTCACCGCGGCGATCACCGTGGCCGGGGCCATGTCATAGGCCTTCAGCTTGCTCGGATCGAGCCAGATCCGCATCGCATGTTCCGAGCCGAAGACGGTGACCGCGCCGACGCCCTTGAGCCGCGAGAAACTCTCGACCATCGAGGCGTTCATGTAATCGGACAGCTCGACCGAAGACCGCGACTTGTCAGGCGAGATCAGCGCCGCCACCATCAAAAAGCCGGTCGTCGATTTCTCGACCGTCACGCCTTGCCGGGTAACGGCTTCGGGCAGGCTCGCCTCGGCCTGCGCCAGCTTGTTTTGCACCTGCACCTGCGCGATGTCGGGATCGGTGCCCAGCGCGAAGGTGAGCGTGATCTTCGCCCGGCCTGTCGCGGTGGTGTCGGATTTCAGATAGCGCAGCCCGTCAAGGCCGGTCATCTGCTTTTCGATCACCTGCACCACGGTATCGGTGACGGTTTCCGCCGAAGCCCCCGGATAGGCGGCGGAAATGACGACGGCGGGCGAGGCGATCGAGGGATATTGCGACACCGGCAGGCGCAGGATCGAAAGCGCCCCCACCCCCATGATCACCAGCGCGATGACCCAGGCGAAGATCGGCCGGTCGATGAAGAAACGCGCCATGTTACTGCGCCTCCGCCGGAACGACGGTCACCGGCGCGCCGGGTCCGGTCTTCTGGAAGCCAGAGGAAATCACCTGATCGCCGTCTTTCAGCCCCCCGGTCACGATCCAGTCCGAGCCGCGGGCGGTCGCCACCGTGACCGGCTTTTGCGCCACCTTGCCTTCCTCGACGACCCAGACATAGGCCCCGCCCGAGGGCTCGCGCATCACCACATTCTGCGGCAGCGCAAAGGCGCCGCGGGCCAGCGCCTGCGGCAGGTCCACCTCGACATACATCCCGGGCAGAAGCACGTGATCGGGGTTCGGGAAGCTCATCCGCAAGGTTACCATGCCGGTCGTCGGCTCCACCCGCGGCTCGGCGGCCTCGAGCTTGCCCTTGATCGGATAGGCCGTGCCATCGGCCAGGATCAGCCCGGCCTCGCCGAGCGCCCGCATCGCCCGGCCCTCGGCGGTCGAGGTCAGGCGCAGGATGTCGGTCGCCGATTGCGTCACGTCGACATGGACCGGGTCAAGCGCCCGGATCGTCGTCAAGGGGCTTGCCTGTTGCGCCGCGACCAGCGCGCCGGGCGTGGCTTGGGTCAGGCCGATCACCCCGGCGATGGGGGCGCGGATCGTGGTGCGGTCCAGCTCGATCGTGGCGCTTTGCAGCTTCGCCTCGGCCGCCTGCACCTCGGCATCGGCCGCCGCCCGCTTCGCCACCGCGCTATCGCGGTTCTGCGCCGAGCCCGCGCGCGAGGCGAAAAGCTCGACCGCGCGTTTTTCTTCCAGCACCGCCAGATCGCGCGAGGCTTTCGCCTGCGCCACCGCGGCTTTCGCGGCGGCCACGGCGGCCAGATAGCTGTCATCCTCGATCTTGTAGAGCGGCTGGCCCTCAGTCACCGGGGTGCCTTCCTCGAACAGCCGCCCGCGCAGGATGCCCGAGACCTGCGGGCGCACCTCCGCCTCGGTCGAGGCCTTGATCCGGCCGGGCAGACGGGCGTTCAGCGTCAGATCCTGCGCATGGGCGATGACGGTGGTGACGGGGGCCGGGCCCTGCGCCTGCTGCGCAAGGACGGGCGCGGGCAGAAGCAGCAGCAAAAGCCCAAGGGATTTCGGAAACGACATGGCAAACCTGTCTGCAGGGGGAAGGGTCAACGGACACCGCCCGCGGCGGCGATGCTCAGGGTGATGAAATTGGCGGCACGGCTCCGTTCGGCGGTAGCCCGGCTTTGTTGCGCCGAAAGATAACTGCGTTCGGCATCCAGTACAGTCATGAAATCGCCCTCGCCCAAAGAATAATTGGTGCGCGACAGGTCCAGCGTCTCGGCGCTGGTCTCGACCAGATGCGTCTGCGCGGCGATGTTGCGGCCGTCGCGGTTATAGGCGGCCAGCGCGCTTTCCACCTCGTCGATGGCGGTCAGCACGGCCTTTTCCCAGGCCAGTTTCGCCTGCACCGCCCGCGCCTCGGCGCCACGCAGGTTCGCCTGATTGGCGCCGCCGGTGAAGATCGGCAAGTTGATCGCAGGCCCGACCGCCCAATAGCGGATGGTGCTGGCGTCGCGCACATGGGTCGGCGTGACCGAACCCGACAGCGTCACCGAGGGATAGAAGGCCGCCTTGGCAACGCCGATCTCATAAACCGCGGCGGCATAGTTGCGCTCGGCCAGACGCACGTCGGGGCGGGCGCGCAGCACATCGGCAGGCACGCCGACGCTGGCCTTGAACCGCGGCCGCGGCTGGCCCGCGCCCTTCGTCAGCTGCGGGCGCAGCGCCGAAACCGGCTGCGCCGTCAGCGTCGCAAGGCTCACCAGCGCCTGATCGAAGCCGGTCTCATAGCCCGGCAATTGCGCTTCGCCCTCGGCCACCAGCTGTTCGGCCTGCAGCAGTTCCAGCCGCCCCGCGGAGCCACTCTCCACCTGCGCCCGCGTCAATTCCAGACTTTTGCGGCGGCTTTCCAAGGATTTGCGCGTCAGCGCGATCGAGGCCTGCTGATAGCGCAGCTCCGCATAGGCCTGGGCGATGGCACCTTCCATCACCAGCCGCGCCACATCGGCCGAGGCATAGGCCGCATCCAGCCGCGCCGAGGCCGCAGCGCGGTTGGCGCGGTTCGCTCCGAACAGATCCGCCGTCCAGCCCACCGAAAGCGCACCCGAGCGGGTCTCCGTCACGCCCGCGCCGCTGGTGTTGCCGCGCGTGCCCTTCAGCGTACCCGAGAGCTGCGGCAGATCGGCCGCGTCACTGCCCGAAACACTCGCCCGGGCTTCCTCGATCGCCGCGATCGCCTGCAGCACATCGAGGTTGCGCGCCTGCCCCGCCGCGATCAGCTGATCGAGCGTCGGATCGCGGAAGGCCGACCACCACGGCCCTGCGGCCTGCCGCCCCGGCGCCGCGGCATCGAAACGGGCCGCGCCCTTGGCCACCGGCGCCGCATAGTCGACCTGCGCACAGCCCGCAAGCACCGCCGTCGCCCCCAGAAGAAATCCCCGCCGCCCGATCCGCGCCATGCCCTGTCCTTCGCATTCGGGTCCGACCGACCGGACCGCTTGTTGCGGATTTACATACATGCGCGTATGTTTGTAAAGAGGTCAGATGCAAGGCTTGACCGAGCTCGCCCAAGGCGAAACAAGGCGGCAGGAGCGGTGGGCGGGCCCATCGGGGAGACAGCACGGATGCGGCGCAGCAAGGCGGACGCGGAACAGACGCGACTGAACATTCTCGACGCGGCGGAACGGTTGTTCTGCACGCGCGGCATCGCGCAGACGACGCTGGAGCAGATCGCCCGCGAGGCGGGCGCGACGCGGGGCGCTTTCTACTGGTATTTCAAGGACAAGTCGGATGTTCTGAGCGCGATTTATCAGCGCTACGAGACGCCCCAGCTGTGCCGGATCGAGACCGCCGCCGCGGGCGAATTGCCCGATGATCCGCTGGAGGTCCTGGCGATGACCGGCGCCGAATATCTGGCGATGGTCGAAAGCGATCCGGTACAGCAGCGGCTGCATCTGATCCTGATCTCGGGGACGCCCGGCGACGATGCCGCGGCCTGGCGCGAATCGAAGAATGCCGAAATCTACCGGCTGCTCTTGCGGCTGATGGAGCGCGCCCGCGACGAGGGGCGGATGAATGCGGATCTGACCCCGCAAGAGGCGGCCGTCGCGCAGATGGTGTTCATGAACGGGCTGATCGGCGAATGGCACCGCTCGGGTCAGGCGTTTTCGCTGCACAAGACCGGCACGAAGCTGCTGAACCATCTGATCGGTTCGATGCGGCGCAAGCCCGCCCCCGAAAGACCCACTCCCGAAAGGCCCACTCCCGAAAGGACCGAGGCATGACGATTTATGTGGATGCCGACGCCTGCCCGGTGAAGGCCGAGATCGAACGGGTCGGCACCAGGCACGGCACGCGGATGGTGGTGGTGTCGAATGGCGGGATCCGGCCCTCGCCCCATCCGCTGATCGAGACGGTGATCGTCGCGCAGGGCCCGGACGAGGCCGACAAATGGATCGCCGAACGGGCCGGGCCGGGCGATGTCGTGGTGACCTCGGACATTCCGCTGGCGGCGAAATGCGTGGCGGCCGGGGCGCAGGTGCTGCGCCCGACCGGTGCGCCGCTGACGGCGGACAATATCGGCAACGTGCTGGCCACCCGCGATCTGATGGCCGATCTGCGCGCCGCCGATCCGTTCCTGCAGGGCCGCGGCGGCGGCTTCACCAAGGCGGACCGGACGCGGTTTCTGGATGCGCTCGAACGCGTGCTGCGCCAGATCCCCCGCTGAGGCTCAGGGCTTCCAGCGTTCCTGCACGCGCAGATGTTCATGGGTATGGGCGCGGGTGCCGTGCAGATGGAACTCGATCTCGGTCTTGACCGGGATCAGCGCGGTCTGCCCGTGCTGCACGCCGCGTTGCAAGAACAGCGAATTGGCATAGGCCTGCACCGAGCCGACCGTGCCGCGCATCACCGCCACTTCGACCGCGGCGTGATGGTCAAGCGGCACCGACAGCGCAGCGATCGTGGTGTCGTGATGGCGCTGGCGGCTTTCGGGCACCGCGCGGCCCAGATCGCGCTGCGAGGGATCGAGCGCATAGGTGATCACGCCGACGCATTCGGCGGTCTCGGGGGTGTCGTCGGCAAGGCCGCGGCGGACCAGATCGCGCAGCGCCTCGGAGCGGTTCGAGGCCCCCGACCGCGCCATGAACCCGTCAAGCGCGGCCAGAAGATCGTCTTCGATGGTGATGGTGATGCGCTGCATGGGGCCCTCCTGCGGCAAGCCTTGCATGGCCGGGCCGCAGGCACAAGCGCCCCCGGCCCATGGCAGGGGCCGGTCTGTCGCTCCGGTTGCCCGGAGCGGGCGGCAGGTCAGCTGTCCTGCGCGCCGTCAGAGGTCTTCGGCGTCGTCGCGGCGGGCACGGTGCTGCCGCGTGCCTGCGTGCCGACCTTGCGGAAGGAAAGACCGTTGCGATATGGCGGCTTCTTTGCCGGCTGCGCCAGAAATTCCTTCAGATCCAGTTGCTTCTTCGGCGTGGAATAGCCCATGTTCTGGCTCCTTGCGATAAAAGGGCGGAAGCGGCGCAGAGGACTGCGCCGCTTCCCCTCCCGGTGAGAAACCCGGCAGAAGCGGACCCGCGGCAGCGCCGCCGTCCCGCCTCGATACCGTCACCGGGAAACGGGTCGGATCGCCTGTCCGTTGAAGGACCGGATCGGGTCCTGCGCCGGACGGTCGGACCGCCGCGTGCCTTGCGGCAGCGTGCCCTGACCCAGGCGTTCGAAAAAGTCCCGCCAGCCCAGACCGGACTGGGCCGGGTGGCTGCGCGGGAACGAGGCCATGGGCGCGGGGCCCAGGGCAGATTGGGAATGCGTCATTCAGATCTTTCCGCCGCGCCGAGGCTTCCCGGGACGGCAAGGGGGTCATCGGGCGGGCGGAGCGTCCGGCAGGGCCGCCGCATCGCGCGCCAGACGGGCCGCCTTGAGCGCCGCGGTACGATCCGCGCGCTTGGTGGCTTCCGTCTCGATGATCAGTTTCGCCGCGGCCGCCGTCTTGTCATGCGGCGTTTGCGGCGCAAGAGGCATCTCCCGGAACAGGCCGGGAGATGAAGACTTGCGTGGAGGGGACATGGCTGTCGTCCGCGCGTGTCGCGGATCAGGCCAGAGCCAGGTCGCAGGCCGACTTGCGGCCATCGCGGCCGGATTCGATCTGGAAGGTCACCTTGGCGCCATCGACGAGACGCGAGATCCCGGCGCGTTCAACGGCCGAGATGTGCACGAACACGTCCTGCGCGCCACCTTCCGGCTCGATGAACCCGAAACCTTTGTTCTGGTTGAAAAACTTCACGGTGCCATTGGCCATCGTGATCACTCCTTCATGGGAATGCTGCCCACGGAATGCGGCAGCTCGGCTTGGTCAGAACTAAAAGCAGACTGAAGCCGATGAAGGAGACAGGGTGCGGTCAGAAAAACTTCGCTGTCCTCTGGATACCAGAGTTTGCAGGTTTTGCACTGATTCGTTTCGGGTTTTCAAAACAATCCTGCGGCGACGGCAAAATCGCGGTTTCCCCCGACGGTCGGCTCAGAACAGCAGCTTGTAGCTGTTGCCGAGCGTGTCGGTCACGGTGCCGGTGCCGCTTTGCGTGCCCGAGCCCATGATGAAGGTGCCCTGCAGCCGGGTGCCGTCCTTGCACACGGCATAGACCTCGCCGGTATTGACGCCGCCGACATCCTCGGTCGAATTCTTGTAGCTGCCGCCCAGATCCTTGAGCTTCAGCGACAGGCCGCGCTCATGCGTCTTCACCCGCGGCTGCACGCTCGACCAGGTGCCGCTGCATTTGGTCTTGTTCGGCTTCGGCAGCTTGAACCAGATCTGCCCCGAGGTCTCGCTGTCCTCGGTGATCGAGATCGGAATCGCCGTCGAGGGGTTCTGCTCGGCGATCGGCCCGCTCAGCGGATAAAGCCGGAACGAGCTGTTCGACCCGCAGGCGGACAGCGCGGTGACGGTGATCAGGGCAAGCGCAAGACGCGAGGTCACGGGAATCTCTCCAGAGGCGGTGCACCGGGCAGGTCGCACTGGCGCGAGGCGCGCCATCGACCGCGGGCGTTAGAATGGATTTGACCGCCCCCGTCAACCCGCGATCTGCCGGGCCGGGGGGCGGTCGCATCACACGTTCACGAGCGTGCCCAGCTCCACCACGCGCGAGGCCGGGATGCGGAAGTAATCCGACGACCGGGTGGCGTTGCGGGCGAGATAGAAGAAGAACAGGCTTTGCCAGGCGGGCATCCGGCGCTGCCCCGACAGTTTCAGCGAGCGTTGCGACAGGATGAACGAGGTCGCCATGATGTCGAACTTCCAGCCCAGCTTGCGGCATTGCAGAAGCGCCTTCGGCACGTCGGGTTCCTCGGCATAGCCGAAGCGCAGCTCGACGCGGCGGAAGCGCTCGTTCAGCTCTTCCATGTTCACCCGGTCCTCCGGGGCGACGCGCGGCACATCCTCGGTGACGATGGTCAGGATCACGATATGCTCGTGCAGCGCCTTGAAGTGCTTGAGGCTGTGCAGCATCGCCGCGGGCACCATGTCGGGCGTGCCGGTCAGATAGATCGCCGTGCCCGGCACCGTCGAGATCGATTTCGAATCCATCTGCCGGAAGATCATGTCGAGCGGCACGTCGTTTTCGCGTTCCAGCTTGAGGATGATCGCCGCGCCGCGCCGCCAGGTCCACATCAGGAGGATCATCCCCCCGGCGATCGCCAGCGACACATAGCCCCCCGAGAAGATCTTCATCGAATTGGCGCCGAAGAACACCAGATCGAGCGCGAGGAACGGCACCATCATGCCGATGGCCAGCACCAGCGGCAGCTTCCACAGCTTGCGCGCCACCACCATCACGAGAATCGAGGTGATGCACATCTCGCCGGTGACCGAGATCCCGTAGGCCGCCGCCAGCGCCGAGGAGGAGCCGAAGACGACGATCAGCATCAGAACGCCAAGCATCAGCCAGAAGTTCACCTCGGGCATGTAGATCTGCCCCTGCTGCGTTTCCGAGGTCTGCCGGATCCGCAGCCGCGGGATCAGCTTCAGCTGCACCCCCTGCTGGGTCAGCGAATAGGCGCCCGAAATCACCGCCTGGCTGGCGATCACCGTCGCCGCCGCCGCCAGAACGATCATCGGCAGAAGCGCCCAATCGGGATAAAGCCGGAAGAACGGGTTCTCGATCGCGCCGGGATTGGTCATCAGCAGCGCGCCCTGCCCGTAGTAGTTCAAAAGCAGCGAAGGCATGACGACAAAGAGCCAGGACACCTGGATCGGACGGCGGCCGAAATGGCCAAGGTCGGCATAAAGCGCCTCGGCCCCGGTCACCGCCAGAAAGGCCGCGCCCAGGATGGCAAGGCCCAGCGGACCGTTCGAGGTCACCAGTTCCGCCGCGCGGATCGGGTTGAGCGCCTCGAACACCACCGGCGCCTGAATGAGGTTCATGACCCCGCCCACCGCCAGCGCGGCGAACCAGACCATCATCACCGGGCCGAAGAATTTCGCCACCGCCGAGGTGCCCTTGCTCTGGAACACGAACAGCAACACGATGATGACGACGGCCAATGGCACGATGAAAGGCTCGAAGGCGGGGGTGACAAGCTTCAGCCCCTCGATCGCGCCCAGAACCGAGACCGCGGGCGTCACCGCGGCATCGCCGTAAAACAGCCCCGCGCCAAGCATGCCCAGCGCCAGCACGATCGGCGTCGGCCGCCCCATCGCGCGTTGCACCAGCGCCAGAAGCGAGAAGGTCCCGCCCTCGCCGTCATTGTCGGCCATCATCAGGATGATGACATATTTGATCGTGACGACGATGATCAGCGCCCAGGTGATCACGGAAAGGACGCCCAGAACATGTTCGGGGTCGACGCCGCCGCCATGCGCGCCCGACGCCACCATCGCTTCGCGATAGGCGTAAAGCGGAGAGGTGCCGATATCGCCATAGACGACACCGATCGCGGCGAGGGAGGTCAGCGCGAGTCCCGTCTTGGCGTGGCTCTGGCTGCGATCTCCCTGCTCGGGGATCTCGGATTCGTTTTTGGTCATGCAGTTGTGACTCGGGTCACCGGAACGTGATCTCCGGCCTTGGCTTCTTAACGATGTACGGCGACATGCGCCACCGGATTCGTACCCCGCCCGAGAGCGGCCCGAAACCGGCAGGCGAAAAAATGGAAAAAATGTCGCACCCGGGGGGTTGAACTCCCGTTTGCCCTGCCCAAAATATGAGGAGCGGACCGGGCCCCTCTGGCGTCGGAAGTTCCTCCAAGCTTCCACGTGATGTCGGACCGCATCGACACCCGCTAGATGGTCGTGCCCGGCAGATGGTCTGTCATCAGCCGGGCGACCAGACGGCGGCAAACCGCAAGAGGTCGCCCCCGTGGAACTCATTCTTCTGCCTTTTCTTGGCCAGCCGCTGTGGATGTGGCTGGCTTTCGTCAGCCTTGTCCTGACCCTTCTCGCGCTTGATCTGGGCGTGCTCAACAAGGACGATCACGAGATCGGCATCGCGGAAAGCCTGAAGCTTTCGGCAATGTATATCGCGCTTGGCCTCGGCTTCGCCGGATTCGTCTTCTGGCAGATGGGCGCCACCGCCTCGGCGCAATATCTGACCGCCTTCGTCGTCGAGAAATCGCTTTCGATCGACAACATCTTCGTCATCGCGCTGATCTTCGGCTTCTTCGCCGTGCCGCGGCAATATCAGCGCAGGGTGCTGTTCTGGGGCATCCTGGGCGTGATCGTGCTGCGCGGGCTGATGATCGGCCTGGGCGCAACGCTCGTCGCCGAATACCACTGGCTGCTTTACGTCTTCGCCGCCTTCCTGATCCTGACCGGGATCAAGATGCTGTTTTCGGCCGACAAAGAGCACGAGATCACCGAAAACGGGCTGATCCGCTTCCTGCGCCGCCGCCTGCGCGTCACCGACGGCCCCCGCGGCCATGCCTTCTTCGTCACCGAACCCGACACGAAAACCGGCCGTCTAGTCCGCCATGCGACGCCGCTCTTCCTTGCCCTCGTGATGATCGAACTGGCCGACCTCGTCTTCGCGGTCGACTCGGTGCCTGCGGTCTTCACCATCACCACCGATCCCTACATCGTCTACACTTCGAACATCTTCGCGATCCTCGGCCTGCGGGCGCTTTACTTCGCGCTCTCCGCGATCCTCGCCCGCTTCGCCTATCTGAAATACGCGCTCTCGGTGCTTCTGGTGTTCATCGGCTCCAAGGTCTTCGTGGCCGAGGCGCTGGGTTGGGAAAAATTCCCTCCGGCCTGGTCGCTTGGCATCACCTTCGCGATCCTTGCCGCAGGCATCCTTTTCTCGCTGTGGAAGACGGGCACAGCGAGAGGGCCGGCTCATCCGGCTGAATGACGACGTCCCCGTCAATCCTCCAAAACTGCGAACGCGGTGCCCCGATCCTCCGGTCGGGGCATCGCACTTTCGGGGCCATCCGCCGCCTTGATCGGCCCGGGCTTTGCCGCACATAGAGAGACATCCGTTTTCCCGAGGTTCCCGTTGCGTCACCCCCTCCGCCATCTTGCCACCTTCGCCCTTGCCCTGCTGCTGATCCTGACTTCGGTCTTCATGCTGGAGCGTGACCGGGCCGGGCTTGCCATCGCCGATTTCAAGGTCGGCGCGACCCCGGTGACGCTTTACGAACAGCCCGGCGCGACCGGCCCCGCCGTGGTCATCGCGCATGGTTTCGCAGGATCGCGGCAGATCATGCAGGCCTATTCCCTGCGGCTGGCGCAGGCGGGCTATCGTGTGCTGGCCTTCGACAGCGAGGGTCACGGCCGCAATCCGCAGCCGATGCGCGGCGATGTGACGAAGATCGACGGCACGACGGTGTTTCTGGTGGCCGAGGTCCGCCGGGTGATCGCGGCCGCCCGTGCCCTGCCCGGCGCGCCCGGCGTGTCGCTTCTGGGTCATTCGATGGCCACCGACATTCTGGTGCGCGCCGCCGAACAGGAGGCCGCGGCCGGGCGTCCCGTCGATGCCGTGGTGGCGATCTCGATGTTCTCGCAGGCGGTCACGGCCACCGAGCCGCCGCGGCTGCTGGTGATCTCGGGCGAATGGGAAGGCGGCCTGCGCGGCTTTGCCCTCGATTACGTCCA
Source organism: Rhodobacter capsulatus (assembly GCF_003254295.1). Lineage (GTDB taxonomy): Bacteria > Pseudomonadota > Alphaproteobacteria > Rhodobacterales > Rhodobacteraceae > Rhodobacter > Rhodobacter capsulatus. The sequence continues at coordinate 37,152 of NZ_QKZO01000014.1, forward strand.
TCAGGTCGATCCGACGAAGGGCGAGGGCGAACTGGCCAGCGCCGGTCCGGTGGTGCGGATGGCCGTCGTGGCACCGCATGTGGAACATGTCGGCGTGCTTTACAGCCCGACCGCGGTCGTGGCGGCGCGCGACTGGTTCGATGCCACCTATGCCCGCGTTTCGGGCGGCGATGTCTCTTCGATGGGGCTCTGGATTGTCGTGCTGCTGATCGGCCTCGTGCTGGCGGTGCATCCGCTGGCGGTGCTGCAGCCCAAACGCGCCGATCCCGCGCCGGTGCCGGTGCGGCGGTTCCTGCTCGCCTCGATCCTGCCCGCGCTGATCGTGCCCGTGGTGCTGACCCGGTTTCACATCGATTTCCTGCCGGTGCTGGTCGCCGATTACCTGATGGTGCATCTGGCCTGTTACGGGCTTTTGCAGATCACGCTGCTGCGCGGCTGGCAGGGCCTGCGCGCCGGGCTCTCGCTGCTGCCGGTGGGGCTGTTCCTGATCTGGGGGCTTGGCGCCTTCGGCCTCGCGCTGGATCGCTACGCCGCCAGCTACTGGCCCTCGCCCGAGCGGCTGTTGCTGATCGCGGTTCTGGCCTTTGGCACCGTGCCCGCGCTGATTGCCGATGCGCAGCTGACCGAGGCCGGGCATGCAGCGCTTTGGCGCCGGATCGTCGGGCGGGTGTTCCTCTTCGGCTCGTTCGCCCTCGCCGCGGCGCTGGATTTCGACCGGCTGATGTTCCTCCTGATCGCGCTGCCGCTTTTGCTGCTGTTCTTCTGCGTGCACGGGCTGATGGGCCGCTGGATCGCGCGCCGCTCCGGGGCGACGGTGGCGGGGCTGGGGCTTGGTCTTTGTCTTGCCTGGGTGCTGGGCGTCTGCTTCCCGCTGTTCAGCCCGTGACGCATCCCTTGGCCGGGGCCATCGCCGAAGCCACGTGCGCCAGATGCCCCATGGACGCCGAGTGCATCAGGCACTCGGCCAGCGCCCGCCCCGCCCATGGCGGGCGCTTCTCGCCCGCCGGGGCAGGCGCCGCCCTCTGTCACGCTTGCGGAAACGGTCCTGGCAACACCGGATCGTGACGGGCGGGGAAAGGCGATGCCTTTCCTTCTCCGCCCGAACAAACGCTGGATGTCAGCCGCGCTGCGCCAGATAGGCCTCGAACGCCCGCAGCGTCGCCTCCGACACATGATGCTCCAGCCCCTCGGCGTCGATCTCGGCGGTCTCGGCGGGCACCCCCACCGCGATCAGCAGATCGACAACCACCCGATGCCGCATCCGCACCCGCGCTGCCAGCTCCGTCCCCAGTTCGGTCAGGAACACGCCGCGATAGGGCCGCGACACCGCCAGCCCCTCGCGCTTGAGCCGCGCCACCGCCTTCGTCGCCGTCGGATGCGTCACCCCCATCCGCGCCGCGATGTCGGTGATCCGCGCCTCGCCCATCTGCCGCGCCAGATCATCGATCATCTCGGCGTAATCTTCCAGGACAGCCATGGCCTGCGCCTCCCGGGCCCGGGAAAAGCGCATCGTCGTCAGATCGGCAGGGGCGGTATCTTCGGGCATCTTGGGTCCTTTTCGCACCATTTTATCGCCTTGCCCCGGATTTGGAAACGCCCCCCGGAGCCGCACCGGGTTTCTGCCTGCCCGTGCCGGGAAGCCGCTTGACAGAAGTGTAGCCAAGGCTACACCTTGCAGCAACAGGTTCCGGGGGCCAGGATGATCCAGGAAAACTCCATGTCCGGGCGGGCGCGGGCGACGATGTCCGCGGTGATCGGTGGCGAACGGCGCGGCCCGCTGGCGATGCTGGCCTTTGTCGGCCCGGCGGTGATCGCCTCGGTCGCCTATATGGATCCCGGCAATTACGCGACGAACATCCAGGCGGGGGCGGGCTACGGCTATGCGCTGCTCTGGGTGGTGCTGATGGCCAACCTGATCGCGATGCTGTTTCAGGCGCTTTCGGCCCGGCTTGGCATCGTCACCGGGCGCAATCTGGCGGAACTGAGCCGCGATCACCTGCCCCGCCCACTGGTGCTGTGCATGTGGGCGGTCAGCGAGGTCGCCGCGATGGCCACCGATCTGGCCGAATTCCTTGGCGGCGCCATCGGCTTTTCGCTGCTGCTGGGCATTCCGCTTTTGTGGGGCATGGCGCTGACCGCGGTGATCACCTATGCGATCCTGATGTTCGAGGCGCAGGGTTTCCGGCCGATGGAACTGGCGATCGGGTCGATGGTGGGGGTGATCGGGCTGAGCTATCTGGCCGAGGTGCTGATCGCGCCGATCGACTGGGGTCAGGCGGTGGGCGGCCTCACCACACCGAGCCTGCCCGATGCGGGCGCGCTGACCATTGCGGTGGGCATCATCGGCGCCACGGTGATGCCGCATGCGATCTTCCTGCATTCGGGACTGACACAGAACCGCGCCATTCTGGGCAGCGACAGCGACCGGCGCCGGATGGTGCGGATCTCCAACATCGAGGTGATCGTGGCGCTGGCGGGCGCCGGTCTGATCAACATGGCGATGGTGATGATGGCGGCCTCGGCCTTCCACAATGGCCATGCCGAAGTGGCGGAAATCGAGACCGCCTATCACACGCTGACCCCGCTTCTGGGCGGCTTCGCGGCGGCGGCCTTCCTTTTGTCGCTGATCGCCTCGGGGATTTCATCCTCGGTCGTCGGCACGATGGCGGGGCAGATGATCATGCAGGGCTTCCTGCGGATCAGTCTGCCGCTCTGGCTGCGTCGGGCGGTGACGATGGTGCCCGCTTTCGTCGTCGTCGCCTCGGGCGCCAATGCCACCGATGCGCTGGTGATGAGCCAGGTCGTGCTCTCGATCGCGCTGCCGGTGCCGATGCTCGCCCTGCTGTGGCTGATCCGCAAACCCGAGGTGATGGGCGCCTTCGTCCCCACGCGCAAGGTTCAGGCGGCGGCGGCCCTGGGCGCCTGTGTCGTCCTGTCGCTCAACATGGTCCTGCTGCTCGGCGCCTTCGGCATCGAAATGCCCTTCCTCTCCTGATCCCTTTCACCTTGGTCCAAATATCCCGGGGGGTGTGGGGGGCAGAGCCCCCCACGGGTCGCCTCGGCCTCAGCCGAGGCGAAATCCTCACCCGGCCTGTTTCTTGCGCCTCTTCGGCGCCGCCACCGGCGCGGACGGCATCCAGCCCAGCCCCGCCGCCGTTGTCAGCTTCGGCGTGTAATCGGCGCTCACCCAGCCCTTGTAACCCGCCGCCGCAAGCCGGTTCAGGAACCCGGCCACATCGAACCCGTCCGATCCCGGCTCGGCCCGGTCGGGCGCCGAGGCCAGCGCAACATGGCGCAGATCGGCGCCGAAGCGTTCGGCCAAAGCCTCGGGCGACGCGCCCAGAGCCGCCGCGGTCGCGGTATCGAGACAGAGGCCCAGATTGTCCGCGCCCACCCCTGCCAGCACCTCGGCCAGCTGATCATAGCCTTGCAGAAAACTGCCCCCGGGCCGCGGCGCCAGGGTGAAGACGCGCTTGGGCGCCGCCCCCGTCGCCCAGCGCAGATTGCGCAGAAGCGTCCCGGTCTCGCCCTCGGGGCCCGGCAGGATCTCGATCGCCCCGGGCCTCAGCACCTCGGCGTAACGCAGCATCCGCTTGAAATCGCGCTGAAACCGCTCTTCGCCCCCCGGCGTCGCGGCAAAGCCCTGCGCCGCACCGGTGTAATTCGGCGGCGGCGCCACCATCGCCGCGAAGAGCAGCCCCGACATCACCAGCCGGTCGCGCAGCTCCTGCACCGGCCCGTCATAGGGGGACGCCAGGCTCACCCCCGCAAAGCCCGCCGCCTGCGCCGCCGAGAACCGCGCCGCAAAGGGCAGTTCCTGAAACAGCGTGGTCAGATCGGCGGCCAGTTTCACCATCACATCTCCGCCATCCGCTGGATCGGAAAGAACATCCCGCCCGAGGTCAGCCCAAGCCAGTCCTCGCCGTCCTGCGTGCCGGGCGCGGCCAGATCGACCAGCCGGTAAAAGGTCTTGCGGTCGATCAGGGCTTCAAGGCCGCGGCGCACATGCAGATAGGGCCGCGGTGCGCCATCCGCCGCGATCACCACCCGGATCGGATGCGCGGGCCCCGCCACGACCGTATCCCCCACATTCGTCACAAAGCGCAGATCCCCCGCCTCGGCGGTGCAATCGACGGCCAGGAAGGGCGCATCCTGCACCCGGATGCCGACCTTTTCGACCGGGGTCACCAGATAGAACTTGCCGTCTTCCAGCTTCAGCACCGAAGCGAAAAGCCGCACCAGAGCCTCGCGCCCGATCGGCGTGCCCAGATAGAACCAGGTCCCGTCGCGACGGATCTCGATGTCCAGATCGCCGCAAAAGGGCGGATCCCACAGATGCACCGGCGGCGGCCCCTTGGCCCCGGCTTTCGTCAGGGCTGCGGCGATCCCCTCCGCGCTCGGCGGCTTCACGGCGAATTGTGGCGCGGCTTTCTCGGTCATCTTCTCTTTGCGGTTGGGCTGCGACGGTTTATCTGTTTCTCTACCCGTATAACGCGCAACCGGAGCCCTGTCATGACCGAGACCGACACCCTTCTGGCCGAGATCGAGGCTCTGGGCAGCAAACTGGGCGCCGCCCGTGCCTCGGTGAACCGCCGCTTCATCGGCCAGGAACGCGTGGTGGAGCTGACGCTTGCCGCGCTGCTTTCGGGCGGGCATGCGCTTTTGGTCGGCCTGCCGGGGCTGGGCAAGACGATGCTGGTCGATACGCTGGCCACGGTGATGGGCCTTGCGCCTGCGCGCATCCAGTTCACTCCCGATCTGATGCCCGCCGATATCCTCGGCTCCGAGGTGCTGGAAACCGCCGCCGATGGCAGCCGCGCGTTTCGCTTCCTCGAAGGGCCGATCTTCTGCCAGCTTCTGATGGCCGATGAAATCAACCGCGCCAGCCCCCGCACGCAATCGGCGCTGCTTCAGGCGATGCAGGAGCGCGAGGTGACGGTGGCGGGCGTGCATCGGCCGCTCGGGCCGCCCTTTCACGTTCTCGCCACGCAAAACCCGATCGAACAGGAGGGCACCTATCCCCTGCCCGAGGCGCAGCTGGACCGCTTCCTTGTGCAGGTCGATGTCGAGTATCCGACCCGCGCCACCGAACGCGACATTCTTCTGGCCACGACCGGGGTCGAGGCCGCCAGCGCCATCGCCGTCTTCACCCCCGCCGAGCTGATCGCGGCGCAGCAGCTTGTCCGCCGCATGCCGGTCGGCGATCGCGTGGTCGAGGCGATCCTCGATCTGGTCCGCGCCTGCCGCCCCGGCGAGCCCGAGGCGCTGCCCGTCATCCGCGACAGCCTTTCCTGGGGCCCCGGCCCGCGCGCGGCGCAGGCGCTGATGCTGACGGTGCGCGCGCGCGCGCTGCTCAATGGCCGCCTGGCGCCCGGGCTCGACGATGTGGCGGCGCTCGCCCGTCCGGTGCTCAGCCACCGCATGGCGCTGACCTTCGCCGCCCGCGCCCGCGGCGAGACGCTGTCGGCGATCATCGCCCGTGCCGTGACCGAGGTTCTGGGCACCGGTGCCGAGGCCGCCGCGTGAGCGATCCGCTTCCCGACGCGGCGGCACGCGATCTGCGCCGGGCGGCCGAAGCGGAAGCCGCCGCCCTGCCCGCGCTGCTGATCGCCGCCGAACATCTGGCCAATACCATGCAGATGGGCGGTCATGGCCGCCGACGCGCCGGGGCGGGCGAGGAATTCTGGCAATACCGCCCGGCGCATTCCGGCGATGCCGCCCGCTTTGTCGACTGGCGCCGCTCGGCGCGGTCGGACACGCAATTCATCCGCGAGCGCGAGGCGCAGCTGGCACAATCTTTGTGCCTTTGGGTCGATCCGGCCGCCTCGATGCGCTTTACCGGCGCCGAGACCGGCCGCAAGGCCCGGCCCGAAAAACTGTCCCGCGCCCGGCTGCTGGCGCTGGCGCTGGCGATTTCCGCGCTGCGGGCGGGGGAACGGGTGGGGCTGACCAGCCCGCTTGCCCCGCCGCGCCCGGGCAAGGCGCAGCTTCTGACGCTGGCACAGGCGCTTCTGGCCGAGACCTCGGCGCTGGATTATGCCGCCCCCGATCTGTCCGCCGTGGCCCCGCAGGCGCGGGTGGTGGTGCTGTCGGATTTCTTCACCGATCCGGCGGGGCTTGAAACCGTGCTCTCGGGCGCGGCCGGGCGCGGCGTGAGTGGCGTGCTGCTGCAGGTGCTCGACCCGGCCGAGGAAGAGTTCCCCTATGACGGCCGCACCGTCTTCACCTCGATGGCGGGCGGGCTGCGGTTCGAGACCCGCGAGGCGGGCGATCTGCGCGCGCGCTATCGCGCCCGGCTGGCCGAACGGCGGGACCACCTTGCCCGCATCGCCCGGCAATCGGGCTGGGCCTTTGCCAGCCATCACACCGGCGCCCCGGCGCAGGCGGCGCTCTTGTGGCTGCATGGCGCGCTTGGCGGGGGCTGGCGATGATGGTGCTCGGTCCGCTTGGCTTCACCGCGCCCTGGCTTCTGGCCGGGCTGATCGCGCTGCCGCTGCTGTGGTGGCTTCTGCGCGCCACGCCCCCCGCGCCGATCCGGCGCCGCTTTCCGGGCGTGGCGCTGCTGCTGGGTCTGACCGATGCAACGGTGCAGGCCGAGCGCACGCCGTGGTGGCTTCTGGCGCTGCGGATGCTGGCACTGGCCGCGGCGATCATCGGCTTTGCCGGGCCAGTGCTGCACCCGGCAAAGCTTGATCCCGCCCGCGGGCCGCTCTTGATCCTTGAAGACGGCAGCTGGGCCTCGGCCGCCAGCTGGCCGCGCCGGATCGAGCGGCTGACCCGCGCCCTGACCGAGGCCGCGGCCGCGGGCCGGCCGGTGGCGCTGATCTCGCTTGCCGATCCACCCCCGGCCCCGCCGCCCTTCACCGAGGCCCGCGATCTGCTGGCCTCCCTGCCCGGGCTGCAGCCGCAGGCCTGGGAGCCCTCGATCGACCTCGATCCGGCGCGCCTCCTGCCCGATGGAAGCTATGACACGCTCTGGCTCTCGGACGGGCTTGACCGCACCAGCCGCGCGGCCTTGGCAAGGGCCGTGCAGGCGCATGGCAGGCTGAAGGTCTGGCAGCCCGCAGGCCCGGTGCTGGCGCTGGACGCGGCGACGGTCGATGGCGCCAGGCTGAACCTGCCGCTTCACGCCTCGGCCCCGGTCAATCGCGTGGTCGAGGTGGCGGCGCTGGGGGCCGATCCCTCCGGCCTCGAACGGGAGCTGGCCCGCCAGCCGGTGACGCTGCGCGATCAGGCGCAGGCCGAGGCGGTCTTCGATCTGCCGCCCGAATTGCGCAACCGCATCACCCGCTTCGAGATTTCCGGCCTGCGCTCGGCCGGGGCGGTCAGCCTGACCGATGATGCGCAAAAGCGGCGCAAGGTGGCGCTGATCGCGCCCGGCTCCGCGCGCGAGGGGCTCGAACTGCTTTCCCCCACCCATTATCTGCATCAGGCGCTGGCCCCTTCGGCCGATCTGATCGAGGCGACGCTCGCCGATGCGCTGCCGGTGAAGCCCGATGTGATCATTCTGGCCGATGTCGGCGAGGTCGCGGAAACGGCGGATCTTCTGGCCTGGGTCGAAAGGGGCGGCATGCTGATCCGCTTTGCCGGGCCACGGCTGGCCGCGGCCGGGACCGGTGATGATCCGCTCTTGCCGGTGCGGCTGCGCCAGGGCGGCCGGTCGGTCGGCGGCACGATGAGCTGGGGCGCGCCGCGCAAGCTTGCCCCCTTTGCCGAGACCTCGCCCTTTGCCGGGCTTATCCTGCCCGACGAGGTCACCGTGCGCGAACAGGTTCTGGCCGAGCCCGACCCGGATCTGGGCGCGCGCAGCATTGCCGCGCTGGCCGATGGCACGCCGCTGGTCACCCGCAAGGCGCTGGGTCAGGGGGCGGTGGTGCTGTTTCACGTCACCGCGAATGCGGAATGGTCGAACCTGCCGCTTTCAGGGCTGTTTCCGCAGATGCTGGACCGGCTTTCCGTCTCTGCCCGGCCCGCCGCCCCCTCGGCCGAGGATCTGGCCGGGCAGACCTTCACCCCGCGCAAGCGGCTGGACGGGTTCGGGCTTCTGACCGCGAGCGAGGCCGCGGCGGGGGTCAAGGGCGCGGATCTGGCCGAGGGCCCCCCCGGCCCCGATCTGCCGCCCGGGCTTTACGCGACCACGGATCAGGTTCTGGCGCTGAACGCCCTGCCGCGCGGGCGCCAGCTGGCCCCGGCGCTCTGGCCCGCGGGCGTGACGCTCGAGGGCGAGACCGCGCCGAAACAGCGGCCGCTGGCCGGGCTGGCGCTGGCCCTCGCGCTGGTGGCACTTTTGCTCGACATTCTGGCGACGCTGGCGCTGTCGGGGCGGCTGCGCGGCCCGCGCGCGGCGGCGGTGGCGGCGCTGGCCGTGCTGCTGCTGCCCTCGCCGCCGCAAGCGCAGACAATGCCCGAGTCGCGCGCCATCGAAGCCGCCGCGAACGTGGTTTTTGCCTCTGTGCCGACGGGCGACGCGACGATTGATGCGGTCTCGATGGCGGGGCTGCGCGGGCTGGGCCAGACGCTGACGCGGCGCACCACCGTCGAGCCCTCGGCACCGATGCAGCTTGACCTTGAGACCGATGATCTGGCGTTGTTCACGCTGATCTATTGGCCGGTGACCGAGACCGCGCCGACGCCCTCGCCCGCGGCCTATACGAAACTCAACCGCTATCTGCGCGGCGGCGGGATGATCCTGTTCGACACCCGCGATGCCGATCTGGCGGGGATGGGGGCGGCGACCGGGGCCGGGCGGCGGCTGCAGGCCTTGGCCGCGCCGCTGGACATTCCGCCGCTTGAACCCCTGCCCGCCGATCATGTGCTGACGCGCAGCTTTTATCTGCTGCAGACGATGCCCGGCCGCCATGACGGCCCGATCTGGGTCGAGGCCGCGCCCGCGGATGCCGAACAGGCCGAGGGGATGCCGTTTCGCAACCTCAACGACGGGGTAACGCCGGTGGTGATCGGCGGCAACGACTGGGCCAGTGCCTGGGCGGTCGATGAGGTCGGCCAGCCGATGTTCCCGGTGGGCCGCGGTCAGGCGGGCGAGCGTCAGCGCGAGATCGCCGCGCGGTTCGGGGTCAATCTGGTCATGCATGTGCTGACCGGGAATTACAAATCCGATCAGGTGCATGTGCCTGCGCTTTTGGAAAGGCTCGGGCAATGAACGGGGTTTCGGTCGTTTTTGCGCCGCTTGTGCCCTGGCCGGTGCTGGCCGGGCTTTCGGCCTTGGCCGTGCTGTTGCTGGCCGTCGCGCTCTGGCGCGGGCTGAAGGGCTGGGCCTTGCGCGGTCTGGCATTGCTCGCGCTTTTGGGCGGGCTGGCGCAGCCCTCGGTCCAGCATGAGGACAAGACCGCGCTGTCCGACATCGTGCTTCTGGTCGATGACCGCTCCGCCTCGCAAATGCTGTCCGACCGCGGGGCGCAGACCGATGCGGCGCTGGCGCAGCTCTCGGCCGCCATCACCGCGCTGCCCAATACCGAATTGCGCCGCGCCACCGTGCGGGACGGCGCGCAGAACGCGGGCACGCAGCTTGGCGCGGTGCTCTCCGAGGCGCTCGCGGCCGAGCCGCGCGGGCGGGTGGCCGGGGTGGTCGTGCTTTCCGACGGGCGCCTGCATGACCCCGAGGCGCTGCCCGATCTGCCCGCGCCGCTGCATCTTCTGCGCACCGGTCACGCCAGCGACTGGGACCGCAGGCTGGTGATCGAAACCGCCCCGGCTTTCGGCATCATCGGCGAGGAAACGGTGATCCGTCTGAAGGTTGAAGACAGCGGCGCCGTGCCGCCCGCGGCAGGGGCGACGGCGCGGCTGACGATCTCGATCGATGGCGCCGCGCCGCAGGACTATCCGGTGATGGTGGGGCAGGATCTGGAACTGCCCTTGCAGCTCGAGCATGCCGGGCAGAATGTGGTGCAGTTCAGTCTTGATGCCGCGCCGGGGCAGCTGACGGCGCAGAATGACAGCGCCGTGGTCAGCATCAACGGCGTGCGCGACCGGCTGCGGGTGCTTCTGGTCTCGGGCCAGCCGCATGCGGGCGAACGGACCTGGCGCAACCTTCTGAAATCCGATGCCGGGGTGGATCTGGTGCATTTCACCATCCTGCGCCCGCCGGAAAAGCAGGACGGCACGCCGGTTTCCGAACTCTCGCTGATCGCCTTTCCGACGCAGGAGCTGTTCCTCGACAAGATCGACGAATTCGACCTGATCATCTTTGACCGCTATGCCGAGCGCGGCATCCTGCCCGCCGCCTATTTCGAGAATATCCGCGCCTATGTCGAGCGCGGCGGCGCGGTGCTGGTTTCGGCAGGACCAGAGTTTGCCACCGTTGAAAGCCTGTGGCAGACGCCCCTGGGCGACATCCTGCCCGCGCGGCCGACCGGTCGGGTGCTCTCAACCGCCTTCCTGCCGCGCCCGACCGTGCTTGGGTTGCGCCATCCGGTGACGGCGGGGCTGACGGGGGCGCCGCCGCCTGCGGGCGATCCGGGCGCCAACCATTGGGGCCGCTGGCTGCGGCAGATCGAGCTGACCGGCGCGCGCGGCGAGGTGGTGATGCAGGGCGCGCAGGAGGCGCCGCTGCTGGTTCTGGACCGGGCGGGCAAGGGGCGGGTGGCGCTTCTGGCCTCCGATCACGCCTGGCTTTGGGATCGCGGCTACGAGGGCGGCGGGCCGCAACTGGAACTTCTGCGCCGCATCGCGCATTGGGCGATGAAGGAACCGGACCTTGAAGAAGAAGCGCTGCAGGCCGAGGTCGAGCCGGGCAGCCTGTCGGTGACGATCACCCGCCGCACGATGCAGGACAGGGCAAGCCCGGTGCAGATCACCCGGCCCGATGGCACGGTCGAAACCGTGACCCTGCCGCAGGTCGAACCGGGCCGGTTCGCGCAGGGCTGGACCGCGCCCGCCGAGGGGCTTTACCGGCTGAAGCAGGATGATCTTGAGCGCGTCGTGGCGCTGGGTCCGGCCAGTGCGCGCGAATATGAAACCCCGGTCGCCTCGGGCGCGGCGCTGGCGCCCCTGATCGCGGCTTCGGGCGGGTCCGAGGTGGCGCTGGAAAACGGTATCCCCGACCTGCGGCAGGTGCGGCCGGGCCGCGTCGCCGCCGGGCGTGGCTGGATCGGCGTCACCCCGCGCGAGGTCACGGCCACGACCGACATCCGGCTGAGGGCGCTTTTGCCGGGCTGGGCCTGGCTGGCCCTTGTCGCGGCGCTGGCCGTCGCCGCCTGGCTGATCGAGGGGCGGCGGCGGGGCGATCAGCCCAACTGATCGGCCAGGCAGCGCAGGAAGAGCGATGCGCCCACCGGAATGAGACTGTCGGGGAAATCGTAATCGGAATTGTGCAGGCTGGGGCTGGCCTCGCCCGCGCCCAGAAGCAGCATCGCCGCGGGGGCCAGCGCGCCGAAACGACCGAAATCCTCGGAGGCGCGCATCGGCACTTCGGCCTCGCCCTCGGGGATCGCCTCGACCGCCATCGCCGCGCGCAGAACGGCCACCGCCTCGGGCGCATTGGTGCAGGCGGTGAAAATGTCATGATAGCTGATGGCCACGCCCAAAGAGCCTGCGGCCCCGGCCACCGCGGCCTCGGTCGCGGCCACAAGCGCCGCCATCCCCGCATCGGTCTGGGTGCGCAGCGTGGCCCAAAGCTCGGCCACCGCCGGGGCGATGCCGAAGGCGGGCTCGCCCAGCCGGGCATGGGTGACGGTGACCAGCGAAAACGCCGGGTCGGTGACCGGACCGCCCCGGCCCAAAGCGGGCAGGCGGTCGATCAGCCGCGCCAGTGCCGGGCCCGGCGACAGCCCCGTCTCGGGCTGCGCGGCATGGGCAGTGCGGCCCGCGAGACGGATCTTCACCCCGCGCGAAGCGCAATTGGCGGGCCCGGGACGCACGACGCCCTGCCCCAGCGCCAGCCCGGGGTAATTGTGCAAGGACAGCGCCAGATCGGGGCGAATTTCGGCAAAGCGCGGATCGGCGATCACCGCCGCCGCGCCCGAGCCGTCTTCCTCGGCGGGTTGGAACAGCAGCACGGCGCGGCCGCGTTTCGGCCGCTGCCGCGCCAGCCCCCGGGCAACGCCCGCGACAATCGCCATATGGCCATCATGCCCGCACAGATGCGCCTTGCCCGGCACCTGCGAACGATGCGCGACGGTGCCGGTTTCAAGGATCGGCAAGGCATCCAGTTCGCAGCGGATCAGCACCGTCGGCCCGGGCGCAGAGCCTTCCCACACAGCCGCGACGCCATGGCCGCCCAGCCCGGTCAGAAGCCGGTCGGGCCGGGACCGCGTCAGCTCCGCCACCACCGCCCGCGCGGTCCCGGCCTCCTCGCCCGAGACCTCGGGGGCGCGGTGCAGCGCGTGGCGCCAGGCGGTCAACTCGATCACATCGGAATTGCTCAGCCGCGTCTGCATCAGCGCAGCCCGATCTCGGCCAGAGCCGCCTGCAGATCGCCGGGCAAGGGCTCCTCCTGCCCGCGCCCGGCCGCAAGATCGCGCGGCGCCTCGGTCGCGGAAAAGTAGCGCCAGCCCTGAAACGGCCGCCGCGGCACGGCATCGGTGCGGATCACCGCCGGGTCGAGCACCAGCGCACAGCGGGCGATGCCATCGGCGCCGGTCACCGGCTGCAGATCGAGAATCGGCTGCCGCGCCAGGATCTGCCCCTTGATCACCCAGTAAAGCGAGCCGCCCGCCAAAACTTCCTCGGCGCGCTTGGGCCACATCCGCGTCACATGCCGCGCCGGGCCGGTGCCGAAATGCGCCCGCTGCCAGGCGATCAGATCCTCGACGCCCTCTGCGCCAACACAAAGCTTGAGGATATGCAGCGGTTGTGTCATTGCCTTCTTTCCTGTCGCAAGCGCCCAGACCATTCGGTCAAAAACGCTACAAGTGGTCTTCCGTTTCCCGTCACACCACAATATAGAGTGCGTCGCCCGAGGGCAACGCGGTTCACCCCGACGTTGACCCCCTGCCCTCGTCAACGTATCTTTAACCCTCTTTCCGCCCGCCGGTCGCTGCCAAAGGATGCCTCATGACCCGTTTTGCCGCCCCCATCGCCGAACAGATCTGGGACATGAAATACCGGCTGAAGGATGCCGATGGCCTGCCGCTGGATGTGTCGGTCGAAGACAGCTGGCGCCGGGTGGCCCGCGATCTGGCCTCGGTCGAGGCCGATCCGGCGCTCTGGGAGCCGAAATTCTACGCCGCGCTGGAAGATTTCAAATTCCTGCCCGCGGGGCGGATTCTGGCGGGCGCGGGCACCGGCCGGGCGGTGACCTTGTTCAACTGCTTCGTCATGGGCACGATCCCCGATTCGATGGGCGGCATCTTCGACATGCTGAAGGAAGCCGCGCTGACGATGCAGCAGGGCGGCGGCATCGGCTATGATTTCTCGACGATCCGGCCGCGCGGCGCGGCGGTGAAGGGGGTGGCGGCCGATGCCTCGGGGCCGCTCTCGTTCATGGATGTCTGGGATGCGATGTGCCGCACGATCATGTCGGCCGGCTCGCGCAGGGGCGCGATGATGGCGACGATGCGCTGCGATCACCCCGATATCGAGGCCTTCATCACCGCGAAACAGGATTCGGCCCGGCTGCGGATGTTCAACCTCTCGGTGCTGATCACCGATGCCTTCATGGAAGCGGTGAAGGCCGACGGGCCGTGGGAGCTGGTCTTTGACGGCAAGGTCTATCACACGCTGAACGCCCGCGATCTGTGGAACAAGATCATGCGCGCGACCTATGATTTCGCGGAACCCGGGGTGATCTTCATCGACCGGATCAATGCGATGAACAACCTGGCCTATCTGGAGCAGATCGCGGCGACGAACCCCTGCGGCGAGCAGCCGCTGCCGCCCTATGGCGCCTGTCTGCTCGGCTCGGTCAACCTCGCCCGGCTGGTCACGGCGCCCTTCACCGATCAGGCCCGGCTGGATCTGGCGGCGCTGGACGAACTCGTTCGCACCTCGGTGCGGATGATGGACAATGTCGTCGATGCCAGCCGCTTCCCGCTGCCGCAACAGGAGGCCGAGGCCGCAAACAAGCGCCGGATCGGGCTTGGGGTGACGGGGCTTGCCGATGCGCTTTTGATGCTGGGCCTGCGCTATGGCGACGACCGGGCGGCGGCGCAGACCGAAGCCTGGATGAAGGCGATTGCCCGGGCGGCCTATCTGGCCTCGGTCGATCTGGCCCGGGAAAAGGGTGCTTTCCCGCTGTTCGATGCCGAGAAATATCTGAGCAGCGGCAACATGGTGCAGATGGACGACGATGTCCGTCAGGCGATCGCCACGCATGGGATCCGCAATGCGCTTTTGACCTCGATCGCCCCCACCGGGACGATCTCGCTTTATGCGGGCAACGTGTCTTCGGGCATCGAGCCGGTCTTTGCCTATGCCTATACCCGCAAGGTGCTGCAAAAGGACGGGAGCCGGACCGAGGAAGAGGTGGTCGATTACGCGGTGAAGCTGTGGCGGGACATGAAAGGCGACGTTGCCCTGCCCGAGTATTTCGTCAACGCCCAGACGCTGGCGCCGATGGATCACGTCAAGATGCAGGCGGCGGCGCAGAAATGGATCGACTCGAGCATCTCGAAAACGATCAACTGCCCGGTGGACATCAGCTTTGACGATTTCAAGGATGTCTACATGGCGGCCTTTGAAAGCGGCTGCAAGGGCTGCACCACCTACCGCCCGAACGAGGTGACGGGATCGGTTTTGACAGTTTCCGAAACTTCGGAAAAGACCCCCGAGACCGAGACCGGCGCCGAAGTGGTCTATCTGACCGAACCGCTGGACCGGCCGCCGTCGCTGGAGGGGGCGACCTACAAGCTGAAATGGCCGGGGTCGGAACATGCGATCTACATCACGGTGAACGACATCGTGCAGGGCGGGCATCGCCGACCTTTCGAGGTTTTCATAAATTCCAAGAACATGGAGCATTACGCCTGGACGGTGGCGCTGACGCGGATGATCTCGGCGGTGTTCCGGCGTGGTGGCGATGTGAGCTTCGTGGTGGGGGAACTCAAGGCGGTCTTCGATCCGCGCGGCGGCGCCTGGATGGCGGGGCAATACATCCCCTCGATCCTGGCGGCGATCGGCGGCGTGATCGAGCGGCATCTGGTGGCGACGGGCTTCATCGCGGGCGAGGGGATGGGCCTGAAAAGCGACCCCCGCGCCGAGGCGATGGTGGTGGGCGAGGCGCCGAGAGGAGAGGCCTGTCCGTCCTGCGGCAGCTACGCGCTGCGCAAGGTGGAGGGGTGCCTGACCTGCGCCGACTGCGGCCATTCCAAGTGTTCGGGTTGAAGAGCTTTGGGAGCCTCTTGTTGGACCCACTATAAAATGTCCATTTCCGGGATGATGTGACCATTCCGGCACAGCATTAATGACCACCGGCGGCAGCCCCGTCGGTGGTCTCTTTTTATATCAATGGTTTGCGCGTCTGGTGGATTTGCGGACTTTTGTCACGCTGGACTGGGCGCCTAATGGTTGCGGCGCGGGACAAACTTGCCATTCGCCGCAAAACTCGCTGTCCTGCCCGTCTAAATTTGTCCTTTTGGCACCCAATGTTTGGCCTTTCGTCAGGCAGCGTTTGGCCTCTTGCCAGAAACGGGCGTAAATACTGCGATTGGGCGGCTGAAACGGCTCGCTACGAGGTGACGTCGTCTCCACCTCCCCAACTGTCGAGGCATTCAGGGGCACATTATACCAGGGTTTGCGGTTGCGGCACTTGTAGCGCTCGTCCAATTTCTGGAGTTCGCCCGTCACGACATCAGCCTGTGCTTGAAGCGGAAGGCGGGAGGCACGCCTCCCGCCTTTCTGCGGAAATGCCCGTTCAGAGCCCGAAGGTGCGGACGAAATCGGGCATGGCGATGCCGGGGCGCAGGTTCGGATCGGGCACCGGGGCGTCCGTCACCATCCGCACCGGCACATGCCCGGCCCAGAGATCGAGCGCCAGATCGGCCGCATCCTCGTCGGGCAGACCGGCGGCGACCTTGGCCGAAACCTCGTCAAGTTTCATCCGGATCACCTTTGACGCCTTCCATTCCTGTTCGGTCGGTGGGCGGGCATAATCCCACAGCCCCGGCGCCAGACGGGTGACAAAGGCCTCGAGCGCGGTCTTCTTGTCGTCGCCCTCGACCAGTTCGGTTTTGCCAAAGGCCATGACCGAGCGATAGAGGATATTGTGATCAAAGGCCGCCCGGGAAAACGCCACGCCGTCCAGATGCGTGACCGAGAAACAGACCGGCACGCCGCTTTCCTGATTGCGCAGCATCCGGCTGGCGGAAGACCCGTGCCAATAGACGTGATCGCCGATCCGCCAATGGCAGGTCGGCGTCACGATCGGCGCGCCGTCCACCACATAACCGATCTGGCACACCAGCGCCGCGTCGATGATCGCGTCGATGGTCGGGCGGTCATAGGCGGCCAGCCAGTGGAAGCGCTTCACGCGGGTGCGGTCGGTCGGCGCGGGAACGGGGGTCTCGGTCATGGTCTTTCCTTTCAGCAGCAGGAGCCGGCGAAGATCGGCAGGGTAATCGCCATCGGCACCGGATAGGCCGGGTCGGTGGCGGGCAGCGCCGCGAGCGCCGCGATGTAATCGGCGGGCAGGCCGTGCAGCCGCGCCCCTTCGACGATGCGGTCGCGATAGGGGCGGCTGGGCGGTTTTTCCGCGCGCCGTTCGGTCTTGATCAGCGCCACCGCCCCCAAGGATAGGCCATCCTCGGTCGTCACGTCGAGCGGGGTGTGGAAATAACGCCCGGTGCCGTTCAGCTTCACGCCGCGGGCGGCTTCCAGCCTCTCGGCCTCGGACGGCGCAAGGGCGTAAAGCACGCCCGGCACATGGGCGTCGGGATCGGGGATCAGACTTTCCTCGGCCCCGTCCCAGACCCGCGAATGGCCGAAGAAGCCGATCCGCCAGCCCTTGGCGCTGGCCCGCGCCAGCGGTTTCGCCGAGGGGCAGAGCTTGCCGATCTCCTCGGGGTGCAGATCAAGCCCATAGGCAAAGACGAGAACCTGTTTCATTGCGCGTGTTCCTTTTGCCGTGCGACGGTGATGAAAAGCGCGCCCTCGCGGCGGTCTTCGGTGAAGCGCAGGCCCATCGCGCGAAGGGTGCGGGCGAACCAGCGCGGTTGATGGTCCATGCGGATGAGAAGCGGGCGAAACGGTTCCGCGGCAAGGATCGGACCCAGAACCGAACGCGAATTGTGCCGGGCGTCGGCGGCGAGCGTCGCGGCCAGATCGATGAACCGGGTGCCGTCGGGGCGGTCTTCGGGGCGCACCTCGGGCGGCGGGGAAAGCGCCGTCACCCTGCTGCCGCAGCTGCCGCAGCCCGCTTCGGGTTTCGCGTCGCAGCAGGCGGCCTGATTGGCCCGTTCCTCCTCGCCCGCGCAGACCGAGGCCAGCATCGCCTCGACGGGCCCGGTCGAGCGCCAGACGCTGAACCCGTATTGTTCCTGCAAGAGCGAATAGACATAGCCGCGCACCTCGGCCGAGATCAGCACGGTGCAGGGGGCAAGCGCGAAGACCATGCGTTCGACGGCGGCGCGCAGGGCCGCGATGCCGCCCGCGCGCGGCAATTCCAGCGGCCAGTCCTCGACAAGCCGCCAGTCATCGCCGCTGCCCTCGTAAAGGACCAGCCGACCCGGGGCGTTCAGGCTGACGGGCTGGCCGGTGTCGTCCAGAAAAACCGCGATCTGCATGGGAAGCTCCTGACGCGAAAGGGAAAAGGCCGGGCCACGGGGCGGCCCGGCAGGTTGCGCGGCGATGCCGTCACCACACGTTGAGGATCCATTCCTTGTGTTTCTTCGCCTCCATGTCGGCGAAAAGCGTGTTGGCCATGGTTTCGGCCAGGAACATCGCCCCGCCGTAGCCCAGCACCGGATGGCGATACATCCCCGCCCGGTCGTAGGTCGGGAAGCCCACGCGGACCATCGGCACCTTGTAGTCGATCGAGATGAACCGGCCCTTGGAATGGCCGAGGATCAGATCGAGTTCGAGCCCCTGCTGGATGCGGCTTTCCAGATCCCAGAAATCGGCGTTCGTCACGATTTCCAGATCCGGCGCGTTTTCCTGCAGCGCCAGCACGCGGGGGTCTTTCACATAGCCCGAGTTGTCATCGCCCAGCAGCAGCAGTTTCGGCTTCATTTCGAGGTCAAGGCAGAACTCGGTCAGGCCGATGGCCAGATCGGGGTTGGCATAGATCGCCACCCGCTTGTCGGCCAGGAACATGTGGCCGATGTCGGCGATGGCATCGAGCGCCAGACCGCGTTCCCTGACGAGCCTCGCCGGGATCGGCTGGCCGGTCATCTCGGACACCGCTTTCAGGAAGGCATCGGTGTTGCGGATGCCGACCGGGGTCGGGCCGATCACCGAGGGCACCTTGAACTTCTTGCGCAGATATTCGGCGGCCTTCATCCCCTCGTAGCGATTGAGCGCGATGGTGCCTTTCGCATTCGCCGTATCGCGCAGATCCTCGATCGTGGTCGAGCCGTGCGAGTGATGCTCCAGATCGGGCATCAGGGGGCTGTCAAAGCTTTCGACCTCGAAGAGCACATTGGCCTTGACCTCCATCACCTCGAGAAGGTGCTTGAGCTCCTTCACATCGCCCGGATTCACCCAGCCGGTGATCAGGTTGATCTTGTCGCTGGGTTCGTCCTTCGTCGCGAATTTCTTTACGAAATCATGCACCGCCTTGTCATAGCCGGTGATCATCGAGCCGACGAAGCTGGGGCAATGCACGGTCAGCAGATGCACTTCGCGGCCCGGGAACTTGGTCGGCAGAAGCTCGTCTTCAAGTTTCGAGAGCAGCCCGTCGACGTCATCGCCGATGATTTCGGTCGAGCAGGTGGTGATGATCGGCACCACCTTCACATCGGGGTAGCGCGTCAGCAGCACCTCGACCGCGGTTTCGACACGGTCGAGCGCGCCGAAGACCGCGCCATCTTCATGAACCGACGACGAGGCGATCTCGAAGCTTTCCTTCATGTGCTGAGAGATCAGCAGCCGCACGAACATCACGCAGCCCTGGCCGCCGTGAACGATGCCGATGCAATCCTTGATCCCGATCGAGGCGAATTGCGCCCCGGCGGGCTGGCAGGTGAAGATCGGGTTGATCGTGCCTTCCCGCGCCTTCTGGGTGACCTGGCAAGTCATTGGGGTCTTCCTTTCAATAATGCGGGACGGTCAGCTCGGTATTGAGCGAGCCGTGAACGGTGAGATGGTCGATCTTTTCGTGCAACGCCTTGAACAGGCTTTTGATCTCGGGCTTGGTCATCGCCATCAGCCAGGGGAAGCGGGCCTTGTAGGCGCGCGACAGGATCACCGCATCGACCCAGTAGCAGCGGTCCATCGCGGTTTCATGCACCGGCTCCTCGCCGCAGAGAATCTCGCAGGTCTGCGACAGGATGCCCGCATTCTGCTTCAGCCGGTCCCAGCCGCGCGAATTGAACTGCCACAGGCAGTTCTTCATGATGTAATCGACGAGCGGGTCGAGTTTTTCGCTGATATCGGTCATCTGTCCCTCACTCGGCGGCAGGTTGAACGGCGTCGCGGAGCGCTTTTTGCTCGGCGGCATAGGCCTGATTGCGGGCGCGCACTTCGGCAATCGAGTCGTATTTGCCGGTATATTCGTGCAGCACCTCGCTGAACTTCACCGCGTCGGAGACGGTCAGATCGGCGTTCATCCTGGCGGTGCGGAAGCCCGAGGTGATCGCGGCATCCGGGGCGGAAATATCAAGCGCCGCCAGTTGCCGCATCGGCGCATAGATCGCGTTGTAGATGTCGCGGGCGAAACGGACCCAGCCCTCGAAGCCCTTGTAGGGGCCGTTGTGATAGGCATGGGCGTTCAGATAGGGCACGCCGTGTTTTTTCACGAATTCGCCCGGGCGCTTGCCGGTGAAGATGATGTCGGGCTTGAGCATTTCGATGGCTTCGACCGATTCCAGCTCGTTTGGATCATCGATCGCCAGCGCACCTTCGCCGCAGCGCGAGACGCCCTTTTCCATGTCGCCCTGATGGCCGAACTTGGTGTAGACCGAGACGATCTTGACGCCCATTTCCTCTTCAAGCACATGCGCCCAGTGCCACAGCTTGGACCCGCCCGGCCAGAGGCAGACGCGCTTGCCCTTCAGCCGTTCCTTGTACCAGTCCAGCTGCGGTTTCCATTTCGCATATTCCTCGGCGATGATCGCCTCGGCCTTGTCCTCGATGCCGAAGAAGAGCGCGACCTTGCGCAGCGAATTGGCCAAGGGCTCAAAGCCGAAGCCGTCGATGTCGAGACGCGGGATGCCGTAGCGCACGCGCAGCTCGTCGCAGATATATTCGGCCGAACGCGCGCATTCGAGCACGTTCAGATGCGCGCGGTGCATCATCCGCAGGCTGTCATAGCTGCCATTGCCGGTGAAGGTCGACAGCACCTGAATGCCCATGCGGTTGAAATAGTCGATCATCACCTCCTGATCGCCCTGGATGTTGTATTCGCCCACGTAGTTGATCACGTGTTCGCCCAGGTATTCCGGCTCGACCGTGCCGACCTTCTGGTTCAGCCAGGCGATGTTGATCTTGTGGTGGCCGCCCGATTGGCTCGGCCCCGCGAACCCGGGCGAGTTGCAGACGAACACGTCGACATCGCCGCGTTCCGCCATCACTTCCTTGGCGATGGCATCGACGTCATCGCCGATCAGCGCCGTGGTGCAGGTCTGATAGACCGTCATCCGCTTGATGTTCGGGAAGGCGTCAAAGGCCTCGTGCATCGATTTCTTCAACAGCCCCTCGGCGCCGAAGACGACGTGCTTTTCCTTCACATCGGTGGCGAAGGTGTATTTCAGCTGGAAGTTGTCATTGTCCGAGATGTAGCGCTTCGTCTGCCAGGTGTCATAGGTGCAGCCATTGGGCCCGTGGGAAATGTGGATCACGTCCTTCATCGGCGTGCCGATCACGTGCTTGGCGCCGCAATAGGCGCAGCCGCGTTCGGAAATCGTGCCGGGGATCGTGTTCAGGTAGCCTTTCGGCAGGCACGAGGTCAGATCCTCGCCCGCCGCTTTCATCACCGCATGCTCGCGCCGCTCGGGGATGCATTTCGAGACTTCAAACTCATGGTAGGGCATCGGCCTAACTCCATGGAAATTCGGGGAAAGGGCGCCGGGCGCGGCGCCCCGGAGGATCAGTCCATCAAGCCGTATTTGACGACCATGGCTTCCAGCTCATCCATGGCGAGCGGCTTCGGGATCACGAAATCCTCGTTCTCGATGATCTTGCGGCCCAGTTCGCGGTATTCCTGCGCCTGATTGGCCTCGGGCTGGAATTCGGTCACGGTCTGCTTGTTGAACTCGGCCTTCTGCACGATGTTGTCGCGCGGCACGAAGTGGATCATCCTTGTGCCGATCGCCTTGGTGAATTCGGCAAGGAACTCTTTCTCGCCGTCGACATTGCGGCTGTTGCAGATGATGCCGCCCAGACGCACGCCGGATTGCCGGGCGTATTTCGCCAGACCCTTGCAGATGTTGTTGGCGGCATAGATCGCCATCATCTCGCCCGAGGCGACGATGTAGACTTCCTGCGCCTTGCCGTCGCGGATCGGCATGGCGAAGCCGCCGCAGACCACGTCGCCCAGCACGTCGAAGAACAGGAAATCAAGGTCTTCGCTGTAGGCTTCGTTCTCTTCCATCAGGTCGATGGCGGTGATGACGCCGCGCCCGGCGCAGCCCACGCCCGGCTCCGGCCCGCCCGATTCCACGCAGCGGATGTCCTTGAAGCCGGTCTTCACGACCTTGTCCACGGTGACGCGCTCGGCGCCCTCGATGCGCAACGTGTCCATCACCGTCGCCTGCGGCAACCCGCCCAGGATCAGCCGGGTGCTGTCGGCCTTGGGGTCGCAGCCGTGGATGAAGACGTTCTTGTCGTGGAAATAGGCAAGGGCTGCGGCGGTGTTCTGGGTGGTCGTCGATTTGCCGATACCACCTTTGCCGTAAATGGCGATCTTGCGGGTCATGGGGTCGCTCCTTGGGAAGGGATGTCTTGCGACGGCGTTTCGCTACCGTCTGAACCCTATAGAGCAGCCCCCGTGCCAAGGCGGCTTCGGGGCGGAAAGAAGCCATCAAGACATTGATAATAAATATATTTTCTTGACCCCTCTATCCCACCGCCCGACAGGAAATCCTTACCGTTATGTAACCGATTACCGTTCGGTAAACGGACTTCCGAACGGGCTGCAGCAAAGAAAAAGCCCCGCCGAAGCGGGGCCGGGATTCGGTCAGCGCCGCCGATCAGGCTGAGGCGCGATAACGATGCGGGTCGATGCCGAGCCGCCCCATCCGCAGCCCCAGCACCCGGCGCGACACCTGCAGAAGCTCCGCCGCCTGGCCGATATTGCCCTGCGTCGTCTTCAGCGCCTCGACGATCATCTCGGTCTCGACCAGCCGGACCTTTTCCTCCAGCCCCAGCCCCAGCGTCGTCCCGGTCTCGCGCGCCGTCTGCAGCGAGGGCGGCAGGTTCCAGGCATGGATCACCGCGTCATCCGACAGGATCACCGCCCGCTCGATGACGTTTTCCAGCTCGCGGACATTGCCGGGCCAGTGATAGGCCATCAGCATGTTCAACGCGGGCGTCGAGATTCGCTTGACCGATTTCTCCATCGCCTTGCAGGCCTTGGCGACGAAATGATCGGCCAGCAGAATGATGTCCGAGCCTCGCTCGCGCAACGGCGGCACGGTAATCGGCACGACGTTGAGGCGGTAAAACAGATCCTCGCGAAAGTGCCCCTCGGCCACCATCCGCACCAGTTCCCGGTTCGTCGCCGCAATCACCCGCACATCGACCTGAACCGGCGTCGTGCCGCCCACCCGTTCCAGCGTGCGATCCTGCAGCACCCGCAACAGCTTCGCCTGCACCGAGGGGCTGAGTTCGCCCAGCTCGTCCAGAAACAACGTGCCGCCATCGGCCTGTTCGAACAGCCCCTTGCGACTGGCCAGGGCCCCGGTGAAGGCGCCCTTCTCATGGCCGAAGAGCAGGCTTTCCGCGAGCGTCTCGGGGATCGCGGCGCAGTTGAAGCGCACGAAAGGTTTCGCGGCGCGGTCCGAGGAATAATGAATGGCCGAAGCGACCAGTTCCTTGCCGACCCCGCTTTCGCCGAGGATCAGCACCGTCGCCCGCGTCTTCGAGACCTTGCCGATCAGATCATAGACATCGGCCATCATCGCCTTGGAATTGCCGATGATATTGCCGGGCTTGAAGCGTTCGCGCAGGGCATCGCGCAATTCGCGGTTCTCGCGTTCCAGCTCCAGCTTTTCGACATTGGCGATCAGGTAAAGCTCGACCGTCGGCGCGATCATCAGCGCGATGGCGGCCAGAAACTCGGCATCCTGCTTCAAAAGCCGCTGGTTGAGGTAACTGCGCTCGCCGCCGATCGTGCCCAGAACCCGCTTGCCCAGCATGATCGGCACGCAGACGAAGGCGCGTTTGCGCCGGGATTCCCCCGCATGCGCCCCGGTGCGATCCAGAAAATCGGGGCTCTCGTGCAGCCGCGGCGCGATGATCACCCGCCCCGTCTCGGCGACCTTGCCGGTGATGCCCTCGCCCATCGCATAGACGCCGCGGCTTTCCTCTTCCGCGGTCAGCCCGAAGCTTTGATGGATGAAGACCTGGCCGCGGCGGCGGTCCATCAGCGCGACGCTGCCGCGCTCCATCCGCATCTCTGAGCGCATCGTCTTCAGGATCATGCCCAGGCTCTCGCCCGGATCGGGCGATTGCGAAATCACCGCATTGAGCCGGTAAAGCGTCGGCAACAGGTTCACCCGACATTCGCCGGTGAAACACTGGCCGAATTCGTCCTCGGGACTGGCCTGCCCCAGCTCGAGTGCCTCGACCTGATCCTCGCCGCACATGATCGACTCCGTTATGTAGTGATTCCATATAACGACAGGCTGCGCCGCACGAGGACACCGATCCAAGGGCCGCGCCCGCATCTGTGCGGGAAGGCCGACAAGAACCCCGGACCTGCCCGTTATTCGGGCAAGCCTGCCCCGCCCGAAGGCGCTTTGAGAAGGTCGCCTCGCGGGGTTGCCCTTTGCAGAAGTCAATCATATGATTGAGTCATGACCGGACAGACCTCCCCCCAGCCCTATCTGCGCCAGGAGACGCGACGCGAGATGATCGCGGCGGCGGCGCAAGCTCTGATCCTGGAAAAGGGGGCGGCGGCGCTGCGCACCCGCGATGTGGCGGCCCGCGTCGGCATCAACATCTCGACGTTGCATTTCCATGTCGCCACCAAATCCGGGCTGTTGCTTCTGGTGGCTGAAACGACGCGCGCGGCCTTTTGCGCGCTTTTGCCGCCCGCCCCCGACCCCGCCCGGCCCGCGCGGGATCAGCTGCGCGCCGAGGTGCAGGCCTATCACGACAGCCTGCGCGACCGCCCGGAACTGGCCGCCTGTTTCGCGCAGCTGGCGCAGATCGCCCCGTCAGAGCCCGAGATCGGCGCGCTGATCGCGGATTTCACCCGCGGCTGGTGCGCCCGCTACACCGAGATTCTCGGCCTTGGCCGTGCGCAGGGCGTCTTTCGCGCTGATCTTGCGCCGCTTCCGGCGGCGCTGATGATCACCGGGGCGCTGACCGCCTTCGGCCCGCGCGGCCCCGCGGGGCTGGCGCTGTTCTGGCCGGTTTTCACCGAAATCGAACGCGGGCTGCTGGCCCGCCCGGAAGGAGGCGAGAGATGAAGTTTTCCGACATGGCGGAGCGGCAGATCCTGAAGGCGCAGGCCGAGGGGCAGTTCGAAAACCTGCGCGGCGCGGGCAAGCCCTTGAACATGGACGACAATGCGGGCAGCTCTGATGCGGTGGGCTTTCGCATCATGGCCGAGGCGGGGGCGCTGCCGCGGGAAATCGAGCTGCGCAAGGCGGTCGCGGCGCAGACCGAAAAGCTGCGCGCGGCCCCGACCGAAGAGGACCGCCGCCGCGAGGCCAGGGTTCTGGCCGATCTGCAGCTGCGCCTCGACATCGAGGCCGAGGCGCGGCGGCGGTTTTACGGCCGTTGAGGGCGGCTGCGCGATGCCAGTTCGCGGATCAGAAGCCGCGCCTCGGCGGGCGGGGCCTGTTCCAGCCGCAGGTAGGTCGACCCGCCCGGATCGCGGCGGAACAGACCCAGTCCGACCAGATCGCGCCGCAAGATCGCAGGATCGCCAAAAAGATGCAGCGCCTTGAGCCGGTCGCCGATCTCGCGTTCGGACATCGGCGTCGCCGCGGGCAGCCGCGCCCAAAGCGCCCAAAGGCACAGGATCTGCTGCGCCCGTTTCGAAGGCCAACGCGTCAGCCGCCCCTCGGCGTCGAAAGAGCCTGCCACCTTGGCGATGCGGCGCGGATCGACCGGCTCGGGCGGGGCCTCGGGCGACGGCGGCGCGGGGTCGGCAGCGGGCGCGGCGCCCACGCGCAGGTGCTGGAAGTTGCGAAACCCCGCCGCCCGCGCCAGCATGTTCAGCAGGCTCAGATGCGAGGGGGGCTTGTCCGGGCGGACGGCCAGTTCTGCGCCAAGGGCGCGGGAAAACTGCGAAAGATCCGCGATGGCAAGCGGAATGGATTGTCTCGGCATGATCGTTCCTCGGGGGCCGTCGATCCATCGCTGGTCGCTGACTTGCGACAAGGCCCCGGGAAGCCGGGTCTGTCACGGGAAATCGGGCAGGTTTAGCTTCCCTTGCGGGACAGCGACGCCTCGGTGAACTGCTGACCGTGGATTGGGGGCACGTCAGCTCGGCTCCGCGCCGCCGCCCGCCAGATGCGCCAGAAAGGCCCTGGCCGCCACCGACAGATGCTTGCCGCGCGGATGGGCGACGTTCCAGACCCGCAGCAGCGGAAAGCCTTGCACATCAAGCACCACCAGCCGCCCGGTCTCGGCCTCCAGCGTGATCGTGTCCTGCGACAGGATCGCCAGACCCAGCCCCGCCGCCACCGCCGCCTTGATCGCCTCGTTCGAGCCAAGCTCCATCCGCACCTGCGGCCGGATGCCGTTGTCGGCAAAGAACTTTTCCGCCGCAGCCCGGGTGCCCGACCCGGGCTCGCGCAGAATGAAGGGGGCATCGGCCAGCGCGGCAAAGGGCACCGCGGCCGCCCCCGCCAGCGGATGGCCCGGCGGCGCCAGCACGAGGATCGGGTTGCGCGCGATCGGACGGGCGACGACATCAAGCCCCTCGGGCGGCTGACCAAGGATGCACAGATCGTCCTCGTTCGCAGCCAGACGGGCAATCACCGTCTGCCGGTTGGTGACGGTCAGCGCCACCTCGATGCCGGGGTTTTCGGTGCAGAACGCCCCCAGAAGCCGCGGCAGGAAATATTGCGCCGTCGAGACGATCGCCAGCCGCAGCCGCCCCCGCCGCAGCCCCTGCAGATCGGCCAGCTGCATCTCCAGCCGCTCGATCCCCTCCAGCGTCTCGCGCGCGGTGGCCAGCACCGCCTGCCCCGCCTCGGTCAGGAAGAGCCGCTTGCCGATCCGGTCGAGCAGCACCGCGCCGAGCGCCTCTTCGAGCTGCTTGACCTGGGTGAAGACCGCGGGCTGGGTCAGGTGCAACTCCTCGGCGGCACGGGTGTAGCTGACGTGCCGCGCCACCGCGGCAAAGACCTGCAACTGGCGCAACGTGCAACGCATGATAATCTTTTCCCTATTCTGTGACTAAAAACTATTCAGTTTTGTAAAGTCACGCAAGGCCGCATAGTCCCCCCAAGCCCCGCAGAAACGGGCCAGTCAACGAGGGAACCATGGCAGCCAAGACCTATGACGCCGGTGTCAAAGACTACCGCTCAATCTATTGGGAACCGCAATATCAGGTGAAGGACAGCGACATTCTGGCCGTCTTCAAGGTGGTGCCGCA
Organism: Rhodobacter capsulatus; assembly: GCF_003254295.1. Classification (GTDB taxonomy): domain Bacteria; phylum Pseudomonadota; class Alphaproteobacteria; order Rhodobacterales; family Rhodobacteraceae; genus Rhodobacter; species Rhodobacter capsulatus. Next base: position 63,976 of record NZ_QKZO01000014.1, read on the forward strand.
GCCGGGCGTCAGCCGCGAGGAAGCCGCCGCCGCCGTCGCCGCCGAAAGCTCCACCGCGACCTGGACCACGGTCTGGACCGATCTTCTGACCGATCTCGATTACTACAAGGGCCGCGCCTATGCGATCGAGGATGTCCCCGGCAGCGACGAGGCCTTTTACGCCTTCATCGCCTATCCGATGGACCTGTTCGAGGAAGGTTCGGTCGTCAACGTCTTCACCTCGCTGGTCGGAAACGTCTTCGGCTTCAAGGCGGTGCGGGCGCTGCGGCTGGAGGATGTGCGGTTTCCGCTGTGGTTCGTGATGACCTGCCCCGGCGCCCCGCACGGGATGAAGGTCGAGCGCGACCTGCTCGACAAATACGGCCGCCCGCTTCTGGGCTGCACGATCAAGCCGAAGCTCGGCCTTGCCGCCAAGAACTACGGCCGGGCGGTCTATGAATGCCTGCGCGGCGGGCTCGATTTCACCAAGGATGACGAGAACGTCAACAGCCAGCCCTTCCTGCGCTGGCGCGACCGCTTCCTGTTCTGTCAGGAGGCGATCCGCAAGGCCGAGGCCGAAACCGGCGAGCGCAAGGGCCATTACATGAACGTCACCGCCGGAACGATGGAGGAGATCTACGAACGCGCCGAATTCGCCAAGGAAATCGGCACGCCGATCATCATGTCGGATTATCTCACCGTCGGCTGGGCCGCGCATACGAGCCTGTCGCGCTGGTGCCGCAAGAACGGGATGCTGCTCCATGTCCACCGCGCCATGCATGCGGTGATGGACCGCAACCCCAATCACGGCATCAACTTCCGGGTGCTGGCCAAGATCCTGCGGCTGATGGGCGGTGACCATCTGCATTCGGGCACCGTCGTCGGCAAGCTTGAGGGCGACCGCGAGGCGACGATCGGCTGGATCAACCTTCTGCGCGATCGCTTCATCAAGGCCGACCGGTCGCGCGGGATCTTTTTCGATCAGGACTGGGGGCCGCAGCCGGGGGTGTTCCCGGTCGCCTCGGGCGGCATCCATGTCTGGCACATGCCGGCGCTCGTCTCGATCTTCGGCAATGACTCGGTGCTGCAATTCGGCGGCGGCACGCTCGGCCACCCCTGGGGCAATGCCGCGGGCGCCTGTGCGAACCGGGTGGCGCTTGAGGCCTGCGTGCAGGCCCGCAACGAGGGGCGCCATCTCGAAAAGGAAGGCAAGGAGATCCTGACCAAGGCCGCGCAGTCGAGCCCCGAGCTGCGCATGGCGATGGAGACCTGGAAAGAGATCAAGTTCGAATTCGACACCGTCGACAAGCTCGACGTGCAGCACCGCTGAGACCCGGCCCGAAAGGACATCAGATGAGCACCGTTCAGGACTACCCCTCCCGCCTCTCGCGCCCGGAAAGCCGCAAGATGGGCACCTTTTCCTATCTGCCGCCGATGGGCGAGGCCGAAATCCGCCGTCAGGTCGAGTGGATCGTGCAGAATGGCTGGAACCCGGGGATCGAGCATACCGAACCCGACTTCGCCGCGCAGATCTATTGGTACATGTGGAAACTGCCGATGTTCGGCGAAACCGATGTCGATGCGATCCTGGCCGAGCTGAAAGCCTGTCACGAGGCGAACCCCGGCCATCATGTCCGGCTGATCGGCTATGACAATTTCACCCAAAGCCAGGGCGCCAACATGATCGTCTATCGCGGCGCCGCCGTCTGAGCTGACACCCTGCCCGCCGCCCCTCCCCTCCTGGCGGCGGTTCACGGCCCGCCGCGACCTCCTCTGCGGCGGGCCCCTCCCCCAATCCCACGAGGCTGTCATGACCGATCCCACCCAGCCTTTCCGCATTCCGGCCGAGCCCTGGTATCGCCCGGTCGCCGATGAAATCGCGCTTTTCGAGGCCGCCCATGCGGCACGGATGCCGGTCATGCTCAAGGGCCCGACCGGCTGCGGCAAGACCCGCTTTGTCGAGCACATGGCCTGGCGGCTGGGCAAGCCGCTCGTCACCGTCGCCTGCAACGAGGACATGACCGCCTCGGATCTGGTCGGGCGGTTCCTGCTTGATGCCACGGGCACGCGCTGGCAGGACGGGCCGCTGACCTTTGCCGCGCGGCACGGCGCCATCTGCTATCTGGACGAGGTGGTCGAGGCGCGGCAGGACACCACCATCGCCATCCACCCGCTCACCGACAATCGCCGCGTTCTTCCGCTTGAAAAGAAAGGCGAATTGCTGCGCGCCCATGCCGATTTCCAGCTCGTGATCAGCTACAACCCCGGCTATCAGGCGCTGATGAAGGATCTCAAGCAATCGACGAAACAACGCTTCGGGGCGCTGGATTTCACCTGGCCCGAGCATGGCGTCGAGGTCGAGATCGTCGCGCATGAAACCGGCATCGACCCGGCTCTGGCACAAAAGCTGGTGGCGATCGCGGAACGGGCGCGCAACCTCAAGGGCCACGGGCTCGACGAGGGGATCTCGACGCGGATGCTGGTGCATGCGGGCGGGCTGATCGCGCAGGGCGTGGCGCCGCTGGCCGCCTGCCGGATGGCGCTGGTGCGCCCGATCACCGACGATCCCGACATGCGCGACGCGCTCGATGCCGCCGTCACCACCTATTTCTGAGGCCCGCCGTGTCCGTCGCCATGTCCGCCCCGCCTGCCCCCGAGACCCTGCCCGCTGCGGCGCAGGACGCCCTGACGCGCCTTGCCCCCGAGGCGGCGCGGGCGCTTTCGGCGCAGGGCCGCGCGGTCTGGCACGAGGGCGCAGCGGCGCTTGAGCGCAGCGGCAAGGGAGCCGAGGCGGTGCAGGCTTGGGCCGAGGCTGCGCTGCCCGTCGCGCGCGATCTGGGCGAGGATGTGCTGCCCGACCTTCTGCGCGCCTGTCTGGCGATGGCGGCGCGCACTTCGGGCGCGGTGATCGCGCGGGTGCTGGCGACGGCGCCGCTCGCCGCGCGGCGGCTGGGCGACGCCGATCTGTTCCGCGCCTATCTGGGGTTTCTCGACCTGCTGCTGGCGCAGGCGCCGCGGGGGTTGCGGCCGATGCTGGATCAGCTTGACAGGCTTTTGGGCGTGCTGACGCTGGGCGGCCTGCGCCGCTGGGCGCTCTGGGGCGCCGAGATGCACCGCACGAATTACCCCGAACAGGCGCGTTATTTCGCGCTTGAAAGCGCCGAGGCGCAGGCGGTGCTGCAACGCGAACGCAAGGGGGTGCTGTTCGTCGACATCCACCGCCGCATCGGCGCCTATCTGCGCGCGCTTTGGGGGCGGGACTTTCCGATGCGCCCGACCTCGGGCGATTTCGAGACGCGCGAAGGCCTGCGGCCCTGTCTGGAAGCCGGGGTGATCCATCTGCCCGACGCCTGGGACGATGGGAACGGCGCGACCGGGCTTGATCTGTATCGCGCCGCCGCCGCCCATGCCGCCGCCCATCTGGCGGCCCGGCGGGGCCCGCTGCCGATGGAGGGGCTGAGCCTGCATCAGCGCGCCTGCATCGGGCTGATCGAGGATGCGCGGGCCGAGGCGCTGGCGATCGCCCGCTTTCCCGGCCTTGGCCCGCTTTGGGCGCGGTTTCACACCGGCACCGGGCCGCTGGACCGGATCGCCCGCACCCTGCTTTTGCCCGAGGCGCCGGAAGCCGACCCGAACGCGCTTTGGGCCCGGGCCGCTCTGGCCGAGGCCGATCTTGACGACGAGATGGCCGCGCTGCGCATCGGCCTTGCGCTGGCCGGGCGGCTCGATCCGCGCCTGCCCGTGCCTGCCCTGCCCTATCGCGACGACAACCGCGCGCTTTGGGAAGGCGACGAGAGCGACTGTTCGATGGCCGCCGCGCCGCCCGCGCAGATCCGCCGTCATGTTTCGGTCTCCGAGCTGGTGAACGAGGTCGAGGTCGAGACGGCGGGGGACGACGCGCAGGAAATCCTTGTCTGCGCCACCGAGCTTTTCGACGATGACGGCAGCAGTTTCAATGCGCGGGAGGGCCGCCCGCCCGTGGCGCCGCCGCGCCGCTATCCGGAATTCGACCATCGCACCGGGCTTGACCGGCCCGACTGGGTGACGGTGCATGACAAGCGCCCCCGCCCCGGTGATCCGGCGCTGGCCGAAGCGATCTTGCAGGAACACCGCCCGGTTCTGGCGCGGATGCGCCGGGTGCTGGAGGCGCTGCAGCCGCAGGGCGTGCAGCGCTTGCGGCGGCTCGAAGACGGCGACGAGCTGGATCTGAACGCCGCGATCAGTGCCGCGGTCGACCGGCGGCTGGGCCGTCAGCCCGACCCGCGGGTGATGATGCGCCAGCGCCGGGTCACACGCGATGTGGCGGTGCTGCTGTTGCTTGATCTGTCCGCCTCGACCAACGATCCGGCGGGGCCCGGGGGCACCCGGCTTCTGGATGTCACCCGCGCCGCCACCGTGCTGATGGCCGAGGCGGTGCACCGCGTCGGCGATCCTTTCGCCCTGCACGGCTTTTGCTCGGACGGGCGGCACAATGTGTTTTATCAGCGGTTCAAGGACTTTACCGAGGAGTGGGGGCCGAACCCCAAGGCCCGGCTGGCGGGGATGGAGGGGCAGCTCTCGACCCGGATGGGCGCTGCGATCCGGCATGCGGGCTGGCATCTGGGCCAGCAACGCGCGGCGCGCAAGCTGCTGTTGGTGCTGACCGACGGCGCGCCCGCCGATATCGACGAGCGCGCCCCAGCGCATCTGCGCCACGACGCCCGCGCCGCCGTGGCCGAGGTGGCGCGGCAGGGGGTGCAGCCCTTCTGCCTCAGCCTCGATCCTGCGGCGGATGGCTATGTGGCGCAGATCTTCGGGCCGCGCGGCTACCAGATCCTGGACCGCGTCGAGCGCCTGCCCGAGCGTCTGCCCCGGCTTTACGCCGGGCTGGCCCGCTGAGGCCGCCGCGGTCCGGCGGCCCCGAGCCCTGCGGGCCATCATGAAAGGAAGAAGATCCCCGGTCCGGTCAGAGGCAGTGATGCTCGATGTGCCAGAGCAGCGCCAGGGCCTCGGCGTCGTCTTCCTCTTCGAAGAAGGACATCAGCGCATTGACCTGCGCGCCGATGAAACGCAGCCGGTCATGGCCCATCCGCGCATTCTCGGCCAGTTTGGTCTCGAAATAGGCCACCCAGCGCGAGTCATTGCCCGCCATCCGCGCCGCCAGCATCTCGCACAGACGGTCGGCATTGGTATCGCAGGCGATGCCCATGAAGGTCACGTAACGGTCGGGGGTCTGGTCGTTCATCGCGGGGTTCCTCGGCTGATCCGGCTTGTTTCATAGGCGCGGCGGACCGGAATTTCTGTCAGCCGGATGACACTTCGGCCAGACGCGCCAGATGGCCCGGATCGTGCAGGCAAAGCTGCTGCCGCCCCGGCCGCGACACGACGCCGTCGCGGATCAGCCGGTTGATCAGCGTCGAGAGCGTCTGCCGCGTCGTGCCAAGCGCCGTCGCCAGCGCCTCGGTCGGGCCGATCAGCCGGATCGTCTCGGCGCCTTGCGCCGCGCGTTCGGACAGAAGATACCGCGCCAGCCGCGCCTCGACCGGGCGGAAGGCCAGATCCTCGATCAAATCCAGCGCGCCGCGCAGGATCTGGCCCACTTCGCGAAAGGCCGCCACGCCAAGATCCGGGTGCCGCGACACCAGATCAAGCATCTCGGCCACCGGCCAGCTGCGCACCTGCGCGGCTTCGGCCGCCACCATCCAGACGCGGGTATGGGTGACAAACAGCCCGCCCGTGCGCAGCTGCGCCAGCGTCACCTCGCGCCCGGCGCCGGTCAGGCTGAGCCGCACCGCGCCGCTTTCGACCAGGATCAGCCGGTCCGAGGGCGCATCGGGCCGCGCGATCGTCTCGCCCGCGGCGTAGCGGCGGCGCAGACCGCCTTCGAGGCGGGAAATCCAGTCGGAAGAGGGGGCGGGCGGGGGCATGGCACCGGAAGGGCTGTGATGATCGGGAAAGCCTAGGTCCGGCACCGGCCCCCGGCAAGCCCCGGTTTCGGGGCGCTGGCATGGCCCTTGCTGCGCGGTTTTCGGGATCTTTCCCTCAACGACAGAAAAGAGGACTGCGATGCCGAACATTACCTTTACCTCGCCCATCATGAAGAAAGACAAGACCATCTACGCGGTGGCGGGCAACACCGCGACCATCCTGGCGTTGGCCAAGGAACACGCGATCCCGATCCCGTTCGAATGCGGCGACGGCGATTGCGCCTCGTGCCTGATCGAGGTCACCCATCTCGACAACAAGCCCGCGATGGCGATGATGCTGACCGAAAAGGAGAAGGCGCGGCTGAAAGAGCTGCAGATGATCACCGCCGAGGAGATCGAGGCGGCCGAAGTCAGCGACCAGCCGCCGCGCTTCCGGCTGGCCTGCCAGTTCATCCCGCGCGATGAAGACGTGATGGTGCATTTCACCGGCACCCCCGGCGGCTCGGTCTGACACTACCGCAAACGACCGGGAAACCCCGCCGCTCCGGCGGGGTTTTTTCATGGCGTCCCGACAGGCGACACCGACAAAACCCCGCCAGATCCCGCAGGCCCTACAATTTGTAGGCCGTGTTCCCTTTCGAACAAAACCTTCAAGATACTGACATTGAATGATTATTTCGGAAAATCCCGGTTGGCACGAAGGCTGCTGTAGAAGCTGTGAGCCCGGTTACGAACCGTCTCGATATTCGTGAAGCACCAACCCCCAAGGGAGCCACACATGGGCAAACTCCGTCAGATCGCCTTCTACGGCAAAGGTGGTATCGGCAAGTCGACCACCTCGCAGAACACCCTCGCCGCGCTGGTCGAGATGGGTCAGAAGATCCTCATCGTCGGCTGCGACCCCAAGGCTGACAGCACCCGTCTGATCCTGAACACCAAGCTGCAGGACACCGTGCTGCATCTGGCCGCCGAAGCCGGTTCGGTCGAGGATCTGGAAGTCGAAGACGTCGTGAAAATCGGCTACAAGGGCATCAAATGCACCGAAGCCGGCGGTCCGGAGCCGGGGGTTGGCTGCGCCGGCCGTGGCGTCATCACCGCGATCAACTTCCTTGAGGAAAACGGCGCCTATGACGATGTGGACTATGTGTCCTACGACGTTCTGGGCGACGTGGTCTGCGGGGGCTTCGCCATGCCGATCCGCGAAAACAAGGCGCAGGAAATCTACATCGTCATGTCGGGCGAGATGATGGCGCTTTACGCCGCCAACAACATCGCCAAGGGCATCCTGAAATATGCGAACTCGGGCGGCGTGCGTCTGGGCGGGCTGATCTGCAACGAACGTCAGACCGACCGCGAGCTGGAACTGGCCGAAGCGCTGGCCGCGAAGCTGGGCTGCAAGATGATCCACTTCGTGCCGCGCAACAACATCGTGCAACACGCCGAACTGCGTCGTGAAACGGTGATCCAATACGCGCCGGAAAGCAGCCAGGCGCAGGAATACCGTCAACTGGCGGAAAAAATCCACAACAACTCGGGCAAGGGCGTGATCCCCACCCCGATCACGATGGAAGAGCTGGAAGAGATGCTGATGGATTTCGGCATCATGCAATCGGAAGAAGATCGCGAAAAGCAGATCGCCGAGATGGAAGCCGCGATCAAGGCCTGAGGCCTGACAGTTCAGGTGGGCAGCCTGCCCACCTTTTCGAAACCTGAAGTGAGGGAGCCAAAAGAATGGCCAAAGATCACGCGGGCGGCCCGGAAGACCTTGAGAACCTGATTGCGGAAGTTCTCGAAGCCTATCCGGCGAAAGCTCAGAAGAAACGCGCCAAACACCTCTCGGTGGCCGGTGCGACCAGCGAAGACGCCGACGCCGTCACCGGCATCGCGTCGAAATGCGACACCGTCAAATCGAACATCAAATCGGTCCCGGGCGTGATGACGATCCGCGGCTGCGCCTATGCCGGTTCGAAAGGCGTGGTCTGGGGGCCGATCAAGGACATGGTCCACATCAGCCACGGCCCGGTCGGCTGCGGCCACTATTCGTGGAGCCAGCGCCGCAACTACTACACCGGGAAAACCGGCGTGGACAGCTTCGTGACGATGCAGTTCACCACCGATTTCCAGGAAAAGGACATCGTCTTCGGCGGCGACAAGAAGCTGGAAAAGACGATCGACGAGATCAACACGCTGTTCCCGCTGGCCAATGGCATCACCATCCAGTCGGAATGCCCGATCGGTCTCATTGGCGACGACATCGAGGCCGTGTCGAAGAAAAAGAACAAGGAAATCAACAAGACCATCGTTCCGGTGCGCTGCGAAGGGTTCCGCGGCGTGTCGCAGTCGCTGGGCCACCACATCGCCAACGACGCCGTGCGCGACTGGATCTTCGAGCAGCCGGAAAGCGAAAACACCAAGGCGTTCGAGCCCGGCCCCTATGATGTCAACATCATCGGCGACTACAACATCGGCGGCGACGCCTGGGCTTCGCGCATCCTGCTCGAGGAAATCGGTCTGAACGTGATCGGCTGCTGGTCGGGCGATGCGACGCTGGCCGAGATGGAACGGGCGCCGAAAGCCAAGCTGAACCTGATCCACTGCTACCGGTCGATGAACTACATCTGCCGCTACATGGAAGAGAAGTATTCGATCGGCTGGATGGAATACAACTTCTTCGGGCCGACCCAGATCGAAGCCAGCCTGCGCGCCATCGGCGCCAAGTTCGACGAGACCATTCAGGCCAATGTCGAAAAGGTCATCGCCAAATACCGGCCGCTGGTCGACGGGATCCTGGCGAAATACAAGCCGCGGCTCGAAGGCAAGTCGGTGATGCTTTATGTCGGCGGTCTGCGTCCGCGCCACGTCGTCACCGCCTATGACGATCTGGGCATGGTGATCGCCGGGACGGGCTACGAATTCGCCCATAACGACGACTACAAGCGCACCGGCCATTACGTCAAGGAAGGCACGCTGATCTATGATGACGTCACCGGCTACGAGCTGGAGAAGTTCATCGAGAAGATCCGCCCCGACCTCGTCGGCTCGGGCATCAAGGAGAAGTATCCGGTGCAGAAGATGGGCATTCCGTTCCGTCAGATGCACAGCTGGGACTACTCGGGCCCCTATCACGGCTACGACGGCTTCGCGATCTTCGCGCGCGACATGGACATGGCGATCAACAACCCCGTCTGGGGCCTGTTCGACGCGCCCTGGGACAAAGCCCCGATCGCCGCCGAGTGAGCCAAAGGGGGGCGGTGCGCCGCCCCCACCCTCCCTTCCCCCCGTCGGTGCGTCCCGGAATGCGGACGGCCTTTGACAAGGAATTGACCCATGCCCCAGTCGGCTGACAAGGTGCTCGACCACTCGAAACTGTTCTTCGAGCCTGAATACAAAGAGATGCTCGCCAACAAGAAGGCGACCTTCGAATGCGGCCATTCCGCCGAAACCCTCGCCCAGATCGGCGACTGGACGGCGTCCTGGGAATACCGCGAAAAGAACCTCGCCCGCGAAGCCCTGACCATCAACCCGGCGAAAGCCTGCCAGCCGGTCGGCGCCGTCTTTGCCGCGCAGGGCTATGAAGGCACCCTGCCCTTCGTGCATGGCTCGCAAGGCTGCGTGGCCTATTACCGCTCGCACCTGTCGCGCCACTTCAAGGAACCCTCGGCGGCGGTCTCGTCCTCGATGACCGAGGATGCGGCGGTGTTCGGCGGCCTGACCAACATGGTCGAGGGCCTGGCCAACGCCTATGCGCTTTACAAGCCGAAGATGATCGCCGTCTCGACCACCTGCATGGCCGAAGTCATCGGCGACGACCTCAACTCCTTCATCCTGAAGGCGAAAGAGGCCGAAAGCGTGCCCATGGATTTCCCGGTGCCCTTCGCCCATACCCCGGCCTTCGTCGGCAGCCATGTGGACGGCTACGACAACACCCAGAAAGGCATCCTGTCGATGTTCTGGGCCGATGCCGAGCGCGTGGCGAACGACAGCCTGAACATCATCCCGGGCTTCGACGGTTACGCCGTGGCAAACAACCGTGAAATCAAGCGCCTGCTCGACACGATGGGCGTCGATTTCACCTTCCTGAGCGATGTGTCGGAAGTCTATGACACCCCCTCGGACGGGCATTACCGGATGTATGCGGGCGGCACCAAGCTTGAGGACGCGAAAGCCGCGCTGAATGCGAAAGCCACGCTCTCGATGCAGGAATGGTGCTCGCCGAAGACGATGGAATATGTCGCCACCACCGGGCAGGACACCGCCGTCTTCAACTATCCGATGGGCGTTTCGGCCACCGACAGCTTCCTGATGAAAGTGTCGGAGCTGACCGGCAAGGCGATCCCCGACAGCATCAAGCTGGAACGCGGCCGTCTGGTCGATGCGATCGCCGACAGCCAGGCCTATCTGCACGGCAAGACCTTCTCGATCTTCGGCGACCCGGATTTCGTTCTGGGCATGGCGAAGTTCATCATGGAAATGGGCGGCGAGCCGGTGCATTGCCTCGCCACCAACGGCTCGAAGAAATGGGCCAAGCAGATGGAAGAAGTTCTGGCCGCCTCGCCCTTCGGCAAGCAGGGTCAGGTCTGGGCGGGCAAGGATCTGTGGCACATGCGCAGCTTCCTGATGACCGAACCGACCGATTTCCTGATCGGCTCCTCCTATGGCAAGTATCTGGAACGCGACACCGGCATCCCGCTGATCCGTCTGACCTTCCCGATCTTCGACCGCCACCACCACCACCGCTTCCCGACCTGGGGCTATCAGGGCGGCCTGACGGTTCTGGTCAAGATCCTCGACGCGATCTTCGTCAAGGCCGACGCCCGCGCCGGTGACTGGGGCAAGACCGACATCAGCTTCGATCTGACCCGCTGAGCGACCCCACCTCTCGACCTGGGCCGGCAGTTTCGACTGCCGGCTTTTTTCGTTTCGCCCCCCCCGCGCCCCCGTGCAACCGCCCCTTGCAACCACCGCGACGGCGCGGCCCGATTTTCCGGCTTTCCAACATTGTCTGTCGCAAATCCCCCAATGTGGGCCTGAAGCTTGCTTGCAGGGCCGAATGGGCTTGGCACGCTTCTTGCTGGGATATTTCTGAAGCCTCAACCGATCGAAAGGGGGATGCGATGAAAGATCTGCTCGACGAGAGCCTTGCGTTTGAAACCACCGCGGCGCCCACACGCGCCGCCGCGCCTCCCGCCGCCGCCGCCCTGGCCGCCCGGCAGGCCGCGGGCGGCAAGGCGCCCGACACCGCCGCCTTTCTGGCCAATTTCGTCAAGATCGGAGAGATCGCCGCCCCGAAAGCCCCGGCCAAACCGCTGTTTTCGCCCGAGGAAGAGGTCGAAGTCGTCGCCGAGCTGATCGCCGAGATGCGGCCGATGTTTCAACGCGACGGTGGCGACATCGAGCTGATCGACCTCATCGGCACGTCCGTTCAGGTCCGGCTCTCGGGCAGCTGCGCGGGTTGCATGATGTCGGCGCGCACGCTCTCGACGGTGCAGCATCAGCTGATCGAAACCCTTGGCCGTCCGGTCCGGGTCGTCCCCGAGATCCGGCATTGAGATGACCCGCGCCCGCCCCCTTCGCCGCGCCGAAAAACCCGGCACAACCCGGGGTGGTGCGGCGCAGATTTCGGCACCGACCCTTTTTCACCCCTGCGGCGCCCTGCCGCCCCACGCAATGACCCGAGTTTGAGATAGGTTGTCCCCATGGAACTCGCGCAGACGCTTTCCCAAAGACAGACGATGCAAATGGCGGGGCAAATGCTCCATTCCCTCGCCATCCTTGGCATGTCGTCGCAGGATTTGTCCGAGCATCTGACCGAACAGGCCACGTCGAACCCGTTCCTGACCTACCGTGCCCCGCCCGCCTTCATCGCCCGCGGCGGCGAGGATTTCGACGCCGTCGCCGCCGTCGCCGCGCACAAGCCGAGCCTGATGGCCCATGTCGTCGATCAGATCGAGATGGCCTTCGCCGATGCCCCCGACCGGCTGCTGGCGCTGCGCTTTGCCGAGGCGCTGGAACCGAGCGGTTGGCTGGGCCAGAGCGTCGACAGCATCGCGCTGGCCGCGGGCGCCACCCCCGCCCGGGCCGAAGCGGTGCTTTCCGTGCTGCAGGGCTTCGAGCCCACCGGCCTGTTCGCCCGCGACCTCTCGGATTGTCTGATCCTGCAGGCGCGCGAGGCTGACATCCTGACCTGGGAAGTCGAAACGCTGATCCGCAACATTCCGCTGATCGCGGAAAACCGGCTTTCCGATCTGGCCGAGCTGTGCGATTGCGACATCGGCGACATTCCGGAAATCATCAAGCAGATCCGGCACTTGAACCCGAAGCCGGGGCTTGCCTTCGATCATCAGCCGACGCCGGTCTTTCCGCCCGACCTGATCGCGCTGCGCGGGCCCGAGGGCTGGACGGTGGAATTGAACCGCGCCACCTCCCCCACGATCACCGTGCGCGAGGATCGTTTCGCCGATGGCAGTGCCGATGTGAAGGCCCGCGCGGAACGGCGCAAGGCGCTGGCCGAGGCCCGGGCGCTGGCGCAGGCGCTGGAACGGCGCGGCGATACGCTCTTGCGCACCGCCGCCGTGCTGGTCGCGCGGCAATCGGCTTTCCTCGACAAGGGTACCGCCTTCCTTGTGCCGCTGACGCTTGAGGATGTGGCCTCGGAACTGGGCCTGCATGCCTCGACGATCTCGCGCGCGGTCTCGGGGCGGATGATCCAGACCCAGACCCGGGCGCTGCCGCTGCGGGCGTTCTTTTCCCGCGCGGTCTCGACCCAGGGCGGCGGCGAGGCGGTGTCGCGCGATTCGGCGCTTGATTTCGTGCAGCGCACGGTGGGCGGCGAAGATCCGCAGAACCCGCTGTCGGACGATGCGATCGTGACGCTGGCCGAGCGGGCCGGGCTGCGGATCGCGCGGCGCACGGTGGCGAAATACCGCTCGACGCTGGGTCTTGCCTCGTCCTACGAGCGCCGCCGCGCCGCCGCCGCGCGCTGAGTCTGCGAAAACCGCCCCCCCTGCCAGACCGGAAGCGCCACTTTTTTCGGCGCTCCGGTCATTGATGCCCCAAAGTTGATCTTAACGAAGCATCAATCACCTCCAAGTTGCGACATATTGGCACTTGAGACTGTTTGCGCCGTGCATCCGGGCGCAAGCTTGACCAAGTCTCGACATGTCCGCCACGGCACCCAACCGCGATCGAACGATCCACGCAGCGCAGACTGCGGCACCCCATGGGAGGGGGTGATCGTCGTTTGATCCCCCCGGCGCCGGGCCAGCGAGGGAGAAGGTGATGATCGACATCCGGGAATGTCTTGTGCCCAAACCGAAGGAAAAACACCGCTCGGCGCGGGCCACGGCCGACCGTCTTGCGTTGGACGCGCTTTACGAGATCGCGAAGAGTTTCGCGGCGGCGCCCGATCCGGTGGCGGAGGTGCCGCAGATCTTCAACGTGCTGTCCTCCTTCCTCGATCTGCGCCATGGCGTGCTCGCTACTCTCGCCGAGCCGGGCGAGGGCGTGGGCGTCAACCCTTACGTCATCGCCGCGACGGCGTTTCAGCGCAGCCCCGAGGCGCCAGCCTCGGATGTGCTGCCCGATGCCGTGGCGCGGATCGTCTTTCGGTCCGGCGTGCCCTTCGTCTCCTTTGATCTGGCGGCCGAATTCGGCGAAGACGCGGTGCCGAAACGGCTGCGCGACGCGGGCCAGACGCTGATCGCCGTGCCGCTGCGCGACCCCGAACGCAGCCATTTCGTCCTTGGCGTGCTCGCCGCCTATCGCAGCCATGACCACAACCGGTCGGGCTTTTCCGATGCCGATGTGCGGGTGCTGACGATGGTCGCCTCATTGCTCGAACAGGCGCTGCGCTTTCGCCGCCGCATCGCGCGCGACCGCGAACGCGCGCTCGAAGACACCCGCCGGATGCTGCAGACGGTGACCGAACAACGCGGCCCGGCGGCGCCCGTCAGCCTCGATGGCATCGTCGGCTCCAGCCCCGCCATCGCCGAGGTGGTGGCGCAGATCAAGCGCGTGGCCTCCACCCGGATGCCGGTTTTGCTGCGCGGCGAAAGCGGCACCGGCAAGGAATTGTTCGCCCGCGCGGTGCATGCCCAAAGCCCCCGCGCGAAAGGCCCCTTCATCCGCGTCAACTGCGCCGCGCTCTCGGAAACCCTTCTGGAATCGGAACTTTTCGGCCATGAGAAAGGCGCTTTCACCGGCGCCAATGCGCTGAAAAAGGGCCGGTTCGAGCTGGCCGATGGCGGCACCCTCTTCCTCGACGAGATCGGCGAGATCAGCCCGGCCTTTCAGTCGAAACTGCTGCGCGTGCTGCAGGAGGGCGAGTTCGAACGCGTCGGCGGCGCGAAGACGATCAAGGTCGATACCCGCATCGTCGCCGCGACGAACCGCGACCTTGAGGATGCCGTCGCGCGCGGCCAATTCCGCGCCGATCTTTACTTCCGCATCTGCGTCGTGCCGATCGTCCTGCCGCCGCTGCGCAACCGCAAAAGCGACATCAAGCCCTTGGCGCAGCTCTTCCTCGACCGGTTCAACAAGCAGAATGGCACCAATGTCAAATTCGCCGGCGATGCCTTTGACCAGATCTGCCGCTGCCAGTTTCCGGGCAATGTGCGCGAGCTGGAAAACTGCGTGAACCGGGCCGCCGCGCTCTCGGATGGCGCGATCGTGC
>NZ_QKZO01000015.1 GCF_003254295.1 Rhodobacter capsulatus
GCAAGGCGGTCGAGCGTGTCGAAGGGCAGCGCGACAAAGGCGGTGATGCGGGCCCGCAGCGCGCCATAGGTTTGCGCGAAGACCAGCGCCTTTTCCGCCTCGGTGCCCGTGGCCTTCACCGGATCGGGCAGGCCCCAATGGCCGGTGATCGGCTGGCCGGGCCAGGGCGGGCATTCCTCGGCCGCGGCACTGTCGCAGACGGTGAAGACGAAATCCATCTGCGGCGCGGCCGGGCCCTGAAACTCCGACAGGTGCTTGGCGCGCAGGCCGGTGATGTCGTGGCCGTTGCGGGTCAGCACCTCGAGCACGAAGGGGTGGATCGCGGTTCCGGGCCTTGTGCCGGCGGAATGGGCGGTGAACCGCCCCTTGCCCAGATCGCGCAACAGCGCCTCGGCAAAGATCGAGCGGGCGGAATTGCCCGAGCAGATGAAGAGCGCGCGAAAGGGGGTGTCGGGCATCGGGGTCACCTTGGGCAAGAGGAGGGGCATGAGGTCGGGACGGGCCCGGCCCAGATCGAGGGCGAGATAACCGATCAGGGCTTCGGTTTTGTGAAGGTCGACGGCATAGAACAGCGACCGCCCTTGCCGGGTGACCGTGACCAGCCCGCAAGCAGTCAGATCCGCCAGATGATGCGAGAGCGTGTTTGGCTTGAGCCCCAGCGCCGCGGCGATCTCCGTCGGCCGCACGCCCTGCGGCGCAAAGCGCATCAGAAGCCGGAACACGGCAAGGCGGCCGGGATGGCCAAGAGTTGCAAAGCTGAGAGCGGCTGACTTTTCCATAATTTATGAATTATGGATTTCAGGACGGATGTCCAGTGAAGCTTTCATGACAGCCCAGCTCTGCGCAACCCGAGACAGGGCAGCAAGCGGCAGTCCTCGTGCCAAGACGACAGCGGATGAGCGGATCGCCCTTGATCTGCGACGGCAGACGGGGCACCCCGTTCTTACCCTGAGCGTCTTGCCCCTTTGCGAAGCGGATCATGCCGAACCTCTCTTTTCCGCCGCGCAACCTTGCCGCCTTCCTCTCAGGCGGGGTCATCGGCGCCTTGGGCGGGCTGATCGGCCTTGGCGGCGCCGAGTTCCGCTTGCCGGTGCTGATCACGCTGTTTCGTTTCGGCGCGCTGGAAGCGGTGATCCTGAACAAGGCGATGAGCCTGATCGTGGTGGCGACGGCCTTGCCGTTTCTCGACATGATGAAGACCCGGATGGTCGAGATCGCGGCGGAAGAAGGGGGGGCTCGACGCCACCTCGCGGGCCGAGGTCGGGCGGGCGAAGGTTCAGGGCCGGGCACCCGAGGAACGATTTTGGGTTCGGGACGATCTGCGAGCTGTCGCGGACAATCGCTGCGACCGGCGCGGTGTGCTTCGTCAGAGATACGGGAAGGGGGTTATGGCGGATCTGGCTGCGGGGCGAACCGATGCGCTTATCGGTGACTTTCCGGGAA
Source organism: Rhodobacter capsulatus (assembly GCF_003254295.1). GTDB lineage: Bacteria > Pseudomonadota > Alphaproteobacteria > Rhodobacterales > Rhodobacteraceae > Rhodobacter > Rhodobacter capsulatus. The sequence continues at coordinate 1,444 of NZ_QKZO01000015.1, forward strand.
CCGGTGAGAGAGCGTTTGTCGCGAGGAGTATTTTCAGTGCGGCGCGGGCGCATCCGGGCATGGGCCTGATATTGCGCGAGGCAGAGCGCGCCAAGGAGAGGATGCGCAAGGGAGATTGGGAATCGGGTTGAACGGGCAGAGCCTCGATTGCCCGCCTCCCTGCGCCATGGCCCGAATTCATCGCTTCTTTTCGGGCGTTGGTCGTCTCACCTGATCAAGGGGCTTGCACATGGCCGGGACCGCTTTAATCTCCCCGGCATTGGCGAAATGGAGATTGGCGGACATGGACGGTACGGCAGGCGGCATTGGCGTCCTCTTGATGCTCGCCTTCGTGTTTTGGCTCTACATCTGGCTTCCGGCGTCGATGGCCGCCGGCCGTGGCAGATCGTCGGTGGGATGGGTCATTCTGACGATAGTTTTCTCGCCCTTCATCACCATCATCGCGCTGCTGGTTTTGGGGCCGACCGTCGAAACGGCTCTTGCGAGATTGCGAAACAGTTAGCCACACCAGCCACGCGGAACGCCAAAAAATTCGCTCCGTGCCGGGCCTCGGGTCACGCGCCTTCCAGATCGTGGCGTTGCGCGATGACACGATCCGCGATCACCGCGGCCACTGCGCGCACCCGGCGCGAGGCGGCAAGTTCGGCGTGGATGGCCAGGAGGATCGGCCGCTCCATCGGCGCGCCGTCGGGCAGCCGGGCCGCCAGCAGGCGCAGCCCGGCCGCGCGCGCAAGGAAATGCGGCAGCACGGCGACGCCCAGCCCATCCCGCACCGCCTGAACCTGCGCCGCCAGCGTGTTCAGCGCCAGCCGCGGCGCCGCGCGCGCACCGAAAGCGGTCGACCAGGCCAGCGGCACCGCAAGGCTGGGCGCGTCGGGCCAGGTCACATGCCGCGCGGGCGGCGCCCCCTCGGCGGGGCCGTAAAGGCCGAAACCCATCTGCGCCAGCCGCCGCACCGTCAGATTGCCGCGCTCGGGTGGCACCATCCGCAAGGCCAGATCGGCATCGTGGCGGTGCAGGTTCACCGTCGCCGTCCCCCATTGGACCTCGACGTCCAGCCCGGGGTTCGCCGCCAGAAGCGGCCCAAGCGCGGGCAGCACGACCGGCGCCACAAGGCTTTCGATGCTTGCCAGCCGCACGAGGCCGCGGATTTCGACCTGTGCCCCGGCCTCGCGCCGCATCTCCTGCAACGCCAGTTCCATCGCCTCGGCCCGGGGCAGCAGCGCCGCGCCCTGATCGGTCAGCGCGTGCCCGGTCTGGCGGCGCAGGAACAGCGGCAGACCAAGCGCCGCCTCCATCCGCTCGATGCGCCGCGAGATCGTCGCGACGCCAAGACCCAGCCGCCGCGCCGCGCCCTGCAGCGTGCCCTCGCGCGCCAGCGCCAGAAACAGCCGGATGTCGTCCCAGTTCTGCGGCTCCATATGCGTTCCATTATCGGAAAGAAGATGCACGATTTTCGCCATATATTCCACAGATGGGACGTGGGACAGATCCTTCGTGTCAAACAGGAGGGTTCCATGTCCGATGTCTTCTCCGCCCCGCGGCCGCGCGCCGAGACGGCGGCCTTCGCGCTGAGCGCGCTTGCGGCCGTCTGCTGGGGCTCGAATTTCGAGGCCACGCGCGTCGTGCTGCAGGAGATGCCGCCCTGGACCGCGGCGGCCGGGCGGTTCCTGATCGCGGCGCTGGCCATCCTTGGCTGGCTCTGGATCGCCGAGGGCTCCGGCCTTCCGGCGCTGCGGCGGAACTGGAAGGTGTTTCTGGGGCTTGGCGTGGTGGGGGTGGCGGGGTTCAACGCGGCGCTGTTTTTGGGCATGCGCAGTTCCAGCCCGGTCACCGCGGCGCTGATCATGGGCACGAGCCCGCTGACGACGACCCTGATCGAGGCGGCGCTGACCCGCCGTTGGCCAAAGGCGGCGACGCTGGCCGGGATGGCGATCAGCCTTCTGGGCGTGGCGCTGACGGTGGGCGCATTCTCGGGGGCGCGGCTGGCGCCCGGTGACGGGTTGATCCTGCTCGGCAGCCTCGCCTGGGCGCTTTACACCGTCGGCTGCCGCCGCTGGGTGGTCGCGGCAAGCCCGCTCGAAACCTCGGTCTGGACGATGCTCGCCGGGGCGCTGGCGCTGCTGGGGGCGGCCTTCGCGTTTGAGGCGCCGGTGGCAAGCGTTCTGGCGGCCTCGCCCGCGGCCTGGGGCGCGACGCTCTGGATGGCGCTGGCGGGCTCGGTTCTGGCCTATCTGTTCTGGCAGGTCGGGATTCAGGTCCGCGGGCCGGGGGCGACCTCGGTGCTGTTCAACCTCGTGCCGGTCTCCGCCCTGGCGATCGCCGCGCTTTTCGGCCGGACGCCCGAGTTCTCGCAACTGGCCGGGGTCGCGCTGGCGATCCTTGGCGTGCTGCTGGCAAGCGGACGCCTGAGGGTGCCCCGGCGCTGACGGGGCAGATCCGGGCCCGCATCATGGCCCGGGCGCGCCCCTTTTGACGGCGAGATCCACGGCGGCTCCGCGCGGCGCGGCCGCCGTCTTCCGCCTCGGGCGCCTGTCTTCGGTTGCGGCGGATCGATGCGACAAGCCCCGTCTTGTGAAGGGATGGAAAGGCCCCTAAATTGAAAGTCATCGCAGCTCGGGGGACGCATTCGACATGGACAGGATCTTCGCCGCCTTCCCCCCTCTGGTTTCGCTGCGAGAAGTCCTGTCCCATGCCTGCACATGTTTCCCTTTCCGGCCTGTCCTGGGTCACCCCTGACGGCACGCCGCTTTTCTCCGACCTGAGCCTGACCTTCGGCCCCGAGCGCACCGGCCTCGTGGGCCGCAACGGCACCGGCAAGAGCACGCTTTTACGGCTGATCGCGGGGCAGCTGCGGCCGGTCTCCGGTCAGATCCGCGTGACGGGATCCATGGCGATGATGCGTCAGGAGGCCCTGGAGCACCCGGACGAAACCATCGCCGATCTTTTCGGCGTGCGGGCGGCGCTTGAGCTTCTGCGCCGTGCCGAGGCGGGCGCGGCCCGCCTTGAGGATCTGGCCGCCGCCGACTGGACCTTGCCCGCGCGGATCGACGCCGCGTTGGCCAGCTGCGGTCTGGCGATCGCGCCGCAGACCCGGCTTGCCACGCTTTCCGGCGGAGAGCGCGGCCGGGCATCTCTTGCGGCGTTGATCCTCGCGGCGCCCGATGTCCTTCTGCTGGACGAGCCGACGAACAACCTCGACCGGGGCGGACGCAAGGCGGTGATCGATCTTCTGCGCGGCTGGAAAGGCGGGGCAATCATCGCAAGCCATGATCGGGAGGTGTTGGCGGAAATGGATGCCATCGTCGAGATCACGCCGCTTGGGGCGACCCGATATGGCGGCAATTACGCCGCCTTTTTGCAGCAAAAGGAAACCGGGCTGGACGCCGCGCGGCGAGAGGTGAGCCATGCCGAAAAGACCCTCTCCGAGGCGACGCGGCGCGCGCAACAAGCGGCCGAGCGCAAGGCCCGCAAGGACAGTGTCGGACGCAAGGCAAGGGCGAAGGGCGATCAGCCGAAACTCCTGATGGATGCCGCCAAGGAGCGCGCCGAAGCCTCGGGCGGGGCGGGGGCGCGCCTGCACGAAGCCCGGCACCACGCGGCGGCAGAGACACTTGTCGCCGCGCGCGAAAAGATCGAGGTGCTGGAGCCGTTTCGCATGCAGATCGCGCCGACCGGTCTGCATGCCGGCAAGACCGTGCTGCGGTTGGATCATGTGACGGGCGGCCACGATCCGGACCGTCCGGTGATCCGCGATCTGTCGCTCTGCGTCACCGGCCCCGAACGGATCGTCATTGCCGGGCCGAATGGCAGCGGCAAGACCACGCTTCTCAAGCTGATCACCGGCCAGCTTGCGCCGCACTGCGGACGGGTGGACCTTTGCGGCACAGTCGCCATGCTGGACCAGCATGGCGGCCTGCTCGAGGCCAACCTGACCCTGCGCGAGAATTTCCTGGGGCTGACCCCGGTTGCCACGCCGCATCTGGCGCATGCGGCCCTGGCGCGGTTCGGATTCCGCGCCAAGGATGCCCTGCGCAAAGCAGGGGATCTGAGCGGGGGCGAGCGGCTGCGGGCGGGCCTTGCCTGCATCCTTGGCGGCACGCCGCCGCCCGCGCTTCTGATCCTGGACGAGCCGACCAATCACCTTGATCTTGACGGCATCGGCGCGCTGGAAGCGGCGCTGGCGGCCTATGACGGGGCGGTGCTGGTCGTCAGTCATGACCCGGAATTCCTCAGATCGCTCCGACCGGACAGGGCGATTGAGCTGAAGAAATGACCGCCGCCGCGTCCCGGTCGCGTCCCCGACACGCCTCACAGGCCCGACCCGAACAAGGGCAGACATCATGACGCCCGAACTGGTGCTGCCGAAGGGGGCGGCGGCGCCAAAGGTCAGGGCGCTCTCATTCGGCGCTGCTGCTCGCAGATGGGCCATGATCGGCTGGCGGGGTCGGAGCGTCTGAAAGAAGCGCAATAATGTCGGCCATCTGCGCATCTCGGCGTTCCCCATCAGGCCCGCAATCGTCGGTCTGCCGGGTGGGGGCGCGGAAATCCGAACGGCCGGGATGCGTCGCGCCTCGCAGGGGCCGTCATGTCTCAACCCGCCTTTCGGCACCAATGGCCAGCCCATCGCCGTTTTGCAGAACCGTCGCCCAAAGCAGGAGCGGCAAGGCGACGATGCCGCCGATCGCCCCCCAGAGCCAGAGCCCGAACAGAAGCGCCACGAAGACCAGAAGCGGGTTCAACGCCATCCGTCGGCCCACCAGCGCCGGGGTGACGAACTGCCCCTCAAGCGTGATCAGCGCGCCGTAGACCAGCACGGGAAAGGCCGCTGCGCCGCCGTCGAAGGCGGCAACCCCGGCCAGAAGCAGCGCCACGGCAACCGCAGCCGGGCCCAGATAGACGACATAATTGAGCAGGAAGGCCACGATGCCCCAGGAAAACGCGCCGGGCAGGCCAAGCGCCTGCAGCGCGATGGCGGTGGCGATGCCCAGACCGGCATTGATCAGCGTGATCGTCAGGAAATAGCGCGAGACGGTTCCCTCGGCCATGCGCAGGCGCTGCGACAGCTGTCCGCGCCCGGCGGGGCTGACCAGCCTGCGCGCGGCCCAGTCATAGATCTCGCTGCGGGTGAGCAGGAAGAAGAAGAGCGTGCCGACGAAGGTCAGCGCCTGCGCGGCGATCGTGGGGGCGATCATCAGCGCGCCGGTGGTGACGGCGGGCAGATCGACCATCTGTTGCGGCGCGGGCCCCGCCTCGGCGCGGGCACCGTCCACCACCGCGCCCGAAAGCTCGCGCGTGGCGGCCTTCAGCCCGGCAAACAGACCCCGAAACGCTTTCATCACCTCCTGACTGTCGGCCCAGACCTTGGGCGCCTGATGCACCAGCTCGGCAATGAGCGGTTGCAGCAGCAGCCCGAGCGTGCCGAAAGCCGCCAGCGTCAGCACGAGGCTGGCCGAGGCCCCGATCGCCGGGGAAAACCGCAGCCTCTCCCACAGATCGGAAAGCGGCGAGAGCACGACGCCGACGACCAGCGCCAGCGCCATCGGCGCGACAAGGTCGCGCAGCGCCGCAAGCGCGGCCACCGAGGCGATCAGCCCCAGCGCGACAAGCGAAAGCTGCGCGGCCCGATCCATCGCCGCCCCCTAGTGCCGCGCGGCGCCGTTGCGCGCGGTTTTCGCCCGGGACACCGGTTTCGACCCCGCCTCGGCCTTGCGGGCGGCCGCACGCGCCATCGCGGTTGCCCCTTGCCGCGCCGCGCCCGCCTTGCGCGCCACCGCGGTCGAGACGGTTTCAAGGGTTTCCCCGGCGGCTTCGGCAACGGCCTCGGCCTTGCCGCGCAGCGTCGGACGATCGCGCCCGATCACCCGGCCGGCCTGCACCGCAAGCCCCGCAAGCGCCAGCGGCAGCACATATTTCAGCGCCGGCCGGCTGTGCGACGACAGCGCCATCAGCCCCGCCCCTGCGGCGATCCCCGCGGCGCTTGCCGCCACCGGATGCCGCGCGGCGATGTCCTTGCCATCCGCGAGCCCCTGACGCGCGGCGCGGCCGCCCGCCTCCATCGCCTCCCAGACCGATTGCCGGGCGGTGACGATCAGATCCGTGGCGTCAGCGCCCAGCCCGTCAAGCCCGTGCCGGAAGGCCTCCGAGAGCTTGCGCGCCCTCTCGGCGGCGATATCGGCCTTGGCCTCGGCGCTGGCCTTGCCGGTCTCGTAAAGGGACAAAAGCTCGTCCCGGGCGGCGGCGCGGGCGGTCTCGGCGGCTTCAAGCCAGCCTTCGTCGTCCCAATCGAGCGCCTCGAAAGCCGCGCCGCCCTCGTCTTCCCAGCGCGCCAGCGTCTCGGGATGCGGCGAGACCGGGGCAGGGGCCTCCGGCTTGCGGCGCAACAGCGCGTAACCGGCCAGCGCCAGCACCCCGGCCCCCAGCACCCCGGCCCCAAGCGCCAGTGGCAGCGGATGCGCCCTGGCCGCGCCCGGCGCCACGGTGCCGCCGCCCAGGGCACCGGCAAGCGCGCCAAGCTGCGAGCGCAGCGCGGTTTCCCGCGCGGCCAGTTCCGCCGTCAGGCGACGTTTCGAGGAAAAAGTCATCGGACACTCCTTGGTTGATCCGGCCCTGGTTGATCCGGTCCCTTGCGGGCCGGGGATGGCATGTGACGAAAGAAGGGGGCTCAGCGGCCAAGGGCCCCGCGCAACGCCCGCCCGGCCAAAAGCAGGATCACCAGCGAGAGCGCCGCCGCCCCGGCCGAGGCGAGGCCAAGCGCGGCGGGCAGGCCCCAGCCCGCCTGCTGCAGCTGCATGACGCTGGCCGCGAGGCCCAGCCCGATCGCCGCCATGGCCAGCATCGTGGCCAGCAGGCTCAGCATCAGACTGCCCATGCCGAGACGCAGCCGCGCCTGTGCCTCGATCTGCCAGAGCTTCAGGCGCAGCTGCGCCGTTTCCTGCGCCGCCAGACCGATCCGCGCCAGCAGCCACAGGGTTTCACTGACACCCACGCTCATCGCTCAGGCCGAGGCCGAGGAAGACCGAGGCCCGGCCAGCAGCCAGACGAAGAAGCCAAGCACCGGCAACAGCAGGATCAAGAGCACCCAAAGCAGCTTCCGCCCGGTCGAAACGCGCGCGCCCAGAACCGAAATCAGCGCCCAGAGATCGAGCACCAGAACCAGAATGCCGCCAAGGCCGGTGTAGGGGATGTGATCCATGTCGGTCGTCCTCGGATGGTTTCCTGTCCAACGCAGCAGATGGCAAAAGGGTTCCGCGCAGGACCCCGAAAACCGGAATGCAGGATGCATGTCTGCGGTGCGAAAAAACCTGCGATCGCGTGCAACCCGAGGCCTATGTGGGGCATCTGGGCCAAGCCTTTGATGCCGAGGGAAACCTGACCGAGGACCGCACCCGGGCGCATCTGGAGGCGGTGATGCGGGCCTTTGCCGCCTGGGTCGCGCGGCAGGCCGCCTGATCGGCAGCCGTCAAGGGACCGGCCCCGCCCGGGCCCGAAAAACCGAGGGACGGCAGCAAAAAGGGGGGGCGATGCCCCCCCGCGATCCTTTCCGTGCCGGTCGGCTCAGTCGAGCCGCGCGGCCACCTCGTCGGCGAAGGTGTTCACCATCGCCAGGTAATAGGCCTGGGCATCGGTGAAGGCGCCTTTCCGCAGCTTGCCATCGGCGTCCAGCGCGTTCAGCGTCGTCGCATCCACCGCCAGGTCATAGCTGTCGAATTTCGAATTGTCGCTCTGGCTGGTGACATGCACCTTGCCCGCCAGCCGGGCCTGGGCGACGTCGGTGATTTCCTCGAAGGTGTTGGCCATCGACAGCTCGTCGATGTCGACGGTCACCTTGGCGCCCGCGTCGGCAAGCTGGTCGGCCAGCCGTTCGGTGATCGCGGCCTTCAGGTCATAGGCCAGATGGCCCCAGTAAAGCGCGGCCTTCGGGTTCGAGATCGCGGTCAGATCGGCCTGGACGTCGATTTCCTGCACCGGGGTCGCGGCGATGGCAGCGGTGCCCAGAAAGAGGGCGGTGGTGGCGGCAAGAACCTTGCGGATCATGTTCAGTTTTCCTTTCGCATGAATGCCGATGTCTTCGGCGTCAGTAAAAAGGAAACGCATCAGCCCGGACATGGTTCCGAAATATTTTGCAACGCCTTGGACAAAAAGAAAAAACCCGCCGGAACGCGGCGGGTTTTCGAAGCGATCACAGCGGCCGGTCAGCCCACGAGCGTCTCGGTGGAGGCGAAGAACATCGCCTGGCTGACCGCCGAGCGGACCTGCTCTTCCGAGAAGGGCTTGGTGATCAGGAAGGCCGGTTCCGGCTTTTCGCCGGTCAGCAGAAGCTTCGGGAAGGCGGTGATGAAGATCACCGGCACCGGGCCGATTTCCTTGAGGATGTCATTGACCGCATCGATGCCCGAAGAGGCGTCGGCCAGCTGGATGTCCGACAGGATCAGGTCGGGGCGCTGCTTGGCGGCCAGTGTCACCGCCTCGGCCCGGGTGCGCGCGATGCCGGTGACGCGATGGCCGATGCCCGCGACGATATCGGCCAGATCCATCGCGATGATCGCCTCGTCCTCGATCACCATCACCCGGCCCGAGACCGCCGCCGCCATCTCGCGGTTCGCGGCGGCGATGAGAGAGCCGACTTCCTCCGGCTCGACCTGCATGATCGCGCCGATCTCGGCGGCGTCGAACCCCTCGATCGTCTGCAGCAAAAGCGCCTCGCGCGAGTTCGGCGTCAGCCCCGCCATCAGCGCCTGCGCCCGCGCGGCAAGCCCCTCGTCCGGCACCGCCGTCGGCGCCCCGGCGCTGGCCCAGACCAGATGGAAGGCGTGAAACAGCCCGACTTTCGGGCGCGCGGCCGCCTCGATCACCGCGGGATCGACCAGCAGGCTTTCGAGCGTCGCCACCGCATAGGCATCGCCGCTGGTCTGGTTGCCGGTCAGCGCGCGGGCGTAGCGGCGCAGATAGGGCAGTTCGGCGGCAATCGCCTGCGACAGATCGAGGGGGGCGGTGCTCATCATCGTTTTCTCCCAAAAACGCGTTTTCCGGGGAACCAACGCGTGACAGGCGCGTTGGTTCCCTGAAGAGTGACGCAGGCGGCGAGAAAGATCATGGCAGAGGACAAGAGCACACAAAACGGGCGCGACGCGCGGGCCGACATACGGGCCGAAGGGCTGCGCCGCGATATCGACGAGAATTTGAAGCGCGTCTTCGAGGCCTCGCTCGACCCGGAAATTCCGGATCGGTTCAAGGATTTGCTGGCGCAGCTGAAAGCGCGCGGGGGGGGACAATGACCGGGCCCGATCCGCGCACAGAAGATCCGCGCACAGATCCGCGGGACGAGCTGGCGAGCCATATCCCGGCGCTGCGGGCCTTTGCGATTTCGCTGACCCGCAATGTCACCGAGGCCGACGATCTGGTGCAGGAAACGATCCTGAAGGCCTGGGGCAATTTCGACAAGTTCCTTTTGGGCAGCAACCTGCGGGCTTGGCTGTTCACCATCCTGCGCAACACCTTTTATTCGGCGCGGCGCAAGACCCGGCGCGAGGTGCCGGACCCCGACGGCCTGCACGCCGGCACGCTTGTCACCCATCCCGCGCATGACGGCCGCCTTGCGATGGCCGATTTCACCCGCGCCTTCGATCAGCTGTCCGCGGAACACCGCGAGGTGCTGATCCTGGTCGGCGCGAACGGCTATTCCTACGAGGAGGCGGCCGCGATGATGGGCGTGGCCACCGGCACGGCGAAAAGCCGGGCGAACCGGGCGCGGGCGCGGCTGTGTGAGCTGCTGGGGCTGGCCGAGGGCGAGACGGTGCTGATCCCCTCGTCCTCGGCCGGGGCGGCCGCACCGGGGATGGGACCGGGACCGGGGCCGCAGGCGGCATGATCCGGTGGCGGCGCGGCACGGGCGGTCTGGGATTGCGGCTGACGGTGATCATGGGGGCGGTGCTGACCCCGCTGGCCGTGCTCAGCTATGCGCAGACCCTGGCCACCGAGCGCGCGGCCGAAAACCGTCTGCGCGCGGCGATCCTGGGCGAGACGCTGATGGCCGCGGCGCCGCAGGTCGATCTGCTGATGCAGGCGCGCGGCACCGCGGTGGCGCTGGCCGCCAGCCTGCCGCAGCTTGCCACCGATCCGGCGGCCTGTTCGGCTTATCTGCGCCATGTCGCCGAAGAAGCGGGAAATGACTATTCCTTTCTCGGCTTCGTGCCGCTTGACGGGCAGATCCGCTGCGCCTCGACCGGCGCGCCCCATGATCTGAGCGCCAGCGCCTGGCTGGCCGATCTGCGCGAAAATCCGCGCCCGAAGCTGACCGTGAACCGGGACGGCCCGCTGTCGGGGACCTCGATCCTGAACCTGTCGCTGCCCGTCACCGATGACGCGGGGGCGTTGATCGGCTTTGCCTCGGTTTCGATGCCGCAATCCGAATTTCAGGCCCGCGGCCTTGCCCCAAGCGGCAGCGTCGGGCAGCCGCTGGCCGTGGTCACCTTCGATCCGGCGGGGACGGTGCTGACGGCGACGAACGGGCTTGAAGCGGCGGCGCGGCTGCTTCCGGCCGGGCATGCGCTGAGCGATCTGGCGGGCGCGCGCGGCGAGAGCTTTCTGGACACGGCACCCGATGGCGAAAGACACGCCTTCGCCGTCGTGCCGCTCTGGCCGGGCGAGCTTTACCTGTTGTCCTCCTGGCCTGCCGATGCGCTGGACGAGCCACGGCTTTTGTCGGGCTGGCCGCCCTTCGCCTTTCCGGCGCTGATGTGGGCGGCCAGCCTTGCCGTCGCCTGGATCGCCGCGCACAGCCAGGTGCTGCGCCAGATCCGCGCGCTGCGCGCCTCGATCACTGCCTTTGCCGAGGGCGAGCGCCGCCTGCCGCCGCTGCGGCTGACCGGCGCGGCCAACGAATTGCGCGACGTGGCCGAGGCTTACGAGCGGATGACACGGGCCGTCGTGCAGGACGAGGCGGATCTGGAAAACGTCATTCATCAAAAAGAGGTGCTGCTGCGCGAGGTGCATCACCGGGTGAAGAACAATCTGCAGCTGATCGCCTCGATCCTGAACATGCAGCTGCGCCGCGCGAAGACCGACGAGGCCCGGGCGGCGATGCGCAACGTGCAGGAACGGGTGCTGAGCCTCGCCACGATCCACCGCGAACTTTACCTGACCTCGGGGCAGACCGACATCCGCGCCGATGAACTGTTGCCGCGGATCGCGGCGCATGTCCTGAAGATCGGCACGACGCCCGAGCGGCAGTTTGATCTTGATCTGCGCATCGACGAGATCCGGCTGGTCCCAGATCAGGCGGTGGCTTTGGCGCTGTTTCTGGCCGAGGGGCTGGACAAGGCGCTCAAGCACGCCTGGCGCGGGCCGGGCGGCACCGCCGCGGTGGGCGTCAGCTTCACCCGCACCGCCGAGGGGCCGGTGGCGCTGCGGGTGACGAACACGCTCGCTCCGGAGGGCGCGGGGACCGATCCCGGCCCGATGCTGCCCGCCTCGGACGGGTTCGGCGAAAAACTGCTGGCGGCCTTTGCCAGCCAGCTTGACGGCAGTTTCAGCCGCGGCCCGGAGGCGGGCCAATACGTGCTGCGGCTGAGCTTCCCCCCGGCCGCGCTTGAAGCGGGCGAGGAACGCCACCGCCGCGCCGAAACCTGATCGGGAACCCGAAGGCCGTTTGTGCGTTCACTTCCCACGGGCGTCAGGGCACGGCGCCGCGGCAACCACCACATCACGGGAGAGATATCATGCTGGGTTGGGCCCTGACATTCATGGTGCTGGCGCTGATCGCCGGTGCGCTTGGCTTTGGCGGGATCGCGGGGGCCTCGGCCTCGATCGCGCAACTTCTCTTCGTGCTGTTCCTGATCCTGTTCGTCGTGGCGCTGATCGCGCGTGCCCTGCGCGGCCAGCCGCCGGTCTGAACCGGAAACGGACCCTCACGAAGAGCGCCCCCCCGGCCCCCCGGGGGGGCGTTTTCATCCGGCGACGCCCAGCGGAAAGCGCAGGGATACCCGGGTTCCGCCGCCCTCGCGGCGCGAAAATTCAAGCGTGCCGTTCAGTTGCGCGCAGAACTGATGCGCCAGCCGCAGCCCGAGACTGCTGGCCGTCGTCGCATCGAACCCCTCGGGCAGGCCGCGTCCATCGTCAAGAATGTCAAGTTCCGCCACGCCCCCCGCCACCCGCGTGCGCAAGGTGACGGTGATCCGCCCGCGTTCGGGCAGGGCATGTTCCAGCGCATTCGACACCATCTCGACCGCGATCAGCGCCACCGGGCCTGCCTGATCGGCGGGAACCGGCAGCGGCGCCAGATCGAAGTCGAGCCTGACCCGGTCCTGCAGGGTCGCGCCCGCGACGATCTCGGGCAGGGTCGCGCGCATCAGCGCCCCGATCTCGGTCACCTGTCGCGCCGGGTCATGCAACTGCCGCTGCACGGCGGCGATCACGCCCAGCCGCGAGGCCGCCGCCCGCAGCGCCTGCCGCCCCTCGGGGTCGCGCATCTTGCGTTCCTCCATCCGCAAGATCGCGCCGATCACCTGCAGGTTGTTCGACACCCGGTGCTGGAGTTCGTGGAACATCAGCCGGTTCTGCTCGGCCATCTGCGCCGAGGCCGCCCGTTCAAGATCAAGCTTGCGCAGCGCCACGCGCATGAGATGGATCAGCAGCAATCCCGTCGCGACGATGAAGCCGTAAAAGGTCATCGCCACCAGATCGGGGCCGGTCGGCGCGCGCACCCCCCCGGGGGTGACGAAAAACGCATAGGCCGCCGCCCCCGAGACAACCGCGGTCAGGATGCCCGCGCGGGTCGACAGGAAAAACCCGACAAGGAAGACAAGCGGAAAGAAGGTCAGGAACGGGTAGCCGGGGGGCAGGCTGCCCTCGAGCGCGAAGCGCAGGGCAAAGGCAAGGGCAAAGGCGCCGGCACTGCCCCCCCATTCGACAGACGGGCCACGCGGTCGGTTGGTCAGGGCATGCAGGAGTTTCATTGCACCAATCGAAAGATGTTTCGGCAATGCTTGTTCAGCTTCGCAAGAAAGTAAATGCATTCCGCATCGCAGCTGCCGGATCATCGGGGAAGGGGCGGGGGACGCCCTGTTTCACCCAGCATTTCCTGAGCAAAACTTTCTTGAGTTCCTCCGGCTGCGGGGATGGTAAAAAATGACTCTTTCACTCGGAAACCGGACCCTCCCTCATATTGCCCCTCAAGACCGCCATTCTTGGCGGCGTTGCCCTCTCCTGCCTGTGCTCCGCCGCGCTCGCCGAGCGGACGAGCTATCCCCTCACCATCGAGAATTGCGGGCAGAAAGTGACCTTCGTGAAAGCGCCCGAGCGCACCGTGGCGCTTGGGCAGAACAGCGCCGAGATCCTGCTCCTGCTGGGGCTCGAGGACCGCATGGCCGCCACCGCCTTCTGGCCGAACAGCGTCTTGCCGGACCTGGCGGCGGCGCATGACAAGGTGGAGGTGCTGACGGTCGAATTCCCGACGCTTGAAGCGGTGCTGGCGCAGCAGCCCGATTTCGTGCCCGCCATGCTGGTGACGCTGATGGGGCCCGACAGCAAGGTCGCCAGGCGCGAAGATCTGGAAGCGCTCGGCATCCCGACCTATCTCTCCCCCAGCGCCTGCACCACCGAGGCCGACACGCAGAACGCCAGCGGCAGCGCGGCGAGCTCTGCCTATGGTGTCCGCAAGGATCTGTGGTCCATGGACCTCCTCTACAAGGAGATCGAGGACATGGCGCGCATCTTCGACGTGGCCGAGCGCGGCGCGGCGGTGATCGCCGATTTCAAGGCCCGCGAGGCGGCCCTGCGCGCCGAATTCGCGCCGCGCGAGGATCTGACCTTCCTGTTCTGGTTCTCCAGCCCCTCGCCCGCCGATGATGCCTATCTGGGCGGCGGCCATGGGCCTTCGGGCTACATCGCCGACCTGCTCGGCGGTTCCAACGCGGTCAAGACCGAGGCGGAATGGCCGACCCTGGGCTGGGAAGGCATCATGGCCGCCGCTCCCACCGTCTTCGTCGCCGCGCAGGTCGACCGCAACCGCTGGGACCTCGACCGGGCCGACACCAAGATCGCCTATCTGACCTCCGATCCGGCGGTCAGCCAGATGGAGGCGGTCAAGGCGGGGCGCATCGCGGTGATGAGCGGGGCGGGGAAACGCGTCTTGCTTCTGACGGTTTCGCTTCTGGTTCTGTGTCTTGCCGTCGCGGTGGCGATGACCGTCGGCGACTATGCCATATCGCTCGGCACGGTCGTGCTGGCGGCAAACATCTGCTGCACCCGCACGCCCGCTTCTTTCTTCAGGATCCGGTCGCGTTCGCCCTGCATCCATTCGGCGCTCGGCACCGCCTTGGCGAGACGGTCCTTGCGGATCGCGGTGCGGCGTGCCTCGGTCGCTGCGGCATCCGCCGCAAGAAGCCCGTCCGCGCCCTTGACCAGCACGACGCCATAGACGCTGTCGGCAAAGCGCTCGACCAGATAGCCGCGCCCGAAGTAGCTGCGCGACAGGCCGCGCCACAGCTCCGTCCAGGAGGAGACCAGAAAATGCCAGCTGTAGGCGAAGGCCACGCGCCGGTCGTTGGGGGTCATCCAGCTGCCCTTGGGCAGACGGAATTCGGTGCCATAGGCGGCGCCGTCGTTGATCATCTCGGTCGGGATCAGGGTTTGGGTCATCATCACCCGGAACCAGCTTCTGTTCCTGAACAGCGACGCCGAGGCATCCGACGATGACGGGGGCCGTCGCAGCTATGGCCGCCGGATTTCGTGCTGACGCCGATCCCGGGCCGGCGGCTGGTGCTTTCGCGCAACCCGCGCGGATTACGCCACGCGCCCGCAGTTCTGGAAAGAATGAGGATCGGATGCGATCCACATTTTACATAACCTTGCTTACAGGATTTGTGCCTATCTGAGGGCGGGCCGCGGCGGCCCGCTCTTAGAGGTGATCACATGGCACAAATGCCCCGTTCCCTGACGCTTCCCATTCTCTCCATTCTCGGCATCCTCTGCGCCATCTACTGGCCGCAAGCGCATGGCGCGTTCTGCACGGGTCCGAGATCTTGACGTCCAAGCTTGCGAACGCATTGCGGCTGACCTACCGTCGACGCTGATCTTTCATGCGCTGAGGGCTGACCCTTGTTCGGTTGCACAGTTCTTCACAGGTTGACCTTTTTGAGGGCGGCGGTGCTTTTGAACTCGGCGCCTGCCCCGGATAGCCGTAGCTACACTGGGTGCATACCCGCTCAAGCACGCTCCGCCATTCCAATTCGAGGGACGCTTTTCCGCAATTTAGTCCCCCCGATCCAGTCCGATAAAACGGTCGTGGCTTATCGATACCGTTTCCGCCGAAAAAGGAGCGCATGACATGGGTGCCCGCGTCTTCATCTCATACAGCCATGTCGATGAGGCCCTCAGAGACGAGCTCGAGGTTCACCTTGCGATGCTGAAGCGGCAGGGCCTTGTCGATGTTTGGCACGACAAACGTCTGCTCGCTGGTGACCAACTTGATTGGACGATATCGAAAGAACTCGATGAGGCAGATGTAATCCTTCTCTTGGTCGGCCCGAACTTCCTTGCGTCAGACTACTGCTACAAAATCGAGAAAGGCCGTGCTCTTGAACGGCACCGACAGGGGGCAGCCCGGCTGATCTCCGTAATCCTTCGTCCTTGCGAGTGGGGCCACACCGATTTGGCCAAGTATTTGGTCACGCCAAAGGACGGGAAGCCGATCACACAATGGCCGGATCGGGATGAGGCGTTTCTGGACGTTACGCGGCAAATCCGCCGCGCAATCGAAGATCTGGAGGTCGTTGGCCAACCTAAGGTCACTCACGACTTCATCGAGACGGCGAGGGGCGCCGCTGCCGACGAATTGCCCGAACCTTCGCCCATGCCCAGATCGTCGAACCTGCGCCTCAAGAAAGATTTCTCGCAAGCCGAACGTGATGATTTCCTGTTCGAGACATTCGACTACCTCGCCAGGTTTTTTCAAGGCTCGCTTGAGGAGCTGCAGGCGCGCAATGTCGATATTAAGGCCCGTTTTCGCCGCATCGCGGGCGATTGCTTCACTGCAACCATCTACCGGAATGGCGACAAGGTTGCCGGGGGAACCGTCCGGGTCGGGGGCATGTTTGGGGCAGGCATTACATGGCTCGGCGATGACAGCGGCCAGGCCAACAGCCACAACGAGAGTCTGTTCGTAAGGCATGATGATCATAAACTGTTCCTTTCACCCATGGGAATGCCCGTCACCGGCCCAGGTCGAGAGGCGCGCCTTACCCAAGAGGGCGCAGCGGAGTATTATTGGGACCTCATGATCCGCGGCCTCCAGGGGCACTAAGAAATATAAGGGGCGCTTTTGCGCCCGGCTGGTGCCCATGCCACGGCGACCCGGATCCTCTGTGCGCGCATCGCATTGTCCACCACCGGACGAACGAACGACACCTATCGCCTTATCCGCTGATGTGCTCGATCAACTCGGGGCTGTCATCCTGAAACCCGAACGGGGCGACCGGTTGGAACGCCAGCTTCGACCCGACAGCGAGGGAACACCGCCGCGTCGGAACCGCCCAGCCACGCGCCTTGCTCGTCCGCATTCAGGATGACCGGCATCCGGTCGTGCAGTCCGACCATCGCCCCCGTCGCGGCCCGCGCTATGATCGTTCAGGTCAGGTGATCTCGCCAGCGGCTCGCCACGGCAACAAGGAAACGGCGATCTAGAGCTCTCCGCCTTCGATTGGATCGGGATTGGAAGCCTCGGCCTTGGCGCCATCCATACCGACGGCCCGGGTGCTCAGGCCGCCGCACCGGCAGGGGTTTGAGGGCACACACCGCCTCCCCTGACAGCGGTGGCATGATCGCCTGTCTGCGAAAAAATCTCAAGGCATGAGAGCGGCGGACCGGGTGATCGGCCCGCCTCACCGCCGCGGCTAGAAGGGCAGTCACCGCCGCACCGCACCGGCACGCCCATCCTGCGGGAGGCTGAGGCGGTTTTCAACTTTTCGCTTGGTCCGGGAAAACCTCGGAAAGCGACGCGGCCACCAGATGGACGACAACGGTGGCACAGTCGTCCGGTCGGGACCTTCGATTCCTCTCCACCGGAGCGCTTCTCGACGCCCCAGCCTGTCCCGTTTTTCTCAAAAATTCCACGATCGACGATCGGCGGCGAAAGCCGACCTTTCGTAAGCACCCGGTTGTGGCCGCCTTCTGATGCTGCCGGTTTCGGTCTAGCCATCCGTCGTTATTGACGTCGTTACCGACGTCGTCTGTGGCGGAAGGGATCATGCGGCAAGAGATTTTGACGGGCGTCGAGCGGCGACGCCGCTGGTCGGATGCGGAGAAGCGGTCGATCCTGGCGGAGGTGGGTGTGAAAGGGGCGTGGGTTGCGGATGTCGCCCGTCGTCATGATCTGACCCGGCAGCACATCTATCAGTGGCGGGCGAAGTTCCGGCGGCGAGGCGAGAGCCTTTCAGATGAGACCGGGTTCCTGCCGGTCGAGATGACGCCAGAGAACAGCGTCCCGTCGGTTCCCGCGGCGACGACACCGGTCGAGATCGTGCTCGTGAACGGCCGGCGCCTGCGCGGGATCGAGGGTCTGTCGCCTGCCGGACTCGCGCAACTGATCCGGGTGCTGAAAGGCGCATGATCGGGCCTGGGAATGGCGTGCGCGTGTTCCTCGCGGCAGGCACCACGGACAGCCTTCTGACCCCGATCGCAACCGACCTTGGTGTCAGCGAAGGGCGGGCGGGTCAGATGATCTCGATCTCCGGCCTTTTTGCCGTGATCACCAGCCTGACGATCACCGGATTGACCCGCGGTATTGACCGCAAGCTGCTGCAATCTGCCTTCACCATCCTGCTGATTGTCTCTGTCCTGATCGTGGCACTTGCGCCGGCCTATCCTGTGCTGATGGTCGGACGCGCCCTGTTGGGCGTTGCCATCGGCGGGTTTTGGTCACTGTCCACCGCCACCGTGATGCGACTTCTGCCCATGGATCAGGTGCCACAAGGCCTTGCTGCCCTGAACGCCGGAAACGCCATCGCGGCCACGATTTCGGCACCGCTGGGGGCGTGGCTTGGCGACATCATCGGCTGGCGCGGGGCTTTTGCGCTGATCGTCCCGGTCGCGGTTCTGGCGCTCGTCTGGCAGCACATCCACATGCCCTCGCTGCCGCCCCGCGACGCGAGGCGCATCCATCCTCTCGGGTTGCTTCTCCGCCCTCAGGTGGCGCTTGGCATGGCGTCGATCTTCCTGCTGTTCATGGGGCAGTTTGCGCTGCTGACCTATCTGCGCCCCTATCTGGAAGGTGTGGCCGGCTTTTCCGTTCCGCGGCTCTCAGCAGGCTTTCTGGCCTTGGGTCTGGCGGGGCTTGCGGGCACCTGGGTGGTCGGCCGCCTGCTGCGCTTGCGGCTTTACGGCCTGCTGATCGCGATCCCTGCGGTGATGGCGGTGCTTGCCGTGCTGATGATCGTGCTGGCACCTCTGCCCGTAGCGGTCGGCGCGCTGATCGTCCTGTGGGGCTTCTTTGCAACGGCGGCGCCCGTTGGCTGGGGCACCTGGCTGGCCCGGACACTTGGCCCCGAGGCCGAGGCTGGCGGCGGGCTACAGGTTGCAGTGATCCAATTGGCCATCATGGCGGGTGCGCGAAGGTCGCCGCCAGCAGCGACACCGCCAGCCCCGGTTGCCGCTCGATCAGGCGCAGGATTTCCGCCGTCTCGATCCGCACCAGCACGACATCGCTCGCCGCCTCCGCCGAGACCGGATAGACGCCGCCGGTGAAGGCCACCGCCTCGCCGAAACTGTCGCCGCGGTCGAAGGCGCGTTCGCGCGCCGTGGCAAGGATCAGATCCTGCGCCGGTTTCGGCACATTGCCCAGAAGCAGGGATTTCCGGGCGATCCGGTCGGCATCGGGTTTCATCGGCGGCGGTCTCCTTGCGCCGGTTATCGCATGACCCTGTCGCCCGCGAAAGCCGCAGCTGGCGCGAAAGGCCCCCGAAGCCGGACATGCCAATACCTGACTGTTTTGATAAATTATAATCTTGAAACCCGGCCGCGGCTCTGACATGATCCGGGCAGGCAGCAAGTCCCGCAGGGGCATGCTTCTGTCGGGCCCCCACGGGCCGACGACAGAAGGAGCGACCCTTCCCGCAGATCCCCGCACCGCTCCGCATCGCCTTGCGCGATCGGCGTTTTTTCGCGGCGCATGACCACAACCCCAGCGCGAGAGACGCCCCGCGCGCAATGCCGAGTTTGCTGCATGACCATGCCCTCCCTTGCTTCAAGCGCCGATGTCGGCGCCCCCGCCGGGTTCGACCAGCCCTTCGCCTTTCGCAACGCCGCCGGGCGGGTCTGCGCCGCGGGCCCGGGCCGGGCGCTTGCGCGCGGCACGCGCGAAAGCCTGGCCGACCGCCTGGCGCCCTTCTTTGCCGGCCCGGCCGATGGCGCGGTGATCGGCGGGGCCCTGCCCTTCGACACCACCCGGCCCGACTGCCTGTGGCAGGCGGCGCGCGGCGACGGGGTCTGGCCCGGCGATGCCGTTACGGCCACGGGGCCCGGCCGCCCCGCAACCCCGCCCCCTCCCGCCCCCCTGCCGCGCCCGCAACCACCCGCCCGCGGCTATATCGACAGCGTCGCCCGCGCGCTCGAGATCATGCGCCGCGAAGACGGCCTGCCCGAGGCGCTGCAAAAGATCGTCCTGGCCCGCACCCTGCTGGTCGAGGAGGCGCAGGCCTTCCCGATGCGCGAGGTGCTGGCCCGGCTGAGCGAGGATCCGTCGGTGACCGCCTTCCAGGTCTCGCTGCCGCCGCGCGCCGATCAGGCGGCGCCGCGCCATCTGGTCGGGGCGACGCCGGAGCTGCTGTTGCAAAAGCGCGGCGCGACGATCCTGTCCCATCCGCTGGCGGGCTCGGCGCGGCGGTGCGAGGAGCGCGAGGCCGATGCCCGGGCGGCGCAGGCGCTGGCCCGGTCGGAAAAGGATCAGCGCGAGCATCGGCTGGTGGTCGATTACATCCTCGACCTGCTTGCCCCCGACTGCGCCGAGCTTTCGACCCCCGAGGGCACCGCGCTGACCAAAACCCGCTCGATGTGGCATATCGGCACCCGGATCACCGGGCGGCTGAAGGATCCCGACACCCCCGCCGTGATGCTGGCCGCGCGGCTGCATCCGACGCCTGCGGTCTGCGGCCTGCCCTGTGCGCGGGCCGCCGGGCTGATCCGCAGCCTCGAGCCGGTCGAGCGCGATTTCTATGCCGGGGCCGTGGGTTGGTGCGACCGGCGCGGCGATGGCGACTGGCATGTGGCGATCCGCTGCGCGGAACTTTGCGGCGCCCAGGCGCGGCTTTATGCGGGCGCGGGCATCGTGCTCGGCTCGGAACCGCGCGCCGAGGCGGCCGAGACCGGCGCGAAATTCGGCGCCCTTCTGGCCGCGCTCGGCCTGCCGCGGGACGCGGCATTGCGCGACCTGCCGCGCGAGGCGGCATTGCATGACTTCGATCCCCGTCACGACTGAGCACAGGACATCCAGATGGCCCTTCCCGGCATTCTCTCCTATCCCCTGCCCCGCCCCGAGGCGCTGCCCGCGGCCCGTGCCCCCTGGCATGTCGCGCCCGACCGCGCGGCGCTGCTGATCCATGACATGCAGCGCTATTTCTGCGCGCCCTTCCCGCAGGAGGCGGCGCCGCTGCCCGCGGTGATCGACAATATCGCCACCCTCGCCCGGGCCGCCCGGGCCTGTGGCATGCCGGTTTTCTACACCGCGCAGGAGGGCGCCCAGCTGCGCATCGACCGTGGCCTTCAGGCCGATCTCTGGGGGGCCGGGATGTCGCGCCGCCCGGAGCATCAGGACATTCTGCCCGACCTTGCCCCCTCGCCGGGCGATCTGGTGCTGACCAAGCACCGCTACAGCGCCTTTCAGCGTTCGAACCTCGAAACCCTGATGCGCGCGCGCGGCCGCGATCAGCTGCTGATCACCGGGGTTTATGCCCATATCGGCTGTCTTGCCACCGCCGCCGAGGCGTTCCAGCGCGATATCGAGCCCTTTGCCATCGCCGATGCCCAGGCCGATTTCGACGCCGGGCGCCACGAGATGGCGCTGCGATGGGTGGCGGGCACCTGTGGCGGGGTGATCGCGACGCGCGACGCCCTTGCCACGCTGAGGGAGGTGGCAAGATGCGCCTGAGCGGATTTTCCGGGCGCCGGGCGTTGGTCACCGGCGCGGCGGGCGGCATCGGCCGCGAAACCGTCCGCCTGCTGCACGACGCGGGGGCGCGCGTCATTGCCACCGATACCGCCGAAGCGCTGGCCAGCCTGCCCGACGACATCCGCGCCTGCGCCGGGATCTGGCTGCCCTGCGATCTGCGCGACCCCGCCGCGATCGAGGCGATGCTGGCCACGGCCGAGGCGCAGGCGGGGCCGATCGGCCTTGCCGCCCATACCGCCGGGGTGCTGGCGCTTGGTCCGTTGCTCGAGATGACGGCCGAGGACTGGCGCCGGGTGATGGCGATCAACCTTGATGGCAGTTTCCATCTGCTGCAGGCGCTCGGGCGGCGGCTGGTGCGACAGCCCGGGGCGGCGCTGGTGGTGGTCAGCTCGAATGCCGCGGGGATTCCGCGGCTGGGGATGGGCGCCTATTGCGCCTCGAAGGCGGCGCTGACCATGCTGACCCGCTGCCTCGGGCTGGAACTGGCGCGGCAGGGCCTGCGTTGCAACGTGCTTGCGCCCGGCTCGACGCTGACGCCGAT
The DNA here is from genome assembly GCF_003254295.1 of Rhodobacter capsulatus. Classification (GTDB taxonomy): domain Bacteria; phylum Pseudomonadota; class Alphaproteobacteria; order Rhodobacterales; family Rhodobacteraceae; genus Rhodobacter; species Rhodobacter capsulatus. The sequence goes on from NZ_QKZO01000015.1 coordinate 23,145, forward strand.
GCAGACGGCGATGTGGACAGACGATCAGGGCCCGGCGCGGGTGATCGCGGGCGATGGCGCCAGGTTCCGCACCGGGATTCCGCTGGGCAAGCTGGCGACGCCCGCCGATATCGCGCAGGCGGCGGTGTTCCTGCTCTCGGATCAGGCGGGCCACATCACCATGGCCGATCTTTACATCGACGGCGGCGCCACGCTTCGCGGCTGAGCCCCGGCCCTGCCGTCCTCGCGCGGCAGGGCAACGGCCGTCATCACCCCCGCCGGTCCGGCCAAAAGCACCGCCCCGATCCGCCGCCCCGCGAACCAGCCCGGCGCCAGATCGCGCGTCAGCCGCAGCATGGGCGGCTCTGCCGCTGTCGCGGGGCAAAGCTCGGCCGCGCCGAAATCGAAGCCTTGCCCGATCTGCGGGCTCAAGGCCTTGAAAAGACTTTCCTTCACCGAAAAGATCAGCCCGACCCAGCGCGGATCGGCGCCGAAGGCCTCCTGTTCCGCCGCGGTCAGGGCCACCGAGGCGATCTGCTGTGCAAGCGGCGGGGTCAGATGCTGCTCGATGTCGATGCCAAGCCCGCCCCAAAGCGTGGCGGCGCCCAGAAGGGCGATCGCCTGCCCGTCGCAATGGCTGATCGCGCCGCACAGCCCCGCGGGCCAGACCGGCGCGCCCCTGGCGCTGCGCCCGGCCAGACAGGGCGTGCCGCAAAGCGCGCGCGCGGCGGCGGCGGCGGCCAACCGCCCGGCGCGATATTCTGCCCGGCGGCGCAGGCGCGGCACCCCGGGCGGGACCGGCGCGGCCGGGCGCATCTCGGCCCGACAGCCGGGCAGCGCCGCCCGCAGCTGCGCCAGCGGCCGTTCCCAGCCCGCCAGACCCGGGTGCGGCTCAGCCACCGCGCCGCGCCGCGATCAGCGCCTCCCAGGCCTGCAGCGTCGGCGCGCTGGCCAGATCCTCGAAGCTGACGGCGATGCCGCGCGCCTTCAGCTCGGCCGCCAGGGTCATCACCCGCAGCGAATCCAGCCCATAATAAATCAGGCTCTCGGCCGGGTCGATCGGCCCCTCGTCCTCCAAAAGCGCACCGAGGCGCGCGAGAAGCCAGTCACGATCGGCGGTGTCGGTATGGGCAGTCAGGGTCATTCGGCTCTCCTTGGGGATCAGGGGTCATCGGGGGGCATCCGCGGCGGGCAGGATCGCGGCGCGCAGGGCCCGCTTGTCGATCTTGCCGACCGGGGTCAGCGGCATCGCCTCAAGAAAGGCGAACCGGTCGGGCAGCTTGTAATCGGCCACGCCCGCGGCGATCAGATGGCGGCGCAGCACGACCGGCCGCAGCGGCTGGCGCAACACGAGACAGGCGCAGCTGCGCTCGCCCAGCCGCGGGTCGGGTTCAGAGACGAGCGCCGCCTGCACCACCTCGGGATGGCGCAGCAACAGCGCCTCGATCTCCTCGGCCGCGATCTTCTCGCCGCCGCGGTTGATCTGGTCCTTGACCCGGCCGACGACGCGCAGATAGCCCGCGGCGTCGCGCTGCACCAGATCGCCGCTGTGATAGAAGCCCTCGGCATCGAAGGCGGCGGCATTCTGTGCCGGGCTGCGGAAATAGCCGCGGAACGTATAGGGCCCGCGCACCCAGAGCTGCCCGGTCTCGCCCGGCGCGCAATCGCGGCCCGTGGCATCGCGCACGCGGATCTCGTCATCGGGGCTGATCGGCCGTCCCTGGGTGGTGAAGATGCGCTCGGGCGGATCGTCCAGACGGGTGTAGTTCACCAGCCCCTCGGCCATGCCGAAGACCTGCTGCAAGGCGCAGCCCAGCAGCTCCGGAACCTGCCGGGCGAGCGCCTCGGCGAAACTGGCGCCGCCGACCTGCAGCAGCGCCAGGCTTTCGGGCACGGCAAGCCCGTCGCGCACCGCCTCCAGCCAGAGCCCGACCGCCGAGGGCACCAGCGCCGCCATCGTCACCCGATGCCGCGCGATCAGCTCGAAACAGAGCTGCGGTTCGGGGTTGGGGGCCATCACCACGGTGCCGCCGGCATGGAACACGCCAAGCGCGCCGGGCGAGCTGAGCACGTAGTTATGCGGCGCGGGCAGCGCGCAAAGAAACACCGTATCCGGCGTCAGCGCGCAGATTTCGGCGCTGGCCCGGATCGAATAATCGTAATCGTTATGGGTGCGCGGGATCAGCTTCGGCGTGCCGGTGCTGCCGCCCGAAAGCTGGAAAAAGGCGACCGCGCCGGGATCGATCCGGGGCAGCGGCCCCCCATCCCAGGCCCCGTCAGGCGTGGCCCAGGCGGCAAGATCCCGCACCGGGTCGGGATCGTCGAGATAAAGGCACAGCGCCAGCCGGTCCGAGCGCGTGCGCAACTCGGCGGCGAATCGGTCGTCGTGAAACAGCGGATGGCTGCGCGCGGCGATCAGCAGCTTCGGCCGCAGCTGTTCGGCATAAGACCGCAGCTCCAGCGCGCGATGGCTGAAAAGCGCATTGACCGGGGTGATCCCGGCCTTCAGCAGCGCAAGGAAGGTGACGAAGAACTCGGCCCGGTTCGGCAGCTGCACCAGCGCCGTGTCGCCCGGGCGCAGCCCCCGTGCCAGAAGCCGCCGCGCCAGCGCCGTGGCCATCCGGTCCAGCGTGCCATAGCTGATCGCGCGCGCGCCGCAACGGATCGCGCAGGCCTCGGGCCGCTGCCGCGCCTGGGTTTCCAGCCCGCGCGTCAGCGGCGCATCCAGCCAGTAGCCCTTTTGCCGGTAACGCTGCGCGAGGTCGTCCGGCCAGGGGGTGAAATCGGTCATTGCAAATCGGTCCGTTCGGGGCGGCCTGGGCCCGCCTCCGCTGTCAGTGCCGCCCGGATCCGGTCTCCGGTCCGGCGCCCGCAGGCCACAGGTTGACGGGCTGCTATAGTTGAGTATTTATATCAACAAATGTCAACTGGGTGAGATCCGATGCCTGACCTGACGCCGATGCAGACCGCTTGCTGGATCAACGGACATGCCGGGGGGCGCGATCCGCAGGCGCCTTCGGCGCATCTTTATGTCGAACTTGAACCCCGCAACGCGGCGCGCCCGCTTGCGCCCGCGCGGCTGGCGCAGGCCTTTGCGGCGCTGATCGCGCGGCATCCGGCCCTGCGGCTCTCGGTCTCGGCCGAGGGGCGGGCGGCGATCGTGCCCCCCGGCCCCGGCCATGCGCTGCGCCAGCACGACCTGCGCGGGCGTGACCCGCAGGCGGTCGAGACGGCGCTGGCACGGCTGCGCGAGGACAAGACCCACCAGCGCCTGCCGTTGGCGGCGGGCCAACCCCTTGAGGCCACGCTCAGCCTGCTACCCGGGGGCGGGCACCGGCTGCATCTTGATCTTGACATGGTGGCGGCCGATCCCTCCTGCCTGCCCGCGCTGCTGGACGATCTGGCGCAGCTTTACGAGGACGGCCCGGAGGAGGCCCCGCCCGCCCCGGACCCCGCCGACCGACCCGACCGGCCGCTCGATGCGCAGGCCCTGGCGCAGGCGCGGGACTGGTGGCGGGACCGTCTGGCCACCCTGCCCGAGCCCCCCCGCCTGCCCGCCCCGGATGCCGCGCCCCATGACCGCCGCGCGCGCAGCACGCGGCTGGCGGCGACGCTTGATCCGGCGCAGGCGCGCGGATTTCTCGCCCAGGCCCGGGCGCTGCGGGTGACGCCCTCGGCGCTGGCGCTGGCGGTTTTCGCGCAGGAACTTGGCCGGGCCTGCGGCCAGACGGCGTTGCGCCTGACCGTGCCGCTCTTTCACCGCGACGCGGCGGAGCCGGAGATCGGCGAGGCTTCGAACTTCACCCTTCTGGGCCTTGCGGGGCTGCAGGACGATCTGTCCGCGCTGGCGCCGCGGGTGCAGGCGGGGCTGGTGCAGGGCATCGCGCAGGCCGCCTGCCCCGGCCCCCAGCTGCTGCGCGATCTTGCCCGGCAGCTTGGCCGGATGCCCGCGGCGCCGGTCGTCTTCACCGCCGGGCTGGACCATCCGCGCGGCTCGATCCTGAGCGACCGGGCGCGGCGCGTGCTGGGCGATCTGGTCTGGAGCGTGTCGCAGGGGCCGGGCGTAGCGCTGGATGCGCAGATCGCCCGGCTTGGCGAGGGGATCTTGCTGAACTGGGACATCCGGCTTGACCTGCTGGACCGCGCCTGGACCGAGGCGCTTTTCGCCCGGGTGCTCGGGCGGTTGCGGGCGTTGGCGCAGGCGCCGGTGCCGCCGCGCAGCTGGCCGCTGGCGCCGCTGCAACGGGCCTATCTGACGGGGCGCGAGACGGTGCTGCCGCTGGGCGGCGTGGCGATGCAGGAGGCGCGGCTGTTTCGCGGCACGCTTGACCCGGCGGCGCTGCGCGAACGGCTGTCGCAGCTTGTCGCGGCCCATCCCGCGCTGCGGCTGCGCGTCGAGGCCGCCACCGGCCGCCAGCACTGCCTGCCCCGGATCGAGCTGCCCTGGACCACGCTGGATCTGACCCGGGCGCCCGATGCCGCGGCGCGGCTTGACGCTTTCTGGGAGGAATTCGCCGCTGCGCCCTGCCCGCTTGACGACGCGCTCTGGCAGGTCGTTGCCCTGCGGATGCCCGCGGGGCAAGCGGATGCGCTGGCGGTGAAATTCGACGCGCTGGCGCTGGATGGTCCGGCCATCGCGCAGATCTGCGCCCAGATGCTGGCCCCCACCCCGCCCGGGATCGAGGAGACCGCCGACCCGCCCCGCAGCGCGCCGATGGATGCGGCGCAGCGGGCCGCCGATACCGCCTATTGGGCCGCGGCGCTGGCGCGGATCGAAGAGCCGCCGCGGCTGCCCTGGCGCCTGCCGCTGGACCAGCTTGGCCCGGCGCGGCGGCGGCGCTGCGAAAGACGGATCGACGCGCCGCAGGTGGCGTCGCTGCGCCGCATCGCCGCGCGGGAAAAGCTGTTCCTGAACACGCTATTGAGCTTCACCGTGCTGGAGGTGCTGGCGCGGTTCACCCCCGATCTGCGGCTGTGCGTCGGCCTGCCCACCGCCCCGGCGCTGGACCGCACGGGGCTTGGCAACCGCTCTTCCTTCCTTGTGATCGACCATGCCGTCGGCCCGGGTCCGGCCGCCGCGCGGGCCGCGGCGCTGCAGGCGGAAACGATGCGGGCGCTGGCCCATTCCAGCCTGTCGGGCGTCGATCTGGCGCGCCAGTTGCTGGCCCGCACCGGCGCGGCGCTGGCCTTGCCTGTCGTGCTGACGAACGGGCTGAACTGGCCGCTGCCCGACCCCTCTGCCCCGCTGCGCGAGGTCGCCGGACTGACCCAGACGCCGCAGGTCGCGCTGGATCTGCGGCTGCTGCGCGCGGCCGGGGGCGGGATCGAGATTGCCGCCGATTACGCCGAAACCGCGCTGGCGCCCGAAACCGTCGTGGCGATGCTGGACGCGATCGCGGCAGCTTTGGCGGCGATCTGCACGGCAGGCGCGCTGGTGCTGCCCGATCCGCTGGTGCCGGTCGCGCTGCCCGCGCAGAGCGCCGAAATCCCCGATCCGGTGCCGCATCTGCCGCGCCTTGCCGCGCAGCTGCGCGCGGGCCGGGGCACGGCGCTGATCTGCGGCGAGAGGCGGCTGAGCTATGAAGACCTGCGCCGCGATGTCGAAGCGTTTCTGGCCGGTCTTGCCGCGCAGGGCATCGGTCCCGGCGACGTGGTGGCGATCGAGCTGCCGCGCGGCCCCGATCATGTCGCGCTGCAGCTTGCCACCGCGATGGCCGGGGTGATCCGGGTGCCGATCGACGCCGCCGCCCCGCCCGCCCGGCGCGATCAGCTGCTCTCCCGCGCGGCCCCGGCGCTGGTGGTGTCGCAGCGCGCCATCGCCGGTTGCGCCGCGATCGGGCCCGAGGCGCTGCGCAGGCCTGGCGGCGCCCTGCCCGACGATGCGACGCTGGCTGCGCGCAGCCTGAGCCGCGATCCGGCCTATTACCTCTTCACCTCGGGCAGCACCGGCACGCCGAAATGCGTGGTGCTGAACAACCGCGCCACCGCGAACGTGCTGGCGCAATCGCTGCGGGCCTGGCAGGTGACCGGCGCGGATGTGCTGCTTTCGGTCACGCCGCTGCACCATGACATGTCGGTTTTCGATGTCTTCGGCACGCTTTGCGCCGGGGCGACGCTGGTTCTGCCCGCGCAGGAAAAGGATGCGATGGACTGGGCGCGGCTGGTCGCGATGCACGGGGTGACGCTTTGGGTTTCCGTGCCCGCGATCCTTGAGATGCTGCTCGCCTGTGCCCGGCCCGACCAGCTGGCGACGCTGCGGCTGGTGGCGCAGGGCGGCGATTACATCAAGCCCGCGGTCATCGCCCGGCTGCGCGCGGAGCTGCCCGGGGCGCGGCTTGTCTCCTTGGGCGGGCCGACCGAGACGACGATCTGGAGCATCTGGCACGAGATCGACACCGTGCCCGAAAGCGACTTGGACACGATCCCTTATGGCCGGGCGCTGGCGGGCGCCGAATATCGGATCTGCAACCCTTTGGGCGAGCCCTGCCCGCCCGGCGTGCCCGGTCGCATCCACACGCTGGGCGATTGTCTTGCGCTTGGCTATCTGGAGGACGGCCGCCTGATGCAGACCGATTTCATCGCTCTGGCCGGGGCTGCGGGCCCACCGCGGCGGGCCTTTCGCACCGGCGATCTGGGCAGATGGCGGGCGGACGGGGTGATCCTGTTTTCCGGCCGCCTCGGCAGCCATGTCAAGGTGCGGGGGGTGCGCGTCAGCCTGGCCGAGATCGAGGCCGCGCTGGCCGCGCATCCGGGGCTGCGCGCGGCGATGGTGGTCGATCTGGTCTCGGGCGACGGGCATGAGACGACGCTGGCCGCGGTCTATGCCTGCCGCGCGGGGGCCGAGATCTCCTCCGGCGCGCTGCGCGCCTTTTTGCGCCAGACCCTGCCGCCGTCGCATCTGCCCGACCGCTTCGTGCCGGTGCCAGACCTGCCGCTTTCCGCCAACGGCAAACCGGATCGCGCCGCCGGGCGGCGGCTTGCCAGCGCCCCGCCGAGGACGCCCGCGCCCGTCGCCGAAACGCAGGCCGACCCGGCGCTCGTGGCGCAGGTTCTGGCGCTTTACCTTGAGCGGCTCGGGCCGCGGAACGCGACAGGGGCAGGCGCGACGGCGGACAGCCCGTTGCTCGATCTCGGGCTTTTGCCCGACGATCTTGCGCCGATCGCCGCGGCGCTGAACGCGCGTTTCGGGTCTGCCCTGACGCCAATGCAGCTTCTGGCGCCGCGCAGCGCCCGTGCGGTGGCGGCGCTGATCGCCGCCGCGCCCGCCCTGCCCCCCGCCTGAAACCGCCACCTGAAACCCCCGCCTGAACCCTCAAGGAAGGACCGCTGATGCCCGATCCGACGACGGCCGCCGCGCGCCCCTGGCACGCCCTGACGCTGGCGCAACTCGATTTCTGGGAGGAATTCCGCTTCCACCCCGACCGGCCCCTGTCGACCGTGGCGCATTGCACGGTGATCGAGGGCGATCTGGACGAGGCGGCGCTGATCGCGGCGCTGCGCCAGCTGGCGCAGGAGGCCGAGGTGCTGGCGCTGCGCTTTCGCGACGGGCCCGAGGGGCCGCGCCAGCAGATCGACCCCGCGCGCATCCCGGGGCTGCGCTATCACGACCTGCGCTATGAAGCCGATCCCGAATCCGACCCCGAGGCGACGGCGCGCAAGATGATGGAACGCGACATCGCCGCGCCGATCGATCTGCGGCAGGATCCGCTCGCCGCGCTGTGGCTGCTGCGGGTCGGGGCCAGGCGCTGGCTGTGGTATCTGCGCGGCCATCACATCGGGCTTGACGGCTATGGCGTGGCGCTGATCGAGCGGCGGGCGGCGGCGCTTTATGCGCAGGCCCGCGGGCAGGTGGCCGAACCGGGGCCGCTGCGCCCCTTCGCACAGTATCTGGAGGAGGAAGAGCGCTATCGCGCCAGCCCGCAACATGCCCGCGACGGCGGCTGGTGGGCGCAGCATCTGGCGGGCGGGCCGAAGCTTGCGGTGCTGCGCAAGGGCGCCGAAGACTATGGCTGCAGCGCGCTTGCCGCCGAACCCGCGCTGCCCGCGGAACTGCCCGCCGCGCTGGCGCGGGCGGCCGCGGCGGCGGATCTGGGCTGGCCCGACCTGCTGACGCTGCTCTGCGCCGCCTGGCTGGTGCGCGATCTGCCCGAAGACGGGACCGGGCGGGCGATCTGGCTGCCCTACATGAGCCGCCTTGGCAGTGTCGCCGCGACGATCCCGGCGCTGGTCGTCAACATCCTGCCGCTTGTGGTGACGCGCCAGCCGGACGAGACCCTTGCCGCCTGGCTGGGCCGCAGCGCCGCAAGCCTGCGCCAGCTGCGTCGGCACGGGCGCTACCGGGTCGAGCAGCTGGCCGCCGATCACGGCCTTGGCGCGGGCGAGCGCTTCTTCTTCTCGCCGCTCGTCAATCTGCTGCCGTTCGACCCGCCGCATTTCGCGGGCTGCCAGGCCCGGCGCGAAGTGCTGGCCGCGGGCCCGGGCGACGGGTTCAACCTGACCTGCGCCGCCGCGGCCGACGGCAGCGGGCTCGCGCTCTGGATCGATGCCGACCCGGCCTCGGCCGAGAGCTTCGACGCGGCCTGCACCGGGCTTGTGCCCTTCCTTGCGCGGTCTTGCGCCGAGGGGGCGGCTGTAACCCCGCTTGCGGCGCTGCTGGCAGGCCCCGCCGCCACGGGCCATCCGCGCCTGCCGCCGCGCGTCCCTTCCGTCCGGCCGATCGCCGGGCGGCTGGAGGAGGCATGAGCCGCCCCGAGATTTCCCCCCGCCCCCAGCCAGCCCCGGCCCCGGCCGCGCAAGCCCTGCCCTTTCCCCCCACCGCAGGAACGATGATGACCGAACCCGGACCGCCCCCCGACAGTCTTTCCCACAGCCGCCCCGCCCGGACCGACGAGGCGCGGATCTGGCTTGCCGCGCAGCAGGGCGCCACGGATCTTGCCCCCGCGATCTGCACCGCGACCCTGCCCCTGCCCGGCTGCGAGCCCGGCGCCGTCATCGCCGCGCTGGTAGAGGGCGTGCTGGCCCGCCCCGAGCTGACACGGCGCTATCATTTCGACGCCAGCGGCGCGCTGCGGGTCGCGCTTGCGCCGCGCGGGCCCGATCTCTGGCTGCGGGCGCTGCGCGCGGCCCCCGAGGCCGAAGCGGCGATCGCGGCGGTCGCCGCCGAGCCCTGGGATCTGGCCCGGGGCGCGCCGCTGCGCTTCGTGCTGGCGCTGGCGCCCGGGGCCGCGGCGCTCGCGCTGATCCGCCATCCGATCGCCGCCGACCTGCCGGAAAGCGCAGCTTTGCTGGCGGATCTGGCCCCGCAGGCGCAGACCGAGCCCGCAACCGATCTGGCCCGGATCGAGGCGATCATCCTTGATACCTTCCGCGCCGCGCTCGAGGCGCCGCAGATGACCGCGGCTTGCGATTTCTTCGATCTGGGCGGGCATTCGCTGGTGGCGACGCGGGTGATCGGCCAGCTCGCCGCCGAACACGGGCTTGCGCTGCGCTTTGCCGACATCTTCACCCATCCGACCGCCGCCGCGCTGGCGCCGCTGGCCCAGCCCGCCCCGGCGCCATCAGCCCCGGTCGAGATCCGGCGCAGCGCGCCCGACCCTGTCGACCGCGCGCCGCTCTCGCTTGCGCAGCAATCGCTGTGGAAGATCCACGCCGCGCTCGGCTATGGCCCGGCCTTCAACATTCCCTTCGTGCTGCGCTTTCTTGACCCGGTCGACGAGACGGTCTTCGCCGCCGCCTTCCGCGACCTGCTGGAACGGCATCCGGCGCTGCGCAGCCGGTTCCGGCCCGAGGGCGACACGGTGCTGCAAGAGACCGTGCCGATGGCCGAGGTCGACCGGCTGGACTGGTTCCGCGCCTCGGGCCCGGTCATCGACGCCGCGCCGGTGCTGGCCGCCGAAGCCGGGCATGTCTTTGATCTTGCCCAAGAGCTGCCGTTGCGGCTGCGCTTTTTGCGCACCGCCGGGGGACAGATCCTGTCCTTCCTGTTCCATCATGTCGTGCTCGACGAATGGTCGGTCAACCTGATGATGGCCGAGCTGGCCCGCGCCTATGCCGCCCGCGCGGCGGGACAGGCCCCGGACTGGCCCGGCCCGGTCGCGCCGTTTCACGCCTTCGCCCGCGCCCAGGCCCGCGCCGGCATCGACGCGCGGTCGCTGGAACATTGGGTCACGGCGCTGCGCGACGCGCCGCCGCCGCAGCCGATCCGCGCCCCGGGCGCCGCGCCGCTGCCCGCGACCCCGGAAGATGCCACCGCGGGCGGCTGGTGCGAGATCGCCGTGCCGCCCGCGGTCTGCACCGGCTTGCATGCGCTGGCAAAGACCTGCTCGGCCTCGCTGTTTCACACCGTCTATGCGGCGATCTCGGCGGCGCTGCAGCGGCTGGCCGGGCTTGAGGCGCTGACCATCGGCACCTCGGCCGCGGGCCGCACCGATCCGGCCTGGTTCGACACGATCGGCTATTTCACCACCGTCACCGCGCATTGCCTGCGCGCCCCCGGCGATGCGACCCCGCGCGCGCTGATCACCGCGGTGCGCGACCGGATCACCGCGTCGATGCCGCACAGCGAAATCCCGATCGATCTGGTCGAAGCGGCGCTGTCGGGCGGCACCGCGCCCCTTGATGCGCATATGTTCGAGGTCTTCATCCAGATCCACGCCCAGAACCGGCTGAACGGCGCGCTGCCGGGGCCGCAGGGGCCGATCCGCTTCCGCCAGGTCGATCCCGACAAGGCCGGATCGGTGCTTGGCCTGCAGTTCGAGGTGGTCGAGGACGTGATCGAGGGCGACCGCGGGCTGCGCGTGATGATGAGCTATCGCCACGCCCATTACGACGCCGCCGATGTCGCGGCGCTGGTGGCGGCGGTCGGGCGCAGCTTTGCCGCCTTCGCCAGCGCCGGGGCCGCCGACCGGCCGCTTGACGCGCTGCTGCCCTGATCCGGCGGGCGCCCGCAAATGCCCGGCCCCGAGGATCGTCCCGGGGCCGGGCTGTCGTTCAGAAGGTCATCTTCAGGCCGACGCCGACCGAGCGCGGATCGACCACCGTGCCCTGCAACGTGCCTTGCAGCGACCGCAGGTTGGTCACCGAACGATCGTCGAAGATGTTGTTCACATAGGCGAAGAGCGACAGATCCTCGCGCGGGGTCCAGGTCACCCGGGCATCGGCCACGGTATGCGCGTCGATCAGCAGCGCCGTCGCATTGGTGTCGTCCGAGAAATAGGCGTCGGTATAGCGCACCGTGCCCGCCAGCGTCACATCGGGACGGATCGCCCAATCCGCGCCGAGGCTGAGCGTGCGGCTGGGCGCGCGGCCGAACTCATGCCCCTCGTAATCGGCCAGTGCATTTTCGAAGCTGACGATTTCGGTGTGCAAGAGGCCAAGATTGCCGCGCAGGGTCAGATCGTCGCGCGCCGCGAAGCTGAAGCCCAGCTCCAGCCCGTAGGATTCCGCCTTGTCGGCATTGACGGTCACCGCATCGGTATAGCCGCCCTCGATCACCGAGGTCACATAGCGCTGCGCATCCTTCATCCGGCTGTAAAACAGGTTCCCGGTCAGGTCGAGCCGCTCGTCAAACAGTTTCGTGCGGCCGAAAAGCTCGTAGTTCCAGACCGTTTCCGGCTCGAAGGTCACATAGTCCTTCGACACGAAGCCAAGCGTCACACCGCCGGGGTTGTAGCCCTTGCTGACCATCGCGCCGATGCTGGTGGTGTCGTTCAGGTCATGGGTGAGCGCGAGCTTCGGCAGCCAGGCATCGAAGGTCCGGTCATAATCCAGCACGTCGGGCGTGAAGCTGGAGGTGCCGCGCCGCTCCACCCTGTCGCGCTGATAGCGCAGCCCGCCGGTCACCATCCAGTCGGGGGCGAAGCGATAGTTCAGCTCGGTGAAAACCCCGGTGCTGCGCTTTTCGTCCTCATAGACGCTCGAGCCGCGCAGGTTCAGCGTCTCGTCGGTCTTCGTCGAGGACAGGAAAAGCCCCGCCAGACCGCTGAATTGCGACATCTCGTCGCCGAAGGTCAACCGGGTCTCGTTCGAGACGATGTCCTGATCGTTTTCGGCGCTGCCCGAGGTCACCGGCTCGGTGATCCGCGAGGTCTGCACGTCGGCGACGCGCAAGCTGTTGACGATCTTCACGCCATTGCCGAAATCCTTGCTCAGATCCAGCACGGTGGCATTGCTGCGCACGTCCCAGCTCGGGTTGCCGGTGACGGTGCTTGCCAGATCCTCATAGGGCGCCATCGCCGCTTCCCAGGTCGGACGGCTGGTGTCGATATGGGCGAAGCTCAGTTTCGCCTCGAACCCGGAAAGCCCCGCAGGCTGCCACAAAAGCTTGAAGCGCAGGGTCCTGGCGTCGAAATCCTGCTCGGTGCCCCCCGGCGCAAAGGCGGGGTTGGTGTAGGAAATATAGGTGTCGCGGGCAGAGTAATCGACCGAAAGCCGTGCCGCCAGATCGGTCGCGACCGGCCCCGAGACCACTGCCGAGACGCGGCGGCGGTTGTCGCTGCCATATTGCAGCTGCACCGCGCCTTCGCGGGTGAAGCTCGGGTCTTTCGTGGTGACGATCATCGCCCCGGCGATGCTGTTGGCGCCCTGGGTCACCGTTTGCGGGCCGCGGAACACCTCGATGCCGTCGACATCCCAGATCGCCGCCGAACTCCAGACCAGCTCGTTATAGGTCAGGTAATGGCCGTCGACGCTGACCGCCATGCGCGGCACGGTGCCGCCGAAAAACGCGGTGGCGCCCGAGTTCGGCCCCTCGCTGTCCTGACCGCGGATCGTCGGCGCCCCGCCCTGACCGCCCGCGGCGGGAGTGGTCACGTTCGCCATCCCCTCCGCGGCCTTGGCAAGGCTGTCCTTGCCGGCCTCGTTTTCCTTTGCCACGGCGGCGGCGTCGAGCGCGCTCACCGACGACGCGGTACGTTGCAGGCTGCGGGCCAGTTTTTCGCCGGTGATGACGATCGTACCCAGCGAAAAGCTTTCCTCGGCGGCCTCCTCGGCAAACCCGGTTTGCGGGCTGAGAACACACAGGGCCGCAATGCTCGCGCCGCGCAAAAGGCGCGCTCCTTTCAGTCGTTTCATGCTGCTTTCCTTGAAATGGCGACGGCTGGCGTGAAACGGCTGGCATCGGTATGGGACGGCCCGGCCGCAAGGCTGGGGCCGGGCCGTCACGTTTACGCGATCCGGCGGCGGCGGAAAGCGATTCCTGACAAAAAGACTAGGCTTGTTGCAATTTGGTCGCGGCGGGCATGTCTGACACCGCCGATCCCGCCCCGGCTGCACCGCAAGGCCAGGCAAAGCTTGACGGGCCTGATTATCTTAGTATTTTGCTCGGCAATTAAGGCCGGGGCAAGCAATGCCGGACGCGGGCTTCGGCGCCCTGCCCCGGGCGCGGAGGAAGCATGAATCGTCGCCATTTTCTGATCGCCAGTCTTTGCGCCAGCGCCTTGCCCGGCCGGGCCGCGCACGCCCGCACCGCCGAGGGCTGGCCGCGGCGGCTTGAGAATGCCGATGGCTCCGCGACGGAGCTGCCTGCCCCGCCCGCGCGCGTGCTTTCAAGCTCGGTCACGCTCTCGGGCAGCCTGCTGGCGATCGGGGCACCGCTGATCGGCTCCGCCACCACCGCGCATGGCGGGTTTTTCGCGCAATGGCAGGCGGTTGCCGAAACCCGCGGGGTCGAAAAGCTCTGGCCTGCCGGGTCGGTCGATCTGGAGGCGGTCTGGGCGCTTGCCCCGGATCTGATCGTGGTTTCCGCCGGGGGCGCGGATTCCGCGCTGGCGCATCGGCAGGCTTTGGCCGAGGTGGCGCCGGTTCTGGTGCTCGATTACGGCGCGCTGGACTGGCAGGAGCTGTCGCGCCAGCTCGGCCGCGCCACCGGCCGCGACGCCGAGGCCGGGGCGCTTCTGGCGGGCTTCACGCAAGAGCTGGAGGCGACGCGGGAGCGGCTGATCCTGCCCGCGGGCCGCGCCAATATCATCAGCTACAACGGCGCAGGCGCCCCCAATCCGATCGCCACCGCGACGGGGGTGCATGGCCAGCTGCTGGCACGGCTGGGCTTCACCCTCGAAGATCCGCCGCAGAGCTGGCAGGAGACCGGCGCGACGGCCTCGGCCGATTTCGTCCGCGCCAGCTATGAACATCTGACCGCGCTGCAGGCCGAGACGACCTTCCTGCTTTCGGGCACCGGGGCCGATGCCGCCCGGTTTCTGGCCGATCCGATCCTCGCCAACCTGCCCTCGGTCCGCAGCGGGCAGGTCTACGGGCTGGGGCCGAATTCGTTCCGGATCGATTATTACAGCGCGCAAGAGATCGTGGCGGGCATCGCGCAGCAATTCGGCGGGGCGTGATCATGCAAGCCCCCCGCGCGCGTCCGCGCCTGCTGCTTTGGGCGGCGCTGCTTTTCCTGCTCTGCACCACGTTGGCCAGCCCCTTCATCGGCCCGCGCGAGATCGGGCTGCGGGTGACGCTTGCGGCGCTGAGCGCCTTTGATCCGGGCGACGGCGCGCATCTGCTGGTGCGCGAGCAGCGCCTGCCGCGGGCTTTCTTGGCGCTGGTCGTGGGGGCGGCGCTTGGCGCGGCGGGGGCGTTGATGCAGACCTTGACGCGCAATCCGCTGGCCGATCCGGGGCTTTTGGGGATTTCGGCCGGGGCGACGCTGGCGATCGTCTGTCAGATCGCGATCTTTGGCCATGTCGAGGTGACGGCAGCGCTTTGGGCGGGCATTTTCGGGGCGGCGCTGGGGGGCGCGGCGGTTTTCGGGCTCGGCGGGCTTGCGCGCGGGCATGATCCGGTGCGGCTGGTGCTGGCCGGGGCGGCGCTCTCGATCGTGCTTCTGACCCTGACGCGGGTGATCACCGTCAATGCCGAGGCGGCGATCTTCGATCAGTTCCGCCATTGGGCGGTGGGGTCGCTGCAGGGGCGCGGCTGGGCGGTGCTGGGGCCCACGGCGGCGATCGGGGCGGCGGGGGTTTGCGCGGCGCTGGCGCTGGCGCGGCCGCTCGATGCGCTGGCGCTGGGGCAAGAGTTCGGCCAGAGCCTTGGCGCCGATCCGCGGCGGATCTGGTTTGCCGCCGCGGCGGTGATCGTGGTGCTGGCGGGCGCGGCCACCGCGGCGGCGGGGCCGATCAGCTTTGTCGGTCTGGCGGCGCCGCATCTGGCGCGGCCCATCGCCGGACCGGCGCATCGGCCGCTGCTGCTGGCCTCGATGCTGACCGGCGCGGCGCTGGTGGCTTTCGCCGATCTGGCCGGACGGGTGATCGGCGCGCCGGGGCAGATCGACCTTGGCATCATGGCGGGGCTGATCGGCGGCGGGATCTTCATCGCGCTGGCGCGGCGGCTGCGGATGGGCGGGCTGTGAGCGGCCCGGCCCGGATCACGCTGCGGCATCGGCGCTGGTCGCTGCGGCTCCATCGGCGCGGGCTGGGGCTGAACCTGATGCTGGCGGGGCTGCTTGTGGCAGGCGCCATCGCCGCGCTGTTGCAGGGGCGGATTCCGGTCAGCCCGGCCGATCTGTGGCAGCTGCTGACCGGCGCCGCGCCCGGGCGCGCGGTTGCCCATGCGGTCTTCGACATCCGGCTGCCAAGGCTGCTGGTCACGCTGGGCGCGGGGGCGGCGCTTGGCGCCTCGGGCGCGGTGTTTCAAAGCATCGCGCGCAACCCGCTGGGCTCGCCCGATGTGATCGGCTTCACCGCCGGCGCGGCCTCGGGGGCGTTGTTGCAGATCATCGCCTTTGGCGGCACGGGGGCCGATGTCGTGCCCGCGGCGATGGCCGGGGCGCTTTTGACCGGGGCCGGGGTCTATCTTCTGGCGCGCAAGAACGGCCGCGTCGGTGCCCATCGGCTGGTGCTGACCGGGATCGGCGTCGGCGCGATGCTGAGCGCGCTGAACGCGCTGTTGCTGGTCAAGGGCGATCTGGACGCCGCGATCTCGGCCAATCTGTGGCTGGCGGGCTCGGTCGAGGGGCGCAACTGGGGCCATGTCTGGCCGCTTTGGGCGGGGCTTGCGCTGCTGCTGCCCGCGATGCTTTTCGGCATGCGGCCGCTTGCCCTGATGGCGATGGGCGACGATCTGGCCGGGCCGCTTGGCGTCGCGGTCGAGCGGGTGCGGGGCGCGATGCTTCTGGCCGCGCTGCTGCTGGTCGCGCTGGCCACCAGTGCGGCAGGCCCGATCGCCTTTGTCGCGCTGGCCGCGCCGCAGCTGGCGCAACGGCTTGGCCGAACGGTCGAACAACCGCTTTTCGGCGCGGCGCTGATGGGGGCGCTGCTGCTGACCGGGGCCGATCTGCTGACCCGGGTCCTGCCCGTCGGGGCAACGCTGCCGGTCGGTCAGGTCACCGGCGTGCTGGGCGGTCTGTATCTGATCTGGCTTTTGACACGGCAGGGACTCGCGGGGCAGAGGGGATGAGGGACGAAGGCAAAATCGCCGCGGCGACCGGGGCGCAAAGCCGGTTGCGCACGCAGGCGCTGCAGCTGGGCTATGCGGGGCGGAAGATCTGCGCCGATGTCACGCTTGCGCTGCCCGAGGGGCGGTTTTCCGTCATCCTCGGGCCGAATGGCTGCGGGAAATCGACGCTTCTGCGCGGGCTGTGCAATCTTTTGCCGCCGCAGGCCGGGCAGGTGCTGCTGGATGGTCAGGCCATCGCGCGGCTGCCCGCGCGGGCGCTGGCGCGGCAGATCGGGCTTTTGCCGCAAAGCGCGCAGGCGCCCTCGGGGATCAGTGTCGAGGATCTGGTGGCGCGCGGCCGCTATCCGCATCAGGGGCCGTTCCGGCAATGGAGCGCGGAAGATGCCCGCATCGTCGCCGAGGCGATGGCGGCGACCGGGGTGGCCGATCTGGCGCAGGCCGAGGTCGATGCGCTGTCGGGCGGGCAGCGGCAGCGGGTCTGGATCGCGCTGGTGCTGGCGCAGCAGACGCCGATCCTGCTTCTGGACGAGCCGACGACCTTTCTGGACATCGCGCATCAGCTCGAGCTGCTGACGCTGCTGCAACGGCTCAACCGCACGCAGGGGCGCACCATCGTCGCCGTGCTGCATGATCTCAACCAGGCCTGCCGCTATGCGGATCATCTGGTGGTGATGGCGGCGGGCCGGGTGGTGGCCGAGGGCCCGCCCGCCCGGCTGATGACCCCCGATCTGCTGCGGCAGGTCTTCGGGCTGGAGGCGGTGATCCTGGATGATCCGATCAGCCACACGCCACTGATCGTGGCGCGCTGAGCCCGATCAACGCCCCCCAAATCAACGTCCCGCCGACCAGCGTTTCACCGCCCCCTGCGCCGCCCACATCCGCGCATAGCGCCCGCCCGCGGCCAAGAGATCGGCATGCCGCCCCGCCTGCGCCAGCCGCCCGTCCTCGATCACCAGGATCTGATCCGCCCCGACGATCGTCGACAGCCGATGCGCGATCACGATCACCGTCTTGCGCGCCACCAGCGCATCAAGCGCGCGCTGCACCGCCAGCTCGCTTTCGGTGTCCAGCGCCGCCGTCGGTTCATCCAGCACGACGATCGGCGCATTCTTGAGCAGCGCCCGCGCAATCGAGATGCGCTGCCGCTCGCCGCCCGAAAGCCTGCCGCCGATCTCGCCCAACGGCGTCTGCCAGCCCTGCGGCAGCCGCTCGATGAATTCAAGGCACTGCGCCGCCTGCGCCGCCGCCCGCACCTCGGCCTCGGTCGCTTCGGGGCGGCCCATGCGGATATTCGCCAGCACCGTGTCGTTGAACAGATAAACGTCCTGAAACACCACCGAAATCAGATCGTTGAGACGCTCCGCCGGGATCTGCCGCAGATCCACCCCGCCGATCTGCACCGCGCCCTCCTGCGGATCGAAATGGCGCAGCAAAAGCCGCGTCAGCGTGGTCTTGCCGCAGCCCGAGGGCCCGACCAGCGCGGTCAGCGAATGTTCGGGCAACAGGGCGCTGAAGGCGCGGATCGTCGGCGCCTCGGCCCGGGCATGGGTGAAGCTGACCGCCTCGAAGCGGATGTCATGGCGGTCGGGCATCGCGGCGGGGGCCCGCTGCGGCAGGGGCGCCATCGCCAGAAGCGCGCCGATCCGTTCCAGCGCGGCCTCCATAACCTCCAGCATCGCGGTGTAAAGGATGAAGGTCGAAAGCGGCTCGGAGAGCCGCACCACGATCACGAAGACCGCGCCAAGCGCCGCCGGATCAAGGCTGCCGCGCGTCACCAGAAAAACCCCGATCATCAGGACGGCGAGCAGCCCCAGCTCGACCACGCTGGCCACCAGGATATTGGGCTTCGCCCCCTTGCGATGGCCAAAGACTTGAATCGCCTCAAGTTTCTGGAAGGTCTGCGACAGCCGGGCGGCCTTTTCCCCGGCCCGCCCCGCCGCGCGCAGGATCGCCAAGCCTTGCGTGTATTCCAGCACATCGGCGCTTGCCTCCTGATGCGCCTGACCGAGGATGCGCTTGCCGCGTCCCAGCGCCGGACGCCGCCAGCGGTAAAGCGGCACGATCGCCGGAAACACCGCCAGCAGCAAAAGCCCGAGCCGCCAGTCAAACAGCATCAGCCCCAGCGCGGCGCAAAACGGCGTGACGACGGCGGCAAAGACCAGATTGAGCACGGTCAGCGCGTAAAGCAGGTTTTCATCGACATTGCCGAGCACGACCGCGTTCATCTCGCCCGCGCGTTTGTCCTGCAGTTGTTCCAGCGGGATCTCGCGCAGTTTCGCCCCTAGCCGTCGGCGCAGCCGCCAGGTCGCCCGCACCATCCGGCCGTCGAAATCGAAGCCCTGCGCGCGCCAGCGCAGCGCCGAGGCCGCGCCCATCAGCAAAAGCAGGACGGCAAACCACGAAAGCGCCCGGTCAAGCCCGCCCGGCGTCGCCGCGGCGGTGAAAAGGGGCGCGATCACCGCCAGCCCGAGCCCCTGCAGCGCCGCCGCCGCGATCAGCCCGAAAAGCGCGCGCCGCAGCCCCGGCGCATCTTCCGGCCCGACGCTTTCGGCCAGTTGCCGGAACATCGTCGCAAAGGAACTTGCCCCCGACCGCCCGGCCGGTTGTTTGCCGATGACCGCCATCAGATCCCCTCCCGCGCCGCGCCAAGCGACCAGTTTTGCGCGGTTTCGTAATTCTGCCAAAGCCTTGCATAAAGCCCGCCCTGCCCCACCAGCGCCGCGTGGCGGCCGCGCTCGACGATCCGGCCGCGCTCGAAGACAAGGATCTGGTCGGCGTCGCGGATCGTCGCCAGCCGATGCGCCACCATGATCACCGTGCGCCCGCGCATCAGCTCGGACAGCGCCGCGATCAGCTCGGCCTCGTTTTCCGGATCGGCAAAGGCCGTCGCTTCGTCCAGCACCAGCACCGGACGATCTTGCAACAGCGCCCGGGCAATGGCGATGCGCTGGCGCTGCCCGCCCGAGAGGAACACGCCGCGTTCCCCCGCCCGGGTCTCGTACCCCTGCGGCAGCGCGGTGATGAAGTCATGCGCCTGCGCCGCCCGTGCCGCGGCGATCACCTCGGCCTCGGTGGCCTCGGGGCGGCCGATGCGGATATTCGCGGCGATGGTATCGGCAAATAGAAAGCTTTCCTGAAACACGAAGGCGACCTGTTGCAACAGCGGCTCGGCGCCGATCGTTCGGATGTCATGGCCGCCGATCTCGATCTTGCCCGCGGTGACATCCCAGAACCGCGGCACCAGACGCGCCACCGTGGTCTTGCCCGCGCCCGAGGGCCCGACCAGCGCGGTCACGCTGCCGCGCGCGACCTCGAAACTGACATCGTCAAGCGCCGGGGGCAGGTCGGGCGCATAGGAAAACCGCACCCGATCAAAGCGCAGCGCAGGCGCCGCCGGGTCGAAGGCGAGCGGCCCGGGCGGCATCGCCCCGGCCGCGTCCAGATCGGGGGCGGCCATCACCTCCTCGATCCGCGCCACGCTCAGCCCGACCTTTTCGATCATGTGGCGCAGCATCATCATCGGCATCATCGCCTCGGCCATGCCGGTGCAGGCCAGAAGCACGCCAAGCCAGCGCGGCACCGACAGATCGCCCATCGCGCTGAGCCAAAGCCCCGCGCCCAAGACCAGCGTCAGCGTCGGCATCGGACCCAGCATCAGCCAGGAGAACCGCGCCGGAAAGCCCGCGGCGCGGTACCAGTCCAGCATCACCGCAAGATAGCCGTCCAGCGCCGCCTGATAGCGGCCGAAACTGCTTTGGCCGCTGTCGAAATTGCGCACCACGGGCATCGCCTGCACATATTCCACAACCGCCGCGCTGACCTTTTCGCGCGCCGCATTATAGGCCCGCACCATGTCGCGCCGCCGCCGCTGCGCCCCGCGCAGGATGCCCCAGCCAAGCGCCAGCACCGCCAGCGCCACCAGCGCCAGCCGCCAGTCGAACAGCAACAGCAGCGCGAAGGTCACGACCGGCGTGACATAGGCGCGGGCATAAAGCGGCGTGCTGTCGGCGACAAAGACATGCAGCGCCTTCACGTCGTCATGGATGACCTTGGCCAGCGCGCCTGCGCCCTGCGCCTCGACATAGCCCAGCGACACCCGCGCCAGCCGGTTCGCCAGACCGATGCGCAGGATCCGCTCCAGCCGGAAGGCCGCGTAATGCGCCTGGTTGAAGGCCCCGAGCCGGGCAGCATAGGCGGCGACGGTGCAAAGCGCCGCCGCGCCAAGCGCGGCCCAGGGCATGGTGTCCGGCCGTTCCAGCAGCGCGCGGATCACCAGCATCAGCGACACCATCACCCCGAGGGCAGCAAGCGCCGAGCCCGCCGAGATCGCCATCGCCAGCCGGATCTGCCCCTGCACGGGTTTCAGGATGCGCCAGGGCGAAGGCGGCTTGCGCCCCGCCCGCCGGTCCGGGACGGCCGCTGCCCCCGGTGCCTCTGTGCCCGCCTGTGCCGAAACCGCCATCTGCCCGCCTTTTCCTGCATGACTGCAATCTCTGGCTGGGCTGCGGCAAGGCACAGCATGGCTGACGCGCGAAATCTGACGGCTTGGCCCGGGAAAGGCAAGCTGTCTTGTCCGATTTGCCGCACCGGCGCGAGACGGGGGCGATTCGCGGGCCGCAGCCCCCGCGACGGGTTGTGGAACGCCCGTCCCCCGCCACCAGATCTCGTGTCGTCATCGGTGCTAACGGAAAAGTCACATTTTATCAGGGGTTTGGGCAAATCCTGTTCGCGCCGCAGCAGGGCCTTGCCGGGCGCCCGCGTGCGGGATTTGCAAATAACTGTTGTCTGGGGGAAAGTTGCGTGCAATGTCTTGTCTTGTCGCAAAAAGGCGCAAACAACGCGTTTTCGCGACGAAACCAAGACGGCCCACCAAGAGGCCAAGAGGGCAGAATGAGCATATCGTCAAAACCGGCCGTTTCTGGCACTGTTGCAGCCTCCATCGCCGCGAATGCGGTACGGCTTTCGGAGGCGCTCGACAACCATATGCGCAACAGCTTTCAGCCGGAAAGCCGGAAAACGCTGCGCAAATTCCAGCCTTCCGAAGTTTCGGAATTGACCGGAATCAGCATGTCGAACCTGCGGACGCGCCATCAGGATGGCGATTTCCCCGAGGTGGAGACCGATTCCCGCGGGCGGCGGCTTTATTCCGCGGCGGAAATCGACCAGATCCGCCACATCATGGCGAAGACCGGCCGCAACGGCGAGGCTTACCTGCCCGGACGCCGCGCCGGGGACGCGTTGCAGGTGATCTCGATCGTCAATTTCAAGGGCGGGTCCAGCAAGACGACTTCGGCGATCCATCTTGCACAACGCTATGCGCTGCGCGGCTACCGGGTTCTGGCGATCGACATGGATCCGCAGGCCAGCCTGACGACGATGTTCGGCTATCGGCCCGAGATCGAATTCGCCGAGGGCGGGACGATCTATGACGCGCTGAAATACGAAGAGCCGGTGGCCCTGAGCCAGGTCATCCGCAAGACCTATTTCCACAATCTCGATCTGGCCCCGGCCGGGCTGATGCTGTCGGAATATGAGACCGAAACCGCCTATGCGCTGCAACACAAGATCGACCCGCCCTTTACGCAGCGGCTGGCGATTGCGCTGGACGAGGTGGAGGCAAACTACGATCTGGTGATCATCGACTGCCCGCCGCAGCTTGGCTTTACCACGATGACGGCGCTTCTGGCCTCGACGGGGCTTCTGATTACCGTCGTGCCCAGCATGCTTGACGTCGCCTCGATGGCGCAATTCCTTGAAATGGCGGGCGAAACCGTGCGTGCGCTGGAGGAGGCCGCCGGTCCGATCGACTGGAATTTCCTGAAATTCCTGATCGCGCGCTATGAGCCGACCGACGTGCCGCAATCGCAGATGGCGGGGTTCCTGCGCTCGATCCTGCTCGATCAGGTGCTGACCACGCCGATGCTGAAATCGACCGCGATTTCCGATGCCGGGATGACGCAGCAGACGATCTACGAAATCGAACCGTCGCAGGTGCTGAAGAAAACGCTCGACCGGATTTTGGAAAGCGTGAACGGCGTCGCCAACGAATTCGAGACGGTGATCCAGAATTCCTGGGGACGGGAGACTGACTGATGGCGCGTCGCAACCTGTTTCAGCCCCCTGCCCCGCCGCCCGCTGGCGCGGAAAAACCCGCAACCGAAAGCAAATCCCGCTTCCCGAACACCGGCGCGATGAGCGGCGTGAAATCGACGCTCAAGGATCTGTCAAGCAATGCCGTGCGCGAGATCCCGCCCGAGCTGATCGAGGAGGGCGGCCCCAGGGACCGGCTCGCCTTCAGTGATGCCGATGTGGCGCAGCTGGCCGAAAGCATCCGGCTGCACGGGCAGCAGGTGCCCGTCATGGTGCGGCCGATCGCCGAGAAGCCGGGATATTACCGCATCGTTTACGGGCGCCGCCGGCTGCGGGCGCTGCGCCTGCTTGGCCTGCCCGCGAAAGCCCTTGTCCGCGCGCTGTCCGATGACGAGGCGATCCTGGCGCAAGGGCAAGAGAACGCGCAAAGGCTGGATCCGAGCTTCATCGAGAAGTCGCTCTTTGCCGCCGAGCTGGGGACGAGCGGCTATGAGACGGCGGTGATCCTTGACGCGCTGGCGATCGACAAGCCGATGCTGTCGCGGATGCAGAAAGTTGCGCGGAGCATTCCCGAAACGGTGGCACGCCGGATCGGCCCCGCGCATGGCATTGGTCGGCGGCGGTGGGAAGAGCTGGCCGATCTGGTCAACAACCATGACCTTGATCTTGTCGCGCTGGCGGAAACGGCGCTGGCACAGGCGGCCGAAACCTCGGACGGGCGGTTTGCCCAGCTGGCCGAGGCGGCCGCGGCGGACCTGCGCAAGGCGGCTTCCGGGGCGGAGCCCCCCTCCCCTGCCCTGCCGGTCGTGTCGGAAGACGGGGTCCGGCTGGCGCAGATCACCGAATCGGCGCGGGCGGTGACGGTGAAACTGTCGAAAACCGACGCGCCGGAGTTTGCCCGGTGGTGGCGCGAGAACGCCGAGGCCGAATTGCGGCGTCTTTACGCGGAATGGCGGTCAGGCCCCAAGGCCGACTGACCGGAAAAGAAACGAGCAGCAGAAAGGAGCACCAAGCAACCCGAAAAGAAAGAGCCCCCCAAGGTCATCCTCGGAGAGCCCCATCTGTTCTTTGCACCCTCAGATGTACCAGCTTCTCTGCCGCAGTCAACAGCAACCGATTCGGTTGATGACTCATTTTTGCCTTCGTGCAAGGCTGGATGGCCCGGGGCCCTTGCCGCCCGGTTTGCCGTGAAAAATCCATGGCTTTCATTCAAGCAACCGCCGCCTTCGGTGCGCGGGCGTCAGAGCTGTTGTCCGCGGACAACGCCCGGCCCGGCCGCCAGATCTCCGCCAGCCAAGCCCCCGAACGTCACATCATTGTCGAGACCCTGCGCAAGGCGGCCCCGCTTCTGGGGCTGAAGCCGACCGTGCTTGCCACGCTCGAGGCGATGCTGTCCTGCCTAGCGCCGAAGCGGAACCACAACATGGTCTTCGCCTCAAACCTGACGCTGAGCGCGCGCCGCAACGGCGTTTCGGACCGGACCTTGCGGCGCCATGCGGCGACGCTGCAAGAGGCAGGCCTTTTGCAGCGCAAGGACAGCGCCAATGGCAAGCGCTTCACCCGCTACGATCCCGCCGCGAAACAGGCGATGCATTTCGGCTTCGATCTCAGCCCGTTGTTTGACAAGCTTGCCGAGATCGCCGCCCTGGCGGTGCAGGCCGAACAGACCGCGGCGCAGATCGCCTATCTGAAATCGAAGATCCGGGCGCAGCTTCGCCCGCTGCTGCAAGCCGATCCGACCGACACGCGCGGGCTGGATCTGTTGCGGCGGCTGCGCACCAGGCTGACCGTGGCAGAGCTGTCCGCGCTGTCCGCGGCGCTGCCGCAAGAGGTTCAGGAGGCTGAGGATGACCGCCTCGAAACGCATGTCGGCGCATCGAAACTGTCCGCCAGCGACGGCCAAAATGTCCGCCACCATCAGAAGTCAAACAAAGAAAAACCTGAAGAAGAACCGCCGTCGCAAGACAAACCGGCTGCAGCGGAGACGCTGTCGCTGGCAGAGCTGGTGACGGCTTGCCCGGAGGCCGCGTCTTTTTCGCTGGGAAGCATCGCGCATTTTGGCGATGTGATCGCACATGCTCAGACCTTGGCGCCGATGATCGGCATCGACCGGGCAACCTATGGCCAGGCCGTGCGCAGCATTGGCGCCTTGCGAAGCGCGATCACCGTTTGGGCGATTGTCCAGTTCCACGATCGGATCAGAAACGTCGGCGCCTATTTCAGGGCGATCACCAGCGGCGCCAGAAGTCGAGACTTCGACGCGATCAGACTTGTCAGGCGGCTTGGCGCCATGGCCCCGGCCTGAAATTGTCCGCGGACAACTGGCCCAGAAACCGGCTGTGCTGTCGGGTTTGACCGGGTGGAAGATCGCGAAAGACATCCGTCCCGACCGCATCGAAGCCAGGAATCGGGAAGGGCAGGGGGCTTGCATCCAGAATCAGGTCACAAGCGGGACCGATTGACCTGCTTCAGACGCCGACATGATCCCCAGCGGATGAACCCAGGTACCGACGCGGCGCCTTATCCGCATCAGCAAGCTAAATTGAATACAATCAATAGATTGTGCGATGTTGCGCGGGCAGGGGGCTGATTATCCTGCGCGGCCTGCATCGAGGCTGCGGGGCATTTGTCTGACCGGGAAAGCCTGAAACGCCACAGCGCTTACCTAAAAATTTCGCAGGCTTGGAAGTTTAACAGCTTGTTCAACTATCGCGCGCATCCTGATATCCCTTCAGTCAGGAGTGGCAGATGAGGAAATACCCCGATTTTCCGCGCGACCTGGCCGATCCGTCCGAGGCGAACCCGCTCGCCTTCGCGGTGGCCAGCCGCGACCGGGAAACGCTTGCGATGGTGCGCCGCGCGATCGAGCGCAACGATGTGCTGCTCGCCTTCCAGCCGATCATGCAGACGGCCCGGCCGGAGCATCCGGCGTTTTACGAAGGCCTCATTCGCGTGCTGGACGATGCGGGCCGGGTGATTCCGTCGCATGATTTCATCGGTGCCGCGGAAACCTCCGACCTTGGCCGCAGGCTCGATTGCCTGGCGCTGGACATGGGGCTGATGTCGCTTGCCGAAAACCCGAAGCTGCGGCTGTCGGTGAACATGTCGGCGCGCTCGATCGGCTGGCCCGAATGGACACGCATCCTCACCCGCTGGCTTGCGCGCGACGACACTTTGGGCGAGCGGCTGATCCTGGAAATCACCGAAGCCTCGGCGATGACGATGCCCGAACTGGTTTCGGTCTTCATGCACGAAATGCACATGAAGGGCATCTGCTTCGCGATCGACGATTTCGGGGCGGGCTACACCTCGTTGCGCTATCTGCGCGAGTTCTATTTCGACATCCTGAAGATTTCCGGCCAGTTCATTTCCGGCATCGCGGACAATCCCGACAGCCAGGTGCTTACCAGGGCGCTGTTGTCAATTGCCGGGCATTTCGAGATGTTCACGGTGGCCGAAGGCGTGGAAACCGCCGAAGATGCGGCCTGGCTGGCGGGGCAGGGGGTCGATTGCATGCAGGGTTACTATTTCGGTGCGCCCAGTCTGACCCCGCCCTGGAGAGCCGCCGAGGCGCGGCAGGCGGGCCGCTGACCTCGGCCGAAGGGGCGGATGACCCGTGTCCGACAGGGCCCGCGATGGGGCGCCTGCCGCCCCGTCGCTCTCCGACCTCGGGCGGCGTGCGGTTCCCGCCCCATGCGCTCATTTCATGTCGTCCGGAGGCATGTAAAGATCCCCGCCCGCGCGGTACTTCTCCGCCATCTTCTGCATGCCTTCCTTCTGCGCCTCGGCACGGATGTCGTGGCTCAGGCGCATCGAGCAGAATTTCGGCCCGCACATCGAACAGAAATGCGCCAGCTTGTGCGCCTCCTTGGGCAGGGTTTCGTCATGCATCGACCGGGCCGTGTCCGGGTCGAGCGACAGGTTGAACTGATCCTCCCAGCGGAACTCGAACCGTGCGCGGCTCAGGGCATCGTCGCGGATCCGCGCCGCCGGATGCCCCTTGGCCAGATCGGCGGCATGGGCGGCGATCTTGTAGGTGATCACCCCCGTTTTCACGTCGTTCCGGTCGGGCAGGCCAAGATGCTCCTTGGGCGTCACGTAGCAAAGCATCGACGTGCCGAACCATCCGATCATCGCGGCGCCGATGCCGCTGGTGATGTGGTCATAGCCCGGGGCAATGTCGGTGGTCAGCGGACCGAGCGTGTAAAACGGCGCCTCGCCGCAATCGCGCAGCTGCCGGTCCATGTTTTCCCTGATCTTGTGCATCGGCACATGGCCCGGCCCCTCGACCATCACCTGGCAATCCCTGGCCCGGGCGATCCGGGTCAGCCGACCCAGGGTTTCCAGCTCGGCGAATTGCGCCGCATCATTGGCATCGGCGATCGAGCCCGGGCGCAGCCCGTCGCCCAGGCTGAACGCCACGTCATAAGCGCGGGCGATCTCGCAGATCTCGTCGAAATGCTCGTAAAGGAAGCTCTCGCGGTGATGGTGCAGGCACCATCTGGCCATGATCGCCCCCCCGCGCGAGACGATGCCCGTCACCCGGCCCACCGTCATCGGGATCATGTGCAACCGCAGCCCGGCATGGATGGTGAAGTAATCCGCCCCCTGCTCGGCCTGTTCGATCAGCGTGTCGCGGAACACCTCCCACGTCAGGTCTTCGGCGATGCCGCCCACCTTCTCCAGCGCCTGGTACAGCGGCACCGTGCCGATCGGCACCGGGGAGTTGCGCAGGATCCATTCACGAATGGTGTGAATGTCCTGGCCCGTCGAGAGGTCCATCACCGTATCCGCGCCCCAGCGGATGGCCCAGACCATCTTCTCGACTTCCTCGGCCATCGACGAGGTGACGGCGGAATTGCCGATATTGGCGTTGATCTTGACCAGGAAGTTGCGCCCGATGACCATCGGTTCGGCCTCGGGGTGGTTGATGTTGGCGGGGAGGATCGCCCGGCCCCGCGCGATCTCGTCGCGCACGAATTCGGGGGTGATGACATCCGGGATCTCGGCGCCGAAGCTCTCGCCGTCGCGGGCCGGCGCCTCTTGCGCGGCCTTGCGCCCAAGGTTTTCGCGGATGGCGGCGAATTCCATTTCGGGCGTGACGATCCCGGCCCGGGCATAGGCCAGCTGCGTCACCGCATGCCCCGGCCGGGCCCGGCGCGGCACCGGGCGCTGCGGGAAATCGGGCGTCCGCCGCGCGTTTTCGGGGCAACCGTCATCCCCGGGCGTCCGCTGGTGTCCTGCACAGGTCTCGGTATCGCCCCTTGCGGCAATCCAGCCCTCGCGCAGACGCGGCAGGCCGCGGTCAATGGCGATCTCGGCTTGCGGATCGGTATAGGGGCCGGAACTGTCGTAGAGGGTGACGGGGGGCTCCCCGGCCGTGGGATGCAGGTCGATCTCGCGCATCGGCACGCGGATCTCGGGGTGGCGTTCGCCCGCCTGCCAGACGCGGCGCGAGCCGGGCAGGGGGCCCGTGGTGACGGTTGGGGTCAGGTCTTTCATCGGTCGGAGCCTCCAGAGCTCAAGGCGTTGGAGACCCAGTTCCGCGTCGAATGGGAGTGCCGGTATCGGAGACGTCCCTTCCCACGAAGAGGTGGTCGGGGCCCGCGCGGCCAGTGCACCATCCCTACGCCAGTGTGAACTGGATCAGGTTCATCGGGTCACTGCGCTGCGCGGATTTGCCGTCCGGCCATCAGTATCTCAGCCTCTTGTCGAGACCCCCCGGGTGAGTGCGCAAGAATTGCGCCGCGGGCTGCCAGTTGTCAACCTCCGCAGCCTGCGCCACATGGCCTAGGCGCTGCGCTTTTGCGCCAGAAACGCGCAGACCAGCAACTGGCTCATGTGGTAAAGCATCGCGGGCAGGACGATCGCGCCCACCTGATCGGCCGGAAACAGCGCGGCGGCAATCGGCAATCCGGTGGCGATGCTTTTCGTCGCGCCGCAATAGAACAGCGCCGCGCGGTCGGGGCGGGGCAGGCGACAGGCCCGCCCCGCCGCCGCCATCGCCACCATGCCAAGCGCCAGAAACAGCGCGATCACCCCGGCCAGCAGGACCAGTCGCAGCGCCGGAATCGCCTGCCACAGCCCCGCTACCGTCCCCGCGCTGAAGGCCGCATAAACGATCAGAAGGATCGAGCCGCGGTCGACGACCATCGTCAGGCGCTTGTGCCGGGCAACAAGGCCGCCGATCCGCGGCCGCAGGATCTGCCCCAGGGCGAAGGGCAAAAGGATCTGCGTTCCGATGCCCGCCACCGCGGCAAGGCTGGTGCCGCCACCGGCGCGATGCATCAGAAGCGTGACCAGAAGCGGCGTCAGCACCACGCCGATCAGGTTCGACACCGAGGCCGCGCAGATTGCGCCGGGCACATTGCCGCCCGAAAGCGCGGTGAAGGCGATCGAGGATTGCACGGTCGAGGGCAGCACCGACAGGAACAGCAGTCCCAGCGTCACCTCCGGCCCCAGGACCGGGGCGAAGACCGCGGCAAAGCCGATCCCGAGCAGCGGAAACAGCAGATAGGTCGCGCCAAAGGTCAGCCCCTGCAGGCGCCAGTTCAGCAGTTCCGCCCGCACCGTGCGCGGATCAAGCTTCGCACCGTAAAGAAAGAAAAGCAGCCAGACTGCCCCCCAGGTGACCTGTTTCAGCCCCGACGCCAGCGCGCCCTGGGCGGGCAGGAGGACGCCCGCCAGCACCATGGCCAGCAGCAGAACCATGTAACCGTCGATGCCGAAGCGTTTGAGCGGGTTCATCTTTTCTCCTTTCAACGCAAAGACCGGGCCCCTCCTTGCGGCGGGCCCGGCGGGTTGTTTTCAGTTTTGCCCGTTCAGGCCGTCGCGATATCGCGGGCGCGAATGATCGGCCAGGCCCGCTTGACCGAGAGGGCGACCGCGGCGGTGAGCGCCGCCTTGACCAGATCGCCCGGGATGAAGGGTGCGGACCCCAGCGCGGCGGCCTTGAGCGAGAGCCCCGCCTGCACC
Source organism: Rhodobacter capsulatus (assembly GCF_003254295.1). Lineage (GTDB taxonomy): Bacteria > Pseudomonadota > Alphaproteobacteria > Rhodobacterales > Rhodobacteraceae > Rhodobacter > Rhodobacter capsulatus. The sequence continues at coordinate 52,581 of NZ_QKZO01000015.1, forward strand.
GCCAGCACCGGAACGCCAAGACCGTAAAGCACGACGATGCCGCCCAGCGTGGCAAAGACGAACGAGCGCAGCGCGGTCAGCTTGTTCCAGCCCAGTTCGTGCAAAAGACCGGTCACATAGGCGGCGGGGATCCAGCCGAGCAGAAAGCCCACCGTCGGCCCGGCAAAGACGCCAAGCCCGCCGCGCCCGCCCGAGAGGATCGGCAGGCCCAAAGCGACAAGGGCGACGACAAGGCCCATCGCCAGCGCCCCGCGCCGCGCGCCCAGCACCGCGCCCGCCAGCATCGGCCCCATCGATTGCGCGGTGATCGGCACGCCGATCAGCGGCAGGGTGATCGGCGGAAACAGCGCCAAAGCGGCGGTCAACGCCGCGAAAAGCGCGATCAGGACGATGTCGCGGGTGGAAATGGCCGTCATCGGAGGGGTCCTTCGCAGGGGTTATCGGGAAAGGGCGGGGCCGTCGTCATGGCCTGACCGCGCCTCGATCGCCTCGGCGACCTCTTCGGCGGCTTTCAGGACGCGCACGATCAAGGGCAGGATCAGCGCCAGCGGATGGGTGCCAAGACCGCGCGCGGCCTGCGCCTCGCGCACGCGTTCGGCCTCCTCGGCGATGACCGGCAGGAAGCGCAGCGCCAGCGAGACGGCCAGCCCGACCTTTGCCGGGTTCACGCCAAGGGGCGCAAGCGGCGTCAGCAGGCGTTCCAGCGTCGCGATCAGATCTTCGGTGCGGGTGGTCAGCGTGACAAGGCTGGCCAGAAGCATCAGCGTCAGGAGGCGGGCGACGATCAGCGCGGCCAGGGTCCAGCCCGCCAGTCCGCCCTGCACCAGGAACAGCACCGCCAGCATCCAGAGCATCGGGCGGATCTGGCGCCAGATCCGTGCCCCGCCAAAGCCCGCGACGTGAAATCCAAGCAGCGTCAGGGCCAGAAAATCAAGCATCGCAAACGGGTTGGTGACAAACATCAGGCCGGTTCCGGCAAGGGCCAGTGTTGCCAGTTTCGGCCCCGGCGGGCAGCGGTGCAGCGGGCTCATGTCATCCGCTCCACATAGGCCCGCAGCGCCGGGCCAGGTTCATCATCGGCGACGATCCGGCCCTGATCGAAGACCAGCACGCGGTCGAAACCGGCCAGAAGCGGCAGGTCATGGGTGACGACGATCGCGGTTTGCGTCAGATCGGCGATCACCTGCCCGACCCTGCGGGCATTGCGCAGATCCAGCAGCGTCGTCGGCTCATCGAAGACGATGCAGTCGGGGGCGGTGATCAGCACGCCCGCGATGGCAAGAAGCTGTTTTTGCCCGCCCGACAGCCGATGCGCCGGGGCCTGGCGCAGATCGGCCAGGCCGAAGCGGTCCAGGATCTCGGTCACTTTCGCGGCACGGTCCGCCGCGCCGGACTTATGGCCCTTGAGTCCAAAGGCGATGTCTTCCTCGACCGTGGGCAGCACGATCTGGGTATCGGGATTTTGAAACACGAAGCCGACCTTGCGCCGCACCGCCCTGAGATCGCGCGCGGGGTCGAGCCCGTCGATGCGCACCTTGCCGCGTGCGGGAAGCAGCAGCCCGTTCAGCAATCGCGCGAATGTGCTCTTGCCCGAGCCATTCGCGCCGACGATGCCGATCCGCCGCTGGGTCAGGGTCACGCAGAGCCCGCGCAGCACCTCGCGCCCGTCAAAGCCATGGAAAACATCGGAAATTTCGATGGTCGTGGCGGCCGCAGGCAGGCTTGGAAGCGGGCTGCCCGCGGCGCCTTGCAACCGCAAGCTGCTGGCGGCAATACTTGAAACCGTCATCGGATTGCCCCATTTCACTTGTGGTTGCATGGTTCTGGTCACTCGGTTGGACGTTCCGCCAAGAAAATCAACCGAAGAGAGCGGCGAGGGTCATGTAACCGACCGAAGGCACCATCAGGCAGCCGAAGCCGGTGTAGAAGGTCGCCGTCAGCGCGCCATAGGGCACCAGTTTCGGATCGGTCGCGGCAAGGCCCGCGCTCACACCGCTCGTCGTGCCCATCAGACCGCCGTAAACCGCCGCCGCCGCAGGCGTCGTCAGCCCCGCGGGTTTCGCCAGAAGCGGCGTCAGGATCATCACGGCGATGGATTTCACCACGCCCGCCGCCACCGAAAGCGCGATCACCTCGGAGGAGGCGCCAAGCGCCGCGCCGGTCACCGGACCGACGATGAAGGTCACCGCGCCGCCGCCGATCGTCGCCATGTCAACCACGCTTGTATAGCCGAAGGCATAGGCCACGGCCGCGCCGATCGCGGTCGAGATGATGACCGAAACCACCAGCGCGATGCCGCCTGCCAGACCGGCCTTTTTCACTTCTTCCAGTTTCACCCCGAAGGCGGTCGAGACGATGGCGAAATCGCGCAGCATCGCGCCGCCCATCAGCCCGAAACCGGCAAACAGAGAGATGTCCGAAATGCCCTTGGAGCCGCCGGTGACCTTGCCGCCGACATAGGCCAGCACCAGCCCCGCGACGATGGCGATGGCCGACCCGTGGATGCGGTTGCTGGTCAGTTTGCCGATCGCATAGGAAATCCACATGATCACGCCGACGATGGCGAAGGCGGTGACCAGCGGCAGTTTTTCCAGCGTTCCTACGATGATGTCGAGCATGTCATTTCGCTCCTTGCGCAGAACGTTTGGCCGCGTCTTCGGTTTCGACCGTGCCGCCAAGCGCCGCCAGCGGACGGATCAGCAAAAAGCCCGCAACGACGGGCAGGAACCCGGCGATGAAGGCCATGGTGCCCGCATCGAAAGCGGCCACGACGTTCTGGCTCGCCGCCATGGCAACGACGATCGGGATATACATCGCCGACCAGAATTTGATCCCGTCCTGCGCCATCGCCGACATCCGCTCGCGGTCGATGAACCAGCGCGAGATGACGACCAGAAGCAGCATCGCGATGCCGACCCCGCCGACATCGGCATCGATGCCGACCATGTGGCCGATCAGCTTGCCGATGATCACGCCTGCGATCAGGCAGCCGCTCATCAGCGAGACCCCGTAAATCAACATGTCTTGTCCTCCTTGATCGGCGGAGAAGAGCGCCTGCCCCGTGCAGGCGCCCGTCCGCCTGTCCTTATTCGATGATCATGATCACCGCACCGGGTTTCAGGCGGTCGCCCGGGTTCACGGCGATCGACTTCACCGTGCCGTCGATCGGCGCGGGGGTGTCGTTCTTCATCTTCATCGCCTCGACGACGGCGACGCATTGCCCCTTGGTGACGGTGGCGCCCACCGCGACCTCGATCGAGACGATCACCGAGGGCATCTTCACTTTCACATCCATTGCCTTTTCCTTTCGGGCTGTTTGATTGGGTGTTGCGGGTCGGGCCGCGCCGGGGGCGGGGCCTCGAAAAGGGATATCAGGCGGGGGCGCTCGATCAGTTCGACGCCGGTGATGGTCTTGCCCAGCACCGTGCGCGCCCCCGAAAGCAGTTCCGTCAGCTTGACGCCGATGCCGCCGGGCAGGGCGACCTCGGCATCCATCGCCAGGCCGCGCCGACGCGAGAGCGCGGCCAGCATCGTCGCCAGCTGTTCCAGCGCGCGCAGGCTCTCGGCGCGGACCACCAGATCAAGGTCCGAGTCCGGGCGCAGATAGGGCAGGCCGGTCACCGTCTGCAGCGCGGCCGAGCCGATCAGGCCGATCTCGACCCCGGCGAGGGCGCCCGCGCGGGCGATTTCCGGCAGGGCAGGGTGCAGGTTCGGGCCGAGGATCAGGGCGCGGTCCATCACCTCCCAGGGGGTGAAGAAGGCCGAGACCTGGCCGCGCCGCACCGGCACCGCGGCGCGCACCCGTTCGGCGCCGTGGCGGAACGGGAAGGAAAACCCAAGCTGGCCGCCGCCATCGGGGCAGGGGCCGGTGGGGCGGCAGACGATGCCGGGGATATGCGCCTTGCTCATCGCGTCGCGCACCAGCTTGCGGGTGCCGGGGTCGCGCATCTGTTCGGGCAGCGCGTCGAGCACGGCGGCAAGGATGCCCGGGCGCGAGGCGGGCGAAACATGGGCAAGGCTGTGGCGAATGCGGAACATCTCAGCGCCTCTTGATCCAGGCGGGGTCGGTCTTGGCGCTTTGCGCCATCTCGCGCTGCGCGGTCACAAGCGTGTCGAAAAGCACCGTCGTCCCCGGGCCTTCGATCACGATGCTCTGCCCGGCCCGGCCAAGCGCGGGCACCAGTTCCAGCCGCGTCGCCCTGGCGCCCACCGTCAGATCGGGCGCCACCTTCACCACCCGGCTCTTGATGCGCAGGATGGTGCGGGCGGTCTTTTCGATCACCTCGGCGGTCGTGGCTTGGGTATGGGTGACGATCACCTCGTATTCCGGGTAGGTGCGGGCGCGGCGATAGGTGATGATCCGCCCCGCGCGGTCGCAGACATGCCCGGCGTCGGACACGACGAAACTGTCGCCCATCGGCAGGCCGCCGACGACCAGTTCCCGCCAGGGATCGCCCAGGGGCGAGGGCACCAGCGAAATGTCGGCGCGCAGCGGGCGGCCATCGAGCGTGAGCCAGCCGAATTCCTGACAGCCGTAAAGATCGTGCACAGCGTAGCCGAAGGCCTCGGCCACCGGCAAAAGCTCGGCATCAAGCGGCGTTCCGGCGCACAGAAGCACGCAGCCCTGCGGCATCCGCGGCTTCAGGCCCAGCCGCAGGGCCTGTTCCAGCGTCGCGCGCAGGAACGAGGATTCGCCGAGGATCAGCAGCGGCTGCTCGCGGCAGGCGGAAAGCAACAGCGCATCGCGGCTGGATCGCTCGAGATGCGACCAGATCAGGCCGCAGGCCTCAAGCGCCTGTTTCGAAAACACATTCACCAGCGGCGGATAGGTGACAAGCATCCGCGCGCCCGCCGGGATCTGCAGCCGCCCGAAAATCTCCCGGGCGACTGCATTGCGGTTTTCCAGCTCGGCATGGGTCACGCCGACGATGGTCTGAAAGGCCGACGATCCGGTGGTGAAGGTCAGATAGGCCAGATTGAAGGGGGTGTGGACCTCCTCGATCACATGCGCCGCGGTGGGGCCCGCGATGCCCTTGTCGGCAAGCGTGCGCCGCGGCATGTCCGCAAGCGTCGGCACCGCGCCTTGCAGGCTCAGCGCGTCTTCGAGGGCTTTGAGATCGTCTGACATCTTCGTCTTCCTTTGGCCGTCGGTCTTTCGGGGCTCAGCGGCTCGGCGCGTAGCGATCCGCCACGGCGGCGAAATCGCGGCTCATCATCTCGATGACGCGGGGACGCTCGATCCGGCCGCCGCGGGCTTCGCCCAGCTTGCCGCGACCCCAGGGGCCAAGATCGTCCTGCCGTCCCTCCAGCTTCGCGGCCCGGACCTCGGCGATCCGCGCGACGATGGCGGGGCGCATCCCATCCAGCGTCTCGACCAGCGCCTCGACGCCGCCGAGCGAGTGGAAGAACCGCGGACCGGCGGCAAAGACGGCGCTTTGCTTCGACAGGACTTCCAGCGTTTCCAGATCCTTGCGGATGATCCGCGAGACCGAGGTCAGCGGCATCACATGGATCATCGTGCCGAATTGCGCATCGAGCGACAGGATCGCATCGGCCTGCAGCCCGTGGCACAGGAAGGCGCCCGAGATCGCCCGGCCGATCACCATGGCGATGATCGGATGGCCCTTCAGCCGCGCCTCGGCCAGCGCCAGCTGATAGGCGGCGGTCGATTTGTTCATGCCGAAGATTTCCTCGACCTTGCCCGGGCCGTTGCCAGGGGTGTCGACGATCAGCACCAGCGGCCGTTTTTCCGCCAGCGGCTTTTCGGCATCCTCGAGGATCGAGGCATAGACCGCCTCGGCCATCTTGTAGCCTTCCTCCAGCCCGATGATCCCGGCGTAAACCACCGGGAATTTCTCGTTCATCGCGCCGCCATCCGAGGCGATGATCGTGCAGACCGTGCCCTGCAGCGTCGCGGTGCCCACGACCGCGCCCGGCCCGAATTCGGGATCGTCGAAGCTTTTCGCCCCCACGACCCCCTCGGCGAAGCTGCCCGCATCGACGATCATCTCGATCGCGTCGCGGCCCCGCCCCATCATGCTTTCCTGCATGTCCATGATTTCACTCCTTTTCGGATCAGACGGCGAGACGGCGCACAGTGGCCAGAAACTCGGGCAGGGGCAGGTCGATCAGCGCATGGGCGTCGGTGTTGCCCGCCCGCGTCCAGACATCGGTCGCATCCCCGGGTTGCATCTCGGCCGCCAGCGCCACGGCGCGCAGCTGCGCCTTGACCTTGGCGGACGAGCCGATGCGGCGCATCTCCTCAAACGCTTCGATCGACAGGCCCGCCAGCGCCGAGACCTGATCGCGGAAGGCCGCGACAGTGTTTTCGACCAGGAAATTCGCGTCGCCCATGATGAATTTGTGCCGCCCGCCGGTGGTGCGGTAGACAAGCGCGCGGTCGGAGGCGTCGAATTCCTCCTTGCCCATTTCCTGCTCGATCACCTCGGGGCCGGTCAGGCCAAGGCGGCCGAATTCCGACATGATGATGACGTCGGTGGCGGCGGCGACGAAGCCCATGCCGCCAAAGGCGCCGACCTTGGAGCCGATCAGCGCGATCACCGGCACCTTGCCGCGGGCTTTCTGCAGCTGGTCCATCACCTCGGCATGGGCCAGGAGCCCGGCGTTGGCCTCGTGCAGCCGCACGCCGCCGGTCTCGAAGGAAATCACCACGAGGGGCTTTTCCTCTTCGTCGAGGTCGTCGAATTGCGCCACAAGATCGTCATGGAAGTCGATCGCCAGCTTGATCGCGGTCACCATCTTCGCGCCGCCGATCTCGCCGACCGAGCCGCCGATGAAGCGGCCCTCCTGCGAGATCACGAAAACGGGGGTGCGGCCGATCTTGCCGACGCCGGTGACGATGCCGTCGTCAAAGGCCACGGCATCGCCGAGCAGGGCAAGGTGCGGGCTGGTCACCCGGTCGAAGGGGCCGGCCAGTTCGGTGAAGCTGCCCTCGTCCACCAATCCGATGGCGCGGTCGCGGGCCGAGGCTTCAAGGAAGCTGCGGGGTTGCAGGTCTGTCCAGTGGGTCATCTCGTCTCTCCGCCTCAGGCCGCGGCCAGCGCCTGTTGCAGGCGCAACAGCACGACGGCGGGGGTGGCGTTGTTGTCGTTGATCTCGATGCGGGCGTCGCAAAGCCCTGAATCGTCGAGGAATTTCTGCAAGACGCGGGTCCAGAGCGCGTCAAAGCCGGTGACGGGGGTGACCACGGTCACCGCGACGCGGCCCGAAAGGTCTTCGGGATGCATCATGATTTCCAGATCGCTGGATCCGGTGACGCCCACATGCAGGCGGGCTTGGATCCGCGTCTTCGGCGCGGCGGGGGCCAGATCCAGGGTGAGAGTGTGCAAGGCCATGATTTTGCCTGTCTTTACCAGTTGCGGAAGCGGGCGGGCGGGTTGTAGAGTCCGCCGGACCAGGTCACGAGATCGCGCATGCTTTTCGCGGCCAGAAGGTCGCGGTTGGCGCGGGCGGGGTTGATGCCCAGATCGGAGACGGTCTTGACGATCCCCGCCTCGCGCAGGGCGCGGGTCTCTTCGGGTTTCGCGGCAAGGCCGATGTCGGTGAAGCCCGCGACGGCGCGGATGGCGGCCATCCGGGCCTCCATGTCCTTACAGCGGTTCAGGTAGGCGATGCCTTCCTCGGTGACGATATGGGTCAGGTCGTCGCCATAGATCATCACCGGCGGGATCGGAAGATCGGCATCGCGCGCCAGTTTCCAGGCGTCGAGCTCGTCGACAAAGACCGGGGCACGGCCCTCGCCGAAGGTTTCAACCCCTTGCACGACAAGGCGTTTGCCGCGCGGCAGATTGCCGATGTCACGGTCGAGGCTGGGCAGTTCCTGGCCGCATTTCAGCCAGGCGTCGGTCGGGTGGCGCCGCCCCTTGGCATCGCAGCCCATGTTCGGCGCGCCGCCGAACCCGGCCACCCGGCCCGCCGTCGCGGTCGAGGAATTGCCGTATTTGTCGATCTGCAGCGTGCCGCCGATGAACATGTCGATGGCGTAATGCCCCGCCGTCTGGGCAAAGGCCCGGTTCGAGCGCAGCGAGCCATCCGGCCCCACGAAGAACACGTCCGGCCGCGAGGCGACGTAATCTTCCATGCCGAGTTCACCGCCGAAGCAGTGGATCGTGTCGACCCAGCCTTCCTCGATCGCCGGGATCATCGTCGGATGCGGGTTCAGGATCATATGCGTGCAGCATTTGCCCTTGAGCCCCAGTTCCAGACCATAGGTCGGCAGGATCAGCTCGATCGCCGAGGTCAGGAAGCCGATGCCGTGGTTCATCGAGGTCACGCCATATTCGGCATAGATCCCCTTGAGGCACATCATCGCCAGAAGGATCTGGCTGTCGGTCACCAGCGCCGGATCGCGCGTGAACAGAGGCTCGATGAAAAAGGGTTTCGGCGATTGGATCACCGCATCCACCCAGTCGCCCGGAATATCGACGCGCGGCAGTTCGTCAACGATTTCATTGACCTGCGCGATGACGATGCCTTCGCGGAACTTCGTCGCCTCGACGATGGCGGGGGTGTCTTCGGTGTTGAAGCCGGTATAGAGGTTGCCCTTGCGGTCGGCCTTGTAGGCGCAAACGAGCGACACCCGCGGTGTCAGGTCAAGGAAGTAGCGGCCGAAGAGTTCGAGATAGGTATGGATCGCGCCCAGCTCGATCTTGCCATTGGCGATGAATTTCGCCACCCGCCCGGCTTGCGGCCCGCCAAAGGCGAAGTCGAGTTTCTTCGCGATGCCGTTTTCAAAGAGATCCAGATGCGCGGGCAGCGGCACGGCCGATTGCACCATGTGCAGATCGTGGATCTTGGCGCGGTCGACCTTGTTCAGGCATTCGGCCAGGAAGTCGGCCTGCTTCTGGTTGTTGCCTTCGATGTTGATGATGTCGAAGGGGCGGATCACCGCTTCCAGAAGCGCCACCGTATCCTTGGCGAGCACTTCCTTGCCCTTGGCATAGAGGGGCGCTGCCGCCTCCTTGCGCGCGGCGGTATCTTCCGCCCGCTTGCGCCAGTTGTTGCGCTTGTCTTGCTGCGTCATTTGCTTTCGTCTTCCTCCTTCAGAGGGTTTTCAAAGGGTTGCCTGCGTCGGGGCGAGGGGGATCTCGCCGAAGATGACGCTGTGAAGGGTGCCGTCGGCGGTGCGCAGACAGAGCGCGCCATCCGGGCCAAGCGCCTCGGCGATGCCCTGACGGGGGGCCTGCGGGGCGGAAAGGGTAACGGGCTGGCCGAGCGTGCAGGAGCGCACCGACCAGGCCTGCCGGGCGGGCTCGAAGCCGAAACGTTCCCATTCGGTCAGCCGGTGGTCGAGCCGTTCGACCAGCGCCGCGAAAAGATCGAAGCGGTCGACCTTGCGGCCGGTTTCGGCGCTGATCGAGGTGGCGATGGCTTGCAGCTCCGGCGGGAAATCCGTGCGGCTCTGGGCGATATTGATGCCGATGCCCGCGATGATGTGATCCAGATCGCCTTCGGGGGTGAGCATCAGTTCGCACAGGATGCCCGAAAGCTTGCGGCCCCCGACCATCAGGTCGTTCGGCCATTTGATTTGCGGCGCAAGGCCCGTGGTGCGGGCGATGGCCTCGGCCGCGGCGACGGCGATGACCAGCGTCACCTGCGCCAGATCGGCCAGAGGGCGGGAGGGACGCAGAAGCACCGAGGCAAGCAGGCTTTCCCGGGGACGCGAAACCCAGGGTCGGTCGTATTTGCCGCGTCCGGCCGTCTGATGATCGGCCAGAACGATGGTGCCCGTGGGCGCGCCCCTCCGCGCCAGACCGGCCAGAAAGCTGTTCGTGGAGGACAGAACAGGCCGGTGGTGGACCGCGCAACCGATCCCGGTCCGACGCCGGAAGGGAAGTGCAAGCGTCGGGAGGTTCGGGAGAAGATCGGGATGGTGCGCGGTCATGGGGTTGCTCCTGTGAGCGGGTCAGGGACGGTCGGTCAGTTGACCAGACCGATGGTCGAGGCGAAGACACCGACGGCGATGGCCGAGACGATGACCCCGCAGATCGAGGCGCCCATGGCGAGCGGCATGATCATGGCGTGGGGGTTGGCGGCGAAGACTTCCTTCTGGGCGATCTTCGCGGTCGAGGGCATGCAGGAGACGCCGGCGATACCAATGACGGGGTTGTAATTGCCGTTCGAGAGTTTCCAGATCAGGTAGCCGCCGCCGATGCCGCCCAGTGCCGAGACGGCGAGCGCCGTGATGCCAAGGACCAGCAGAAGCGCGACTTGCGGATCGAGCAGGGTTTTGGCTTCGCACAGCGCCCCCAGCACCAGCCCCAGAAGCAGGGTCGAGGAATAGGTGACGGTATTTTCCAGAAGCTTCTGATAGGGCTCGATTTCCGCTTCCTTGATCGCGACGCCGAGGAAGAACGACAGGATCAGCGGCGTGGCGACGGGCAGCAGCAGGCACAGAAGACCGGCGGCAACCACGGTGAAGACGAATTTCGCCTGCGGCGTGACATCGGGGAAATCATACTCCACCTCGATGGCGCGGTGCTCTTCCTTGATCAGCCAGCGCACAAGGTAGGGGTAACCGGCATAGGTCAGCGACAGATAGAGATAGGCGATGATCGAGATCGGCACGAAGAGGTTCTTCGCCATCATCAGCGAGCCAAAGAGCACCATCGGACCATCGGCGCCGCCGATCGTGCCCACGGCCGCGGCTTCACCGGGCGTCAGGCCGCAGTAATAGCCGATCACCAGCGTCACGAAGGTGCCCAGTTCGGCGCAGACCGCGACGGCGATGCTGGCCCAGGGCCGGGCAAGGATGAAGGAGATGTCCGCCATCGTGCCGATGCCCATGAAGAGCATGCAGGCGACCAGCGAGTTGACGAAGGTGAAGTTGTAGATCGGCTGCAGGAAGTTGATCTGCATGATGTCCATGAGCGCATTCGTCTCGGACACCAGCGGCGAGATCACCAGCGTGCCGACCTGGCCGCCTTCAAGGATCATCACGCCGGCGTTGACCGCCATCATGCCAAGGCCCATCGGCACCATGATCAGCGGTTCAAGCGTGCGCTTGAAGCCCAGATAGGCGAGCAGGAAGCCCAGCCCGATGAACCCCAGACGGGCAAAGGAAATCAGCGGGTCCTGGATGAAGAGTGTCCCGATACCGGGAAAGATGTTGAACAGGGTCTCAAGCATGTGAGCGCCTCAGGATGCGTTGGGAGAGGAGAGGAGTTTGGAGATGCCGACGATCACGCCGATCACGGCAAAGGAGATTGCGGCGGTGATCAGGTAGCTGAAGGCGGCATAGGTGATGATGTTCATGGGTGCCTCAGGGGTTGCAGGGGGCGAAGGGCAGGGCCTCCGCGGGGAAGATCGGGGGCAGCTCGCCCCCCGAAAGCGCATCGACGCCAAGGGTGACGGCCAGAAGATCGGCCGCGCCGCCGGGGCTGATGTGACGGGCGATGAACCGGGCATCGAGGGCGTGGATCGCAGCCAGACCCTCGGCGCTCAGCGCGCCGCCCAGGGCCAGGATCGCGCGGGCCTCGCGGCGCATGAAGCTCAGCGCCGCCGGGCCGCCGCGCCACAGGACGGTGGTGTCCTCGGTCTCGGCCATCAGGGCGATCAGCGTGTGGGTGAGGCTGGTGGCCAGCGTCGCGCCGCTGTCACGCGCCGCGCGCAGGGCGGGCAGGCCGTGATTGCGCACGGTGGGATAGCCCGCCTCGGCCTCGCCGCGGATGCCAAGGACACCGTATTGGCGAAAGAGTTTCTCGCCCGCGGTCACCGGATCGCTGTCGGTCCTGGCGCGCAATTCGCGGTCGCAGATCCCGGCGACCATCGCCGCGGCGGTATCGAAAAGCGCCGCCTCGGTCAGGGCGTCCCTGCGGGCGACCAGCCCCGCCGCCGCCGCCAGCACGCCTGCCGAAAACAGCAGCCCGCGCTGGGTGTTGACGCCGCGCGTCGCGGCCAGCAGCCGGGTTTCGTAGATCTCGCCGATGGCCCGCACCCGGGGCAGCAACGTCAACGCCGGGCCGGCATGGTCAAGCCCGGCTTCCGCGCATTGGTAAAGACAGGGCGCGATCACCGCCGAGGAGACCATGAAGGTCTGCAGGTTCATGTCCCGATGCGCGCCGTTCGAGCGCGGCGTCACCAGACCGGGTTTGGGATGGGTGGAGATTTCAAGCAGCGCCCCGGTCAGGAAAGCCGATCCGATCGACCAGGCGCTGGTTTGCGGTGACAAGGCAATGTCGCTGAACCAGTCCAGCGGCCTGCGCAACGCGTATTTCATGGGTTTCGTCCCGCGCAACTGACGGCAGCGCGGCGCTTCGTGAACGCCAGGCGTTCCACGGCCAATGCAGAGATTACATCTGGTCGGGGAGACCGTCAGACATGCGCCACACCGATGTCACTAGCTCACGCGGCGCTTTGGGTTCGTCAGCCGTCGCAGCCCCACTCGGGCAGACGGCTCATCACGGGATCACGGCCCTGTCGGGCAACCCCGCCTCACGTCCTTGTGATAAGCCGTGATCCGGAGCATGTCGCCATCGTTACGCCCGTCGCTTCGGCTTGTCCAGAAATCGTTTTCACGGCGCAAGGGGGTGCGGCAACGCGCCGCAGTTTTGCATTTATTCAGAAATAAAACAATGACTTGTGGTTTTCCGGCCGGGGTTTGCAACTTTCGGGTGCAGGGATTGGCCCGCGGCTTGCGGCTCGCGTTTTTGTCAATGGCGACAGGCGATTGCGGCGCGGTTGCAGGCCCGGCCACAGCCGCCATGCAGCCATGGAAGTCTAGATATGCATCACCCCGAAGCCGATGCGTTCGTGATTCGTGGTCGGATGAAAGGCCGATTCGCCATGCGCGGCGACGGCGACCCAATGGCCGTCCGACACCAGCGCCACCTTGAGCTTGAGGTTCGATTCGGCCACCACCGTCGCCGAGACCCCCTGCAGGCATTCCAGCCCGGCATGGATCACCCCGTGCACGGCGCCCGGGCGGTTGTGGATCACCCCGCCATTGAGCGCACAGGCGACGATCGACTTGACGAAACCCTTCTCGATTTCCGACCGCCGCCCGGTGACATAGGTGATGCCCACCTTCCAGGTCGGATGGGCAAGGATCTGTTGCTTGATCAGATCTTCCTCTTCCCGGCTGCTGATGGCGGCCATGATGGCGGCCTTGCCGATTCTGTCCGCGGCGACTTCCATGTTCTGTTCCGATCCGATCCGACCCGTTTCGGATCGTTCATAGCGGCGCGGGCGCGGCGGCTCAATCGGGATGATCGCGGCGCCGCGATCCGGCGCCGGACCCCGGCCTGTCAGCGGTCGGGATCGCCCTTCACGAAGCGGCCCATCGCGCCGCCGATGTCCTCCGACAGGCGCAAGATGGTCTCCAGCCGGGCCTTGATTTCGGCGTGAAACAGATCAAGCTGATCGATGGTGGACACCAGCCCCGCGCCGTTTTCGCGCAACCGGCCGCATTCGACGCGCCCCATCACGCGGATCGTGTCAAGACCCAGCATCAGCCGCCGGATCTCCGCGCTTGATCGGGCCAGTTCCTCGGCATGGCTGACGGCATGCGCCAGCGCGGCGCGGCTGTCGTGCCGGGTGGCGGTGCGTGCCTCGTCCAGCTTCGCGGCCTCGGTCTCCCAATCCAGTCCGGCGACCGGCTCCGCATGGTGGAAGGTCGCGATCATTTCCGCCATCACCCGATTGGCGCCAAGCAGAAAGAGCGCCCGGGCCACTTCGCGCGAGACCCGGTCGCAAAGATTCTCCCGGCCGCTGACGAAACTGCGCAGCCGGTCGGAGATCACCAGGCTGGACGCGCGATAATTCTCGGAGATCGCCGAGACCGGACCGCCCGAGGGTTCCAGCCGCGAGGCGACAAGGCGCATGTTGTTCGGGATCGATTGCAGCGATTCGAAACTGCGCAGCAGTTTCTTTTGTTCCTGCGTCACCCGTTCAAGGGCCTCGTTCACTTCGATCAGCTGCCGGGTGCGCGGGTCCGCCGGACGGCCAAGCCGAAGGTCGCGCGCGGCCAGTTCCTGCCCCAGCGCGCTGGCCATGAAGGTGGTATAGCTGGTGAAGCCCGCCTCGGTGATGATCGTCCAGAGCATCCGGGCGCTTTCCCCCGGATCAAGGCGCTCGGCGCGTTCCCGCGCCGCAAGCTTGGCATAGACGGCGCGGATCTGCGCAAAAAGCGGCGTCGAGGGCTTGAGACGGACCGACAGGAACCCGTCTTCGGTCGGCAGGATCACCGCGAAGACCCAGTAATAATCGCCATTGCGGGCGCGATTCTTCACATATCCGCCCATCGGAAGGCCGTTGCCAAGCGCGTCCCAAAGAATGCGGAACACCGCCCGGGGCGTGTCAGGGTGACGGATGATCTTGTGGGGGGCGCCCAGAAGTTCTGCCCAGGCGAAGCCGGAGACCTTCTGGAAGACATCGTTGCCCGCCAGAATCACCCCGCGAGGATCGGTGCGCGAAAAGAAAAGATCGTCGAACCGAAAATTGACCTCGCCCTCGGGCTGGCCGGAGAGATCGCGTTGATGGGTCATGAAGCCTTCTCGCTGAAATTTGGGAGAGCTTATCGTTTGCCGTCTTAACACCTGATTTACGCCGACCGAAAAAGTCGCTTTGTCAGGGGGATGATGCGCCTTGCCCCGCGGCCCGGTCACGCCACCCCGGCCAGATGCGCCAGAAGCCCAAGGCCCGCAGACCCGGCCAGCACCGCCGCCATGCCCCAGCCGCGTCTGAACAGCGCCCAGATCGCGAGGGCGGCAATCAGCGTCGCGGGCAGATCGAGCGTGGTGATCTGCGGCAGATCAAGGCTGACCGGGCCGAGGCTGACCCGCGTGACCCCGCGCCAGAGCAGATGCAGGGCAAACCACAGCGCAAGATTGGCGATCACCCCCACCACCGCCGCCGTCACCGCCGCCAGCGCCGCGGCCAGCAGGCGATTGGCGCGCAGCCGCTCGAGGAAGGGCGCGCCCAGCAAGATCCAGGCGAAACAGGGGGCAAAGGTGACCCAGCTTGCCAAAAGCCCGCCCAGGCTGCCCGCCAGCAGCGATGCCTCCCAGCCCGCGGCGCGAAAGGCCGCCATGAAGCCGACGAATTGCAGCACCATGATCAGGGGCCCCGGCGTCGTTTCCGCCATGCCCAGCCCGTCGAGCATCTCGGTCGGGCGCAGCCAGCCGAAATCGGTGACCGCCGCCTGCGCCACCCAGGCCAGCACCGCATAGGCGCCGCCAAAGCTCAGCACCGCCAGTTTCGAAAAGAACAGCGCGATCGCGGTGAAGACGCTCTCGGGCGCGGCCAGCCACAAGGCCGCCACCGGCACCAGCCAAAGCGCCAGCGCCACGGCGCCTGCCCGCAACGCGGCGCGGCGCGCAGACCCGGTCGGGTCGTCGTGTTCCGCACCCAGAAGCGTTTCGGCATCGGCGATCGCCGGGCCGCCCGCCGCATCCTGCCCACCGGGCGTGAAAACTACCGGCCCGAAGACCTTGGGGGCGATCAGGCCGCCAAGCGCGCCGATCAGCGCCGCCGCCGCGACGATCAGCGGGAAGGGCAGGGCGAGCGCGAAAAGCCCGACAAAGGCCGCCCCCGCCAGCCCCCGTTGCGCCCGGGTTTTCAGCGCGCGGCTTGCCAGGCGCAGCACCGCCTGCGCGACAATCGCCAGCACCCCGGCCTTGAGCCCGAAGAACAGGCCCGCCACCAGCCCGACCTCGCCCCAAAGCGCATAGATCCAGCTGAGCGCCATCAGCGCGGCAACGCCCGGTGCGATGAACAGAAGCCCCGCCAGAACCGCGCCGCGCGCCCCGTGCATCAGCCAGCCGATATAGGTGGCCAGCTGCATCGCCTCGGGTCCCGGCAAGATCATGCAGAAGTTCAGCGCATGCAGGAACCGGGCGTCCCCCAGCCAGCGTTTTTCCTCGACAAGGACACGGTGCATCACCGCGATCTGCCCCGCCGGTCCGCCAAAGGAGAGCGCCGCGATCCGCGCCCAGACCCGCGCCGCTTCGCCCAGACCGGGCCGTTCGATGGTCAAGGTCATGCGGCATCCTCCTGCCCGCAGGATCGGGCGCCCCGCCGGAATGTCAACCCGCAGGGCGCCGCAGTCCGGGCGGCGTTCAGGCCGCGTCGTAATGGGCAAACACCCGGGATTGCCCGCCGGTGGTGATCAGATGCACGTCATAGGCCTCGCGCTGAGCCTCGGGGCCCATGCCGGGGGCACCAAGCGGCATGCCCGGAACCGCCAGCCCCAGCGCCGCGGGGCGCTCGGCCAGCAGTCGGCGGATGTCGGCGGGGGGAACGTGGCCCTCGATCACATAGCCCCCGACCCGGGCGGTGTGGCACGAGCGCATCGGCTCGGGGATGCCGCTTTGCCCCTTGAGCGCCTGCAGCGCGTCATAGTCGATCACCTGTGTCGTCACGGCAAAGCCGTCAGCGCGCAGAATATCGATCCAGGCCTCGCAGCAGCCGCAATCGGGATCCTTGACGACAGTGATCGCCACTGGCGCGGCGGCGCGCAGCGGTGCGCTGGCAAGGCACCCGGCGACAAGGGCCAGAACGGTGCGGCGGGAAAGTTTGGTCATGATGATCTCCGGTTCAAGAATGGGAACGTGGCGAAGATCAGATGCGCGGCGGCGGCCCCTCCGGTTCGGGGGAAAGCAGCGCCAGCCGCAACGGAACCGCAGGCGGGACGAGCCGCGAGACGCGCTCGGCCCTTGCGGCGGGCTGCATCGGTTCGGGCGTCAGCGAGGCGCCCAGACAATGCTGCAGGCAGCCTTCCGGCGCGAAGGTGGTGG
>NZ_QKZO01000016.1 GCF_003254295.1 Rhodobacter capsulatus
GCCGGTGACCGCATCCGCGGTACGCGAGCTTCTCCTGATACTTGACTTGGACAGATGGCTTCTTCCTCGGTTTGGTGGTCATAGCGTTGGCTAAACACCCGATCCCATCCCGAACTCGGCCGTTAAGGGCCAACACGCCGATGGTACTGCGTCTCAAGACGTGGGAGAGTAGGTCACCGCCAAACCTAGTAAGAAGCCAAAGTTCTCTCAAAACGATACCAATAAACCCCGATCGCAAACAAAGCCCTCGGGACATAACGCGGGGTGGAGCAGCCCGGTAGCTCGTCAGGCTCATAACCTGAAGGCCGCAGGTTCAAATCCTGCCCCCGCAACCAAAATTTATGAATGAATACAGTGCATTACGGCCGCCCACGGGCGGCTTTTGGCATTGGTGCAAAACCCCTGGAAGCGCCGTGGAAGCAACTCAAGTCAGGTCAAGAGAGTGGCAACGCGGCAACGCGCAAGAAAAACCTCTTCCTCCCCAATCCAGCTAGCACCCAACACCTCGCGCCATGGGCCGGTCATGCCCATATCTCCACTTACCGGAACGACAGCCGGTCATCGCGATGGAGAAATGGACTGAAGTTCCTCGGTTTGATCGTTGAGTATTGGTTTGAGGGAGTGACACTCTTCTTGACCGTTTTAGCAGTCCTCTACGCTCACCTGGCCTACAGGTCATCTGTGAAGAGTGCGGCGCAGGCCCGCGCCGCCGAACTGACCAGCTTGAAAATCCAAGCCAACACCGTTCTGGACGACGTATACCGAGCACTTTTAGCGTTGAGGTCAGCCTGCCAAGCAAACCATCAGGAATGGATCCGCCATGAGGGACGACGCCCGATGATGCTCTCTGGTCCGCAGGGCATGTTCGCAGAGATGAAGTCTGCGCCCATCGAGCGTCAAGGGCACATCTTGTGGGCTCAATTGAAGGATGTCTTCGCAAAAGATGAAGCAAAGACGCCCGCAGACTATGAGGCGCTAATCAAGCAAGCTAGGGAAGTAGCGTCGCAAATCATGGGTCTGACCGCCCAACTTGAAAGCCCCCCAGCATATCAAGGAGGCCGAAACTAGAAGTTACAGAGGGGCGCGTGAGGGGCCGCTCTCTGCCGGCAGCTTCGGCGCGGGGGACTTCTATATCGGTGTCAGCCGGATCACCCGGTCGCTGATCGCCTCGAGCAGCGCGTGGTCATGGCTGACGATCACCATCGCCATGCCACTTTCACGGCCGATCTCGACCATCAGCCGGATCGTCAGCGCCTGCGTCACCGGATCGAGCCGCGAGGTCGGCTCGTCGGCGAACAGGACCGCGGGATCAAGCAGCAGCGCCCGCAAAAGCGCGATGCGCTGCAGCTCGCCCCCCGAAACCGCACCGGGCCTGCGCGCCAGAAGATCGGGCGACAGCTTCAGCCGATCCAGCAGCGGCGCCACCCGAACCCGGTCGATCCGATGCCGTGCCAGCAGGTCGTCCAGCCCCTCGGCCAGCGTGATCCGCGCCGGAAAGGCGGCGGGCGGATCCTGCCAGAGCTTCTGAAAGGCAAGTTTCGGCAGCGCCGGGTCCCGCCAAAGCCTGCCCTGATGCGGCAAAAGCCCCAACAGCGCATTGCCAAGGCTCGACTTGCCGCAGCCCGAGGGCCCCGCCACCGCCAGAATCTGCCCGGGCGAGAGGGTGAAATCGAGCGGCGCAAACAGGCTCCGGCCGTCGCGCGCCACCGTGAACCCCTCGGCCCGCAGCAGCGGCGCGGTTTCGGGCATCGGATCGGGGCGCGGCCAATGCGCCGGATCGGCCGCGATCAGCGCCCGGGTATAGGGATGTTCGGGCGCGGTCAGCACGCGTTCGGCCGGGCCGCGTTCGACCACGGTGCCGCCCTGCATCACCAGGATCTCGCCGCCCAGGCCCGCCGCAAGCGTCAGATCATGGGTGATCGTCAAAAGGCCGCCGCCTTCGAGCCCGCGCCGCAACAGCGCGAGCACATCGTCGCGCCGGTCGCTGTCGAGCCCCTTCGTCGGCTCGTCGGCGACGGTGATCCGCGCTCCGCCCGCCCGCGCCGCCGCAAAGGCCAGCCGCTGCGCCATGCCGCCCGAAAGCTGCCAGGGGTATTTCCCCCCCGCGCCCTCGAGGCCCAGCTCGGCCAGATCGGCCTTGGCCCGCCGCCCCGGCCGGGGATCGGCGGCGACAAGGTCAAAGACCTCGGCCAGCTGATAATGGCCGGTCATCAGCGGATCGAGCGCCAGCCAGGGCTCTTGCGGCAGAACCGCGATCTGGCGCCCCCAGAGCGCCCGGCTGCCTTGCGGCCGGGCCGGGTCAAGCTTCGTCTCGCCCACCCGCAGCTCTCCGTCCGCCACCAGCCCGCGCGGCAGCGTGCCCAGGATCGCCTGCGCCAGCAGGCTCTTGCCCGAACCGCTTTCGCCCAGAACCGTCACCGCCCGCCCCGCGGGCAGCGTCAGCGACACCGGGTCCAGAAGCCGCTCGGCCCCGGTCCTGACGGTGATGTCTTTTGCCTGCAACAGGGTCATTCGCGGCCTCCGGCGATCAGGTTGAGGGACAAAAGCAGCGCGAAACAGGCCGCGACGGGTTGCAAAAGCGCAAAGGGCGCCTCGCGCCAGCTCGGCAGCAGCTCGACCATCATCAGCCCGAGTTCCGGCGTCGGCGCGCGCATGCCGACGCTGACAAAGCCCAGCGCGGCGATGGCGGCGATGGCATTGGCGACGCCGAAAGCCGTGGCGGTGCGCAGCATCGGGCCGATCTCGGGCCAGAGGATGCGGCGAAACACCCAGACCGGGCCGAAGCCCTGCAGCCTGGCGGCCTCGACCGCGGGGCTGGCCAGCTGGCTGCGCGCGACGGACCGGGTCAGGCGGAAGAACTCGATCCATTGCACCGCGGCCAGCCCCGCCCAGAAGGCGAGCGGCGTCGAGGGCAAGATGACCCCCATCATCAGCACCATCAGCAGGGCGGGCAAAGCCAGCACGCTGTCAGCCAGAAGCGACAGGCCGCGGTCGAGCCAGCCGCCGCGCCAGCTGGCCAGCGCGCCAAGAAAGATCCCAAGCGCGGCGGCAGTCGCGGTGGCGGCGAAAGCGATCGTCAGCGACAGCCGCAGCGCCTGCGACAGCCGCGCGAACATCGAGCGGCCCAGATGATCATAGCCGAACCAGGCCAGCGCATCGGGCCCGGCCAGCGCCCGCAAGAGCGTCTGTTTGAACGGCCCCAAAGGCTCGATCAGCGGCCCGATCAACGCAAGGGCCACCAGGGCGCCCAACAGGCCGAAGCCAAGATGCCTTGTCGTCATGCGCGGACCTCCCGCGGGTCGATGCGCCGCACGGCCAGATCGATCAGCGTGTTGAGAAGAACGAAGGAGAGCCCCATCACCAGCGCCGTTCCCTGCACCATCGGCACGTCGCGGTGAAACACCGCATGGATCAGCGCATGGCCGATGCCGGGCCAGCCGAAGATGGTTTCCACCACCACGACCCCCTCGGCCAGCAGCACGAATTGCAGGCCGAGATAGGTCAGCAGCGGGGCAGCGATGGCCCGCAGCCCGTGGTGCAGCAGCACCTGTCCGTCGCTCAGCCCCTTGGTGCAGGCAAAGGCATGGGCGGGGCTGGCGGCAAAGGCCGCCATCGCATCGCGGGCAATCCGCGCCGAGGCCGCGGCCAGCCCCAGCGCCAGCGTCAAGGCGGGCAGGACCAGATGGCTGATGTCGCCATGGCCCGCCGCGGGCAAAAGCCGCAGCTGCACCGCAAGGACCACGATCAGCACAAGGCCCAGCAGGAATTGCGGCACCGCCCGCAAGGCCGCGGCGGCCACCAGCAGCGCCCGGTCGAACCGTCCCCCGGCCCGCAGCCCGGCGTAAATGCCCAGCGGAGGCCCGATCAGCAGCGACAGGCCCAGCGCCACCGCCGCCAGCTGCAGGCTGGCGCCCAGCTGGTGCGCGATCTCCTCCCAGACCGGCAGGCCCGAAACCATCGACCGGCCCAGATCGAGCCGCGCCAGATCGGCCATCCACTGCCCGAAAAGCACCAGCGGCCCGGCGTCCAGGTTCAGCTCGGTCCGCACCGCCTCGGCCAGATCGGCCGAGGCGAGGTCATAGCCGTAGCGCGCGGCGGCGATGCGAAACGCCATGTCCCCGGGCATGGCCCGCATCATCAGAAACGACATCACGCCGACGACAAGGGCGACGCCCGCCGCCTGCAACAGACGGAAGGCAAGGGTACGAAGCGCGAAGGTCACTGCACGATCTCCGCCGATTTCAGCCCGAAGGTCCGCTCATAGGGGTCGATCACGATCCCCTTGACGGAATTCGAGACCGCCGCCGTCTGCTGATACCAGGCGATCGGCACGACCGGCAGATCGGCTTGCAACGTCGCGGAAAGGGCGGCTTTTTCGGCAGCCGTGCCGCCCTCGGCCGCGATCTTGCGCACCGCGGCGGTGAAGGCGGGATTGTCCCAGCCCATCGCCCCCCAATCGCCCGTGGGGGCGTAATCCTGCATAAGCGTGCCGATCGGATCGGGGACCAGCGCGAAATTGCGGGCAAAAAGCGCCATCTGCAGCGTTCCGGCCGCATGTTTTGCCGGGATCTCGGAAGAGTTCGTCGAATTGATCGTCACCGCGATCCCCACCTCGCGCAGCATCTGGTCCAGCACCGCCGCCGTCAGCGGCAGTTCCGGCCGGTCGGGATAGGTCAGCAATTCGACCGCAAAGGGCTGGCCGTCGTGCTGCAAGATGCCATCGGGCCCCGGAACCCAGCCCGCCGCGGCAAAGGCGGCTTTCGCCGCTTCGGGATCGTAGCCGAGCGGCGCCAGCGCCGGATCATGCCAGGCCCCCGCCGCGGGCGGAAACATCTGCGTCGCCGCTGCCGGATAGCGCAGCACCGCCTGCGCCAGCCCGGCCCGGTCGATCGCCAGCGACAGCGCCCGCCGCTCTGCGACCGTGTCAAAGAAGGGCGCGGCGGCGTTCAGTTTCAGCAGCAGCACCCGCGGCAGCGAAACGGAATGCACGGTGACGGTCTTGACCGAAGCAAGCCGGGTGACCGAGGCGGGATCAAGGTTCACCACCAGCCCCGCATCGCCCGATTCCGCCATCAAGGCCCGGGTCTCGGCCCGGCTGACGCCCGCATAATGGATCGCCTCAAGTTTGGCGGGCCCGCCCCAATAGCCGTCGAACCGCACGGCTTCCAGCCGCAGCGGCGGTTCCAGCACGGTCACCCGGAACGCCCCGGTGCCGATCAGCGCCGTCACCGTGCCATCGGCACCATAGGCGGCGGGCGCCAGGATCCCGGTGCGATATTCGGCCAGAAACGCGGGCAGGGCGGCAAAGGCGGTCTTGAGAGTAATCACCACCTCTTCCCCCTCGGCGGTGATCGCGGCCACCGGCGCCTTGGCCAGGATGCCTTCCTTTTTCCACGACCAGGTCAGCGCCGCGGCGGCGGCCTCGGCGGTCAGCGGGCTCGCGTCATGGAATGTCACGCCCGGGCGGATGTGAAAGCGCCAGCTGAGCCCGTCTTCCGACACCGACCAGCGATCCGCAAGCCCGGGCAACAGCGCCCCCGTGGCGTCGCTGTTCACCAGCGTTTCCATGACATCAAGCTTGAGGAAGATATCCCCCGACAGCAGCGGATCGGCGGCCTTGATCTCGAAGGGCGCGGCGATGGCAAGCGTTGCGGGATCGGCGAGAGCCGGCAGGGCGGGCAGGGCCGCGATCAGCGCGGCAAGCGAAAGGCGGGATAGCATGGGGTCTCCAATTTGGTATGTTATAACGTAATATTTTACCGCGCCGCGCGCGGCAAGGGCCGCAGGGCCCGGCCAAAGGGCGGCGGGGTGGTGCGGGGCGCAGATCAGCGCGGATGCGGATGCGGACCCAGCCGCCCCTCGGCCAGATGCAGCTCGCGCTGCACCAGCCGGGCGCGAAAGGCGGGATCGTGGCTGACCAGCAGGATCGCCTGCGGCAGCGCCTGCAAGATCGCCAGCAGCCGCGCCTCGTTTTCGGGATCAAGCGCATTCGTCGGCTCGTCGAGCAGCAGCACCTCGGGGCGCATCACCAGCACCGTGGCCAGCGTCACCAGCCGCTTTTCGCCCCCCGACAGATGATGCGTGACCCGGTTGCGCAGCGCCGTCAGCGCCAGCTGCTCCAGCACCGCATCGACCCGCCGCAACGCCTCGGCCCGTGACAGGCCCAGATTGAGCGGGCCAAAGGCGATATCCTCGGCGACGGTGGGGCAAAACAGCTGATCGTCGGGGTCCTGAAACACCAGACCGACGCGGCGGCGCATCTGCTGGAAATCGGTCTCGCGCGCGCAGGGCTGGCCAAAGGCGCGGATGGTGCCGCGGGCCGGCCGGATCAGCCCCAGCGCGATGCGCAGAAGCGTCGACTTGCCGGTGCCATTCGCCCCCACCAGCGCGATCCGCTCGCCCGGGCCCAGCGCAAGGCTGGCCCCGGCCAGCACCGGCGCCTGACCGGGATAGCCGAAATGGATGTCGTCAAGCTCAAGCAGCGCGGACAAGGGCGACCTCCATGGCGATCAAACACCCCAGCGCAAGGGCAAAAAGCACCCCGAACAGCCGATCCCCGGCCCCGAAGGACAGATCGTCCAGCAACGGGATCTGCCCGGTGAAGCCCCGGCATTTCATCGCCTGCAAGATCCGCTCCGAGCGTTCGAGCGCGCGCACCAGCATCATGCCCACCAGCTGGCCAAGGCTGACCCATGTGTGCCGGTTGGAGCCCGGGCGAAAGGCCCGCGCCCGCATCGCCTGCCGCGTGCGGTCATATTCGGCGCGCAGCACCTCGATATAGCGCACGGTGAACAGCAGCAGATGCACCAGCCGCAGGGGCAGGCGCAGCCGCGCCAGCGCATGGCCCAGCCGCACCGGGTCGAGCGTGCCGACCAGAACCATCAGCATCAGGATCACCGCATTCGCCGTCAGCGCGATTTCGGCTGCCAGGCGCAGCCCTTCGCGCGTGGCCACAAGGCCCCCCGGCAGGATCAGCGCGGGCGTGCCGGGCGTGGTGAAGGGCAAAAGCACCAGCATGACCAGGATGAACCCGTCCATCATCACCATGCGCCGCAGCGTCGGGCCCGGCGGCAGGCCCGAAAGCGGCAGCATCGCCAGCGCCGCGACCGCCGCCAGCGCCAGCACGGGCAGGCTCGAGAGCCCGGTCACCACCACGGCAAAGGCGGCGGCCGCCAGCACCCGCCCGCGCGGATCAAGCCCGTGGATCGGCCCGGGCCCGCCGGTCGCGCCGCCCGGATGCGGTGGCGCGAGGCTCAACAGATGGGCCATGCTCAGCCCGCCATCAGCCGCCGCCGCGCGGCCAGATAAAAGCCCAGACCGAAAAGCCCGGCGATATAGCCGATCCCGCCCAGGATCGTCTGCAGGTCGTTCTTTTCCTTGTAGGCGGCGATTTCCTGCCGCAACGGGCGGATCTCGTCGCGCAGGGCCGCCGCGATCACCTCGGGGTCGATCGCGGCCGTGGCCGCCATGGCGGCGGGGGCGGCCGCTCCGGCGGCAGCGGGCACAGCGGCCGCAGATTTGGCCGCCTTGCCGAGAATTCCCGCCACCTCCGCGGCCGAAAGCGTCACCTGCGCCACATGTCCCGCCCCCAGATCGGCGCGGAACAGATGTTCGACCGGCTCGGTGGGGGTGAAGGTGAAGCCGCCCGCGTCATCCGTCACCGTCTCGCCCAGCACGCGGCCCGCGGGATCAGTGACGCTGATCGTCGTGTTCACCGCCATGTCCCCATTGGAAAAGCCGATCTCGCCCTCGATCCTGGCGCCCGCGGGATAGGCCGAGGCGATGACCTTGTGCGCGAGCGCGGGCAGCGGGGCCAGCGTCAGGCACAGCGCCAGCGCGGCAAAGAGGGAAGCGGATTTCATCGGGTCGTCTCCATCACATGGAACAGCTCGGGTTTGACGCGCAGCGCCAAGGATACGGCGGCGGCGGTCAGCACCGCCTCGACCGCCATCACCGGGATATGGGCCAAGAACACCAGCTTGGCCGCGGCCAGGAACTGATCGCCGCTCAGCGCCAGACAGATCGCAACGCACAGCGTGGTCAGCGCAATCGCCAAAGCACCGCCGACACCGCCCCAGATCGCCGCATGGGCGCCGCCGCGGCGGATCAGCGGGCCAAGCACCAGCCCCACGATCACCGCGGGCATCGCGATGTTGAAGGTGTTCACCCCCAGCACCGTCACCCCGCCGAAACCGAAAAAGACCGCCTGCAGCAAAAGCCCGACGAACAGCGCCGGAAAGGCCGCCCAGCCCAGCACCAGCCCGGCCATGCCGTTGAGGATCAGATGCACCGAAGAGGGGCCGATCGGCACATGCACCAGCGAGGCGACAAAGAACGCCGCCGAAAGCACCCCGGCGGCCGGGATGCGTTCCATCGTCATCGCGCGCAGGCCAAGGGCGATGCCCCCGGCCGCCGCCACCGCCCCGCCAATCACCACCGGATTGGCAAGGGCTCCGTCCACGATATGCATGTCACTTCACATCCCAGGCGCGGACCCAGATCACGGCATCCTGGCTCAGCTCCTTACCCGCATGTTCTTTCGCGGGGCCGGTGCCGAGCGCCGCAAAGCCCCACCAGCCCGCTTTCGGCACGCCGAAGGTGAAATAGCCGTTCGCATCCGAGATCGCCACGACCGCGCCGCCCGGCATCGGCCCGGCGCTGGGCGCCCTGGGCGCATTGGTGGCCAGATCGGGCTCGGCCGCCATGTATTCGATCTCGATTTCGGCGCCCGCGACCGGCTTGCCCTCGGACAAGACCTGCCCGCTGAAGGTCGATCCGGCGAGGATGTTGTAGGGCTTGTTCAAGGGCACGATCTCGGTGGCAAGCCCCTGCGGTTCGCTCCAGTCGGTGGGCAGTTCGGCATGGTTCAGATAGACCTTGGTCAACTGCTGGATGAAGATGTCCTCGCTGGGCTCCAGATAGGGCGCGGGCTCGACGACAAGGACGTAATCCCCCGCCTTGGTCACCGGCACGGTGGCGGCATAGGCCGCTGCGGCATTGTCCTTGCCCTGAAAGGTGATCGGTTCAAGCCGGTCGATCAGGTCGATCTTCTTGCCCTTGTTGACGGCATAAAAGGCCTGCGGTGCGCCCATGTCCATCGCATGGCCATTCTCGAACGGATGCCAGAAAATCAGCCGCAGGGGCACGTCACCGGGGCCCTCGATGATCGGATTTTCGGTGTAGATCAGCTGGAAATGCGCTTGCGCGGCGGTTGGCAAAAGCAGCACGGCCGCAGCGGCCAGGGCTTTCATCGGGATCATGGGTCGTTCCTCTCCTGGTCCGTCCGAAGACGGCGACGTGAAAGGACGGACGGGATGAGGCACGCGGCAGACCGCGGCCTGCCACGAGCCAGACGCGCACCCCGGCGTCCGGACTGGCGCCCGGATTGCTCCGGCACGCATCACAGGCAGGTCTCCTGGCTCGCGGGTCTTCGCTTTGCCGGCCTTCCCGGGCCCGGTGGCCCAGTGGCATCTTCGGCATCGCTCGCCGCTCACAGTTGCGGGGGCAGCCACGGATTTGGCGCCTGATGGCTACACCGCACCGTATTCCCTCTTTCCCCCCCTCATGCCTTGGGCATCAACGGGGGACCGATGACCCCCCTGATGGGCCACACTGCGCGCCGATTGTCAATCGCCATCCTTGCGGTCGCTTGCCACGTCCCGACCGCTTCCCCCCGGGCGGGGGCGGGGGCGGGGGCGGGGGCGGGGCGCTTTCGGACCCAGGTTCGAACCGGTGATGGAGGGCCTGACCCGATGGCAGCACGTATGTCCTGTCGGTTTCATCAGAACCGGCGGATCAGCCAGAAGCGTGGAGCGTGGTTCGCCTGCCAAACGACAAAGCGGATGTCGAAGCCATCGCGGAGGCGGCCTCGCGCTCTGCCATGCTGTTCGTGGCCGAGAAAAGCGCCGACACCCGACGCCATCAGCGGGACGCTGATGGCGCTTGGTCGGCTTTATGCCGGGGAGATCACCGCCATCGCCCCGACCGGCCCGCTTTGTCTGGGCGGGAATTGCCAGGGCGGGCTGGTGATGCGCGAGGTCGGGCTGGCGCTGATGCGTCAGGGCCGCGAGGTCGCGCTGACCATCCTGATGGAACAGGGCCGCTTCCTGCATTACCCGGGCGCCACCCTGCGGCTGTTCGGCGCGGGCAGCTATCTCAACCCCTATGGCCAGATCGCGGCGCCGGAGCAGGTGTTCCGCAGCGCCTATCCCGCGGGCCACCATGTCGAGATCCTCCGCGGGGCGCATGGGCAGTATTTCAGGCCCGGAAATGTCGAGGCGCTGGCCGCGACGATCCTGCGCCATCTCGCGCCTCCCCGGAACGGAGACGGCAGCGGAGACGGCGCGGGCCCTCCTTGCCCCGGAGCGGCGCGGGGGCGCGTTCCTGCGGACGGATCAACGCACTGAGAAGCCCTGATCCGGGGCCGCGGCGCAGGCGAGAAGGCAGGAGGCAGAAGGCGGGGCGGTCAGATCGCGGCGGCGACGATGCGGGTGATGAAGGTGTTCAGCACCGCCTTGCTCATCGCCACAGTCATCGCCTGCTTGAACTCGGGCGAGAGTTTGGCGCGCGGGATCTGCGCCCCCGGAATCGGCGCAGTCGTGCGGTTCGCGGCGGGCCATGCCGTCGGGCGGGTCAGCGCGGCCTTCGGGCAATGGGCGCAGATATGATCCAGGATCGCCCCCAGCTCGCCGCGCTCGACATGGTAATGCACGATCACCGAGGCCGCGCCGCGGTTCACCTCGACCGCCAGCACGCCTTCGAGCGCGCCGACCTTCTCATGCAGCTTGCGCGCCAGATCGGCATCGCGGCGCAGCGCCTCGATCTTGAAACGGGCGCGGCCGGGGATGTGATGCACGCAGCAGACCATGGAAGCCTCCGTCCTGTCCCCGGCAGGATGCGAAACCAAAGCGATTCTGTCAAGAATTATCCGGGCCAAAGCGGCCCCTGGCCCTCTCCTTGCGTCAGGGCCGCGCGGGGCTTTCGGCAAAGCCCGCCTGCGCCAGCGCATGCAGCAAAAGCGCAAAGGTCGAGCCGTTGTGCAGCAGCGAGGCCGCGACCGGCGAGAGCCGCCCCGAGGAGGCGGCGACGAACAGCCCGGTGTTGATCGCCAGCGCCAGGGTGGTGTTGGTGCGGATGATCGCCATCGCCCGGTCACAGGCCTCGCGCGCATCGGCCGGCAGCCGGTCGCGCAGCCCGAAGAGCGCCCGCCTCACCGGCGTCGCCGTCGCGAATCCGACATTGTTGAGTTATTTGCTTTTCTTTTGGTTGATTCCTGACAATTTTACCCGACAATGGGCTTCGAAACCGCGCGCAAAGCCTGGCACGGATCTTGCGAAGCAGTTTCGGGGGCAACAGGCCCGTCAGCCAAAAGGGGACATCATGGCGAAGATCGGACTCTTCTTCGGATCGGACACCGGAACCACGCGCAAGATTGCAAAGCAGATCAAGGACATGTTCGATGACGAGGTGATGGCCAGGCCGCTCAACGTCAACCGGACCGAGGTGGCGGCGTTCATGGCCCACGACTTTCTGATCCTTGGCACGCCGACGCTGGGCGACGGGCAATTGCCGGGGCTGAGCGCCAATGCCGCCTCGGAAAGCTGGGAGGAATTCCTGCCCAGGATCGCCGATCAGGATTTCAGCGGCAAGACGATCGCGCTGTTCGGGCTGGGCGATCAGGTCACCTATCCGCTGGAATTCGTCAACGCGCTGTTCTTCCTGCATGAATTCTTCTCGGATCGGGGGGCGAAGCTGGTCGGGCGCTGGCCTGCCACGGGCTACGACTTCGAAGACTCGCTGGCCGTGGTGGACGGCGAATTCCTGGGCCTTGCCCTGGATCAGGACAATCAGGCGGCGCTGACGCCCGAGCGGCTCAAGGGCTGGCTTGCGCTGATCGCGGCCGATTTCGGCCTTGTCCTGCCTGCATGATCGCTTGCCCCGGAAAGGCGCCCCCCCATGAAAGACCTTCCCATGAAAGACCTTCCCCTGCCGTCCGAGACCGATGCCGGCGCCGCCCCGGCCACAGCCGCGCCTTGGCAAGATGATGTTCTGGCCGCGCTTCGGTTGATGATCGACAGTTACCGCGCGCCGGAACGCGACGGCTGGTGCCTTGCGCTCGACCGGGCGCAGGCGCGCTGGGGCGAGACGCGGGGGGCGATCATCTTTGCCGATCTGGCGCAGGTTCTGGCGCGGCTGCGCGTGGCACGGCACTCGCCCTTCGGCTTCGGGCGGGTGGACGGATCGCAACCCCGTCCGACCCGGCATGAGGCGCTGTTCCTGCAGGTGGCGCGGCTGAGCCATGCCGGGCATGCGGCGCAGGCCGAGGCGGTGGCCACGCTGCTGTGCGAGGGCAACGAGATCACCGCTTACCTGAATGCGGTGCGCCGTCTGGTGGCCCATCTCGACTGAGCGTCAAAGCGGAATGCCGGGTCGGAATGCAGAAAGGGCAGCGCTCTGCGCTGCCCTTTTGACGTGGTCCCGATCAAAGCTGGCTGGGGGCTTTGTGGCTGGCCGTGCTGGCTGGCGGAAAGCGGACCTGGCTTGCGAAATCGGATCAGGCGTTTTCTTCTTCGAAGTGACCGCACCAGTCGGATTCCTTCACCACCGGCCACAGGCCGCGGGCGTCGGGGGCAATCTGGGTGACGGGCGGGTTGAAGCGGCACAGACCGGCATCGGCCAGTTCTTTTTCACCGTTCGCGACATGATCTTCGAAGAAAGCGCATTTGGCGCAAGTGGCAGACATCACATGTCTCCTCTGTTCAAACCGGGCGCCGCCCAACCGCGGCGCCTGGCTTTTGATAGACCCGGCAATCGCGAAAATCAAATGAATTTTCAATGAAATCATATACTTGAGTGTTTTCATGCGGATTGGCGAGGCAAGAATTTTACTCGGGTTTCCTTCCGGGTGACGCCGTGCCGCAACCTGCTGATCGAACTGTCGCTTTTCTTCGCCGTCGAATCCCGATAGAAACGCTCGACAGTTTTCAGGGGCGGTTTGACGCCCGATCGGCAGGCCCCAACGGCGGTTTTCTCCCCGCAAGGCCCCCTGCGATCCCGAGCAGCGCGCCCCGAGCGGTGCGCAAGGAGAATCGCACATGTGCAATGACGAGCGACGGCCGAAACTTGCGCTTGGAAGCGTCGCCGACCGCGGTCTCGACGGCGTGTTCGGCAGGCGGGGTCCGGATGCGGCGCGAGGCCCCGGCATCGCGCCGCCGTTGCATGACGCGCGGGCGCTGACCGAGGGGGGAAGCCTTGTGCGGATCGAGCTGGACGGCGTCACCTATACGCTGCGCATCACCCGCAACGGCAAGCTGATCCTGACGAAGTGACCCGCCCCCCGGGGGGACGTTCGGCCTTCTGCGGGTGTCGGGGCCGGCTCAGCCGGTCTTGCGCCGCAACGCCCGGACCAGCCCCGCCGCATAGCTGGCCCGGGCCCGATATTCATCTTCGATCGCCTCGATCAGCGCCGCCTGCAGCCCGCTTCCCC
Source organism: Rhodobacter capsulatus (assembly GCF_003254295.1). Classification (GTDB taxonomy): domain Bacteria; phylum Pseudomonadota; class Alphaproteobacteria; order Rhodobacterales; family Rhodobacteraceae; genus Rhodobacter; species Rhodobacter capsulatus. The sequence continues at coordinate 13,487 of NZ_QKZO01000016.1, forward strand.
GTTTCATCGCCTGTCTCCGACCGTTGCCACGCCCGCAGACTACAGATCCGTCCCGCATTGTACGACAGTTTTTGTCGGATTTCGCGACATGTCGCAGCCGCCCGCGCCGCACAAGTTTTGTTTCGCAAATCACAACCCGGCGCGGTTGAGCGGGCGGAGGCATAATCCTAATGAAAACACTCGGAATAATCGGAGGCGGATCGTGGCAGCGACAGGAACGGACGAGGCGGGGGTGAAGCTCTGGCCGGTGGCGGGGCGGCTGATCGGATTGATGCGGCGCCACCGCGGCTTGCTGGCGCTTTCGGTGGTCAGCGGCACGCTGGCGGCTGGCCCTGCTGATGATCGCGCCGATGCTGGTCGGGCTGTGGATGATGGGCCGGATGATGAAGGATGCCGAGGGGCCGACGCGCGATTATCTGGAGATTCAGTCGCGCATGGCCACGGTGGCGGCGGGATGGGTCGATCTGGCGGTTTTTGCCGCCTTTCTGGCCGTGGCTTACGGTTTTGGCGATCTGTTCGCGGCGGTTCAGGGCATCAGCCACCGGCTGTTTCGCCAGCACGAACTGCTTGAGCGGCTTGACGCCCTGCGCAATGTCGCCGAACTGCCCCCCGCCACCGGCACCCCCGCGATCGCCGAGGCCTCGATCCGCTTCGATCACGTCAGCTCTTCCTATGGCGCGCGCGAGGTGATTTCCGACATCAGCTTCGATCTGCCCGCCGGGCGCTGTCTGGCGCTGGTGGGGCCCTCGGGCTCGGGCAAATCCACCGTCGCGCGGCTGATCGGCCGGTTTCAGGACGCCGCGGCGGGCACGATCCGCATCGGCGGGCAGGACCTGTGCGAGATCGACCCCGAGGCGCTGCACCGCCATCTGGCCTATGTGTTTCAGGATGTCTTCCTGTTCAGCGGCACCGTGGCCGAGAATATCGCCCTGGGCCGGGGCGACGCGGGCCGAGATCGAGGCGGCGGCCCGCGCGGCGCGGGCGCATGATTTCATCACCGCCCTGCCGCAGGGCTATGACACGGTTCTGGGTGAACGCGGCTTCGGGCTTTCGGGGGGCGAGCGGCAGCGGATCTCGATTGCCCGCGCGATCCTGAAGGATGCGCCGATCCTGATCCTTGACGAGGCGACGGCCTTTGCCGATCCCGAAAACGAGGCGCTGATCCAGGATGCGGTGGCCGATCTGGCGCGGGGGCGCACCGTCGTTGTCATCGCGCACAGGCTGCACACCATCGTTCATGTCGACGAGATCCTGGTGCTTGAAACCGGCCGGATCGTCGAGCGCGGCAGCCATGCGGCGCTGCTGGCGGCGGGCGGTCTCTTCGCCCGGATGTGGCAGGCGCAGGAGGCGACGCGCAGCTTCCGCCACGCCACCACCACCGCGACCCTGCAAGCGGAGGCGGCACAATGAAACTGATCCGGTTCATCTGGTCCTATCTGCCGCCGATGCGCGGGCAATATCTGGTCTCGATCCTGCTTGGCCGGGGTCGAGGGGTTTCTGGCCGCGGTGCCGCCCCTGGCGGTGGGGCTGGGGCTGATGCGGCTGGCCGAGGGGCCGGCGACGGTAGCCGAGATCGCCCCCCATGCCGCGGCCTGTCTGCTGGCGGTGCTGCTGCGCATCCGGGTGATCCAGCGCGCCTGGAAGCTGGGCTATGGCGCGGGCAATCACGCCGCCGAGGCGGTGCGCAACCGCATCGTCACCCATATGCGCCGCGTGCCGCTGGGCGCGCTTTCGGGCCGCTGGGCCCCGGCGCAGCTGGCCACGCTGATCGCCGAGGACGGCCGCTGGCTGAACGAGACCTCGACCTTTTATCTCAACCGTTTCCTCAATGCGCTTATTGCGACGGCGCTGCTGCTGGCGGCGGCGCTCTGGTTTGCGCCCGCGGCGGGGCTTGCCATCGTGCTGGCGCTGGGCGGCGGCGTCGCGGCGCTGCTCGTCGCCGGGCCGATCCTGAGCCGCTTCCTGCGCGCCCGCAACGAGATGATCGGCGAGGCGACGCTGCGGATCGGCGAATATGCCGATGGCATCGCGATGTTTCGCGCCTTTGGCCGCACCGGCACGGCGCAGGCGCAACTCCGCGCCGCCGTCGAGGCGCTGCATGACACGACGCTGGCGATGGCGCCGAAACTGGTGCCGCTGCAACAGGCCGGGGCGGCGATGATCGCCTTTGCCGCGCCGCTGGCCATCCTGTTCGTCGCGGCCTCGGCGCTGGCGGGGCAGGCGCCCGATCCGGCCCCCGATCCGGCTGCGGTGATCCCGGCGCTGTTCCTGACGCTTGCGGCGGCGACCACCTTTTACACCGGCGTGCTCAAGATCGTGCTGCCGCTGGAGCTGGGCGAACGGGCGCGGGTCAATATCGGCGCCTTTCTGGCGGTGCCCGAACTGGGCGGCACGCGGCATGATTTCCGCCCCGATCTCGACATCGACTTTCAGGCGGTGCGGTTCCGCCATGCCCCCGACAAGCCCGATGCCGTGCGCGACATTTCCTTTGCCGCGCGGCAGGGTCGGGTCACCGCCATCGTCGGACCAAGCGGCGCGGGGAAATCGACGCTGGTCGCGCTGCTCTTGCGGTTTCACGACCTGAGCGGCGGGCAGATCCGGCTGGGCGGGGTCGATCTGTCCGAGGCCGATCCGGCGGCGTTGCAGGCGCTGGTTTCGCTGGTGTCGCAAGACGTGCATCTGTTTCGCGACAGCTTGCGCGCCAATCTGCTGCTGGGCGATCCGGGCGCCGATCCGGACCGGCTGGCCCGGGTGATCGCGGCGGCGCAGCTGCGCGATCTGGTGGCGGCGCTGCCGGCGGGGCTTGACACCGTGCTGGGCGACACCGGGCGGACGCTTTCGGGCGGCGAGCGGCAGCGGGTGGCGATTGCGCGGGCGCTGCTGAAGGACGCGCCGGTGATCGTGCTGGACGAGGCGACCTCGGCCATGGACCCGCTGAGCGAGGCGGCGATCCAACGCGCGATTGCGGCGCTGGAAACCGACCGCACGGTGATCGTCATCGCGCATCGGCTGCGCACGGCGACCGAGGCCGACGAGATCATCGTGATGGAGGGCGGCCAGATCGTGGCGCGCGGGCGGCATGACGACCTGCTCGCGGCGGGCGGGCTTTATGGCAGGCTTTGGGCGGCGCAGGAGAAAGCCGCGGGATGGCGGCTCAGATGAGCGCCGCGATCCAGGACGCCCCGGCGCGGCAGGGGGCGGGGCGCTGGCGCATCCTGACGGGGGTCTTCGCCTTCATGCTGGCCTCCTCGGTGCCGATGTCGTTTTTCTATTATGTCTTTCCGCCGATGCTGCGCGCCTCGGGCCATTCGGCGGAACTCGTCAGCGCGCTGGCGCTGGTCTATCTGCCCTATGTGCTGCGCGGGCTCTGGGCCTTTGCGATCGCCCGGGCGCTGGGTGGGCGGGCGCAGGCCTGGCGCCGGGCGACGCTTCTCCTCTCGATTCTGGCTGCGGTCGGGGTGCTGGCGTTGCTGCCGCTTGATCCGGCACGCCAGCCCGGCCCGATCATGGCGGTGGCGGCGGTCCTGTTTCTGGTGCTGGCGAGCGGCATGACCACGCTTGACGGCTATGTTCTGGCAACCCTTGGCGAACAGGGCCGCGCGGCGGTGCCCGGCTGGGGCGCGGCGGGCATGGCGCTGGGGGGGATTCTGGTGGGTGTCGCCTCCTGGCTGGGCTGGATCGGTGGCGCTTGGGGGCAGGGGATCTGGCTTTTGGCGGCGATGACGCTTGCGCCTGCGCTGGCGGTGGCGATCCTGCCGCCTCAGGCCGCGGCAGAGCCTGCCGATCCCGCCACGCCGCCGCGTCCGCGGCCGCCGCTGCGCGGGTTGTGGCGTGCGGTCTGGCAGGACCCGGCCCTGCCACGGCTTGTCCTCGTGTCGCTTCTGGCCCATGGCGCCATCGGGCTCGTCTCGGGCTATCTGCCGGTCCTGCAGGTCGATGCGGGGTTGCAGATCGGCGAGATCGGCCTCTTCAGTGCGGTGGCGGCGAACGGGCTTGGCCTGGCGGGCGCGGTGATCGGCGGCGGCATCGTCGCGCGGATCGGCGGCTGGAAAAGCCTGTCGCTAGTCACGATGCTGCTGGCGCTCTGCCTTGGCGTCGCGGCGGCGTTGCACGGGCTGATCTGGGGCCGCGGTTTTGCTGTCGCGCTGACCGCGGTGACGATGCTGGCGGGCTACATCTATTATGTGCCCTACCGCGCGCTTTGCCTGCAATCGAGCCGCGGCGATCATGCGGTGACGCAGGCGGCCTGGCTGTCCTCTTGCGACATGGTGGTGAGCATCCTGGCGATGTCGGTCGCGGGCACGCTGGCCGCGCGGCTTGGCCTCGTGCCCTTCCTTGTCCTTTGCACCCTTGCGGCCTCTGGCGCCGCCCTTGTGGCGCTGCGCCAGGCCCTGCCGGCCCGGGCCGCGCTGGCCCCGAATTGACAGATTGGAGCGTTCCATGACCTTGCCCCCCCCCTTCCTTTGCCGCGCCGCTGACCCGGACCAACGCCATCGCCGCCGCGCTGATCTGCCTCCAGGGCGGCGCCCCTGCGCTTGCGCAGGAGCTTGTCGCGCTGGACGAGATCGTCGTCACCGGCTCCAAACGCGGCGAGAAGCTGCGCGATGTTCCCGGCTCGGTCGCCGTCGTCGATGCGCAGAAACTGGCCGAGGAGGGGGTGACCGATGGCGCCACGGCGCTGCGCGAGATCCCCGGCGCGGTGATGTATTCCTATGGCGATCGCAGCAACGCCTTTGTCACGCTGCGCGGGGTCGGCCCGCTTCTGATGCCGCTCAGCCCCGATGACAGTTCGGTGCTGACCTTCGTCGATGGCGCGCCCTTGATGCTGGAACAATCGGCCTCGAGCTATCTGGACCTTGAACAGGTCGAGGTGCTGAAGGGGCCGCAGAACACGCTTTTTGGCCGGTCCACCTCGGGCGGGGCGATCAACCTTGTTCCGGCGCTGCCAAGCGATGTCTTCGAAGGGGCGCTGACCGGCGAGATCTGCTCGGACGGGCTTTATCGCACCGAAACCATGGTGAACCTGCCGATCAGGCCCGGGGTGCTCTCGACCCGTTTCGCTTTGCGGCAATCGGGGGTGAACGGCTATGCGGCGAATGATGCGGGCCCGGAGCTGGGCGGCAATCAGGTGCTGGCGGGCCGCGCCTCGGTGCTTTACACGCCCGGCGATGCGACGCGGCTTCTGGTCACGCTGGCGGGGGAAAACGCCGACACCACACCGGTTTACTACACCACCCAGATCGGCGAGGCCGATCCGTTGCCCGCGCGGCAAAGCTTTGCCCGCGACGATTCGCAGTCGCGTCAACTGATGGCGAAAGTCGAACAGGATTTCGAGCGCTTCACCTTCACCGCCCAGACCTCGTTCAACGACTACAGCGTGGAGAACAATTATCAGGGCGATCAGCAGCTCTTTTCCACCGTCACCGGGCTGCCGATTTCCGATTTTTCCGACATCGCCGACAATTACATGTTCTGGACCAAGGATCAGAGCCGCCTGACCCAGGAATTCCGGCTGTCCTCGCTGGAAGGGGCCACAATCGGCTGGGTGGCGGGGGCCGTCGTCTATCGCGATAAGAACCGCAATACCAACAGCAGCAATGTCACCGCCTATGGCGCGACGCAGGCGGGGTTCAAGAGCTATGAACAGGTCACCGATGGCGTGGCGGTCTTTGGCGACATCAGCCTGCCGCTGAGCGAACGGCTGACGGCCTCGGCCGGGCTGCGGCTGACCCATGAGGACAAGGATTTCAGCGCCGATTTCGACTCTCTCGGCTATGACCTGCTCTATCCGGGGATGCTGGCGCGCTATTCCGAAAGCGGTCGGCTGAGCGATGATTTCTGGACCGGCAAGGCGGCGCTGTCTTACGAATGGTCGCCCGATCTGACCACCTATGCCAGCATCGCGCGCGGCTACAAATCCGGCGGCTACGGATTTTACAACACGTTCATGGCCTTTGGCGTGCCGCGCGGCACCTATGCGCCCTCCGAAACGATCAGCTACGAGATCGGCGGCCGGGCGAGCCTGTTCGAGGGCCGGCTCGATCTGTCGGGGGCGGTCTTCTTCAACGACATGAACGATGAACAGATCATGCTTTACGACTACGCCACCCTGGCTTCGGCCAATGCCAATCTGGATGCGCGCTCGCAGGGGGTCGAACTGGACGCGACCTGGCGGCTGGACGATCACTGGCAGCTGGGCACGGGCCTGGCCTATACTCGGACCGAGATCACCGATGTGCCTGCCGCCGCCTCGGTGGTGAATGCCGGGCTGGAGGCGGGGGACCGGCTGCCCAACACGCCCGAATGGGCGGGCAGGCTTGATCTGGGCTACCGCGCGACGGCGGGCGAGATCGGCTGGAAGGCGGCCGATCCCGACACCGAGGTCTATGGCAAGATCGGCTATTCCTACATGGGCGCGCGCTCTTTCGACGCCGCCAATCTGGGCAAGCTGGCGCCGGTCAATCTGGTGTCGGCCCGGCTCGGGATGCGCTGGGGCAATGGCGAGATCTATCTCTTCGGCGAAAACCTGCTCGACGAGCGCTATCTGACCGTGCGCCAGCCCTATGGCGTGGCCGCGGGAACGGCGACGCCGGTTTACGGCGTGTCCTGTGACCGGGGCCGGGTGGTCGGCGTCGGGATGACGGTGACATTCTGAAGGGGGGCGCGTTACTTTAAACAAATCAAGCGTTTGGGGTGTCCAACTGCTGAACTTCCCCCCGTTGAAAACAAAGGGGAATATTGCGCGAAGTCCAACGCCTGCCCGCCTGCGAAACACGTCGCGCAGCCGAAGCGGCGCCGATAGGCATGGGTGAAATTCGCCGGATCGCCATAGCCGCAGCGCCAGGCGATTTCCCCGATCGGCAAGGCGGTGTCGCGCACCAGATCGCGGCCCATCTGCAACCGCCGGTCGAGCACGTAATCGAACAGCCGCACCCCATGCGCCGTCTTGAAGGCGCGACGCAGCGTGGTTTCGTTGGTGCCCAGATCATGCGCCAGCGTCAGCGCCGAGGGCACCGCCTCGGGCGCGGCATCAATCCGGGCTTTCGCCTCGGCGGCCAACCGCGCAGAGCGGCGCGGCAGCGCGGCGGGGCCGGGGGCACGGTCCGCAAGATGGCGGGTCAGCTCGACCACGAGGCCAAGCGCCAGACTTTCGCGATAAAGATCGGCCAGCGCGCCCTGAAACAGCACCGCATGCAGCCGCGCCAGGATGTCGCGCAGCGCCAGGGCCCGCGGCAGGGCGTAATGCCGGACCCCGGATCAAGCAGCGCCCGCAGCTCCTTCAGCCCGTCCTGCAGATCCTCCGGCCCCTGATCGAAAAAGCCGGGCGTGATCAGCAGCCCCGCCATGCGATAGCGCTGCCCCATCGGTTCGCAAAAGCCGATCGGCGTGTCCTGACCCAGCGCCGAGATCTGCGCGATGCCCTGGCCCGGATGAACATGCTGCTGCCCCGCGACCTCCCAGCTCGAGGCCCCCTCGAACAGGGCCGAGACCCGGATGCAGCGCGGCGAGACCGACACCATGTCCAGCCTGGCCGCCAGTTCCAGATCGCAATCAAGGCATTGCAGCCCGCTGCGCAGGGTCTTGCACAGATAGCGCCCCGCCGCCACCACCCCGTTGCGCGGCGGCGGCTGCGGGGCATCCCGGAAGGTGCAGGCGATCTCGTCCCTGAGCATGTCGCGCAGGGCAATCGCCGCCTTCGGGCCGTCGTCGACGACGATATCGCGATAGGGCGAGCCATCGGGCGCGGGGGTTTTCATCCTGGTCTCCGAAATCGAGGCAGGGAATTATATTGACAAAAATAGTCAGCAAATGACAGCCCGTCTTCTCCGCGGCGTTCCCTGCGTCCAGATGCCACCTGCGGGAGATGATTTTCGGCAAGACCTGCGCCTGTGCCTGCTGTGCCAGGGCAACGCCGACGATCAAGACCGCCTTCATGGCTCAGCCCTCCTGATCCTCTCGGGATCAATCTGGCCTAGTGCCGTCAGGAGGGGCTGGCCGACCCATCCTCAATGCTGGCGCTTGCATCAGGCCCACAGGGCTGGGGCCGCCCCGGCGGGCTCTCTTGCGCCGGGCCGGGCAATCGCCTAGGTTTGGCGCCTGCGCACTACCCATGCCGCCGCGGTCGCTTTGGCCGCTCCGGTGCCACAGGCAAGCGTCGTTTCGGTGGTTTCCGCCTGTGGAGATAAGGGAAATGGGCTTCCTGCCTGCGATGACCTGCCAGACGCAGGGGATTTCCCGCACCGCGCCGGTGCGGTGGCGTTCCTTCGAGGCGATGTGCGGGGTGTTCTGGGAAGCCGAGGGCCGGGCCGGGGCGACGGGTTATTACAGCTCGCCCGATCCGCGGGTGATGCTGTTCTTCAACGATGTCTCCGACCAGATCCGGCTGTCCGAACAGGGCGCCGCCGATCAGGGCGACGCCCGCCCGCTGCTGCGCGCGCTTTATGTGCCCGCGGGGATGCCGATCTGGACCCGCTTCGTGGCCGGGCATCGGTTTTCCCATCTGGATCTGCATCTGCACCGCAGCTGGCTTCTGGCGCGGCTGGGCGCGGGTCTGGGGGCGGGCGATGCGATGCGGGTGGCCAGTCAACCGGCCGAGCTGCAGGAAGTTTCGGCGCTGGCCGCGATCGGCGCGGCGTTGCGCCAAGAGATCATCGCCCCCGAGCGCCACCCGATCTTTGCCGAAAGCCTGGCCGTGGCGCTGGTCACGGGGCTTTTGGACATGCCCGGGGCGCAGCCGCCCGAGACGCGCCATTCCGGCGGCCTGACGCCCGAGCAGATGCGCCGGTTGCAACGGCTGCTGGCGGAGGACGGCAGCGGTCGGCTGAGCACCGCGGCGCTGGCCGAGGCGGTGGGTCTTTCGCCCGGCTGGTTTTCGCAGGCCTTCAAGAAGACCACCGGCAAGACGCCGCTGCAATGGCAGCAGGAACGCCGCATTGCGGGGGTGAAACAGGCGCTTCTGGCCTCGGACATGGTGATTGCCGATGTCGCGATGCAGTTCGGCTTTGCCGATCAGGCGCATCTGACGCGGGCCTTTCGCCGTCACGAGGGCACGACGCCCTCGGCCTGGCTGCGCGCCCAGCGCAAGGCGTGACCCCGGCCGCCAGCTGTGGCCGCCGGGGTCGCCGCTTACCAGCTCTTGCGCAGGCTCAGCCCGATTTCGCGGCCGGGATTGTAATAATCCGCCGTGCCCGAGCCGACGACATGCTGTTCGTCCAGAAGGTTGCTGACATGCAGCTCGAGCGTTGCGGTTTCCGACAGATCATAGCCGACCGAGGCATCGATCAGCGTCGCGGCACTGGCCTTGCGGCTGTTGACTGCGTCGAAATAATAGCTGCCGACATGGCGCAGACCAAGGCCCAGCGTCACATCCCCCCGCGCCTGCGTGCCCGCCAGCGTGTAATTCGCCCAGATCGAGGCGACATGATTGGGCGTCGAGGCGAATTGCTTGCCCGCGATCGAGGCGCCCGAGCGCAGCGTGCCCGTCACCACTTCCGAGTCGATGTAGGAATAGGAGCCGATCAGCGTCAGCGCCGAGGTCAGCTCGGTCTTGGCCTCCAGATCCAGGCCGCGCACCCGCGATTCCCCGACCTTTTCGCGCTCGATCGCGCCGCCGGGTTGCACCACCGCAATCGTCACATCCTTTTTCGTCAGGTCATAGACCGCCGCCGAAATCAGGGTGTTGCTGCCCTCGGGGGCGAATTTCACCCCGATTTCATATTGTTCGCCGCGTTCGGGATCGACGCCGACGGTGGGCGGCGCGATCGATTCGACGAAGCTGCCATAGATCGACAGGCTGGGGGTGAACTTCCAGGTCAGCGCCGCCCGGCCCGAGCTTTCGGAAAAATCGCCGCTGGCGCTGACCGGCGTCGCGCCCATCAGGTTGGTGCTGGTGACATCAAGCCAGTCATGGCGCAGCCCGACGGTGGCGATCAGCCGGTCGTTGAAGGCCAGGTTCTGCGTCGCAAAGACCGAACGCGTCAGGTTTTCCACTCGCGTGCGGGCATAGACCGACGGGCTGGCCGGGCCGCCCGAAAAAACCGGATTGGCCAGGTCGATCGAACCGGCAAGCCCGTAGATCGAGGTGTCGGTGCTGGTGCCGTCGCGGAATTCGATCCCGCCCAGCGTGCTGCTGCCGATGCTGCCAAAGCTCGTGTCATATTGCAGCACGGCATTGCCGATCGTCTCGGTCGCGCTGCGGTCGGTGCCGAAATAATAGCGCGAGAGCGTCGTGCCCGTGCGTCTGGCATAGTCATACAGATAGACATAGCCGAAAGTGTCGGTCAGGTCGCTGTAGCGCAGATTGCCGCGCAGCGTCAGGCCATTGCCGAAATCATGGGTCAACAGCCCGGTGACCGAGGTCCGCTCGACATCGTGATAGTTGAACCCGGGCTCGCCATAAAAGGCGCTGCGGTCATAGTCCCGATCCAGCGGATAGCCGCCGCTGTTGGGCGTGCCGTCGCGGTCCAGATGATCGACGATCAGGCTCAGCGAGGTGGCGGTGCTGGGCGACCAGGTCAGCCCGGCCATCAGGAAAGTCTCGTCATCATTGGAATGGTCGTATTCCAGCGCGCCGTCCTTGACCTTGCCGGTCAGCCGGAAGGCCAGCGTATCGGCCGCGTTCAGCACATTGCCGAAATCGAACGCCGCTTCGGTGCTGCCAAAGGACCCGTAGCTCAGCCGCGTTTCGGCGATGCGTTCGAATTTCGGCTGTTTGGTGACGAAATTGACCGAGCCGCCGGGATCGGCGACGCCAAACAGCGTCGAATTGGCGCCGCGCAGCACTTCGACGCGCTCATAGGCATAGGGGTCCTCGCGCACGCCGCGCATCGAGCCCAGCGTCAGCCCGTCACGATAGGTCGTGGCGCTGAAGCCGCGGATCTGGAAATAGTCGTTGCGGTCGTCGGTGCCGTAGTAATCGGTGTGCAGACCGGCGGAATATTGCAGCACCTCTTCCAGCGTGTCGGCCTTGCGGGCCTCGATTTCCTTTTGCGTGATCACCGAGACCGAGGCGGGCGTGTCCTGCAGGCTGGTGGCGACCTTGCCGCCCACCCAAAGCTCGCGGGCGACGACCGTGGCCGCATCGTCATCGGCCTTGCCCGCGGCGTTGACGGTGATCGGCGACAGGCGGAACGGGGTTTCGGCATCGGTTTCGGCACCGTCCTGGGCCGCGGCGGGCAAGGCGGCCAGCAGCGCCAGCACCGCGCAGCCCGATTTCAGCAGCCGGTGGCGCGGCGCTGCGGTCTGGGAAGTCAAGGTCACGTCGATATCTCCAACAGAGGGTCGGGCTGGCTTTCCGGGGGCGGGGCCCGGCCGGATGGCTGTGCAAGGCTTCGGCCGCCGGGCCCCCAAGGGTGGCGGCCGAAGCCGTGCGATGCTGGCGCTCTAGCAGCCGGGCGCGGATTGGTCTTGAAGAAACTGATGGTTTTTGTCAGAAACTCTGGCGAAGCCGCGCCGCGCCCGGTTCCGACGGCTGCGCAGCCTTGACCGGCCCGGCAGCCGCGGGCAAGGCGGTGCCAATCGAAGGACATTGCCCCCATGCGACACCGCCTGTTCCTGTTGCGCCTTGGCGCCCTTGCCCTTGTGGCGGCGCTGCCGCGGGCCGCGCTGGCCGAACCCTATCCGCTGGAAATCCATCATGCGTTCGGCACCACCGTCCTGACCGAAAAGCCGGTCCGCATCGCCACGGTGGCCTGGAGCAATCACGAGGTGCCGCTGGCGCTGGGGGTGGTGCCGGTGGGCTTTGCGCGGGCGAATTTCGGCGATGACGACGGGGATGGCATCCTCCCCTGGGTCGAGACGCGTCTGGCCGAGCTGGGCGCCGCGCCGCCGGTGCTGTTTGACGAGGGCGACGGGATCGACTTCGAGGCGGTGGCGGCGACCGAACCCGATGTGATCCTGGCCGCCTATTCCGGTCTTTCCGCGCAGGATTACGAAACCCTCAGCCGCATCGCCCCGGTGGTGGCCTATCCGCAAGCGCCCTGGACGACGGATTGGCGCCAGACGATCGCGCTGAACAGCGCGGGCATGGGCATGGCCGCCGAGGGGCAGGCGCTGATTGCGCGGCTCGACGGCCAAATCGCGAAGACCCGCGCGGAACATCCTGAATTTGCGGGAAAAACCGCGATGTTCGTGACCCATCTGGCGGCGCAGGATCTGAGCCGGATCGGCTTTTACACCGAGCGCGATGCCCGGGTGCAGTTCTTTCGCGATCTGGGCTTTGACGCGCCGCAGATGGTGCGGGACGCCGCTGCGGGGGGGGCTTTTTCGGCCGAGGTCAGCGCCGAGCTGATCGACAGCCTGGCCGATGTCGACGTGCTGGTGACCTATGGCGGCGCGGCTTTGCGTGACAGCCTGTCAAGCGATCTTCTGACCGCGCAGCTGCCCGCGGTGCGGCGCGGCGCGCTGGTGATGCTCGACAATGACCCGATGGGCACCGCGGCCAATCCCACGCCGATGTCGCTGCCCTGGGTGCTGGACGCCTATGCCGACCGGCTTTCGGCGGCGGTGACGGCGGGCCGATGAGCGGGCAGGCGGCAAGCTGGCTGGGGGGCAGGGCGTTGCGCGGGCTGGTGGCTCTGGCGGCGCTGACGGTTGTCATCGGGCTGTCGCTGGGCCTTGGTGCGCGCGCGGTCGGGCTGACGGATCTCTGGACCGGGCTGACCGGCACGCCGCAAACCATCGCCGAGGCCGCGGTGGCGGCGCGGCTGCCGCGCACGGTGCTGGCGGCGCTGGCGGGGGCCTCGCTTGCCATGGCCGGGGCGGCGATGCAGGGGCTGACGCGCAATCCGCTGGCCGATCCGGGCCTTTTGGGCACCAATGCCGGGGCGGCTTTGGCGGTGGTGATCGCGCTGGCCTGGCTTGGCCCCGAGGGCGCCGCCGCGACGATCTGGATTGCCATTGCCGGGGCGGGGATCGCCGCCGCGGCGGTCTATGCGATTGCCAGTCTGGGGCGGGGCGGCGCGACGCCGCTCAAGCTGGCGCTGGCGGGTGCGGCGCTGGGGGCGGCGCTGGGCGCGCTGACGACGGCGGTGATCTTGCCGCGCGGCGATATCGGCGGTCTGGCGCAATCCTGGATGATCGGCGGTGTCGGCGGCGCCCGCTTTGCGCAGATCGCGCCGGTCTTGCCGTTTCTGGCCGCGGGGGCGCTGGCGACGCTTGTTTCGGCGCGCAAGCTGAACCTGCTGGCGCTGGGCGAGGAGACCGCGACCGGGCTGGGCGAGACGGTCTGGCGGGCGCGGGCGCTGGCGGCGGGCGGGGCGATCCTGCTGTCGGGCGCCACCACCGCGCTGTGCGGCCCGATCGGCTTCGTGGGTCTTGTGGTGCCGCATGCCTGCCGGTTGCTTTTCGGCGTCGATTACCGCTGGATCCTGCCCTTTTCCGCCCTTGGCGGCGCGTTGCTGCTGCTTTTGGCCGATGTCGCGGGCCGGTTGATCGCCCGTCCCGCCGAGGTGGATGCGGGGATCGTCACCGCCTTTCTGGGCGCGCCGGTCTTCATCTGGATCGTGCGGCGGCTGGGCGGGCGGGCGCCATGACCGACACGCTTTCCACCATCGCCCGCCTGCGCCGGGACCGGCTGCGCCGCCGCGGCCTTGTGCTGGCGCTTCTGGCGGCGCTGATCCTGGCGGGCCTGGCCGCCATGCTGATGCTGGGCCATCGGTTGCTTGCGCCCGGCGTCGTGCTCGACGCGCTGCGGGGCGCCGAGATCCCGGGCGTCAGCTTCACCCTGCGCGAGCTGCGCTTGCCGCGGGCGCTTCTGGCCGTGGCCGCGGGGGCGGCCTTCGGTCTGGGCGGCATCGCCTTTCAGACGCTTTTGCGCAATCCGCTGGCCAGCCCCGACATCATCGGCATCAGCGCGGGGGCCAGTGCCGCGGCGGTGCTGGCGATCGTCGGCCTGGGTCTGGGCGGGCCCGTGGTGTCGGTTCTGGCGGTGGCGGCGGGGTTGGGCGTGGCCGGGCTGATCACGGCCTTGTCCTGGCGTGACGGGCTTTGCGGGACGCGGCTCATTCTGGTGGGGATCGGGCTTTCGGCGCTGTTGCAAAGCCTGACCGCCTATGTGCTGAGCCGCGCGCCAAGCTGGTCGCTGCAAGAGGCCTTGCGCTGGATGTCGGGCAGCCTGAACGGCGCGCAGATGGGGCAGGTCGCGCCGCTTGCCCTGGTGCTCGCACTTGGCGGCGGTTGGCTGATCGCGCGTGCCGCCGATCTGGAGGCGCTGCGGCTGGGCGACGAGGCGGCGGCGGGGCTGGGCCTGCGGCTGGGGCGGCTGCGGCTGGGCGTGATCCTGGCGGCGGTGGCGCTGGTCGCGGTGGCCACGGCGACGGTGGGGCCGGTGGCCTTTGTCGCCTTTCTCTCGGGGCCGATCGCGGCGCGGCTGACCGGGCGCGACGGATCGCTTTTGCTGCCCGCGGCCTGCGTTGGCGCGGTTCTGGTGCTGGCGGCCGATCTGGCCGGGCAGTGGCTCTTGCCCGCGCGCTATCCGGTTGGCGTCGTCACCGGGGTTCTGGGCGCCCCCTATCTTCTGGCGCTGATCTGGCGCGACAATGCGAAAGGAGCCGGTCTGTGACACCTCCAACCCTGTCGGCGCGCGGTCTTGTGGCGGGCTATGGCGCGGCGCCGGTGCTGCATGGCATCGACCTGGACATCGCGCCGGGCAAGATCACCGTCATCGTCGGCGCCAATGCCTGCGGCAAGTCCACGCTGCTGCGCGCGCTGGCCCGGCTCTTGCCGTTACGGGCGGGGCGGGTGACCTTTGACGGCACCGATCTGCACCGGATCGCGCCGCGCAGGCTGGCGCGCCGCCTTGGCTTTTTGCCGCAAACGCCGATCGCCCCCGAGGGTATCACCGTGCTGGATCTGGTCAGCCGCGGGCGCCATCCGCATCAGGGGCTGTTTTCGCGCTGGAGCCCCGCCGATGCCGCGGCCGTCGCCCATGCGCTCGATGTCACCGACACCGCGGCGCTGGCCGGGCGCGATCTGGCGGCGCTGTCGGGCGGGCAGCGCCAACGCGTCTGGATCGCCATGGCGCTGGCGCAGCAGACCGAGGTGCTGCTGCTGGACGAGCCGACGACCTTTCTGGACATCAACCATCAGATCGAAGTGCTTGATCTTCTGGCCGATCTCAACCGGCGCCGTGGGACTTCGGTGGTGATGGTGCTGCATGATCTCAATCTGGCGGCGCGCTATGCCGATGTGCTGGTGGCGATGCGGGCCGGGCGCCTGCACGATCAGGGCCCGCCCGGGGCGGTGCTGAGCGCGGCCAATATCCGCGCGCTTTTCGGTCTGGACAGCACGATCCTGCCCGATCCGGTCAGCGGGCGGCCGATGATGATCCCGCACGGGCGGCAGACGGGACAGATGGGGCAGGGGCTTGCGCATGGCTGACGAAGCGCATCGGATCACCACGCTGTTGCCGGTCGATGCCGAAACCGCCCTGCCGCGGTTCGAGGCCCGCGCCCGCGCCATCGGCTTTGCCTGCGCGCGCACCGGGGGGCGGCTGCGGGTGACGCTTTCGGGCGGCACGGCGACGGTCGGCCCCGTCCCGGGGGGCACCGCGCTCGCGGTCACGGCCGAGGATGGCCCGCATCTGCAGATGCTGCGCGACTATCTGACCGAGGAATTGCAGGCGGCGGGGCTGCGCCCGCTTTGGCAGGGACCGCCGGGCGACGGCTGGCCCGCCAGCCATGCGCGCACGCGGGTGGTGGCGGTGCGGCGCCTCTCGCCCTCGTATCGACGGGTCATTCTGGCCGGGGCCGATCTGGCGCGCTTTGACGCGGGCGGGCTGCATTTCCGCCTGCTTCTGGGGCCGCCGGGCGCGGACTGGCCCCGCACCGACGGCAATGGCGTGACGCAATGGCCGGGGGGCGCGGCGGCCTGGCACAGGCCCGTCTACACGATCCGCCATCTGGATCTGACCCTGCCCGAGCCGCAGCTGGCCTTTGATGTCTTCGTGCATGCGGGCGGGCGCGTCACCGACTGGACGGCGGCTCTGCGCCCCGGCACCGAAGTGGCGCTGGCCGGGCCGGGCGGCGACCGGGGGCCGCGTCCGGCGGCCTGGCACGGCCTTGTCGGCGACGAGACCGCGCTGCCGGTGATCGCCCGGCATCTGGCGCTTTTGCCCGCCGACGCGCGCGGCGCGGCGCTGATCGTGGTGCCCGACCGGGCCGACATCCAGCCGCTGATCGCCCCGCCGGGGCTGGCGCTGCGCTGGCTCTTGCGGGCCGAGGGCGCCACACCGCTTGCGGCGCTGGCAGAGCTGTCCATGCCCGAAACCGGCCGCGCGGTCTTTTTCGCCGCCGAACAGGCCGAGGCGCAGGCGGCGCGTCAGGCGCTTTTGGCGCGCGGGCTGGCCAAGTCCGAATTCACCGCGGCGGGCTACTGGAACGCTGCCACCGCCCCCGGAGAGACCTGACGTGTTCGATGCGCTTGTTGACCATTACCGCCCGCATCTGCGGCTTTTGGGGCTGGATCTGGCCGCCGCGATCCTCTCGGGGCTGCTGGAGCTGGCCTTTCCGCTGGCGATCGCGGCCTTCATCGACCATCTGTTGCCGCTGGGCCAATGGGGGCTGACGCTTTGGGCGGCGGCGGGGCTGGGGATCGTCTATTGTCTCAATGCCGGGCTGATGACGGTGGTGATCTATCTGGGCCACAAGCTTGGCATCGCCATCGAGACCGGGCTGCGGCTGCGCGCCTTCGAGCATCTGACCCGGCTCAGCTTCGGCTGGTTCGACCGCAACGAGACAGGCAAGCTTGTTGCCCGGGTGACCCGCGATCTGGAGGAGGTGGGCGAAGTCGCCCATCACGGCCCCGAAGATCTGCTGATCGCGCTGATGACCTTTGCCGGGGCTTTCGCGCTGATGGTCTGGCTGCATCTGCCGCTTGCGGTGCTGACGGTGGTGATCGTGCCGCTGATGGTGGCGCTGCTGACGATCTATGGCGGGCGGATGACCCGGGCCTGGCAGGCGATCTATGGCCAACTGGGTCAGTTCAACGTGCGGCTGGCCGAGACGCTGGGCGGCATCCGCGTCGTGCAGGCCTTTACCAACGAGCCGCATGAACGGCGGCTTTTTGCCCGCGCGAACGAGGATTATCGCCGCGCCAAGCTGGAGGCCTATCGGTTGATGGCGGCGGCCGCGACGCTGCAATACATGGGGCTGCGGCTGGTGCAGGTGGTGGTGATGGTGGCGGGCGCGGGCTTCGTCTTCGCCGGATCGCTCTCGACCGGGGATTTCGTCGCCTTCCTGCTTCTGGTCACGGTGTTCTTCCGGCCGCTGGAAAAGATCGCCGCGGTGATCGAGACCTATCCGCGCGGCATTGCCGGCTTCCAGCGGTATCAGGCGCTTCTGGCCGAGGTGCCCGAGATTGCCGATGCACCCGGGGCGGTGGCGGCGCCCGCGCTTTCCGGACGGATCGCCTTCGAGCGGGTCAGCTTCGGCTATGATCCGGCCCGGCCGGTGCTGCGCGAGGTCTCGCTGACGGTCGAGCCCGGGCAGACGGTGGCGCTGGTGGGGGCCTCGGGGGCGGGCAAGACCACGCTTTTGTCGCTGGTGGGTCGGTTCTACCTGCCGCAATCGGGCCAGATCCGCATCGACGGCCAGCCGATCGAACGCTTCACCCTTGCCTCGCTGCGCGCGCAGATCGGGGTGGTGTCGCAAGACGTGTTCCTGTTCGGCGGCACCCTGCGCGAGAACATCGCCTATGCCCGCCCCGAGGCCGATGAGGCGGCGATCCTGGCCGCGGTGCGGGCGGCGCAGCTGGAAGACCTTCTGGCCGATCTGCCCGGGGGGCTGGAAACGGTCGTGGGCGAACGCGGCGTGCTGCTGTCGGGCGGGCAGAAACAGCGGGTAGCGATTGCGCGGGTGTTCCTGCGCAACCCGCCGATCCTGCTTCTGGACGAGGCGACCTCGGCGCTGGACCGGGCGACCGAACGGCGGGTGCAGGCGGCGTTGGCCAGCCTCGCGCGCGGCCGCACGGTGCTGGTGATCGCGCATCGGCTGGAAACGATCCGCCATGCCGACCGGATCGTGGTGCTGGAAGACGGCCGGATCGTCGAAAGCGGCAGCCACGAGGCGCTTTTGGCGGGCGGTTCCGCCTATCGCGCGCTTTGGGGCGGGCTGGGGGACGGGCTGGGGGACGGGCTGGGGGACGGGTTGGCGCCGCCCGGTGCCGGTCTGGGGGCGGAGGCAAGACCGGTTCAGGCGGTGGGGCGGGGCAGCACATAGCCGACGCCGGTGACCATCCGCGCCAGCACGGCCGCGGCCTGCCGCAGCGGTTGTCGGCCTGAGGGTCCTGAACGGCCCAACCGCTCAACCGCGACGGTGCGGCGCTCTTGTTCGAGAGGCTGCGCCGGTTGCGAAACTGTTTGCGGGCTGACCATGCCGAAAAGTGAACCCGTCGCCATCCCCGCGGAGGCGCCGGACCGGAGCTGCATCACAGAGCGGCTGGACGGCGCGGGGCAGGTCGTGAGCGCCTGGGACGCGCCGGTCAAGCCGGGTTCGGGTGACATGAAGCGGATCATTGAACCGCTCTTGACGTCCTGAACCGGACCTTTGCGGCAAGTCCGGCCGGGCAGTGTCCAAGGGACCGGCGCAAAGTCATCGCCGTCGTCGATGTGATCTCGATGACCATTGAGGTCACCGCCGACGGGGCCTATGACACCTGCCGCGGCCGGTCGGGTCCCTTTGGCACGCCGATCCCCCGGAAGCGGCGCCTTGTTGCAAGCCGTTCAACAGGGAATCATACGAAACCCTGCGGCCGAAAGCGAGAAAACCGCCTGTTTCGGGCAGGAATTCAATGGCTTCGCGGTTGTTCGGGCCGAACTGCTTCGGTGGCGGGGCAGGTGATGGTCCGCAAGAAGCTGACGCGGGATCAGTTCCGCGCGGTCATGGCGCAACAGGGCGGTTTGGCCCTTGGGTCCCCTCCTTCTGTTGCGCGGCGGTGCGGGGATGCCGGAAAGCAATTGAAAAGACGCGATGTTCACCCCGAACGGATAACTAATTTACAAATTTCCTGGATATCTGGTTAAGAATTTTACAATCTTTCCCTTTGTATAAAATAGTTTACACGAAGTTGCACAATCAGTTTACTCTGTCCCTTGGGAGAGGTGCCGCGGATGTGCTGCGGCATCTGGCGGCCTTGGTTGCCGACAGAGGAGGAGTTCATGGGAGTTCAAGGACAACCGGCGGCCGCACCGGCGCTTCGGGAGGTTCCGGCGGGGTTTGAGGGGGCGCATGCGGATGGCGCGAAATACCTCGAGATGTATCGGGAGTCGCTCGAGAACCCGGATGCGTTCTGGGGCCGCGAGGGCAAGCGGCTCGACTGGATCACCCCCTATACCAAGGTCAAGAACACCGATTTCACCTTCGGCAAGGTCTCGATCAAATGGTTCGAGGACGGGGTTCTGAACGCGTCCGTCAACTGCATCGACCGCCATCTGCGCGACCGCGCGCTGCAGACCGCGATCATCTTCGAGCCCGATGACCCGACCGAACCGGCCCGCCACATCACCTACAAGGAGCTGT
>NZ_QKZO01000017.1 GCF_003254295.1 Rhodobacter capsulatus
CAGGCGGTTCTGTCGGATGGCACCGCCGAGGGCCGACGCGAGGCGTTCTTTCTGACTGGCGGTTTCATGGCGCTCTGGATCATCGCTTACGGCGCGGTGCAGGCCTTTGCGCCCAAGCTTCTGGGCGCGAAATCCCAGCCCGAGGCCGCGATCACCGCCAAAGCCATCACCTGGGCGGGCTATCTGGTGCCGATCCCCTTCGCGCTGGCAGCCGCCGTGCTGATCGCCCCCGCGCCCGCGCCCGGGCTGACCGCCAAGATCCTGATCGGGCTTCTCGCCTTCGGCTTCGTCTTCGCGATCAATTCCTCGGTGCATTCCTATCTGATCCTCGCCTTTGGCGACGCCGCCCGGATCACCCGCGATGTCGGCTTTTACTACATGGCCAATGCGGCGGGGCGGCTGATCGGCACGATGCTCTCGGGGCTGAGCTACCAGATCGGCGGCCTGCCGCTGTGCCTTGCCACCGCAGGCGCGATGGCCGCCGCAAGCTGGTGTGCCGCGCGCAGGCTGACGCGGTCAGAAGCGCCCGCGGATCAATCCTGATTCTGATCCGCCGCCGCGGGCCGAACCGCAAGGGGCAGAGATGGCAGCGATCAGACTTCCCAAGAAGCTGAGTTTTCTTGCAAAAGCGGGGAGGCTGGAACGGGTGAAGGGGGCCGTTCTAGAAAATCGAACCCGCCCTGATCGCCGCTTTCTCTTTTATTCTCAATGCCTTCCGAACCTCACGCCTTCCGGTCAGTGTCGCTGTGTGTGCTTGGCGTGGTGCTGGTGTGTGTTTCGCGCTTAGCGCGTGGATGGGGCGACTTCAAGTGCACTTGCCATTTACTTCGGGGGCAAATTAACGTTGTGACTCAGCTATCACGGGGAAAATATGCTTAAGTGTTTATCCGGGCTTATCTTATTGGTCGCACCATCTGCCGCCTTTGCTGACTTGTATCTAACAGAAGATGCTCACGCTGCCGACATCTGGGTAATCATAACGGAAAACAGCCGTGCGGCTGACTGCTGGGTTCACACTTCTGACCTTGCGACAGCTCCCCGGCCCGGTGACATTTGGGCGCTGGTCACAAATGTACCAAACGCCGCAGACAAATGGATAATCATTACGGACGACGCCAAAACCGCTGATCCGCTCGAATGCTTGCTCAGAAAGTAGCCCCAAAGTTGGCGAAAAATCCGAGGCCCCACACTCGACCGTGATTGCCCGCGCGATCCCCCCGGTGGGTGCCCGTTCTGGCCCGTCCGACGCCCCCTGCGGTGCCCTACCGACCGCAACCCGGAACACCCAAATGGGCACACCTTATGCATGGGTGCCGGTCTCCCGCCGTCTCCCTAGGGCTTGCCCTTGCGGGACGTCTCATGCTGCCCCGGAATGCGTCCCAATGAAATTATCCTTGCATTCTGAGACGACGCCCGGCATCACATCTGAAACTTCATCGGGACAATCGGAGGCTTAGACCATGATCGTCGGATATGCCCGCACCTCGACCACGGAACAGAAGGCCGGGCTTGCTGCCCAGCTTCGCGACCTTGCCGCCCACGGCTGCGAGAAGGTCTTTCAAGAGGAAGTGTCGTCGGTGGACACGGACCGCCGCTTGCAGCTTGAGGCCGCGCTGGACTTCCTGCGCGAAGGGGACGTGCTGACAGTGACCAAGCTCGACCGCCTTGCCCGCTCAGTGAAGCACCTACTGGACATAACGGAACGGCTGGCAGCAAAGGGTGCGTCCCTTCGCATCCTCGGAATTGGCATCGACACGGGCACCCCGAACGGGCGCCTTATGCTGACCCTGTTGGGCGGCATCGCGCAGTTTGAGCGGGAGATCATGCTAGAGCGTCAGCGCGAAGGCATCGCCAAGGCCAAAGCCGAGGGCAAGTATAAGGGCCGCAAGCCGACCGACGCGGGCAAGGCGGCTGATCTGCGGCGGCTGATCGCAGAGGAAGGGTTGAGCCCCACCGAGGCGGCAAAGCGTGTCGGCATGGGCCGCGCGACGGCTTACCGGCTGATCAAGGAGGGGGCCTGAGTGTTGCATAAATGACACTCCCTGTCTCCATATCTGTCTTTTTTCTCGGGCACCAAACCTGCGACAGAATGAATCAATTGGTGCCCGGGGAGTCGCTAAGCCGTTGATCTGACTCGCTCCGCATTAGATTGCATATCTGCTGCGTAAATAATCAAGCATTTACAGGACTCTAGAGGAATCCTATCCGGGCCGCAGAGACAACCCGAAAGGACAACCCCATGAACACCTCGGCCCCCGACTTCGACGCCCTTCTGGCCACCGCGTCCACCGCAACCCTTCTGGCCGCCGCCAGTGACCGCCTTTCGCGGATCGCGCGGGAACACCGCCTGAACAACGAACAGTTCGCAGCCATGGCCGCCGCAGCCCATGCCGCCGAGTTCCTTTATGACCTCGCGGAAGGGCTGGCCCGGGGCGAGACGACGGCCCCCGGAGAGCGCACGCGGGACATGGAAATGGCCCAGCGTTTCGTGGCGGCGAAGCTGGCGGAATTGCAGTGGGGTCATGGGGTCAAGGTCATGCCCGATGCGGCCCAGTATCAGGGCTTCGACTGGGCGGCGTTCCTGTCCGAGGACGAGAGAAAAGCCGCCTGAAACACCTGCTGCACCCGTCTGGTGCTCGGTGGGGTGGACATTAAGCGCGTGATGACGTGGATGGGTCATAGCACCATCTCGACCACCATGCGTTACATGCAGATCAGGCCCACGGCGCTTGAGGACGTGCTGCATGTGCTGGAGGCGAAGGCGGGATAATGCACACGACCGATGATCCGTGCGACGACCGGACTTTCTCTTGGGAAAGCGATCTGCACAAGCTGATCGCCTTTGCGCTCTGCTACGGCGGGACCGAGGCGGCTGCACTGATCGGCGACCCCTGCGACCCGTGGGACTAACTGCCCCTCCGGCAGACAACCAATAGGACACACGCAAGGCCCCGCTTCGGTGGGGCCTTTTGTTTTCACGAAAGGACAACGACCGTGACCAAATGTTATGACGACTATCCCAGCCCCGAAAGTTTCGCCCCGATTTCCGCCCAAGGGGCCGAGGTCGCAATCTCCATCCTCGAAGGGGGGCTGTGGCTCATGACCGTGGAAAGCGACGTGGCCGCCGTTCTGGCCGTGATCGACGCTCTGGCCGCCCTCACCCACAAAGAAAAAGACGCCATCATCCTCGAAGGGAGCTTCTGAACATGAACCCCATCAACCCCATCGTGCTCCCCGGCAAGAGCTTCGACCTGAACACCTTCACCTTCAACGATGTCACACTGCGCACCGTCCTGATTGACGGAAATCCGTGGTTCGCCCTCATCGACGTGCTGGCCCTCGTCGGGATCGCCCCCACGAACGCCTACAACTACACCCGCCGTTACATGGACGCTTCCGAGTGGACCCGCGCAGGTAAGCGGGAGTTCAATGGCGGGACCTACTTCAACTTGAAGGGGG
Source organism: Rhodobacter capsulatus (assembly GCF_003254295.1). Taxonomy (GTDB): domain Bacteria; phylum Pseudomonadota; class Alphaproteobacteria; order Rhodobacterales; family Rhodobacteraceae; genus Rhodobacter; species Rhodobacter capsulatus. The sequence goes on from NZ_QKZO01000017.1 coordinate 3,460, forward strand.
TCCTCGATCCGAGTTCGGTGGGCGGTTCGATCACCCTCGTCTCCGAAAGCGGCCTCTACAAGACCATCCTGCGCGCCCAGCGGTCCAACCCTGCGGCAAAGGAAGTGCAGGATTGGGTCACGAAGGAAGTCCTCCCGCGCATCCGCCGTGACGGGGCTTACATCATGGGCGAGGAGAAGGTGGCGACGGGGGAGATCAGCGAAGACGACCTCCTAGAGAGCATGGCCGCCGCGCCCATGCGCGACATGCCCCAGCGGGTCATAAACTCAAAAGTTTATGACGTAAACTAAAGTAATATAAATGGTCTGACCACTCTAATTGACACGGAGACGCCCGCACAGGGCTGCCCCTTGAGCCACTTAGGCCCCTAGCGGAAATGCAAGAAATCCCGTCATGCGCCGCCTCCGGGGCTCCTTGGCTTTGAGGATTACCCCTCAGCACTGGACATCACAATCCGAAAACCTCCTCAACCCCGTCACCGTCAAAAAGCATCAATCCCAAGAGGAACCCGACACATGAGCCACAACACCTACCAAGTCACCGAAAACGAGGCGGTGACGCTTGCCGCCGAAGCTGCCGCAGCCCGTCGCAACGCGCCGCAAAACGGCTTTCGCCCCGCGGCCATCACCTCCGACCGCCATGAAGTCACCATCCGGGGCGGGCAGATTGTCGAAGTCAAGAGCGCCAGCAAAACGCTGGGCGTCCCCACCGTGTATGTCGATCAGCCGCGACCCGGCTTCATCAAAATTCCCGGTTCGGGAGAAACCACCGTCGCGGCGGCGAAGGCTGCCGGTTTCTTGCCGCACACGTGGCAGGAGGGCGACAAGCTCCCTTTTGATGATGCCCCCAAAGGTCCGCAATCGGACCCCAAGCGGGGCAGCGACAAGGCCACTGAGGCGGCCCAAGAGAAGCCGCAGGAACGCACCGTTGCCGAACACCGCGTCAAGGTCGCCGGGGACATTCTCGACCGAGCCGACACCGCACTGGGGGCTGAGGTCACTGACAGCCTCATCAACGCTGCGGTGGAAAGCGGGGAACTGCCCGAGGAAGGGCTGCCCGAAGGCTTCACGCCGGTCATGGTGAAACAGGTCTACCAAGGCTATGTCGCCCAAGCTGACGCCGTGCTTGCCCCCGTGGGCGCTTCCGTGGCGCTCCTGCAAGACATGCTGACCGACGACGAACTGCGCCAAGCGCGCCATCATACCTTGTCCAAGAACAGCGAAAGCCTTGCAGACCTCGGACGATCTGCGGTCAACCGCCTCGCCATGCCGCCCAAGACCGACCCCGAGGGCTTCATGCAAATGGTTGCGGACATGTCCCCTGCCGAACGCAAGTGCATCGACTTCGACAAGAAGCGCGGGGAATGGCTGGTCAAGATCCCCGGCAAGCCGGTCATGAGTTACGGCGCGGCGGTCCACATGGGCCTCATTCGCGTCTGACTGGTTACCCCCTCAACTTGAGGGGTTAGTCCGCCCCGTCTCCCGAACCTCCCCCAGCGGCCACCATAGACCGCCACCTAGCGCCCCCTGCGACCACCGTGGGGGCGCCCTTTCGTCATTCTCTCCCGTCACCCAGAGGAAACACCGACAATGTCCGCTGAAATCTACACCATGCCGCCCCTGCCAACCGCCACCTGTTCGGGCTGCGGGGCCACCTTCGCCCCGCCCGTGCTGCCGTCCCGCGCCGGGGGCAATGCCACCACCTGCCGCGCCTGTGCCGCCGCTGCCATCGAAGCAGAGCACGCCGCCGAACGCTCCGCATACACCGCCATGAGCACCACGGGGACCACCCTGAAATGAACGCTGAACACCCCATCGCCCGCCTTCTGGACCTGACCGCGGCCCTCGGCATCGACCCGGCCAAGCTGATGGCGCAATTCGAAATGCTGCGCGGCGACCCGGACGCCGACTCCGTGTCAGACAACGAAGGCGCAGTTGTCGCCCGTGCCGTGCACGATCTGATTGAAGCCTGTGGCAGCGCGGGCCGGATCATCAAGGCCGCCGTGGTCGCCAAGGCAATCGGTGACTATGTGGCCGAGGCCCAGCGCCAAGCGCGGGAACAGCATGACCCGCACCGTTGATCTGACGCCGGTCCCCGTGTGGGTCGCCGGTAAGGGCTTGGTCAGTCCCCCCGGATGGATCAGCCCGGAGACGCGGGCCTTGATGCAGAAGGCGCAGGACGATTGCGCCGCCTATCAAGCCGCCAAGCTGAGGAATGACGAAAAGGGGGTCAGCAAAGTTGACACCCTTTCTGACACCGCCAAAGGCACCGGAACACCTGCCGGGTTCGTCATCGACCCCACGGGCGGGCAGCGATAGGCCCACCGGCTCCCCCACAGGCCCGCCAAGAGGCCGTCTAGGCTTGCCATAGGCAACCCACCTGAACCCACGAATGGCCCCTGTGCGGGCCTCTCTGTGAGTCTGGCGCTGCCCGCTCCGATCAGTCACCTGGCCTTCGCATTGCCAGCTTCGTTTGTGTCGAGTTTCCCCTCGGCTGACGATGCGTGCGGGGGTGACGGCCCGCCGCTAGGTGACTGATCCGGGCGGGCAGTGCCGCAAGGGTGTATGCAAAATAGACACCCTTCCTTGTTCCTCTGCCCTGCATCCCCGCGCGACCCTCGGGGCTGTTCCTTACCGGCCCCCTCGGGTGCCCTTGGGAAGGCTGCCGGGGTGCAGAGCAGAGGAACAAGCCGCCCATCTCCCAAAACGTAAGGAACACCATGAACGAACTGACGACCTTCCAATTCCAGCCCGCAGAGGGCACCGAAAGCGCCCGCCCGGTGCGCGCCGTGACCATCGACGGTGAGCCGTGGTTTGTGGCCCGCGACGTGTGCGACGTGCTGGGCCTGACCAAAGACCGAGATGCCGTCGCCCGGCTGGATCGTGACGAAAGGGGGTCGGTAAAAGTGGACACCCTTGGCGGCGCTCAATCGGTCAACATCATCTCGGAAAGCGGCCTGTATGCGCTTATCCTCCGGTCCAACAAGCCCGAGGCGAAAGCCTTCCGCAAATGGGTCACGGCGACAGTGCTGCCGACGATCCGCAAGACCGGCTCTTATGTGCGCGGCGAGGAAGCCTTCGACGTGACCACCGAGGCGGGCCTTGCTGCCGCGACGATGCACGTCATGGCCGCCCTGCAAGCGAAAGCGGACGGGTTCAAGGCGATGTATGAGGCCGCTAAGCCCAAGGCCGACGCTTTCACGGTGATTGAGGAAGCCAAGGGGTCAATGACCGTCACCGAGGCCGCCAAGGCGCTGAAAGCAAAGCGGGACGACCTCTATGGCCACCTTGAACATCGCAAGTGGGTCACGAAGGGCAAGCGCAGACAGGCCACGGCATCCGCCCTGCGATCCGGCTATATGGACACACGGACCCAAACGGACACCCGAGGGCGCGTCCACACGACCCCCGTGGTGACGCCCAAGGGCCTCGCCTATCTCGCCGAGATCAAGGCCAAGCAGCGGGCCTAGACGGGCATCGCACGGGGTCAGGAGGGGAGGAGGAGAGAGGAGGGACACCGACTGAATTACCCCTCAGCACAGGAGAGGAGGCCCCCTTTACATGCTAATTAACATGTATGGGATGCCCAAAGTGGGTGATCAGGCTAGGGCACGTCCAGCGTCCCGTCAGCGCCTCTCACTCCCGCATCCCCCCGTCCGCCTCGACTGCGGGCAAGCCCAGCGCCTTCTTCATCGCCTTCGTGGTCTGGCGCAGCTTCGCCACGTCGCCCCCATAGACCCGATCCCCGACGCCCCCGAGGGCATGACCAAGGATCAGGTTTTGATCCAGTGACGACACCTCGGCCAGAATGAGCCTGTCCTTCATGTTGTGCCGCAGGGAATGGATGACGTGCTTGTCATCCGCCGACACCTGCCGCAGATGCTTCATCAGCGCCGCAGAGGCCGCGTCAGAGCCCCGCTTGCGGCCATAGGTGGGGAACAGCATGACACCCGCAGGGGCCAGTTTGAGGGCCTCCTGAGCGGCTTCCAGCGCGTCCCCGACAAGGGGAACACGGCGGCGGGAAGACGTGGTTTTGAGCGTCCGCAGGGCGTTCGGCTCAATGCGGATATGCGGGAAATCCCCGTCCGTCACCACGTCCCCGACCATAAGGCCCGTGACCTCGGCCAGACGGCACCCGGTCCCCTCGACCAGACGCCAGATCAGGGCCAATTCGGGGGCAGCATTCGCAAGCACTCTCGCGCGGGTCTTCGTCAGCACGGCGGGCGGCAGCGGGTCGCGCTTCTCCGACGCCTTCTGTCCCTGCCCCTTCGCCACCCGCGCGACGGGCAAGCGACTGAACGGGTTCGGCATCGTGTCGGGCATCCCGAACTCGACCTTGGCGAAGTTGACCACGGCGGACAGGATCGCCAATTCCCGCGACACCGTTGCCGCGCTGACCTTGCCCCCGGCCCCTCGGCCCGTCGCCTTCACCCGGTCAAGCATGTGGTCGCGGACGGCGCGGGCCTCTTCGCGGGTGATGGCAGTCAACAGCGGATCGCGCCCGATGGCAACGATTGCGGCCTCCACAACGCGGGTCGCAAGCCCAACGACGCGGCTGTCCGTCTCCGGGCTATCCGCTTTCAGATGCTCTTTCAGATAGAGCCGCAGGGCGTCCCCCAAGGTGGGCTCCGGGGGCCTGTAGCGTTCCGGCCCGAGGCGCAGAAGGTTGACCGTGTGGCGGTCCACCGGGGGCGCTCCGATAGGCTCATAGCCTTCCTGCGGGAAGCTCTCGGCCAGAGAATCGGCGGCAAGCTCTAGGGCCTCCTCCGTCGCGCCACGCGCCACCAGATCAGCCCGACGCCGCAACGCCTCGGCATAGGCTTCGCGCTCTGACGCACCCGGCCCCGACGCGACCACGGCCCCGGCGATCCTTTTCTTCGCCGCCTCAATCTCGCGCTCCACTTGGGCGTGATACTGCGGATAGGCGGCAAGGGCTTCCTTCTGAGAATCGCCCAGCTTGCGCTTGAATTCGCGCTTGGTGATAACCTCGGAAACGTCCTTGGGAACCCTGCGGCGGTATTGCCAGCTTCCCGATTTGGTTTGCTCAACGTGCTTCAAGACAAGTCCCATGTGTGCCCCGTGCGTGCTTGAATGTGCACCGGAAGGGACGCAAGGGCCAGAAGATATTGAGAAATTTGACCCGGATAGGGGTCAGATGGAGCGGGTGAAGGGAATCGAACCCTCGTCATCAGCTTGGGAAGCTGCGGCTCTACCATTGAGCTACACCCGCGTTGAGCGTCAGATAAGCGATGCCTCCCGCGCCGTCAAGCGCCGATCTGGCCGCGGCGGCGGCGGCGACCGCCGCCATCGCCCGAACCGCCCGCGTTGAAATTGACCTCGGGCAGCGTCACCAGCGCGCTCAGCTGCGGGAAGGGGTCGGTCGCATGCGGGATCGCATTGGCCGCCACGAAATGCTCCTGAAAACGCGGCTCGATCGCGGTCTCGATCTTCACGATCCGACGCACCTGCGCCTCGATCCCCCGCCGCGCCGCCACCGAGCACAGCGCCATCCGCGCCCCCGTCCCCGCGGCATTGCCCGCCGAGCTGACCGCCTCCAGCGCCACATCGGGGATCATCCCCAGCACCATCGCATGTTTCGGGCTGATATGGGCGCCAAAGGCCCCGGCCAGAACGACGCGGTCGACCCGGTCCACCTTCATTTCGTCCATGAGCAGCCGCGCGCCCGCGTAAAGCGCGGATTTCGCAAGCTGAATCGCCCGGATGTCGCCTTGGGTGACGGTGATGCGGGGCCCACCCGCAGCGCTGGCGTCATGGATCACATATTCCTGCGTCCGCCCCATCGCCACGCAGCGCGCCGTGCCCACCTGCCCGGCCGAGCCGATCAGCCCCGAGGCATCGAGGATCCCCGCGATCCGCATCTCCGCCACCGCCTCGATGATGCCCGAGCCGCAGATGCCGGTGATCGTCGGCGCGCCAAAGGCCGGATCGTCCGACCAGTATTCGTTGCCGATGATGCGAAACCGCGGCTCCTTGGTCACCGGGTCGATTTCCACCCGCTCGATCGCGCCCGGGGCGGCGCGCTGACCCGAGGAAATCTGCGCCCCCTCGAAGGCCGGGCCGGTGGGCGAGGAACAGGCCAGAACCCGGGTGCTGTTGCCCAGAAGGATCTCGGCATTGGTGCCGACATCGACGATCAGCGACAGATCCTCGCGCGTTTCGGGCGCTTCCGAGAGCGCCACGGCGGCACAATCGGCGCCGACATGGCCCGCGATCAAGGGCAGGATATAGGCCCGCGCGCCGGTGGCGATGGGCGTCAGCCCGATTTCGGCGGCGCGGAGGGTCAGCCCCTGCCCCGTCGCCAGCGCGAAAGGCGCCTGGCCCAGCTCGACCGGATCGAGGCCGAGCAAAAGATGGTGCATGACCGGATTGCAGACGATCACCGCCTCGACCACGGCCGCGGTGTCGATCCCGGCCTCGAGCGCCAGCGCCTCGGCCAGCGTCGCAAGCGCCGCCCGCACGGCCGTGGTCATCTCGGCCGCGCCGCCCGGGTTCATCATCGCGTAGCTGACGCGGCTCATCAGATCCTCGCCAAAGCGGATCTGCGGGTTCATCAGCCCCGAGGAAGCCAGCACCCGGCCATCATCGAGCGCCACCAGATGCCCCGCGATCGTGGTCGAACCAAGATCGATCGCCAGGCCGTAAAGCGGCGCCTCGCGCAGGCCCGGGAACAGCGCGACAAGTTGCGGCGCGGACCCGTCGCCCGCCTCCTGCACCGCCGCCGTAACCTGCCAATTGCCCTTGCGCAAGACCGGCTGCAGCTGCGCCAGAACCGCAAGATCGACCTGCAAGCCCTTGATCTGCCATTGACTTTCCAAAGCCGCCGCAAGGCGTTCGAAATCGCTTGAGGGCTCGTGCATCGAGGGCTCGGCCACTTCGACGTAAAGCGGCCGGGTGGCCGGGTCCATCTCCATCACCCGCTCGGAGGCGGATTTGCGGATCACCTGCCTGTGCACCTGGCTCTCGGCGGGCACGTCGATCACCACATCGCCCGTCACGCAGGCCTGACAGCCCAGCCGCCGCCCCGGTTTCAGGCCGCGGATGCGATCATAGCGCTCCTCGACCGCGTTGAGCGGGCTGAGCGCGTCGGGGCCGACGCTGACGCCATGTTTGGGAAAATCGCCATAGCCCGGAGAGATCTGGCATTTCGAGCAGATGCCGCGGCCACCGCAGACGGAGTCAAGATCGACGCCCAGCGCGCGGGCGGCCGCCAGAACCGAGGTGCCCCGGGCGACCCGACCGCGTTTGCCCGAGGGCGTGAAAATCACCAATGCGTCGTCACTCATCGCGCTCTCCCTGTTTCAATCTCCGTTCTAGGGCAGCCCGCGCGCAAGGCAAAGCCCGGCTGCGACAGCAAGTCGCGGCTTTGCGGCATGCGGGAAGCGAAACGGCGGATCAGCGCGGCGCGGGCCCGGGCTCAGCGCTTGGCGGCTGCGCCGAATTCGGTGCTGGAAAACCGGCTCATCGCGGAGCCGATTTCCTCGGACAGGCGCAGGATGGTTTCCAGCCGGGTCTTGATTTCGGCATGGAACAGATCAAGCTGATCGATGGTCGCGGCCAGCCCGCCGCCATTGGCGCGCAGACGGCCGCATTCCACCCGCCCCATCACCCGGATCGTGTCGAGACCCAGCATCAGGCGGCGGATTTCCGAGCTTGACCGGGTCAGCTCCTCGGCATGCTCGACCGCGCTTTTCAGCGCGGCGCGGCTGTCCTCCCGCCCGGCGGCACGCAGCCGTTCCAGCCCCGTCCCCTCGGCCGCCCAGTCGATCCCCGCGACCGCCTCGGCGTGGCGGAAACGGCCGATCATCTCGGACAGGACACGATCCGCCCCGAGCAGGAACAGCGCCCGCGCCGCCTGCCGGGAGACCCGGTCGCACAGGTTGTCGCGGCCGGTGACGAAGCTGCGCAGCCGCTCCGAAATCACCAGCGAGGAGGCGCGGTAGTTTTCGGAAATCGCCGAGACCGGCCCGCCCGAGGGTTCAAGCCGCGAGGCGACAAGGCGCATGTTGTTCGGGATCGATTGCAGCGATTCGAAGCTGCGCAGCAGCTTGCGCTGCTCCTGCGTGACCTGTTCAAGCGCCACGTTCAGATCGATCAGCCGCTGCGTGCGCGGATCCACGGGGCGGCGCATGCGCAAGTCGCGCGAGGCCAGTTCCTGGCCCAGCGCACTGGCCATGAAGGTGGTGTAGCTGGTGAACCCCGCCTCGGTCACGGCCTGCCACAGCATCCGGGCGCTGGCTTCGGGGTCGAGCCCCTCGCCCCGTTCGCGGGCGCAAAGATCGGCGTAAAGCGTCTGAACCTTGTCGAAAAGCGGCGTCGAGGGTTTGAGCCGCACCGACAGATAGCCGCCCTCCATCGGCAGGATCACCGCGAAGACCCAGTAGTGATCGCCGTTGCGGGCCCGGTTCTTGACATATCCGCCCATCGGATAGCCGTTGCCCAGCGCATCCCACAGGATGCGGAACAAAGCGCGCGGCGTGTCGGGGTGGCGAACGATCTTGTGCGGCGCCCCCAGAAGATCCCCCCAGCCATAGCCCGAAACGCGCTGGAACACGTCATTGCCCGCCAGAATGACGCCGCGCTTGTCGGTGCGCGAAAAGAACACCTCGTCGAAGCCGAAATCGACCGCCCCTTCGGTGTGGCGCGACGGATCATTCTGCAGGGTCACGGGGCTTCTCCGGTTCAAGATGGCGCAGTCTACCCGCGGCCGCGTTACCGGGAGCTTTATTTTCGGGCACTGGCGGCGGATATTCGCGAAAACCGCGGCGATTTCCCGGGCTGCGGCGGCCGCGCGTCAGGACGGATCCGGCCGCGATCCCGCACCGGGCCGGATCCAGGCCGAGACCGGCGCCGGGCGGCCGAAATGATAGCCCTGCAGGAAATCGGCGCCGATCCGGCGCAAGAGCACCGCCTCGGCCTCGCTCTCGACCCCCTCGGCGACGATCGACAGCTCCATCGCCCGCGCCAGACCGACGATCGAGCGCACCATCCGCATCCCCTGCTGGCCGTCCTCGATCGAGCGCACGAAGGAGCGGTCGATCTTCAGCACGTCGAAGGGCATCTGCGTCAGATAGCCGATCGAGGCGAAGCCGGTGCCGAAATCATCCATCGCCAGGGTGAAGCCGTTGTGGCTGAGCGCGATCAGCTCGTGTTCGATCGTGGCATCGTCGCGCACCACGATCTGCTCGGTCACCTCGACCTCGATCCGCCAGGGCGCGATGCCCTGCGCCAGCACGACGGCGGTGAATTTCTCGGCAAAGCCGCGACTCATCAGCTGCGCGGGCGAGACGTTGATGCTGACCCGCGCCTGATCCATCCGGCGCATGTCGGCGCAGACCAGATCCAGCAGCCGCCAGCCCAGCGGCATGATCAGCCCGGTCGCCTCGGCCACCTTGATGAAACGGTCGGGCGCCACCGCGCCCAGCTCGGGCGAGGTCCAGCGCGCCAGCGCCTCGTAGCGGATCGGCGCCGCGCCAAGGCTGGCCGGAACGATCGGCTGGTAATGGATTTCCAGCCCCTCGCCCTCGCTCAGGGCGCGGCGCAGTTCCTTTTCGATCCGCTTGTGATCGATGTCCTCGCTTTCCATGCGCTTGTCGTAGCGCACGACCTCCAGCGTCTCGCGCAGCTTGGCGGAATACATCGCCCGGTCGGCGCGGCGCAAAAGCTCGTCCTGTTCCATGCCGCGCCGATCCTCGAAGGCGAGCCCCTTCGAGGCCAGAACCTCGAAGCTGACCCCGTTGCACAGGATAGGTCTTTCGGACAAGGCATTGATCTGACGGCATTTGTCGGCAACGACCCGCTCCAGATCCTGGCTTGCGGAAAACACCACGAAGAATTCGTCGCCGCCATAGCGGGCGAGGAAGGCGGTCTCGTCGGCGATGGTGCGCAGCCGCGCGGCGAATTCGACCAGAAAGGCATCGCCCCCCAGATGCCCGACAGTGTCGTTGATCAGCTTGAAACGCACCAGATCGATGGCCAGAACGGCGCAATCGACCCCGCTTTGATCGCGCAGGCTGTCAAGATGCTCGCGCATCGCGAAGCGGTTGGGCAGGCTGGTCAGCGCGTCGATGCGGGCGCGGTCAAAGGAAATCGCCTCGCGCTCGATCAGCACCGCCGCCTTCGCGCGCAGCAAAAGCGCCGCGGAACCAGAGATCACCACGAACAGGAAGCTGATCCCCGCCATGATCGGAAACATCTTCCAGAACAACAGCGTCCCCGGCTGCGGCGGGGTCCAGCGCAGCCAGGCCACGGGCTTTCCGTCCACCCCCGGCAGCGCGACCGAAACCGTCGCGGCCGTCGCGGGCGGGGTCAGCGTCACGACAAGCCCGGTGATCGAGAATTCGTTTTCCATGTCGCGCAGCCGCTGCGGCGCCATGACCTTGCCGATCGTGGCGATGGCGGCGCTGCGCGGCACCACCCGCGCCAGAATTTCGGGGTTTTCGGGCAGCAGATAGGAGCTTGAGAGCATCACCGGCAGGCCGTCGCGCATCTCGAAGTAATCCTGCGTCTCGCGGTGCGACGGGTCGAGCCCGGGCACGATCTGGCGCAGGATCTGCCGCGTGTGTTCGGTCAGGAACCCCGGTTGCGGCGCAAGCCCCGCCCCCTCGCGCCAGGACAGCGGCGCCGCGAAAGGACCGTCGAACACCTCGGCAAACTGGAACACCTCGCCGCGATGCGCCGTGATGCCGTAATTCGAGGCCAGCCGGTCGATCGCCAGATCTTGCGCATCGACGTAAAGATCTGTCCAGTTGTGGTAGTCGCTTGCCAGAAGGGAGACCTGTTCCAGCAGGCTTTGCACCCGTCCGGCAACGCGTTTCGTCGATTCCCCGGCGGCGCTGTCGTCCATCGTGCCGCGCACCGACAGAAGCGACATCCACAACACGGCCAGCACCGCGAGCAGAACCGCGGTCACCAGGACCACGATCTGCCGCGGCAGGGTGTTGCCACTCATCAGGCGGCCGCCTCCAGCAGCGGCAGCGCGGTGTTTTCAAAGCCCAGAACGCAGACCTGCGCATAGTCGCAGGTCAGTTCGCTGCCCGCGGCCAGATCACGGGCGGCGACCATCTCCTCGCCGCGGTCGATCAGGCTGGGGTCGTCGCTGTGGTTCATGAACATGTCCCCATCATTTCCAAGGCGGAAAATCCCGAGATGCGGAAGATATTCCGCGTGGTGCAGAACCGTCTGCGCCAGGTCTTCGGGAAAGAGTGCCAGCGTAGCGGCAGGTATGTCCACATCAAACATCGGATCATGGCGCCAGACCGTGGCGCCGGCGCGGATCGGCACCCGGGTAAAGACGCCAAGGCCGTGGATTTTGCTGCGGGCAACATAGTGATTTACAAGAAGCATGGAATGTCTCGTCTGGCATCGGGGATGGGTCGTTCAGGCCTCGGCCTGCATCAGCACGACGGAGAAGAGCGCAGCGCCAATGCCTGCGATCTGCCGCGTCGAGAGGGTTTCTCCGAAAAAGACGACACCGACACCGGTCAGCAGCAGGATGGTGGCCGAGCTGTAAAGCACGGCGATCTGCGCCAGGCTCTGGCCTTGCATGAGCCACATCCAGCCCAGCGCGGTCAGCGCATAAAGCGCCGCCCCGGTGAAGAACCAGACCGAGGCATGCGGCACGGCGCGCAGGCTCGCGGATTTGAGCGCGTAATCGCCGACAATCGTCAAGACGACGATTGCCGCCAGAATGAGGTAGGATCGCATCGCGCGGCACTCCTGATATCGTTGCCTATCGAAGACGCGCCACGTTAAGGTTAAGATGATTTTCGAAGTCTGAACGCGGGCGCTGGAAACCCGTAAAATCAACCAAATTCCGCGCAGGGGTGCAAAAATACGTCTGCCCACAACGGTGGCACGACCATTGTTCAGGCACAAAGGCCCGTTGTCCGGCGGATCAGCACCCGGCCGCCCCGAGGCGAGCCACATGCTTAACGCGACCACTTCGGAATCGAATCGCCTTTCGCGCACGTCCGGCCCCGATTTCAGGCCAGATCCCTGCCCGTTCCCGGAGCCTTCCGCGCGAGGCGGATCAAACGTCCAGCTCTTCCACGAACCGCGCGTTCTCGGTGATATACTGGAACCGCATCTCGGGTTTCTTGCCCATCAGCCGCTCCACCAGATCGGCGGTCTCGCCCGCAAATTCGTCGTCGATGGTGACCCGGATCAGCTTGCGCGTCGCCGGGTTCATCGTCGTGTCCTTCAGATCCTTGGCGTCCATCTCGCCCAGACCCTTGAAGCGCTGCACGTCGATCTTGCCGCGCCCGCCCAGCCCCTTCGCCAGCCAAAGCTCCTTTTCGGCATCGTCGGCGACATAGATCCGCTTCGCCCCCTGCGTGAGGCGATAAAGCGGCGGGCAGGCCAGATACAGATGCCCCTTGTCGATCAGCCCCCGCATCTGGGTGAAGAAAAAGGTCATCAGAAGACTGGCGATATGCGCGCCGTCGACATCGGCGTCGGTCATGATGATGATCTTGTCATAGCGCAGGTCATCGACACGGAACTTCGTGCCAAGCCCCACGCCCAAAGCCTGCGCCAGATCGTTGATTTCCTGGTTCTGGCCCAGCTTGGAACTGGCCGCGCCGAGCACGTTCAGGATCTTGCCGCGCAAGGGCAACAGCGCCTGCATCGTCCGGTCACGCGCCATCTTGGCCGAGCCCCCGGCCGAGTCGCCTTCGACGATGAAGAGCTCGGTGCCCTCGCGGTTCGTCGCCGTGCAATCGACCAGCTTGCCGGGCAGGCGCAGCTTCTTCGTCGCCGATTTGCGCGAGGTCTCCTTTTCCGCCTTGCGCCGCAGCCGCTCCTCGGCCCGCAGCACCAGGAAATCCAGGATCGCGCCGGCCGCCTTGGTGTCGGTGGTCAGCCAGGTGTCGAAATAATCCCGCACCGCGTTTTCGACCCAGCGCGCGGCCTCTTCCGTGCTCAGCCGGTCCTTGGTCTGGCCAACGAAGGACGGCTCGCGGATGAAGATCGAGATCAGCGCGCAGCCGCCCGTCAACATGTCCTCGCGGGTGATCTGCGCCGCCTTCTTGTTGTTGATCCGCTCGCCATAGGCGCGGATGCCCTTGAGGATCGCGGCCCAGAACCCGGCCTCATGCGTGCCACCCTCGGGCGTCGGCACGGTGTTGCAATAGCTGTGCAGGAAGCCGTCGCGCACCGGCGTCCAGTTGATCGCCCATTCGACCGAGCCGGGGATGTTGTATTTCTCCTCGAAGCTGACGCGGCCCGCAAAGGGCTTGTCGGAATAGGTCGAGGCGCCGGTCAGGCTTTCGGCCAGAAAATCGGCAAGGCCATTGGGGAAATGGAAAGTCGCCTCCGTCGGCGTGTCGCCATCGGCAATCGCCGTCTTCCAGCGGATTTCCACGCCGGAAAACAGATAGGCTTTCGAGCGCGTCATCTTGAAGAGCCGCGCGGGCTTCAGGCTCAGCGAGCCGAAGATCTCCGGATCGGGGTGAAAGGTGACGGTGGTGCCGCGCCGATTGGGCGCCGCGCCCAGCTTCACGACCGGCCCCTGCGGCACGCCGCGCGAAAAGCGCTGCTCGTAAAGCTCCTTGTTGCGCGCGACCTGCACCACCATCAGATCCGAGAGCGCATTGACCACAGACGAGCCGACCCCGTTCAGACCGCCCGAGGTCGAATAGGCCTTGTTGGAGAACTTGCCCCCCGCATGCAGCGTGCACAGGATCACTTCCAGCGCCGATTTGCCGGGGAATTTCGGATGCGGATCAACCGGAATGCCACGGCCGTTGTCGCGCACGGTGACCGAGCCATCCCCGTTCACCTCGACCTCGATCCGGGTCGCATGGCCCGCCACCGCCTCGTCCATGGCGTTGTCAAGGATCTCGGCCACCATGTGATGCAGCGCGCGCTCATCGGTGCCGCCGATATACATGCCGGGCCGCTTGCGCACCGGCTCCAGCCCTTCGAGCACCTCGATCGAGGACGCGTCATAGGTCTCGCTCGGGGTCGAGGACAAAAGATCGCCGGACATGGTGCTCGCTTTCATTGGTGTTCTTGAGATGCACAGATACCGCAGCTTGGCCACCCGGGGCAAGGAGGGGGCGCTGCCCCCGTCCCGTTCCGGGACTCCCCCGAGGTATTTCTGGCAAGATGAAAGGGCGTGATTTCATCTTGCCAGAAATACCTCGGGGGGTGAATGGCGCAGCCAGAGGGGGGCGGCGCCCCCCTGCCCCGGGCGGCCGCGACGCGCGCCGCATCCTGTCGTGCCCCTTTGTCATTCTGTCGCACCCATGTCATAAGTTGGCCGCATCGATGTCCGAACCGTTCCGAAAGGCCGCCCCATGACCCGCATCCTCCAGTCGCTCGCCGAAATCTCCGCCCGTTACGACGTGCTTCTGTGCGATCTCTGGGGCTGCGTGCACAATGGCGTCGCCCCCTTCCCCGCCGCCCTTGCCGCGCTGCAAGGCTTCCGCGGTCAGGGCGGCCGGGTGATCCTGATCACCAACGCGCCGCGCCCGGCCCGCTTCGTCGCCGAGGGGTTGGACCGCATGGGCGTCCCGCGCGAGGCCTGGGATGCCATCGTCACCTCGGGCGATGCGGCGCAGGATGCGATGTTCGCGGGCGCGGTCGGGCGCAGGCTCTGGCACCTCGGGCCGCAAAAGGACGACGGCTTCTTCACCGAAATCCCGCCGGAATGGGAGGGCCGCAGCCATGTCCAGCTGGTCCCCTTCGATCAGGCCGAGGGCATCGTCTGCACCGGCCCCTTCGACGAGCTGAACGAAGTGCCCGAAGACTACCGCCCCCGCTTCCTGGAAGCCAAGACCCGCGGCCTGCCGATGCTCTGCGCCAATCCCGATGTGGTCGTCGACATGGGCGCAACCCGGATCTATTGCGCGGGCGCGCTCGCTGCGCTTTACGAGGAAATGGGCGGGCGCACGATGTATTTCGGCAAGCCGCATCCGCCGATCTACGACATGGCGCGCCGCCGCATGGCGGAATTCGGTCTGGCCGATGACAGCCGCGTGCTGGCGGTGGGCGATGGCATCAACACCGATGTGGCGGGGGCGATCGGCGAAAACCTTGACGTGCTTTTCGTCTCGGGCGGACTGGCCGCCGAGCAGTTCGGCGCCGATGTCGAAAATCCGAACCCGGATCTGCTGCGGGCCTGGCTCGATGCCCGCCAGCAGGATCCGCAATACACGATCGGTCGGCTGCGCTGAGCGGCCCCGCAACTATCTTGCGCCCAGGCATCACCTTGGGTTCATAAGTTTCGCTGCGCTTGCATGGTGGCCGCCACCATGCTAAGCGGCGGCGCAACATGACCCCCAGCCGGAGCGCCCCCATGACCGACGACATTTCCCGCGGCACGATCTGCATCGATCAGCTTGAACTCGGCATGATGCGCAGCCTGACCAAGGAAGTCACCGACCGCGACATCGAACTCTTCGCCGAGGTCTCGAACGACCGCAACCCCGTGCATCTGGACGAAGATTTCGCCAAGGGCACGATGTTCAAGGGCCGGATCGCGCATGGGATGCTCTCGGCCGGGCTGATCTCGGCGGTGATCGGCGAGCAGCTGCCGGGGCACGGCACGATCTATCTCGGCCAGTCGCTGAAATTCCGCGCCCCGGTGCGGCCGGGCGACGTGGTCACCGCCGAAGTCACGGTGGCGGCGATCGACCCGGTGAAGCGTCGGGTCACCCTTGAAACCCGCTGCCGCGTGGGCGATACGGTGGTGATCGAGGGCGAAGCGCAGGTTCTGGCGCCCGCCTGCAAGAACTGACACGACCGGCGGCCTCGCCGGAGGCGGGACAAGACCGGGCATGCAGACCTATACCCACTGGACGGGGCTTTCGCCCGAGGCGCGCGGCGCCTCGGTGGCGATGGGCAATTTCGACGGGGTGCATCTGGGGCATCAATCGGTGATCGACCTTGCCCGCGGCCGCGAGCCCCTGGGCATCATCACCTTCGAGCCCCACCCGCGCGAGGTCTTCGCCCCCGAGGCCGCGCCGTTCCGGCTGATGAATGCCGAGGCGCGCGAACACCGGCTGGCGAAACTGGGCGTGACGCGGCTTTACGAGCTGCCCTTTGGCCCCGAATTGGCGGGGATGGACCCCGAGACCTTCGCGGGCAAGGTGTTGGCCGAGGGGCTGGGCGTCGCCCATGTCACGGTGGGGGGCGATTTCCGCTTCGGCAAGGGCCGCGCGGCGGGCACGGCCGAGCTGATCGCGCTCGGCCACCGCTTCGGCTTTGACGTCACGGTGGCGCCGCTTCTGCACATCGACGGGCTCGAGGTTTCCTCGACCAATATCCGCAAGGCTTTGGCCGAGGGGCGGGTGCGCGACGCGGCGAAGATGCTCGGTCACCTGCACCGGATCGAGGGCGAGGTGATGCACGGCGACAAGCGCGGCCGCGGCCTTGGCTTTCCGACCGCGAACATGTCGGTGGCGCGGCTGCATCTGCCGAAGCTCGGCGTCTATGCGGTCAAGGTCGATGTGCTGACCGGCCCGCAGGCGGGGGCCTATCTGGGCGCGGCCAGCCTTGGCGTGCGGCCGATGTTCGGCGAAAACGCCCCCAATCTGGAGACCTTTCTGTTTGATTTCGAGGGCGATCTTTACGGCCAGCACCTTTCCGTCGCGCTGGTCGACTATCTGCGCCCGGAAATGAAATTCGACGGCCTGCCCGCGCTGATGCGCCAGATGGCGCAAGATTGCGACACCGCGCGCGAGATCCTGCGCACAGCCTGAGGTGACTTTCCAAATGCCCAAATCCGAGTCACCTTTCGCGCGATGAGTAGTGATCTGCGCCCCCTGTTCTGGACCCTGCCGCTGGCCAAGCTGACCCCCGCCGAATGGGAGGCGCTTTGCGACGGCTGCGGCAAATGCTGTCTGAACAAGCTGGAATATGAAGACACCGGCGAGCTTGAATTCACCCGCGTCGCCTGTCGGCTGCTTGATGGCGAAAGCTGCCGCTGCCGCAATTATGAAATCCGGCATCAATTCGTGCCCGAATGCGTGCGGCTGACGCCGAAATCGCTGAAAAAAAGCGCCTATTGGATGCCCGAGACCTGTGCCTATCGGCTGCGGTCCGAGGGCAGGCCGCTGGAACCCTGGCATTATCTGATTTCGGGCGATCCCGAGACGGTGCATGAAGCGGGCCAATCGGTGCGCGGCTGGACCGTCTCCGAGGCCGAGGTGCCCGAGGAAGACTGGCAGGATTACATCATCGAGGATCTCTGAATGCAGTTTGCATCGGACAATACCGCGGGCGTCGCGCCCGAGATCATGGCGGCTTTGGCGGCGGCGAATGCGGGTCATGTGCCCTCCTATGGCGCCGATCCGCTGAGTGGCGCGGTGGTCGAGCATCTGCGCGAGATTTTCGAGGCGCCGCAGGCGGCGGTCTATCTGGTGGCGACCGGCACGGCGGCGAATGCGCTCTCCTGTGCCGTGCTGACCCAGCCCTGGGGGGCGATTTTCTGTCACCGCAACGCCCATATCGAGGAAGACGAATGCGGCGCGCCCGAATTCTACACCGGCGGCTCCAAGCTGGTGCTGGTCGATGGGCCCCATGCGAAGATGGACGCGGCGGGTCTGCGCGCC
Source organism: Rhodobacter capsulatus (assembly GCF_003254295.1). Taxonomy (GTDB): domain Bacteria; phylum Pseudomonadota; class Alphaproteobacteria; order Rhodobacterales; family Rhodobacteraceae; genus Rhodobacter; species Rhodobacter capsulatus. The sequence continues at coordinate 21,035 of NZ_QKZO01000017.1, forward strand.
GCGATTGCGCATACCGCGCGGGCGGGCGTGCATAATGTGCAACGCGGCATGGTCTCGCTGACCAATGCGACCGAAGCGGGCACGATCTACACCCCCGCCGAGGTGGCCGCGCTGACTGCCGTGGCGCGGGATTACAAGCTGCCCGTTCACATGGACGGGGCGCGGTTTGCCAATGCGCTGGTCACGCTCGGCTGCACCTCGGCCGAGATCACCTGGAAGGCCGGGGTCGATGTGCTGAGCTTTGGCGGCACCAAGAACGGCTGCATGGGGGTCGAGGCGGTGGTGATCTTCGATCCCGCCCGCGCCTGGGAATTCGAGCTGCGTCGCAAGCGCGGCGGGCATCTGTTCTCGAAACACCGTTTCCTGGCGGCGCAGATGGCGGCCTATCTGGACGGCGATCTGTGGTTGCGCCTTGCCCGGCAGGCGAATGCAATGGCGGCGCGGCTCTCGGCGGGCATTGCCGCGCTGCCGGGGGCCGCGCTGACGCATCCGACGCAGGCGAACGAGGTCTTCGCCGCCTTCCCCCGCGCCGCCCATCGCGCGGCGCATGCGGCGGGGGCGTCCTATTACCTCTGGCCCTTCGATCAATCGCTCGATGGCCCCGATGCGGAACCGCTGGCGGCGCGGATGGTGACCACCTGGGCCACGACCGAGACCGAGATCGACGCCTTTCTGGCGCATCTGCGTTGAGCTTTGGCCGGTGCGGAGGGGGCGGCCCCTGCCCCATTCCGGTGCTTGACCGCCCCGCCCATCTTGCCTAGGACTTCGCACAAGCTACGGGCCTGTAGCTCAATGGTCAGAGCCGGGCGCTCATAACGCCTTGGTTGGGGGTTCGAGTCCCTCCAGGCCTACCACATCCCCAAAACGGCATTGAAGTCATTCACTTTTTTGCCGTTTTTGTATCAGGGCTGCGGGGTGATACAACGTTCCCGCCTTGTTCCACCCCCATGACGAGTCGCCGGCGATCCGCCGCGCGGGTGTAATGCTCGGCCTCGACCAGCGTCTGATGCCCGCCCCAAGCCATGATCGCATGCGCCGATCCGCCCGCTTCCGCGATCGCGGTGAGGCGGTATTTGCGCAGGCCGTGGGCGGATTTCTCGACCCCTGCCCCGCGCGCGGCCTCGCTGATCACATTGCCAAGCCCCTTGACCGATCGCACCCGCCCATTCGCCTCAAGGAAGGTGAAACCGCCCGAGAGACAGGCCAGCGCCGACTTGACGGTCTCGCGCTCGGCCGCCCAGGCCGCGGCATAGCCCGGCAGCGGATTGGACCAGGGCACCATCGCCGGATTGGCGGTCTTGCTCTGCCGGTAGCTCAGTATGCCGCCGTGGTCGATGTTGCGCGGGCCAAGGCGCACCGCGTCATTCGTCCGCGCGCCGGTCCAGCAGACCAGCTCGAAACAGGCGCGCTGCAAGGTGCCGATCGGCCAGCGGGCGCGGAACTTTTCGACCTCGTCCTGTGTCCAGGCGGGAAAGCCCTCGGTCTTGACCTTGATGCGCCTGACCTCGATCGACGGGTCGGACTCGATCTCGCCGCGCCGCCTGGCGCCGCCCATCACCCGCCGCCACGCCTTGAGGCGCTTGTTCGCGGCATCGGCCGAAAGCTTGTCGAGATCGGCCTCGATATGGCGTGACCGCAGCCCCTTGAGCGGTGCCGTGCCATAGGCGGCCTCCATCGCGTCGAAATCCTTGCGCAGGATCGACGGATAAAGGCTCGACAGCTCGGCAAACGGACGGCTCGTCTTTTCGGCACGGATCGCGGCGGCAAGCGTTCCCGCGGCGACCGGCGCCTTGCGCGCAAGCGCAGCGGGGCCGGTCAGGCTGGCCTCGGCCGCAGCCCAGGCGGCGACGAAATCCGGGTGCGTCTCGGGCAGATCCGGCAAGCGGATGCCGCTGGCGCGGTGATATTTCACCACGCGCTCGCCGCGACGCTGGCGCCGGACGCCCTTCAACTTGACACCCCAAACAGGTGATCGCATGCCGTTTCCCCTTCGCTCTCGCCCTCAATGGGCAGCGCCGAGGCGAAGGCGTCAAGGTCGAAGCGGTCGTAAAGACGTTTCGCCCCCAGCTTTCGGCGCGGGATCTCCAGCAAGCGCAAGGTGCTTTCAGAGACGCCAAGGTAATGCGCCGCCTCGGGCGCGGGCAGCAGACGCGGCACGAAATGCGGTTCGTGTTTACCCATCAGTGGCCCCCGTGCTAGGCTGGCCACGCCCGGTTGCGTCGGGAATCCGCGACGACGCACTTGCAGGCGGCTCGTTCGAACTCCGCGCCTGCCGGGCACCCCGGCAAGCCCGTGCCCCCGGCCTTTCGTCCCAGGTGCGCCCGTCGAGCAGGCGGCCAGCGGCCTTCTTGCCGACCCGATAAAATCCTGTCGCCCGGCCTTCGGGCGATTGAAACATCCACTCACCCCACTGTTTGAAGTGGAACGACACGCCCGCGCTCACGCAGTGGTCGCGCAGGCTGCGCACCCAGTCCGAGTGCATCGGCCGGGCGCGCGGGCCGCTCTCGCCGCCGACGATTACAAGGTCAAGGCCCGGCCCCCGAGGAAGTGCCGAGAGGCTTGTTTCGGAAAACGACATTCCGGTCAGCGCGTTCAGAACGCGAGACGATCCGCGAGCCTGCGTGATGCGCAAATCCAGCGCCCCCAGCAGCGGCTCGGCCGAGACGAACCGCGCGGCGGCGGGTGTGGCGAGCAGATGCGGGATGCGCGCATCGGCGGTCGCCTGATCCTCGATCGAGGTGCCGACCCGCCCTATTGGGGCTGCGAGAGCGACTACGGCAAGGATCTGTTCAGCCGCGACGATTTCCAGCGCCTGGCGGATGGGCTGCGCGGCCTCAAGGGGCGGTTCCTGCTCTCGATCAACGACGTGCCCGAGATCCGCGAGATCTTCTCCTGGGCAGAGATCGAGCCGGTCCGCACCACCTATTCGATCGCCGGAAAAGGCCAAAGCATCCCCGCCGCCGAACTGCTGATCCGCGGGAAAGTGCGGTAGCGGGGGAAGGAAAAAGCGCAGGCCCTCGACCGCGAGGGCCTGCGCCGTCCTAAGCAGACGAGGCGACGCGGGTATTTCAAAGCAACAAGGGCCGTCTTTACAGGCCCATCGTTTGCTTGAGCGTTTTGAGATCCGCAAGGAGGTCTTCGCGCATCTTCGTCGTGTAAATGCGCGCAATTTTGCCTTGGTTTTGGCGATCGACAATCTTCTTGAGATCGGATGTGCGCGCAGCCCAAGTCATCCCGTCGGTCACAAACAGCAGCGTTGTGTCATGACGCTTTGCGTCGATAATGGCATCGAGATCCCCGATGATGTCGGTCATCTTCGAGCCCGTAGCATTATAGCCCTTCACTTCGATCACGATGCGTGGGCGACTTTTGTTGGGAATGGCAACATCGCATTTCGCTGTCTTTTGGTCGGCGCCAGTGAAGGTACAGCGGGTCTCATATGCGTCACCGAAGACGTCTTTCACGAGGGCTTCGGCAAAGTCCTCAAGCCCACGGCCGCGTTTTTGCCCCTGAATCGCGGAGCCGCGTCCAGAACGCAGGCGTTCTACAAGAATATCGCTCCAGACAGGCTCATAATTTATTGCTTTCGCCATCGCGTCGGGAAGCGTCAATCGTTCTAGCGCGGCGAGATAGGCTTCGGGCTCGGCTTTGTAACGCGTGACGCCGATACCGCCTTTACCCAGTTCGCGGCGCAATTCTGTTACCATGCTGTCTTTCGACAGGGCTAGGAATAGGCGTGCGCAGAGAATTCCCCGGTCGAAATCCCCATCGAGCAGAGACGCGATATCATCACGGCCATAGATAGGCTTCTTTTCGATACTGGATACCGCGGCAATAGCCGCAGCTGCCGTCTCGTCCATCCATTCCACATCGAGCGGACTGAGGTTGTCCAAGACTTCCTCGACTGTTTGATCTTTTACCTGCATTAGCTGCCCACGATCAGATATTCAGTTACGGCGGCACGCTTGACGCCGTCATGCGTCCCAAAGTGATAACGATGTGGTTTCTCGAATACTCGCACCTTTGATTTATGTTTGCGCATCAGGTCTTCGAGTTGGTTGAGATCAGGAAAGCCGTTCGAGCTATATGAGAGGGCAATCGTGCTCTTGGAGAATCGTGCGAACATGCGGTCAAAAGCATCGATGGCCGTTCGGCGGTAGCTGAAGGGCGTGTATTTCTTTGCGATTTTCTTTACTTTTGTGCTCGTGTCCACCGGCAACCCCTGCCAGTAGCAGGAGAGGCCCTCAAGAAAGTGATACCGTTTAATGTAACAGTTATCATCCGAGCGCGGCACATAGGGGGGATCGAGATAAACAAGGTCGACCTTACGGCGCGGTAGGTCGAATAGGTCAGAGCGCAGCGCAGCATTCTTGCGGCCGTTATCGAAGACAGCAGCATTGTAGACCTCAATCTGCTCAATGAAATGCTCTTCAACAGACAAGCGCAGGTCTCGGCGACCGTCGTCGTAGTGCGACAGGTCGCCCGAGATCGTGAAGACGCCGCGGGGTTGTCGCTTGAGGCACGAACGGAAAAGGGCAGCATAGGCAAGCGCCTGCTGATAGGGATCCTGGAGCTGGCCAATATTGCCGGAGACGCGATCAAGAAAGCGAAGGTCCTCCTGCGTGTAGAAGACACCCTTAAACGTGCGCTCGATGAAATGATGCGTTGCCGGGGCATGGCTCAAGAGTTGCTTGACGGCCTTCCCATCCAATTGCACATGATTATTCTCGACTGTCGCACGAGCCACAGTACTGGTGAAGTTGAGGAAATCGGATGCGATCACGCGCCGCCCCATCGACTTCATGAGGTAAGAGACGCAACCCGTGCCAGAGAACGGATCAAGCGCGCTCTCAAAATCGAGCGTGTTGAGGGTTTCAAAAATCCACGGCAGGAGGCGTGTTTTTGAACCCATATAGCGCAGTTCGGGATATTTTGTGGCGATTGTCGGAATTCCCGTCGAGATCGCCACTGTCGGCAGCTTGCGAAGCGGAACAACCTTAGCGGGCGCCGGGGCGGTCAGAATTCTTGTCATGCCGCTTTTCCTCTTTGCTCACTGTCCAATAAAGGGGTGACTAGCTCACCTGCATTGAGCGTGCAACTATCGTAGGCCTTTTGCCAACTTCGAGCAATGCTTGGCAAAGTGCCCAGCTTTTTGTCTTCGTCCGCCGAAACATCAATCTTTTCATAAGGTTGAATTTCGGGCGGCGGCTTTTGGCGCAGCCTTCCCGACGCCCCAAGACCTCAAGCGGCGCAATCGATATCATTATCGCAGTTCTTGCAGCGACTTCGATGCCTCAGTGCCAGTAGCAGCTAACCGCCCTCTTACCGTTTCTAAGCGCCACGTTTGCGCAGGGCACGAGGGGCTGATCGGGCACGTGCCGCGACGCGCTCGAACGGCCGATCGCTTCACGTTCCAGAGCGTTCGACCTTCCAGGCATGGGACCCCCTTGCCCGTGATGCGCGTATCACATCATGATACAAACCTCGGCATGATCCAGAGCACCAAGGGAAAGCTTGCCACAGATGCCGTCAATGGCCATTACGGCAAGGGCTTCCCGAGCGATCTGGTGAAGCGGACTCGCGTCCTGCTGTCGGCTCTGCACGCGGCGTCCGTGCTTGAAGACTTGCGCTTTCCGCCCGGGAACAACCTGGAGGAGCTCAAGGGCGATCGGGCGGGGCAACACTCGGTGCGGATCAACAGGCAATGGCGCATTTGCTTTGTTTGGACCGAAACCGGCCCGGCAGACATCGAGATTGCGGACTATCAGTGAAAGGGGACAAAGATGATCACGCTTGCGAACCCGTCGCACCCCGGCGCAGTGCTGGACGAGCTGTTCCTCTCCGCTCTCGATCTGAGTGCAGGCGCGCTTGCCAAGAAGCTCGGCGTCCCGCGCACCCGGATTGAACGGCTTGTGAAGGGGGAAACGGCTCTGACCGCGGACACCGCGCTGCGCCTGTCCAGGTTCTTCGGCAACACCGCCGAATTCCGGATGAACCTGCAACGCGCCTATGACCTTGATCGCGCGCGCAAGACTGTAGACGTTTCTTTCATTCAGCCGATGCAGGCGACCTGAGCCCCGGAGCCCCCGCGGGCGGGGTGGACGATTACCGGCGCGGCCATTCGAACGAATCGCCGCAAGAGGCAGTCGCGGCGCTTGGTCCTCAGTCATCGGCGCATGGGATCGCACCGACGCAGAGGGCGGAAAGCGGACGGTGGCCGCGCCGTGCGGTTCCGCGATCGCGTCCCGAAAGCAGCCATTCGATGGAGGGGGTGGGCCTGCCGTCGAACGTTCTCCCGCCTGGCTCAGCCTTCGAATTCGGGATAAGGTCCGTTCGAAAAAAGAAAATCACGCAGCGCCTCGACGTACGCAAACAGCGCTTCGTCGTTTTCGAATTCGATGTCCGTTCTGCGCGCGTAATCGTCAGCGGTCAGAGACCGGTTTTCCAAGACATAATCGAAATTCCGACGCAGGCGCTCAGACCATTCGCTCGACCACCCGAGTTCTTCTTTCAATTTGTCCGGGCCATACACGTTCGCCCCGCAATAGAGGGACATGTCATCCAGCCAAGCCTGGGTCCGCAGGTCGAGAGATTTCATTGTCGCGCTTCCATCGGATACATCGTGACCAGCACAGGCTCGCCGCCAATCCCGGCCAATGCCGCCAAAAAAGTCATTCCGGAAATGGTCCGCGTTGGAAAAGAAAGTCGAACATCGCCCGAAGGTAGCCGTACATCTCTTCGTCATTGTCAAAATGGAACCCGATATCCTTTTCGTATTCGTCGGCAGTCAACGGCCTGTACCGCAAGACCGCCTCGAAGCGTTCCCGGAATCGGCGCGAGTCATCAGGGTCAATCTCAAGACCCGCCTTCAAGGCGTCGGGATCGTAGGTCTCCGGCCCACAAAGCAGGAACATAGTCCTTTTCCAACTGTCTAGGCTGACCATTTTCTACCTCGTGATCGGGCACATGGTGACGAGCGCAGGTTCACTGCCCGGCACATGGCGGAATACAGCCAGCAGGTTGCCACGATCGAAATCCGCGCTGATGGCGCCTCCGCCGGCAGTCCTGACTCCCTCTACGAGGCGCAGGTAGTCCGGGCCAAGCGCGTCCTCCAAAGGAAGAACGACGAGGAAGCTGCCGCGCTGATATGCCGGTTCGAATTGCGCAGCGTCTCGAGCCGCGCGATATTCGGGCGTTCGCCGCACGAAGCGCTCGGCGGCAACGAATGCCTCGGGCGACGTGATACGGCTGGCAATCGGTGGCGCGCGGTGCGGTCTCCCGGTCACGCCGTCTCTCGAAGTCCCGGTCATCGGATCTATGCCGAGCAACACGCGGTCGATCAGCATCTGTCGAGTGACCGCGCCTTCGTGACGCTGCGGGCCGTGCCCCTGCGTTGCCAACTCGGCAAATCTGCGCGCGACGAAGCTGTCGACCGTGGCGCTCCGCATGGCGATCATGCCGTCGATGCGCAGGGCAGCCGAGCGCAAGCCGACGATTGCTGCCCGCGGTGAGAGCCGTGCTACCCCTACCCCAAGCCGTGCGAGCGTCGTCGTAAGGGCCACGCCCCCAAGCGTTGTCGCTGCGTCCAGATAGGCGACGTCGCGATAGGCCTTGAGCAATGCGTCTTCCGAGGCGAGCCCGAGACGGAATTCGAGGTCGAGCAGACGCAGGTCCGCGTGTCTGGCGTCGAAATAGTCGACGAAGGCTTCGCTCAGTTGGCGGACGGTCTCGGCGTCGAGATCGGCGAGCGCTCGAATGGCGCTGGCCAGGCTTTCGCGCATGGCGAGGCGCTCGGCCTCCTCCTCAGGCGTGATCACACCGAACAGGCGCCGGTAACCAAGCCACGAAAAGCGGAACAGATTGTAGACCGAAATCGCACCGCCTGCTGCTGCATCTGCCGCCGCGTCGGTGAGCCCGTCGGCTTGCGCCTGGGCTATCCTCTCGCTGAGGTCTGGAGATGTCGGGAAATCTGTGAGCAGGATCGTTCCGTCGACGATCGCCGGTTCGGCGACGCATCGGCAGTTGTAGCCGTGACCGGGCGGACCATCGGGGAATTCGTCTTGCCAGGAATAGACCCTGTCATCGCGTTCGGCCTGCGCCGCGCGGACCTTCTCATCGTCCTGCGTCCGCCAGACAAAATGGGTCACGCCCAACCGTCGTTGGCGCCATTCGTCGATCTGGGTCAGAAATCGACGCGCGAGCCAATCGGAAAGTGTCGAAACATCGGCGTCAGCAACACTCGGGTCAGTGGTTGCCATGATCGCTGAAGCCTGTTCCGAAAAGTCAGCCCGCTCGCGGCAAATCTCGGTCTCTACGTCTTCGACAGTCGGATCAGCGACGATGCCTGCACGCGCGAACGCTCCCGTCAAGACGGACCAATTCTCTGCCGCAAGCTCGCGCAGCCGCTGTTCAAATGCATCCGTAACGGTGCTGTCCAGCCGCGCCTGCTTTAGCTCCATCGCAGGTTCGATCGCACGAAGGCCGAGGACAATGGTCGCGTGGCCGCCGTGTCGTACGAACTGGTTGAAGCTGACAAATGAACTCATGGTTCCCCCTGCAGATGTCGGGGAACCTACCTCACTTTGGGCCGTGAAGCGTTAACGAACCGTTCGGTCCCAGAGAAGGTTGGATTTGGGTGGCGTTCGGTCGTGCTTGGCGGAGTGAGGTGCCCCTCGTTTATTGACACTGACCTGCCCCCAGCGATAGCCGGCTCGGGATTTTTCTGCACCACACCATGAACGGCCGCTTCGGAGCAACCGCACCGCCGCATGAAGCCCGTTTCGATCGGCAGCAGAGGGCCGGGTACGTCGTTCATGCGAGACGCCTTCGCAAGGGGCGGTAAGCGGCCCGTGAACTCGCGGCATCGCATCTGCGGCAATCCGCGGATCACATTTCGCGTTGACTGGGGTATGGTCTCCGGAGATGATTGAAGAGAAGACGGCTTAGGATTTCTTATGACCGATTACCGCTTCCGATGCATGGGACCATTTTTCTTCGAAACCAAGCGGAGCAGACGTCACCGCGTTAACCGCTTTATGGTCTTTGATCCTGATGCCGCCACCAACCAAGTATTTGAACAAGCAGAGGCAGTTCAAGGCAGAATACGTACAGGTGACATCGCGATTGACGATATCAGCAAGGCATGCGGCCTGTATATCATTGGCTTAAAATCGAGGGACAAGCTCATTCCCTACTATGTAGGCAAAGCTGCACGACAGACAATCAGACAGCGATTATTTCAGAAGCAGGACAAGCCGGCAAAGATTAACGCCATACTAAATGAAATCCACGGCTCCAGACCCTTCGTCTTTTTATTCCCGTTAGTTACAGCCACTGGCCGTCTCGTTAAGCCTGCGACATCTGCGAAGCTAGGCACTTCGGTCACCGAAAGAGTTATTGACGACGCCGAGTACATGATGATCGGACATGCGATGCACGTGAACCCATGGCTGCACAATATCTCGACCGTCGTCGCCCGAGAGAGGTTCTCGATCGACGGAAGCCCGGGAACGTCACGAACTGAGACAAATTTTGCGAAGAGCTACCGCACAATGATGGGCTGGAGCGAGCCGAATCTGGTCGAACAGGAGATGGAACGGGCGGCGGCGGTACTCGAAGAAAAACTTGAAGAGAAAGAGGACTACTTCGAGGAAGCACTCGCACACCCAGATGAACTTGATATCGACATCTCCGCTGAAGAGGCGGAGAAGCTATCACAGGAGGAAGCCAAGGACGCCGCAGATTAGCGACGCTCGCGCTCAGCGCGGTAAGTCATAAATTGCATGGGTTTGATCCTACCGCATCGCGATCCCTCCCTGACCGAGTTTTGCTGCAATACCCGAAAGGCCGCTCTGGAGAGTTTGGCCACGAAGCATCGCGGTAACTGACTGTCGGCTCAGGGCCGGATACGTCCGCGCTCCCCCCCCCCGCCGGTCCGCCAGAGGACAACGCCGCGATCCGCGCCCGGACGCGCGCCGTTTCGCCCAGACCGGGCCGTTCGATCGTCGCGCGCACCAGGTCTCCTCCGGCCTGCAGGATCGGGCGCCCCGCCGGAATGTCAAACCCGCAGGGCGCCGCAGTCCGGGCGGCGTTCAGGCCGCGTCGTAATGGGCAAACACCCGGGATTGCCCGCCGGTGGTGATCAGATGCACGTCATAGGCCTCGCGCTGAGCCTCGGGGCCCATGCCGGGGGCACCAAGCGGCATGCCCGGAACCGCCAGCCCCAGCGCCGCGGGGCGCTCGGCCAGCAGTCGGCGGATGTCGGCGGGGGGAACGTGGCCCTCGATCACATAGCCCCCGACCCGGGCGGTGTGGCACGAGCGCATCGGCTCGGGGATGCCGCTTTGCCCCTTGAGCGCCTGCAGCGCGTCATAGTCGATCACCTGTGTCGTCACGGCAAAGCCGTCAGCGCGCAGAATATCGATCCAGGCCTCGCAGCAGCCGCAATCGGGATCCTTGACGACAGTGATCGCCACTGGCGCGGCGGCGCGCAGCGGTGCGCTGGCAAGGCACCCGGCGACAAGGGCCAGAACGGTGCGGCGGGAAAGTTTGGTCATGATGATCTCCGGTTCAAGAATGGGAACGTGGCGAAGATCAGATGCGCGGCGGCGGCCCCTCCGGTTCGGGGGAAAGCAGCGCCAGCCGCAACGGAACCGCAGGCGGGACGAGCCGCGAGACGCGCTCGGCCCTTGCGGCGGGCTGCATCGGTTCGGGCGTCAGCGAGGCGCCCAGACAATGCTGCAGGCAGCCTTCCGGCGCGAAGGTGGTGG
>NZ_QKZO01000018.1 GCF_003254295.1 Rhodobacter capsulatus
GTCAGGGCTTTCCCAGCAGGTCCTTCAGAACCACATTGTCGAGCATAGCATCCGCCAGCAGGCGCTTGAGCTTCGCATTCTCGTCTTCGAGCTGCTTCAGCCGCTTGGCGTCGGACAGGTCCATCCCGCTATACTTGGCCTTCAGCTTGTAGAAGGTCGCGGGACTCAACCCGTGCTTTCGGCAGAGCTCGGAGGTCGGCAAACCAGCCTCCTGCTCTTTGATCATCCCGATGATTTGCGCCTCGGTGAAACGGCTTTTCCTCATGTCGTCTGCTCCTTCTCAGGTTGGGCAGACTCTACATCACAGCGAGGGAACTTCCGGGGGGCAGGTCACCACCGCTGTTCACTTCGAAGCTGTCACGACACCCTTCTCGATCATCTCCAACGCAGTCGCGAGCAATGACAAAGCCTCCTCTTGAGGGTCGCGTATGTTGGGAACCGTGAGCACAGAGCAGGACGAGCCGATCCATCTGATCGAAGAGGAAAGCACCGGGGATCGGTTCCTTGTTTACAGCACCGCAAAGGGCTTGCAGATCGACCTGCGTTTCGAGGGCGACACACTCTGGATGACGCAGGCACAGATCGCCGCGCTGTTCGGTCGTGACGTCTCCGCCATATCGCGCCATATCCGCAACATCCTCGACGAGGGGGAGCTGGATGAGGCGAGTTCTTTGCAAAAAGTGCAAACAACTCACGGGCGACCCGCGACCATCTACAACCTCGATATGGTCATCTCGGTTGGTTACCGCGTCTCGTCGGCGCAGGCGACGCTGTTTCGTCGCTGGGCGACAGGTGTCCTTGTGCAATACGCCCGAAAGGGCTTCGTGATCGACGCGCCTCGGCTGAAGGAGCCGGGGAACCTCGACCGCGTGCGCGAGCTTCGCGAGATCATCCGCGACATCCGCGCGAGCGAAGCCAACCTTTACGCCGAGTTGCGGCGAATCTGTTCGATGTGTCAAGACTACGACGGCTCCGACGAAGCGTCGCGGCAGTTCTTCCAGCACACGCAGGCCAAGCTGGTTCATGCGGTCGTCTCGATGACCCCCTCCGAGCTGATCCATGACCGCGCGGATCATCGTCTTGCAAACATGGGGTTGCAGGACTGGCCCAAGGACAAGATCCGCAAGCAGGACGTGACGACATCGAAGATCCGCCCATCGAGACGATGCTGAGCTCCGCGATTATGCCTTGGCGCCTTGGCGCCTCGGCGGGGTACCTTTCGCGCGTCAGACTCACGCAGCGAGTCGCTGGCTGCGCCCATAGCGTCGTCGGCTAGGGGTGTCGCCGAATGCGCGCGAGATTCACCAGCGACTCTCTCCGTGGCTCTGGTGACGTCCCGCGTGAAAGACCGCCCAGACGCCTCAGGGTCGATTGATGATCAACCCATCGCGCTCGGGGATCTCGATCTCCGCGCTCAGCGCCTGCGCCAGCCAACCTGCCTGTTCTGCCATCGCATCGCCAAGCGGTTTCAGACCCGGTCCCCGCATCGGCCCAATCTCGGCGACGGCGGCTTGCACGATCTCGATCAGTCGTTTGCGCAGCGCGGGCGTGAAGCGCGGAAAACCCAGCGCGCCGATGAAGTCCTCGAGGTCCGCCCCTGTGATCTCGTCGGTCATTTGCGCGCTTCCGATGTCAAACGCCAGCTGATGCGTCACCTCGCGGTCGATCAGCACCGGCGCGACATCATAGACCGGTGCCAGCTCGGGGCGCGCTCCGGTGTAAAGCAAGGCGTGGTTCTTCGCGTGGTTGTCGGTGTTGCCAAGGAGCAGGTTCACCAGCGTCACCTCGAGGAAGGCCTGACGCGCGCGACCGGGGTTCGCGGTTTGCGCCAGCAACGCGCCCACCGAGCGCGCCTCGAAGCGGTGGCTGTCAGGGCTGTTGCGCTGGTATTTCAGATGCGGACCAAGACCGAGCGCCTGGGCGAAATCCTCCTGATGCAGGCGATGCACGGTGCTACCCGCGTGCACCCGGTCAAAACGGGTGACCAGCAGACCTTGCAGATCGCCTTCACCCAGCATCACCGTCTCGGCGACCGGGTGACGTTGCATCCCGCGCATCAGGCTCATCAGCACATGTTCCTGTCGCACCAGCGCCATTTCGGACGGTCGGGGCACCTTCAGGATATGGGTCGTCGGCACGTTCAGCCCGCGCTTGGGCAGGCCGAAGCGACCGTCCGCAAGCTGCGTCAGTGCGACCTTGCCCTGAACCCCAGCCAAGGGGGACGGATCGCGGGTGTCCTCTGGCAGACGACGGCGGTCGCGCAGTGAGATCATGATGCGGGTCAGATCCTCGGCGTCGAGCGCGTCATAGTCGGTGGCAAGATCGCCGGGCGTTTTCGCCGGACCTGCCCCCATCGGAACGCAGGAGATCGCACCGGGACAATCGGCGCCCAGATGTTCCAGCTGTCCGACAATGTCGGTCCAGTCGAGCCGGTAGCGTTGCAGGATCTGGTCGCGCTGCGCATTCTCGAAGAGCAGGTTCGAGAAAAAGGCGCGCGTCACCGCATCGCCGAAGGGTTCCTCGCGCAGAGGCAACGACAGCGACAGCGGATGGGGGAGCGCGTCAGTGAGATAGGCAAAGCCGAGCGCGCCATCGTCGAACCGGGTCAGACGCCCGATCGGCTGCGCGCAGGCTTCCAGAAAGACGTCGAGGTCGAGCCGGGGCATCTTAGGCTCTCAACGTGATCTGCAAGCCGAGATCGCGGCAGATCTGCAGCACAAGACCGATGCGGGCGGTTTCCTTGCCGTTCTCGATCGCACTGAAGGTCGCCGCTGAAACCCCGCTTTGCATCGCGGCCTCGGCCTGACGCAGCCCAAGCACCTGCCGACGCTCTCGGATCGCCTGCCCGAGCTCTGCGACGGTGGAAACGGAGATGATGGCGGCCATGACTGTATCAACGATCGTTGAGGTTGGAGGTCAGGATGCCCGGCTTCGCGCCTTGCGTCAACGATCGTTGAAATGATTGCAGCAGAAGGAAACCTTGGGGGTGCATCTCAACGATCACCGATATCGGGCGCATGACCTTCACGCGCTTCGGGCCCTTTTCAGCTATTGGTGGTCGCAACGATCCTTCGCGGCATTCCTGTCCGCAGCTTGTCCGGGGAGATGGTCAAAATCCGCGCTTCCAACGACGCCTTCGGTGAGTTCGCCAGAGCCGGTTGAACAGTCCAAAACAGGTTGCGCTTGGTTGCGGTTTGGTTGCGCTCAGGTTGACAAACGCCTTCAAAACCCTCGAATTTGTCAACTTTCCAATGTCATTGGTCAACCTCGGAGCCCATTTCCGCAACCTCCAAGCCCAATAAAATAAGGGGTTTCGGCTCTCAGGGTTGACAAAATCCCCAAAAACTTTTTTTCCGCTGGTGACGCGGACCGCAGGACGGGCCATCCTCAAACGAAATCCTCCTCGACCGGAACGAAATTCCCGCAAACAGGTGTCTGAGCGCCATTCCCACCGACGATTGCAAGGACGCAGATTTCGATCCGGAGGTGGTGGTCCCGCTCGCGTTTCCTGCGCCGAGCCTCGTGATATGATGATAGCTCATCAGCTGAACAGCTCTTCAGCTATATAGATGACGCGGCGAAGGACGGCTTGTCTCCGGCTCGAACGGAAACCCTCCGGCAAAGACTGGCTCGAACCTGCCCCGACGGAAAAGGGCCGCGTGTATAGAGGCGCAAGCGGTCACGAATGACAAGGGGTTCGCCGCCGCGGTCACGCCTCCGCGCGCTGCCGCGCCAGGGTGAGGAAGGCCGTGAACCCGGCCGAAGCGTTGCGCCGCCCGGGGTAATAAAGGCTGAAGCCGGGGCGGTCCGGGGTCCAGTCCGTCAGCAGCCGCACCATCCGCCCGGCGGCGATGTCTTCGGCCACATCCGCTTCGATGAAATAGCCGATGCCTGCGCCGTCGAGCACCGCGGCGCGGGCGATGGCGGGGTCGTCCACCGTCAGCCGGCCCCGCGCCTCGAAGGGCAGCGCCCGGCCGTCTTTTTCGAACGGCCAGCGCAGCAGCGCGCCATTGGGCAGACGCACGCGCAGGCATTGGTCGGGGTCCAGATCGGCGGGCGAGAGCGGGGCGGGATGCCGCGCCAGCCAGCCGGGCGCCGCCACCACGGCATGGCGCGCGGGGGCGCCGAGCGGCAGCGCGATCATGTCGCGCGGCACCAGATCGGCGGGGCGGATGCCCAGATCGAAGCCTTCGGCGACGATATCGACCAGCCGCCCCTCGGTCACCAGATCGACCTGCATCTGCGGGTGGCGGCGCAGGAACTCCAGCACCAGGGGCGCCACGGCCCGCCCGCCCTGCGCCGAAGCATTGATCCGCAGCCGCCCCGAGGGGGTTTCGCGCTGCGCCCGGACCCTCTCCATCGCGGCGCGGATCTCGGTCAGCGCGGGGGCAACGCGGGCGGTGAAATCGCGCCCGGCCTCGGTCAGCGACACGCTGCGGGTGGTGCGGTTGAACAGCCGCACCCCCAGATTTGCCTCCAGCCGCGCGATGGTCTGCGACAGCGCCGTGGTGGACAGCCCCAGATCCAGCGCCGCCGCGCGGAACGACCCACGCCGCGCGATCGCCTGCACCGCCTCCAGCGTCTTGAGCCCGGCCTCCATGATTGTCCCGATTCTGTCATCATCAGATGTCGAATTATCCCGATTATCGGGCGGCGCGTCGAGGCCTATGCTGCGGTCAGACAGCACAGGAGCCCCCGATGATCCCTCTTCCCGCCCCGATCCGGACCTATTTCACCGCGCAGGCGCCGCAGGAGGGCGCGGCCCTCGCGGCGGCCTTCGCCCCCGAGGCCACCGTCGAGGACGAGGGCGCCCGCCATCACGGCCCCGAGGCGATCCGGCAGTGGTGGCTGGCCGCCAAGGCGAAATACCGCCACAGCGCCGAACCGCTGGAGATGGTCGAGGAGGACGGCAAGACCGTGGTCCGCGCCCGCGTCAGCGGCGATTTTCCGGGCAGCCCGGTGGTCTTGCGCTTCCGCTTCGGCCTGACGGGGGATCGCATCCGCGATCTGAGGATCGGCGGATGACCGGCTTTCTGAGCCTGCAGGGCAAGCGCGCGCTGATCACCGGCGGCACCCAGGGCGCAGGCGCGGCCACGGTCGCGCTGTTTCGCGATCTTGGCGCGCAGGTGCTGACCACCGCCCGCGCCCGCCCCGAGACCCTGCCGGAAACGATGTTCGTCGCGGCCGATCTGAGCACGGTTCAAGGCTGCGAAAGGGTCGCCAGGGCGGTGCAGGATCGCTTGGGCGGGCTGGATATTCTGGTCCACATGCTGGGCGGCTCCACCGCGCCGGGCGGCGGCTTTGCCACCCTGGGCGAGACCGAATGGCAGGCCGAACTGAACCTGAACCTGATGCCCGCGGTGCGGCTTGACCGCGCGCTTTTGCCCGGCATGGTGGCGCAGCGGGCGGGGGTGGTGGTGCATGTCACCTCGATCCAGCGGCTGATGCCGCTGCCCGCCGCCACCACCGCCTATGCCGCCGCCAAGGCCGCGCTGTCGGTTTACAGCAAGAGCCTGTCGAAGGAGGTGGCGCCCGCGGGGGTGCGCGTGCTGCGCGTGGCCCCGGGCTGGATTGCGACCGAGGCGTCGATCCGGCTGGCCGGGCGGCTGGCGGAGGCGGCGGGCACCGACCTTGAGAGCGGCAAGCGGATGATCATGGACAGCCTCGGCGGCATCCCGCTGGGCCGCCCCTCGACGCCGGAGGAGATTGCAGACCTGATCGCCTTCCTCGCCTCGGACCGCGCGCGCAGCATCACCGGGACGGAATATGTGATCGACGGAGGGACGGTGCCGACCGCCTGAGAGCTGGCGGCCCCCCGTGCGACGCGTCGTTTCGAAGACACCACGGGCAAAGGCCGCATCCCGCCTGACAGAGGGAGAGGGGCCGGGGTTACGCCGCCAGATCATCCAGACTGACGCCGAGCGCATCGGCCAGGGCGCGCAATGTTGCGATCGTGCCCTGCTTTCGGCCGGTCTCGATCTCGGCCACGGTGACCCGCTTCACGCCCGATCTTTCGGCCAGCGCCGCCTGGGTAAGACCTGAGGGCGGCGGCATGATCAACGGGCAAGCTTGGCGACGCCGCAAATCTGTCCGGGAAATGGGGACCACCGCACAGCATCCTTTTACGGCAGGTGATGCGGCACGGGGGCCGTCCGGCGCAAGGCGCTTGCCCAGAGTTCCAGAAGCGCGGGATAGGCGATGATGTCGTAGCCGTTCCATCCGGGCAATTCCGCGATGCGCCCCGTCGCGACCGCGGGAACGGCCGCCGCCGCGGGCACGGCCGAGAGGGCCGCGTCAAGCGCCCGACGGGCGGCGGCCGGTTCGCCCGTCAGCACGATCATCTCCGGCGCAAGGGCGGCAAGTTCCGCCCCGTCGATCGCCGCGCGCGCCGCCCCGTCTTCTGCCATCCCGTCTTCTGCCGCCCCGTTTGCCGAAGGCCGCGCGGCATTTTCAAGACCGAGCCGCTCCAGAAGGTCGCGCGATATCGGGCTTGCGCGCAGTTCCTGCCGCAAGACCCCGTCCGGCCCGGCAGAGAGCACCAGCGTTCTGGGCCGTGCGGGCAGCGGCAACAGCGTCTCGACGCGCGCCAGCGTCGCCTCGCGCTCCTGCAAAAGCGCCTCCGCCCTGGCCCCCCGGTTCAGCATCTGCCCGATCTGATAAATGAAAAGCTCGTCGCCCAGCGTGTAATCGGCGATCTCGATCTTCACATGGTTGACCGCGATCAGGCCGCCTTCTGCCGTCATCAGCGGCATCAGCCGCATCGGGTCCTGCAAAAGCTCTGCCGCCGTGGTGGCGCCCGTCTGCTCGACGAGGATCCGCTCGGGCTGGGTTTCCAGAACCGCCACCAGAATTTCGCAGCTGTTCACATCCGCCATCACCCGCGGCGAGCTCAGCGCCAGCGCCCCCGACGGCAGCTGCGCCATCTCAGTTGCGGCATCGTTCTGCCGCAGGGAAAAGGCGCGGCTCTCGACCCCGAGATGACGCGCCACCGCCACCAGCCGGTCGCCCAGCAGGATGCTCGGATCAAGCGCCGCAACATTGGCAGGCAGGGGGGCGGTGAAGCCCGGGCGCAGAGGATCGGCTGCGGGGGGCGGCGTGTGGGCGGCGCAAGGCATCACGGGGAAAGACAGGCTCAGGGCAGAGAACAGGCACAGGCGGGCGAGGCGCATGGCAAACTTTCGTTTATGAGGGAGGGGCCCTGTCTTGCCTGGCGCCGGCTGGGGAACGGGTCGGGCAACCCTGCCTTTGATCGCGGGGAAAGGTCAAGATCCTCTGTGCCGCATCTTGAACTGCGCGCGCCAAGCCGTTAACGACAGCTTCGACGCCAGCCTCAGCCAGCGAAAGGTCGCAACCCTTTTGCCGCCCTGGGGGCATGATGCGCAAGAAACCCGGACTATTCCTTTTGTTGACGTGCCCCCTGGTTCCGGGGCTGCTGCTGGGCGGGCCCGTCCTCGGTCAGGCGGTGCCGGAGACCGAAAGCAGCGACACGGCGACCCTGGCGCCGATCGTCGTGCGCCGCCACAAGGCGGGCGAGACCGAGACCTCGGAAGGCGCGCAGGAGGTCGAAAAGGGCGAGATCGCGCTTTTCGGCGGTGTTTCGGGCGATGTAAACGCGGCCATCGCGGCGCTTCCCGGCGTGCAGGACGAGACCAGTCGCACCGTGGACGGCGCCTTCGACACCGGCACCAATTCCGACACCAAGCTCAACCTTCAGCCGTCCAGGCTTTCCATTTCCGGCGGCTCGGTCAACGAGAACCTGTTCATGATGAACGGGGTCAGCATTTCAAGCACCGTCGCCGCGGAGCCCTTCGCGGCGACGCCGCTCGACAAGGCCGATGGCAGCACCGGCATCAACACGATCTACGGCCTGCATCCGCAAAGCCAGTATATCCCCGAGGCCTTCATCGAGAAGGTCGAGGTGCAAACCTCGGACATTTCGGCGCAATACGGCGGCTTTCAGGGCGGGGTGGTGAATTATCGCCTGCGCGAGCCCTCCGGCGAAAAGCGCGGGCTTTACACCTTTGGCTATACGTCGGACGCGCTGACGCATTACAGCAACGGCACCCCCGAGGGCAGCAATCCGCTTGGCCGCAGCAAGCCCGAATGGACCCGGCGCGAGATCGGCTTTGAATATGAAACGCCGCTGAGCGACCGCACGGCGCTGCTTTTCTCGGTCAGCCGCAACGCCGCCTGGGGGCGCAAGCAGCTTGATTATCAATATCTCGGCGACGATGTGGACTCGGACTCGACCAGCGATTTCGCGCGTCTTGCCCTGCGCCATCAGGCCGATGACGGCGGCGTCTTTTCGCTGTCGGCGGCGGCCACCGATTACGATCAGGATTGGGCGTCGAATTACGCCTGGGGCTATACGCTGGCCACCCGGACCCGGGCGCGCAACCTGACCGCGCAATACGAAAATACCCTTGGCCTTTGGGACATGAGCTCCAGCCTGACCTATGCGACCAATGATTTGGAGAATGACAGCAACGTCGATTACTTCGCCAACTGGATCGGGCGCTATTATGACAACACGACGCTTGATGGTGCGCTGGACTGGTGCAATGTCGGCGCGCTGACCACGGGTTATGTGTCCTGCATGGAGGGGGGCTTCACCGGCGACAAGCGTCTTGACGACGACACCTTGCGCGCCGACCTCAAATTCAGCCGCGCCCTTGCCGGGGGCGAGCTGCGCTTTGGCGCGGCGGTGCAAAAGACCCGCGCCAGCCGCAGCCGTCTGAAAGACACCACCGCCTATGCCGCCTTCAACCGCAATTTCAGCGGTGTCTGCGCGCCGGGCGATGCCTTTTGCAATGCCGATCAATATGCCTGGATCAAGGTGATCTATCCCGCCTATGCGACGACGGTCGAGGCGCACAAGCTCGAGGCCTTCACCGAATGGGAAAAGAGCTGGGACAGGATCGATCTGCGCGCGGGGCTGCGGCTGGACCGCAATGACGTGCTGGACAACACCGATGTTGCGCCGCGCCTCTCGCTGGCCTTCCGGCCCAACGAGACGCTGCGCTTCGATCTGGGCCTGAACCGCTATTATTCGGACGATTATCTGGCCTATGCGATCCACGACAACACCCCGATCGCGATCAACCAGATGCGGTTCAGCCCGACCGGGGATTGGACCTATTACGATTTCGGCCATTACCGCTATACCCAGCAGGGGCTCGACACCCCCTATACCGACGAGATCAAGCTGGGGATGACGGCAGATGACCCCTGGTCCGAGGGCGTCTGGCGGCTGACCCTGCTGGATCGGCACGGCCGCGACCAGTTCGCCCAGGCCGCGCGCACCGGCGCGGATGGCAGCGACATCAACTATCTGACCAATGACGGCACCAGCCGCTATCGCGAAGCCAGGCTGGAATACGACCGGGTCTGGGACCGGACCCGGCTGCGCAATCTGGACAGTGTCGGGCTGCGCGTCTCCGGGGTCTTCGCCGACAACAAGACCTCGGCCAGCAGCTATTACGACACCGACGACGCGCTGAACGAGCTTGATCTGATCTGGTATCGCGGCACCTCTTACAGCCGCGCGGAATTCAGCGAGCTGACGGGCAATTACGATATTCCGGTGCGCGCGCAAGTCGAGCTGCAGACCAGCTGGAAGGACGGGCAATACGGGCTGGGCATCGGCGCCGACATCAACTTCGCCTATGACGGGGTGCGCGACACCGATGTCGATGAAACCCACACCAACCCGACCTATGGCGACCGGCCGCACAGCGTGTTCGAGGATTACCGCTTCAAGACCTATGCGCAGATCAACCTTTCGGCGCAGGCGCGGATCTTCACCGATGGCGACCGCGAGGCCTATCTCAAGCTGAAGATCGCCAACCTGCTTGATGACAGCGCAGGCCCGTCGACGCTGCAAAACCCCTGGGTCGAGGGCCGCAGCGTCTGGTTGGGCACGCAGGTCACCTGGTAATCAACGCGCCCCCGACGCAGCCGTCCGGGGGCGCCTTTCAAACGCGAGGCTTCCATGTCGTTTCGTCTCAACCGCCGCGGCTTCATCGCGGGCGGGATATCGCTTCTGGCACATGCCGCCGCGCGGGCCGATCCGGCCCCGGTGTTCCGGTTCGACCCGATCGGCGGCGGAGAGCCGATCGAGCTGGCGCGCTGGCGCGGCCATCCGGTTCTGGTGGTCAACACCGCGTCTCACTGCAGTTTCAGGGCGCAGCTGGGCGATCTGCAGCAATTCCACGAGGCATGGGGGCCGCGCGGGCTGCGCCTGCTGGCGGTGCCCTCGGATGATTTCGGCAAGGAATTCGACACCGCCGCCGAAACCAGGGCCTATTGCGAAACCGTCTGGGGGATGACCGTGCCGATGAGCGAACCTGTCGTTCTCCTTGGGGAAGCGGCGCATCCGTTTTATCGGTGGCTGCGCGAGACGCGGGGGTTCGTGCCGAACTGGAACTTCAACAAGGTGCTGCTGGACGGCGCGGGGCAGGTCGTGACCACCTGGGGCGCGCCGGTCAAGCCGGGGTCGGAGGAGATGAAGCGGATCATCGCGCCGCTGCTGACCTCCTGAATGCGGCGATGAAGGCGCGCGGCTTCCTGATCTGTCCGGGCAAGCTGACCCTGGTCGAGAGCTTCCGCATCGGTTGCATCGGCCAGATCGACCCCGAGATGATGAGCCGCGTCGTCTTGGCGGTCGAGGACTCGCTGCAGGATCTGGGGGTGCGCTCGGCCGCCCCCCGCCCGCGGCGCTGGCGCAGCGGATGCCGGGCTGATCAGCGCGCCCGCAGCCGGTCGAGCCAGGCGCTGATGCAGGCCAGCGCCGCCGGTTCGTCCAGAAACGGGATGTGGCCGCGGTCGGGCACCTCGGCAAAGATCATGTCGGGGCGGCGGCGGCGCATCTCGGCCGCCGTCGCAGCCGAAAGCACGTCGGAATTCGCGCCGCGGATCAAGGCAAGCGGCAGGCCCGCGCAGGCCTCAAACAGCGGCCAGAGATCGACCGGGGGCGCGGCCATCGCCACCTCGAAGGCCTGACGCAGCGCGGGATCATAAAGCAGCCCGACACCGTCGGGGTCCTGCAGATAATGCCGGACGGCCTCCTCGGCCCAGCGCGCGGGCGGCACATGGGCAAAGCCGGGCATCGCCGCCGCCATCCGGTCGGCCACCTCGGCAAGCGTCGGCACCGTCGGGCGCAGGCCGATATACTGGCCGATCCGCTCCAGCCCGGCGCGTTCGAGCACCGGGCCGACATCGTTCAGACACAGACCGGAAAGCCGCCCCGGCGCCGTCGCCGCCAGCACCATCCCCAAAAGTCCGCCGCGCGAGGAGCCGATCACCGCCACCTGCGGCAGATCGAGGTGGTCAAGCAGCGCCAGCACGTCGCGGGCCTCCTGCGCCACGGTGTAGCTTTCCGCCCCGGTCCAGTCCGAGGCGCCGCGGCCGCGACTGTCGAGCCGGATCAGCCGCACGTCGCCGGGCAGGTGATGCGAAAGATAATCGAAATCATGCCCGTCGCGGGTCAGCCCGGCCAAGGCCAGAAGCGCCATCCCCGCGCCTTCGTCGCGATAGGCCAGCCTTGTGCCATCCTCGGTCCGAAAGTCCCGCATGCTGCCTCCCGCTGTCGGCTCCCCGGGACAGCATCGAAGCGCCGGGCCGGGCTGTCAAGCAGGCCGCTCAGCCCAGCCGCATCTCGGGAATGTCGCCGGTCACGATCAGCGCCGCTTCGGTCGCCGCCAGAATGGCCTCGACCGCAACCCCGGGGGCGCGTTCGCGCAGCAAAAGCCCCGCCGCGGTCGGTTCGATCACCGCCAGATCGGTCACGATCAGATCGACCCGGCGCAGCGCGGTCAGCGGCAGCGTGCAGAAGGGCACGATCTTCGATTGTCCCTTTGCGGCATGCTGCATCGCCACCACGACCCGCGCCGCCCCGGTGACAAGATCCATCGCGCCGCCCATGCCCGGCACCATCGCGCCCGGCACTTTCCAGTTCGCCAGCTGCCCGGCCTCGTCCACCTGCAAACCGCCCAGCACCGTCATGTCGAGATGCCCGCCGCGGATCAGCCCGAAGCTCATCGCGCTGTCGATCGAGGCCGCGCCGGGCACCGCCGAAACGAAGCCACCGCCCGCATCGGTCAGATGCGCATCCTCCATCCCCTCGGGCGGAGGCGCGCCCAGCCCGATCACGCCGTTTTCGGCCTGAAAGAACACGCCAAGCCCGGCGGGCACGAAGGCCGCCACCAGCGAGGGCAGGCCGATGCCCAGATTGACCAGCATCCCGGGCCGGATTTCCTGCGCCACGCGGCGTGCGATCAGCTCTTTCGCGTCCATTCCCGCCTCCTTCACCTTGCCCGCACCAGCAGATGATCGACCAGAACCCCCGGCGTGCGCACCGCATCGGGCGGGATCACCCCCACCGGCACGATGCTTTCGGGCTCGGCGATCACCGTATCGGCGGCCAGCGCCATCACCGGGTTGAAGTTCTGCGCGGTGAATTCATAGATCAGATTGCCGACATGATCGGCCTGCCAGGCGCCGATCAGCGCGAAATCGGCGCGCAGCGGCAGTTCCAGCAGATAGGACCGGCCCTCGATCTCGAGGATCTGCTTTCCTGCCGCAATCTCGGTGCCCAGCCCGGTGGGCGTCAGCACGCCCCCAAGCCCCATGCCACCCGCGCGGATCCGCTCGACCAGCGTGCCCTGCGGCACGAGATCGACCGCGATCCGCCCTTCGTTCAGGCCGCGCTGGGTGTCCGGGTTCAGCCCGATATGCGAGGCGATCACCCGCGCCACGCAGCCAGCCGAGATCAGCTTGCCGATGCCAAGCCCCGGCCGTGCCGTGTCATTGGCAATCACCGTCAGCCCGCGGGCGCCGCGCGCCACCAGCGCATCGATCAGCCGCAGCGGCGAGCCCACGGCGACGAAGCCGCCGATCATCACCCGCGCGCCATCGGGAATGCGCTCTGCCGCCGCCTCGGGGGTCAGGGCGCCCTTCATGCGACGCTCCTTTCGCCGAGGCCCAGCGCCGCGCGGGCGGCGCGGGCGATCACCAGTTCTTCGTTCGTCGGAATGATCATCACCATGGTGCGGGCGAAATCCGAGGAAATCACCGTCGCGTTTTCGCTGTTGCGGGCGTGGTCGATCTCGATCCCCATCCAGCCCAGCCGCTCGCAGATGCGCTCGCGGATCAGCCGGGAATTTTCGCCGATGCCGCCGCAAAAGACCAGCGCGTCGATGCCGCCCAGCGCCGCCGCCATCGCCCCCACCTCGCGCTGCGCGCAGGAGACGAAATAGTCGATCGCCTGCCGCGCCTCGGGCGTGCCCGCCGCTTCCAATGTGCGCATGTCGCTTGAAAGGCCGGAAATCCCCAGAAGACCCGAGCGGCGATAGAGCATGTCGGAGATCTCGTCGGCGCTCATGCCGCGATGCTGCATCAGATAAAGCAGAACCCCCGGGTCGATCTGGCCGCAGCGCGTGCCCATCGGCAGCCCATCGAGCGCGGTGAAGCCCATCGTCGAGGCGATCGACCGGCCGTCTTGCAGCGCGCACATCGAGGCGCCATTGCCCAGATGCGCCACCACCACCCGGCCTTCGGCCAGCTGCGGCGCGATCTGGCGCAGGGCCGTGGCCACATGATCGTAGCTCAGCCCATGAAAGCCGTAGCGGCGCACGCCCTGATCGTGGAACGCGCGCGGCAGGGCAAAGGCATCGTTGACCCAGGGGTGATGGCGATGAAAGGCGGTGTCGAAACAGGCCACCTGCGGCACGCCCGGAAAGGCCGCCATCGCGGCGCGGATACCGGCCAGATTGTGCGGCTGGTGCAGCGGCGCGAAAGCGGCAAGGGGGTCGAGCAGCGCCAGGATCTCCTCGGTCACCGTGACCGGGGCGCTGAAATGATCGCCGCCATGCAGGACGCGGTGGCCGATGCAAAGAAGCGTCAGATCGGGATGCGTGCCGCGCAGGCTGGCGACGACGGTTTGCAGCGCGGCTTCATGCGTCGAAAGATCGCCCGCGACGGTGGGCATGTCCTGCCCGAACGGCCCCTTGAGGTGAAAGACCGCCGCGGGGCCGATCGCATCGACCAGACCCGTGGCCATCGGCCGGTCGCCGGTCAGCGGATAAAGCGCGAGCTTGAGCGAGGACGACCCGGCATTCAGCGTCAGGATCGCCTGCGTCATGGTTTGCGCTCCTGCGGGGCCGCGCCATTGCCGCCGCGACGGGCTGCGCGGGCCGGGCGCGACGCGGCATCGGGTTCGGACAGATCCGGCACTGGCTCGGGCTGCGGTTCGGGCTGCGGTTCGGGTTGCGGCAGCGGCACCGCTTCGGAAGGGGCCGCGCCAAGCTCGGGCCGGGGGGCAAGGGGCGCAAGGGCCACGGGCAGCGCATCCGACATCTGCGGAGACAACGCGGCGGGCACGGGAACGGGGGGCGGCACCGCAAGCGGGTCTTCGGTCACGTCCACCGTCATCGGCTCCACCCCCAGCACGGCCTCGAACCGCGCCAGCATCGCCTGCGTTTCGGGCAACATTTCCGCCACCGCGCCGGGGATGTAGCGCACCACGCGCAATGCCAAGGCCCGGTCCTGCGCCTCGGGCAGCAGCTTCGGCAGGGTCTCGACCGCGCGTTCGGGCTCGAAAGTGGCGATCAGGGTCTGCTGATGGATGATCAGCGCCCGCCGTTCGGCGCCAAGCGCGCGGAACGGCGCGTCGCGCGTCAGCACCCGGGCCGAGCGTTCCAGCCGGTCGCGCCGCACCTGACCGCGGTTTTCCGCCAAAAGCACCAGCATGCGGATCACCGCCTCGACGAAGCCGCCCTGCTCGATCGCGTAAAGCGCTGCGACGACCTCGGGCAGGGCGCGCAATTCCTCCTGGCTTTTCAAGGTGCGGCGCGATTCGTGCTTGGCGCCGAAGGCGCGCGCCCAGGGGTTGCCCCAAAGGCTGTGAAAGGCCAGTTCCGCCGCCATGTCGCGGCTGTCGCGCCAGAAGTCGATCATCTGCTCGGTGCCCTGCACCCAAAGCGCCTCGGCGGCCAGAAACGGATTGGCGGGATGCGCCTTGGTGCGGACCTTGCGGACCTGCTCGGCCGCCTGCTGCAGCGGCGCCATGGCCGGATTGCGCGAGGAGATCAGCGCCCGCGACAGCCGTTCGGGGTGCAAAGCCCGGCTCAGTTCGGCCGAGGTTTCGGTGACAAGGCTGCGCAGAACCGGGCGCAGCAGGGTTTCGTAAAGCTGCGCCTGCACCTCGGAGACCCGCGCCACCGCCGCAAAGGGCCGCTCGTCCGCCTGCCCGTCGTCAAGCGCGCGGATGTCGTCAAGCGTGCGTTCGCAAAAGCCCACGGTGAAATGCTTGCGCCCGTCGGTCTCGGTCACATCCTCGATGGTCATCTCATAGAGCCCGGGGGCCAAGGCCTCGATCGTCTTCAGCGTCGAGGCGACCTCGGAATGTTCGCGGTTGGCGATCTTCGAGGAGACGAAGATGCCCAGATGGCCGACTTCCTCATGCACCATGTAGACGATGCGCTGGCCGCGGATGCGGATTTCGGCAACATCGGCATAGGTCGCGGCGATCCAGTTCAGCGCCTGTTGTGGCGGCGTGATGGTGTCGCCGTGGCTGGCGAAGACGATGATCGGCGCGCGGATCGCCTTGAGATCGACCGGGCGGCCCGGCTCGATCCGGGCCTCGTTCTTCACCAGCCGGTTGCCGACGAAAAGCTGCTCGACGATCCAGCGGATTTCCGGCTCGGCCAGCAGGAAGAACCCGCCCCACCAGCGTTCGAAATCAAGGAAAGCGGCCTCGGCCGTGTCGATGTCGCGGTAAAGATCGGTGTATTTGCGAAACAGCGTGCGCGACGGGTTCATGAGTTCGAAATTCGCCACCAGATGCGCGCCGTCAAAGACCCCGCCGCCCAGATCGGAGAGCATCATGGGAATCCAGGTGCCGCCCGCCAGCCCGGCATTGTAGCGCATCGGATTTTCGCCGACGCGGCCCGACCATGTGGCGACCGGGGCGCCATTGATGACGACCGGCCCGGTCAGATCGGGGTTCATCGCGGCGAGCAACAGGCTCGCCCAGCCGCCCTGACAATTGCCGATCACCACCGGACGGGCGCTCTCGGGGTGCAGCCGTATCACCTCGCGCACAAAGGCGGCCTCGGCGCGGGTGACATAGGACAGGAATTGCCCCGGCTCGGGGGCGCGGCGAAAGGCGACGAAATAGACCGGATGGCCCGCGCGCAGCGCTACGCCGACCTGACTGTCGGTCTTGAAGCCGCCGATGCCGGGGCCATGCCCGGCGCGCGGGTCGATGATCACATAGGGGCGGCGGCGCGGGTCGATCTGCACGCCCTCGGGCGGCAGGATACGCAACAGCATGTAGTTCGAGGGCAGGGGCAGATCGCGCCCATCCATCACCTGTTCGGTGTCATAGACCAGAACCGGCGGGCAGCCCTCCTCCTCATGCTCCAGAAAGATGTCGCCGCGCCGGCGCAGCGCGTCAAGGCTCAGCACCAGCCGCTCGGCGGCGTCGCGCTGATATTCGACCCAGGCCTCGAAGATCGAGCGGCTTTTGCCATTCTGATGAAAGGCGTCGATGACCGCTTCGGCCTGTTGCATCACCTCTCCCAACCGGGCCGCATGGCCGTGGACGATCCGGCCGCCGTGCCGCTGCAGCGCGGTCGCCAGAATCTCGCCGGTCTCGGCCGTGCCCTCCAGCTCCGCCGCCGCCGTGGCGATCTGTTGCCGGGCCAGCCCCAGCAGGTCGTCGGCGGGGCCGGGCACGGCGTCGGCACGGGCGGGGTCGGTGTAGTCGAAAACGCTGACCATGATGGCCTCCTCAGGCGGTGATGGAATAGCCGCCGTCGATCTCGTGGATCCCGCCGGTCAGGTTCTTCGCCTCGGGCGCGGCCAGAAAGGCGGCCATCGCGCCGATGTCGTCAATCGTCGCCAGATGATGGGTGGGGGCGCGCTCGGCCGCCTCGGCCATCATCTCGTCGAAATGGTCGATGCCGCTTGCGGCGCGGGTGGCCAGCGGCCCGGGCGAGAGCGCATGCACCCGGATGCCCTTTTCGCCCAGTTCCGCCGCGGCATAGCGCACGGCGCTTTCCAGCGCGGCTTTCACCGGCCCCATCAGGTTGTAATGCCGCACCACCCGGGTCGAGCCGAAGAAGGACACCGAAAGACAGGTGCCCCCCGCCGTCATCAGCGG
The DNA here is from genome assembly GCF_003254295.1 of Rhodobacter capsulatus. Classification (GTDB taxonomy): domain Bacteria; phylum Pseudomonadota; class Alphaproteobacteria; order Rhodobacterales; family Rhodobacteraceae; genus Rhodobacter; species Rhodobacter capsulatus. The sequence goes on from NZ_QKZO01000018.1 coordinate 17,165, forward strand.
CTCGGCCAGATGGATCATTCGCAGGAAGGAATGCACCGAGGTGTCCATCGCCAGCGCAAAACCGCCCGCCGAGCAATCGACGACCCGCCCGTGCAGATCGGCCCGCGGCGCGAAGGCGATGGAATGGACAAGCGTATCAAGCCGCCCCCAGCGATCGTCGATCGCCTCGAACACCGCCGCAAGCTGATCGGGCTCGGCGACATCGAGCGGCATCATGATCTCGGCCTCAAGGTCTTCGGCGAGCGGGCGCACATGCGGCTCGGCCTTGTCATTGAGCCAGGTGACAGCAAGATCGGCGCCCTGTGCGCGCAAGGCCCGGGCAATGCCCCAGGCAATCGAATGTTCGTTCGCAATCCCGACGACGAGCGCCTTTTGCCCTTCCAAAGAAAACATCGGCGAACCTTTCCGTTCAGAGGTCATTATCACGGTGCGCCCGGGCCGTGACGGGAAAATATCGAAGCGGTGACAGAAATGAGTCTGCAGTGCGGCAATTTCGGCGGTGGCACCCGGTCAGCCCGACGCGCGCTTCAGAAAGGTGACGATCCGGGCGGGGAGTTCGGGCGCAAGGGTCAGCCGGTTGCGGGCGTAATTTGCGGGTCGCCGGTCGGATCGGGTTGAAAGAGGGGGGTCAGCCCCGGCAGGATCTCGATCTCCAGCCCCGGTTTCGGCGCAAGGCGACGCAGGGCGGCGGCATTCTCGGCCGCATCGATCCGGGAGTCGCTGCCGCCGTAAAGCGCCAGACCCGGTCCGTCAAACTTCCCGATCAAGGCCAGCGGATCCTGGCGGACGGCGTCCCCCCCCAAGGCGCGGCCAGAGTGGCGGCATAGGCCCTGCGCACCTCGGGCGGCAGCGGTGCAAGCGCCGCGGCGAGCCCGGGGCGGGCCGCGGCCAGATCGGCCAGCGCGGCCTCGATCCGTGGCCAGCGTGCAGGCCCCGCCAAGCTGCGGACGTGGTGGGCAAGGAGGATCGGCAACGGCGGCAGAACCAGAACCTGCCAATCCTCCCGGGGGCCGCCGTCAAGCACCAGAAGCACCGTCAGCCCCAGCGCAAAAAGCGCAAGACACCCCACAGCCGGGGTCAGCCGCGCATCTGCGCCACGCCCCCGCAGCCAGATTGCGAGCGCGGCCATCGCCGCCATTCCCGCGAAAATTCCCGTCATCCGTCCCCCCGCGCCAAGGCAGAATGCGGGGAAGTCGGACCGGGCGCAAGCGCGGCCCGGCGTCCGGCCCCTTTGGATCGGTCGCCATCCGCGCCGGATCCGCCGAAGATCACGGCACATCCAGCCCGGAGGTCCCGTGACAGCACCGAGACGGGCGCGCCACCATCGGCGATGTAGACCACATCCCGACCGAGGTTTGGGTCGGCGAAGAGCAGCTCGAGCGCGGTTTCAAATGCGAGCGACATATTTACCCTTTCCTGTGGAAGATATGTACACTATGTTTCCACCAGACAGGAGGCCGCCATGGCACACCCTCGCAATCTTGCTCCCGCCCCGGATCGCAACGCGGTCCTGACCAAGGCCATGCTTCGTGCCGCCGAGCGGCTGGGTCTGTCCGGACGGCAGCTTGCCGAAATCGTCGGCGTTTCCGAAGCCACGGTGTCGCGCCTCAAGCGCGGCGAGGCCACGCTCGAGGCCGGGTCGAAGCCTTTTGAACTCGCCGCACTTCTCGTTCGCGCGTTTCGCTCGCTCGACGCCATCACAGGCGGCGACGAGGCGGTAGCCCGCGTGTGGATGACGGCTGCCAACGCGGCCCTTGCCGCATCTCCACTTGAACGGATGGCGACTGTGCAGGGACTTGTCGATGTCACGACTTATCTTGACGCCCGCCGCGCTCCGGTCTGAAGCGCGGCCCTTCCGGGGTCAGGCGTGGCGGTTTGTCGAGGCCCAGCATCGGGTATCGACCCTGAAACTCGTCGACAGCCTCGCCGAACAGGCCGCGCTGGAGGACATTCTGGAAGAGACAAAGCCGCCGGTGCCGGACGCGTGCTGTCACCTCGACTACCTGTTGTCCACGCCGTTTCGCTATCGCCCCTATCCGCACGGCTCGCGGTTCCGACGCGCCGGATTGACGCCCGGCGTCTGGTACGGCGCCGAACGGCCCGAGACAGCGGCGGCCGAGATGGTGTTTTATCGGTTCCTGTTTTACGCCGAGAGCCCCGCAACCCCGTTCCCCGACGATGCGGCGGACTACACCGCCTTTCGCGCTGATCTGGCAACGCCGGTTTCCCTGGACCTGACAACCGGTGCGCTTGCCGCCGATCACGACCTCTGGACCCATCTGACCGACTACGGCCCCTGCCAACAGCTTTCTGATGCCGCCCGCGAGATCGGGGCCGAGGTCATTCGATACGCATCGGTCCGCGACCCCGAAGGCGGCGCAAATCTTGCAGTGCTGACCTGTCCTGCATTCGCCGCGCCACAGCCGGTGGACCGCCAGACTTGGCGCATCCGCATCGGCCAGAGCGGAGCGCAGGCCATCCGTGAGCACCCCAAACTCGGCCTCGAGTTCGGGCGCGACAGCTTCGGCACTGATCCGCGCCTGGCTGGCATGAACTGGGACCGCCCGCGCGCCACGTAGCTGACGCCAGTCACGTCCGCCGCGGACCGCAGCACCTGCGGGCGGGTGCAGATCGGCAGCGGGTTGCTTTCGATCTCAAGCCGCACCCATTCGTCGCGATCCCGGTCAGGGATAATCCGGGCGTAGAGAGGCTGGCCCAGCGTGTTGAGCGTCTCGAACGTGTCGGCGGGGGCGTGGTAGATCTCGAACAGCCCCTCGACGGCTTCTGGGTAGAACACCGCCTTGTCGGTGGCGACACCAAAACCCGCCCCGCCCCGGTAGCGGCGGAAGGTGATGCCGCCGAAGCTGACCTCGTCGGCGATGCGCGACCGCAGATCGGCAGCGGCGGCGGTGTTGAGGTAGGTTTCGCGGACCTCCTTGTGCGCCACCAGATCGGCGAAGAAGGCCGAGCCGCATTCGGCACGCAGTGCGATGGCACCGGTGGCAAGGCCGCCCATCGTATCTTCGACGCTTTCGATCAGCGCCTGGCAGCGTTTTCGCAATGCCCCGGAGGCAGGCGTCGCGTTGTCGAGATCAAAATCCACCTCGGTGGCCGGAGTGATGCCGAATTCGGTGAAATCGTTCACCACCGTGGCACCATCGCGCGGGTCCTTCACCAGCCCTTGGATGCCATTGAAGAGGTGATACTCGAACGTGGTTTCGGCGTCGTTGCGCAGTCGACCGAGTTTGCGGGCGACTTCGGCCTGCACCTGCTGGGTGGCAGATTCGCTCCCGAAGTCGCGCACCTGCTGGATTTCCGAGGCCCAAATCACGTCCTGCTTCTTGAACTGGCGGCAGACGAAGGCCCGCACATCGCGGCGTTCCGGGGTCTGCTGGTCGTAAGCCGAGCCGCGTTCGGAGAACGGGATCAGCGACAGCGTGCCGTCGCGGGACTCAATCACGACAGTGCGCGAGCGGACGCCGCGCGGCCCGAACAAGCCTGACGCCGACAGGGTGGCGGGTTGGTAGGGAATGTTTTCCAGCGCGCGGGTAAGTTCGATGATCGAGAAGGCATCGCCTTCGAAAATGTCCATGGTGGCCATGAGGTGCCTCCTGATTTGGGTGTTAACGAACGAGGATGCCGAGTGTCAGCAGGGCAGCGTAGGCAGCGGCAATCTGCGGCGCAGTTGGCGTACCGAGGATGCTGATCTCATACTGGTTGACGATGGCGGGGCCGCGGATCAGCACAACGGCGTTGGTGTCGCCACTGCTGGCATCGACGCTGTCCCAGAGGATGGCTGCTGCCGTCTGGGTGCCGTTCGAGGCGGCGGGGTCATGGGCCGCGTATTTTCCCGAAGCGGTGATCTTGCCCAGAATTGTGCCGGGTTGGAGGTCGCCGGAGGCCAGGATGACGGTGCTGCGGCAAAAATCGCGCAGCGCTTCCCAGACGAGGAAGCCGCCCGCGTGGCGGGTTTCAGTAAGCGTGGTCATGGGGTTATCCTTTCAAACGGAAGGTGCGGGCGATGACATCGCCCCAGGGGCGCGCGCCAGAGGGTCGGCCGGGTTGCGGGTGGGCGGCGGAAATGTCGGGCACGGCCTCGGCGCGGGTGGCCAGCAGAGCAGCGCGGACATCGTCGATACCGGTGTCGCGCTCTAGAAAGCGGCCGGCCATCTGCGGTTGCCCGGCGAGGCGACAGAGATCGACGACGGCACGGGCGTGGGTCAAAACTTCGGTAGCCGCCACCAACATCGGCGGGGCTGGAAAACTTCACGTCCTCCCCTGGCAAGAGCACCTGCAGGGTGCCCGGCTCGAGGCTGACAGTTGCGCCGCTGTCATCGGTAGCGAGGGTCTCCCCCATCAACGGTTCTTCCGTAGCGTTCTTGGTGATGAAGCCAGCGAACATCGCAGCCGTCTTTTTCCGGTCGAGTTCCGCGTCGTCGTATTGATCCAGAAGAAACAGTCGCACCATAGCGGGTGCCGCATGCGGCAAGCCCCGGATCTGCCCGGCATCAATCGGCCTGTAGATGTGCAGCACATCCTCGGCCGGAACGCGCACAGTTTCGGTCTGCGGCGTCGGCCATAGGGTTCCTTGCGCACCAGCCGCTCGTTCATCTGGTTCAACTCAACCCAGCGCCTCGCCACCTTGTCGATCAGCTTGCCCGGAAGCGCGGGGCCATTGCGCAACTCGATCTCCAGGCGACGCTGGGTGCTGTCCTCATCGGGCCGATGCATCAGCAAACCGGAGGTATAGAAGCCGCGCAGCGCGCTGGCGCCGGAGAGAGCGAGGAAGGGATCGTCCTTGACCTGATGCTTGGCCGCCTTGCGGGTGTGGTGAGCGAGGATGACGCCCGCGTCCGGATTGACCGCTTCGCGCAGAACCTCGACACGGTCCTTCAGGAAAAACATCATGGCGGTGTTGTCGTTTTCGCCGCCGCCTTCCGGGCCGCCATCAAAGAGGTTGCGGATCGGATCGATGACGATCACGTCGGGCGGCGCGTCAGGGAAAGCCGCCCGGATCGCCTCGGCGATGAGGGTGACGCCGTCGGCATCCAGCAGCAGCTTCAATTTTGGCGTGGCGACAAAGGTGTCGCGGGCAGCGGCGATCATCTGATGGCCGATGTGGATGACATCACCGCCCGGCTCAAGGAGCGTGTGCCCGGTCTGGGCGGGCGCGCCTGGGGGGCGGCCGAGTTCGGCGCCTTGACCGCCACGGGCCAGCTGCCGCAGGCGACCCCCGCCGCCCATGTCATCCCCACCGGGATCAAGGGCGGATCGCAGACCCCCCGCACCGCGGCCTATGTCCAGTCGATCGAGCGGCTTTATTCCGTCGTCCTGACCGTCAAGGCGGGGGATGCCTCGGGCGCCCGGGCGCTGCCGGTGATCGGCGAGCTGATCGCCGCCATCATCGCCGCTTTGGCGGGGTGGGACTGGGGCGGCCGCGTCGGCGTGATGACCTTCCGCGGCTGCACCCTGAGCCGCGCCGTCGCAGGCGCCTTCGTCTACGACATCTCGTTTTCGATCCCCGATCAGCTGAGGTTCGCCCCCACATGAGCAAGAGCAAAACCACGCCCGCGCCGTCCGTCCAACCCTACCCCGACCGGGGCGGATCGTTCGTGCTGGATGAGGGCAGCATGACCCTGACGCCCGTGCCCAAACCCGGCGAGACGGCGGATGACACCCCCGTTCAAGGCCCCGTTGAAACCGACGTTGAAACCGGGCCTGAGCCCACCCCCGAGCAGGAGCCGCAGTGATGTCCGACCGTCTGACCCGCCGCGCCGCCGTCATGGCGAAAGTCGAAGCCGTCTACGGCACGGCCGAAACGACCTTTGCGGCCACCCGGGGCGACGCCATCGCACTCAGCCACGACGTGCTCAGCCGCGTGCAGCTCGCCGCCCGTGTCAAATCGGTGCAGGGCGCGGCGGTCGAGATCGATGACGTCTTTGCGATGACCGCGGGCGAGACCTATGCCTGCCGCTTCCGGGTTTTCGAGACCGAGGAGGATACGGTGGGCATCTCGGTCGTCCGGCCCGTGATGACCCTGCCGGGCGAGACGCAGATCCTGACGCTGACCGGCTCCGGGCCGATGCCGGTTGTCGGTGATCTCGTGCATGTCGGACCGGCCCGCGTCGAGAGCTACGCCCAGATCGTGACGCGGATCGAGGCGACGCAGGACATGTGCGCGATCGTGCGCACCGTCGATGCCGCGCCGCAGATCGACACGATCCTGGCGGCCACGCCGATCCCCGCCTGGTCGAGCCGCGTCGGGGCCGAGATCGACGACAACCTGCTGCAGCCCTCGGCCCCGCGGTTTGTGGCGCTGACCTCGGGCCTCGCCGCGACGGGTCTGGCCAACAGGATCAGCTATGCGGTCGCCCCCGGCACCGGGTCGGTGCCGACAATCGAGATCGGGCTGGATCACCGGATTTCCGGCGCCGAGAGCTGGAGCAGCACCACGATCCCGGTGGCCAATGGCGGCGGCACGATCGACAGCTACACGCCCGGGCAGTCGGTCGATCTGCGCGCCCGCGGCATCGGGGCGACGGGCGTCGCGGGGCCATGGTCTGCGACGATCACAATCGTGGTCGGGTCGGCCGACGCGGCACTGCCCGCCGCGCTTGATGCGGCCTCGATCTCGATCACGACGCTGCTGGGCGGGGCTCTGATCCAGTTTGCCACCGGCGATGACGCGGCGACGGCACGGGTGCAGATCTACCGCTCGATTACCAGTCTGCTGGACCGCGAGACCGATGCCGTGGGGGCGCCGATCGCGGTCGAGCCCGGGCAGAGCTATGCGACGACGCTCGGCGACACGACCCGCACCGACCTGATCGTGGGCGGCGGGCTGGAGGCCGCTGGCAGCTGGACCCTCGGAACAGGATGGACGATCTCGGGCGGCGTTGCGGCGCATGCTGCGGGGGCTGCGGGCCGGATCTCGCAGGCGGTCGCGCTGACCGGCGGCAAGTATTACCGGATCGGCTACGACGTGGTCTCGATCTCCGGCTCGACCGTGCAGGCGGGTCTGATCGGCGCGACGCTGCGCCCTGGCACCTCGGTCGCCACGACAGGGCCGAAACTGGACCGGATCCAGGCGGTCAGCGGCGGCACCGGCATTGCGATCAGCGCCGAGGCCGGTGCCGCCGCGACGATCGACAACGTCCGCGCCTATCTCGAAACCGACGCCTGCCTGGAGCAGGGCGCCCATCACATCTGGATCGAGCCGCAGAACGCCGCAGGCGTTCCCGGCCCGGTTGCAGGCCCCTTCACCATCATCATCACCTGAGGACACGCATGACGACTGGCGTAAATACCACCAACCTCGTGACCGCGGCCCTGCTCGACAGTGTCCTTGGCAATCGCAATGGCACTAGCGCCAAGGCGTCGATCGCAGATCTGGCCGCGCAACTGGCCGCCTCCGGGGCGCTCGCTGACCGGCTCAACGATCTCGATGCTGCCATGGCGGGCAAGCCGTTCGTGATTTTCGTCGCGGGTCAGAGTAACGCCGCGCGCCGTGTGGCCTATGCCCCGTTCAGCCCCCCGCCTAATCTCTATATGTGGAGCTATACAGGCACGGCCCTGTCTGCCGCCGCGGCGACCACGACGATCGGCACGTTTCAAACCGGGGCGGCCATTGCGGGCACGAGCAACTGGGGCACGATGATCGGCGCCAGGGCCGCGATCGAATATCCGACGCGGCCGGTCTTCGTGATCAATATCAGCCGCGGCGGTATCCCGATTGCGCAATGGGACGCCGCCGCGGCTGATCCGAACATGTGGACCGCAACCCTGGCCAACGTGCCCGCCGCGCTCGCCGAAATCGCGGCGCTGACCGGCCAGACCGTGGACCGCATCGACGTTGCCTACTGGTGGCAGGGAGAGGCCGATGCCTCGAACGCCGCTGGATATCCGGCGCTGCTGGACGCGCTGATTACGCGTTTCCGGGATCTCTCCTGGTTTGGCCGAACGGCCCCGGTGATTTGCTCGGGGCTCTCGCCATACTGGTTGACCAATTTGGAAAGCATCATGGACCTGGCCATTCGCATGGCAGT
>NZ_QKZO01000019.1 GCF_003254295.1 Rhodobacter capsulatus
GCCGCATCCGACAGCTTGCGCACCCCCGCGCAGATCGTGGCCTCGTCCGACCCCCAGGCGATCGCGGCCGCCGCCATCCACTGGTTGAGCCCGTTATGGGCCAGACAGCCGCGGCCCTGCGCATCGAGCTGATAGATCGGGCGATTGGCCGCCGTCGCCTGCACGAAGCCGATCTGCCCGCCCGCGGTGAATTTCGACAGCCCCACCGGCTGCCCCGCCGCGGTGACCGGGATCGTCCCGGCCGCATCCTGAAACAGCGTCACGCCGGGGATCATCGGCTCGACCCAGCCGATTTCACCCGAGGCGAACAGGAGGGCCGGGTCCCACGGGGTATAGGTGTCCGCGGCATAGATCAGAGATGCGACGCGATAGGACACCCCGGGCGTGGCCGCCACGACCTGCGGCAGGGCCTCGGCGGGGGTAACGATGGCATTCGTGAGGACACCTTCAGCGTCGCTGGACGGATGGATCAAATAGTAGCTGCCCATAGATCAGCCCCCCGTGATGGTGAGGTCCCATCGCCTGCAGCAGCATTTCGCCCGCCGCGTAGTTCGCGTCCATGTCCTGACGGCGCGGCTGGAAGACGATCGTCTGCAGCAGGTCACCAGAGAAAGTCAGGTGCATCGGCCGCGCGTTCCGCATCTTCGAGCGTGAGGTGACCGTCAGCACCGAATGCGATCTCACCCGCAACCCGAACTGTTTCGGCGTTGCCCCGGCTGCGACCATGTTGTCGAATTCCTGGCGCAGTTCTTCTGCCGCATCAGCAATATGTCCGAACCACTCGATCATCTCGTGCGTCGTGTAGAGACGGCAGACGTCGAGATAACCGTCATCCGGGCTGCCCGAAAACCACGATGCCTTCCACAAGGGTTGCGTTCTGGTCGAAGAAATTCGAAGCGAACGTGCGGCGGGACCAGCGTGCTGATCCTGATCGGCGAAGAGGTCCTGCCCCAGCGGCTGCGCCGTTGGGAGCGTGTCCACAACAGGATCGGCGCCTGGCCCGCGGCGCAACCCGCCGATCTGCGCGAGACCAGGGTGCTGGCTCAACTGAAGCAGCCGCAGCTGACGCTGCCGGATGACGTGCTGCAAGTCGTGCTCGAAAAGTCCGCCGCGAACTTTCGGCGCGTCGTGGCCAACCTCAACCATGTCAATCTGTATTCGCTGACCTCTGGCCGGTCCGAAATCACCATGGCTGACGTCCCGAAGATCGAATTCTTCTTGGGCGAAGCGCCGACTCCGCGGAGGGGCATGGCATGACGCGCGCGTCGTTCACGGGGCGGCGCCCGGCCGATCAGGTCTGTGCCGGTCGTCAGGAAATGTGGCTGGCGATGAAAGCCAACCCGAAGGAGATCACGACAAAGGCCATCGTCGCGGCAACCGGGCTCGGAAAATCGTCGGTGCTGCGGTATCTGAAAGCGTTGACCACTGCCGGTTACCTGGAGGCCCGGGAAACCGAAAATGGGCAACAGGGGTGTTGGGAGCTGATCCTTGACACTGGCTATCACGCTCCGCGGCTGCGCCCGGATGGCAGTAAGGTCACCCACGGCGAGAACTACGAGCAGCTGTGGCGCGGCATGTACATGCTCAAGACGTTCAGCGCGCGCGATCTGATCCAGCATGCCAGCGTCGAGATCCCCGAGTCGACCGCGCGCGACTACTGCAAGCGGCTGTTGGCGGCGGGCTATCTGCAGGTCAAGACCAAGGCGGATCCGCACCGCGCATTGCTGGCCACCTATCGACTGATCCGCCACCGCGGCCCCAAAGCGCCGCAGATCCAGCGCGTGCAACAGGTCTACGACCCGAATTCGCGCGAGGTCTTTGCGCTTGGGGGTGGCAAATGAGCGGCCCGGTAGAGACGGCCCGCGAGCATTGGGGCGCGGATATGCCGGATTGGGTGTCCCTGCTGGCTGCACAATGCGCGGAATCGAGCCAGAACAAAGTGGCGAAGCGGCTGAACCGCTCGGCCGCTTTGGTGTCGGCCGTACTGCGAAACCGCTACGAGGGCGACATGGGCGCCGTCGAGGAGGTCGTGCGCGGCGTCTTCGAGCTGGCCACGGTCAGCTGCCCGGCGCAGGGCGAGCTGCAGACGAACATCTGCCGCGACTTTCAGCTGGCGGCGCGGAAATACTCTGACATCAACAGCGAGATGATCCGGATGTATCGCGCCTGCAACAGCTGCCCGCGGTATCGCGCCGAGGGCACCCTTATACACGCATCGAGTTCATTCAGCGTGATTTGGGGGTGACGCGACAGACCGCAGCGCGCTATCTCGATGCTCTTTCTGCACCGGAAGATGGTTTTCTCAAAAAGCTCCCCTCAGGGAAGCGCAACTACTACGTCAACACCGATCTCGTCCGGCTGTTTCTCATGGCATCTGGGGAAGACGGCAGGGTGTAGTCGCTCGCTCCCTCAGGCACCGATGAACGCCGCCCAGTCGACCATCATCTGTTTGCGCTTAGCAAGCATGTCGCCGCGACGATATCGCGCACACCGATCCAGGCTTGCAGGATCGGCGCAGCGATCAGATCGGGCGCGGTCGGCTCCGCCTCGGCCAGAGCACAGGCGACACGCTGCGCCTCGCGTAGCGCCCGATTTGTGAGGCCCTGGTGAAATTGATACCAGTCGTGCGCATAGACGCCGACGGCGGGTGACCCTAATACTATGCAGGATTTTCGTCCTGTCTTCAGCTGTCGATCCGTAATCCACAATAATCGCACATCGCTCGATGCGGGATTTCTTGCGCCCTCGATCATGTCAACGACATGGCCTGTGCAGACCCGAAATTTCCCCGACACTCGCCTGGCGTCTCTTGTCCGCACGGATTTTACCGTCGCGATCCCGGTGCCGGTGCCGGTGCCGGTGCAGGGTATTTCGGCGGTTAACCGCCGTTTCACCCCTCCTCAGGGCATCGAGCCGAAATCGGCGCGCCGGTGGCCCTCGACCAGTGCGCGCAGGCCTTCTGGTTCCAGCACCTCGACCGTATCGCCCCACTGGTAGAGATGCCAGGCCATCTCCAGCCAGCCCGCCGCCTCGAAGCGCACGATAAGGCTGCCGTCGTCCTGCCATTCCAGCCGCTGCGAGGGGTGGAAACGAAAGCCCGCCGCGCGCTCGGCGGCGCGGGAGGCAAAGCGCCAGACCACCGAGCCGAACTGTGCCGGATCCTGCCAGACCCCAAAGGATTGCGCGGCGAAGCGTTCCATCGAAAACGCCGGATCCATGGCGAAGCTTTCGTCGAGCACCTCGGCCGACAGGATCTGATCCAGCCGGAAGGTGCGGATCAGATCGCCCTTGGCCGGATCGCGGGCCACGAGATAAGTGCGATGGCCAAGCAGCACCCCATGGGGTTCCAGCACGCGTTCGGGCGCATCTTCGGATTTGTAGCGTACCCGCAGCTGGAAGGGGCCACGCAGCGCCTCGGTGATGGTGTCCAAGATCTCGGGCCGGATCGAGACGCGGGGGCCGGGGCGCGTCACCTCGGCCAAGGCCGACAGCACCGCCTCGGCATCGGCCTCGGTGCGGGCGGCCTCGCGCCGCGACAGCCGCGCCAACAGCCCCTCGCGCAGATCCGAAAGCGCCCGGGCGTGGCGCAACCGCCCCTCGGTCCCGGCCTCGCGCGCGGCGAAATCCAGCGCCTCGATCGCGGTTTCGGGGCGCAGCATCAATGAGACCTCGCGCGGGCGGGTGATGCGCCAGCGCCGCTTGCGCCCGGCGTCGTCGGTGGTGGTGACATTGGCAAATGTCGCCTCCAGCGCATCGGTCATGCGCTGCGCCGTGCGGTGCGACACCGAAAATTCCGCAACGATATCCTCGAGGCTGACGCCCCCGTGCCGTGCCGAAGCCATGTCGGCCAGCCGGATCAACTCCTGCGCCTTGGCAAAGGACATCACGCACCACGACAGCTATTGACACCCCGCAAGGCTAAGACTGTCCTTGCGGTCTGTCGAGGCGATTCCCTTGCAGGTCGTCTGCTGGGGGGCGTTGGGTAGGGAGTGTCCGGTCATGGGGGATCTTGACGGCCGCGCCGCCTCGCTGGTGCTGACGCGGCGGGGGCTTGGGGCAAGGTTTGCGGGCGCAGTTCTGGCGGGGGGTGTCGGGGGCGGGGCGGCCGTGGCGGCGGTTCCCGCGCCCGATCCCGATTTGCGCGACGCGGCGCTTCGCGGGCTGGCGCTGGCGCAGCACCGGGGCGATCCGGTGACGGCGGCGGCGGCGCGGGCGGCACTGGCGCGACTGGCCGAGACCGCCCCCGAAGCGGCGATCCTGACGCGGCTTTATCAGTTGCTCGATGTCCGCCCCGCCGCCTATTGGCAAGAGGCGGCCTCGAACGAACCGCCCGCCAGGACCGAGGATCTGGCGCTGCTGCATGGGGCGATCCGCGCCTGCGCGCCGGTCGCGTTCGGCTACACAGACAGGGGCGGCACCGTGACGGCCCGCCGCGCGCTGCCCTTGGCGCTGGTGCATCCGGCGCAGGGGGTGAAGCTGCTGGCCTGGTGCGAGACCCGCGCCGGGTTCCGGCAATTCTTCGTGCGCGCGATGACCGGGCTAAGCCTGCAGCCGGGGGATTTCACTGCGGATCGCCGCGCGCTGTTGCAAGGGCTGTTGGAAAAGGAAGAGGGTGGGGCGTAGCCTCTGCCGCAGCTGATCCCGGTTGGTCTGTTTTTGAACCTGTGGAGTATTCCGATGACGTTTTACGATTGGCCCGGCAAAAGCCCCGTGGAGGTTGGCTTACCCGCCCATCCGGCTGTCTATCACATGCTGGATGTGGCGGCTGTGGCCGAGCGCCTGATCGTGCCCTTCGCCTTTGCCCCGCCGCTGCGGCAGGCTCTTGTCTTGCTGGTGGCGCTGCATGATCTGGGCAAGATCAGCGACAGCTTTCGCGCGATGCTGGCGGGGGCGTCCGCGCAGGGGCCGCGGCACTGGGAATTGACCGAGGTGCTGTTGCACAAGAACGATACCGATCTTGCCGCGCGGCTGGGGGGCGATGCGGATGTGCGCTGGCAGCTTTACGCCGCCGCGGCTGGCCATCATGGAAGGCCGCCCGATCTTGCCATCGGCGCCCTTCCGAAGCCTGCGCGGGTGCGGGAATTTGGCAAGGCGATGCAGCATGTCGGCTCTGGCGCAGCCCCCGCCGCCGAGGCGATCGAGGCGTTTTGCGACCTCTGGCCCGGGGCTTCGCTGGGGGCGCTTGATCTGGCCGAGGCCACCCGGCTGTCGTGGTGGTTGCCCGGGCTTTGTGCCTGCGCTGACTGGATCGGATCGAACACCCGTTGGTTCACGGCGCAGGCCCCGGGCCTGTCGCTGCCCAATTATCTGACCCAAGCGCGGCAGATTGCGGCGGTCGCGGTGCAGCAGTCGGGGCTTGGCGGCACATTGGCGCAACTCGGCCCGCTGTTTGATTTTGCGCTGCGCCCGATGCAGGCGGCCTGCGCGACGCTCCCCTTGCCCGAAGGCCCGATGCTCGCAGTGATCGAGGACGAGACCGGGGCGGGCAAGACCGAGGCCGCGTTGATCCTGGCGCATCGGATGGCGTTGGCTGGCAAGGGGCGGGGGCTTTACTTCGCGCTGCCCACCATGGCCACGGCGGATGCGATGTTTCGCCGTTCCGCACAGATCGTCGGCAAGATATTCGCCGCCCCCACGCTGACGCTTGCGCATGGGCGGGCGGGGCTCTCGGCGGATTTCCGCGATCTGGTCACCGGGGGTGGGCGGGGCGAGGACGATCCCTCCTGCACCGGCTGGCTGGCCGAAAACCGCCGTCGCGCGCTCTTGGCCGATGTGGGGGTGGGCACCATTGATCAGGCGCTGATGGCGGTGTTGCCGGTCAAGCATCAAACCCTGCGCCATTTCGGGCTTTCGTCGAAAATCCTGATCGTCGACGAGGTCCACGAGATGGGCGAGTCCTATATCGCCAAGGAACTTGAACGGCTGTTGCAGATGCACCGCGCCGCCGGGGGCTCGGCGATCCTGCTCACCGCCACCTTGCCGCTGGCGCTGCGCGAAAAGCTTCTGGCTACTTACGGCGGGTGCAACGACAGCCCCGCCTATCCGGCGCTGACGGTGGTGGGCCGCCCGGCGGTCAGCCACTTCGCCGCCGATCCGCGCCCAGTCAAGGGTCCGGTGGCGGTCACCCGGATCGACAGTTTCGAAGCGGCGGTAGAGCAGTTGGTGACGGCGGCGGGGCAGGGGGCGGCCTGCGTGTTCGTGCGCAACTCGGTCGATGAGGCGATTGCGGCGCGGGAGGCGCTGCTGGCACGGGGCATCCCTGCACGGCTTTTGCACGCGCGCTTTGCGCTTTGCGATCGCAAGCGGATCGAGGCCGAGGTGCTGGCGACGGTCGGCAAGACCGGGCAGGGGCGGGCGGGATTCGTGCTCGTGGGCACGCAGGTGCTGGAATCGTCGCTCGATCTCGATTTCGACGTGATGATTTCCGACATCGCCCCCATCGCCGCGCTGATCCAGCGTGCGGGACGGCTTTGGCGGCATATGGAGGAGCGCCCCGCCCCGGGCCGCCCGGTGGCTGCGCCAGTCCTGCAAGTGCTCTCCCCTGATCCCGCCAGCGTCACCGACGACCGCTGGCTGCAAGGCACCTTGGGGCGGGGGGCCTGGGTCTATGATCTGGCCGATGTCTGGCGCACGGCGCAGGTGCTGTTTGACAAGCCCTGCCGGATCGAGGCGCCGCACGGCCTGCGTGCCCTGATCGAGGCGGTGCATGGGGACGGGGCCGAACCGGTGCCCGAGGTCCTGGCTCGCGCCGAGACCGAGGCTCTGGGCAAGGCCGCCGCGGCCCGCACGCAGGCGGTTCACAACCTTGTCGATCTTTCGCGCGGCTACCGCGACGGCGGTGGCGCCAGCCCCGACACCAGCTACCCGACCCGGTTGGGCGGTCCGACCCGCACCCTTGTTTTGGCGCGGCAGACGGCGGCGGGGCTGATCCCTTGGGCCGAGGGGGCCGATCTGTCCTCCGCTGAGGCTTGGGCGCTCTCGGAGGTCTCGGCCCGCGCCGGACGGCTGGAGGCTTTGCCCTTGCCGGACCAGAGCTTGCCCGAGATCGCCGCAGTCCTGCGCGACTGGCCCGACTGGAAACGCGCCGAGGTCCGGCTGTGTCCGGTGGAGGCAGACGGTACGATCTGCGCGGGCTTGCGTTACGACCGCGATTGCGGTCTGGTGTTTCCATCCCCGGAGTGACCGGGGATGGCCCGTACTCAAACGACGCCGAAAACCTGTTCCCCGCCCTTGCGGGGATTCTGCGGGGATAAATATCTAAGTACTCAATCGAAGCTGAAATCTATTTTATTTTAGCATTCGACTCGCGTAGAAGTGGAAGGGCCTCGGGAATGGTTAACCATCCCGAGGCCCGATCAGTACCCATCCCCCAGCCGTTGGCGCGGCCAAGAGTAGAGAGAGTTAGACTAATGCGGAAAACACCTGTCCATCCCGCTCTTGGATGATCCCAATTTAGCATTGTCCAAGCGCGCGGGCAAGGGAGTCGCCTCCCTTGCCTTTCGCTGCGCCCTCTTCGAGGGTGTCACTTCCTGACACCCGGTGAAATTAATCCTCTTTACGGGTGTCGGCGCGGGGGATTTACTGCCCGCGGTGATTGTGAGCGGAGGTGTGAATGACGCTCAACTTGATTGAAGACCCTTGGATTGCGGTGCGGCTCCGGGATGGCTCCCGTCACACTATCGCGCCTTGGCAGATGGCCGAGCCGGAGGTTGTGGCGCCCGACTGGAGCCGCCCCGATTTCGACATTGCCTGCCTCGAGTTGCTGATCGGACTGGTTTACCTGGCCGATCCGCCCGCCGATGTCAGCGACTGGAAACGCCGCAAGGCCCCCGATCCGGCGCGTCTGCGCGAGAGGCTGGCGGCCTTTGCCCCCGCCTTCAACCTGCTTGGGGATGGCCCGCGGTTCTTGCAGGATTTCGAGCCGATCAAGGGCGAGGAAAGCCCGCCCGACATGCTTTTCATCGACAGCGCCGGGGCGAATACCGCGCGCAACAATGCCGATGTGATGGTGCATCGGGACCGCTATGACACGCTCGATCTGCCCACGGCGGCAATGGCGCTTTATACTTTTCAAGCCTTTGCGCCTTCGGGGGGCGCGGGCAACCGCACCTCGATGCGCGGCGGCGGGCCCTTGGTGACGCTGATCGACCCGCGCGAGGGGCAGGGCAGCCTGTGGGATCTGATCTGGGCGAATGTGCCCTGCGGTCAGCCCGGCCGGGCCGAGGATCTGCCGTGGATGCGCCCCACGCGCCTGTCCGATACCGGCCAGCAGACCTTGCCGCCCGAAGGGGCGCTGTTTGCCCCCGAGGCGTTCTTTGGCCAGCCGCGCCGCTTGCGGCTGGTGGCCGAAGGCGCGCAGGTGACGGGGGTGATCCAGCGGCCCTGGGGCACGAATTACGCGCTCTGGAAGCATCCGCTCAGCCCTTATTACCGGATGAAGCCCGGCACGGAATGGCTGCCCAAGCACCCCCGCGCCGGGCGGTTCGGCTATCGCAACTGGTTGGGTATTGTGGCCGAACAGCCGGGGAACGACCTGTCGGAACTGGCTCGTTGCTTGCGCGACTGGAACGGGCGGCAGGGCGGCGGGTCGGTGATCGTCGCGGGCTGGGCGATGGACAACATGAAGCCGCGCGACTTCATCCTGTCGGTGCAGCCGGTGCTGGATCTTTCGGTCGATGGCTGGACCAGCCTTGCCGGGCTGATCGAGGCGGCCGAGGCGGCGGCGGTTGCCTTGCGCGGGGCGCTCGAGCCCGTGCTGGCGGGCGGCGAAGCCCGCGAGGCGGAACGCGAGACCTTCTTTGCCGAGACCGAGGCCCGGTTTCTGGCGCATCTCGACGCGATCCGGGCGGGCGGCAACCCTGCCGTGGATTGGCTGGCCGATTTGCGGTGTCAGGCGATGGGGCAGTTCGAGAAGCTCGCCTTCGACGGCATCGAAACCCGCGAGACGGACCGGATGCAGCGTCTGTTCGAGGCGTGGAAGTTCCTGGGGATGGCCTTCGCCGGTTACGGCAAGCAGGGCAAGGCGATCTTTGACGCGCTTGGCCTGCCCCTGCCCGAGAAGAAGAAAGGAAAAGCGGCATGAGTGACGAACCCAAAGGGCCGGGCGCCGTGGCGCTGGGCTGGTGGAGCAAGCACATCGCCCCGCGCGAGACGCCCGCCGCCAAGGCGCTCTCGGCCCGGTTGCGCCGCGCCGCGCCTTTGGCGGTGCTGTGCGAACCGGCGGTGCAGGATCTGGCGCGGGGGCTGAACATCGGGCCGGGGCAGGCGGAGCGCCTTGTGCAACTGGCCGTGTTGCTGGCCGAGGTCCGCGAGACCGGCCCCGAGCGGCTGGCGCGGCGCTTGGGCGGGCCGGAACCCGTGCTGTCGGCCCTGCGGTTTCAGCGTCTGATCCGCGCCGAAGGCGACGAGCTGACCGACCTGCTGCGCCGCGCCATTTCCATGGCCGAGCGCAAATGCAACGTCGCGGCCCTGGCCGCCGACATCCTGCACTGGGAGGCCGCCCGGCCGCGCTGGTGTTTTGATTATTTCGGCGCCGATGCGCCCGCAAAAGACCTTGAGGAGCAAACCCGATGACCACCTTCGTGCAATTTCACCTGCTGACCAGCTACGGCCCCTCGAACCCGAACCGCGACGATCAGGGCCGCCCGAAACAGGCGATGGTGGGCGGTGTACCCCGGTTGCGGCTCTCGTCGCAATCGCTCAAGCGCGCGCTGCGCGAAAGCAGCTTCTTTGCGCTGGATCTGGCCGACCACATGGGCAAACGCACCAAGCTTCTGCATGATCTGCTGGTCAGCCATCTGATCGGCAAAGGTCACTCTGACAAGGCCGCGCATGCGGCCGCCGACAAGGTGGCGGCGATCTTCGGCAAGCTCGAAGACAAGAAGGACGGCGGCAAGAAGGGCACCACCTTGGCCTTCATCTCTCCGGCCGAGCGCAAGCTGGCCGAAGACTTGGCCGAAAAGATCGTCGCCGGTGAGCCGCTGCCCGCCGAGAAAGATCTGAAGAAAGAGGTGCTGCGGCGTGCCGATGGCGCCATCGACATCGCCATGTTTGGCCGGATGCTGGCCGATGATCCGGATTTCAACCGCGATGCGGCGGTGCAGGTGGGCCATGCCATCACCACCCACGCCGCCCATGCCGAGGAAGACTGGTATTCCGCGGTCGATGATCTGAACAAGGCCGAGGATACCGGTGCCGGGCATCTGGGCGAAACCGCCTTCGGTTCGGGCATCTATTACCTTTATGTCTGCGTGAACTGCGATCTTCTGATCGAGAACCTTGCCGGCGACCGGGATCTGGCGGTGAAGGGGGTCGAGGCGCTGACGCGGGCCCTGGCGCAGGCCACGCCGCGCGGCAAGCAAAACAGCTTTGCCCATCACCCGATGGCCTTCCACATCCGCGCCGAACGCGGGACCCGGGCGCCGCGCGACCTCTCGGGGGCCTTCTTCACCCCGGTTGACCGCAAGCTCAAGGAATTGGGGGCGAACGACCTGCAATCGGCCTCGGTCAAGGCGCTGGAAAGCACGGCGGCCAGGATCGACGCCTGTTATTTCGCCGGTCAGCCCGAGGACTTCCGCAGCCTCGACACGCTGTCGGGCGAGGGCTCTTTGGAGGAAATCACCCGCTTTGTCACCGATGCGGTGCGGGGGGCGTGATGCAACCCTTTCTCATCTTCGGCCTGTCGGCCAGCCTTGCCGCGATGGGCGAACTGGCGGGGCACGAACGGCGCGGCTCGCTGATCTGGCCCGGCCGTTCGGCCATCCTTGGGCTTTTGGGCGCGGCGCTTGGCATCCGGCGGATGGGCGATTTTACCGCCCTTGATGCGCTGGATGTTTCGGTGGCGATCTTCGACGCGGGGGCGGCGCTGCGCGATTATCACACCATCGAAAGCGTGCCCTCGGCGGCGGCCAAACGCCCCAATTCCCGCCCCGAGGCCCTGCGCGACGCGAAGGGGCGCACCAACACCACGATCACGCTGCGCGACTATCGCGCGGGGGTGTTTTACGGCGTGGCGGTGCAGGGCGCGGGGCTGGAGGCGCTGCAAGCGGCGCTGAGCCACCCGCGCTTCACCCTCTATCTTGGCCGCAAGTCCTGCCCGCTCTCGGCGCCCCCCGGCGCAAGGATCGTGCAGGCGGGATCGCCCGCGCAAGCGCTGGCCCATCTCACCGCGCCGCCGTGGCTGTGTGAACGGGGGAGGCCGGTGGCCCGCACCCTGATCGTCGGGGCCGATCAGGGCGAGGTGATCCACGACCGCGCCCTTGACCGCCGCCTGTGGCACTTCGGCCCCCGCAGCGTCGCCCGCCAGCCGGTCGAGATCGCGCTGGAGGCCACGCCATGAGCCTCTATCTGAGCCGGATCCGCCTCGCCCGCAGCCCCGCCGCACAGGCGCTTGCGCCGCTTCTTATGCCCTCGGGGGCGGGGCATCGCCGCTCGGCCGCGCATAACCTCTTGTGGTCGATCTTTTCCGACGGCCCGGACCGGCGCCGCGATTTCCTGTGGCGCGAGGAAGCCGAGGGGCAGTTCCTGACCCTTTCGGCCCGCCCGCCGGTGCAGACCGACCTGTTCGAGAACCATCGGGTGAAGGACTTCGCCCCCGCGCTTTCCCCAGGGGACCGGCTTGATGTCTCTCTGCGCGCCAATGCCACGCGGATGAAGCGCGGCGGCGCAAGGGTCGATGTGGTGATGGACGCCTTGCGATCCCTGCCCACGGCGGCCCGCGCCGAGGAGCGCATGACCCTTGCGCAGACCGAGGGGGCGGCGTGGCTGGCGCGGCAGGGCGAGAAGGCCGGGTTCCGGCTGCTCCGTGCGACGGTCGAGGATTACACGGTCGAGGTTCTGCCCGGTCATCGCGGCCCGCGCAAGGGCCAGCCGCAATTCGGCATCCTCGATCTGACCGGGCAGATCGAGGTGACCGACCCCGCGGCCTTTCTGGCGCAACTGGCCGAAGGGTTTGGCCGCGCCAAGGCCTTTGGCTGCGGTTTGATGCTGATCCGGCGCGCGGGATGAGCGGGGAAAGTGCAGAAGGGCAGGGGGGCACCGCGCCGCCCCCCTCTGCTCTTCCCGGTCTCGCCCCGCCCAAACCGATCCCGCTCAAGGACCGCGCCTCGCTGGTCTTCGTCGAACACGCGAAGCTTGACGTGCTTGACGGCGCTTTCGTGGCGGTGAATGCGGACGGCACCCGCACGCAGATCCCGGTGGGGGGCTTGGCGGGCATCATGCTGGAACCCGGGGCGCGGATCAGCCATGCCGCCGTGGCCTTGGCGGCGCGCGTTGGCACCCTGATTACTTGGGTGGGCGAGGGCGGCGTGCGGCTTTACTCGGCGGGGCAACCGGGGGGGGCGCGAGCGGATCGGCTGCTCTGGCAGGCCCGGATTGCGCTGGATGATGCGGAGCGGCTGCGTGTCGTGCGCAAGATGTTTGCGATGCGCTTTGCCGAAGAGGCCCCCTCGCGCCGCTCGATCGACCAGCTGCGCGGCATCGAGGGGGTGCGGGTGCGCGAAACCTATGCCTTGCTCGCGCGCCAGCACGGCGTGGACTGGAAACGCCGCAAATACGACCCCGCCGACTGGGAGGCGGGCGACATCCCGAACCGCTGCCTCTCCGCCGCCACCGCCTGCCTGCACGGGCTCTCCGAGGCGGCGGTTCTGGCGGCCGGTTACGCCCCCGCCATCGGTTTCCTGCATTCGGGCAAGCCTTTGTCTTTCGTCTATGACATCGCCGATCTGTTCAAACTTGAAACCGTGGTGCCCGAGGCCTTTCGCATCGCGGGCCAGGCGGCCAAGGGCAAGCTCGAGATGTCGCCCGACCGTGCCGTGCGGCTGGCCTGCCGCGATGCCTTCCGCCGCACCGGGCTTCTGGGCCGGATCATTCCCGCCATCGAGGAGGTCCTGACAGCGGGCGAATTGCCCCGCCCCGAGCCGCCGCCCGAGGCGATGCCGGTGGCCTTCGAGGAAGGTCAGTCGGGCGATGCGGGGCATCGGGGATGATGGTCGTGGTGATCTCGAACGCGCCGCCCCGGCTGCGCGGGCGTCTGGCCGCCTGGCTCGTCGAGGTGCGGGCGGGGGTCTATGTCGGCGATTATTCGGCGAAAACCCGAGAGATGATCTGGGAGCAGGTTCTGGCGGGGCTCGAGGCGGGCGATGCGGTGATGGTCTGGAAAGCCCCCACCGATCAGGGCTATGATTTTCGGACCGCAGGCCGAAATCGCCGGATGCCGGTGGATTTCGACGGGCTGAAGCTGGTGAGTTTCAAGCCGGACAGGTGAGGCCGTTCTGAAGCGGAAACCCGGAGAAAATTCGGTGCGCTCTTTGACATTGTGAAAAACTTGGTAGATCAATGGTCTGCAGCAAGACTGTTCCCCGCCCACGCGGGGATGAACCGCT
>NZ_QKZO01000020.1:0-2500 GCF_003254295.1 Rhodobacter capsulatus
TGGTTGCGGGGGCAGGATTTGAACCTGCGGCCTTCAGGTTATGAGCCTGACGAGCTACCGGGCTGCTCCACCCCGCGTTATGTCCCGAGGGCTTTGTTTGCGATCGGGGTTTATTGGTATCGTTTTGAGAGAACTTTGGCTTCTTACTAGGTTTGGCGGTGACCTACTCTCCCACGTCTTGAGACGCAGTACCATCGGCGTGTTGGCCCTTAACGGCCGAGTTCGGGATGGGATCGGGTGTTTAGCCAACGCTATGACCACCAAACCGAGGAAGAAGCCATCTGTCCAAGTCAAGTATCAGGAGAAGCTCGCGTACCGCGGATGCGGTCACCGGCGTTTCGCCGGTGGGGAGCGTTCTTTTTACTAACCTCGTGTATACTTGCTTTTGATCGTGAGCCTGGTTGCTACTGGATCAAATCAAGCCAATCGGGCAATTAGTACCGGTCAACTGAATGCATTGCTGCACTTACATCTCCGGCCTATCGACGTGGTGGTCTTCCACGGCCCTCAAGGGATACCTAGTTTTGAGGGGGGCTTCACGCTTAGATGCCTTCAGCGTTTATCCTGTCCGTTCATAGCTACCCAGCACTACCGTTGGCACGATAACTGGTCCACCAGTGGAACGTTCACCCCGGTCCTCTCGTACTAGGGGCAACTCCTCTCAAGTATCCTACACCCACGGCAGATAGGGACCGAACTGTCTCACGACGTTCTAAACCCAGCTCACGTACCTCTTTAAATGGCGAACAGCCATACCCTTGGGACCTGCTCCAGCCCCAGGATGAGATGAGCCGACATCGAGGTGCCAAACGATGCCGTCGATATGGACTCTTGGGCATCATCAGCCTGTTATCCCCAGAGTACCTTTTATCCGTTGAGCGATGGCCCTCCCACTTGGGACCACCGGATCACTATGACCGACTTTCGTCTCTGCTCGACTTGTCAGTCTTGCAGTCAGGCAGGCTTTTGCCATTGCACTCAACGACCGATTTCCGACCGGTCTGAGCCTACCTTCGCGCGCCTCCGTTACGATTTGGGAGGCGACCGCCCCAGTCAAACTCCCCACCATGCAGGGTCCCGGATCCGGATGACGGACCGCGGTTAGACATCAAGAGTGCGAAGGGTGGTATCTCAAGGGAGCCTCCCCCGCAACTGGCGTCACGGTTTCAAAGGCTACCACCTATCCTGCACATCACAATCCTGATGCCAGTGCAAAGCTGGAGTAAAGGTTCATGGGGTCTTTCCGTCTAACCGCGGGTAGTGTGCATCTTGACACACAGTTCAATTTCGCTGAGTCCACGTTTGAGACAGCGGGGAGATCGTTACGCCATTCGTGCAGGTCGGAACTTACCCGACAAGGAATTTCGCTACCTTAGGACCGTTATAGTTACGGCCGCCGTTTACTGGGGCTTCAATTCGGAGCTTGCACCCCTCCTTTTAACCTTCCAGCACCGGGCAGGCGTCAGACCCTATACGTCGCCTTACGGCTTCGCAGAGCCCTGTGTTTTAAGTAAACAGTCGCCACCCCCTAGTTTGTGCCCCCCACCCACACTTGCGTGCGAATGGGGCCTCCTTCTCGCGAACTTACGGAGGCATTTTGCCGAGTTCCTTAAACGTGGTTCTCTCAAGCGCCTTGGTATACTCTACCTGTCCACCTGTGTCGGTTTAGGGTACGGTCATATGGAGGGCTATTTCCTGGGACACCGCAGCTGCCCGACCAATCCGATAAGGTCGAACAACAGTGAGCATCCGTCACATCCTCCTGGCCCACGAATATTAACGTGGTTCCCATCGACTACGCCTTTCGGCCTCGCCTTAGGGGCCGGCTTACCCTGCTCAGATTAGCTTTAAGCAGGAACCCTTGGACTTTCGGCGAGAGGGTCTCTCACCCTCTTTATCGCTACTCATGTCAACATTCTCGCTTCTGATCACTCCACCGGATCCCTCACAGGCCGGCTTCACAGTCAGCACCTGTCCGACCAAGGCTTTCCCGAAGGAGAGCTAAAGTCGGGCGGTGCTATATCACAGAACGCTCCGCTACCACGTGCATTGCTGCACATCCAAAGCTTCGGCTCGTGGCTTGAGCCCCGTTACATCTTCGCCGCAGGATCTCTTGACTAGACCAGTGAGCTGTTACGCTATCTTTAAAGGATGGCTGCTTCTAAGCCAACCTCCTGGTTGTTTTGGAAATCCCACATGCTTTCCCACTTAGCCACGAATTGGGGGCCTTAGCTGTTGGTCAGGGTTGTTTCCCTCTTCACGACGGACGTTAGCACCCGCCGTGTGTCTCCCGGATAGTACTCTGCGGTATTCGGAGTTTACTTAGACTCAGTAAGGCTGTGGGCCCCCATCATCCATGTAGTGCTCTACCCCCGCAGGTATTCGTCCGAGGCGCTACCTAAATAGCTTTCGCGGAGAACCAGCTATCTCCAGATTTGATTGGCCTTTCACCCCTAGCCACACCTCATCCGGACCCTTTTCAACGGGTGTCGGTTCGGAC
>NZ_QKZO01000021.1 GCF_003254295.1 Rhodobacter capsulatus
CGCCTCGGTGAAACGGCTTTTCCTCATGTCGTCTGCTCCTTCTCAGGTTGGGCAGACTCTACATCACAGCGAGGGAACTTCCGGGGGGCAGGTCAGCCGCAATGAAGCCAGCCGGTCGGCAGATTCTCTGTCGGCCGGCCCTAAGCCGTCGGTCGCATCATTGAGTGCCTAGCTCTGAAGCAGCCACTCGAGCGGACCGCAGCGAGGGACCGGGCAGCCTTACGCAATTTAGAGCGCCGCCCCGCGAGCTCAGGGCGGCACTCCGACAGGCAACGGCTATCTAAATCGCAAGCGTCGCGGGTTAGTTGAGAGCGCCCAGCCGCGCTGGTACCATCTGCCGCCCGAGTTGCCTACAGCTTGGAGAATAGTTTGGATTGAGACATCGCTTCTGCAGCAGTCATATTGACAGTATTCGAGTCCTTTCGAATTGGATACTCGCCATCATAGAGCGTCAGTTGAGGCTGCTTCGGAACACGCAAACGCACGAATGGAGCGCCTCGGTATTCTGCATGCTCAAGAGAAGTAATTAGCTGTGTCTTTAGAGTATTGTCGAGAGGAGTGGCGCTTATCTCCTTTATTAGCCTCTTAACGTAGTGCTCCATATCGACCTTCATACAAGCCAAGTCGTGATTAAGTCCAACAAAGAACACTTCGCCAATCTTGTAGACATTTGAGCCAAAAATCTTATTAACCCGATTTGCAGCGGACTCTTTGTCGGCAACGCCGAGATATATATATCCATCTGCGTCCGGAGAAGTGTTTGCAATTGCGGCTGCCGTTCGTGCCAACTTTTTAAACATGCCTTCGTCTAAAACTGGTCGCTCCGACAGCTCGCAGCATCCGATCTTGAACTCGTAGCGTGATGTCTCGTATTTAGAACGTCTAAGTGAGTTCTCAATGTCAACCACAAGAGAGTGTGCGCCGCCGAGTGCCGCAACATCATTCTTCACGAAGTGCTTTTGGATTAGCCCGATCATCTTTCCAATATTGGCTTCCCGGTCGGCTGTTGTCGTGTAGTGAGCCTGCATTGTTAAAGCTTTCTGGGAGTTATTTAGAGATGAGCGTATTTTTTCGAAATTGTCAGGTATCTTGCCCTCTTTGATGATCAATTCGTAATAGGCGAAGAAAATTGCATAAAATGCAGTTCGCGCCGTATTCTTGGGCTTTTCCTGCACGCACGAGCGTATCGACAGGAAGTCTCCAGTTTCAAAGGTGGCTCGAATGTTCCCAATCACTGATATAATCTCAGAGTGTAGTCGTTGCGCTCCGTATGCGGCAAGCTTTCGCTCTATATCAACGAAGTCAGCAGATGAGCCATCGAAATAGTTATCAAAAACTTCTCTACTCGCATTTAAGGGGGATCCATTAAGTATCGATATTGCGATGTCGCTAACCACTTGCTCGTCCTCGGCTTTCGCTAAATCCGCAGGGAGTATAATTCCATGCTTGCACCAAAATATGTCGGAGGCATCGACCCCATACCCTTGCCGCTCCTTTGGAGTATTGAAGCTTACACTTGGCATTTCCTTAAGAAGCAGAATGTCGGGCGATGAGTCGCCACGCAACTCCATCGCAAGCCGCCGAACAAATTCAGACAGCCCAGAAATCAAGCCAGCTTGCCTTTGCTCTTGAGGGCTTAGACGGCGACCGCCACTATTGATTCGACCGAATACTTCATTGATTCTTTCAGAATTCCCCTCAGTATCGATTGTTACAGCGAGTTGATACTCAAGAAATGACGCGCATTGTTTGTCATCCCAGCGCTCAACATCTGTAGAAAATTCAGAAAACCCTCCTGAATCTTTTTGAATCTTTGTTCTGGGGTTCTGGAGCACATCAAAGCATTTTCCGCTCTCATCCATGAATTGATGTTCCATGAAAGAGAAAATCGCATTTAGCCGCTGCATTCCGTCGATGACTTCAAGCGCTACGTCATCTGGTCGAACACGAGCGAACATAAAAAGAGGAACAGGAAAGTTTTTCTGAAGGGAATCGATCAGGTGTCGTTTTTCCTGCTCGCTCCACACTAATTTTCGTTGGTATTTTCGGTTAACTTGGAGCTTTCCATCGACATAGAGGCGATAAGCTTCTTGGATACTCATTCCGCGTGGCGTGAGAGACATAGTTCTTCTTCCTATCTGGACCTAAGTCTTGATAGCGGCGTCAGATGCAGGCGGCAAGAAATTGCACTTCGCGTCGTTCCCTATCGGCCGACGAACGACGGCTATCGCCGATTTTCTGCACCTGCAGTGCCGCAAACTCGCGGTCGGCAAACCGCCCTCCACGATGGCGTTGCGTCTTGCGCTGCGCCCCGCATGAGGGCCCTGTCGCTGCGGCGCCGTTGATTGGCCGCTTCGAAAAAGCGCGTCAAGAAGAGCGGCCAGCAGAACAGGACCGAGTCGCACTTTTTAACGACCCTTTGAAGGTAAGCCCCGTCCTCTCGCAGTGTGTGGCACACACTGAGAAGGCGGCGCGCCCCCAAGCCCGTCGTTTTCGGTCACGCTTGCGCAACGACCCACGGGTTGATGATCGTCGGGCCGCAGCCCTCGAAATCCTTGGTGTTGCGGGTGGCCACCATGGCGCCAACGGCGGTGGCGATGGCGGCGATCTGGCAATCGGCCTCGGCGATCGGGCGTCCGGCCGCACGGCGGGTGGAGGCGATGCGCGCATAGGCGCGGGCGGCGGGGCTGTCGAAGGGCAGCACCCGGCCCGCGAAATCCTCGGCGATCATCGCATCGAGCGCGGCCTGAAGCCGATCACGGCGCAGCCCGGCGGGCAGGATGGCGATGCCCGTGCGCAATTCCGCCTCGGTCACCGCGGTCAGGAACAGATCCGCCGCATCGCGGGCTGCAAACCACGCGAGCACCTCGGGCGCAGGTTCCGCCCGCATCAGTTCAGAGATCACATTGGTGTCGAGCAGGATCATCGGTCAGCCGAAATCCGGCAGGTCGCGCATCGGGCCACGCGACGGCGGCTCCAGATCAACGCCGCCCAATGCCGCGAAACGGGCGTGGATGGCCTGCCCCAGATTGCGCGGCGCCTCGGGCGCGGAGACGCTCAGGCGCAGGATGTCGCGCACCTCTTCTTCCATGGAACGGCCATGCTCGGCCGCACGCACCCGCAGGCGGCGCTTCACATCATCATCGAGATTGCGGATCGTAATGCTGGCCATCGGACCCTCCGGTTTGGGTATAAAAGTAAGGAATGATTGCACTGCAATCAAGATCAAGCCTCACCTGATGCCTTTGTCAAAGCCATGCCGATTTTCGATTCCCGACAGTCTTTCCGCCTGCGCCTCGTTCAATTGCGCCCGCAGCCCCGAAACAAACGCGAGATCCTCCCGCAGCCGCTCCCGCTCCACCGCCAGAAGTTTTTTCACCACCCCCGCGGCCATAGCCGCGATTCCCTTGATCAACTCCAGACCCGGTTTCAGCCGCACGCCCACTTGCTTGCGCTCTTCGACGTCCTGAGGCGCGTTTTCACCCCAGCTCACCCTGTTCTCCGACGGCGAGAAAGTCAGAGCCCCAGAGCACACCGCCTCAAGCCCCTCTTCAACTGCGGCAACCACGACCTTGGTCGCCTCCACCTGGTGCCGCGCCTCTGCCAATCGCTTTTCTTCTTCCTTCCGATCGTTCACGGCCGCCCAAAGCGTATTTTTTGCTTCCGTCATCCGGTCGGTGATGACCCCGACCTCCTGCCGGGCCACTGCAAGATTTTTTTCTTCCTTCACCACAAGAGCCTGGACCAACCCCAGTTTTTCTTCCTCCAACGCCAGTTCTGATCCCACCCGTTCCCGTTTCAGCTCCCAGCCCCGTTCTTCCTCCAACGCCCGTTCCTGAACCAACCTCAGTTTTTCGCGCAACTCCCGAGCCATTTCCGTCTTCTTCACGGAATCACCCTCAGCCACCAGCGCCTCGGCCCGGGCCTTGTCTCGCGCCCTCTCCGCCTCCTCTTTCTCTTTCCGGAATCGTTCCCGGTGTTCCCGCTCTTCCGCAATCTCCGACCGCACCAGCCGCAATTCCGCAGTCGTCCCCTGGATTTCTTCGGTCACCTCCGCAGCCCTGTCCCGCAGCGCCGCCACCTCTCCCCAAGTCTGTTGACACGCGTCCCAGGCCGCATCGGCCTCGTCGCGCAGATGCGCGACCGTTTCGGTCAACGCCACTTTGCCCTGCTCCAGCCGCTTCACGTCACGATCCGCTGCCTCTCTCCGGAGCCTCGCCTCCTTGATCGCCCGTTTGCGCGACTTCCGGATCACCTTTCCCCCAAGATCCCGCGCCTCACTGACCGCTTCTCGCGCCCCCTCTTGCGCGACAGCAAGCAGCTGCACGGCCTCTGCCTGCGCGTCCGCCAGAAGCTTCGCCCGCCATTGTGAGGGCGGAACCCTGCCCTTCTGGCGCTTTGGCTGCCCGATGGGCGGCTTTGCGGGCGGGAATGGGTGGCGTTGAACCCGACGCGGCCCGACCGGCACCGCGGCTCTTTCTGCATCAATGTCGATTGCGGCGTCTGGGCGGATTTTGCGACCGGCGACAAGGGCCGCGATCCGGTCAGCCTTTACGCCTATCTGCATTACCTGAGCATGGGCGAGGCGGCGCGCAGCCTGGCAAAAGACATGGGGCTGAACTGATGGCCCATGACCTGCCCCCCGGAAGTTCCCTCGCTGTGATGTAGAGTCTGCCCAACCTGAGAAGGAGCAGACGACATGAGGAAAAGCCGTTTCACCGAGGCGCAAATCATCGGGATGATCAAAGAGCAGGAGGCTGGTTTGCCGACCTCCGAGCTCTGCCGAAAGCACGGGTTGAGTCCCGCGACCTTCTACAAGCTGAAGGCCAAGTATAGCGGGATGGACCTGTCCGACGCCAAGCGGCTGAAGCAGCTCGAAGACGAGAATGCGAAGCTCAAGCGCCTGCTGGCGGATGCTATGCTCGACAATGTGGTTCTGAAGGACCTGCT
>NZ_QKZO01000022.1 GCF_003254295.1 Rhodobacter capsulatus
GACCCCGGCAGAAGCGCGCCGAGCGCTTGAGCAATCCGAAACCGACCACTATCAAACCCAAGGACTCTCGTTATGAACGAGGGACGACCGGGGGGCAGGTCACGAACTGGAGCTTGCATGACCGAATTGAACCCTATGTTGAAGCGACTTGCCGAGGAGTACGGCGCCAAAGACGTGCCGATGCTTCTCCTCGGCCGGACTGTCGGGTGCCGCTTTGCAATCGCCGAGCTGGAAGCCGAGCTTCGACTTGCCGAAGCTGAAGCCAAGGTCGCGCAAATCAAGCGCGATCTTGTTCTTGCATCGCAAGAACTCGACGAAGCCGATGACGCCCTTGCGCAGATACCACCGGACCTTCTCGAAGACATTCTTGCCGCCGTCGAACGCAGGCTCGAAGCCGCCTGATCCCCGGCACTATCAACAAGCACGCGGGCGGGGTGAAAACCTCGCCCGTTTCACGCGCTGTTTTCCTTTCCCGCCGAACAGATTCGCCCTGCGGGACTATAGAATGAAGGTAACGTCCGCGAGAGACCTCATGCCTGAACCTGTCACCCTGTCCGAACTTCAGAAGATGCACAGAATGGCCGCTGCGCTGGTGGTGGCTGATCCTGTCTATCTGCCGCTCTTCGAGCGCATCGAGCTGGAGCTGGCCGCCCATCAGGCGAAGGATGATGCCATCAGCCGGGCCCGCGCCATCGCAGCGTGTCACAGAGCCGTCGCCTGAAGCAGCTGCTGCATGTGTTCGAGCGTGGCCCCGTCGCCGTAACGCTCGCGCGACAAGCGGTGGCCGAGAATGTCGCGTCTGATCCGGTCATCAACACCCGCCGCAAGCATCCGGTCTTCGAATGAGTGGCGCAGCGAATAAAGGGTGTGATCGTCGCTTTCCATCAGGCCGTTCTCGCGCAGGAACTTGTTGACCGTCGCGGACAGGCTGGCGCTGCTGTCACGGTAGCGCGGAAACCCCTCGGGAAAGGCGCGCAGGGCCTCCAGCGACACACCGAGCAAGGGAACGATGCGCCGGGCGTGTTTCGTCTTCACCTGCCGACCTTCCGGCTCAATCGAAATGTGCGGGACATTGTGATTGAGCTTGATCGTGTTCACCGTCAAGGCCGCCAGCTCGGAAGGACGGCATCCGGTGTTCACCATCGCAATCAGGATTGCCCGTGCCTCGGGATTGAGCCCGTCCAGCGCGCCCGGCGCGAGAAGCTTTTCCTTGATCCATTTCACCGAGAAGGGCGGACGTTTCTTCGCATCGCCTTCCTTGAAGGACAGGTCCGAAAGCGGCAGCACCAGACCGAGCCGCTTCATCCGGTTTACAGTCTTCAGCACGTCGCCGAGGTGGATCAGATCCTTGTTGGCGCTGTTCGGTGTCAGATCTTCCTCTTCGAGCCGTTCCATCCACCAGTTGCGGAAGTCGAGCATGTCGTCGCCGGTAATGTCGTGAATCGCCTTGTCGCCGACCACGGCAATGAAGCTCTTCACGGCTTTCACGCGCGGGTTTTTCCAGCGCCGAAGCTGATCCTCGGACTTGCCCAAGGTCTTGTCCTTGGCGAGCGTCCAATAAAGATCAAGCGCGGCACTGACGGAAAGGGGCGGGGCCTTCTCTGCGCCAAGCAGGGCGGCGGCCTCGCGCATGTCGGGTGTTTCGGGGCTATCCTTGAAGCCGGTGACGGCGGCGAATCTGTCGCGCAGCTCTTCGAGCGGCAGCTTCGCGACTTGGTCAGAACGCATGTAACGAAAGCCGCGCGCTTCGGCGAGGTCGCGGGCCGCGGCGAAGCGTTCCTGGGCGTCGGTGGTGTCACCGGCGAGCTTGGCTTCCCAAGCCGCAACCATCTGTTCCCACGTCGCGGCCTCTTTGGTCTTGGCGACCGAGGGGGAATCCGTGTGCAGACTTATCCAGACGAACTTGCGCGGTTCAACCGAGGCATAGCGTTTCGGAACGCGCCGGTAGAGGTAGAGCGTTCCTTTGACCGAACCATCGCGCGTGGTGATTGCCATCTTCTCCCCCAAGTGC
>NZ_QKZO01000023.1 GCF_003254295.1 Rhodobacter capsulatus
GTGACGGTGCGCCCGAAATACGTCTGCCGGACCTGCGCGGGGGCGCAGCACGCCCAGGCTCCCGCGCCGGAATGGCTGGTGCCGCGCGGCCTGCCGACCGAAGCGCTGGTGGCGCATTGCATGGTTGCCAAATTCGGCGATTACCTGCCGTTTTACCGTCAGGCGGACATCTATCGCCGCCAGGGGCTCGATCTTGATCGCACGATGCTGGCGGAATGGTCCGGGCGGGCGGCACAGCTTCTGGCGTCGGTGATCGACGCGATGATGACAGAGTTGCGCCGAAGCGACCGGTTGCAGATGGATGAGACCACCGTGCCGGTGCTGGCGCCGGGCACCGGGGAGGTGCGCACCGATTGGCTCTGGGTGGTGCTGCGCGACCAGCGTGGCTGGGGTGGCGGCGATCCTCCGATAGTCGTCTTTCATCACGCGCGCAGTCGCGCAGGCAAGGTCGCGCAAGAGATCCTCAAGGGCTTCTCTGGCGGCACGCTGCGGGTCGATGGCCACGGCGGCTATGACCAACTCGCCGATCCGAAAAAGACCTCAAAGCCATGGGACATCGAACGCGCCATCGTTCTCGAACCGATGGCGAACGATAGCGCGTTGCTGGACGCATTGGCGCCGCCGCTTCGTCAAGTTCGCCAAGGATACGCCGTCGGAAATCTGCGACGAGATGGTCGAGCGCATTGCGCAGCTTTACGCCATCGAAAAAGAAATCCGCGGCCGTGACCCGGCCACGCGCGTGAAAATCCGGCAGAGGTTCTCCAGACCGATCGTCGAGGCCCTGCGGCCTTGGCTCGAGGGCTGTCTGCAGCAGCTCTCCTCGACGAACGAACTGAAGCGACACATCCGATACGGTCTGAAACGTTGGGCGGGGCTGACCCGGTTCCTTGAGGACAGTCGGCTCGAAATGGACACCAATGGCGTCGAAAACGCGATCCGTCCGATTCCGCTGACGAGGAAAAACGCGCTCTTTGCGGGCTCCGATGACGGGGCGAAAACCTGGGCCCGCATCGCCTCGCTGATCGGCACCTGCCGCCTCAATGGTATCAACCCCGAGGCCTATATCGCCGCCACGCTCCGCAAGATCCTAGACCAGCACATGCAAAGCGATATCGCCGCGCTGATGCCCTGGAACTTCCGAGAATAGTCAAGCCGCTAGGCAGAGGGTGATGAGCGGACGCTTACGATCATCGCTGTATTGACCCATCTGAATCTGCTCAGGTTAGGCCGCTAATCTGAATGCCTCGACAGGCGTGCGCATGGCAAGGGCCTGATGAGGGCGGCGGTGGATGTAGAAACTGATCCAGTCGCCGATGACGCGGTTGGCGTGCTGGATGCTCTC
>NZ_QKZO01000024.1 GCF_003254295.1 Rhodobacter capsulatus
CCCCCCGGTCGTCCCTCGTTCATAACGAGAGTCCTTGGGTTTGATAGTGGTCGGTTTCGGATTGCTCAAGCGCTCGGCGCGCTTCTGCCGGGGTCTGATTGCCCAGCGAGGAATGCGGCCTGACGTGGTTGTAGTCGTAGCGCCACAAGGCCAAGGTGCGCCGGGCATCGGCGAGGCTGTCGAAGATCTCCTCGTTGAGGCATTCGTCGCGTAGACTGCCGTTGAAGCTCTCGATAAAGCCGTTTTGCTGCGGCTTGCCGGGGTCGATGTAGTGCCACTCCACCTTGTTGACGTTCGCCCATTTCAAAATCGCCTTGCTTGTGAACTCGGTTCCATTGTCCGAGACAATGCAGTTGGGCTTGCCATAGATCCGGACCAGAGCATCAAGTTCGCGTGCCACCCTGGCCCCGGAAAGGCTCGTGTCTGCGATCAGGGCGAGGTTTTCGCGGCAGCAGTCGTCGTTTACGGCCAAAATGCGGAACTTGCGGCAAGCCCCGAACGTGTCGGACAGGAAGTCCAACGACCACCGCTGGTTCGGCCGCAGCGGCACTGGCATCGGCGTTCGACTGCCCCGTGCTCGTTTGCGGCCACGCCTGCGGCGCACCGACAAGCCTTCCTCGCGATAGATGCGGTAGAGCTTCTTTTCGTTCATGATCATGCCCTTGCGCTCGAGCAGGATGCCGACGCGCCGATAGCCGAAGCGACGGCGCTTCTCGACGATCTCGTGCATCGCCTCACGGATTTCCGGGTTATCGGGCGGCCTCTTTCGCCGCACCGTCTTCGGATCGACACCGATCAGGACGCAGGCCCGGCGCTGAGAGATCGGATGATCCTTCAGCGCCCGCAGCACCGCGTCCCGCCGTTGCATCGGCGTCGTCAGGGCTTTCCCAGCAGGTCCTTCAGAACCACATTGTCGAGCATAGCATCCGCCAGCAGGCGCTTGAGCTTCGCATTCTCGTCTTCGAGCTGCTTCAGCCGCTTGGCGTCGGACAGGTCCATCCCGCTATACTTGGCCTTCAGCTTGTAGAAGGTCGCGGGACTCAACCCGTGCTTTCGGCAGAGCTCGGAGGTCGGCAAACCAGCCTCCTGCTCTTTGATCATCCCGATGATTTGCGCCTCGGTGAAACGGCTTTTCCTCATGTCGTCTGCTCCTTCTCAGGTTGGGCAGACTCTACATCACAGCGAGGGAACTTCCGGGGGGCAGGTCA